>NZ_QITQ01000040.1 GCF_003260265.1 Roseovarius amoyensis
GCCTTCAGAATTCGCCGCCGTCCACGCCTCGGTCCACCATCTCTTCAACACGGAACGCTGCCTCACTTCCAGATCGAATTTCAAGCGAAACCGCGCCGCCGCCCTCGCCGAGTGGCGCGGTCTCTGCGCGGCATAAGGGGCAGCCTTCCTGCCCTTCGTGAGACGGGTTCGACTTCGTCTGACACCTCCTCGATCCGATCGAGGTGCAACAATCAGCTCGCCTTGCGGGCCCGCGTCTTGAGAGCCCCGATCATGTCTTCGATGACGGCGCGATCGCCGTCGGACAATTCCTCAAAGCCGCGATGCAGCCGCTCGATCTGGAGGGTTGCGGCTTCGGGCTCCTCGGCCACCCCCATATTAGCTGTTCAGAATTCGAGGTCCAGCCGCAACCGGGTGGGTCACCTGCGGGTCCGAAAGCGCATTGAAGTCTTGTGGACACCAAAGGCACGCCAAGTCTATGTTTCCGTGCGCGGCAGACCGAATTGCAAGCCAAGTGTCCCGCAGAGGCGGATACGCGCCGCTATGTCAAACTGATTGGGCCCGAGACGATGCAAAACAAGAAAGATCTCATCTCGATCATTGTCCCCTGTTTCGATGAGGAAGAGGTTTTGCCCGAAACGCTGGCCAGGCTCGATGCACTGGCCAGTGCAAGACCGGATTGTGCGTTCGAGTTCATCTTTGTCGATGACGGATCGCGCGACGATACAGGCAGGATCCTGAGGGAGGCGGCCGAGAATGATGATCGCCTGCGTATCGTCATGTTCTCACGCAATTTCGGCCAGCAAATTGCCGTGACGGCAGGTATCGATGTGGCCCGCGGCGATGCGGTTGTCCTGATGGACAGCGACTTGCAGGATCCGCCAGAGACCGTGATACAGATGATAGACCGATGGCACGAGGGCTATGATGTGGTCTATGGCACACGCATGTCTCGCAAAGGCGACGACTGGTTCAAGCGAAGTTCGGCACGAGGTTTTTCGCGGGTCATCAACTATCTTTCGGAAATCCCGATCCCCGAGGATACCGGCGATTTTCGCCTGATGAGCCGACCGGTCGTCGAGGTGCTGAAACTGATGCCGGAACGGCACCGGTTCTTGCGGGGCATGGTCGCCTGGACCGGGTTCCGCCAGACCGCCCTTCCCTATGACCGTCCCGAACGCTTTGCCGGCAAGACCAAGTATCCGCTGCGCAAGATGATGCGATATGCGTTCGACGGGTTGCTGTCCTTTTCCATCAAACCGTTGCAGATATCGATTGCCCTGGGTCTTTTGGCGGCGGGACTTGCCGTCCTGGGGATATTGTATGCCCTGGTCATGAGGTTCTTCACATCGGTGTGGGTCGAGGGCTGGACCGCACTGATGATGGCTGTTCTGTTCCTGGGGGGCGTGCAACTGGTATCGCTTGGCATCATGGGCGAATATGTCGGGCGCATCTATCGCGAGGTACAGCGCCGTCCGCTTTACGTGGTGCGTGAGATGGTCGGTTTCGACGACGATACCGGGCCGGACCGGACACGGCGAACGGAATGAGGCGCAGCCCGCAGCTTGCACTGGGTTTCGCGTTGGCCGCATTCTTTCTGTGGCTTGCCCTGCGCAATGTCGATGGCGCTGCCCTTGCCGCAGCGGCGCGCGGGGTATCGCCAGTTTGGGTTGCGGCGGCACCGCTGGTATTGGCGTTGGGCTATCTTTGTCGAATCCTCCGCTGGCAGTCGATGCTGCGGCGACACAATCCCGACCTCTCACTGGGGCGCAGCACGGTGGCCATTGTCGGCTCGATCGCCGTCAACAACCTGTTGCCGCTGCGGGCCGGCGATGCATTGCGCACGTTTGGCTTTTCGCGCTGGCTGGGTGTTCCGTCCAGCGTGGTGCTGGCAACGGTCCTGATTGAGCGGCTTCTTGATATGGTCATCCTGATCCTTGCGCTGGCTCTGGCGCTTTGGGCCTTTTCCCTGGATATCGCCGCCGTTGGGCTGGCGCGTTCGGGCGGCACTGTCTTGGCTGTATTCGGGATTATCTCGCTCTTGCTACTGCTGCGGCCACGTCTGCTTGGGCCGGTCTTTGCAGGGCTGACCCGCGTAGCCCCGGTGTTCGGACCGGCAGCGCGCTATCGCATCGCAGGTTTCCTGGGGCCGTTGCGCGATACGCTGGCCGATCTGTCAGGCCGCCACGCGATGCCGGCCCTGATGGTCTGGTCGGTACTGGTCTGGTTTTTCGAGGGCGCGACCTATTGGGTTCTTGCACGGTCGATCCCGGCGCTGACCGCGCCCGAGGCAGCCTGGCTGGCCATGCCCACGGGCACCCTGTCGACCCTGCTGCCGTCGAGCCCGGGACATGTCGGCACTTTCGACTATTTTGCCCAACTGGCCACAACCGCCGCCGGCAACCCGCTGGCAGAGGCGACCGCTTTCGTGCTGATCACCCATGCGGTCTTGTGGCTGACAACGACATTGATCGGCGGCGTCTGCCTGCTGATCTGGGCACTGTCACGCAGCGGCAGCGACGCAAGATCGGCATGAAACGGCACATCGCGATCATAGGCGCCGGGTTCACCGGCCTGTCCGCCGCGCGCGACCTGGCCCGCGCAGGCCACCCCGTGACCGTCTATGATGCTGACAACCACGTCGGCGGGCTGGCCGGCGCGTTTGAGGTCGGCACACCGGGCGAGCATGACAGGCTCGACCGGTTCTATCATCATTGGTTCACCTCGGACCGCGCGATCATGGAGCTGATCGACGAGATGGGCCTCGGCGACCAGGTGGAGATCGAACCCAGCCTCACCGGCGTGTACTTCGCGAACCAGACGTTGCGCCTGTCCACCCCGCTTGATCTATTGCGATTTCCTGCCTTGCCATTTCAAGATCGGTTGCGGCTGGGATGGATGGCGCTCCGGGCGCGGCGGGTGACGGACTGGCACGCGATCGAGGGGCTGACAGCGGCGGAATGGCTGCGAAAGCTGGCGGGCGAGAACGTGTACCGGGTGATGTGGGAGCCGCTGCTCAAGGGCAAGTTCGGCAAACATGCCGAGCGGGTATCTGCGGTCTGGATATGGAACAAGCTGAAACTCAGGGGGGGCTCGCGCGGCAAGGGCGGGGCCGAACATCTGGGCTACATGCGCGGCTCGTTCGCCCGACTGGCAGAAGCAATGGCCGATGACATTCGCAGCCACGGCGGCGACATCCGCCTGGGCAGAATGGTTGAACGACTGACCCCGCGCCCGGACGGTGGCTGGCAGATCGAGGCCGGCGGGCACGTCGATTTGGCCGATGCGGTGATCGCCACGCCGGCGCCGCCGGTGGTGGCAGGGCTGATCGCAAACTGGGCGGATGCGACGGCATGTGCCCAGCTGGAACGTATCGAATATCTCGCCAATCTTTGTCTTGTGCTCGAACTCGACCGGCCGCTCGGCTCTACATACTGGCTGAACGTGAACGACCCGAGCTTTCCATTTGTCGCTGTGATCGAACACACCAATTTTCAGTCAGCCGCACGGTATGGCGCGCGGCACATCGTCTATCTGTCGCGCTACCTATCGGCGGATGATCCGGTCTATGGGCTTTCCGATGATGCTGTGCTGGACTTTGCGCTACCGCATTTGCAACGGATGTTTCCCCAGATGGAACGCCGCTGGATCATGGGCCATCATGTGTGGCGCGCACGCTGGGCCCAACCGGTGGTCGAGCGGCATTACTCTACCATGATCCCGCCCGGGGAAGGCCCCGCGCCGGGGCTGTATCTGTGCTCGATGGCGCAGATATATCCTGAGGATCGCGGCACCAACTACGCTGTGCGTGAGGGACGGAAACTGGCGGCCCGCCTGATCTCCGAGGCGTGATTTTCCATCACTCCCGGCGGGTCAATCCTGCGCGCGCCGCGCCCAGACCAACAGCAGGGCCAGCGCCATCAGGGCCATGACCAGCAGCCACGGAACCGCGCCCCCCGGGCCGCCCGCACCCGGCACGACCGGAATGTTGACCGGTGTTGCAGTCGGTGTGGTGGTGGCGCCAGGCGTTGGGGTGGGCCCCACCGTGGGTGTCGGTGGGACAGCCGTAGGCGTCGGCGGGACAGCCGTAGGTGTCGGTGGGACAGCCGTCGGTGTCGGTGGGACAGCCGTAGGTGTCGGCGGGACAGCCGTAGGCGTCGGTGGGACAGCCGTAGGCGTCGGTGGGACAGCCGTAGGCGTCGGTGGGACAGCCGTGGGTGTCGGCAGGACAGCCGTGGGTGTCGGTGGGACAGCCGTGGGTGTCAACGTCGGGGTCGGTCCGATGGTTTGCGCCCATGCCGCCGAACCCGCCATGGTCAGGCCGACGCTGATCGCAAAAATGCGTACAGAACCCATGATGTGCATGTCGGCCGACCCTTGGATAGCCTGAACTTCACTCCTAGACTAGCAATAGCGTGCACCACCTGGCAATAGCGCTCCGCATCGAGGAAGCGGTCGAGTCCGAGAACTGCACGAGAATCTTGGGCTTATCGCTCAAAAACACCGTTCCTGCGCGATCCGGAGGATTTTTCCGCCTGCCCCGTCATACAATACGGCCCCCAGGCCCAAGAGACGCTTGGTGTTGAGATCGGGGTAAGTCCGCTGCTCGACCTGGCCCAGAATTGCATAGCGGATGTTGAAACGCCGGATGATGGCGCAGCGCTCTGCGTCGCTGTCAGTCGTATAAAAGGTCCGAACTCGGGCCGCCCGACTGTTCGCCGCAGCTCCGTCACCACGCCACAGCCATTCATGGCCGGCCCAGCCGATCACTGTCGGGAAGCCGGTCATCGCCGAAACGCGCGCGGTTTCCCCGAACGCATCGCCCGATGCCTCGATCAGCGTCTCGCCGGGCGCCGGATCCAGTTGCCCGACCGCCTCGACCAGTGCGCGCTCGTCCCCCAGAAAGCCCAGCCCATCCAGCGACCGGATCACCGATAGCGGCTGATAAATATGAGGTGCATAGGCCAGGGTTGCCACCATCGGCGCCGCAGCCACCAGGGCCACGGCGAACCAGACACCGCCGCGCGCAATGGCCGGGGCCAGCGCGGCAAGTCCGCCGATCACCAGCAGCGACTGCGCGCGAAAGGTCAGTTTGAACATCGTATTCGCCCGTGCGAAATCGAGCCCGTAGATATCGCGCACGATCACCGCCTCTGGCAACGCGATCAGGATCAGCGCAGCCACCAGGACCATCGCAATGGCCAGTTGCTTGCCCGTGGATGTGCCCCGCCACCCCAACACAAAAAGCACCACCGCAGGCAGAACATGGGCGTAAAGCACCAGCAGCTGCCACAACGGGGTGCGCGCCGGTGCGGCCTCGATGCCGCTGGCAAAGGGGGTGAAGTTTCCCAGGAACGGTGCCGCCGTGACAAATGCGACGGCCAGCGTCAGAATGATCGCTTCTCCCAAACGGTCGAGCCAGGCCGCCGGTGCAGGGCTTTTCTGCACCGCCAGCACCAGCACCACGATCAGCGCGATCAGTCCCAGAACGGCCACATCCCAAGCATTTATCGCAGCGCAAAGACCCAGCACCCAGCCCAGCGCTGCTGCCTGGATACGGTCGGACGCTTCTTGCAAAAGACCGCGCCACAGGATTGCAAGCACGACCATCAATCCGAACAGAAAGATCGGTGTCGCGATGACATGGGCGTGCAGATCGCCCACTGCAAAGGCATAGGCGGGAAACTCGGTAAACGCCTTATCCGCGCCGGGCGGGTCAAAACCGATGAAACGGGTCGAGTCGGGGTAATAGAATGCCTCGTTGGTGGCAGGCATCACGCCACGAAAGAGCGTGTACAATATGGAATGAAAGTTGCCGCCATAAAGCATCAGCAATGCCGCAGCAGCCCCCAGGACCCGCGCGACCTGTATCCCGAACCCCGCAGCCAGCGCCACCGTAAGCCGCCAGCTGGCGAGCCCTGTCAGGGCGAACAGCATCGCCATGGTGATCTGATAGGTCTCTGCTGGTGGGACGCCGGCAACGTTGCCCCAACTGGCCGCCATTGCCTGGCCGACATAGTAGTAGTTGACCGATGCCCCGGCATACCAGGCATCCTGCGGGGGCATCCATTCGGCGCGCATCGCCGCTGCCAGCAGGCCCATGTCGGTGAATTTTTCCAGCCCCGTCAGATCGGCAAGCCCCAATCGCTGGGCCATACCGAACCAGAACAGCACGGTCAGGGCCGTGATCGCGACAAGCCCCTCTTTGCCCGCGTTCGGTACTGGCCCCAGCCACACCCGCGCCGCCATCAGCCCGATCAACCCGGCGGGCGCGGCCGCATCAAATGGCGTCACCCCCAGCGCGGCAAGCGCCCAGGGAACCCAGCCAATCACCGCCCAGGCCAGCAACAGCGCCGCCACCCAGCCCGTACCACCCGGAACCAGGCGCAGCGCCAGGGGCCGCGCCGCCCAGGCCCCCAACGTCAGCACAACAAGGGTGCGCAGCACCATGGCCAGTTCTGTTGGCGGCAGGCTACCGATCATGGTCCGCGCCTCCAGGCCTCTTGCAGGGCGTCGGCGTGGCAGGCCGCCGGATCGACAGGGCGTGCGATGCGCCGCGCGATTTCGTCCAGAGGCAGGGTTTCCTCGTTCCGAAGCAGGAACACCTCGGGGCGGTCGAACACCCGCCGGGTTTCCTCGGCCGGAAAATCAGGCGCGAAGAGCCGCCCGAATGGGCCGTCCCGGCGCATATGTGCCACTGGGACAAAGCCCAGATCACCATTGGCCAAGCCGGCGTAAAAACCGCAGATTACCGTTGCAGCGTCGGGCTGACGGGGCAGAACGGCCCAGTTGCGACTGCTGGCAATGATCATCCAACCAGCGCGTGACAGGGTGTCCGCAAGATCATCCGCCGTCACCCCCGGCGCGGTCAGTGGCAGGTCCAGCCGCGACTGCCCCCCGGTCTGGGCCAGATCATGCGGCTCGATCGCAACTGCCTCGCCCGGTGCGGCACGGGTGGTGAGCACGGCCTCGGCCACGATCCGCGGATCGGGGCGCAGATAGATCGCCGCCTGATCCACCCCCGCCATCACCATCAGGCCGATCCCCGCGACACCACAGGCCAGGGCAGCGCGGCTGACCAGCGGCTGGGCAAGACGCCCCACCGCCACACCGGCCAGGACAAGGATCACCGGCACGAGCGGCGCCAGATAGCGAACGAACCTAGCCTGCCAACCCAAAATGATAGCGGCGTAAAGGACGGCAAGGACAAGCCCGGGGGCCGCGAGGCGCCAGCTGTTGCGGGGCATCAGGACCAGCCCGAGAAAGGCCAGCAGCACGCCCACACCAGACGTGGCCGACCACAGTTGCCGCAACTCGTACCAGCCCGGAACCGTGCCCTGAAACTGCGCTGTCCAGAACACCGGTAAGCGGCCGCTGACAACATCGGCTTCAAAGCGCATCACGGCCAGCCATTCATCCGTCGCAAAGATCAGCGATGGCGCCGATGCCAGCGCCAGCAGCAGCGCCAGAACCAGACCCAACGCGGCAGCACGCAATCGTCGCGCCGGGGGACGGCCAGCCAATACCAGTGCCGTAAGCGGTATTATCGCCAGAACCAGCGCAGTGGTCTTGAGACCAAAGCCGATCCCGATCATCCCCCCCGCCCATAGCGCTGCCGCACCATCGCCGATGCGCCCGCTTTGCCACCGCGCGGCAACGAACCAAAGCGCCATGACCAGCAGGACAAGCGCGCTTTCGGTCGTGCCGAAATGGGCCCATTGCACCAACAGCGCCGACCCGGCAAATGCAGCTGCCGCCGCGATCCCGGCCACTGCCCCCGCCAATTGCCGTGCCAGCCCCGCCGCCAATGGTATCGTCGCCACAGACATCAACGCCGAAAGCAGCCGTGCAATATGGGTCAGGCACCCCGCATCGGCGGTGACACAGAACGGCGCAGACAGCAGCCGGGGCAGCCACAGTGCGAGGTCGTTATAGGCGTGAAACTCGGGGATCAGTCGCCCCTCGGTTCCCAGCTTGAGGGCGGCCCGGACCAGGTTGCCTTCGTCAGGATGCAGTCCCCGCCCCTCATCCCAGTAGAGCCCGGCCAGGCGCAGTGCCGCGCCGGCCAGAACCAGCGCAACAAGTATGTTTCGATACTGTCTTTCGTTCAGGATCATGGATTGCCCCGGCCACGGTGCAGGGCAAGAACGGGCAAGACCAGCAACAGAAAGTGCACAAGCGTGTTCTGAACCAGCCGCAACACGTTTCGCCAGGTTTCGGGCACGATATACTCAGAGGTGTAGTAGGCCCCCTCGCCATCGGGCAGCAGGACCAGAACCGGGGCCGTGTCTGCGGCCAGCGCCATGACCGCCACCGGCGCGGCCACGCAGAGCGCCGCCAACATCAACGGAAATGCCAGCGCCAACAGGCCGGGGCGCCTCAACACGCCGGCTGCGGCGACGATGACCGGCAACGCCACGGTGAAATGCTGCGGCTCGAGCGGCGCCCGATACAGCCGCAGCGGGTCGGTTCCGGCGACCAGCATCGTGCCGACCGACCAGGCGCCCTGCGCCTTGCCGATCTGGCCAACCTCTGCCTGGGCCACCCATTCCAGTATCCCGTTGGCCAGCGGCACCAGCAGGGCAGACACGGTTTCGGCCAAGGGTGCCCACAGCACCATCAGGATAGTCGCCAGAACAGCAAAACCAACCAGCCGCCCGGGCGGGATCAGAACGGCAGCGATGACGAGGACCGTGAACAGCGGAAGAATCCGATCATGCAACGGGCCGAAGGCCGCACCGCCCCGGTCAAGTGCCAGCACCAGCAGCACCACGCGCAAGAGATTGAACAACTGAATCGCAACAAGCCCGATCAGGGCGCGCTTGACACCCCAAGCAGTAGAGCCGTCCTGGTTCGGCGCCAAGACGGCAATCGCCGCGAACAGCGCGACGACCAGCCCCATGCCGTCGCAGACTTCACTGACGCGAACGGCCCACCCTGCCAGTGGGGCACGCAACTCGACCCCATGACGGACAAGATCAAGACCGAACAGTTCCAGAAGCGGCCGCGCCATGATCGCGATGCCTTGGGCAACGACTTCGCCCACGGCCTGACCCACCAGGCCCATCTCGATCGCAAATCCCAAAGCCAGCGCCAAAAGCGCCGCCAGGAATTGGCCAATGGGCAAGCCGAGGCTATGCCACAAGGATCAGAACCGGAAAGAGTAGTTCACCCGGCCATCGAGCCCGGAATATCCCGAATCATCGAAGTTCGTACCCAGACCGACATCCAACGTGGATCTCCCGGCCATGCGTTCAACCCCGACGAACAGCCGTGCCTGATTGTCGGAATGTACCGGCACCACTGCAACGGTACTGCCGCTGCTACCGGCCAGTCTGATCTGGGCTGATAGGTCAACATAAGGTCTAAAGAAGGTGCCCGCCTGCCCCCAGGTGTTGCGCATCTCCAGCGTCGCCGCCAATTGGTCGAAGGTGTAGGGCGCAACCGCCGCGCCACCACTTTCGATATAGCCGTCGTTGTGCTGATTGACGTAGAGAAGACCGAAACCGAGGGTCAAGTCGCCCATGGCCGAGCGGGTCACATAGTCGGCCGACAGGTCGGCAAAATAGCGCGACGCTCCGAAACTGCCGACAATTGCACCGCCGCCTCGCGCGACATCGTAGTCAAGCGACATTCCCCCCATCATGGCGGTAATGAAAAACTGCTCCGACACCGCGAAATCGGCTCCCATTGCCAGACCGGCGCCGGTGTGCTTGATCTTTCCATTGTCGCGCGGTGTACGAACGTCGCCATTTTCGCCGATCAATCCACCAAAATAAACCATCCCCCTTCCATTCCCCCCTCCCAGCAGCAGCGTGGCGACATCAAGCCGGCCATCAAGGGTCGACGTGTCGAGGAGGCGATGCGTCAGTGAGAAAGATATGGGTACCCGTCCCGCGCCGATGGCCGACACGCCCGACAAGCTGCCCTGGGTCGAAATCCGGGCGCCGTCACCCTGCTGGCGCAGTGGACGCACCTTTTCCCTAAGCGACTTCACGATGATGCCAGTGGCAATCTCGGTCAATTCAGAGACATGCGCCTGGGCGGAGCCGGGAACATTGTAGGCTAGAGCGCCGCTCGGCAGCCCTGCCAATAACGCCAGCGCGATCAGCAGGCCGTGGATGCGGGCTAATGTATCAGACACGGAAAACCTCGGCAGATTGGACCCATTCTAGCGGAACGATACCACGCAACCGGCAATCTGCAATTGTTTCCTGACATGCTTGCCATCAGCGAAGGCCAGTCACGTTGCCGAAAAGCCCCGCGAATGAATGTCAAAGACCTGATGGCAGGCCGCCTGTCATGGGTCATCCGATCGGCTATTCATCAGGGCACGGCGCAGGCGATTGGCATAGTGATCGGCATCAAAACAAGGCAGGCGACGGTAAATCCGGACATGTGGATGATCGTAGACGCGCCAGGGCTCTTGCGCCCAACTGTCGTCGAAAGGCAGGCCCGGAAGGGGATACCCTCGGTCGATCTCAAGTGCGAGTGCAAAGCAGGCTTCGCCAGAGAAGAGCATGGCGTAATGGGCGGTGGTCATCGGAAACCGGTCCGCCAGGCGAGGCATCACCGCCGATTGCCGATCCGAGGACAGGATCAGAAAATCGGTTTGCGAAAGGATGCCGGCCATCCGGCTGGCCTTTTCGGGGCTATCGGGTGCGGTCATGTCAAGCGTTTCAAAGGTGAACCAGCCGTCATGGCCGGGCCAGCGATACGGGCTGCCCGCCCCTGGTGAGACAATGCTGGGCAGGCTTTCGTCCCAGTCGGTCTCGTTGGTCAGATGTGTGCCGGCGGGCAAGCTCCACAGCCAGTGCGAGGCGGCAATGCGCGGATGCTGGCCGTCATGCAGGATGACCATACCGCTGCCCCACCAGAACGCCGCCGCTAAGGCCGCAACGATGGCCCTGGCGTCGAGCCAACGCACCGCCGGCGCCAGCGCCACCGCCATCGGCCCAAGGCCCGGCGTGGCGTACCGCAGCGCGCTGACCTGGCCCATCGCGGTCAGCACAACGAACCCTCCGAGCGCCAACAGCGGCACGATCACCGCGCCCCAGCGGCGTGGATGGCGCCACAAGAGCAGCCCAAACAGCCCGGTGGCGACCGGCCCGGCCCCGAACAGCACGAAATCACGCAGAAAGCGCAACACCCCATAGCCCGCGATCCATTGCCAATTGGGAGGAAAGTCTTCCCTTGCGGTGAACTTGCCAAGTTCGACGAAGTCCGCGATCCAGTCGGCCGAGGGGCGCAGGCCGAACAAACCCGGCCCCTCGAACGCGAATGGATTGGCCAGACGGAACACGGCCAGCGCCAGGATAACTGCAGCCGCCAGTGCGATCAGCGCACGCGCCGCACCCAGCCCCCCGCGTCGCCAGGCCAGAACCAGCGCGGCAATTCCCGCAGGCGCCAGCAGCACACCAGTGATCTTGCAGGCCAGCGCCAGCCCTGTCAGCGCGCCCGCCAACGCCGCCATCGCCACAGGGCCGGCCCGCCCGCTGCGTCCTGTCGCCAGCGCCAGCATCGGCACCATTGCTCCGGCAACTGCTGCCGACAGCCAGACATCGACGGTGTGAAAATTGGCTAGTTGCAGCGCGCTCGGCATGACCGTGTAGAGCGCGGCCACAACCAGCGCGGCAGTGTTTCCCGCCAGCAGTCGCGCACCCAGAAACACCGCCAGAACGGCACCAATATCCACCACCGCCGCCAGCGTCCGCGCCCCCCCCATGAAGGCGAACCAGTCGGTTGTCCCGGTCACCCATCCCACCAGCACCCCCGCGATCAGCGGTGCCTCGCCATAGACATAGAACTTTTCGCCGGCATGAGGGTTCAGTGGCGAAGCGGCCGACAGCCACCAGTCGGTAAAGGACAGCCCCGCATTGGCAGGATCGCGCAGCGCCTCGAACATCGCCTGGGTGACGAAATAGAGGTGCCTCTCATCGGGATGCAGCCCTGCGAAACCGTCCCAGCCTATCCCGTTCAGACGCAGCCAGGCCGCAAAGCAAAGAAGGGCAAACAGGGCCAGCCCCGCCTCAACCGGCGAGTCGTCAAAATGAAACCGCGGGAGAGACAAGCGCACGTGGCCGGGTCCAGTCAGTGATCCGAAACCATGAAACCAGACGACCGGTCTTACGGCAAGGATTCTCCCGGCCTGTGCCGCCTTCAGACCAGCCCGGCATAAAGCCGGTCAAAGGCGGCAAACACATTGCCGGGTGCAAAATGCTCATGCAGCACTTCGGGTTTGGGCGCACCGTTCGGCGGCCCCTCCAGCAAGACCTGCCGTAACGCCCGGGCCAGCTCCTGCGCATTGCCAGGGGGAAACAACACGCCAAACCCGGTCTCGCGCACGGGCAGGCGCATACCCGGGCGGTCCGAGACGACGCAGGGCGTGCCACGCAGCATCGCTTCGACCTGAACCATGCCATAGGCCTCGATCCGCACATTCGACGGCAGCACCAGCACGTCGATCCTGCGATAGAACCGGTCAAGCGACGCCTCTTCCAGAACGCCGTGATAACGGATCACACCTTCGGCCTCGGCCTTTTCAATCAGCGCATACAGATCATCAGCGTTGGGTGTGCCGGGCGGCTCTTGCGGTCCGGCTATCTCGACGCTGAACGGGGCATCCAGAACCGCCTTGAGATGCGGGATCGCGTCGAGCAGCAGTTTGAGGCTCTTGTCCGGCGATATCCGCCCGACAAAACCGATGCTATAGGGCGGTGTTGCTCGCTGCCAGGCCACCTGCTGCGGCGGCAGGTTGGGAACCGGCACGGGAATGAACATCAGCTTGCGATTGAATAGCGCGCAAAAACGGCTCTGGCTTGCATAATCCTCTGACAGCGCCACTATCCGCAACGAAAAGAAACCGGCACCAAGATGCGAAAACCGCAAGGCTTGTGTCGCGATCCAGCCGGCCGGGCCTTCGGTGGTGAAAGAACAAACATAGCTCATCACCACTCTGGCGCCACGCAGACGCGCGGCAAGAGCGGCAACCATGCTATCGGCCTGCGGGGCGACGATGTGAACAATATCCGCCCCCTTCATCTCGCGATGACAGGTGAACCAAAACCGGGGCATCAATGGCCCCTTGCCGACAAAGACCCAGACAGGCACGCGCACGATCCGGACCCCGGCAATGATCTCCTCGGCCTTCAATTCTGGATCATGAAGTTCGCAGATCACCGTCACCTCATGCCCGCTGGCCGCCATGTGTTCGGCAATGGGTGCCAGCCCCCGGGTCAGGCCCGAGATATGGGGGCTGTAGTAGGTGGTGGTATAGACGATCTTCATGTTTATGACCGGAATTGGTGGGTTGTTCAGCGATAGCGTAAAATCATCCAAACTCAAGAATGGATGGGCCTTACACCTGCGCGGACCCTGCGCTATCCTTGGCCGAAATCCAGATCCGAGCCGCTTCATGTTTTCGCCCGGCACTCTACGCGCACCATTGCGTCACATTGGCCTCGCCGCATGGTCCTCGGCGTACCGACTTGCCGAAGCTGAGCTGGGGTTCGCCTTCGGTCTGCCCTCGTATCTTGCCCGAGCTGCGCCGAACTGGCCCATCGCCCAAACCATTGCCGTCGATGTCGGTGCCTCTGTCGGGGTCTATACACGGGCCTTTAGCCGCTGGTGTCCGCGCATGATCGCGCTCGAGCCGAACGCAGACCTCGCGAACCACCTGCGGAAGCTTGCGCTGCCCGGCCTTAGCGTGGTCCAGGCCGCCGCCGGTGCGAATGCGGGCAATGGCACAATGTCCGACGACGCGACCGGCGGCTGGCGTCACCCGACTGCAAAATTGGGCGGGCAAGGCGGTTGGCAGCAGTCATGCCGGATCCTGCCGCTGAGCGATATTCTCACACCGACCCCGTCGGCCCTGGTGGTCAAGATCGACGTCGAAGGCGATGAACTCGCCGTGGTCAGGGGGATGGGCGAGCTGTTGCGCCTGCCGTATCTTCTGCTGATCATCGAAGTGGAACGACGGCCCATGGCCGATCCCGAGGCCTTGTTCGATCTCTTGGCCGCCAAAGGTCTTGGGGCCTGGCAACTGAGCTACGGTCGCCTCCACCGCGCCACGCCGCGTGACGTTCCAACCCCTCCGCCCGGCGGCGCGCCTCGCCTCGCAAGGCTACATGGCTACCGCAACAATTTTATATTCCGACGCGAACATCAGGCATAGCAAGCCACGATTTGGCGCTACCAGCGAATGCAAAGGCAATGTCAGAGGAACCTGGCTTGAGCCTGACTGATCCCCCCTACCCTGCCCGCATGACAAAACGCGACCCTTTCAAATACTTCAAAACCAGTCGAGAGATCATCCACCTGGCGGTGATGATGTATGTTCGGTTCCCGCTCTCGCTTCGCAATGTCGAGGACCTGGCTCGCACGAACGCGGCATCGATGTCAGCCACGAAGCTGTGCGGTTTTGGTGTCACCGGTTCGGGCCGTTTTTTGCCGCCGAGATCCGAAAGCG
>NZ_QITQ01000041.1 GCF_003260265.1 Roseovarius amoyensis
CGCCGCGCGGACCTACGATGACCTCTGGCGCGCGGTCGGTCACGTCTGTGATCTCTTCACTGACGAGGAATGCTACAACTTCTTCAAGGCTGCAGGCTATGAAACCGATTAGACGCAACCCGCTCTAATGTAGGGTTTGCTCAAGCGCGAAGGAGCAAACAAATGCGAAAGAGCCGTTTTACCGAGCCGCTCCCCCTTTTCCCTGCATTCCCGTTGCCAGGCTTTTCTGGACAGGAACCGACGGTGCCGGTATGGAAAAATTTCCGGGCTTACGGCGTTTGGCCATATGCATCACTGTTATCTGGGAAATCTTGCTGCTAATGTGTTGTTGTCGCTGCCGGTTGGCCGCGTATGAATCTTGGAGGAGAACCTAAATGGATCGTCGTTCATTTCTGAAAAACGCGTCGTTCGCCGGGACGGCCGCTGCCGCGTCGGCGCTGGCCGCGCCCGCTGTTGCGCAAGGCAAGATGACCTGGCGCATGGTCACCACCTGGCCAAAGAACTTTCCCGGTCTGGGCGTCGGCGCGCAGCGCCTGGCCGATCGCATCACCGCCGCCAGTGACGGGCAACTGACCGTTCAGGTCTTTGCTGCCGGCGAGATGGTGCCGCCGCTGCAGGCGCTGGATGCGGTTATCGACGGCTCGGCCGAGATGAGCCACGGCGCCGCCTATTACTGGCAGAACAAGTCGGTCGCGCTGTCCTTCTTTACCGGCGTGCCCTTCGGCATGACCTCGCGCGAGCTGACCGCCTGGGTCCGCTTTATGGGCGGGCAGGAAATCTGGGACGAGATCTATGACCAGTTCGGCGTCCAGGGCTTCCTGTCGGGCGACACCGGCACGCAGGCCGGCGGCTGGTTCAAGAACGAGCTGACCAGCCTCGACGACATTCAGGGCATGCGTTTCCGCACGCCGGGTCTGGGTGGCCAGGTCTGGCAGAAGATGGGCGTCTCGGTCACCAACATGGCGGCCGGCGAAATCTTTCAGGCGCTGCAGAACAACACCCTTGACGCGGCTGAATTCGTCGGGCCCTACAACGACCTTGCGCTGGGCTTCTACCAGGTCTGCAAGCACTACTACACCTCGTCCTTCAACGAGCCGGGTCTGGCGACCGAGGTGGTCGTGGACAAGGCCAAGTACCAGGCGCTGCCGTCGAACCTGCAAGCCATCGTGCGCGATGCGGCACAGGCCGAATACGACAACGTCGCCTCGGACATGTACGCCAACGATCCGCGCGCCCTGGCGACGCTGGTCAACGATCATGGCGTGATCACGCACAACCAGTTCCCTGACGACATTCTTCAGGCAGCAGCCAATGCCGCGAAGGAAGTGCTGACAGAAGTGCGCGACAATGGCGACGCTTTGGTTCAGAAAACCATGAAGAGCTATCTCGGCGCGCTGGACATTCTGCGCACCCGGACCGAGGGCACCGATCAGTCCTTTGTCATGGCGCGCGAGAAGTACTTTGACATGAGCTGATCTTGCCTGAACAGGCTAGGCAATCAAGACGGGAAGGGGCCCGGGGCGATACCACGCCCCGGGCCCTTTTTCATGCGCGCGTCAACCTCGCGCCGGTCAGTGCAGGACGCTGGGCAGCCAGGTCACGATCTCGGGGAACACGAACAGCAGCGCCATCGCCACGATCTGCAACAGCACAAAGGGAATCGCACCGCGATAGATCATGCCGGTACTGATCGATCCGGGCGCGACACCGCGCAGATAGAACAGCGCAAACCCGAAAGGCGGCGTCAGAAAACTGGTCTGAAGGTTCATGCCCACCATCACGCCCAGCCAGATCGGATCGAGCCCGAGGTCCAGCAGGATCGGCGCGGTGATCGGGATGATGATGAAGATGATCTCGAATGTGTCCAGGATGAACCCGAGTACAAACATGATCGCCATCACCACGATCGCGGCACCGATCACCCCACCGGGCAGGTTCGTCAGGAATTCATGCACCAGGTTGTCGCCGCCCATCTGACGGAACACGACGGAAAACACCGACGCGCCAAACAGGATGATGAACACCATCGAGGTGATCAGGGCGGTGTTCACGACCACTTCGCGCAGGGTGGCCAGCGACATCCGCCAGCGCAGCGTGGCCAGCACCATCGCCCCCACCGCACCGACCGATGCGGCCTCGGTCGGGGTGGCGATGCCGCCCAGGATCGACCCCAGCACTGCGGTGATCAGCATCAGCGGCGGCACCAGCGCCACCAGGATCTCGCGCGGCAGGTCCTTGCGCTCTTCCTCGGGGACCGGCGTGGCGGGGCAGGATTGCGGGTCAACGACCGCCTTGAACAGGACAAACCCGATATAGATGCTGACCAGCAGGAACCCGGGCAGAAAGGCCCCGGCAAAGAGGTCGCCCACCGACACCGGCGTGGGCGCGAAATTGCCCTTGGCCATCTGCACCTGCGAATTGATGCCGGCCAGCATGTCGCCCATGAAGATCAGCACCGTCGAGGGCGGGATGATCTGGCCCAGCGTCCCGCTGGCGCAGATCACGCCGGTGGCCAGTTTCGGGTCATACCCCGCCCGCACCATCGCCGGCAGCGAGATCAGCCCCATCGTCACCACGGTCGCCCCGACGATGCCGGTCGAGGCCGCCAGCAACGCCCCCACCAGAATCACCGAGATGCCCAAGCCCCCGCGCATCCGCCCAAAAAGCCGGCCCATCGTCGTCAACAGCTGCTCGGCAATCCCCGATCGTTCCAGCATCACGCCCATGAAGATGAACAAGGGCACTGCCACCAGCACCTCGTTGGTCATGAAGCCGATATAGCGGTTGGCCAGAGCGCCGAAATTGGTCGGGTCGAACACCCCCAGCCCGTACCCCACCAGGGCAAAGATCAGCGACGTGCCGGCCAGGGTAAAGGCCACCGGGTAGCCCAGCAGCAGCATGCCGATCACGCCAAAAAACATCAGCCCCGAAAGAAGCTCTCCCAGAAAAACAGGATCCATGCCGGCTACTCCAACGTTCCGTATTTGTAGTCATCCGGCACCATGTCGTCGCGCCCGGCCAGAACCATGATCGAGCGGACCAGCATCGCCACCGCCTGCAGCCCCAGCAACACGACAAACACCAGTATGAAGGTCTTGAGAATATAAAGGCCCGGCATCCCGCCAACGTTTGCCGAGCCTTCCATGAACCGCCAGGATCGTTGCACGAATGGCAGCCCGTAGATGAACACGACGACGACGAACGGCAGCAGAAAGAACACCGTCCCGACCAGGTCGGACCATGCCTTGCTGCGGTTGCTGGCGGTGCGATAGAAGACGTCGACGCGCACATGTTGTTCGCGCAAGAGCGCAAAGCCGGCCACGGCGGTGAACATGGCGCCATTCAGCCAGACATAGAGGTCCTGCATCCACAGACGGGTCGTCGAAAACAGGTATCGTTCCACCACGACCCAGAAACAGACCAGGACTATCCCCAGTGCAAGCCAGGCGAACACCCGCCCCACGAAACGGTTCAGCGCGTTTATCGCCCGCAACAGCGCGTTCAGTCCCTGCACGCCCGGCGCCTCCATCTTGCTTGTCTGTTGCCCGCCGCCCCCTCGGTCAACCGGCATCACGGATACCGGATGCCACGGCAGCTTGCCCAAACGCAAGAAAAACCCCTCCGATCTCGCAACTTTCGGGGTTGTTCTGGCGCGACAGGCGGCTCTGGGTGGCCTGGCGCGCCGGGCAGTGGCCAACGTGCGGGCGCTGTCAGCCGCCCCGCCCTGCACGTCAACCGCTGCTCATTCCCGCGACCATGACGGCCAGCGCAACCAGGTGAATCAGCATGATTGCGCGGTCCTTCCACATCACGCCCACCGCGAACCAGCCCAGCAGGCCGACAAGGAACAGGTACAGGTTGGCCGGCGTCCAGCCAAAGGCGGTGGCCGAATAGCCGCCGATCTGGATGACAGACGCCACCCATTTCACCGCGAACGCCATCCGCTGCCCCCGGCCCGCATGCAACGCCGCCTCAGACGGCACGGGTCAGGCCGCCGTCGATCCGCAGGTTCTGCCCGGTCATATAGGCGCCCCCGTCCGACGCCAGCCAGGATATCAACGACGACACCTCCTCTGCCCGGCCATAGCGGCCCATGGGGATGCGCGCGCGGCGGTCTTCGGTTTCCGGCAGACTGTCGATGAAACCCGGCAGGACGTTGTTCATGCGGATGTTCTGGGCCGCGTACTTGTCGGCGAAAAGCTTGGCAAAGGCGGCCAGCCCGGCGCGAAAGACGCCCGATGTCGGGAACAGCGGGTCGGGCTCGAACGCGGCAAAGGTCGAGATGTTGATGATCGCACCGCCACCCTGCCCCTGCATCAGCCGCGTTACCAGCCGCGTGGGCCGGATCACGTTCAGCAGATAGACCTCCATCCCCTCGTGCCAGGCGTCGTCCGTGATTTCCAGCACCGGTCCCTTGGGCCCATGCCCGGCAGAGTTGACCAGCACGTCCACCCGGCCCCAACGCTCTTGCGCGCCCGCGATCAGGGCAGACAGGTCATCCTGCGACGTGTTCGACCCGGTTACGCCAAAACCGCCCAGTTCCTCGCCCAGCGCCTGGCCCTTGCCCGAAGAGGACAGGATGCCGACCTTGAACCCATCCGCCGCCAGGCGGCGCGCCGCATCCGCCCCCATGCCGCTGCCGCCCGCGGTGACAAGTGCCACTTTTTCTACTGTCATGGTGTTCCTCCAATCTTGTTCAGGGGCAATGTAGAAACATACTCACGTATTTACGCGACAGGTTTGATGTTTCCTGACTATAGGAATACTATTTCCTGATGGCAGACCTTCCCCCGCTTAATGCGCTGCGCGCCTTCGACGCCGCCGGTCGGCACCTGAACTTTCGCGCCGCCGCCGACGAGATGGGCGTCACCCAGGGCGCCGTCGCCCAGCAGGTCCGCGCGCTAGAGGGGCATCTGGGAATGCCGCTGTTCGACCGCCGGCCACGGGGTCTTGCCTTCACCCCCGCGGGGCGCGCCTATCATGCCCGTATCGCCGCCGCATTTGCCGACCTGCGCCACGCCACGGCTGAGCTGCGCCCCGCCCCCGATACCGTGCTGGTCAGCGTGACGCCGACGTTTGCCGCCAAGTGGCTGATCCCGAACCTGCCAGTGTTTTCGGCCACCCACCCGGATATCGAGCTGCGGGTGCTGGCCACCGAGCGGGTGTCGAGCTTTCACGCCGACGGCATCGACCTGGCCGTGCGGCAGGGTACGCCCCCTTCGGGCGCCGCGCTGCGGGTGGTGCGGCTTTTCCGGCAGGAAATCATCGCCGTCTGTGCCCCCCGGCTGGTGCAGGACAGAGTGCTGCCGCTGAACGCCGAAACCCTGGCGGGCCTGCCCCGCATCCACGATTCCCACGACCTTTGGCCCGAGTTCCTGAAATTCCTGTCGGTACCGGATCACGGCGGGCGCGGTGTGCGCCTCAACCAGACCTCGCTGGCCATCGACGCGGCCCTTTCGGGACAGGGCGTCGCGCTGGTCAGCCGGTTCCTTGTCACCCGCGACCTGGCCGCCGGCGCGCTGGTCGAAATCTCGCCGCGCCCCATGCCGGGCCGACAGGATTTCTATCTGGTCGCGCCCCGGCAGTCGCTGCGCGGACGGGCCGCCGACACCGCCTTTCGCTGGTTCCAGTCGATGGGCGAGGCCGGGTCCGAAGGCTAGTGCGTATCGCGATCAACTGGAGAACCCGCCGCGCATCCCTGCGCGATACGAAATACGGGAACCTTTTGCGCTATTCTGCATCCAATGGGCAGGTGTCAATCAAACGCACCTCATGCAGAACCGACGAGGAACCCGAAATGATCCAACTGATCCAGACCGCCCCGACACCCGATATTGTTCCGGCGACAGGGGTGGGCTGCACCAATCCCCGCACGGACGCGGAGCCGCAATCATGAGCGCCCGCACCGCCCGCCAGGGTCACCCCATCCCCAACGCGACCACCGCCGAGGCCAAGCTGGTCAGCGCCGCCCGCAACGGCAGCGAAGCGGCCGTGCGCGAACTGATCCGCCGCCTGAACCCGCGTCTCTTTCGCGTCGCGCGCGGCATCGTCGTCACCGATGCCGAGGCCGAGGACGTCGTGCAGGACACCTATCTTGCCGCCTTTTCCAGGCTGGACAGCTTTCGCGAGGAGGCGCGCTTTACCACCTGGATCACGCGGATCGCCATCAACACCGCAAAAATGCAGCGCCGGCGCCATCGCCCCAACGAGGCATATGATACCGTGACCGAAGACGACACATCCCAGATCCTCGCCTTTCCCGGCCAGGGCAGCGAGCCGGCCGAAACCACCCTCGCCCGAGCACAAATCCGCGCCATCGTCGAAAAGGCTGTGGCCGAACTGCCGCCCGACCTGCGGCTGGTCTTCATCCTGCGAGAAACCGAGGGGCTGACCACCGCCGAGGTCGCCAAGGCCCTGCAGATCAACCCGATCACCGTCAAGACGCGGCTCTTTCGGGCGCGCGCCCGGCTGCGCACCGCGCTCGAAAAACAGGCGCGCGGCGGGTTCGAGGCGATATTCCCCTTCGACGGCATGCGCTGCGTTCACATGGCCGACCGTGTCGTTGCCGCGCTCAAGGCCGACGGGAGGCTCTGACATGGAAGCCGCACAACTGAACCCACCCGCCCCCGATCTGCGGGATTACCCCACCCTTGCCCGGGACTACCCGCAGGATTTCATCCCCGATGTGGCCTATCGCGCCTCGATGCCCGATTTGCAGAACGGCCCGTCCTCGCTGATCCGGGGGGCGCGGCGCAAGTTGCAGCATGTGGGGATTTCCAATTTCCACCTGCCGCTGCGCTTTGCGTGCCGCGACGGCGGCGAGGTGACGTTGCAGGTCTCCGTAAGCGGCGCCGTCAGCCTGGAGGCAAGCAAGAAGGGCATCAACATGTCCCGCATCATGCGCAGCTTTTACCGCCATGCGGAGACGCCTTTCGGTTTCGACACCCTGTCGGCGGTGCTGGACGACTACCTTTTCGACCTGGAAAGCAATGACGCCCGGCTGCAGCTGCGGTTTTCCTATCCCCTCAAGGTCTCTTCCCTTCGCTCTGGCTTGGAAGGCTACCAATACTACGACATCGCAATGGAACTGACCGAGACCAGCGCCATGCGGCAGCGGTTCGTGCATCTCGACTATGTCTATTCCTCGACCTGCCCGTGTTCGCTGGAACTCAGCGAACACGCCCGGCAGGCGCGCGGGCAGCTGGCGACGCCGCATTCGCAGCGCTCGGTGGCGCGGATCTCGGTCGAGGTTGTCGGCCACAAGCAACTTTGGTTCGAAGACCTGATCGACATGGCCCGCGCGGCGGTGCCCACCGAAACCCAGGTCATGGTCAAGCGCGAGGACGAGCAGGCATTCGCCGAACTCAACGCCGCCAACCCGATCTTTGTCGAGGATGCGGCGCGGCTGTTCTGCGAGCAGTTGCAGAATGACCCACGCATCGGCGATTTCCGCATCATCGCCAGCCATCAGGAAAGCCTGCACAGCCACGACGCCATCAGCGTGCTGACGGCCGGCGAAAGCTTTGTCTCGGCCAGCCTCGACCCCAGGCTGTTCGGCACGGTGTCGCGGTCCGCCTGACCCGGACAGCCGCCCAGCAGATATCGGGGCCCCGGGTCAGGCCCGGGGCGGGTTCGGTCTGATCTGGTGTCAGACGTCCTGAAGGGCTTGCCGGGCGCCCATTTCCGCGATGCAGGTCACGGCCTCGTCCACGATGGCGCGCACGATATCCGCCGCCGGCCGAATGTCCCGCACCTGGCCGGCGCATTGGCCGGCGAACAGCGCCAATCGCGCCAGATCGCCGGTCATCGAACGCAGCGGTGAATCCGTGCTCCACAGGTAGATCGGCCTGCCCTCTTCCTCGGCGATTTCATGTTTCAGGATCGTATCCGGATCGTGACCGTAAAGCCGATCACCCAACAGGTCGGTCACACCGGTGCGCAGCACGCGGACGGCCGCGCCCTTGGGCCAGTTGATGACAAAGGCGTCTGTGTGAACGGTGTCTTCGGCGGCGGCGGCAACGATGCGGTCCTTGTGCAGGTCATGGGCAAAGGATTCCCTCGCCGCAACGAACGCCGTGCCACAGTGAATGCCCTGCGCCCCCAGCGCCATCGCGGCGGCCAGGCTGCGGCCGGTGGCGAACCCGCCCGAGGCGATCACGGGAATCTCCACCACCTCTGCCACCTGTTGCACCAGCACCAGCGACGACACCCCGCCATGCACATGCCCGCCTGCCTCGACCCCCTGGGCGATGATGGCGGCGGCGCCCGCCGCCTCGGCCGTGCGGGCCTGTTCGACCGACCCGACCTGATAGATCACCCGCATCCCCATTTCCTTGGCCCGGACCACGGCATCGGGCAACACGTCCCAGAAATAGACCAGCGTTTCGATCCCGCCTGCGCGGCAGGTTTCAAGCTGTTCGGCGAAAAGCGCCGGATCGGTCGCCGACGGGATCAGGTTGACGCCAAAGGGGCGCGCGGTGCGATTGCGGGTTTCGGTGATTTCGCGCGCGATCAGTTCGACCGGTTCGCGCACCATGCCGAGACAGCCAAAGCCCCCGGCCTGCGACACCGCCGCCGCCAGTTCCGAACGGGCGACCCCGCCCATCCCGGCCTGCAGCACGGGGTATTCGCAGCCTAGCATGTCGCAGATCGGCCGATGCAGCGGGTTTGCCATCAGGTTTCCAGCCTCCGTTCCAGATATTCCTTGAGCACGACCGCGTTGTTATGGGCTTCGTCCTTGGCGCCATAGACAAGGGTCACCGGGTCCTTGCGCGCCATGTCGCACAGCCGGTCTACGGCCTCGGGGTTCTGGTCCAGCTCGGCGATATAGGCGTTGCGGAACTCCTCCCATTTGCCGGGGTCGTGGTTGAACCAGCGGCGCAGATCATCGCTGGGGGCGATGTCCTTTTCCCAGGCGGCGATGCGCAAACGGTGGCGGGCCATGCCGCGCGGCCAGAGACGATCGACCAGGATGCGCTGCCCGTCTGACACCCGCGCTGCGCGATAGGCGCGCTTTATGCGGATATCTGTCATTGTACCCCCGCGCGTGCCGGATCGGCCAAAATCACGGCATCCATCGGAATGTCATGCCCCAGCGGGTTGATCGTCGGCAGACGGGCCAGCAGGTGACCGACGCCGATGGCCCTGGGGCGCGGCGTCAGCGCCGCCAGCGTCCGGTCGTAGAAACCACAGCCATAGCCCAGCCGATAGCCTTGCGCGTCGACCCCGACCACGGGGGCGATCACGATCTCGGGCGTCAACTGGCCTATTGTATCGGGAACCGGGATGTTCAGGGCATCGCGCCGCATGGCACAGCCCGGCACCCATTCACGAAAGACCAGCGGCTGCGCCTTGCCCACCACCTCTGGCAGGGCGATGCGCGCGCCGCGCGCCACGGCGCCGCGCATCCAGTCGCGCAGGTCCGGCTCTCCCCTAAGGGGCCAGTAGACGGCAATGTTCGCCCCCTCGCAGGGGCCGACATGCGCATCCAGCGCCGCCGCGATCTGGCGCACCGCAACCGCCTGTTTCCGCGGCGTCAGGCACAGGCGCGCATCTATCAGGTTCTCACGCATCGCCTTGCGCCAGCGCGCAACGTCCACCGCATTGCCCGGATCGGCGGGCCAGACCGCACCAGCATCGTCGTCGAGATCGCGCATATAGCACGGGGCGGACGCAAATCCGCGTTGGGTCATGGTCGGCCTCCTTCCGGCTGGGGCGGAATGCGCATGGCACTGGCCCCGGCATGGCTGTCCGCCATCGGGCGGCTGCAGTTTCGCGCATCGTCTGAAATCGTGAAAGCGAATTTAATTGGTTTTTGATATCACATTTTTCGATATAATCACCCCAATGAACATCGAACACGCGCGAACGTTTCTGGCCGTGGCCGATACCGGCAGCTTTGTTTCGGCGGCCGAGCGGCTGCACGTCACCCAGTCCACCGTCAGCGCCCGCATTCACGCGCTCGAAGACCTGCTTGGCAGGCGGCTCTTTACTCGCAACAAGGCCGGCGCGGTCCTGACCAATGATGGCGAGCATTTCCTCGTCCATGCCGGGCAAATGGTGCGGGCACTGGAACAGGCGCAGCGCGAAATCGGCCTGCCCAACCGCTTTTCAGCCCGCATCAGCATCGGCGCCCGCGTCGGCCTGTGGGATGACCTGCTGGCCCCTTGGGTGGCCGAGTGCGGGGCGAACCATCCCGGCATTTCGTTTCGCGCCGAGATCGGGTTCGAGCCGGACCTGATGCAGGGCATCGTCGACGGGCGGCTGGACATCGCGGCCATGTACACCCCCCAGCGCCGGCCCAACCTGGAGCTGCGCCCACTGCTGACCGAGCGGCTGATTATGGTCACCACCGACCCCGATGGCGCGATGCTGCCCGAGGATTACATCCATGTCGATTGGGGGCAGGAATTCGCAAACCAGTTCAGCGCCGGATATCCGGGTTTTCCCGGGCCGGTTTTATCTGTAAATATCGGATGGCTTGGCCTGCAATACCTGTTCCGGCGCGGCGGATGCGGCTATTTTCCAGCCCGCATCGTGGACGCCTGCATCGCAAGGGGTATCTTGCGGCAGGTTCCCGACGCGCCGGTCTTTGACCTTCCGGCATGGCTGCTGCTGCGCGAGGACCGTAATCGGGACGTCATCGACCCGATGATCAAGCGGCTCGGCGCGCGGTACGGACGCGACCGGGCAGAAACGGCCGACCGCCCCCGGGGCGGGATTTGACAAGGCGGCACCGCCGGGGCGGAACACCCCCTGCATGGGCTGAAAAATTTGAACACTGCCACTTCGGTTTGCTGCATTCACCGATTATGTGGCGGTGGAATTGGGTTGGTTGAGCGGTATGGACATCGTCATCGTCACCACGATTATTGCGTCGCTCTTTGTGGTCATCGGCGTGGCCGAGCCGCTGGCCGCGCGTCTGCGCCTGCCTTACAGCGTGATCCTGGCGATCCTGGGCATGATGATCGCCGCCACCGCGATCTTTTTCCTGCGCACCGAGATGACCGATGCGCTCAACCCCGTGGCTGAGGCCATTCTCGGCCTGCCGATTCGCTCGAACGTCTTTCTTTACGTGTTCCTGCCGACCCTGCTGTTCCAGGCGACGCTGGGCATGGACCTGCGGCGGATGCTGGATGACTGGGTGCCAATCCTGGTGCTCGCGGTCGTCGCCGTAGTCGTCGCCACCCTGCTGGTGGGCTATGCCCTGGCTTGGGTCAGCACCCTGCCGCTGGTGGCTTGCCTGCTGATCGGGTCCATCGTGTCCACCACCGACCCCTCGGCCGTGGTCAACATCTTTCGCTCGATTTCCGCGCCCCGGCGGCTGGCCCGGATCATCGAAGGCGAAAGCCTGCTTAACGACGCCGCCGCCATCGCGCTCTTTGGCCTCTTCATGGGCTTCGTCATGCTGGGCGTACCGGATCCGACGCTGTCGGACGCGCTGGTCCGCTTTCCGATCCTTATCGCCGGCGGGGCGCTGACCGGCTGGCTGGCGGCGCGGATCGGGATATGGATCATGGCGCTGTTCGCCCGCTACGAACTGGCGCAGATATCGGTGTCGGTCGCCCTGCCCTACCTGGCCTATATCGGCGCCGAGCAAAGCGTCGGCGCCTCGGGCGTCATCGCCGTGGTGGCCGCCGGGCTGACGCTGAACCTGGCCGGCCCCGGCCGGCTGACCCCGACCGCATGGACCAATCTGCGCGATGTCTGGGAACTGCTTGCGCACTGGGCGGGGGCGTTGATCTTTATCCTTGCGGCGCTGCTGATCCCGCGTCTGCTGGAACAGGTCCGCCTGACCGACGTCGCGCTGCTGGGCATGGTGATCGTCGCCGCCATCGCCGCGCGCTTGGTGATCCTCTTTGGCCTCTTGCCGCTGCTCAGCCTTGCCCGCCTGTCGCCCGTGGTCGAGCGCCCCTACCGCGTCGCGATCCTGTGGGGCGGACTGCGCGGCGCCGTCACCCTGGCGCTGGCGCTGGCCGTAACCGAAAGCTTTCGGGTTCCGGTCGAGGTCAAGCGCCTGGTCGGCATCCTGGCGACGGGTTTCACCCTGTTTACCCTGATCGTGCAGGGCACGACCCTGCGCTCGGTCATCGGCTGGCTGGGCCTTGACCGCCTGTCCCCGCTGGACGAGGCGCTGTCGCGGCAGGTCGTCGCCGTGGCCTTGCAGACGGTGCGAGAGGACGTCGCGCGCGCCACCGAAAGCTATGACCTGTCGCGCGAGATCGTGCGCGCCGAGGCCAAGCAGTTCGGCGAGCGGCTGGACGACGCAGTGAAGGCGGCAGAGGAACGCCGCGAAATCCTGGACCGCGACCGCATCACGCTGGGACTGATCGCGCTGGCCGGGGCCGAACGCGATGCCATCCTCAAGAGCATGCGCGAGCGCACGATCTCAGTCAGGATGAGCGAGCGCATCCTGTCGGACGCGGGCCGCCTGATCGAAGTGGCGCGCAGCGGCGGGCGCAGCGGTTATCGGCGCGCGGCGAGCCGCAGCATCGCCTATGGCTGGGTGTTTCGCATCGCGGTCAAGCTGCACAACCGGTTGCGCATCTCGCACCCGCTGGCCCGTATGACCGCCGATCGGTTCGAGCTGCTGCTGTCGCAACGGCTGATCCTGCGTGATCTCGATGGCTTCATCAACGGGCGCATCCGCCGCATTCACGGCCGCCGTGTAGCCGAACTGCTGCAAGAGCTGCTGAACCGGCGGGTCGAGACGGTCGAATCCGCGCTCGAGGGGCTGCGCCTGCAATACCCCGGCTATGCCGAGGAACTGGAACGCCGGTTCATCCGCAGCACCGCCCTGCGGCTGGAGGAACGCGAATACGCCACCATGCGCGAGGACGGGCTGATCGGGGCCGAGCTTTATACCGCACTGATGCAGGGTGTCGCCACCCGCCGCGCCGTGGCCGAGGAACGCCCGCCGCTGGACATCATGCTGCAACGCTCGGAACTGGTCCGACAGATTCCGCTCTTTTCCGACCTCGACGAGGTCGCGCTCAAACGCCTGGGCCGCGCCCTGCGGACCCGCTATGTCAACCCCGGCGAGGTGATCACCGGCAAGGACACCGCGGCGAAAAGCGTATATTTCATCGCCTCCGGCGCGGTCGAGATGCAAGGCGCCGGGCAGACCTGGCGCCTGGGCCGGGGCGAGATGTTCGGCCAGTTGGCGATCCTGATGCAGCGCCCCCGCCGGGTCGATGTGCGCGCCATCGCCCCCTCGACGCTGCTGGTGCTGGACGAGCAGCGCTTTCGCCGCCTGCTGGCGGGCAGCCCCACCCTGCGCGAGGCCGTCCGCCAGAGCGCCGAAAAGCGGGGGATCGAGCCGCCCGACATCGTGCGCGCGGACGCGGACGAGAAACAGCAGGCTCCGCACGCAACCGACGCTTGAACGTCCCGGGCCTGACCCGGTGCCTCGCCCAGCTAGTACAGGGGCCCCGGGTCAGGCCCGGGGCGCGGGTGTTGAAAATACGGCCAATTGAGGGACACAACACAAAATCAGCCATTGATTTCATTGTATTTTTTTAGCTTCCCGGCAGGCAAAAGTGCCAGTCGGGTGGGTATAAAACTGCCAAAAATAGTTCGTAAGATTCAACAAAAAAGCCGCCCTATCGGGCGGCTTCATCTCGCTATCAACAGTTTCTTGGGGCCGGGGCCTACGAATCTACAAGCTCAAGAACCTCCTGCCGATCATAGATCGCACGAAGCACGATCTCCCGCGGCGCAATAGGCGAGATGCCCTCGTTCGTCAGCTGTTTGCTGGCACCCCTCGGGCCAATCCCCACCATTTCGGAATACTCTTTCAAAGAGATGAATCGCTCCGAAAACTCAACCACCTCTTTGACTGCAATCATACGCTGTTTGGCACTGCCTGAGTTATCGAAGAAATGCTCTGTGAAGATCGGCTTTCCGGCTACATCGCTACACGCCGAAAGTGCGTAAATGCTATCAGGCGGAAGCCCCAACTTGTCAGCAGCCTGGCCAACAGTCATAAAGCCATCCGGCGGATTGTACGACAGAGCCCGGCGAACATCTTCCGGATGGACGTACAAACTTTTGAACTTACGGCGCGGCTGGCACGTCTCAACCCGCTCTAGGAGACCATCAAGGACAGTGACAACAATATCGAGTGCGGGTCGGTGCAAGACCTCCGCGGTACCGACAATATCCAAGAATCCTTCCGACGGCTTGGGAATCCTGACTGAACCGCCCCGGGTTTACCGGTGAGCTACTCCCCATCGGTTGGACAGGATCTGGCGTAATTCAAGCTACTCTTTGCATCTGCTGATCGGGGTTGGTTGTTTCATTTCTCTGCCAATAGACCACGGCGGGTGGTCTGCCGCCAAGGGCC
>NZ_QITQ01000042.1 GCF_003260265.1 Roseovarius amoyensis
GGGTCTTTTTGCGCCAGCTGACTTGGCTGATCTGCCGAACTTGCATGATCGTTGACGAGGAAATGGCACGTGACCGAAGAGTTCAAGTCGACAAACTGGCAGCCTGACGGCGATGTTCAGGGCGAACTCCTTACGAAGGAAGGCCAGACAACACCCACGCGTCGCAGCAAGGTCACGGGGCTGCAGGACGCAGCGATTCTGGCCCGCGACGCTTTGCAGGAACGTCCTGAGCTATGTCTTGGCGGGCTGTTCAAACAGGGCCGCCCGATCGCATTGGTGCGCGGGCTGCTGGGCGCGGGCGCAAGCGGCCTGCATGTCTATTCCTCGCCCGGCGCGGGCTATGACATCGACCTTATGATCGCGGCAGGCGCGGTCGAGCAGGTATTCATTCCCGGCGTCACGCTGGAGAACCGTCTTTGCCCCAATTTTCGCAGCACGGTTGAGACAGGGCAGGTGACTGCCCACGCGCTTGACGCGTTGACCGTGGTGGGCGGGCTGATGGCCTCGGCCCACGGCGTGCCGTTCCAGCCAATCGACGCGCTGCGCGGGTCAGATGTGCTAAAGCACAATCCGCTGATACGCGAAATCGACTGCCCCTTTTCGGGACGTCGCATTCACGCCGTCGGCCCGATCCGACCCCGCGTCACGTTTCTGCATGCGCAAGAGGCCGACCGCTGGGGAAACCTGCGCCATCTCAGCACCATGGTCTATGCCGATCAGCTGATGGCGCGCGCCTCGGACATGGTGATTGCCAGCGTGGATAAGATCGTGCCGGACGAGGTCATTCTGAACGATCCGTCACGGGTCACGGGTCACGGGTCACGGGTCACGGTGCCGGGCTATTATGTCGATGCGGTGGTCGAGGTGCCCTACGGCGCGCACCCCACCGCGAGCTTTCCCAATTATGCGATGGATGAGGATCATATCGACGCCTACGCCGACCTGGGCGATGCCGCCCGTACCGGCGACCGCGCAGGACTGGACGACTACATCGCGCGTCATGTGACCGGGCCGAAAAGCCAGGGCGACTATATTGAAGCGGTCGGCGGCGCCGAATATCTCGCCCGGCTCGAAGCGGAGACACGGAAGAGATGAGCGCGGCGGTTTCCCCCTTGAGCAGATGGTTGTCGTACTGGCCCGCGACCTGGCCGATGGCGAGCTGGGCGCGGCGGATGCTGCTGCATTGGTCCCGATGGCGGCGATCGCTCTGGCGCGCGAATTGCATGCACCGAACCTGACAGTCGGAGGAGAGATGTTCTTCAACCCGCTGCCCGGGCGTCTTTATCCGTCCATGCTGGACGACCGTGCCCTGGGCCGCTGCGAGGCCGCAGAAACCTTTATCGAGCTTTTCGGCCACAGCCATCACGGCCTGGACTTCTTCTTTCACAGCGGGTTGCAGCACGATGCCTTCGGCAACATCAACCTGCATCACGTTGGTGGCACGCTCGACGCGCCCGGGATGCGCGCGCCGGGGGCTGCCAACCTGTCCTACTGCCACACCTCCACGCGATTCTATATCTGCCCCACGGTTCATACGGCGCGGAATTTCGTGGAAAAGGTGGATTTCATCACCTTACCGGGGCATCTTTCCGGCTCCGAGGCGAAACGCGAGGCCGGCCTGACAAATGAAGGGCCGCGGTTCGTGGTGACACCACGCGCGGTCATGGATTTCGACAAGACGACGCTTCGGATGCGGCTGAAATCGGTCCACGCGGGCAATACGGCCGAAGAGGTCCAGCGCCACACGGGGTTTGATCTTGGGATCACGGGGGACGTGCCGCAGACGCCGCCGCCAACAGACGAAGAGCTGACCGTCCTGCGCGAGCGGATCGATAAGTCCGGTATTCTGCGCGCCTGAAGCGCAGTTGCCGATAAAGTTGAACAACAACTGAGACGAAGACATGTTCAAACGCATAACAACCGGAAGCCGAAGGGCAATTGGTGCCACGGCGGCCTTGAGCGCCATTCTTGTGGGCGGGGTGGTTTCGGCCAAGGACCTCACGATGGGGACCACGAGCCCGACGTCCAGCCACTTCACGATCTCGGTGGCAATGAGCAAGGCGATCGAGACCGGCATGGAAGATGCCACCGTCAACGTGATCGAGACCGGCGCCAGCGTGGACAATGTCCTGCGCCTAGCGCGGGACGAAATCGATCTCGGTCTTGCCGCCACCGACATTCTTATCTCGGCTCGAAACGGAATCGGCAAGTTCGAAGGCAACGCCATTCCCGATACGGTTGCGCTCTATCCCTACAGCGCGTCGGTCCTGTTGATTGCCGCAACCGAGGAATCGGGCGTGACCTCGCTTGAAGAACTTGATGGCAAGAAGTTCAATCCCGGTATCCGGGGGTCGGCCGCCGAGACCCTGACAACCACCGTGCTGTCGATGTTCGTCATCAACGCCGACCTTGTGCATGGTGCCGTCGGTGACGCGGTGGAAGGCATCAAGAACCGCCAGATCATCGGCTATAGCAAATACGGCGCCGCAAACTCTATCGATGCAACCCTGCAAGAGTTGATGACAAGCACCGAGATGCGGTTGATCGACGTCACCGAAGAGCAGGAGAAAGCGGCGACAGAAGCCATGGAGGGCGTCGGTTTCACAACTCTTCCCGCAGGGCTTATTCCGGGATCCGAGGAAATGCGGGTACCCAAGCTCAACGTCTTCTTCCTGACCCGCACTGACGTCATGGACGACGAGACCGCCTATAACATCGCCCGCAGCATCCACCAGAACATGGACCTGCTGGTCGAAGCCTGGCCGCAACTGGCGGATTACGACATAGCCGCCGATGCCGTCGCCACCATCGAGACCGGCATACCCTATCATCCGGGCGCGGCGCGTTACTGGAAAGAAGCCGTAGGCAACTGATTCCGCACTGCGGACGGTCACGCCGCCGGTCGAACGGATCGGCCGAGCGGGGCGCCACATGCGCCCCGCCGTCTCGGGAGGAAACATGAGACAGTTATCGACCGAAGCTTCGCCTTGGGGGCGGCGAGGAGCGCAGGCGCTCGGCGCGTTGTTTGCGGCATTCGTCGCCCTGCATTTCTACAATGCCCTGTTCGGACAGTTTGAACCGCTGGTTCAAAGGCCGATCTTTGTCGGGTTCGGTCTGGGTGGTGCCTTTTTCCTTTATGCCGCGCAGGCGTCGCGGACCGGCACCCGAAGCGGACTGGAACGGGCCCTCGACATCACGCTCGGGCTGCTGGCCTTTGGCGTGTGCCTTTATGTGATCCTCAACCGGGATCGCTTTTCCGACATCATGGTGCGGTACGGCCCGATGGACAAGATCGCCGGGCTGCTGGCCGTCCTGCTGACGCTTGAGGCAGCCCGCCGGGTGATCGGCTGGTTCCTGCCTTTGCTGGCGCGGTCGAAGCGGTTGCCTCCTCAGCCGGTCAGCTGACGCCGCCGGTGATGGGAGCGGGGGCCTTCATCATGGCCGAGTTCCTGAACATTCCCTACACCCAGATCGCTGTGGCAGCGATCGGTCCGGCGTTTCTCTATTACCTCGCGATATGGCTGGGTGTGGACCTTTATGCGCGCCGTGCAGGCCTTCAGCCCACGCCGAAAAACGAAATGCCGAAACCGGCGGATTTCCTGGCGCCGGACAAGGCGATCCCGCTGTTTTTTCCCATCGCGACGGTGATCTATTTCCTGTTCCAGGGCTACACACCAAGCTTTGCAGGCGCCGCGTCGATCATCGTTCTGATCCTGACCTGCGCGGTCGTGCGCCCTTTTTCCCAGGAAACCCGGAAGCAAGGTTTGCGGGCGTGTTGGGCCGGGCTGGCCCGCGATGTTTATGAAGGGATGGTCGAAGCCGGCCGCGCGCTGGTGATGATTGCACCGCTGCTGGCCTGTGCGGCGATTGTGGTCAAGGTTCTGACGGCGACGGGCGCCGGGGTGAAGATATCGAACCTGCTCTTTTCCGTGTCCGATCAGGGCCTGATCGTTGCGTTGCTGCTGGCGGCTGTGCTGTCGATCGTGCTGGGCATGGATGTGCCCACCACCGCCTCTTACGTGCTGGCGGCGGCGGTGGCCGCGCCCAGCCTCGTGCGGCTTGGCCTGCCGGAACTGACGGGGCATCTGTTCGTGTTCTACTATGCGATCCTGTCGGCCATCACGCCACCTGTCTGCGCAAGTGTCTATGCGGCGGCCGCTCTGGCCGGGGCCAACTTCTGGAAGGTGGCCGGCCGCGCGCTGTCGCTTGCCGGGGCGGTCTATGTGGTGCCGTTCCTGTTTGTGTTCCGGCCGGGGATCCTGGCACAGGGTGGGACCGGTCAGGTCATCTTGGACGTTGGCGTGGCAAGCGCCGCAGTCTTTGCCGTCAGCGTCGGGTTCAGCGGTTACCTTCGGGGAACGCTGTCCATTATCGGCCGGGGCTTGTTTCTGGCGGCGGCCGCGCTGCTGTTCTATGCCGCGCCAATGGCCGATGTTGTCGGCGGCGCAGCACTGATCGGGCTGTTGGCATGGCGGTTCATTCGCGGAGAGAGAAAGTCCCTCAGCCCCGGGTAACACCCTTGCGTCTTCACAAAAAAAAGGGCCGCCACGGAATACCTGCGGCGGCCCTTTTCGTTTGGTTGCGTGGACCTGTGTCCGCTGTTTCAGGTCAGCTGGAAATAGGGAAAGGTGATCTCGTCCGAGGCCTTCACGAAGGTCACCTCGACCTTGGCACCGATACGCACTTTCTCCGGGGCGTCGGTCTGAACACGGCTCATCATCCGCGGGCCTTCTTCCAGCTCGATCAAGGCAACGACGTAAGGCACGTCATCGCCAAAGGCCGGGCCTGCCGGACGGCGGGCGATGGTAAAGGTATGCACCTCGCCACGCCCGCTGACCGTGTCGAATTTCAGGTTGTCGGAATGGCAATGCGGACAGATCGAACGCGGATAAAAGTGATGTTTGCCGCAATCGCCGCAAAGCGGGATGTCAAGGCGACCCTCGCGCGCGGCCTCCCAATACGGGGCGCTGTCGTGGTCGACCACCGGAAGCGGTTTTTCAATGCTCATCGGCTCAATCCTTCTGCAAAATAACGGTCGCGCCGGAGGACAGCGTGCCCCCCGTGCCATGCACCAGCGCGGTCTCGGCGCCCGCAACCTGCCGTTCACCGCAGTCGCCGCGCAACTGTCGGCTGGCCTCGATCAACAGAAACATCCCGTACATGCCCGGATGCAGCGCGGACAGCCCGCCGCCATTGGTGTTCATCGGAAAGGCACCACCGGGTGCCGTGCGTTGGCCCGAGACGAAATCGCCGCCCTCGCCGATCTTGCAGAAGCCAAGCGCTTCGAGCGTCAGCAGAACGGTGATGGTGAAACTGTCATAGACCTCGACCACGTCGATATCGGAATGGTTTACACCGGCCATTTTCATCGCCGTTTCGCCAGCCTTCTGCGCGGGCAGCAGACGGGCAAGGTCGGGCATCTCTGCAACCGCCCAATGGGTGTGCGCCTCGCCATACCCCTTGACGGCGATGGGTTTGGTCTTGAGATCCTTGGCGCGCTCGGCGGTGGTCATGACGATGGCACCGGCCCCGTCGGTGACCAGGCAGCAGTCAAGCAGGTGCAGCGGTTCCGAGATCATCGTGCTGGACATGACGTCGTCGATGGACAGCGGATCGCGCCGCGTCGCCGCGGGGTTCAGCTGCGCCCATTTCCGGGTGGCAACGGCAATCTCGGCCAGGTTCTCGGAGGTGGAGCCGTATTCATGCATGTGACGCTGCGCCGCCATCGCATAGCCGCCCACCGGGGTCGGCATCCCATAGGGGGTTTCATGCTGCATCGACAGAACCGAAGGGCGCCCCCCCAGATTGCGGCTGCGCAGGGATTTCTGGTCGGAGCTGTAGACAATCAGCGCCACCTCGCAATAGCCCTCGCGCAGCGCCATTGCGGCGTGGGCCACATGTGCCTCAAAGGCGGAGCCGCCGATATTGGTGCCATCGACATAGGTTGGCATGATGCCGAGATATTCGCCCAGAGTTACCGTGGCCAGCTGTCCCGGACCCGGCACACCCCACATGCCGGCGGTCAAAAGACCGTCGACATCATCAAGCGTCAGGCCGGCTTCCTCGACGGCCGCCTTTGCCACCAGGGCAGCATGGCCCAGAACCGAGGCCTTGGTGACGAATTTCCCGTCCTCGATTGGCGCGTCGGCAAGGCCGACGATGACCGGATCGCGTGCGTTCTTCATAGGTTCATTCTCCTTGTTGTCCGGCCGCCCCGACGCGGTTCCGACGTCAGTTCGGGCGCATGGTCTTGGCGATCAGCGTGCGCTGAATCTGCGAGGTCCCGCCACCGATGGTGCTTTGCATCCCTTCGCGGAAATACCGTTCCATATCCGCTTCGGGCAGCATGGAATGACTGCCGAGGATCTGCATGCCATTGCGCGTGACGGTCTGCAAGGTCTCGGAGGCATAGAGTTTTGCCATCGAGACTTCGCGCGTGCAGAGTGTCTTGGCCGCGGCCAGGCTGGCGGCGCGATAGACCAGCCGTCGCCGTCACGCCGCGCGCGGGTCTTGGTCGAGGCCGCGTCGGAGCCGGCACCGGGCTCGGAAATCGAGATCGAGAAGCGGATGTCGCCATCGAGGAACGGCTGGATGTAGCGCTCTTTCTGTTCGGGTGTGCCGAATTTCTCGATATTCATCGCGGTGAAAGTGGCGACCATCAGACCGGTGGCGAAGTCGAAGCCGTATTTCGCCAGCGCATCGCACATCAGGGCGTAATCCATGATGTCACCGCCCAGTCCGCCGCTCTCTTCCGAGAACAGAATTCCAAGCCAGCCCTGTTTGGCGACCTTCTCATAGGCCTCATAGGGATATTCGCGCTCACGGTCGCATTTGCGGATATAGTCGCGGCCGATCTCTTCGTCGATGAAACGCTCGACGGTGGCGCGCCACATCTCCTGCTCGGGTGTCAGAAAGTTCATGCGCTCTCTCCCTGTGTCGTTTCGTGCACGGCCCGAACCTTGGGCGGTTCTCCGGGGCGATCAAGACGAGCCTTGCGGATCAGCGGCTGAACTCGCAGCGCAGGACCGTTTCGTCGCGCTGGTTGATGCCTTCCAGCTTGCTGGTCACGACGCCATGCTTTTCGTCGTGATCCTTCAGATCGACGATTTCAGCGCGGGCCCAGAGGGTGTCGTTGATGAAGGTGGGCCGCAGAAAGCGCAGCTTGTCGCAGCCGTAGAAGGCGGCAAGCACATAACTGTCGAAGGGAATCATCGCATTGACGATGGAAAACACCAGGCTGCCCTGAACAAGGCGCTGGCCGTAGATCGCTTCCTTGGCATGTTCGATGTTGGAATATAGTTCCAGCCAATTCCCGGTCAGCATGCAGAAATTGACAACATCGGTTTCCGTCATAGTCCGCCGGATTGAAACGCCGGTCTGGCCCAGTGACAACTCTCCGAAAGGGTGACGTATTACGTTAAATTCTCCTGTTCATCCGCCTTGGGTGACAACACGATCAAGGCATCGGCAGCGGCCAACCCTTTCCCGTCCGCCCGAACCATCACAGGGTTGATTTCAATTTCCGAGATCAGATCGGCGTTTTCGGCGAAGAAAACAGATATGCGCGAAATCAGGTCCGCCAGGGCCCCCTTGTCGGCGGGTTCCGCGCCGCGCAGGCCTGCCAGCAACCTGGCGCCGGGGCCCGAATCCACCATCGCCTCGGCGGTTTGTGGCCCTGCCGGAGCGAGCCGGATTTCGGCCGCGTCGATCAGTTCCACCAGAATTCCGCCGGGGCCGGCCAGAACGATCGGGCCAAAGGTGTCGTCGCGTTTGCAGCCGATGATCCATTCGGCCACTGACTCTTCTTCCATTTCCTCGATCAGCGCGGTGCCGCCCGGATACTGTTTGGCCATCTCCGCGGCGGCCTGCCTGGCCTCTTCGGGAGAAAGACCCAGTCGGACGAGACCATGATCGGACTTGTGCGGATAGTCGTCGTGACACAGCTTGGCGACACAGCGCCCTTCGGCGGGGTCACGTTTAGGCACCGGCACGCCGATCCGTTGCAGCAGGTCCTTCGCGTCGGCCTCGTGGACCACCTTGCGCCCGGCACGCTGCCAGCTTTCGAGTGTTTCTCTGCAAGTCATGCCACTTCTCCTTTTGTGGCCGCCAGCGCCGCAAGACCCGACGCCGCCCTTGCCGGCGAATCATAAACAGGGACAGCGCGTTCGCGCAGGGCCTCGCCCGAGGCATTACTGCGCGCCGCGCCGGTCCAGATGATCAGAATCGGCTTGCCGGTGCTGTCGAACGCTTCGGCCAGGGCCTCGATGAACTGCTGATCCGGCACAAATGTGATAATTGCGATGGCGATATCCACGCCCGGATCGGCGGCGACGGCCTCCAGGCAGCGTCCGACATAAGTGGGATTCGCCAGAACAACGCCGGTCAGATCGACCGGATTCGAGACCGAACCGTAAAACGGCACATAGCGCGACAGCGCGGTCTGCGTCGTCTCATCCAGCACCGGCACCTCAAAGCCGGCGCTTTCGGCCAGGTCGGTCATCTCGACGCCAAGCCCGCCGGTGACAGAGATGATGCCGACCCGGTTGCCGGCAGGCCGCCTGCCTGCGGCGAGCGCGGTCACGGCATCGATGGCGGCCACGGATTCCCGGGCGCGGATGACGCCGGTTTCGCGAAAGATCGCACTGATCACCCGGTCATCCCCGGCCATCGCGCCGGTATGCGACTGGACCGCGCGCGAGCCGGCGCGGCTGCGCCCGCCCTTGACCGCAACGACATGCTTTCCATCCCTTGTGAGCTGTTGGGCCACCTCGGCAAAGCGGCGGCCGTCGCGCAATTCCTCGACGTAGCACAGAACCACGCGCGTCTGCGGGTCGTTGCCCAGATACTCGAGCAGATCCGCAGCGGTAAGGTCCGTCTCGTTGCCGCTGGAAACGATGGCATTGATGCCCACGCCGCGTTCACCCAAACGCAACGCCATAAGGCCTCCAAGCGCGCCGGACTGGGAAATCATGGCCACCGGGCCGGGCCTGAGGCCGTTGAACATGGGGCTGAAAGTCAGTTGCAGGTTTGATGCGGGGCGCACCACGCCTTCGCAGTTCGGCCCGACCAGACGAAACGGCGCGTCCTGCATGATCCGGCGGAGCCGCAACTCGTTCTCATGCCCGTCGTCCCCGGCTTCCGAAAAGCCGGAGGTCACCCCGACCACGACTTTCACATCGAGCCGGGTACAGGTTTCCAGCGCATCAAGCGCAATGCCGACCGGGGTCGCCAGAACCACCACGTCGATCTGGCCTTCGATCTCTTCCAGGCTGCGCGCCGCCGGAAGGCCTTCGATCTCGCCGCCCGAGGGGTTCACCGGAATGATCTTGCCGCCATAGCCGTTGCTCTTCAGCAGGGCCAGCACAGCCTGTCCCAGCTTGCCCTTGGTGCGGGAGGCCCCGACCACCGCAATCGTGCGGGGATCGAACAAACCGTCCAATGCTTCTGCAACCGAAGGTCGGCGTTCAGGCATTCGATTCTTGTCTGGTTCTGCCATTTTTTTCTCCGTCAAGTGGAAATTCCACCGTTCGTTCGCGATATCTAACGGGCGTTCAATTGTTCTCGCAATGGATTTCGGTTTCGCGCAGACTGATGCCGTCGGGCCGGAAAAAATGAGCTTGACAAAGGAAATTGGGAAGAGCGAGGCAACTGCTTGAGCATGAATAACGGGCCGCTGAGTGATATCAGGGTAATTGAAATGGGTCATGTGATCGCCGCACCGATGTGCGGCGCCCTACTTTCGGATTTCGGCGCTGACGTGGTCAAGATCGAGCGCCCTGGGCAGGGTGACATGCTTCGGGCGCTGAGCGCGCGCCAAGGATGGGGTCGGCGCCTGGTGGAAGACGCTGGCCTGAAACAAGCGGCTGATGGCGCTGGACTGGAAGACCAAAGACGGCCGCGCGGTGCTGCGTCGCCTGGTCGAAAACGCGCAAGTTCTGGTCGAGAATTTCCGCCCTGGCGTACTGGAAAGGGCAGGATTGGGGCCCGAGGTCCTGCACGAATGGAACCCCGATCTGGTGATCGTACGTATCTCGGGTTACGTACAGACCGGGCCGCGCGCCTCGTGGCCGGGCTTTGGCCGGGCCGGTGAAGCCATGAGCGGGCTGGCCCACATGACAGACTACGCCGACGGAGCGCCGATGCCCCCCGGCTTTCCCGCCGCGGATTCGACCACCGGCCTCATGGCGGCCTACGGCGCGATGATGGCGCTTCATGCGGTGCAGAACGGCAGCGCGCGGGGCCAGGTGGTGGAACTGGCGATATTCGAGCCGCTGTTGCGCCTGATCGACTATCACGTTCCGACCCGCACCGGCACGGGCGTGCGGGTTGACCAAAACGGGCTGCAGGCGCCCAACTCTTACGCCCCGGCGGGGGTGTTTCGGGCCCGCGATGGAAAATGGGTCACCATCAGCGCGGGAAGCGCGGCAACCTGGCGACGTCTTCTTGAGGCGGCCGGCGGAAAGGAATGGGCGGGGCAGCCGCAATTCCAAAGCCTTGACGGTTTCGCGGAACACATGGACGAGATCGTCGACCGGCTTGGGGCATTCGTGGCGCAGCATGACGCGCAAACGGTGATCGACATCTTCCAGGCCCACGATGCCGTGGCGGCGATGGTCTATGACGTCGATGACATCCTGGCCGATCCGCAGATCGCCGCACGGGGCGACATTGTGGGGGTTGACGGCGACGACACCAAGGTCGTCGGACCGGTGCCGAAGCTGGACAAGACACCGGGGCGGCTGCGCTGGCTCGGGCGCAGCGAACTGGGGGCCGACAGCCGCGCGGTCCTGCAAGAGCTCGGATACAACGCCGGGCAGATCGACAACCTTACCGAAAACGGCACTGTAGCCGAGCCGGACCGCTGAAAGCGGTCTTCGAGAATTGAGGAGGACACCATGACCTATCAGATGACATCCGATCAGCAGGGAATCCGCGATGCGGTCCTGCGGATTTGCGAAGAGTTCGACGATGAATTCTGGCTGAACCGGGATCGTGAAGGCGGTTTCCCGATCGAGTTGCACCAGAAGCTGGCCCGTGATGGCTGGCTCGGTATTGCGATCCCCGAAGAATACGGCGGCACCGGTCTTGGCATCGTCGACGCCGCGATCATGATGCAGGCCATCGCGGAATCCGGTGGCGGCAACAGCGCGGCCTCGGCGATCCACATGAACATCTTCGGCCTGAATCCGGTCGTCAAGTTTGGCACCGAGGATCAGAAGAGAACCTATCTTCCCCCACTGGTGGCCGGCGAGCAACGGGCCTGTTTCGGTGTCACCGAGCCAACGACCGGCCTGGACACGACCAAGCTGAAAACCCGCGCAGTGCGCCAGGGTGACCGCTATGTCGTGCATGGGCAAAAGGTCTGGATTTCGACCGCCCAGGTTGCCGACAAGATCCTGCTTCTGGCGCGCACCACCCCGCTTGAAGAGGTCAAGAAACCGACCGAAGGCCTGAGCCTGTTCTACACCGATCTTGATCGGACGTTCGTCACGGTGCGCGAGATCGAGAAGATGGGTCGCAAATGCGTCGATTCAAACGAGCTGTTCATCGACGGGCTGCCGATCCCGGCCGAAGATCTGATCGGCGAGGAAGGTCAGGGCTTTCGCCAGATCCTGCACGGGCTGAATCCCGAAAGGGTGCTTATCGCCGCCGAAGCGGTGGGCATCGGGCGCAACGCGCTTCGGCGTGCGGCGGATTACGCCAATGAGCGTGTCGTCTTTGGCAGGCCGATCGGACAGAACCAGGGTGTGCAGCACCCGCTCGCCGCCTGCTGGGCCGAGTTGGAAGCAGCCAACCTCATGGCCATGAACGCAGGCGCGCTTTATGACGCGGGAAAGCCCTGCGGAAACGAGGCCAACGCAGGCAAATACCTGGCCGGCGAAGCGGCGGTGAAGGCAACGCAGACCGCACAGCTGACATTCGGCGGCTTCGGATATGCCAAGGAATACCATGTCGAGCGCCTGGTGCGCGAAGCCATTCTGTTCCGCATCGCGCCAGTGACGCCGCAGCTCGTTCTTTCCTTCATCGCAGAACATGCGCTCGGCCTGCCAAAATCCTACTGATACGAGTATCAAAGTAGTGCCCATGCGAATTGGCGGAATGGATGCCACCTTTGCCCCTTGTTCTGTTGCCGTGACCGGCACATCGATTGACCCAAGCGTATCGGCGGATGGATGGAGGATTTTCTCAAACGTCACAGGTGCGAAGGCAAAATTGGTGGTGTAACCTGGGGACTGGAAATTCACTGACGCCATGCTCATGCATCCTGGCATTCCCACTTGATGTAGGGCTTGGTTTCAGCGGCCCATTTGTCGTTGATCTCGACCAGCACAGCACTGACGAGGCGCAGG
>NZ_QITQ01000043.1 GCF_003260265.1 Roseovarius amoyensis
AGCTCTCGGTTCTCCCGCTCCAGCGCCTTGATCCGGTCCCGCTCCTCGCTGGTCACGCCGTCGCGCATGCCGCTGTCTTTCTCAGCCTGCTTGACCCATTCGCGCAGGGTCTGAGGAATACAGCCGACCTTGGGTGCAATGGCCGCGATCGCGCCCGCCTGCGCCTCATATGAGCATTGATGCTCGAACACCATCCGGACCGCACGCGCACGGACCTCAGGCGAGTAGCGATTTGCCAGTTTGCTTTTCGTCATAACCATCATCCTTACTTAAGTTGATGGTCTCCGACAAAGCCGGGGCGATTCAAGCCGTCCACAAATGACAGCACCCTTGGGATCAGACAACTAGATGTGGCGCCAGTGCTCCATATCCTTAACCGCCCCACCCACATGAATCAGCCCGGGCAGCCGGTATTCTCCGGGAAAGTCCCGGTCATCCGGAAAACCGTATACGCTGTCATGGGTTATCAGGTCTTCCTTGATGAGCGGCCAGACCAAGTCCATCAGGAATGCTTGGTCCGCAAAACGGTTGTCGAAATACTCCGCAGCACCCAACAGCCAGTCACGCATGTTTGGCAACACGCCGGCGACGCTGCCCCACATCCCAGCCAGCATCAGCTCCATATGGTAAATGTGATCGCGCATGACGTGAAAACGCTTGCCCGACCTGACCCATTCATCTACCGCCAGAAATTCCTGGACGTTCAGGCGCGAATCCGCATCCCGGCATACGAAGAAATCAACCCCGGGATCATCGGACGCCAGGAACCGCCACATCGGGCGAATCCGTTGCAGGGCCGGATCTTCGATCATCACCACTTGCGCGCCATACTTGCCTAGCTGGGCGCGAGCATCCTCGGGAACGCTCGCATCGCAATAGAACCTGGCGGTCCAGCCAACATAGATGTGCGCGGCAATCTGGGCATTCACGATCGCGCCCGAAACATAGGTCGGATTGTCCCCCCACAGCGAGAACGCAATGATGTTGCGTTTCCGCTTGGCCGGGTCGAACGCGGGCCGCCGTTCAGAAAGAACCGTATCGTGATAAGGGGACTTGCGGAAACCTTCGACTGCCAGCCTGTCCTTGAGTTTCAGGTTGATCAGACCCTCGCGAATAGCCTCGTCGTGCCGGCCGAGTTGCCACAAGGACGTCACCAGAGCATTCCTTGCAGGCGGATCGTCCTTGAGCGTCAAGGCCTTTTTAAAGCAGGCTACCGCCTCTTCGAAACGGCCAGCCTGTTTCATCGTGACGCCATAGCTGCACCAGCCATCGAAATGATCCGGCCGCGCATCGAGAAAGGCGCGAAAGGTCTCTGCCGATTTGTCGATTTCACCGGCGTTGCGCAGCTGTATCGCACTGAAAAGCCGTGAATCGCCATCTGGCGCCAGCCTGGCTGCCAACTCATAAGCGATTGCTGCCTCGCGGTGATTTCCCTCGACCGCGTAGCTTCGCGCCCTGGCGTTCAGCTTGTCTACCGCCAAATTCTTGACCCGGGTCTTCGACATGGCTTTTCTCCACGGACAGTTCCTGTCGCACCGAACTAGATTGACCGTGACCGTACAAGGGTCCTGCAAGCCTTGCTTGCCGAACGGATTACCCTGTTGCGATTGGGGAACCATGGGTATGCCCCAGAGTGCCTGCCCCAAGGACAGTGATCTGCAACACGGGCCACAAGGCACACCCAATTCCCGAGCATGACGAGATACCGGATCAAGGCCATTCAGCCGTCACAATAAAAAGGCGATACGTTCTTTTGATATTAACAAATGAATTCGGCGGTGTCATGTGGTAGCATTAGTTTCCAAGGCATGGATCGGATCCAAACCTCTTGATCTGGATAGCAAAACGACTGCTTGGCGGATTTGGCCTTAGGTATCATCACCGAAGGGAGCAGGAGCTTTCCGATCTGAGCGCACGATGCCTTGCACTGGTGCACAGCCTGAGTGCCTCCATCGACCTTGTCCATGCAGGGTGCTCGCCTATCAAGCTGGCCTCGGCATATAATCGGCTGCGCGGCGACTTGGCGAAAAGACAGATTTACCTGGATCGCTACCAGGGTGATCCAAGGCAGTTCTTCCCCTCCGCGATCACCACGCTGAACCATGTCGGTGAATACCTGGCGGACGGGCGGGACGCGGAATTGCGCATCGAGTTCAAGCCCAAGACGTTCAGAACCGGTTTCGCCCTCTATACTGGCCAGCCCGCCGTATTCCGCCGCCCGCCCACGGAAAACCGAAACTGACGACCGGAAATTTCCGCCGGGTTCATGTGTCGGTGTCGTCCGGTCCCGCGGCATCGGGTTCTCCGAAAAACTCCAACGCGATCTTTTGCAACTGCTTGAAGGACAACGGTTTTTCCAGGGCATAGTTCGCCCCTGCTGCTTCCAGATCGGTGCATTCGCTTCCCATGGTCGAGGCGGTGATCCCAATGATTGGGATCGACTTTCTTGTTTCCCGTATCTGCTTGATGAACTCCGACCCCAAGACATTTGGTAGCAATTGGTCAACCAGCAACATATCGGGCTGGTGCGTATCATAGGCGTCAAGAGCGTCTTCGACGCATTCTGCCCATAGCGATTTTCCGAACAGCCGTTTCATTCGGGAAACCGTGATATCCCCGACGATCTGGTTATCCTCGACAAGTAGCACCGTCTTGTCCTGGTATGTCGCCTTGCTCTCGGTCACGGGGTCATGCTCCATCGTCGAGTGGTCTGACGGCTTGGATATGCGCGCGGGGTGCTTCAGAACGAATGTCGCCCCGGGCTTGAAAGCCGGTTCGTCAGTATTGTCCTTTTTGGCCGCGCTCGCAAATGCCGGCAGTCGGCGCGGCACGATTCCACCATCATTTGTCTGCCTGAGATAGATATCTCCCCCCATCCCGCGGGCGGCCTTCTGCGCCGTGTACAGCCCCAGGCCCGGCCGACCACCGCCTTCGCTGCGCCCGTCCGTGTCGAATGGCCGGAACACTGTCTCATATCGTTCCGGCGATACTCCCCGGCCATCATCACTGACCTGCCAGGTCACGATCACACTCCCCCCGCTCTGGCGGGTCAGAAAGGCACTCAGCGTGATCTCTGTCCCCCTGGAGTGAATGATCGCGTTGTGAACCAGCTTGGATAACGCAATGAACACACGGCCATAATCGCTCTGGATAAGGATGTCGCTTTGTTGCGACAGGGCAAGGATCAGCGCCATGCCGTTCGCCTGGGCCGGGCCTGTAAAAGTCTCTTGCAGGTGAAATGCCAACTCGCGCAGCGTGAACTCGGTCTGACGTATCTGGAACTGCTCGTTGGAATCCTGAACCCTCAGATCGTCGAGGATCTGGATTACCCGACCGCTTGCCTTCTTGAAGCTCAAGGCGACGTCGTCCCACGGGGCGCCATCATCGAGCTCTTCCGCCAACATCGACAGTATCGACATCGGCGTGCGCAGTTCATGCGATGCGACCGACAAGAACCGCTCTTCGCGCATGAGCGCCTCGCCCAAGGCTGCCTCTGCCCGCTCAGCTCGCGCCTTGAGGCCAGCATCGGACATTGTGTTCACGATCCCGAGCCATGCAACGGCACCCTCTCGCCCGAGAATGAACACGTCATGCGGTCGAGCTTCGCTTGCTCCGGCCTGCCGGTCGATCGCGAACGGGTCGGATTCGAGAGGCAGCGAAAACGCGTGATGCAGCGTCAGCGGCGCGTCACCTTTCAGCGCATCGAGGAGTTTCAGCAGCCCTGGCCCATCGCTGTTCGCAAAGAACACCGAAAACGGCAGGCGCTTGTACTGTCCCTCCGAGGCGTCAAGCAGATGTACCTCCCTGCGACCTATGTCAGCCCTCAACAATCGGCCGCCGCCATGCTGTCCCAACCACGCACGCATCTCGCGTACCCTGCGATCCTGCTGCAAGACATCAAAGGCCGCGTTAGCACGCTCGACAAGCACTGCAAGACTGGCAACAACCGCGGCAAAGGCCAGCGGCAAGGCTCTTGCCGACGTGCCGGAGCTATCCGAATAGGAAAGGTCGAGCAGTTCCAGCAAACCGGGAGCCGAAGCCAAGACCCCGATCAGCCCAAGCAGCGAGCGCCATGACGGAAACGGCAATGCCAATACCAGACAAGCCGCAGCGAACAGGATGAGCGACGGAACGCCGCTGCCCGCCGATTCCATGAATTCGGCACCGCCCACGATCCCCAAGGCAAGGGCGCCCGCAGCCGCAAGACGGCGATAGGATCGCACCCAAAGCGTACCCCCAAGTCCTGCGGCCAACTGAACGACAAGTCCTGCCAGGGCGGCAACCGAAAGCGAACGACCGGCCAGTCCCCACGCGTCGATGGCGTCCGATCCGCCCGTCAGGCCGCCCACGACCATGACCGCCATCGCGACAGACGCCGAGACCACTACGATCACCACAACGGTATCTGCCTGCCGCGGCGAAATGCTGCGGCCTTTCCGGCCTCTCAGCCTTTGGTAAGCACTGCTGCGCATTACGCGGTCGATAGCCCACGCATTGGCGGCGCTCACGAGACAGACCAGTAACGAAGGAAAAAATATTGGGCCTTCGCCCCCGGCACCATGAATTGCAGGCCAGGCGATCTGCAGTGGAACGGCGGCCAACAGCGCAACGAATACTCCACCCCGCACATACGCGACCAACGCGGCCTGCGCCCCTGCCCTGTTGACTTCCATAAGGAAGAGAGCGGACGAGACGACCAGCAACGTTTGCAGGTATGTGTCGGGCATGGCCGGGCCGTCGGGGGTGATGGAAACCAACGCCAAGAGCGCGATGAACCAGAGACATATTATGTCGCGCCGCCCGAATGCCAGCGGGGGTCTCGCGCCGGCCGCGAATTCGCTGCGGGACGCATCATGCGTTTTGCGGGAAGTCACGGCCTCGGACTGGGCGGACATGCCTAGAACCCGGTCAGGATGCTGTAAATGGCCGGTGTCAGCATGAGCAGCAAGAAGGGCGGAACAGTAAAGATCATCGTTCCCAGCGTCATTTTGGTCGGCAGGACGTTGGCCTGTTCCTCGATCCGCCTCATGCGGCGGGTTCTCTGGTCAGCAGCAAAGACGCGAAATGTATCAGCCACCGGCGTGCCCATTTCCGATGCCTGAAGCATGACTCGGGCGAAGGCCGCAAGATCGGCGTTGTCTGTGAGATAGGCCAGCTTGTTGAACGCGCTTTCGCGGTTCTCACCTGCCTTGAGCGCATCCGCCGTCGCGGCAAGTCGCTCGGCCAGTTCTGGATGCAAGTCACGCATCAGGCGGGCCACCCGCACCAGGCTGATGTCCAAAGATTGCCCAGCCTCCACGCAGACCAGCATCAGGTCGAGCGCATCCGGCAACCCCTTGGCGATCCGGTCAACATAGCGTTCCGCCCGCACAGCGACCACGATCCCGGGCAATGCAAAGCCGAGAAGAAACGAAAGCGACAAAAAGATTGGCCATTGCAACAGGCCGGGCTGACGGATGGTGGGTATCACTGCCATCAGCATGGCCATCAAGCACATGGTAAGCGTTCCGACCACGAGCTTGCTGATCGTGAAGTAATACACTTGGTTCGGCCCCGGAAAACCCGCCTGAAACAATTGACGCTTCCGCTGTTCCGACCGCTTTTCGTCCCGTTCTTCCAGCAACTGCGCCATGAAGGCGTGAAGGGGAGGAGGCTTGACTGCGGCCCGGTTCAGCGCACTACCCGGGTGCAGGGCCCTTGCCTGTGCATCGCGCCCTCTCAGGACCAACCCGCCGGCAAGGAGCATCGAGCCGAGGCCAAGCCCCAGCAGCAACGTCAACGGAAACGAGAATCCCAGCACTTTTTAGCCTTTCCGCCCTAGTCATCCAGGACAAGCATGCGACGCATGAAGATGACGTTCCCCAACAGAAGCAGGCCGACCACGGCCATCAGGCCAGGAAAGAAATCAGCCTTCGATACCTCGTCAAAATAATTTGGGCTCAGCAGCATGATCCCCGCCGCTGCGACCACAGGAAACATCGACAGAACGTTACCTGACCAGCGCGCTTCAGAGGTCAGGGACTTGACCTTAAGCGTCATCGCCTGCCGACTTCTGCAGATGGCGGAAATTCGTTCCAGAAGTTCTGCGAGGTTGCCGCCGCTGGTTTGCTGAATTGCCGCACCGGCCGCCAAAAAACGGAGATCCTGGTTGTCGCAGCGTTCCGCCAGATCATTCAGTGCCACCATGGCATCCTGACCATAGTTTATCTCCTGCACGGTTGCAGTGAACTCTTGCGCAACGGGGCCATCCAGGCTTCGCCCGACGAGCCCCAGCGCCGCCGTGAACGGAGAGCCCACCCGCAATGCCCGAACCATCAGATCGATGGCTTCTGGCACTTGTTCGGCGATCATTTCCTTGCGTTTCACGCGCCTGTGGCGCGATACGAAAAGCCAGACCAGAAAACTGATCATCATAGCCATCACCATCGCCAGAACGATGGACAGCCCGAGAAGGTGTATAGTGCTGGCCGCGGCGGCCCCTCCTACCACAAGGCCCATAGCCACCTGTGCGTAGCCCAGTGACCTGCGCCACTCCAACAACCTCGGAAATTTCTTTTCAAGGGCACCGAAATCGCGCAGCGATGCCCAGGAAATCAGCGCGTCCTTGCGCCGCAGAGACATGGTATCCGCTTCACGGGCACTGTTGTCGGTTTCGATGGCCGCATCAAGGCTCAAACGCTTGCGCAGAAATTCCGCGCGGCGCTTCTCTCTTGCGCTCCAGTGGACCGCAAAGGCGGCCAATAGCGACAAGACGCCAGCCAACATCATCAACGACAGGATTCCGCCAACTGTCATTGCTGTTCGCTCTCGTATATCCTCGCCGGCAGTTCGTTCCCCCAGCGTCTGAAGTGATCAGTGTAGTGGGATCTTACTCCAGTGCCGTTGAAACGGCCTTCGACGCGATCATCAGGCGATACCCCCGTATGCTCGAATGCAAAAAGCTCCTGCATCGACAGAACTCCGTTTTCGCAACCGGTGATTTCTGTGATCGAAGTGATCCGCCGCGAGCCGTCCTGCATTCGGTTGATCTGCACAACAAGGTTGACCGCACTGGCGATCTGGCGCCTCAAGGCATTCAATGGAATTTCAATGCCGGCGAGTGCGACCATGTTTTCCAGTCGGCTGGTGGCATCGCGGGCGGAGTTGGCGTGAATTGTCGTCATCGATCCGCCATGCCCGGTGTTCATTGCCTGCAACATATCGACGACCTCGTCGCCGCGGGTCTCGCCAACGATAATACGGTCGGGTCGCATCCTCAGTGCGTTGCGCAAGCAGTCCCTTTGCGTAACCTCGCCCCTGCCATCAATGTTGGGAGGGCGGCTTTCCATACGACCGACGTGATCTCGTTGCAGATTCAACTCTGCGGTATCCTCAACCGTAATCACCCGTTCGCGGTCCCCGATGAAGGATGACAGCGCGTTTAGCAACGTCGTCTTGCCTGCACCAGTTCCACCGGAAATGATAATGTTGAGCCGGCACTTCACGGCAGCCATCAGGTACTCTGCCATGTTGTCGGACAGAGCACCGAATGCCACCAGTTGCCGCAAGCTCAGGCTATCTTTCTTGAACTTGCGGATTGAAACCATCGTTCCATCAACGGCGATGGGGTTGATGACCGCATTCAGCCTCGATCCATCCGGCAGCCTGGCATCCACATACGGGTTCATCTCGTCTATGCGTCGACCGACGGTCGAAACAACCTTCTGCAAAATCCGGCGCAGGTGCGATTCATCCGAGAACTGGATATCGGTCTTCTTCAGGATTCCATCCTGTTCGACATAGACTTTTTCGGGACCATTGATGAGGATATCCGAAATTCTGTCGTCCTTGATCAGTGCCTCGAGCGGACCTAACCCGGTAACCTCGTAGTAGATGTTATCGATGATCTGGTCGCGCTCTGTCCGGGAAAGGACGATCGGCTGATGCGGCGCGATCTCCTTGACCATTTCCGAGATTTCCCTGCGGATATCGGCCTCTCCGGCATGATCAAGCGCCGACAGATCAAGCGTTTCCAGAAGCTGCCTATGCACCTGCTTGCGGATACCAAGCAGAACCATGCGGCGCGCACGCCCGCTCGCGGCATCTGCATCACTCGTTTCAGTTTCTGTCGACAACTCCTTCGATATCTGTTCGTCTGTCGAAAAGGCCACGGGGCGTTTGACGCTTTCTTCCTCCGGGGGAAGCACCACCAGCCTGCTTTGCCTGAACTTCTCAAACATTGCCCAAGACCTTGGACTGAGCAGCCTCGCCGATGAAACGTTGCAGAGACTTTCGAAACACGTTTCCAGGGGCATATTGCGCCAAGGGCTCACCCATGTCGCATGCCTCTGCCACCTGCGGCCCCCCTTCGGGAAAGAAATGGCTCACCTTGCAACCCAGGCCGGTTTCGAAATGAGTCAGCCTGTCCAGCCATTCCTCGCCCCGCTCAATCATACACCGGTTCAGCGCATAGACAAAACGCGAGGTATCCATTCCGCTTTCCGAAAACAGTTTCTGCAGCTTGCGTGCATTGCGGACGCTGCGGACATCCTGCTGGGCTAGGCAGACAGAGACGTCGGCCGTCTTATAGACCTCACCGCTCCAATCCATCACGACATGAGGCAAATCCACAATTACCAACGGTGCACATTTCTTCGCAAGGCCGATCAGCCGCGCGGCATCTGCACCGGTGAGTGCGTCTCCTGGCAGCACTTCGGGCGGTCCCGAAAAAATCCGCAACTTACGCCCATAGGGCCGCAGGCATTCCTCAAACCCCTCCGCATCCAGCCTCTGGATGGATTGATACACATCGCGGATCTGGTCGGTTTCCTCGATCGTCAGATAGCTGGCGACGGCACCGAACTGCAGGTTCATATCCAAAAGGCAAACGCAGGAGACAGCGCGCTGTTCGGCAAGCTCCACCGCGAGGTTCGTAGCCAGTGTCGTGGCGCCTACGCCCCCCGAAATCCCCTGAATGACAATGACACCGGATCGGCGCGCGAGAACCTCGTTCAGGATGCTGTGCTCCCTTCGCCTGCTGCCCCTAACCCTCTGCGCCCCCAACAGGCTCTTGATCCTTGCAAGCAGACCGGTTGCCAAAGGCTCGTCGCTGTCATGCGGCTCAAGCGAAGTTTGAGGTTTCGAGTCGGCCCCATTTGTACTGTCTTGCAGGATTCCTCGTGGCAGACGCTTTGCCAGCATCCCGGCCTCGGACGACGCGATGGCCAAGGCAGATGGGGGCAGCGTCAACGCGTCCGCCATATCAGGCGGGGCTATAACGACGACAGGCACCCCCGAACGTGTGGCGGCGTCGACACATTCCTGTGCTATCGCCGGTAAGATGTCGTTTTCGTCTCCCAACGCAATGATCAGCAGGTCTGGTGCCTGCTCAGCCAACTCCCCCTGCAGGGCTGTCGGCGCCTCGATAAAGCTGAAGTCGGTGCGTTTGTGGATTGGAAGCCCGCTCAACGCATCCGCAATGCTCAGCACCCCTTCAACGTCTCCAGACACAGTACAGACATGAAGGTCTTTCAGCCGGTCCTCGGCTGACCGCGTGATGCTGTTTACCTGACTCAACAGGGTACCTCTACAGCCGTCCGCACCCCCGACCGCACAATGAACAGTTGGCATTTCTCGGCCTTATCTCGGCCGGATGCACCTAGCCCGTACCATGCAGGGACGGCGTCCTGCGCAGTCCCCGCCCGGGCCAACTGCCCCTGCTCTCCCGACGACGCGAAGGCCGGTAGTTCCAGCAGGTCGCTGTCGGCAATGTGCAACTCTCCATCTTCCGTCACATGCACCTCTGTCGCAGGAAGGACAAATTGCTCGCCCCTCCCGATCACCTGAACCAGACGCGCCACATCTTCGGCCGGACCAACGACGACAACGCCATTGTTTTCGGTATCCTTGCCACTTGCTTCCAGGCTGACATGATCCTCGCCCCTGTCATAAGGACGGCCGACCTCAAGCCCGGAGGCAATTAGCCGAGTCTGCACTCCGTCCGGTCCGATGTCGCGCCAAAAAATGGCTACCGGATCGCCCGGGGAAAGTATGCCAGCAAGACTGCCCGCGTTCGCCGGCTGCACCATGATCGCAGCAGCACCGGCAGGCACCACGAAATGCGCCCCCCCGACCACCTGCGGTCGGGCAATGTGCGATCGCAGCAGGAAGGTTCCAGCCCGCAGATCCCGGGCCGCCAGCAACTTGCCGTCTGTTTCTTCACGGATATCTTCCAATCCGTGCAATACGTCCTCGGGCAACCGGTTTGCAGACACGATTGCTAGGCTCAGCGCATCGGGGCCAATCTCATCGCCCCTCATCAGATCACGCGCGAGGACAGGAACAGACAGAACTTCGACTTTGGACAGTCGCTCGACCTCGGCCCTAGCTTCGGCCAGATCCGTCTCCAAAGCCCTCAAATACAGGAAAATTCCACCGCAGGCGACAGCCGTGAACAGCAATCCGACAATTAGAAATACTGATGTCTTTCCATGCAAACGCATGTTTCCATCTCGAAATGCATTGACCGGAACCTTCATCTTCTCTCGCCACAGAATCGTCAAGAGTATTGGTCAACGTTCTTTCGAATGCGCCATAATTGCATTATGAACGAACCCCGCCATCCACCCTGATGGCAGAGGTCGCATCGCGGCATTATCATACCCGCGGAACATCTTTGGAAAATTCAGGAGCGCCCGCCCCTGCCATTACAGCAGGCAAAACGGCGCTCAGTGGCTTACCGATTCCACCGCTTCTGCAGCCAGATCCTGGCTGCGTTGCTGATAGCGCCTGTTATTTTCCTTACCCAGCCGGATGGCATCGCGCATACGCATGGATGAAACCGGGCTACGCAAGGTTGCGTCACACGCCATCATGCGTTCTGCTGTAAAGTCGTCGGCAGCCACTTCGCTTGAGACAAGAATAATCGCCACCTCGGGCGAACAATTTCGAATATAGATGCAGAGATCGATCGCTGCGCCTACGTCACCGAACGAATCGACATCTACCATGACGAAATCGATATGGCCCTTGTGCCGGGCAAGGGCTTCGACGACTTGCTCCGGCGTTTCAACAAGCCCAAGATTCGCGCCCTGTTCGGATGCCCATTGGCGATACAGCGTGCAGACCGTGTCTTGCTGTCCGCAATAGAAGCCAAGCCCATGAGGACACAGCTTTTTGCCCCCGACAGACTCCAGATCGGTGCTCAGCGCAATATTGCTGAGATCCTTCAGCAGCTCGACCCCATCCTTGCCAGAAAGGTTGTCTTCAACTGGCTCCACACCAAGGAAGTCCTTGTGGGGAAACATACCCTTTTGCATCGACATGGAAATGCTCCTAAATCTCCAAGACGCCTCCGCACCCAAAGATACGTTTACATACTTTTGATATTTTTACAATCCTTAGTTTTCCGTAACGTTCTTCACCTGTCAGTTCCCCGGGCACGACACCAGGCAAAAAAATGGCGTGCCACGTCCTGGGGGAACGCTGGCACGCCAAGATTGTCAGACCGGGGGCAATTTCCGGCCTGACAGGGGAAGACATCCTTAACCCAAAAGACCGCCTTCGGTCTGAGAGCCGAGAATACCTTCGTCACCCAGGATCGGGTCGAGAAGACCACCGTCGCCGCCGAGCAGACCGCCGACAAGACCTTCGTCACCCAGGATCGGGTCGAGAAGACCGCCGTCGCCGCCGAGCAGACCGCCGACAAGACCTTCGTCACCCAGGATCGGGTCGAGAAGACCGCCGTCGCCGCCGAGCAGACCGCCGACAAGACCTTCGTCACCCAGGATCGGGTCGAGAAGACCGCCGTCGCCGCCGAGCAGACCGCCGACAAGACCTTCGTCACCCAGGATCGGGTCGAGAAGACCAC
>NZ_QITQ01000044.1 GCF_003260265.1 Roseovarius amoyensis
GGCAGCAGCCCGGTGTGAATGCCCTTCCTCCACAAAAGCGACAACGCGCTCCCGAAGTGCCATAGGATGCGGTTTACCCATCTCAAACCCCCATATCTGCCCTGCAGACAGAGAATCACAGATCAAGCTTCATGGAAATCCTGAATCGTAAAGATCGCAACTCGCTATAACGATGCCGCGCGCACGGCCTTTGGCGCCGGGGGCGAGGTCTCGCTGACCGTCCTGCTTGAGGGCGAAATCGCCAATGCGCCGGCGGTTCTGCATGACATGGCCCGCATTGCGCGGACCCGGGGCAGCGCTCGGCGTGTATTGCCGGGCGGCGACGTGCGGCAGGTGCTGTGCGTTCACCGCGCGGGGGCGGGGCTGTGCCTGTGGCGCATTGACGGTCATTCCGACCCGCCCGCCGCCGCGCCCGACCTGGCGGTGCCGGTGTTGCGGCTGGGCGCGGACGATACCGTGCTGGCGGCCAACCCCGCCGCACGCGGGTATTTCGGCTGGGCGGACAAGGCGCCGATTCCCCCGGACCTGTGCGGGGCCGTCGTGTCGGGCCAGGTCGTCGGGGTCGAAACGCCTCGTGGGCGGCTGCCTTGCCTGATGGCGACATGGCCGCGCGACGATGGCGGGCGCGATCTGTTTCTCTTTCCCGCCGATCCGGCGGCGGGCGATCTGGCGGATGGCTGGGCGCTCTTTTCGGCGCTGCCGGTACCGCTGTTGAAACTGGCCCGCGACGGGCGCATCCTGCTGTCGAACCCGCCCGCGCGCGCGCTGCTGGGCATCGGCAGCGGCGAGGGGCGGCGCCTGTGCGACCTGATCGAGGGGCCGGGCCGGCCGCTGGCCGACTGGCTGGACGATGCCGCCGCCGGCCGAGGCACCGTCAAGGCCGAGATCGTGCCGCTCAGGCGCGACGATTGCGACACCTTCGTCAAGGTGGCGCTGACCCCGGCGCGCGACAATGGCGAGCAGGTGCTGATCGCGGTGCTGCAGGACGCGACGCAGTTGAAATCACTCGAGGCGCAGTTCGCCCAAAGCCAGAAAATGCAGGCGATCGGCCAGCTTGCCGGCGGCGTGGCGCATGATTTCAACAACCTGCTGACCGCGATTTCAGGGCATTGCGACCTGCTGTTGCTGCGCCACGGCCAGGACGATGCCGAATATGCCGACCTGATGCAGATCAGCCAGAACACCAACCGCGCGGCGGCGCTGGTCAGCCAGTTACTGGCCTATTCTCGCAAACAGACCCTGCGGCCGGAGGTGATGGATCTGCGCGAAATGCTGCTTGATCTGACGCATCTGCTCAACCGGCTGGTGGGCGAAAAGGTGACGTTGTCGCTCGGTCACGATCCCGGCCTGTGGTCGGTTCGGGCCGACCCCCGCAAGCTGGAACAGGTGCTGGTCAACCTGGTGGTCAACGCGCGCGACGCCATGCCCCGGGGGGGCGAAATCCGCATTGCCACCGCCAACCGCCTGCTGCGCGAGCCCCTGCGCCGCGACCGCGCGGTGGTGGCGCCCGGCCGCTATGTCGAAATGACCGTCACGGACGAGGGGGATGGCATCCTGCCGGGCCATCTGTCCAAGGTGTTCGAGCCGTTCTTTACCACCAAGCGCCCGGGCGAGGGCACAGGGCTGGGGCTGTCGACCGTCTATGGCATTCTCAAGCAGACCGGCGGCTTCATCTTTGCCGACAGCACCCCGGGCGAGGGCACGCGCTTTAGGATGCTGCTGCCGTCCCATGACGAGGGGGCGGGCGTGCACCCACCGGCCCGAGCCGCCCCGCCGGCCCCCGCCCGCCGCCGCAGCGACGGCGTCGTGCTGCTGGTCGAGGACGAAGCGCCGGTGCGGGCCTTTGCCAGCCGGGCGCTGAAAATGCGCGGGTTTTCGGTGCTCGAGGCGGCCTCGGCCGAAGAGGCGCTGGAGGTACTGGAAGACAAGGCGATCACGGTCGATATCTTTGTCACCGACGTGATCATGCCGGGCATGGACGGCCCCAGCTGGGTGCGTGAGGCGCTCAAGCAGCGGCCGGGAACGCCGGTGGTATTCATGTCGGGCTATGCGCCCGAGCAATTCGACAACGCCCCCGACGGGATGGACGGTGCCACCTTTCTGCCCAAGCCGTTTTCGCTGCGCGAGCTGACCGACACGGTGCAGGAAAAGCTGCCGGGCTGAGGGGACCCGATACCGCGAGGGGTGGGGCCGGGCAGTCAGGGCTTTGGCGCTGGGGGCAGGGGGCGATAGGTGCCCTGTTCGCCGATGCTGTCATAGAGGGTGAATTCCTCGGCGCATTTGCGCCGCAGCCGCTCCGCCACCTCGTTCGACAGCGCCGGCCGCGCCCCGGGCGAGACGTTCAGCCGCTCTGTCGTCACCCGGACGCCCAGCCGCGCCTGCAGAAAATCGCGCAGTCCGTCCTGGTCTTCGTAGCGGAACAGATGCGTGACCGCGGTGCCGTTTCGCTGCGGTTCCAGGAACTTGGCCTGAGAGCCGACATTGGCGAATGCCGGCCGCTTGCCGCGCATGAAGGCCAGCACGAAGTCGTCAAAGCTGATCTCGTGCGTGCCGGTGGGCTGGCCGGCCAGCGCGGGCCGCTGCCGGTAACGATACCAGCTGCCCAGCCAGTCGATCGGCTCTCGCATCACTGCCAGCACTGTCAGCCCCTCGCCCAGGAACCGTTCCAGCATCGGGCGAAAGAAGCGGTTGTAGCGAAAGACAGGGGCGTGTTTCAGTTCCGGCGGGTCACGCAGGATCAGGCTGGCGTGGCTTTCCAGCGCCGCCTGCCAGGCTGTGGTGCCGGTTTTCGGCACCGACAGGAACACCAGTTTTTCCTTTGAAAACACAAGCATGTTCTGCCCGCTCCGCTTCCTGCCGCTGCCGTCTCTTGCGCGTAAACTACTCTTTAACCCTTCGCGGCAAAAGTAAGGATCGGAACAATTTTCTTGAAATGTTCCACTCTTGCCGCCATAAGGGAACAAGAGGGGAACAAAGCGTCGATGGACGCCCGGCGCAGGGTATGAAATAAGGAACCGAACGGCATGGCAACGGCAGATCTCTTGACAATGGATTCCAGAAAACAGGCGGACCGGCAAAAGGCGCTCGACAGCGCGCTGGCGCAGATCGAACGGCAGTTCGGCAAGGGCTCGATCATGAAGCTGGGTGCGGATAACCCGGTGCAGGAGATCGAGTCGACATCGACCGGCTCGCTCGGGCTCGATATTGCGCTCGGCATCGGCGGGGTGCCCAAGGGCCGCATCGTCGAGGTCTATGGCCCAGAAAGCTCGGGCAAGACCACGCTGACGCTACATTGCGTGGCCGAGGAACAGAAAAAGGGCGGTGTCTGCGCCTTTGTCGACGCCGAGCACGCGCTCGACCCGATCTATGCCCGCAAGCTGGGCGTCAATCTTGACGAGTTGCTGATCAGCCAGCCCGACACCGGCGAGCAGTCGCTCGAGATCGTCGATACGCTGGTGCGCTCTGGCGCGGTCAGCATGATCGTGATCGACTCGGTTGCCGCGCTCACCCCCAAGGCCGAGCTTGAGGGTGACATGGGCGACAGCAGCGTCGGCGTGCATGCCCGCCTGATGAGCCAGGCGATGCGCAAGCTGACCGGCTCGATCAGCCGCAGCAAGTGCACGGTGATCTTCATCAACCAGATCCGCATGAAGATCGGCGTCATGTTCGGCAGCCCCGAAACCACCACCGGCGGCAACGCGCTGAAATTCTACAGCTCTGTCCGGCTGGATATCCGCCGTATCGGCGCCATCAAGGACCGCGACGAGGTGGTCGGCAACGCCACCCGCGTCAAGGTGGTCAAGAACAAGCTGGCGCCGCCGTTCCGGCAGGTGGAATTCGACATCATGTATGGCGAAGGGATTTCCAAGACCGGCGAATTGATTGACCTCGGCGTCAAGGCCGGCGTGGTCGAGAAATCCGGCAGCTGGTTCAGCTATGGCGACGAACGCATCGGCCAGGGCCGCGAAAACGCCAAGACCTTCCTCAAGGAAAACCCCGACGTCGCGCTGGATATCGAGGACAAGATCCGTGCCGCGCACGGGCTGGAATTCGACGCCGGTCCCGGCGGCAAGGATGACGGCGGCGACATCCTGGAGGCCTGAACCGGACCCATCCGCAAAACACCGGGCCCGCGCATGCTGCGCGGGCCCTTTTCATTACGGGCGGCATCTGTGCGTTTGTGGCGGTGGACATGCGCCCACCGCGCCGGTAAATCAGCGGAACGCCTGCCATTCACGCCCCAGGAACGGATCCCAGATGCCGACCCTCAACGAAATCCGCTCGACCTTTCTTGATTTCTTCGCGCGCCACGATCACCGCATCGTTCCGTCCTCGCCGCTGGTGCCGCGCAACGACCCCACGCTGATGTTCACCAACTCCGGTATGGTGCAGTTCAAGAACCTCTTTACCGGGGTCGAACACCGCGACTATTCCCGCGCCGCGACGGCGCAGAAATGCGTACGCGCCGGGGGCAAGCACAACGACCTGGACAATGTCGGCTATACCGCGCGGCATCATACGTTCTTTGAAATGCTGGGGAATTTCAGTTTTGGCGATTATTTCAAGGAACAGGCGATCCCCTTTGCGTGGGACCTGCTGACGCAGGATTTCGGCCTCGACCGCGACCGCCTGCTGGTCACCGTCTACCACACCGATGAAGAGGCGGCGGATATCTGGAAGAAATACGCCGGCCTGCCGGATGAGCGCATCATCCGCATCAAGACCGACGACAATTTCTGGTCGATGGGCGCGACCGGCCCCTGTGGCCCCTGCACCGAAATATTCTATGACCACGGCGATCATATCTGGGGCGGCCCACCGGGCAGCGCAGACGAAGACGGCGACCGTTTCATCGAGATATGGAACCTCGTCTTCATGCAGAACGAGCGGTTCGAGGATGGCTCCATGCGCGCGCTCGACATGCAGTCGATCGACACCGGCATGGGGCTGGAACGGATCGGCGCGCTGTTGCAGGGCAAGCACGACAACTATGACACCGACCTGATGCGCGCGCTGATCGAGGCGAGCGCCAACCTGACCGACGGCGAACCCGACGGGCCGGGCAACGTGCACCATCGGGTGATCGCCGATCACCTGCGCTCTACCGCGTTCCTGATTGCCGACGGGGTGATGCCGGGCAGCGAGGGGCGCGGCTATGTCCTGCGCCGGATCATGCGCCGGGCGATGCGCCACGCGCATCTGCTGGGCGCGCAGGACCCGGTGATGCACCGGCTGGTGCCGGGGCTGGTGGGGCTGATGGGGCAGGCCTATCCGGAACTGGGCCGCGCGCAGGCGCTGGTCGAGGAAACGCTGCGGCTGGAAGAGACGCGTTTTCGCCAGACGCTTGACCGTGGTCTGCGGCTGCTCGATGACGAATTGGGCCGCTTGGGCGATGGCCAGCCACTGCCGGGCGAGGCGGCGTTCAAGCTCTACGACACCTATGGCTTTCCGCTCGACCTGACGCAGGACGCGCTGCGCGAGCAGGGCCGCGAGGTCGATGTCGACGGGTTCGAGGCCGCGATGGCCGAGCAGAAGGCCAAGGCACGCGCCGCCTGGTCCGGCTCGGGCGAGGCTGCCGATGCCACCATCTGGTTCGACATCGCCGAAGAGGTCGGCGCGACCGATTTTCTGGGCTACGACACCGAAACCGCCGAGGGGGTGGTGCAGGCTATCGTCATCGATGGTCAGAAGGTCGATGCGCTGACGGGCGAAGGGGGCACCGCCTGGGTGGTGTTCAACCAGACGCCGTTTTATGCTGAGGCCGGCGGCCAGGTGGCTGATCATGGCCATGTGCGCGCGCTCGAAGGGGTGCACCACGAGGGCGAGCCGCGCTTTCAGGCGCAGGTGAGCGACGTGCAGAAACGCGCCGGCGGGCTTTCGGCGCATCTGCTGACGGTCGATCAGGGCCGCCTGCAGGTGGGCGATGCCGTCCGGCTGGAGGTGGACCATGCCCGCCGCACCGCCATTCGCGCCAACCACTCGGCCACCCACCTGCTGAACGAGGCGCTGCGCCGGGCGCTGGGGGATCACGTCGCCCAGCGGGGCAGCCTGAACGCGCCTGACAGGCTGCGCTTTGACTTCAGCCATGCCAAGGCGGTGACGGCGGACGAGATCGCCCGCATTGAGGCCGAGGTGAACGCCCATATCCGCGAAAACGCGCCGGTCGAGACCCGGATCATGACCCCCGACGATGCCCGCGCCATCGGCGCCGCGGCCCTGTTCGGGGAAAAATACGGCGACGAGGTGCGCGTCGTGTCGATGGGGCGGGCGCCGGGCTCTGGCAAGGGGGCCGAGGGCGACACCTATTCGATAGAGCTTTGCGGCGGTACCCATGTGCGGCGCACCGGCGATATCGGCCTCTTCGTGGTTACCGGCGAAAGCGCATCAAGTGCCGGCGTGCGGCGGATCGAGGCGCTGACCGGGGCGGCGGCGTTCGACTATCTGAGCACGCAGGAAGAGCGGCTGTCACAGATCGCGACAGAGCTGAAATCCCGCCCCGACGAAGCGCTCGACCGGGTGCGCGCCCTGCTGCAGGAGCGCCGCGTGCTGACCGCCGAGGTGGCGCAGCTGCGCCGCGAACTGGCGATGTCCGGCGGGGCCGGCGGCAAGTCGTCCGGCGGGGCCGAGCCAAAGGATATCGGCGGCGTGCCCTTCCTGGCCGAGGTGATGAACGGTGTCTCGGGCAAGGATCTGCCGCCGCTCATCGACGAGATGAAGGCGCGGCTGGGGTCCGGTGCGATCTTGCTGATCGCTGATGCGGGCGGCAAGGCGGCAGTGGCCGCCGGTGTCACCGCGGACTTGACCGATCGCGTTTCGGCGGTTGATCTGGTGCGCGCGGCAGTTCCGCATCTGGGTGGCAAGGGCGGCGGTGGCCGCCCCGACATGGCCCAGGGCGGCGGCAAGGACGTGGAAAACGCCCAGTCCGCGATAGAGGCAGCCGAGCAGGTGATTTCGGGATAAGGAGACCCGCCATGCCCGCCTATATCATTGCCCGGATCGACGTGACCGATCCCGACGAATATGTCGCCTATGCCAGCCAGACGGTGGCGCTGGCCGAACGGTTTGGCGGCCGTTTCCTGGTCAAGGGCGGCGAGCAGACCGCGCTGGAGGGCAACTGCCCCGACCGCCATGTCGTGATCGAGTTTCCCGACCGCCAGACCGCGCTGGACTGGTACAATTCCGACGAATACCGCCGCATCCTGCCGATAGCCCTGTCGAGCAGCGAGCGCGATATCGTCGTTGTCGATGGCATCTGAAGGAGACCCCAACATGCCCGCACTCTGGATCGCCCATGTCAACGTGACCGACGACGAGGCCTATGGGCGTTACGCCAAGCTGGCCGGCCCGGCCATCGAAAAGCACGGCGGCTATTTCATCGCCCGTGGCGGGCGTTATGTGCAGCTTGAAGGCAATGACCGCCCGCGCAACGTGGTGGCGAAATTCCCGTCTCTGGAGGCGGCCGAGGCGTGCTATCGCTCTCCCGAATACCAGGAGGCGCTGAGCCACGCGCGAAATGCCTCGGAACGCGATCTTCTGGTGGTCGAAACCAGCGAGTAATGTGTTTGGCCGGGGCAGGGCGCGCGCGCCCCGCCTGGGCTCATCCCGGTATCAGAGGCTCTTGGCCGCGCGCTTGCGTTCGTGCGGGTCAAGATGGCGTTTGCGCAGGCGCAGCGACTTGGGCGTGACTTCGAGCAGCTCGTCATCGTCGATATAGGCAATCGCCGCTTCCAGGCTCATCCGGACCGGCGGCGTCAGGCGCACCGCCTCGTCGGTGCCGCTGGCGCGCACGTTGGTCAGCTTCTTGCCCTTCAGCGGGTTGACCTCGAGATCGTTCTCGCGGGCGTGTTCGCCGATGATCATGCCCTGATACACGGTTTCCTGCGGGCCGATGAACAGGCGGCCGCGTTCCTCGAGGTTCCACAGCGCATAGGCCACGGCCGCGCCCGTTTCCATCGAGATCAGCACACCGGCGCGGCGACCGGGAATCGACCCCTTGTGCGGCGCCCAGCCGTGAAAGACCCGGTTCAGCACCCCGGTACCGCGGGTGTCGGTCAGGAATTCGCCATGATAGCCGATCAGCCCGCGCGACGGCACATGGGCCACGATCCGGGTCTTGCCGGCGCCTGCCGGCTTCATCTCGGCCAGTTCGCCCCTGCGCGGGCCGGTCAGCTTTTCGATCACCGCGCCGGAATGGTCGTCATCGACGTCGATGACCACTTCTTCGATGGGCTCCAGCGTATTGCCGTCTTCGTCCTCACGCAACAGAACGCGCGGGCGCGAGATCGACAGTTCGAACCCCTCGCGGCGCATGTTCTCGATTAGCACGCCCATCTGCAGCTCGCCCCGGCCGGCCACCTCAAAGGCCTCGCCGCCGGGGGTGTCGGTCACGCGGATGGCGACGTTCAGCTCTGCCTCGCGCATCAGCCGCTCGCGGATTACCCGCGATTGCACCTTTGACCCGTCGCGTCCGGCCTGCGGCGAATCGTTGATGCCGATGGTGATGGAAATCGTCGGCGGGTCGATGGGCTGGGCCTCTAGCGGCTTTTCGACCGCCAGTGCGCAGATGGTGTCGGAGACGGTGGCCTTGGACATCCCCGCCAGGGTGACGATGTCGCCGGCCTGGGCCTCGTCGATGTCCTGGAATTGCAGGCCGCGGAACGCGCGGATCTTGGTGATGCGGAACTGCTCGATCTTTTGCCCGGCACGGCTGAGGGCCTGCACCGTGGCGCCGGCCCGCAGGCTGCCCGATTCGACGCGCCCGGTCAGGATGCGGCCAAGATAGGGATCGGCGCCCAGAGTCGTGGCCAGCATGCGAAAATCCTCGTCCGCGCGCGCCAGCTGGCGCGGGGCGGGGACGTGATCGACGATCAGCTTGAACAGCGCCGAAAGGTCCTGGCGCGGCCCGTCGAGCGAATGATCGGCCCAGCCCGCCCGCCCGCTGGCGTACATGTGCGGGAAATCAAGCTGGTCGTCGTCGGCGTCGAGCGCGACAAACAGGTCAAAGCATTCGTTCAGCGCGCGGTCGGGTTCGGCGTCGGGCTTGTCGACCTTGTTGAGCACAACAATCGGGCGCAGCCCCAGCGCCAGCGCCTTTTGCGTGACGAACTTGGTCTGCGGCATCGGCCCTTCGGCGGCGTCCACCAGCAGCACCACGCCATCGACCATGCCGAGGATACGCTCGACCTCGCCGCCAAAATCGGCGTGGCCGGGGGTGTCGACGATGTTGACGCGCGTGCCCTTCCATTCCACCGAGGTGGCCTTGGCCAGGATGGTGATGCCGCGCTCGCGCTCCAGATCGCCCGAATCGAGCGCGCGTTCGGCAACGGCCTGGCCGGTGCGAAAGGCGCCGGACTGTTTCAGAAGCTCGTCAACGAGCGTGGTCTTGCCATGATCGACGTGGGCGATGATGGCGATATTGCGCAGATCCATGTGTCGTGGGGTCCTCGGGCTTGTTCGGGCTGAGGCGCGGGCTTACCCCCCACGGACCCGAATAGCCAGAGGAAAAGCCCCGCCCGCCAATCAGAACGGGATTTCGTCGTCGTAATCGCGTCCCGCGGCAGGGGCAGAGCCCTGGGTGTCGGGCGCCGGGGCGCTGTCCTGACCGCCGCCATATCCGGCGCCGCCACCATAGCTGCCACCGCCGCCGCCGCTGCTGTCGCGGCTGTCTAGCAGGGTCAGTTCGCCCCGGTAGGGGCGCAAGACCACCTCGGTTGAATAGCGGTCCTGGCCGGACTGGTCCTGCCATTTGCGGGTTTCAAGCTGGCCCTCGATATAGACCTTCGATCCCTTGCGCAGATACTGTTCGGCGATCCGCACCAGCGGTTCGGAAAAGATCGCAACGCTGTGCCATTCGGTGCGTTCGCGCCGCTCGCCCGTATTGCGGTCTTTCCACGTCTCGGAGGTGGCGATGCGCAGGTTGCACACCTTGCCGCCGTTCTGGAACGTGCGCACCTCGGGGTCGCGGCCCAGATTGCCGATGATGATGACCTTGTTGACCGAGCCCGCCATCGCGCCCTCCTGCGTGTGTTTGAACTTTGCGCATGCTTACACCATCGCAGGGGGGTGAAGAAAAGCTTAAAATTTTAGATCAATGACGAGAATCTGCCGGTTTTGCCGTCATGTGGGGCAGGGAACTGGAAATTCGCTGGGAAACGGGTATAGTCCCGGGCGCAATACTTGGGGGACAGGGACAGAGATGCGTATCTTTGCCATGACGCTGCTTTGTGCCGCGCTGTCGGTTCCGGCCGGGGCGCAGGCCGACCTTTTCGGCAACAGCAAGAAGGCCGCCTTTCGGTCGCAGACCTCGGTGCTGGACCGCCGCGCGCGCGGCGCGGTCAGGGCCTCGGTGTCGCTGGATTCCGGGCGCATAGTCACCCCCACGAAATGGGGGTCGGCCAAGGCCTATGACGGGCGCTACAAGGGGCAGTTCCTGAGCATGGCCCGCGCGGCGGCGATGCGCCACGGGGTGCCGCAGGATTTGTTTCTGCGTCTTGTGCAACAGGAATCGGGCTGGAACCCGACGGCCAAGTCGCACAAGGGCGCGATCGGGCTGGCGCAGCTGATGCCGGAAACCGCCTCCAAGCTGGGGGTGAACCCGCACGACCCGTATGAGAACCTCGAAGGCGGGGCGCGCTATCTGGCGCAGCAATACCGCAACTTCCGGTCATGGAGACTGGCGCTGGCAGCCTACAACGCCGGCCCCGGCGCAGTCGAACGCTATGGCGGCGTGCCGCCCTACCAGGAAACCCGGAACTATGTGAAGGTGATCTGGGGCAGCTGACCCGGCCGGTTCGGAACGTATCCGGAGCGGTGTGATGGGCAGTTCCTACCGACCGGCGCGTTCGGCGGGTTTTGTTGCGTTGAGGTCAGTGTGGGTGGTGTTGCATTGGCTGCAGACGGCCCTGAGCTGCCGTTCGTGCAATATTTGTCTAACGGCGGCTCCCAGCTCAAAGCGGTCATCGTGTCAAAGGCACGGGATCAGAAAAGATAATGCTCACAGCTATTCGAACGGAATAACTATTCTGCAGAAAGAAGCCGAAACGAAGTTACTGCTTTAGCTATTCACTGTACTTAGTTCGCCCTGAACATCGCCGTCAGGCTGCCAGTTTGTCGACTTGAACTCTTCGGTCACGTGCCATTTCCTCGTCAACGATCATGCAAGTTCGGCAGATCAGCCAAGTCAGCTGGCGCAAAAAGACCC
>NZ_QITQ01000045.1 GCF_003260265.1 Roseovarius amoyensis
GGCAGCAGCCCGGTGTGAATGCCCTTCCTCCACAAAAGCGACAACGCGCTCCCGAAGTGCCATAGGATGCGGTTTACCCATCTCAAACCCCCATATCTGCCCTGCAGACAGAGAATCACAGATCAAGCTTCATGGAAATCCTGAATCGTAAAGATCGCAACTCGCTATAAGGTGAGGGATTTTGCGGGGGGCAGGTCACTCTGCCAACACCCGCGCGATGGTCAGACCGCAGGCTGGCGGGCCATCGCGCGGCGGCGCGCTAAGCGCGCCTTGGCTCCTCGCGGGGGATCAGACGTCCAACTCTTCCGCCACGAAGCGGGCATTCTCCTGGATGTACTGGAACCGCAGCTCTGGCTTCTTGCCCATCAGCCGTTCCACAAGGTCGCCGGTTTCGCCCGGTTCGTCCTCGTCTATCGTCACGCGGATCAGCTTGCGGGTGGTAGGGTCCATCGTCGTTTCCTTCAGGTCCTTGGCGTCCATCTCGCCCAGGCCCTTGAAGCGGCTGACGTCGATCTTTCCCTTGCCTCCCAACCCTTTTTCCAGCCAGGCGTCGCGCTCGGCCTCGTCGATGCAATAGACCCGCCGCGCACCCTGTGTCAGCCGGTAGAGCGGCGGACAGGCCAGGTACAAATGCCCCGTGTCGATCATCGGGCGCATCTGGGTAAAGAAGAACGTCATCAAGAGCGACGCAATATGCGCGCCGTCCACGTCGGCGTCGGTCATGATGATGATCTTGTCATAGCGCAGGTCGTCGATGTTGAACCGGCTGCCCAGCCCGACACCCAGCGCCTGGGTCAGATCGCCGATTTCCTGGTTCGATCCCAGCTTGGAACTGGCCGCGCCCAGCACGTTGAGGATCTTGCCCCGCAGCGGCAGTAGCGCCTGGGTCTTGCGGTCGCGCGCCATCTTGGCCGATCCGCCGGCCGAATCCCCTTCGACAATGAACAGCTCTGTGCCCTCGCGGGTGCTGGCGGTGCAATCGACCAGCTTGCCGGGCAGGCGCAGCTTTCGCGTGGCGGATTTGCGCTGCGTTTCCTTTTCCTGCCGGCGGCGCAGCCGTTCCTCGGACCGAAGCACCAGGAAATCGAGGATTGCGCCGGCGGACTTGGTATCCGACGCCAGCCAGTTGTCGAAATGGTCGCGCACGGCGTTTTCCACCAGGCGCTGGGCCTCGGTGGTGGCCAGGCGGTCCTTGGTCTGGCCGACGAATTCGGGGTCGCTGATGAAACACGACACCAGCGCGCAGCCCCCCGTCATCAGGTCTTCGCGGGTGATTTGCGCGGCCTTGCGGTTACCTGCCAGTTCGCCGTAGCCCTTTATCCCCTTGAGAATCGCGGCCCAGAAACCGGCGACATGGGTGCCGCCCTCGGGCGTGGGCACGGTGTTGCAATAGCTTTGCAGAAACCCGTCGCGTGAGGGGGTCCAGTTGATCGCCCATTCCACCTTGCCCGGGGTGTTGAAACGGTCCTGGAAATCGACGGTGCCGGCAAAGGGCGCGTCGGAATAGGTCGAGGCGCCGTTCAGCGTCTCGTTCAGGTAGTCCGACAGCCCGCCGGGAAAGTGAAACGTGGCCTCCTGCGGGGTGTCGCCATCGGTAATGGCCGATTTCCAGCGGATTTCGACCCCCGAGAACAGGTAGGCCTTGGAGCGGATCGAGTTGAAGAGGCGCGAGGGTTTGAAGCGGTGATGGCCGAAGATTTCCGCGTCGGCGTGAAAGGTCACGGTGGTGCCGCGCCGGTTGGGCGCCGCGCCGATCTCTTGCAGCGGGCCTTGTGGTATCCCGCGCGAAAAGCGCTGTTCATACAGTTTCCGGTCGCGGGCGACCTGCACGACCATCAGGTCCGACAGCGCGTTGACGACGCTGGCACCCACGCCGTGCAGCCCGCCCGAGGTCTGATAGGCCTTGCCCGAGAACTTGCCGCCCGCATGCAGTGTGCACAAGATCACCTCGAGCGCGGATTTGCCGGGGAATTTGGGGTGCTCCTCGACCGGGATACCGCGGCCATTGTCGCGGATGGTCATGGAATAGTCCTCGTGCAGCTCGACCTCGATGCGGGTGGCGTGGCCGGCCACGGCCTCGTCCATCGAGTTGTCCAGAACCTCGGCCACCAGGTGGTGGAGCGCCCGCTCGTCGGTGCCGCCGATATACATGCCCGGCCGCTTGCGGACCGGCTCCAGCCCTTCGAGCACCTCGATATGCGAGGCGTTATAGTTGGTGTTCTCGGTGGCGGTCAGAAGGTCGTCGGCCATTCGGGTGCTGCTCATTCTTTGTTGGTTGAGGGGTAGTATGGCAGAGCGCGAGAGCCGGGAAAAGGGTCAGCGCGGCTCGGACCCCAACATCGGCTTGGCAGGGTGTTTGCCGTATGTCTGCCTGGGCAACACTTGCCCCAGATACCGCGCACAGCCCCGCAGGGCAAAACCGTCCTCGGTAATGACCGAGACCGGCATCGCGCGGGCGATGTGGGTATAGGGGCCGCGATCGGTAAAGGCAGGCAGAAAGCCCAGATCAGAAAGGTGCGGCGCTACGGCACGGGCCACGCCACCGGACAGGTAGATACCGCCCATCGGCAGGTGATGCAGGGCGAAATTGCCGGCCACCTGGCCCAGCAGCGTGGCAAAGAGTCTAAGCGTTTCGCGCGCCCCGCCGTTGCCTGCGTTGAACGCTGCGATGACCTCGGCCGGGGTGGCTTTGGTGCCGGTGATATGGCGGTGGATATCGGCCAGGCCGGGGCCCGAAAGCGCGGCCTCGATGGGCAGGTGAGGGTGGGTTTCGCGCAGGTGTTCGTATAGCGCGGCGGTCGCGCCGGTGCCGTGGGGCAGGGTGGAATGCCCCGATTCCGCCGCCGGGACGAACAGCCCGCCCGCCATCCGGTGCACCACCGCGACATTGCAGCCGGTGCCGATGTTCAGCACCAGGCGCGGGGCATCGACCGGCGGTGCTTTGCCCTCGAAAAGCGGCTGCGCCGCGCCGGGCGGCAGATCGTCAAGCGCATGGCCCTGTGCCTGCAGGTCGTTGATCAGATATACCGCGCTCGCGTCGGTCGCCGCCTGTAACCCTGCGGCGTCGATCAGCCAGGAATGATTGGTCAGCTGCGCCTGCCCCCCGCGCACCGGCCCCGCGACGGCGGCGCAAAGCGCGTCAATGGGGGTGGGGGATGCTTCCAGATAGGCGCTCAGTATCTCATCAAGCCCAAGGTAATCGGCATTTCGATAGCGCCGCACGCTGTCGGGCAGCAGCAGCCCGCCCTCGGCCAGCCCCAGCCGGGTGTTGGTGCCGCCCACGTCGGCCAGCAGGAACCGTTCAGCCATCGATCATTTCACCACGCACAAGCGCGGAATTCAGGCGGTTTTCGGGTGCGGGCATGGCGGGCCTTTCAGTTGCCGGGTGCTTGCGCAGCTTAGTGCGCCGCCCCTTTGATCGGCAATGCCTGCCTCTTGTGGGTCAGCTTTCCCAATTCCCGGAAAACCCTTGCGGCACCAGCAGAATATCGCGGTCGAGGTCGTGCACATCGGTGCGCCCGCACAGCGCCATCGAGGTTTCGAGCTCCTTTTGCAGGATTTCCAGCGCGCGGGTCACGCCCATCTCGCCCATCGCACCCAGGCCATAGACAAAGGCCCGCCCGACCATCACACCCTTCGCGCCCATCGCCAGCGCCTTGAGGATGTCCTGCCCGGTGCGGATACCGCTGTCGAGATGGACCTCGATCTTGTCGCCCACCGCCTCGACGATCTCGGGCAGGGCCCGGATCGAGCTGAGCGCGCCATCCAGCTGCCGCCCGCCGTGGTTCGACACCACGATTGCATCCGCGCCGACATTGACCGCCTCGCGCGCGTCGCGGGCGTCCATGATCCCCTTGATGATCACCGGCCCGTCCCACATCTTGCGGAACTGCCTGATTTTTTCCCAGTCAAGCGAGGGGTCGAATGCCTCTGCCGTCCATTTGGCCAGCGAACCGGGGTCGCTGACGCCCTTGGCGTGACCGACCACGTTGCGGAACTCGCGCCGCCTGGTGCCCAGCATGCCAAGGCCCCAGCGCACCTTGGTCATCATGTTGGCGGCCGATCTTGCCGTCAGCTTGGGCGGGGCCGAAAGCCCGTTCTTGATGTCCTTGTGGCGCTGCCCCATCATCTGCAGGTCGACGGTGATTACCAGTGCCGAACACTTGGCCGCCGCCGCCCGCTCAAAGAGGTGGCGCATGAAATCCTCGTCCCGCAGGGTATAGACTTGGAACCAGAATGGCTTGGTCGTGTGTTCGGCCACGTCCTCGATCGAGCAGATGGACAGCGTCGACAGCGTGAACGGCACGCCAAAGCGTTCGGCCGCGCGCGCGGCCTTGATCTCTCCATCCGCCGACTGCATGCCGGTCAGCCCCACCGGTGCCAGCGCCACCGGCATTGACACGTCCTGACCCACCATCTGGCTGGCGGTGCTGCGCTCGGCCATGTCGATGGCAACCCGCTGGCGCAGGTAGATCTTTTGAAAATCGGTGCTGTTTTCGCGAAAGGTCTGTTCCGTCCAGCTGCCGGTTTCGGCATAGTCGTAGAACATTCGCGGCACGCGGCGTTCGTATAGACGGCGCAGGTCTTCGATACAGGTGATCACGGGCATGGGCATTCCCCGGTGTATTGGTAAGATCGGCTTACCGCGTCAGGTGCCGGCGTGCAATGCCACCGCGTGCGGTGAGATGGGCCCGGGATGCCGGGGAAGGGGACAGGGATGAGCCTGACACTGATCGGATTTCTGGCCAGCCTCGGTGCCGGGCTGGCCACCGGGCTGGGCGCGCTGCCGGTGCTGTTCGGGCGCAGCGTGTCCCCCAAGCACAGCGACGTGTTGCTGGGTTTTGCCGCGGGTGTGATGCTGTCGGCCTCGTTCTTTTCGCTGATCCTGCCGGGGATCGCGGCGGGCGAGGGGCTGTATGGTTCAACCGTGACCGCCGCCTTCGTGGTCGCGGCCGGCATCGCCGCCGGGGCCGCGATGGTGGCGGCGCTCAACGCCGCCTTGCCGCACAGCCATTTCATCACCGGCCCCGAGGGCGCCGACCCCGGCGCACTGCCCAAGATATGGCTGTTCGTCTTTGCCATCACCATCCACAACATCCCCGAGGGGCTGGCCGTCGGCGTGGGCTTTGGCGGCGGCGACATCGGCAAGGGCATGTCGCTGGCCACCGGCATCGGGTTGCAGAACGCGCCCGAGGGACTGGCGGTGGCGGTGGCGCTGCTGGGGCAGGGGTATACGCGCAGATATGCCTTTATCGTGGCGTTGCTGACCGGGCTGGTAGAACCGCTGGGCGGTCTGCTGGGGGTGGGCGCGGTGCAGATCAGCCAGTACATGCTGCCGCCGGGGCTGGCCTTTGCCGCCGGTGCGATGCTTTATATCATCAGCCACGAGATCATCCCCGAAACCCACCGCCGCGGCCACCAGACGGCGGCGACGGCGGGGCTGATGGGGGGCATGATCCTGATGATGCTGCTGGACGTGATCATGGGCTGACCCGTGGACCCGGGTCAGGCGCTGTGCGTGCCCTCGGCCAGGTTGCGCACGAAATCCAGCATTTCCTGCGTGGCGGCGCCCTCGGCCATCTTGCCCACGATGGCCGAACCAACCACCGCGCCATCGGCGACGCCGGCAATCTCGCGCGCGGTCTCAGGCGTGCGGATGCCGAACCCCACCACCACTGGCAGGTCGGTCCTGGCCTTGATCCGGGCCACGTCGGGGGCGACGTCGGCGGCCTGTGCGGCCGCGGCGCCGGTGATGCCGGTGATCGAGACGTAATAGACAAATCCCGACGTATTCTGCAGCACCTTGGGCAGGCGCTTGTCGTCGGTCGTGGGCGTCGCCAGGCGGATGAAGTTCAGCCCCGCCTTCTGTGCCGGGGTGCACAGTTCGTCATCCTCTTCGGGGGGCAGATCGACCACGATCAGCCCGTCGATACCGGCGGCCTTTGCATCGACCAGGAATTTATCAACGCCGCGATTGTAGATCGGGTTGTAGTATCCCATCAGCACGATCGGGGTGGTGTCGTCGGTCTTGCGGAACTCGGCCGCCATGTCGAGCGTGCGCTGCAGCGTCTGCCCGCCGGCCAGTGCGCGCTGCCCGGCCAGCTGGATGGTGGGGCCATCCGCCATCGGGTCGGTAAAGGGCTGGCCCAGCTCGATGATGTCGACACCGGCGGCGGGCAGGCCTTTTATCACCTCCAGAGAGGTGTCGTAATCGGGATCGCCCGCCATCACATAGGCGACAAAGGCCTTCTTTCCGGCGGCCTTCAACTCGGCGAACTTGGCGTCGATACGGGTCATGCGGGCATCCTCGCGGTAAGTCGCGTCGGGTTTGACGCAATGGCGGTGGGAAATCAATGCCCTGCTTGACCTTCCCCGCCCTGGCAACGTAGATGCCGGCGTCTGCCGCCAAGGAGGGTGCGAAATGGGCTTCAGAATGGGTATCGTGGGCCTGCCGAACGTGGGCAAGTCGACGCTTTTCAATGCGCTTACCCGCACCGCGGCGGCGCAGGCGGCGAATTTTCCGTTCTGCACCATCGAGCCGAACGTGGGCGAGGTTGCCGTGCCCGACCCCCGGCTGGACAAGCTGGCCGAAATCGCCGGGTCGCGCCAGACCATCCCGACGCGGATGACCTTTGTCGACATCGCCGGGCTGGTAAAGGGCGCGTCGAAGGGCGAGGGGCTGGGCAACCAGTTCCTGGCCAACATCCGCGAGGTCGACGCCATCGCCCATGTGCTGCGCTGTTTCGAGGAACCGGACGTCACCCATGTCGAAGGCCGGATCGACCCGGTGACGGATGCCGAGGTGATCGAGACAGAGCTGATGCTGGCCGATCTCGAGTCGGTGGAAAAGCGCCGCGCCGGCCTGGTGCGCAAGCTCAAGGGCGGCGACAAGGAGGCAGTGCAGGCCGACCGTCTGCTGGCTGTCGCGCAAGGGCTGCTGGAGGCAGGCCGCCCCGCCCGCCAGGCCGAGATCGACGCTGAGGACGTCCGCGCCTGGAAAACGCTGCAACTGCTGACCGCCAAGCCGGTGCTTTTCGTCTGCAACGTGGATGAGGCCAGCGCCGCCAGCGGCAACGCGCTTTCGGTCGCCGTCGCCGAAATGGCCGCCGCGCAGGGGGCCGCCAGCGTCGTCATCTCTGCCCAGATCGAGGAAGAAATCAGCCAGCTCGACCCCGAAGAGGCCGCCGATTTCCTGCAGGAGATGGGGCTGGAAGAGGCCGGCCTCGACCGGCTGATCCGCGCCGGGTATGAGTTGCTGCACCTGCAGACCTATTTCACCGTCGGCCCCAAGGAGGCCCGTGCCTGGACCATCCCCGAGGCCACCACCGCGCCAAAGGCCGCCGGCGTCATCCACGGCGATTTCGAAAAGGGATTCATCCGGGCCGAGACCATCGCCTATGACGATTTCATCGCCTGCGGCGGCGAACAGGGTGCCAAGGATGCCGGGCGCATGCGCGCCGAAGGCAAGAGCTATGTCGTCCAGGACGGCGACGTGATGCACTTCCTCTTCAATACCTGAGCCGACGCTTCCCACGGCCGGTCCCGGTCTCATGCGTGTGACGAATATGAATGCGTTCTCGCGCCCTGAAAGGCCGTGGCGCCGGCATGGCAACGCCCGTCGTTCGATGCGCCCCATCTGCCCAAGCCTAGATGAGGTGGCATCGCTATGAGGCGAGCCACCCCGTCCGGACCCTTCTACCATGTCCGAGTGCGAAACCCACCGGACTTGGCCGCAGTCGGATATGGTCGCGATGACAGACCGTCGGCAAACATACCGGGACTGCATGAGAAATCCGGATAACATATCCTGATGTTGATGTGTGTCACGGTTGGCTCGTTGAACCGCTTTTTTCATCTTGTTTCCCGCCGTCCACCCCACTAAACGGGTCGGCGGAGACGTGGCCGAGTGGTCGAAGGCGCTCCCCTGCTAAGGGAGTAGGCCCGGAAGGGTCTCGAGGGTTCGAATCCCTTCGTCTCCGCCACTAAAATTACCAGTAAGTTGAAAAATATAGTAAATGCATGTGTGAGTCTGGTCTTGCCATCATTTATGCCACCAACTGGAACGCGACTGCCTGCCTGAGCCTGCAGTGCTCTGCAAGGCAGGCGTCAACAGCGACACACTGACCAGGTGTTCTGCTTTGTCATTCTGATCACCGGCAAATCCTGCCGTGTCAGATTGTGAAATTATGTAAAATCAGCAGATTATCAGGATCCTTCAGGATTCTAAGGAAATGATTGAGCAATCTGGCGTCTGGGAATTCGTTTGGCGCTGCCGCCAAGCGAATTTCCAGACCCGAAGTAACACCGCCGTCTGACGGATCGTTTTTGAGAGACTGAAGCCATCGTGGCGCTGGTCGATGCGAAGAGCCTGCGCCAAAGACGCGCGGCCCTTACAAAAAGCGCCAGCCGGAACTTTCGAACTTACCCACGACCTCAGTATTACACGGCTTGAAGTTTGCCTTCTATCTCACTATGAATCTAACAAGCGTTAGAATATTGGCGGAGAGAACGGATGACGGGACCACTTCATCACCTTAAGGTCATCGAACTCGGTCATGTTATTGCAGGACCGCTCTCGACCGCCTTGCTCTCTGATTTCGGTGCAGATGTCATCAAGGTTGAGGCGCCCAACCGGACGGATATGTTGCGCGACCTCGGACCCAAGGCGGAGGACGGGGTTGGCGTTTGGTGGAAGACCTTGGGCCGCAACAAGAAAACACTGAGCCTGGACTGGAAGTCGGATGAAGGCAGGGACATCCTGCGCAGGTTGGTCGAGGGTGCCGACGTTCTTGTCGAGAATTTCCGACCAGGCGTGCTAGAGCGTGCGGGGGTCGGACCTGAAACTCTGCATGAGTGGAACCCGGATCTGGTTATTCTGCGCATATCGGGTTACGGGCAGGAAGGCCCGATGCGGGACGTACCAGCATTCGGGCGTGCGGCGGAAGCCATGAGCGGCTTGGCGCATCTGACCGGGTTTGCCGACGGGCCGCCGATGCACCCTGGATTTCCGGCGGCCGACAGCACGACCGGTCTGATGGGCGCTATGGGTATCATGCTCGCGCTCTTTGCCCGTGAAACAGGATCGGCGCGAGGGCAGGTCATTGACCTTGCGGTGTTCGAGGCACTGTTTCGGTTGATGGACTATCCGGTGCCCGCCCTGACGGGCGCAAACCATTCGGCCCGGCGCAACGGGCTGCGCCAGCCGATGGACTATGCGCCGGGGGGCATGTTCCGCACGTCCGACGGGGTGTGGCTGACCGTTTCCGCAGGTAGCGCGGAGACAGCACAACGCTTGCTGCGGGCGGTAGGCGGAGACACCCTGGCCGATGATCCGCGGTTCGCGACCCTCGACGAGATGTCGCGGCATATGGCCGTGGTCTTTGATGCCATCAACGATTTCGTCACGCAGCATACGCTTGCCGAGGTGGAGGCGGAATTTGCCCGCCATGATGCGATTGCCTCGCGTGTGTTGAGCGTCGAGGAGATCACGAAGAATGAGCAAATACGTTATCGCGGAGATATCGTATCGGTCGAGGGCGAGCAGACGCAGGTGATCGGGCCGATTCCCCATCTGAGCGCCACACCTGGCGAACTTCGATGGCTGGGCCGAAAACCGGGTGCGGACACTCGCAACATTCTGCGTGACCTTGGTTTTGAAGATGAACGGATCGCTGCCCTTTGCGAGGCGGGGCATGTCAGTCTGGCTGAGGAATAGGACGCCGTGACATTCCGAATGACGGATGAGCAGCAAAGAAATTCGCGACCAGATCCTGCGGATATGTGCGCAGTTCGACGATGATTACTGGCTGGAGCGGGATCGTAACGGCGGTTTTCCGCATGATCTGCACAGGGCGATGGCCGATGGTGGATGGCTTGGAATTGCCATGCCAGAGGCGGTCGGTGGTGCCGGTCTGGGAATTACCGAAGCGACCATCATGATGCAGGCGATCGCGGAGTCGGCGGCCGGCGCGAGCGGGGCCTCGGCGATCCACTTGAACATATTCGGCTCAATCCTGTCGTGAAGTTCCCGACTGAACCGCCCCGGGTTTACCGGAGAGGGTTTGGTTCAATAGTTAGGCTGCTTTTTCATCTGCGTTCAAGCTTGCGTAGAAGGTCTCCTCTGCTTCGTTCGGCGTGACGTAACCGATGGCGTTGTGCAGGCGCGTGTTATTATACCAGTCGACCCATT
>NZ_QITQ01000046.1 GCF_003260265.1 Roseovarius amoyensis
CGGAACTTCGCATCCTCGCGCAGCTTGTCGCGCTGGTTGGTCATTCGGGGCACCTCGGACAGGCTACCGCACAAGAACTGCCTGCAGGGCGCCTTGGGGGCAACGGAATAGCAATGGAAAGCGCATTCGACATAATCGCTCAGATTTGAGCGCTACATGCTGCCGGCCAGCGATGCAAGCGAATTTTTCAGGTGACCCGGGATAGGCAAGGCGGGTTTATCGCTCGGTGCGGACGCCATGCACTGGCGCGGGACCCGATGGCCATATCCAACAACACAGGCTCTAGGGTGGAACGGGTACAACTGCAATGCGAGCCAGGCCCGTATTAAACGGGCACCACTCAGCCGTTGGCGCCTTCCGATGCTACCCGATCATTTGCTTTGGTGGTGTCAGACCAATTCGAACCCGTCTCACCAAGGTGTTCCACCAGTAGCGAACGGATTCATGGCTGTTATCGAGGCCACGCTCGTAAAGCATATCCTCGACATTTCGCAGCGATAGCGGAAATCGGATGTACAACATCACCGCCAGGCGGATGATCTCGGGACTGGTTTTTTAAGTACTTGAACGGATCGCGTTTTGACATGGGGGCAGGGCAGGGCCACGGACAGCCGGTCTCAAGCTGGGTTCCTCTGACATGACCTTGGTCGGGGGTCCACGATATTCGACCGCCGGTGCAACCAATCGTACGGGTTTCCGTAGCAGGCAAGCGACCTTGCCTGAACAGCCTGCCCCGCTACTTCGGCCCCAAAAGGCAGAAAGGTGTAAGCCTGTTGTAAGCCGGGTCGTTCACCACCCCCTTCGACACCACGGGTGCATAACAATGAAGGAGCCGGACATGCGCATTCTTTCCCTCGCGGCGGGGCTGACACTTGCCCTCGCGACCTCACTCAACGCTGCGTCGATCCCTGCCGGCGGACAACTGGAATTCGACGTCGTCCGCAAGGGCAAGGATATCGGTGATCACAGCTATCGGTTTTCGGGGGCGGGCGACGCGCTGACCGTGAACGTCGAAACTGATATCGCGGTCAAGGTGCCGATCATCCGCACCACCGCCTTCAGCTTTCAGCACAAGAGCGTGGAATCCTGGGCCAATGGCGCGCTGAGGTCGGTACGCTCGGCCACCAATGACGACGGCACCCCGCACCAGCTGTCCACAGACGGCAAGGACGCGCTGCCGGCCAGCCTGTGGAACGACGACATCCTGCGCGTCAACAGCCTGCTCAACACGATTGATGGCAGCGTCATGAAGATCCGGGTCAGCGACCTGGGAACCGAACAGGTCGTCACCCGCGGCGGCGCGATCCCGGCGCATCACTACCGGCTTTCGGGCGATCTGAGCCGCGACCTGTGGTATGATGCACAGGGCAACCTTGCGCATGTCTCCTTTACGGCCGAAGATGGTTCCAAGGTGACTTACGTCCGAAAATAGGACACGCGCCCCATGCGGCTGCTGTATGTCGAAGACAATGAAAGGCTGGCTCAGAACATCTCTGCCAGCCTCAGGGCCAACGGCTTTGCCGTCGATTGGGTCGATTGCGGTGAGGATGCGGTGCATTCGGCCAAATCCTATGATTACGACGCCATCATTCTTGACCTGGGGTTGCCGGATATCGACGGGATGTCGGTGCTGAAGGCGGTCAAGGCGGTCAAACCCGAGGTGCCATTCATCATCTGCACAGCCCGTGATGCGCTGGAAGACCGGATCAACGGGCTTGATGCGGGTTCGGACGACTACCTTGTGAAACCGTTCGATGCGGCCGAACTTCTGGCCCGCATACGCGCGGTGTTGCGCCGCCCCGGCGGGGCGCTGGGGGTGACGCTGACCGCCGGCAACATCACCTTCGACACCGCCGAGCGCAGCGTCGAGATTGGCGCGACATGGGCGCGACTTTCCCGGCGCGAGATGGACCTGTTGGAGCTTTTCATGCGCCGCAAGGGGCGGATACTGTCAAAGGACGCGATAGAGAATGCGCTTTACGGGTTTGACGCTCCGCCCACCCCCAACGCCATAGAGGTGGCGACGCATCGGCTCAGGAAAAAGCTGGCGGAATTGAATGCCAGCATCGCCATCCATACCCTGCGCGGCATCGGGTATGTCCTGGAAGACGACGGCGCGTGAAGGGTCTGGCGGCGTTCTTTGGTGAGGCGCGCTCGCTCCGGCGGAGGCTCGTCGTCAACATATTGCTGGCGTTCGTGTTCTGCTTTGCCCTGGCCTCGGTGATCCTGATCCTCGAATTCTACGAACACCTGGAAAACAATCGCAAGGCCGCGCTTGCGCTCGAGGCTGCGGAAGTGGCCGCGCAGATAAGGCCGGACGCACCAGAGCTGGGGCTTGACGCCGGCGCGCTGCGCTTTCGCGGTGATGGCGGCCGCTATCGCTATACCGTTTTCGACGCAAAGATGCAGCCGCTTGTCGGCGGTGAGGCCGCGGACGGGCTGACGGACATGATTGCCGGCGCGACTACCGGCCTGCCGCTCTTTGTCGAATTCGGCGATATGCGGGCCGGTGCCGCGCGGGCCGTCAAGCGCGACGGACAGCGCTTTGTCGTGCTGGTGTCCACCGCCGTGCAGCCCGGCGGGGGAGGCCACCTTTCCGAGCTGCTGCACGAGGTCGCGGAAGAGATCCGATGGGTGGTCATCGGTATCGCCGCCATTCTCTTTGCCGCCGTGCTGGCGATCAACCGCGCGCTGCTGCCCCTCAGCCGCATTTCGCGCGAGGCCGAAGAAATTGGCCCCGGATCGACCGACAAGAGGCTATCCACCGGGCAATTGCCGACCGAAATCGTGCCCCTGGTTCACGCGGTGAACGAGGCATTCGACCGTCTGGATCAGGGCTATCGGGCGCAGCGGGATTTTTCCTCGAACGTCGCGCACGAGATACGCACGCCTTTGGCGGTGCTGCGTTCCGCGATCGACAGGATGGAAGAGGGCAGCCTGAAAAACGACCTGCGCCAGGATGTGCTGCGGCTGGAGCAGATGTTCGAGCAGATCATCGACCTTTCACGCGCCGAGGCGCTGGGCGTCACAGCCTTTGACGACGTCGATCTGCGGCAGATCGCGCTGGCGATTGCCGAGGAAAAAGGCGTGGCGGCCCTGCGAGAGGGCAAGAGACTGGCGGTGACGGGGGCGCAAAGCGTCACGGTAAAGGGCCAGGCCGGCCTGCTGGCCATCGCCCTCGACAATCTCCTGCGCAACGCGATCAACCACACCGATGGGCCCGGCGAAATCGAGATCGAGATAACCGACAACCCTGCCGGCTGGCGGGTCCTGGATCGCGGACGGGGCATCCCCGACGCGCAGATATCCAGCCTCTTCCAGCGTTTTCGGCGCGGTTCGGCAGACGGACATGACGGGGCCGGGATCGGGCTGGCCATTGTCAAGTCCGTGGCCGAGGCCCATGGTGCCGTCGCCTCGATCGAAGATCGCGAGGGGGGCGGCAGTGTCTTTTCCATCCTCTTCACGGCAGCTTGACGGGCCAATTCATCCGTCCCCGCCCCTTGTAAGCCTCTGGTAAGTCTGGCGGGCCAGACCCGGGTCAACTCCTGCACCCAAAAGCGAGATTGGCCCGCCATGAAGATCGACTTTCTGACAAGGGAAGGCCCCGCCCGTGCAGCGGCAGAGCGGCACATCCGCAACGTGTATCGAGAGGCCTATGGCGCCATGATCACCGAGTTCGCGCCGCGGCTCGTGACGGTGCAGAATCGCAGTGGACAGATCCTTTGCGCGGCCGGGCTGCGCACGGCCAGGGACGGGTTCTTTTCGGATACCTATCTCGATGGTGGCTTCGGCCGCTCGTTGCTGGGCGCAGATGACCAGCCCACGCCCAGGGACCGGATCATGGAGGTGGTGTCGCTGGCCTCGACAACCCCTTTTCCGGTGCTGGCAATGCTTGACGTGATGGTGGATTGGGGGCGCGCGCGGGGCATGACCTGCGGGGTCTTTACCGCGACCGCAAGCCTGCGCCGCCTGCTGGACAGGACCAGACTTGATTACACCAGGCTTGCGCCGGCCGACCCGTCGCGCATCGCCGCATCGGATAGCTGGGGCAGCTACTATGCGCATGACCCGTGGGTCTGCGCCTGCGCCGACCGGCAATTCGCCCCGGTCCAGCTGTCGCCACGCAACCAAATGGCCAAACTGCGGCGGAAAGCGTCCTGATGCGGCCCGTCTTCGAGGCTTTGCAGCGCAACGCGACCGAACGCCCCGGCGTTGCGGCCTTTCGCGACGATGCCGGCACGCTGTCCTGGGCCGGTCTGGCGGGGCGCGTGGCCGGCCTGGCCCGGCGGCTGGAAACCGCGCCGCAGACGGTCGCCATCGCCTTGCCGGGCGGGATCGACTATGTCGTGGCCGACCTGGCGTTGACGCTGGCGGGAAAGCGGCAGGTGCCGCTGCCGTTCTTTTTCAGCCGTGAACAGGTGGCACATATCCTGCGGGAAACGGGGGCGGGCGCGATCATCGCCGCCGGCCCCGACGCGCGCGGGGCGTGGGCGCTGCCGGTGATCGCGCCCGACGCCGCGCAGGTCGCCTTGCCGGAATATCCCGGCGGCGGCGAGCGGGTGATCTATACTTCGGGCTCTTCCGGGCGACCCAAGGGTGTGGTGATCGGCGACAGGCAGTTGGGCGCCTCGCTTGCCGCGCTGAGCGAGGTCGTTGGCGCCGGTCCGCAGGACAGGCACCTGTCCGTCCTGCCGCTGGCGCAACTGCTGGAACAGATCTGCGGCATCTTCCTGCCGATCCTTGCCGGCGCCGAATGCGTGATGCGTAGTGACGCGACACGCGCCCTTCTGGGTGGGCCGGTAGACGGGTTGACCCGCGCCATGGCCGAGATCTGCCCCACCACCAGCCTGCTGGCACCCGGCGTGCTGGGCCGATGGGTGGCGGAAATCGAAAGCGGCGGCCCGCCCGCCCCCTCCTCCTTGCGTTTCGTCGCGGTCGGCGGCGCGGCATCGCCGCCCGCCCTGATCCGCGCGGCCGAAGCAGCGGGCATTCCCGTGTATGAGGGCTATGGCCTGTCCGAATGCTGTTCGGTCGTGGCGATGAACCGCCCCGGTGCGAACGTGCCTGGCACCGTGGGTCCGGTCCTGAATGGTCTGGACGTGCAGATCATCGACGGCGAGATCACCGTCGCCGGCCCCAGCGTGATGGAGCGCTACCTTGGCGGGCCGCCCGCCCCAGCACGCTGGCATACCGGCGACCTGGGTCATTTCGATAACGGGTGTCTGGTGGTCGAGGGGCGCAAGGATGCGCTGCTGATCACCCCGGCGGGGCGCAACATCTCGCCCGAATGGGTCGAGGCCAGGGTGAATGGCGATCCGCGCGTCGTCAGCTCGGCGTTGACGCTGCGGGACAGAGATGGCGCATTGCTGCTTGTCGCGGTGCTGGCCGCGCCGGTCACACCCGGCGAGATTGCCAACATGCTTGGCGACCTGCCAGGTTATGCCCGCCCTTCCGGGCTGATCCCTGCCGATCCGTCAGAGCCAAACCTCCTTTTCCCTGCCGGCACACCCGACCGCAAGGTGGCAGCCGCCATCGCGAATGCCAGGCCGGCGGTTCCCCTTTCCTATCCGCATCAAGACGAAAGACGCGCATCATGACACAGGCCCCGACAGCCCTCATCACCGGCGCTGGCGCGGGCATCGGCCGCGCACTGGCCATCGAGGCCGTTCGCCGGGGCTATGACCCGATTCTGGTCGGGCGCACCGAGGGGACGCTTTTGGAAACGAGGGGGCTTTTCCCCGGTACCGACGCCCGGATCGTGGTGGCGGATGTAACGACACCCGAGGGCCGGCGCGACATCGTCGAGGCCGCGGGCAGCCGGCTGGACGTGCTCGTCAACAATGCGGGCACGCTGGATGTCGGCCACCTGCGAAACATGAAGGATGAGGCATTGGAACGGATGGCCGCCACCAACCTGGTTGCGCCCATCGCCCTGACCCGCGACCTGTTGCCGGCACTCGGGGCCGCGCGTGGTCGGGTGGTCAATATCGGGTCGGTCTTTGGCGATATCGCCTATCCGTTCTTCGCAGCCTACTCGGCCACCAAGTTCGGCCTGCGAGGGTTTTCCGATGCGCTCCGGCGGGAACTGTCGGGTTCGGGCATAGGCGTCACCTATATCGCTCCGCGCGCCACCCGCACCGCTGCGGAAGCCGAGTTTGCCGCGCTGGTCGAACCGCTGGCCATGACGCTGGACAATGCCGAACGCGTGGCAAGCGAGGCATGGCGCGCCATCGAGGCCGGGCGGCGCGAAAGCTTTCCACGCGGCAAGGAGAGGATCTTTGTCACGCTACAGCGCCTCTTTCCCTCGCTCATCGACAGATCCGTGGGGGCTCAGGCCCGCGATGCCAGGACGCTCAGCGCGCTGGAGCCTGTAAGCAAGACGTAAGCCCGCAGGTTCAAGCCCCGGACAGACAAACGACAAGGACATGGAAATGAAATACAATGTCATCCGGGCAAGCGAACGCGGCGCCCCCGAGATCACCGCAGAGGTGGTTGCGCAGGCCCGCGAAAACCTTGGCCGCGACGGTTGGGCCCTGCTGCGCGGTTTCAGAACCGACCTAAGCGGTTTCAGCGACCTGACGGCGCAACTCTGTACCAGGATCACCTTCGATCCCGCGCGCGAACATTCCGAGAAAAACATCCAGAAGGTCGATGCCGGACTCGGCCCCATCGGGTTGCACATCGAGAACGGCAACACGCCTGTCTGCCCGGACGTGGTTGCCTTTTACTGTACCCGCGCTGCCTTTGAGGGGTCGCAAACCACCATCTGTGACGGGCGCGAGATATACGACAAGCTCGACGCGCGACAAAAAGCGCGCTGGAGCCAGAGGATGAGAGTGAAACGCAACCTGCCCGAAGAGTTGTGGAAACGCTACCTTGCCAATGAACACCCCGCCATCAGCCATCCCGACGAGGTGCAAGAGGAGCATATCCTCCAGTTCAAGGCCGCGATCCCCGGGCAGGACTTCACCCTGCGCGACGATGGCTCGATGGATTACGAGCTGACGGTCCTGCCGGTGCGGCCTTCGTCCATTTCGGATGGGCAGGCCTTTGCCAACGCCATTCTCGGGCCGTCCCACAACTATGAGCCCCCCGTTTACACGCTCGAGGACGGGGCGCGCGTATCGCCAGACGAGATAGAGGAATTACGCGACCTGGCCGAAAGCTGCACGGTCGAGATCAACTGGCAGGACGGCGACATCGCGGTGGTCGACAACACCCGCGTCATGCACGGCCGCCGCGCCATCAAGGATACGGATCGCCAGCTTTTCATCGGCATGGGCAGGATCTGAGCACCCGACAAAGGCAGAGGGCGGCGGGATTGCCGCCCTCGACCCGCATCAAGATCACCGCATTTCGAAAAGTTCCTGGTGAAAGCGGTTTTCGACGTCCATGCCCTGCGCGGCGAAATCGGCCCGCAGGGCCTTGCCAAAGCCACTTGGCCCGCAGAACCACAGGCCGGCATCTCGCCAGCCCGGCACATCCGCCCGGATACGTTCGCCGCTGAGGTGACCGTCGCGGTCGTCGATCAAAACATGCAGGTGGACATTGGCGTTACGGGCGTCGGCGGCCAGGCGTTCCAACGCCGCCTCGTCAACCTCCCGCGTCGAATGGAACAGGTCGATCTCGGGGCGCACGGCGTCAGGCCCGGCGGCGGCCAGCTCTTTCAGGCGGGCAATGAACGGGGTGATGCCGATGCCCGCACCGACCCAGATCTGGCGCGGCAGGCCATCATCGAAGGTAAAGCAGCCATAGGGGCCTTCGACCCTCACCCACTGGCCCTTTTTCAGCCTTTCGGGGAGCCTGGATGTATGGTCCCCCAGCGCCTTGGTCACGAAGGTGATCCTGGGGTCATCCGGGTTCCAGGCAGAGGCGATGGTATAGGGATGCGCGCCCTCAAACCGGTTCGAGGTGACGAAGGCAAACTGCCCGGCCTTGTGCCCCGGCCAACCGGCGCCAAGCCGGATATCGGTTTCCAGTGTCCGAACGCCCGGAAATCTGTGGATGGCCGTGATTTCGCCCGAAACCCGGCGGTTACGCCCGATCGCCCCCAGCAACGAGACAAGCGCCGCATAGCTGCCCGCAAGCATCAGCAGGGCCAGTACCGGGCCGAGCGGCGTGAACCACATGTCATAATCGACCAGCACCACCGAGTGAAAAACCAGCATAAGATAGGCCACCGGCAGAGCCCGGTGCGTGTATCGGAAAAGCCGATAGGGAACGAGCTTGACCAGCGCGATGACCAGCAGGATCACCACGCCGTAGAAAGCCCATTCGCCCAGCCCCTCGGCCGTGCCGCGCAAAGAGACGAGAAAGGCGCGCACGGGTTCGGTGATTTCCGGGCGTGGCCCACGCTGCGGACTATCGAGGAGCCCCGCCCCGACGGCCCATTTTGGCGCCTCGGACCACAGCCAATGAAAGACCGCCAGCCCCAGAGCCCCGATCCCGAGCCATTTGTGAAGCCGATACATCTTGTCGAGCCCGCCAAGGCGGACCTCGGGCCAGCGCGGGCGCAACGACAGCACCATCGCCACGCTCATCGCCGCGATGGCAAGCACGCCCAACCACTGCATGAAGAACTGGCGCAGGGCAAACAGGCCGGTGGTGGAAAACATATCAAGGTTCAAGGCAAGCCAGAGCGCGCTGAGGCCAATCCAGAAGCCCCAGAACAATCGCTTATTCATTCGTGTCATTATTCTTTCTTTCCTGCTTCCCCACGACCTGTCGCGTTACGGCAAATATCCGCGAGGCCAGCGATGGGGGGTGTGCTACATTCGGTCATACGCGCGCGCCACGGCATTCCGTCGTGTTTGCGGAACGCTTTTCAGACAATACTGCACCCATGACCTCGCTCGCGCCGGATGTGCAGCAGGTGCTCTATGTGCCGGCGTGAAAGCGGGAACCGGATGTACGGCATTATCGCCAGGCGGATGATCTTTCGGCTGGTTTTGAAGTGCTTGAATGACGTGCGACTGGTCATGTTTGCATGGCTGCGGTTCCGTGATCGCCGCTGCAAGTCAGGCTTCTCTGACAGAGCCCCCGTTATCCACCGTGTGTCAGGTTCCCAAACCGATTGACTCGCCTTCTTCTTTGGCCGAGGGTACACATGTTTAACGGTACCGTTATTGCTGCAGATCGCCTTTCGCAGCTGCATTTTTCGGCACTCGTGACAGTTCCGAAGAACGCAGTTGATCGATTTCGCTGAACCAGCGTCGACCGTAGCCTGACTGGTGCCAATCCCGGACAGGAGACTATCCATGTCAAAAGATCGAACAGGGTCCGCGACTGGCGCAGCGCAGCGCAGTCTTGTCGTGCAGGAATTCACCAACGGCATTCTGGACCCGTCGCAGCAGATGCTGGGCCCGCTCGAAGACGGCGGCACAATCATCGCCAATACCGCGCCGGGATGCTGGGGGCCAATGATCACCCCGCGTCTTCGCGGCGGGCATGAGGTGACGAAACCGGTCTACGTGAACGGCGCAGAGCCGGGCGATGCGCTGGCGATCCGCATCCGCGACATCACCGTGACTGCCATCGCCACCGCGTCAGGACACGATTCGTCGCCCGAAGGGTTCTGCCTCGGTGATCCCTACGTCGCGGCCCGCTGTCCACATTGCGACGCGCTCTGGCCCGAAACCCATGTCGAAGGGATCGGGCCGGACGCGGTACGGTGCGACAAGTGCGGCAATCCCGTTAAGCCGTTCGAGGTGGTTCACGGATACACCGTCGTCTTTGACGAGACCCGCAGCGTGGGTGTCACCATGCCCACCCAACTTCGACAGTTCGCGGCTGATTTTTCCGGATTTCGTTTGGCGCAGGTCAACAAAACAAGGCGTTTTGTATCGCGAAGCGGTAGATTTCGTGGGATCGTTGTTGTGGCACGTGGTGTGATTTT
>NZ_QITQ01000047.1 GCF_003260265.1 Roseovarius amoyensis
GGCAGCAGCCCGGTGTGAATGCCCTTCCTCCACAAAAGCGACAACGCGCTCCCGAAGTGCCATAGGATGCGGTTTACCCATCTCAAACCCCCATATCTGCCCTGCAGACAGAGAATCACAGATCAAGATTCATGGAAATCCTGAATCGTAAAGATCGCAACTCGCTCAAGCGGCTGAAAAAAGAACGGCCCAGCTGATGAAATGGAAACGCTATCCGGCGTTGTGCGTCAGCGCATGACAAATGGGTTCGGTGTCTCGGCTGCCGTTGATATCCAAACGGACTTGGTTTGCATGAACTCACGGATCGCGTCTTGTCCGTTTTCGCGCCCCATTCCCGAGCGTTTAACCCCGCCGAAGGGAACCATGAAACTGCCCGCGCGATAGGTATTGATCCATATCGTTCCCGCTTGCAGCTTCTGTGACATTTTTAGCATACGACGGACGTCGCTTGTCCAAACCCCTGCCGCCAGCCCATAGGGGCTGTCATTCGCAATTCTTATAGCGTCATCTTCGGTTTCGAACGGAATAACTGACAATACCGGACCAAAGACCTCCTCGCGGGCAATCCGCATAGTGTTGGTCACATTTGAAAAGATCGTCGGCTGAACGAACCAGCCATCCTTTAGGTCAGTATCCGTCGATGGCCCGCCGCCCAGGGCGCATTTCGCGCCTTCATCTTTGGCAATTCCGATATAGTCCAGTACTCTGGCGTATTGCTGCTGCGTAGTAACCGGCCCCACTTGAGTGCTCAACTCCATCGGATCGCCAAGTTTTGCCTGACCCGCGAACTCCACCAGCCGTTTCAGTATTCGATCATAGATGCTTGCCTGCACCAAAAGCCGTGACCCGGCGATGCAGGTCTGGCCAGAGGCAGCAAATATTCCAGAAATCGCCCCCTTGACGGCCTCTTCCAGATCAGCGTCGTCGAAGATGATGTTGGGCGACTTGCCGCCAAGTTCCAGCGTGACGCTTTTCATGCTGCGCGCTGCCGCCGAATGAACCGCGACCCCACCAGCTTCGCCGCCGGTAAAGGCAATCTTTGCCACTTTCTCATGGGAAACGAGCGGCTCGCCTACCTCATTGCCGAAACCGGTTACCACGTTGACCACACCCTTCGGGAAACCAGCCTTTTCGATCAGTTCGCACAATTTCAGCACCGAGACCGAGGTGTGTTCGGAGGGTTTGATGACCACGGTACATCCGGCGGCAAGCGCAGGCGCGAGTTTCCAGGTGGTCAGGAACAGCGGAGAATTCCAGGGAGTGATGGCCGCGACAACCCCAATCGGCTCCTGCCGGAGAAAGACAAAGCTGTCGGGCTTGTCGATTGGCAGTACCGCCCCCTCAATCTTGTCGGCGAGGCCGCCATAATAGTAGTACCATTGCGGTATGTAACTGATCTGGCCATTGATTTCCGCCAGAAGCTTACCGTTGTCGCGCACCTCTATGTCGGAAAGACTCTGGGAATTTTCTGCAATCAGGTCGCCGAGGCGCCGCATCAGCGCGCCCCGTTTCGTGGCTGTCATCTCGGCCCATTCACCAGCAGTTAGTGCCCGGTGCGCCGCCTCGACGGCCTTGTCAACATCGGCCGCGCTGCCCTTGGCGACAAGAGCCCACGGCTGACCGTTGAAGGGGTTGAACGTCTCGAACCATTCGCCGGATTCCGCAGGGACGTTACGCCCGTCGATATACATGCCAAAATGAGGCAGGTCTTGTGTCATGACAGCTTTCCTGATTTATCTCTCCCCGGCCGGCAGGCCGAGGAAAACCTGTTTCATGTGGTCCGGCACAGCCGCACTTTGGCGGCATCAAGCGGCGCGGCGCTGTGCTTTCAAAAAGATGCGCCGGCAATCGGCACCATCCAGATTCAGCGGCACTTTCGGCGCCTCTGTCGGAGCAACCGTCATCAGCACGAAGGCGGTTCCGTTGGCCCCACCGACCCTGCGCAGCATCTTGCTTCCGGCCTCAATCTGATCTTCACTTGATACGGTACACGTCTGGGAAATCCCAGCGCCCTTGGCAAACAGTTCAAGGTCAACACCACGATTTGTATGGCTTTTCTGGAAGCCAGTCTCGCCGTAATGGCCATTGTCGACACAGACTATGGTAAGGTTTGGCGGATTGATTACACCGATGCTGCAGAGTGACCCAAGGCTCATCAGTAGCTCGCCATCGCCGGTAACCACCAGGACATTCTTGTCGGGGCGAGCCAGCGCCAGGCCGAGGCCGATCATGCAGGCCCCGCCCATCGCGCCGCCAAGACCATAGAAATAGTCCCCTTGGTCGGTCAGCGAACTCATGTCGTAAACCGCGCCCGCCAAGCCACTGACAATCAGGAAATCCTTTGGATTGCCGACCAGTTTTGGCACGACCACCCGGCGATCCATCTGGAAACGACCGTCAGTCCGTTTTTCATTCACGCTCATGGCATTCAACTCCATTTCCTTCAGAATTTCTTGGCACCAAGAAGTTTTTGCGCCAGCAGAACGGCAACCCGCTGCTCTGACTTCCAAACCATGGTCATTGCTGCCCCAGCTGTCGGGATCACATCTTCAGGGCGTTCGGCCCTCAGGCAGATTACGCCCATCGCCTCCAGAACGGGTTGCACGGCCTGACCCATCGGGTATTGCCATGGGTTCCCTTCCCCATACTCGCCACGCATTGTGACAAAGGTCAGGAAGGGAAATCGCGACCCTTTCATCAGCGACAGCATGTTGATGCAATTGCCCACACCACTGCTCTGCATCAGCAGGACCGCTTTTTCTCCACCCAGATCCGCGCCGGCAGCGAGAGCAACGCCCTCCTGCTCGCTCGCGAGTCCGACGGAGTGAACTCTCGGCTCATTGGCCGCACGCTCAATCAGGATCGAGTGCCCCGCGTCCGGGACGTGGGATATCTGCGTCACGCCATTTTCAACCAGTAACTCGAACAAACTGTCCTGCCAACAAACGGGCGGCTCTGCGGTTTTAGGTGCATTCATCTCATTTACTCTCGTCATTAGGAAACGGTGTCCCGACCGGGTATTCCAGGTCGGGGTTGGTTCTTTGGGCATACTGAGGGCTGCCGATCGACAAGTCAATATGTAACGTTTCATATGAAGCTCGCCCCCAGTAGGAATAGCAATTTCTTCATATACTTGCCGAACTGTACTGGCGCCAGCATGGGGGCCGTGACATGTGCTTGCACCTTACATTTAGCCATTCGGCTGGATCAGAAACGCTATATTTTATACTAGCACATGCATGAAGAATCGTTACAAATTGATTGACGGCAACCGCTCGGGAAAACCGATTCGTACTGATGAAAGCCTTTCACGGCGGCTTCTTTCCAGTTCTCGCATTGATATCCGCTCGGGCCAGCCTCGCAATCCGGAGGTCATCAGCCTCGACATGTGAAGGACAGCTGAGATATGCCAAAACCCAAGCAGCCGACGGTCGGATCCAAGCGTCCAACCATCAAGGATGTTGCCACCGTAGCTGGCGTTTCGGTGGGTTCTGCTTCCCGCGTTCTCAATGGCCACGTGAGCGTGAATGACGACATTCGCACGCGGGTGGAGGCGGCCGTGGCCCAACTCGGCTATCAGCCCAATGCCGCAGCGCAGTCAATGCGCAACCGATCCTCGCGGACTGTCGGCTGTATTATCAGAGATATCAACATTCCCGGCCTCGCTGCATTCGTCAGGGATGCGCATGACGTGCTGATGCAGGCCGGATACGTCCTGATGCTGACCAAGTCCGAGGGCGACCCGCAACGGGAAAGTCAGCTCATTTCAGTTATGGAAGCAAGGCAGGTCGACGCCCTGCTTATCAGCCACGGGTCAGAAACTGACCAAGCTCTGCTTGATCGGTTGCAGAAAGTGAACTTCCCAGTGGTTTTGTTCGATCGCATCAATCCGTCCTGGGCAGACCGGGTCTTGGTCGACCATCGCAGCAGCACTATCCGCGCGGTCCAGATGCTCTTTAATTTGGGCCATCGCCGGATTGCACTGTTAACCGGCACACAGGATTTATTTTCCGGGTGGTCTCGGGTCGAGGGCTATCGCGAAGCTCATATACTGGCGGGCATTCCGCTCGACCCAGACCTTCTTCGAGTCGGTTCATTCGAGGCTGATTTTGGATACGAAGAAAGTCACTTGTTGCTCGACCGTCCTGATAGGCCGACCGCCATCATCGCCGGTGGCATCGAGATGCTGCCGGGGGTTCTGCGGAGCATCAGGGCCAAGGGGATGTCTATTCCCCGAGATGTATCGGTGATCGGAACACTGAATTCTCCAGTTGCCGAGTTGTACGATCCGCCTATAACCGTCGAGAACTGGGATTATTCTACCGTCGGGCGTATCGTCGCGCGGATGATCCTCGACAGGATCAGGGGTGATGCTGATGCGCCCCCCAAAGAATTCGTACTACAATCCGATATAATCTCCCGGGATTCCTGTGCCGCACCGCCGTCACTGGCCTGACACGATAGCACCTACTACGACGATGTAACGTTTCATTGACTCGCCGATATGATGACTATACCAATAAGCGGAATTGCTCGGTATGGTCATGAAAGGAAGTGGTATCGTGGAAGGCGCGTTGCGGTTGCGTTTGTCGGAAGCCTTCTTAACATATCCTGCCGGTCAGGAGATCCATACCGCTGCCTCTGGCCGGATCGCTGCCTTACATGAAGTGTTCCTTGAAATTGAGGATCGTGACGCCGGGATAACCGCTATGGGTGAAGTTCGGGCCAATATCGCTTTCATAACCGGGACCCCGAATGAAGCGGTCGTACCAGCGGCGGTGGCGCTGGTTGAGGATATCAGCCGCAAGGCGCAAAGTGCCGAAGATCTGGCCATGTACTTTTCCGAACGACGTCAATTCTATCCCAAGATTGCCCAGGCACTGGTTGACAACACGCTCGTGGACCTGGAAGCAAAACGCGCTGGGGTACCTGCATGCGAAATCCTGGGCGGGACATTCCAAGACGCAATCCCTTGCAACGAATGTATTTTCTGGGGCGACGACGAGGGCATGAAGCGCAATATTGCATCTTACCATGCTGCGGGCTTTACCAAAATCAAGGTGCGGGTCGGGGTGGGTTCCCTCGAAAGCGATCTCCGTAGGCTAGCGTATCTGTGCAACACGTATGGCGACACGATCCGGCTTTGTATTGACGCGAACGGCGCATGGACGGCGGACGAGGCGCTGCATGCCATAGCAGCATTTGCCCGGTTCGATCTCGACTATGTCGAACAGCCGACGATCGCCGGCGACTGGGACGCGCTCAATCGCGTGGCCAAGGAAACCGGTCACCGCATTGTCATTGATGAGGGCCTCCAGACCGATGCTGATGTCGAGCATCTTTGTAAGGCTGATGGCAATGTGGCCGCGCACCTGAAGATCGCCAAAGCCGGTGGCGTGCGGCCCATGGTCGATATAGGCCGCCGCCTGCACGCTGCTGGTATCGGCTGTATCGCCGGACAGATGAACGAAGGTGCCACAGCGACCGCAATTGCTGTTCACGCCGCAATGGCCCTCGACCCGCTGGTTGGCGAACTCTACGGTGCCCGCGGCATCCAGGACGATCCCTGTAGCGGCGTGGTTTATGGTCGAGGGCAGGTCTCGGTTCCACGCGCGCCCGGCATCGGCGTTACCCCTCCCGACCGGGACCGCCTGACAACGGTCTGGGGCAGCAGTTCAGCATGAGCATGACCTTGCCTTGCGACGACGGGGATTCCCCGGTCGCTATCGTCACTGCGGCAAGCAGGGGAATCGGCCATGCAACAGCACTAAAGCTTGCGCATGATGGTTACCGGCTTGCCTTGCTCGCGCGGGGGAGTGAAATTGAGGTTTTGGCAAAAGATTTCGGTGCGCTGGCAGTGGTCGGTTCGGTGACTGATCCTGACGACCTGCAGCGCTTGGTCGAGACCACTGTCGCGCGCTATGGCCGGATTGATGCCGTGGTCAATAACACGGGACATGCGCCGAGCGGTCGGCTGTTGGAGCTTTCCGACATGGAATGGATGGCAGGGGTTGATATGTATCTTCTCAATGTCGTGCGGATGACACGGTTGGTGGTCCCGGAAATGCTTGCAGCGGGCAGAGGGGGGGCCATTGTGAATGTATCCAGTCTCTCGGCGGCTCAACCTGATCAACGCTTTTTGCTTTCGAGCACGTTACGGGGCGCTCTGCCCGGTATTGCAAAACTCTTCGCGGCGGAATTTGCCGGCCAAGATCTGCGCATGAACAATCTGCTTCCGGGCCGCGTCAGCCCCCAGCCCGAAGACCGTATTGCAAACGTCCCGGCCGGCAGAGCAGCCAGTTCCAACGAAATCGCTAACATGATCGCTTTTCTGCTATCTCCGGGGGCCGCCTATGTTAACGGTCAGAGCCTGATCATTGATGGTGGCCTTTCTGCCACTGTCTAACCTCAACGATGGGTGGGGTCAGGGTCACGTCCGTCAAGCTGGTGTAATTTCCCAGATGGCCTGAGGTCAGGTGGTGTCAAGGCGAGGCACTGTCAAAGGAAACCGGGTTGAGACGGGTCGCGCGCCGCCCTACCCTGCCCGCATGACAAGACGCGACCCCTTCAAATACTTCAAAACCAGCCGAGAGATCATCCGCCTGGCGGTGATGATGTATGTCCGGTTCCCGCTCTCGCTGCGCAATGTCGAGGACCTGCTGCACGAACGCGGCATCGACGTCAGCCACGAGTCCGTGCGGTTCTGGTGGCAACGCTTCGGGCCGAAATTCGCCTCCGAAATCCGCAAGAAGCGCGTTGAACGGATGCGGGCATGGCCTCAATGGCGATGGCATTTGGACGCGGTTTTCGTGAAGGTCAACGGTGAACGCCACTACCTGTGGCGGGCGGTCGATCATGAGGGTGAGGTGCTCGAAAGCTACGTGACCCAGAAACGAGACAAGCGTGCGGCCCTTAAATTCTTGAAGAAAGCGATGCGGCGCTACGGGCGGCCCGAGAGGATCGTGACCGACAAACTACGATCCTATGGTGCCGCCATGAAGGAGATCGGCAATGCTGACCGCCAGATGACCGGACGCTGGCTGAACAATCGCGCCGAGAATTCGCATCAGCCGTTCCGACGACGAGAACGCGCCATGTCCCGCTTCCGGCGTCTGCGAAGTCTGCAAAAATTCGCCGCCGTACACTCTTCTGTCTTCAACCACTTCAATTCGGAACGAAGCCTCTCCAGCCGGGACATTTTCAAGCGAAACCGTGCCGCCGCTCTTGCCGAGTGGCGCGGTCTTTGCTTGGCATAAAAGGCAGCCACCCTGACCTAGCTGAGACGAGTTCGAATTCGTCTGACACCACCATTGTATCTGCAGACTGCAGCTCACGTCGTGCGGTGCCAAGTGCTGACCCCCAACCGCAGCTTCATGAGCGCAGCTCCGTTCTTCCATTGCAGCGGCAGCATGCATGCGATCACAGTGTGCCTGCTGGCAGGGTGCGCATTGCATACCGTCTCGACATGGGACCCCGACTATTTCCTCGATCTGATCGAGCGTCACCGCGGGGATACCGGACATGGCATTTTCTTCCGGGACATCGTCGAGCATGGCGAAAGTGCGCGTCGTCGCATCCGTACGCTGAAAGTCGCGGTTGACATCGGCTTGGAAGAGTTCATTCGAAAGCTTCACGACGACTTCGGCGTCACCGGTATTTCCAACATCTACGGCATGACGGAGACCGGCGGAAATTTCACGATGTGGTATCCTGACGACCCGCTCGACAAGCGGATCCGGATGAACGGCCGCCCGCAGGCGGGGAATGAAATCCGTATCGTCGACCCGGATTCCGGTACCTTGGTGAAAGTCGGCGAAACCGGCGAAATCCAGATGCGCGGCCGGACGGTCACGCCCGGATACTACAATCGGCCTGAAGCGAACGCGTCGACTTTCGTCGATGGCGGATGGTTCCGTTCGGGTGACCTCGGAAGCATTTCCGCCGAGGGCGAACTTCAGTACATCGCGCGTCTGCGCGATGTGATCCGGGTCGGCGGAGAGAATGTCTCGCCGGCCGAGGTGGAGCGTGTCGTGACCGAAGTCACCGGCCTGAAGGAGGTTAGTGTCGTAGGCATCCCTGACGGCAGGCTGGGGGAGATCGCAGCCCTCGTCTATTGCTCATCCGACGACCACGACTGGCCAAGCACTCTGGAAGCTATGGCGAAGAGGCTAGCCGGCTTCAAGATGCCGCGCCGCGTCTACAAGACAGACGCGATGCCGATGACTGCGACCAACAAGGTCCAGCGCGTCACGCTGCAGAAATGGATTCGGGAGGACGAACTCGCTCGCATCATCTGAGCGGTGCCGATGCATGTCTGGATTTTCTCGTCGCTCGATGTGCAGGACCGACATGCGGTGAAAACGGAGGAGAAGGATTGACCGCAAATATCGTTCTGAACGCGTTCATCACGAACAGCGCGGTTCATCTGTCGCCTGGCATGTGGAGGGACTCTGTTGCGCAAATCGGATTGGGGATTCATCCCTTGAATCCAGCGTGCTAGCGGAGAGGCATGAGCAGACAGACACCGCCGAGCTACAAGATCAGGAACTGGCGGGCCTACAACGATGCGCTTAAGCGCCGGAACTCGCTGACATCTGGTTCGATCCCAAGATGACGTGGGAGGGTGGTGTCAAGTAAACCGGCTTGAGCGGGTCCAGGTTGCAACGTAGCTTGTCGCCATGACAAAGCGCAGCCCTTTTCGTTGTTTCAGGACGAGCCCTGAAATTATCCGCCTGGCGGTGATGCTGTACATCCGATTTCCGCTGTCGTTGCGGAACGTGGAGGACTTGCTGCACGAACGCGGTATCGATGTGAGCCACGAGTCCGTGCGGTTCTGGTGGCAACGCTTCGGGCCGAAATTAGCCTCCGAAATCCGCAAGAAGCGCGTTGAACGGATGCGGGCATGGCCACAATGGCGCTGGCACCTGGACGAGGTTTTCGTGAAGATCAACGGCGAGCGACATTACCTTTGGCGGGCAGTCGATCACGAGGGGGAGGTTCTCGAAAGCTACATGACGAAGACACGAGACAAGCGTGCAGCCCTTAAATTCCTGAAGAAAACGATACGGCGCTACGGGAAGCCGGAGAAGATCGTCACCGACAAACTACGCTCCTACGGGGCCGCGCTGAAGGAAATCGGAACGGCCAATCGGCAAGAAACCAGCCGCTGGCTGAACAACAGGGCAGAGAATTCTCACTTGCCGTTCCGAAGGCGTGAGCGGGCGATGCAGCGATTTCGGCGGATGCGAAGTCTGCTGAAATTCGCATCCGTCCACGCTTCTATCTTCATCCATTTCAACCAGGAACGCAGCCACTCCAGCCGGGACATCTTCAAGCAAAACCGCGCCGTCGCTCTCGCCGAGTGGCGCCAACTCGGCGCGGCATAAGGGACAGCCATCCTGCCCTTGGTGAGACCAGTTAGAATCTGTCTGACAGCCCCGCCAGCGACCCCTGCCTCTCTCACATTTGCCTGTTCTGCCTGGAATTTCCACATGATTTCAGTCGCTTACCGGTTGAGCCGTATCGTTGAGACGCCCCGTGCGCGGGTTTTCCCATCGCTTCTGGTCGGTCGCCTCAAATGCCTTCGAGACCCGGTGCGGTTTGTGCCGAATTTCCCTGCTAGCAGGGAATCTACAGGGAATTTTCATTCTTTTGAACGCATGGAGCCAAGATCAGACCCAAACACATTCGGTTTTTCAA
>NZ_QITQ01000048.1 GCF_003260265.1 Roseovarius amoyensis
CTTGTCGGCGCTGTCCTTTGATGTTCCGGGTTTCTTGTTCATCTTCGCTCCTTAAAGGCTACGATGAACCAGAACCCCTCCGGTGTTCAAATCCTCAAATCTGTCCCACAGGTGCTGACGTCAGACACGCCTGAGATCATGAATACGGATCAAGGGGCGCAGTTCACCGGATCGGCCTGGATCACGACGCTGACTGAGGCCGGGGTGCGTATCTCAATGGATGGGCTTGGTAGATATCTCGACAACATCTTTATTGAGCGTCTCTGGCGAAGCCTTAGGCAAGAGGCCATCTATCTTGAGGAAATCACCGATGGCTTCCAGGCTCGGCGCGTCGTCAAAGACTGGATCGGCTTCTACAACACCAGACGACCCCATTCTGCACTTGATAGGCAGGCGCCCGATGACGCATATTGGGCGGGCTTGGGAGAGCAAAAAACAGCATGAAATCTAAACCCGATACACCTTAGAAACGCTGCAAACCTGTCCGAAAAGAGGGGACTACTTCGATTGAGGGCTGTAACGTTTGCGCTATTCATGATGTTCCGGAATCTTGGCTTGACATGGCGACATGAAAATTACTACACGGAACATAAATATACCATCTGGTAGACACTTTGAATGAGCGGACGGGAGGAGAACAACAGCATGAGCAAGGACAACCCCACACCGGCAGCATCCGGGTCGCGGCGTGACTTGGAGACTATGGTCTACGAGTTGCGCGACGAGGTTGCAATTATCACCTTGAACCGCCCCGATGCACGCAACGCCCTTGATGTGCCGATGCGCAGGGAACTCGCCGAAGTGGTGGCAGAGATCCGCGACGACGATGGCGTGCGGGCAGTGGTCCTGACCGGTGCGGGCGGGGTCTTCTGTGCCGGTGGCGACCTGCGGGCGCTGAACGAGAAGCGCACCTCGGCGCAATCGTACAAGCGCATTGCCGACCTGCATGTGTGGTTGCCAAGCTTGGTAAACTTGGAAAAGCCCGTGATCGCGGCGGTGGACGGTCCCGCCTTCGGGGGTGGGATGAGCTTGGCGCTCGCGGCGGACTTCATCCTAGCCAGCGATTCGGCCCGTTTCTGTCAGGTCTTCGGTCGCATCGGGCTGATTCCCGATCTGGGCGGCATGTTCCTGCTTCCGCGCCTCGTCGGCCTGCAGCGCGCCAAGGAACTGGTCTTCTCCGGGCGGATCCTGCGCGCCGAAGAGGCCATGGCGATGGGCATCGTCCACAGCGTCCACGCGCCCGATCAGCTTCAGGGTGCGGCCTTCGCGCTTGCCCGCAGGTTCTGCAGCGGCTCGACGCTGGCGATCGGGCTGGCAAAAAACGTTCTCAATCAGTCCTTCAATCTGGATCAGCGCGCGATGGCCGAACTTGAGGCGATGGCCCAGGCTTTGTGCATGGACAGCGCCTATCACAAAGAGGCGATCCAGCGCTTCCTTGACAAGAAGCCGGCGCTTTTCGACTGGGAACGCATGGACAAGGAAGAGGCAATCTCATGAAAAAAGCCGTTATAACAGGAGCTTACAGTACTGACGTTGGGGATCTGCAGGGTGCCACCTGCATGTCGCTTCACACGGAGGCAGGGCTTGGCGCCTTGGCCGACTCGGGGCTGGCCGTGTCCGATGTCGATGGCCTTCTCTGTGCCTATTCGTTCACCGAACCGCATCTGATGCTGGCCTCGGTGTTCGCCGAATATGTCGGGATGCAGCCGGCCTACGCCTCGGCGGTCTCGATGGGCGGAGTCACGGCCTGCATGCTGGTGATGCAGGCGGCGGCGCTGGTCGAGGCGGGATACTGCCGCCATGTGCTGGTCGTGACCGGCGATAACCGGCTCAGCGGAATGAGGGGCAATGCCGTTCAGGCATTGGCTGAGGTTGGCAACCAGCAGTATGAGCAACCCTATGGCATGACCATCCCCGCAGCCTATGCCTTGGTGGCGCAGCGCTACATGTCGGAATTCGGCGTCACCTCGGAACAGCTTGCCGCGATTGCGGTGACCATGCGCGAACATGCGGCGCTCAATCCCAAGGCGCATATGAAGGCACCGATCACGGTGGATGACGTGATGAACTCGCGTTTCATCGCCACACCACTGCATCTGCTCGACTGCTGCCTGATATCGGACGGTGGCGCTGCCGTCGTGGTGAGTGCCGCGGACGCGGCCGCCGACCTCCGGCAACCTAGGATCGATGTTCTCGGCTCCGGACAGGGACACACGCACGAATACATCGTCGCTGCGCCATCGCTGACCGATTACGGTTGCAAACGATCCGCTGCGGATGCGTTGGGCCGTGCCGGGCTCAAGCCAGACGACATCGACGTTGTCGAGATTTACGACAGTTTTACCATCACGCTTCTGGCCGAACTGGAATCCATGGGATTCTTCCAGCGAGGCGAGGCCGGCGTGGCCGCCGCCGCGGGCGAGTTGAAGATCGGGGGCAAGCTGCCCTGCAATACGCATGGCGGGCTTCTCTCTTACGGGCATTCCGGCGCAGCCGGCGGCATGTTCCATGTGGTAGAGGCGGTCGAGCAGCTGCGCGGTGGCGTCGTAGACCGACAGGTGGAGGGTGCCGAACTCGCCCTTGTCCATGGTGATGGCGGCATTCTGTCCGCCCACTGTTCTATAGTTTTGGGGAGGGCTTGACAGATGGAAAAACCCGTTCCGCGTCCCAATGGGGATTCCGCACCGTTCTGGGATGGCTGTGCCGCGCATGAATTCCGCTTCCAGCGCTGCGGCGACTGCGGCAAGGCACAGTTCTATCCCCGCGCCGTCTGCGCTCACTGTCAGAGCCGCGACCTCAAGTGGGTGGTTTCCGACGGGAAGGGCACCGTTCACAGCGTGACGACCGTCTACCGGGGGCCGAGCCGTGCTTTCAAGGAAGACAGTCCCTACCAAGTCGCGCTTGTCGATATGGACGAGGGCTTCCGCTTCATGGCTAACGTGCGCGGCGGTGAGGCCGAGATCGGCACGCGGGTGCGTGTCATTTACGAAGAACGCGGCGATCAGACAATCCCGCAGGTCGAAATCGGGAGGTGAGGATGTTCAACTACGACCACTTTGAGGTTGGGAAAATCTACGGAAACGACACATTCACAGTAGACCGTGACCGGATCGGCAAATGGCTTGCCGTCTATCCCGATGACGACAACGGTGACCTGATGCCTCCGGGCATGACGGCGATGATCCAGATTCAGTGCTATATGACCTGCATCACGCCGCGGCCGAAAGGCAACGTGCACGGCAGCCAGGTCTTCGAACTGCAGCGGTTGCCGAAGGTGGGCGAGACGCTGACCACCGAGGTGGAATGCACAAAGAAGGAAATTCGCAAGGGGCGCAAGTGGGTGGAAACCACCTACACCACGCGCGACGGTGGCGGCGATGTCGTCTTCACCGGCGTGATGACGACCCTTGTGGCGGCCTGAGAAGGCAGGGAGGAACTGAGATGCCGAAAAACCTTGAACCCGTAAGCCTGAATGTCACCATGCCGACGATCATGGCCTATGCCGACCTCACCGACGATTACAACCCGATCCATGTCGATCGGGAATTCGCCGAGAAGACCGAGATGAAGGGAATCATCGCCCACGGCACCATGTCGCTGAACCTCATTTGGCAGTCGCTGCGTAAGACGCTTGGCAATGAGGCCGTGGCGGGCGCGCGGCTGAATATCCGCTTCGTGCGGCCCGTGCGCGAGAACGACACCGTGACCGGTGGCGGTATCGAGCAGGAGGGTGCGCCCGGCACCTACGATGTCTGGGTAAGCAATCAGAAGGGCGAGCAGGTCATCACCGGAACTGCCACGTTTTCGCAATGAAAGACAAAGGTAAGTCCAGCGACGGAAACTGTGCCGATCTGACGAGGGCGGATCGGCTGGGCAGGATGCTCAACGCCCGCAGTGTGGCGGTGGTGGGGGCATCCGATGACCTGCGCAAAGCCGGGGGGCGCGTGGTGAACTCGCTTCTCCACAACAATTTCCCCGGCAAGATCTATCCGGTCAACCCGGGGCGCGAAACCATTCAGGGCCTCGATTGCTATCCTTCGCTCGAGGCGATCGACGATGAGATCGACCTGGCGATCCTGTCGGTGGCCGCAGATGACGTGCCGAGTCAGTTGCGGCTCGGGTGTGATTGCGGCGTCGGCGGTTTCCTCGTTTTTGCCTCTGGATTTTCGGAGACCGGGTCCGAGGGTGCCGCGAAACAGGCGGAAATCGCCCGAATCGTCCAAGAGGCGGGCATTCCGATGATCGGGCCGAACTGTCTGGGCGTGATGAACGGCAATTGCGGGATGCTGGCATCGTCAACCGTCGTGATGGACGGCCGGAAGCTGCCAGCAGGCAACTACGGCTTCGTTTCCCAGAGCGGCGCATTGGGCACCTACTGGCTCGACATGTCGATGAAAGCGGGGCTCGGTGTAAGTTCCTGGATTTCCACCGGAAACGAGGCAGACGTCGATCTGGCCACCTGCCTGGACTACTTGGTTGAGGACGAGGAAACCGAGGTAATCGGGCTCTACATCGAGGGGGTGCGCGATGGCGCCGCCTTTCGCGCCGCCGCACGCAAAGCCTTCGAGCGGCGCAAGCCGGTGCTGGTACTGAAGTCCGGGCGCAGCCGTCAGGGCGCGACGGCCGCGGCCTCGCATACCGGTGCCCTGGCGGGCGAGGACGAAACCTACGACGCGGTGTTTCGGCAGTATAACATCTGGCGCGCCGATAGCCTGACCGACATGGCCAACCAAGCCCAGATCCTGCTGACGCAGCCGCGTTCGCCCGGGCAGCGGGTAGCGGTGATCTCGGTATCGGGCGGCGCCGGGGTCCTGATGACGGATGCCGCCGTGAGCGAGGGGTTAGACGTTCCCGACTTCGCCCCCGAAACCAAGGCGCGACTGGCGGAAATCCTGCCCGGATTTGCGACGCCGCAGAACCCGATTGACCTTACCGCCCAGATTGTGATGCACAAGACGATGCTGCGAGAGGTCTTGCAGATCATCAGCGACGGCACCGGCTACGACGGCCTGTTGCTGTTCATGGGCGGCCTCAGCCAGATCGCCGAGGAACTGGCCGACGCGCTGGTCAGCGAACTGCCCCGCAATATGCCCTGTGCGCTGACTTGGCAGGCAGCCCCCGACGAAGCGGTGCAGAAGGTGCGCGAGCGCGGCATCCCCGTTTATGGCGAGATCCACGATGCCGTCCGCGCCTTGGCCGGGCAGTTCCGGTTGGGTGCCGGCTGGGATGGCCCGGTCCCGGCCGAGGCACCGCCGATCCGCCAGAGTGGGCGGTTGGCGGACACCTTTGCGGTGGAGCATCGCAGCAAGGACTTTCTCTGCGGCGCGACGTCGCTTGAGCGCCCTGGTGGTGTGTTCGTGACAGATCCGGACGCGCTGACCAAGGCCGGGCCGGCGCTCTCCGCGCCTTTTGTAGTGAAATTGCAGAGCCCTGAAATGCTTCACAAGAGTGGCAGCGGCGGTATCACGCTGGGGCTCCAAAGCGTCGAGGCAGCGGCCGAGGCAGCGCGTTCGATGATCGAGTCGGCAAGCGCCCGCGGCATTCCCGTCGACGGGGTGCTTGTCGAAGAAATGGTTCCCTTCGATCATGAGTTCATCGTTGGTCTGCGTTGCGATCCGGTCTTCGGGCCGATGCTCGTACTGGGGCGCGGCGGGGTGACGGTCGAGCTTGAACCCGACGTGGCGCGCGCCTTCCTTCCGCTCGACGCCGCGCAGATCGAGGATTTGATCCGCTCGCTTCGCGCGGCACCGCTGCTGGCAGGTTTTCGCGGTGCACCGCCCTGTGATGTGGCCGCGCTCGCCCGCACCGTGAAGGAACTGTGCGACCTCTACCAGCGCGACGAAACGCTGGCCGAGATTGAGATCAATCCCCTCGTGGTGGACCGTGCGGGGCGCGTTGTCGCGCTTGATGCCCTGATGGCGCGGACGCGAGACGGTTCGGCGGGAGATGCGCCATGACGAACCCGCAGACGGAGGTGGATGCTTGGGGGGATGAGGCGCCCCCGCCCCTCACGGGCATGTCTGATCTCTTCGACAGTGCGCTGACATTACCGTCTAGGGTTCTCTGCGTCAGTGCGGCCATTATGCTGGTGGCAATGATGCTGGTAACCGTAGCCGACGCCATCCTCCGAACGGTTTTCCACGACGCCATAGACAATGCCGAACTGATGACCAGCCACTGGTTTCTCAGTGGCACGATCTTTCTTCCTCTTGCCTATGTTACGGTGCTCGACCGGCACATTTCGGTCGAGGTCGTGACCCAGTTTCTTCCGATGCGGGTGCAACAGCTTATGATGGGCCTGTTCATGGCCCTCGGATCGGCCATCTTCCTACTGTTGGCGTGGCAGTCCTGGGGGCTGTCGATCCAGAAGATGCAAATCCGCGAGTTCATTTCGGGAGCAACGACGTTCTATTCTTGGCCCGGTCGGTTCCTGATGCCCGTCGGGACCTTTTTCTTCGCCCTCGTGATGGCCGCACGGGCCGTGGGATATTTATCCGGTCGCGTGCGACCCTGATGACGCGTGGAGATACTTCATGACTGACTTGCAGATTGCCGGAGCGTCCCTCGCTGTTATCCTGTTGCTGGTGTTGCTGCGAATGCCGATCGCGATCGCGCTGCTTGGCGTGTCGTTCGGCGGCATCTGGATCGCCTATGGCTATCAGATTGCCACCGCCATGCTGACCGCGGTAACCTTCGACTTCTCCACCCATTCGAGCCTCAGCCCGATCCCGATGTTCCTTCTCATGGGTTTCGTTGCCTATTACGCGCGGATGACCGAACACTTGTTCAATTTCGCCCGGACGAGCTTTCTCAAGCGTCTGCCCGGTGGCCTCGCCGTTGCATCTATCGGCGGAGCGGCGATGTTCTCGGCCGTCACCGGATCAAGCTTGGCCTGCGCTGCCGCCTTGGGAAGGATCGCGGTTCCGGAGATGCTTCGGTCCGGCTACCAGCCGGGCCTGGCGACCGGCGTGATCGCCGCCGCCGGAACACTCGGGGCGATGATACCGCCCAGCCTGATCCTGCTTTTGTTCGGGATATTCGCCGAAGTGCCGATCGAAGCACTCTTCATCGGGGCCATCATTCCCGGCTTGCTGACAGCCTTCGCCTTCGCGCTCATGGTGGTCCTTCGGGTGTGGGCAAACCCAGCACTGGCCCCGCGCCCCAGCGACGAGGAACTTGACGGTATCGGACGTACGGGGCTGCGCGAGATCTGGCCCATCATCCTGCTGGTCGTCTGCGTTTTCGGTGGACTCTTCGCCGGGTTCTTCACCGCCACCGAGGCGGGCGCCGTCGGCGCGTTTCTGTCCTTCGTGATCGCGGCCGCAAATGGAAACCTGTCCTGGACTGTGACGAAACGCGCCTTGGTTGACACGATCGTGAGTTCAGCGGCGATCCTCATCATAGCCATGAGCGCCACCTTCTTCGCCAGTTTTCTTGCCCTGACGCAGTTTCCGGCTTTCATCTCCCAGATCGTCGCCGACATGCAACTCGGACGCGTCGAGCTGATGATAGCAGTGTTCCTGATTTATATCGTCCTAGGCATGTTCCTTGAGGTTCTGGGCATCATGCTTCTTACGTTGCCGGTGCTTCTGCCGCTCTTCGAGGCGATGGACATCAGCCTGATCTGGGTCGGAATTCTCGTGGCGAAGTATCTCGAGATGGGGCTGATTACGCCGCCCGTCGGGTTAAACGTGTTCGTTATCAAGAGCGTCGTCGGCAGGACTGTCCCTACCGATGTGATATTCCGGGGGATAACCTGGTTCGTCGCCACCGACATTGTCGTTATTGCGCTCCTGATCGCTTTTCCGGCGCTTACGCTGTGGCTGCCGGGTTTCTTGGACTGAACGAATAGTTGGAGCATAGAGAGCATGGACTTCGCACTGAACAACGAACAGAGGGAACTGCGTAACGCGATCGGCAAGGTCTGTGCGAAGTTCGATCTCGCCTATTGGCGCGACTGCGACGCGAACGAGCGCTATCCCGAGGAATTCTATCGCGAGATGGTGAACGGGGGGTGGGTTGGTCTGACCCTGCCTTCGGAATATGGCGGTGCGGGGCTCGGCATCACGGAAGCGGCGCTCGTGATGCAGGCGATCGTCGAATCCGGTGCCGGCTTTACCGGAGCCTCGACCATTCATTCCTATGTCTTCGCGCCGAACGCAATTGTTAAGCACGGAACCGACGAGCAGAAGAAGCGAATGCTGACCCCGCTCATCAAGGGCGAGGAAAGAGCCTGCTTCGCGATCACCGAGCCGAATTCGGGACTTGATACCGGGAGGCTGCGCACTCGCGCGGTGCGCAAGGGCGACCACTACGTGATGACCGGCGAGAAAGTCTGGCCCACGGCGGCAAGCATGGCGCAGCGAATGCTGGTGATTGCCCGCACCAAGCCGATCGAGGAATGCAAGCGGCCCATCGACGGGCTAAGCCTGTTCTACACCCACATGGATCCCGAATATGTGCGAACCCAGAAGATCCCGAAACTGGGTCGCAATGCGGTTGAATCCTGCCAGGTCTTCATCGATGGGCTGAAAGTGCCCGAAGAGGACAGGATCGGCCAAGAGGGTAAGGGATTTCAGTATCTGCTCGACGGCTTGAACCCCGAAAGAATCCTGGTGGCAGCCGAAGCCGTGGGGCTTGGTCGCGTTTCGCTGATGCGTGCCACCGAATACGCCAAGGAACGGGTGATCTTCGACCGCCCCATAGGCAAGAACCAGGGGGTTCAGCACCCGTTGGCGGAATGCTGGATGTACCTGGAAGCCGCCGATCTCATGATGCTCAAGGCCGCGGCGCTTTACGATGCGGGCGTGCCCTGCGGAGCCGAGGCCAACAGCGCCAAGTTCCTCGGTGCCGAAGCCGGCTACCGCGCCTGCGAACGCGCGGTGTTGACCCACGGAGGCTATGGATACGCTAAGGAGTTCGATGTCGAGCGCTATTTGCGTGAGGTCATGATTCCGCGCTTGGCACCGGTGAGCCGAGAACTCGTGATGTGCTATATCGCCGAACGCGTGCTGGGTCTGCCAAAGTCGTATTGACGATACAGAAAACGGAGGAACCAATGTTCACCAAGCCAATGGGCGCTGGTGCATAAATCATGCGTCGGCGCGAGTTGCCCCTTTCCCGTGTGGTGTCATGCGACGGCTTTGATCTCGGCTGTGCCGAGGGCGTTGTAGCGGTTCATGATTGCGATGCGGATCTGGATTTCGGCGGTCTGGCGGTCGGGGTCTCGTGAC
>NZ_QITQ01000049.1 GCF_003260265.1 Roseovarius amoyensis
TGTGAAGGGTTCGCGCGGTGTCGCGCATCTCAGCTCCTGAACGGAGCACCCCTGGTACCACCAAAGAGTAACCTGTGGAAACGGAGTGTCAAGCGAGGGCCGGCGCAGAGAGAAATGCTCTTCCGCCTGCGCGTGAATGTCAGGTGCCAGAGCGGGCCCCTGCGCGGCGCGCGTTCGAAGAAATTGGCGGAAATGGGATCCTTTCGCCTCTATTTTCGTTGAACCCACGGTCGCAGCTTCGGCATCGCCGCCGTCACGTCGACGTCCCGCAGCATGCTGCCCGCGATCAGCCCGTCGCGGACCCAGCCCAGCGCCTGCCACCAGTCCACGTAGGCGCGGCGGGCGGACGCGATGTGCTCCGGGTGCGGTCGCCAGGTGACGGGGCAGGCCAGCACTTCGACCGTGCGCCACCGGCCGCGCGCCAACACCCGTTCGGTGCCGACGACCACGGTGGTGGCCCGCTCGCCGTGCTGGTTTCGGCGGGTGTCCACCGGCACGCAGTGCGGCACGGCGCCGGGCATCCAGTCGGGGGTCAGCCCGGCGCGCGCCAGTTCCGCCACACGGATCGCCATGCGCTTGCCGCCCAAGCTGTCGGGGAGCCCGGCGACGGTGGCGGCGATCGTCTCGGCGTCCTCGTGGGTGTAGCCGCCGATCTTGTGCTGACCGCCGTCGATCTTGCAGCCCAGCGCGGCGCGTTGCATCAGGACGTACTCAAGGCCGAAGCCGAAGCCTTCCTCGGTCACGTCAGGGGGCGGCGGCAATTCCAGCTGGGCCTTCTCAATCCGAAATGCCCATTCCAGGGCCGCCTGCACGCCCAGCGCGCGCTTGAGCCGTGCGCCGCCCGTGCGGCCGATCCGTCTTTGCAAGCTCATGGCTGCCATCCTTCAAAGAGGTTCATCTGCGTCGGGCGCTGGGCGCCGTCCGTCGGCTGCCAGATCCACGGGCCCGAGGCCATGGGCAGCTGTGATAGCCGGGCTCGGCGAGCATGAGGCCCAGATCAAGGCCGCCGCCGCCTGCGCAGAGGGACAGTCCGTGCCGGGGACGAAACACCATGCCATTCACCGCACCCCCCGCATCCGAAGCCGTTCCGGCGTGACCAGCCCCCGCGCCAGCATGGCGTCGCACATGGTGTTGCTGATCATGGTGGCGGGCAAGAAGTCGTCGGAATTGACCATCCGGGCGTAGAAGGCCGCGAGCTCGTCGTCGCTGGGCCTGGGGCCCTCATCGCGCTTGCGGCGCCGGGTCTTGCCGCTGCCGGTTGCCGAACCCTTCTTCGCAATGGCCGCACCGGTCCGCTTCAGGCGCTGGGCGGCACGCTGCATGGCGCGATCGAGCGCCTTGGGCCCGTCGGGCGGCTCCGGGTGGTCTCGCCGCGAGGTTACGGCCACGGCGATGATCGCCGCCTCGTCGAGGCCGAGACTGTCGCGCCAGCGCCGGACATGCTCGCGCGGCGGCCAGCCTTGCCACCAGCCGGGCAGGGCAGCGGGGTCCAGGCCCAGCGCGGCGAGCAGCTCGGCGAAAAACTGATCCGAGACGCCCTCGCGCGCCCGCGCGCCCTCCTCCTCTTTTACTGGTTTCCTTAGTGGTTCCCTTACAGGGTTAGTGTCCGGATTCCGGACACGGGCTTGGCCGTTTTCCGGACACGGGTCGGGGGCAAAATCGGACACGGCTCCCGCGTCATTCCCGTGTCCTGTTTCCGGACACGGCTCGGGTGCGGCGGGTGTTTCGCCGGCCAAACCCTCTGTAGCCGCGAAGGGTTCTTCGGAGCCGCCTTCCCCGTGTCCGGTTTCCGGACACGGGCTCGGATCATCTGGTGCGAAGTGAGGCTCGAAGCCCAGAATGTAGCGGGTGGGCATCTGCCGCCTGGTGACGGGATGCAGGCGCGGCACCCGGCGCAGAAGGCCTGCCGCCTCGAGCTGGCCGAGATGGGCGTTCAGCGTCGAGCGGCTGATCTCGCAATCATGCGCCAGCCGCTCCTGCGAGGGAAAGCAGCCATAGTCGGGGTTGAACCGATCACAAAGATGCCAGAGCACGATCCTGGTGGTGGGCTTCAGCCCGCGCTGCCTGATCGCCCAGTTGGTGGCCTCGTGGCTCATGGCGCGGCCCTCCCTGTTGGAACGGCCATGCGCTGAGCGGCATCGGATTGCACGACACGCGTGGTGAATCCGTGATCGGCCAGCGCGCCCAGCGCGTCGTCGAGCGAGCGGATCAGCGCCCAGCCGAAGCCTTGGGCCAGCACCGCATCGCGAAACGCCTCCTGCGCTTGGCTGAGCCGACCTTTCTGGGATTTCAACTCGAGGAACAGGACGCGCCCCTCAACGAGCACCATCAGATCGGCAAAACCGGGATGGACGCCCATGCCGACGAGGATTGCCTGGTGCCTGGCGCCGCGCGGACCGGGTTCGGTCACCTCGTTGGCGCAGTGGTGGATGATGGCTGTGCGGGGCAGGGCAAAGCGCAGCGCCTGCACCACCGCGCGCTGCAGATCGGCCTCGGGTGTGCCGCGCCGCTTCATCGGCTCACCTCCGGCGCATCATCGTGATCGGTGCGCTGGGCGTGGCGCAGGCGCGCCGGGCAACGGGCATCGATCACGAACAGGAGGGCACGGGCATCGCGCCGCTCCTCTTCGGTCTCGCCATGGCTCGTCAGCACATTGCAGGCGAGCCGGATCAGGTGGTCGGAATGATGCGCGACATCGGCGATGACGGCGCGTGCTTCCGCGACGCGGTCGGCGGGCCAGGCTTGTCCTTCACGACTTGCCCGAAATGGGCCGGGTTCATCCTCGGTCATCGGCGGCCTCCCGCGCGGGTGCGCCGGGGCGACACCTCTTCCTGCGTCTCGAGCCATTCCAGAACTGTCGCGCGTCGATAGAGGATCTTTCGCCCGGCCTTCACGAAGGCAGGACCACGCCGGGCATCTGCCCAGCGCCGAAGCGTTTCCTCGCACACGCCGAGTTCGCGGGCGAGATCAGTGCGGCTGATCCAGCCCTGCAGGAGGGCTGCGGTGTTTGCGCCGGGGGACGCGGTGGTGGTCTGTTCGCCTGGTGTCATCTGCTTTCTCCCGATTGTCGCCCGGTGAGGGCGAATGTCGTCTCACAGCAGAAGCACAGGCCCGGGGGGGGCAGGGTGGCAGTCACCGGCAGTGACCGGCAGTGGCTTGCCACCCCCCGTGCCACCCCTTGTTTTATTGAAGTTTCGTGATTTTGCGCTGCGGCGCAGCGGGATTTGCAGGTCTTGCAAAGTCGCCTGGGGTCGATTTCCGGGCGATCATCCTCTCCAGGTTCGCGCGCAATCGGCCACAATCGACGATTTCAGCGTGCCTGGGGCGACGTTCGGCCAAACCCAGGGGGTGGCAAGGGCGGCAATGACCGGCAGTGAGGTGCTGGTTTGCGTGCCGGCTTCTGATTTCATTGGGAAAGTGATGGTCGCGACCATATCGGGCGACATCCATCGGCACCGAGCCGTCCGTGCTGCCGGACAGGTCCGGCGGCGCCGACCACGCGATTCCAGTAAATCATGGGGTGGAACGGCCCTGACGAGTCACTGCCGGTCACTGCCACCCTGCCGGTCGGGTGCCAAGATTACCTTGCCCTGGCCGCGAATCTACGCGTCATGGACAGGGAAAGGAGGTGCCTCGATGCCGAAACGGGTCCGCTTGAGCGAGAAGGTTTTGCGCGATGCCATCCCTGCCGAGGGGCGCGACTACCAGATCTTCGACGATGACATTCGGGGGTTTGCGGTCTGCATCTATCGCGGCGGCGGGCGCGCCTTCACGATCGACTATCGCCATGCCGGGCGCCCGCGCCGGATGACCTTCGGGCGCTGGCCGGAGTGGTCGGTGACCGCCGCGCGCGAACGCGCCCGGGAATTGCGCCGGGAAATTGACCTTGGCCGCGACCCGCTGGCCGAGCGCGACCGGATCCGCGAGGCGCCCCGGGTGCAGGATCTGATCGACCGCTACATCACGGACCATGTCTCGCGGCTCTCCGATCTGAATGCCGCTGATCAGAAATCGATGATGGCCAAGCTGGTCGCGCCGCATTGGGGCAGGAAGCTGGTGAGCGAGATCACCAGGGCCGATGTCGAAAAGCTGCTGGCAAAGATCGCCGAGGGGCGGGCGCGGCCGCACAAGGCCAGGCCGAATAACCGGGCGCGCAAGCTGCAGGGGCCCAAGCCCACGCCGGTGCGCGCCAACCGCGTGGGCGAGGTACTGCGCAAGATGTTCAATCTCGCCGTTGAGTGGGGCTGGCGCTCGGACAACCCGGCCAGTGGCTTCTATCGGCGCGTCGAGAGCCCGCGCGAGCGGTTCCTGACCAGGGACGAGATCGACCGGCTTGTGCGCGCGCTCGATGCCGATCCCGATCAGCGCGCGGCCGGGATCATCCGCATCTGCATGCTGACCGGTGCCCGCGTCGGCGAAGTGCGCCAGGCGCGGTTCGAACAATTCAACCTCGAGCTCGGCATCTGGTCGAAGCCGGCGGCCATCACCAAGCAGCGCAAGATCCACCGCGTGCCGATCTCCGAGGATGTGGCCGCGATCGTGCGCCAGCGGTTGTTGCTGGTGCCGAAGGGCAACCCATGGCTCTTTCCCGGTGACGTGCCGGGCCAGCCCGTCAGGGAAATTCGCCGGTTCTGGAAACGCATCCAGAAGGAAGCGGGGATTGAGGATGCGCGCATCCACGATCTGCGCCACACCTTCGCCTCGCTGCTGGTCAGCGGTGGCGCCTCGCTCGAGATGATTGGCAAGCTGCTGGGTCATACCCAGATGCAGACCACTCAGCGCTATGCGCATCTGCTCGACGCGCCGTTGCGCGCCGGGCTTGATGCCGTGGCCAGCGCGGTCCGGCCACGACTGCAGGTGGTTCACGATCCGGCGCGGGATCAGAAATCCGCCTGATCGCGCCACCCGGTCAGGCTTTTTCGGCGGCCTTGGTCAGTGCGCGCCAGATCGGCGTGATCCGCCGACGGATCGAGCGCTCGTCCGGAACGTCGTTGCCATCGGTATGCTCCACGAACCAGTCCTGCATCTCAGCGACCAGCTCGCCCTGCGAGGCCGGCAGGCCGCGCTCATGGATGCGCAGGGTGAGGGCTTGCAACATGCCCACCCAATCGTAGGGCGAGACCGACCCGGTGCCGCCCCTCACACGACAAAACAGCTCGTTCCTTTCTTCGAAGCGCTGAACCTGCTGTCCGGCGATCAGCAGATCGGCCACGGACACCTCGACACCCTCCACGGGATCGGTGATCAGCAGCCAGTCGGTGTCGCTCCGGGGGCGTACCCGGTGCACCCGGGCGGTCAGCGGACCAGTGCCGCTGCGGCGGAACATCGGCAGGATGTCAAAGGCCGCGACGATCACCTCGCCGGCGATGATCTTCTCACCGCAAGTCACCGGCGGAATGCCGGTCAGAATGTCGAAATTCCCTGTCGCCGACCATCCGGCAATGTCGGCGGTGGTGCAGCCCCATCGCGCCGCGACTTCGTGGACGGTGTAGAATTCTCTTCGAGGCAGCCTCATTTGCGCTCCATTCTCGTGGCCCTGCGCCGGGTAAGTTCCCCCGAGGGCGTTGTGCGGGGAAGATTGTTGTCATCGAGGGCGCGGGCGTCACAAGCCATAGGAGAAAATCCCTGAAACGACTCGCGCTCTAATTTACTATTGCCAAGCCTTCCTCTCGGAAACTGCGGTGGATGGTCGCCCCGACGCATTTGAGAAAAATCTTGATCTGATCCACCCCGCGAAGATGGTGGTAGCCCTCCCCAGGAGTGTCAGCCTCGCCTGTGAGGCGCCAATCTCGGGACTGCCCAACGCGTGATCCGGGGTCTGAAAGTGGCCTTTCCCGGCGTGATCTGGTTGACTGACCGCGAAAGGCGGCGTTGGTGGACGCTCGGCGACACGACACTCCTGCGCCCGCAGGGTATCCGCAACAGCGGTGCACCGAATTCACTTCAATGCCAAGCCGCCCTTGTGTGACGCAATGCGGTTGCCCATATAGTAGAGGTCAACGTTATTCTCTGCGACTCTCTGCCTCCGTTCATCCGGCTTCAGGCGATCGACTCAGTCTGACATTGCCGGGCTGTCGCATCGTGCGGGCAGCATCCAGAACAGGAGACCACGGATATGGCCAGTGGCACCGTGAAATGGTTCAATTCTTCCAAGGGCTTCGGTTTCATCGAGCCCGAATCGGGCGGTAGGGACGTCTTCGTCCACATCTCGTCCGTCGAGCGGGCGGGTCTTACCGGCCTTGCCGATGCTCAAAAGGTGACCTTCGATGTCGAATCCGGCCGTGACGGTCGCGAAAGCGCGACCAATCTCACGCTCGCCTGACCTGACTGACGCCGGGCGTCCGAATGGACGCCCGGACCACGGCAACGCAGGGCGAGCGATGTCTCCGGCACCGGAGCCCGACCGGGCCTCGGGTCTCGGACCGGCTGACGCCCGGACACCGCGTCTCGCGGCATATCGCACCCCGATCCCGTCGCGCAGTCGCGTCGAGCTGGCCGTGACGGCCATCCCCTTCGCCGCGATATTCGCGCTGTCATGGGCGGCGCTGTCGGTCAGCCCGTGGATTTCCGTCGCGTTGTCACTGGCAAACGCGGCCTTCGTCGTGCGCCTCTTCATGATCCAGCACGATTGCGGCCACGGCGCCTTTTTCGGCGCTCGTGCTTGGAACGACCGGGTCGGCCGGATCATCGGCGTGCTGACGCTCACACCCTATGACGTCTGGCGAAGAACCCATGCCATCCATCACGCCACCACCGGAAACCTCGACCGCCGCGGAACCGGGGACATCCCCACGCTCACGGTCGCGGAATACCGCGCGAAACCGCTCTTGGGACGGGTTCTCTACAGACTGGTGCGCCACCCCGCGGTCCTGTTCGGCATCGTTCCGTTCTACAGCTTCTTTCTTCAGAACCGCATCCCCGCGGGGCTCCTCCGGTCCGGCCGGCGCTACTGGGCAAGCGCGCTCGGCACCGATGCCGCGATCCTGATCATGCTTGGATCGCTCTATCTGCTGGGCGGCGTCCCGGTGCTGTTCTTCGTCTACCTGCCGATGATGCTGCTCGCCGCCTCAACCGGCATGTGGCTCTTCTACATCCAGCACCAGTTCGAGGAAACGTCCTGGGACGGCGACACGGAGTGGTCCCTGCAGGACGCGGCCTTGCACGGATCCTCCCACTATGTGCTGCCGCCGGTCCTGAGGTGGATCACCGCGAATATCGGCGTCCATCACATCCATCATCTGGCCAGCCGGATCCCGTTCTACCGCCTGCCCGAAGTCCTCCGGGACCATGAGGAGTTCGCCAGCGCCGGGCGCCTCACGCTCCGCGACAGCCTGCGTTGCGCAAGTCTCGCACTCTGGGACGAAACCGGACGCAGGCTCGTTTCATTTGCCGAGGCACGGCGGCTTCCGGCGTAATCCCGGAGAGTATCCCACATGACATTCTTGAGTACACCAGGCCGATCGGACAGGGGCCGTGACCTCTTCAAGGACAGGCCGAAGAAGGAGGTCAAGGAGCACGCCCATGCCCGCCGTGCCGAGGTTGATGCCGAGGCCGTGCTCGAGGTGCCGGGCTATATGTGCCGGCCGGGCCCGAAGGAGCAGGTCGCGCCGAAAATCATGGAAGCCATCGTCGTTGCGATCAAGGCGCCGTTCTCGTTGGTGCTGACGGCCGGTCCCGCATCACCTCGAGAGCAGGTCGTTCAAGGCTGTTTGCGATCATGATCTGGCGGCGAAGGGTAGTCGGTTACATCAACGCCACATCAACAGTCGAGCGTGGTTTGAACGCCGGGTTTGCGGCGGAATTCGGGTGAATGTTGGTGAATGCGGGGTGGGAAAATTCGTGAAATCAAAGGCTTGCCGTCTAAGTCACTGGTTTCTATAACCTATTGGAATCGTTGAATTATGGGCTCATAACCTGAAGGTCGCAGGTTCAAATCCTGCTCCCGCAACCAACTTTAGCGAACTTTCGCAACCAGCCAAGCCCGCCTCACCGGCGGGATTTGTTATTTCCAACATTTCCAACAGCTTGCCACGCAATTCGAGCCGGTGGACCCGTGGTGGTCGATTGGGACGGTGGACCCGTGCTTCACCGTCTCAATCGACCACCACGGGGTCGCGCAGAAACCGTTCCATCGCCCCGGCCAGTGCGTCGGCATCCCGGACCGGCACGAGAAACCCGTTGACCCCGTGCTGCACCGTCTCTCGGCATCCAGGCGCGTCGGTGGTGATCACCGGACGGCCCCCGTCGCCATCGCCTCAAGCACCGTGCGGGGGGTTCCTTCACGGTAGCTGGACAACACACAGATATGGGCTGACGCGACGGCCGGCCGCACATCATCGAGTGCGCCATGCCAGATCAGATGGCCGGCCTCCTGCCAGCCGCACACCTCTGGCTCGGCGATAGTTGGGCGAACAGATCGACACGTAATCGACATCGGCGCCCTTGCGGCGCAGCTTGTCGATATGGCGATCGAAACGCTCGAACTCGGTAAAGAAATCCGCGTCCGGAAAATAACTGTCGATGATCCCGACCGAATCGCTGGGGTCGAGCGCCGCGACAAGGTTATTCCCGGTGTCGCGGATCGCCCCCATATGACGTGGCGCGATAGGGTGGAACGGATACAACTGCAATGCGAGCCAGGCTCACCAGCCAGAAACCGCCGAGGGCGATGACACGTGCGGTTTGCGGGCCGATCAGATTGCTGCGACGCGAGCCCGCCCCCTATCAAGCGGGCACCACTCAGCCGTTGGCGCCTTCGGGTGCCGCCCGATCATTCGATTCCGCGAGATCGGTTTGGGTGACGTCCCCGGACGTTGTGTAGCTTTCGGTGGCCATCGGGTTTCTCGGTAGGGTCGGGTTGTGAACACCAACCTGAACTGAGGACTACACCCGATGACCAAACAGATGATGGACCTGCGCGCGCTCGTGGAAAAGAGCGCTGATGCCGACCTG
>NZ_QITQ01000004.1 GCF_003260265.1 Roseovarius amoyensis
GCGCTGGTTCTCCCGGTCCGGGCTGCGCTCGCCGTGTCCTGCACCGCAGACGGCGGCCACCTCGATATCCATCAGCTGCTGCGCGGCACCTCGGACCAGTTCCCGCAGGAAATCCGCATCATCGCTCTTGGCGATCACGCCCGGAAGGTCAATCATGGTCCCGGTCATCGTGCTCTCCTTCGTTGTCATCGGTCGTTGAACAACCTCAGACTACGAAGAAACGCGGTGGCCGCCAGCCCCGGCCGCGCGCTGCGCTACGCCAAAAGGCTCCGCGCGCGGCCTCTTACACCACCCGGTGGGACACTACCGGAACGAGCCGTTGACGATATCGACGCATTCCGAAAAACCGCTGCCGGTGCTGCCGAAACAGTCAATGCCGCTGTCGCTGATCCTGTCCGAGGCCGGAGAGGGCGACGACGAAGACGCGTCATCACACCGCTGTTCGCGCGATGCAGGGGAACCGCGCCCTGTTTCAGGCGTTGATCGAGTGCAGACAAACGAAAGGATACATCATGTTTCGCACAACCACGATTTTGCTGTCGGTGATCTTTGCTTTTGTGCTTTCCGCGTGTGAAACGGTGGAAGGTGCGGGACGGGACATCGAACATCTCGGTGAAGACATCACCGAGGAATCCCAGGAGGCGCAATGAGCGCCCCATCCGCAACAGCCAACCCAGGGGGATATACGCCCATGCCTGCGAAATCGAAGGCCCAGCAAAAGGCGGCGGGCGCCGCACTGGCCGCCAAACGCGGCGAGATAAAGGTGTCCGAGCTTCAGGGTGCGTCGAAAGAGATGTACGATTCGATGAACGCCGACGAGTTGGAGGATTTCGCCTCGACCAAGCGTGAGAACCTGCCGGACAAGGTCGACGGCGACGATTGAGAATTGCAGCGGCGAAAAGGCGGCGCTCGACCGTAGCAACGCTGTTTCGCAAATTCACCCCCGGGTTTCATGCTCGGGGGTGAATTCACTTGCTGTCCCGTCCGGCCAGGTGCCGGCGGGCGACGCAAGAGCCTGTCACGGACAATCGTCGACGTAGCGGTTGCCGTAGGTGTCCTCATAGACGCATTGGCCGGGGTTGTTCGGCGCACGGCCCAGATAGTTCCCCGCTAGGCCGCCGGCGACACCCCCGATGACCGCGCCTTTTGCCTCGTCATCGGAAACCGCTGCGCCGATCGCTGCGCCCGTGGCCGCACCGGCCAGGGTCGATTGGCCTTGTGTCTCGCAGCCCGCCAGCAGCGTCACCGAAGCGGCAGTTAGGATAAACTTTTTCATTGTTGCCTCCTTGATGATTGCAGGAGTCCAACGCGCCTCGCTCGCCGCAGTTCCAGCGCGTGCCCAGATCGGCAAAAATCAATCAAACGTGATCGGAGAGATGGCTGTTCCCACGTCCGTCTCGGAACCTTTGTGCCTGCGCTTGGTTGTTACCACAGACCCCGCGAAAAGCGTTTCGCGGGGAAATACGGAAAGGAAGAAAACGATGAACCTTCTCAAAACAACCGCAATCTGCAGTCTCGTCGCCCTTGGCTCCACGGCGGCCTGGGCCGACATGAAACAAGTCGGCAAGGTCGAGGTAAAGACCGAGCTGGCGGCGTTCAACGAAAGCAATGCGCTGGAATACTGGACTGATCTGGAACAGGATCTGGGCAGCGCCATCGCCGAAAAACTGGACGTGACCGACGACCCCGAGGACGACCGCCTGGTCGTGGCGATCAATCACGTCATGCTGGACGGCAACCCGATGCTGCCCGACACCGGTGAGTTCAACTTCCTCGAAGGTACGATCACGGTGTTCGACGGCCAGGACGAAGGTGCGAATGAAGACGTCGGCAGTATCGACAAGGGAGGGCTGGAAAGCTATGCGCTGCGGGTCTTCGCCGAGACCGAGGGCGCCGTCGTTCCTGAGGGTGCGACTGTGATCACGCCCAACAAGGACGACTTCTACAATTCGCTGATCGAAGGGTTCGCCACCGAAGTCGTAAAAAATCTCGACTAGGTGTTGCGACACGCCTCGGATGAGCAAAATCCACGGCCGCCTTAACGGCGGCCGTGGGCTTTTTCGTCACCCAGCGCCTGCACACTCCAATGCTGACCGCAAACGTGAAGGAACACAGGCTGATACCGATAGCATTATCGGGCGGGATGTAATTCCAGGTACTGCATGATGATGTCGCCGATACGTTCGCGCACCGGGCCCTGCTTGATCGGGCCGGGGCCGCCACTGCCGGCCCTTCAGATCACCTTGATCACGTCCTTGTCGATGGCCAGCATATAGCCGCGCCGGGCGATGTTCTTGACCAGCAGTTCGCTAATCATCTGGTTGCCCAGCGTGTCGCGCAGCCGCTTGATGCGGGTGGCGCCGGCGGCCTCGTCGCAGTCCTCTCGCGCCCGGCCCGAGATGACGGCCTCGATCTCGGCACCGGTCATCACGTCGTCATCCATCCGCGCCTCGGCCAGCACGCTCAGCGTTTCCATCGCCGCGCCGGTCAGCTTGAAGCCCATGTTGTTCAGGTAGACGGTGTTTTCCTCGCGGCTGATCAGCAGCGAATTGACCTGGATGCCGGCGCGCTCGATCTGGGCCATGCGGCGGTTGAGCGCCACAAGCATGACCAGGAACACCAGCGCCGCGATCAGCAACGCGGTGGCAAAGACCAGCAAGACAAAGATCACCATGCGATAGCTGGTCAGCGTCTCGGAAAAAGCGGTGCCGGACAGAGCCAGAATTTCCAGCAGCTTGATCTCGGCATTGCCCGTCAGCGCGTCGTTCTCGACAAAGATCCGCTCGACCCTGGCGTTGAACGCGTTGGCGTCGGGCAGGTTCAGGAACAGCAGCACCGCCGCCAGCGTCAGGATGGCCACGATGGCGATCACCCCCAGCAGCACCACCCGGCTGCCCGAGCGGCGAGCTTCTGTCGCGCTGACGCCTTCGCCGATCACACGCACATTTCCGCCCTCCTTGTCCTTGCCGGATTTATTGTGGCCGCGCCGAAAGGATTTTCAGCAGCACCAGCCCCCTGGCCGCAAGCATCCGCCGCAACTGTGCCCGGGCCGTGCTACAGGGCCCGCTCAGAACCGCCGTATCATAGTAGAGCGTCAGCGGGTTGTCGCTCTTGGCCTTGTATTCCACGCGGCAGGCCGCCTGCGCATCGGCCACGCCCGCCACGGAAAGAGCCGCGCCAAGCAGCACTATGAAGAACATCCGTTTCATGCCGGCAACCATGCGCCAAGGCCGCCAGCTATTCAATAACCTCCCCCGTCAGCAGGCATTTTTCCCGGCCGCTATCCGATAACAGGCGGCCGTTATTGCTTGGCCAGCGAGTCTGCCCCCAACCTCGACTCATGCGTCACGCCCTGAGGGCCTGCTCGCCACTAACGGCACCAACTGGTCAGAAAGGATACGTCATGACCCACAAGCATTTCATCGCCGCCATCCTCGCCGCGGCTGTCAGCATCACCGCGCTTGCCCCTGCTCAGGCACGCGCAGGCAACAACACTGCCGAGATCGTCGCCGGCGTTGCGGCGCTGGCCATCATCGGGGCTGCCATCTCCGAGTCGTCGAACAACAGAAACGTCTATGTCACCCGCAACGTGCATCCCCGCCCGCGCCACGGCTGGCAGCCGCAGCGCCATCATGTGCGGCAGCATCGGCAAATACAGCGGCGCCACCAACAGCAGCACCAACCCCGTCGCCACGGGCACGGCGGCCACCGCTAAGACAGGCAGAGCAGCAGCAGTCGGGGGAAGGGCATCAGCCCTTCCCCTTTGCGCATGGCGCGGTTTCATGCTTTCTGGGCGCATGAGCGGCCCTGACTTTTCCCTTGAACACCAGGCCATTGCCGATGGCCACGCCCCCATCGCCGGGGTTGACGAAGTCGGACGCGGCCCGCTGGCCGGGCCGGTGACAGCCGCGGCTGTCATCCTTGACCCTGCCCGCATCCCTGCGGGGCTGAACGATTCCAAGAAACTGACCGCCCGCCGGCGCGAGGCGCTTTTCCCCGAAATCCTGGCCGTGGCAGAGGTTTCGATCGCCCATGCCAGCGTGGGCGAGATCGACCAGATCAACATCCTGCGCGCCAGCCACCTGGCGATGGTGCGCGCGGTTTCGGGCCTTTCGCGGCGGCCCGGGCTGGTGCTGGTCGACGGCAACATGGTGCCTGACGACCTGACCCTGCCGGCCCGCGCCGTGGTACGCGGCGACGCGCTGTCACTGTCGGTGGCGGCGGCCTCGATCGTGGCCAAGGTCACGCGCGACCGCATCATGCGGGATTTGGCGCAACAGTTTCCCGGCTATGGGTGGGAAACCAACGCCGGCTATGGCAGCAAAACCCACATAGCGGCGCTGCAAAATCTCGGGGCCACCCCACACCATAGGCGTTCGTTCCGGCCCGTGCACAATATATTGTATCAAGACAAATCTGTAAGTCCCTGATTCAAAAAAGAAATTGACGGCGAATCGCCTTTGACTCATCTTCGGAGACAACAATCCGAAGCGCACCAAGCGCCGGGACAGAGGCAGAAATGACGAAAAAGACCAAGACACGGCGCCCCAGCGCGGCGCTTGAACTAGACACGATTCATCAAGGCGATTGCATCAAGGTGATGAACAGCCTGCCCGAGGCCAGCATCGACCTGATCTTTGCCGACCCACCCTATAACCTGCAACTGCGGGGCGACCTGCACCGCCCAGAAGGCAGCGCCGTCGACGCCGTCGATGACGCCTGGGACAGCTTTGCCTCTTTCGCCGCCTACGACCGTTTCACCCGCGACTGGCTGGCGGCGGCGCGGCGGCTGCTGAAACCCGGCGGCGCGATCTGGGTAATCGGCTCCTACCACAACATCTTTCGCGTCGGCGCGGCGTTGCAGGATACGGGTTTCTGGGTTCTCAACGATGTGATCTGGCGCAAGACCAACCCGATGCCCAACTTTCGCGGCAAGCGGCTGACCAACGCCCATGAAACCCTGATCTGGGCCAGCAAGGAAGAGGGCGCGCGCTATACCTTCAACTACGAGGCGCTCAAGGCCCTGAACGAAGGGCTGCAGATGCGGTCGGACTGGGTTCTGCCGATCTGCACCGGGCATGAGCGGCTCAAGGACGAAACCGGCGCCAAGGCGCACCCGACGCAAAAACCCCAGTCGCTGCTGCACCGCATCCTGGTGGGCACCACCAACCCCGGCGACGTGGTGCTGGACCCGTTCTTTGGCACCGGCACCACCGGCGCCGTGGCCCGGATGCTGGGGCGCAACTATATCGGCATCGAGCGCGAAACCAACTATATCCGCGCCGCCGAACGCCGGCTGGCCGCGGTTCGCCCGCTGGATCGTTCGGCACTTGAGGTGACGGCCTCGCGCCGGTCAGAACCGCGCATTCCCTTCGGCCAGCTTATCGAACGGGGGCTGCTGCGCCCGGGCGAACAGCTGCACTCGATGAATGACCGCCACACCGCCAGGCTTCGCGCCGACGGCACGCTTGTCGGCAATGACGTGACCGGCTCGATCCACCAGGTCGGCGCCGCGCTCGAAGGCGCGCCCAGCTGCAACGGCTGGACCTACTGGTGCATCAAGCGCGATGGCAAGAAGGTCTCGATCGACGTATTCCGCCAACAGATCCGCGCCGAGATGGCCGGACGGCCGAACTGAACCCCACCCAACGATAATTCCGCCGGCGCCCCGCCACAAACGGGGCGCTACACCTCTCCCCCGCCCTGACAGGCGGGGGATTTTTTGTGTTGGGTGGTCTCTGCCTGACCGCGTCTTCCCCTCGCCCCGGCCGCCCCAATTGGGGACGCGTTCCGCACCACCCTCGGGGGTTTGGCAAACTCGCGCACATCGTTTTTGCAAATAATTCTCAATTGCATTGACAAATTGCAAATGACTCGCATATTCATTCCCCAACACGAACAGTAACCCCGGAGAAACGACAGCATGATGCCGACCCGCCGGTCCTTTATCGGCCTGACCCTTGGTGCCGCAGCACTTGCCGCAACGCCGCTGCGTGCGGCCACGGCGCAAATCGACGTGGTGGCCACAACCGGCATGATCGCCGATGCCGCGCAGAACGTGGGCGGTGACCTGGCCAGGGTGACGGCGCTGATGGGCCCCGGGGTCGACCCCCATTCCTATCGCCAGACCCGCAGCGACATCGTCGCCCTGACCCGCGCCGACCTGGTACTCTGGCACGGGCTCTACCTCGAGGCGCAGATGGAAGAACTGCTGCTCAAGCTCGCCGCGCGCGGCAATGTCGCCGCCGTGGGCGAGGCGGTGCCGGTCGAACAGCGCATCGCTCATGCGGATTACAGCGGCAAGTACGACCCCCATGTCTGGATGGCGCCCGAACTCTGGACCCACGCCGTGCGCGCGGTCGAGGCGGCGCTGATCCGCACCGCGCCCGAACACGCCGATACGTTCGCCGCCAACGCCGAAACCTACCTGACCGAGATCAACCGGCTGCACGCCTACGCCCGCGATGCTGTCGCCACCGTGCCCCAGGACGCGCGCGTGCTGGTCACGGCCCATGATGCATTCGGCTATTTCGGCCGCGCCTACGGGTTCGAGGTGATGGGCATCCAGGGCATCTCGACGGAATCAGAGGCCGGGCTCGACCGCATCAGGACGCTTGTCGACATGCTGGTCAGCCGCCGCATCGGCGCGGTCTTCGTCGAAAGCTCGGTCTCCGACCGCAATATCCGCGCGCTGGTCGAAGGCGCCGCCGCCCGGGGCCACGAGGTGCGCATTGGCGGAGAGCTGTTTTCCGACGCGATGGGCGAACCCGACACCTATGAGGGCACCTATCCCGGCATGATAGACCACAACGTGACCACCATCGCCGGCGCACTGGGCGGCAATGTGCCGCCGCGCGGGATGGCCGGCAAACTGTCAGCGGGGATCTGAGCGCATGACCCTGACCCTTGCCGCCGCAGACGGACGCCCGGCCCCGGCCGAGGACCTGGCCCATTTCCCGCTGGCGATCCGCGGGCTGACGGTATCCTACGGCGAAAAGCCGGCGGTATTCTCGGTCGATGCCAGTTTTCACCCCGGCGCCATGACCGCCATCATCGGCCCCAACGGCGCTGGCAAGTCGACGCTGCTCAAGGCCGCGCTGGGCATCGTCACGCCCTTGTCGGGGCAGATCACCTGCTATGGTCGCCCCTTGGCGCGCCAGCGCGAACGCATCGCCTATGTGCCCCAGCGCGCAAGTGTCGACTGGGATTTCCCCACCCGCGTGATCGACGTGGTGCTGATGGGACTTTACCGCCAGCTTGGCCTGCTGGGCCGGGTGCGCCAGCGCCACCTGGATACCGCGCGCGCCTGTCTTGACCGCGTCGGCATGGCCGAATTCGCCACCCGCCAGATCGGCCAGCTTTCGGGCGGACAGCAACAGCGGGTGTTCCTTGCCCGCGCGCTGGCGCAGGGGGCCGACCTCTATTTGCTGGACGAACCCTTTGCCGGGGTCGACGCGGCCACCGAAAAGGCGATCATCGCGGTGCTCAAGGATCTCAAGGCGCAGGGCAAGACGGTGGTGGTGGTGCATCACGACCTGGCCACCGTGCGAGACTATTTCGACCGGGTGTTCCTAATCAACACCACCCGCATCGCCGAGGGCACCGTTGCCGAGGCCTTCACCGAGACCAACCTGCAAGCCGCCTATGGCGGACGCCTTGCGACCGCGCAGATGGGCGCGGCGGTCTGACGGGCGCCATGACCGGCAGCACGATCCTTGACGCGCTGACCCTTCAACTGGGCTACAACGCCTCGCTTGTGGCCGTGGGCGCCGCCCTGCTGGGCTTTGCCGCCGGCGCCACCGGCAGCTTTCTCTATCTCGGCAAGCGCGCGCTGGTCAGCGATGCGATCAGTCACGCCACATTGCCCGGCGTCGGGCTGGCCTTCATCGTCATGGTGACGCTGGGCGGCGACGGGCGCGCCCTGCCCGGGCTGCTGGCCGGATCGGCCCTGTCGGCGGCGGCGGGGCTTTTGTGCGTGACCTGGCTGACCACCCGCACCCGCCTGTCCGAGGATGCCGCAATCGGCGCGGTGCTGTCGGTGTTCTTTGGCCTCGGCATCGTGTTCCTGACCATCATCCAGGCCATGACCGCCGGTCGGCAGGCGGGGCTGGAAAGTTTTCTGCTGGGGGCGACGGCGGGTATGCTGCGATCCGAGGCGCTGACCATCGCTGCCGGCGGCGCGTTGGTTCTGGCGCTGACGCTGCTCTTGCGCCGGCCGATGACGCTGGCCTCGTTCGACCCCGACTTCGCCACCGCCAGCGGTCTGCCGGTACGGCGGATCGGGCTGGCAATGATGGGGCTGGCGCTGGCAATCACGGTGGTCGGGCTGAAAATCGTCGGCCTGATCATGATCGTGGCAATGCTGATCATCCCGCCCGTGGCGGCCCGGTTCTGGACAGACCGCGTCGGGCATGTGGTGCTGATCGCCGGGGTGATGGGCGGGGTGTCGGGCTATACCGGCGCGGCGCTGTCGGCCACCGCGCCCGACCTGCCCACCGGACCGATCATCGTGCTGGTGGCGTTTGCCCTTTTCGTGCTGTCGCTGCTGTTTTCACCCGGGCGCGGGGTGCTGGCAGCACTGGTCCGTCACCGCCGCCACCAGGCGCGGGTGCATGTGCGCCAGGGCCTGCTGGCGCTGGCCCAGGGCCAACCGATCTATGAGCACCTGACCCTGCGGCTGATGCGGCGGCGCGGGCTGATCCGCCCCGATGGCGTTGCCACCGAGGCCGGGCGCGCCCAGGCCGCGCGCGCGCTGCTGGATGAACGCCGCTGGCAGATCCTGCGCGCCGACCCAAGGCACGAGGCCGCAGCCGCCCGCTATGATGGGCTGACGCCGCTCGAAACCCTGCTGACCCGCGACCAGATCGCCGAGCTGGACCGAACCCTGAAACCGGAGGCTGTCACATGATCGGCGCCGAATTCGTTCCGCTGTCGCTGCCGCCGCTGCTGATAGGGGTCTGCGCGGCCATCGCCTGTGCCCTGCCGGGGAATTTTCTGCTGCTCAGGCGGCAGGCGCTGATCGGCGACGCCATCAGCCATGTCGTGCTGCCCGGTATCGTTCTGGCCTTTCTTGTCACCGGCGCGGTGTCGGCCTGGCCGATGATGCTGGGCGCCGGTTTCGCCGCGGTACTGGCGGTGGTGCTGATCGAAACCATCCGCCGCGTAGGGCGGATCGAACCGGGCGCCGCGATGGGCGTGGTCTTCACCGCAATGTTTGCTGGCGGCGTGCTGCTGCTGGAACAATCCGACACCTCCAGCGTCCATCTCGACGTGCAGCACGCGCTTTATGGCAGCCTCGAAAGCCTGATCTGGCTGGACGGGCTTGGGTGGGCGTCGCTGCTAGACCCGCAGGCCCTGCGCGGGCTGCCGCCCGAGCTGCCGCGCATCGCGCTGACGCTGATCTTTGTCTCCGCCTTTACCGCGCTGTTCTGGCGCCCGCTCAAGATCTCGACCTTTGACGAGGGCTTTGCCCGCACCCTGGGCCTGCCCACCGGCCTGATCGGGCTGGCGCTGGTCATCGTCGCCGCGATCGCCGCGGTGGCGGCCTTTGACGCCGTGGGTTCGATCATCGTCATCGCCATGTTCATCTGCCCGCCGGCGGCGGCGCGGATGATGACCAACCGGCTGGAGGCGCAGATCGGCTGGTCGGTGGGCTTTGCCACGCTGTCGGCGGTGCTGGGCTATGTGCTGGCGGGTTACGGGCCGCTGTGGCTGGGCTATGCCAACGCTGTCAGCGCCGCCGGGATGATCGCCACCGTTTCGGGCCTGCTGCTGGCGCGCGCGGCAGGCTTTGGCCCCTGCCGCACTCGCGCCGGCGCCCCGGTAGAGGGGTAAGGGTCTGCGAAGGCGTCGCTTGTTCGGCCTGCAACGTCTGGACATCCGAACCGCCGGGCGAAAGGGCAATGATCAGGGCAACCCGCCCTAAGGCAGGAGATCTGCCACCACCTGGACAAAGGCGCGCGGGATGTCGTTCAGGGTGTACCCGCCCGGCCGGCTCTGTACCGCCCAGACAATCAGGCACCCCGACACCACCGCGACAACGGCGGCCGCGCGCGGCCGCCGGCGGTCCGATATCGCCGACAGCATCGCTGGCAGCGACAGCGCCGCCAACACGATGCCGATGACGAGGATCAGATCGCTGTTCATGCCGTGGGCTCCGGGTTGGTGCCGGCGGTTGGCGCCGGGCTGAAAAAGCCTAGCCCGGATCGGTGGCCGAAATCAAACCCTCCTGACACGGCGCGACCCGCAGGATATTCGTGGTGCCCGGCACGTTGAAGGGCACCCCGGCGGTGACCACGATCTGGTCCAGCGGTTGGGCATAGCCCTCGGCCCGGGCGGCCCGCACGGCATCGAGCACCGCCATCTTGAAGCGTTCCAGCGGCTCGGTCATTACGCAGTGGACACCCCATGTCAGCGCCAGCCGCCTGGCGGTGTGGCGCAGGCTGGTCATGGCGATGATCGGCACACGCGGGCGTTCACGCGCGGTCAGCAACGCGGTGGTGCCCGACTGGGTGTAACAGCAGATGGCGACGATATCGGTGGCCTCGGCGATCTCGCGCGCGGCGGCGACGATACCGTCGGCCACACTTTCGCGGTTCACGACGCGAGACGCCTCGATGATCTGGACATAGGTCGGGTCATCCTCGACCTCTTGCGCGACGGCATCCATCGTTGACACGGCCTCGACCGGCCAGCTGCCGGCGGCACTCTCGGCGCTCAGCATCACCGCGTCTGTACCCTCATAGATGGCGGCGGCCACGTCCGACACCTCGGCCCGCGTCGGCATCGGGCTGGTGATCATCGATTCCAGCATCTGCGTGGCCACGATCACCGGCTTGGCCGCGGTGCGGCAGCGGCGCACCAGGCGTTTCTGGATTGGCGGCACGTTCTGCACCGGCAGTTCCACCCCCAGGTCGCCGCGCGCGATCATGATGCCGTCGGACGCGGCAAGGATGCTGTCGAACCATTTCACCGCCGACGGCTTTTCGATCTTGGACAGGATCGCCGCGCGCCCGGCCACCAGTTCGCGCGCCTCTTCCACATCCTCGGCACGCTGGACAAAGCTGAGCGCCAGCCAGTCAACGCCCAGTTCGCAGGCGAATTCCAGATCCTTGCGGTCCTTGTCGCTGAGCGCCTTGAGCGGCAGCACCACGTCAGGCACGTTCACGCCCTTGCGGTCGGATATGGTGCCCCCGACGACCACCTCGGTCTGGGCGAAATCCGCCCCGCAATCGGTGATCTTCAGCCGGATCTTGCCGTCATCGACCAGCAGGGTCGCCCCCGGTTCCAACGCGGCGAATATCTCGGGGTGGGGCAGGCAGACACGGGTCGCGTCGCCGGCGGTTTCATCAAGGTCGAACCGGAACGCCGCGCCCTCGGCCAGATCAACAGCGCCGTCGGCAAACTGACCCACGCGCAGCTTGGGACCCTGCAGGTCGGCCAGGATGCCGATGGGGCTGTTCAGCTCATCCTCGATCTGGCGGATGATCCGGTGTTTTTCGGCGATGCTTTCGTGGCTGCCGTGGCTCATGTTCAGGCGAAAGACATCGGCGCCGGCCTCGTGCAGGGCGCGGATGGTCTGGTAATCCTCCGACGCCGGGCCCAGCGTGGCGACGATCTTGACGTTGCGGTGCCGTCTCAAATGGTGCTCTCCTCAAGCGCTGCGGCCGGTCTGCGTTATCGCTAACGGGCCTCTGTTTCCGTAATATCCAATTCACATCGCTGCGCAACTATCCTAGATCGTGCGCAAAGGACATGACACCCCGATGACTTATCACCCGTTCGAGATCGAAGGGGCCGGGCGCCCCGCGCGCTGGCTCGTGACATGTGACCACGCGTCCAACACCGTCCCGCCCTTTGTGGGCGGCGGTTCGCTGGGACTGGCGGCCGGCGACATGGCCCGCCACATCGCCTATGACCCGGGCGCCGCAGGCGTTGCGCGCGCACTGGCGGAACGGCTGGACGCGCCCTGCATCTGCGCCAATTTTTCGCGCCTGGTGATCGACCCCAACCGGGGTGAGGACGACCCGACCCTGGTGATGAAGCTCTATGACGGCACCATCATCCCGGAAAACCGCCACGTCGACGCTGAAGAAGTCGAGCGCCGCCTCAACCGCCTTTACCGCCCCTACCACACCGCGCTGGCGGAACTGGCCGCGCGGCGCGACGACACGGTGATCGTATCGATGCACAGCTTTACGCCCCAGCTGCAGGGCCGCCCGCCACGGTCGTGGCATGTGGGCGTCCTCTATGCCGCCGACGAGCGCCTGTCGCGCCCCCTGATCACACGCCTGCGCGCCGAGCCCGACCTGTGCATCGGTGAGAACGAGCCCTATGGCGGCCACCTGCCGGGCGACTCCATCGCCCGCCATGCCATCGCCCACCAGCGGCCCAACGCCCTGCTCGAGCTGCGCAACGACCTGATCGAAACGGCCGATCAACAGCGGGCCTGGGCAGAACGGCTGGCGCCGATGCTGGAACAGGCGGCCGAAACCGCCGGGGTCTGAGCGGCACACGCTTGATCCGCCGGGTTCGCACACGCATCTTTGCCACAGGCAACAGGAGGTACCCCATGGACGACCGCACCCGGACCGAGATAGAGGCCGCCGCCTTTCGCACCCTGCGCGCGCACCTGATGGAAAAGCGCCCGGATGTGCAGAACATCGACCTGATGAACTTGGCCGGGTTCTGCCGCAACTGCCTGTCGCGCTGGTACCAGGAGGCAGCAGTAGAACGCGGCATAGAGCTGAGCAAGGACGAGGCGCGCGAGATCTTCTATGGCATGCCCTATGACGACTGGAAGGCCGGCCACCAGACCGAGGCGGACGCCGCGAAACAGGCCGAGTTTCAAAAAGCCTTTGCCGAAAATGTCGGCAAGGACGGCTGATACCGGCAGGCTCGGTATCGCCCCCGAAAACGCGGCGCTGGTTACTTGAGGCGAAAGAGCCCCTATATTCGGTGCCATCCGCAACCGCATCCAGGGGGACTGACCATGATCGACGTTGAACACACCGGCGAACACGGCATCGTCGAAATCCGCATGACGGCCCCGGTCACCGACCGGGACTATACCGAAACCCTGATCCCGGCCATCGACGCGGCCATTGCCCAGGGCGACAGGGTGCGGCTGCTGGCGGTGGTCGAGGCGGGGTTTTCCGATTTCACCCTGGGCGCCATGCTGCAGGACGCGCGCACCGGGCTCAAGCATTGGCGCGGCTTCGACCGGGTGGCGCTGGTCACTGATAATTCAGCGGTCAAGACCACAGCGGCGGCGTTTTCCGTCTTTCTGCCCTGCCCCATGGCCCGGTTCACCATGGCCGAACTGGACGACGCGCGCCGCTGGCTGCGCGAAAGCCTGGGAACCATCCAGCAGGAAGAGATCGGCGACGGCATCCTGCATATCAGCCTGCGCGGCAAGATCGACGGCGCGGCCTATGAGAACGACCTGGAGGACATCAACCGCTTCATGGCGCAGCACGACAAGGTGCGCCTGCTGATCGACCTGCGCGATTTTGACGGCTGGCAGGGCCTTGGCGCGCTCAGGGACCATTTCGAACTGGTACGCGGGCACGCGCCCCGGGTCGAACGCGCTGCCGTTGTCGGAGACGCCGGCTGGCAGGAGATGGCCGTCGGCATCGGCAAGCGCGCCTTTGGCCTTGAAGCCCGGCACTTCGCCACCGGTGAATTCGACGCCGCCAAGGCCTGGCTGGCCGGGTAAAAGGGCGGGTTTGGCGGGACTGTTGCTGAGTGGGCGGGGAGGGTGAGCTATCGCTGGGATTGCTCAAATGTCCTCGCGCTTGGGAAGACCGCAGGAAGGAAGGGTGGTTTCCAGACTTTCGCTGTGCATCGCATGAAGGTCCGCGAAGCGCGGGCAGCGTACTTTGCTAAGCATCGCAAATTGTCGGCCTGGGAGCGACTGTTTGTCCGGCGGGACACGAGCGTCCAAACTGGGCTGTTCCTGTCCTATGGTTTTCAAGAGGCGATTCGTGCAAATTGCCTCGAGAGAAGAGATATTGACGACAGACCAGACTCTATCAACGAGGTAGTATGCAGCAGTATCGGGCGAAAAGCGTCGAGGAGATTGAAACGCTTCTGGGAGAGTTTGGCGAGAACTCACTTTTTCGTGGACAAACCTCTCATTACGGGGAGGCAGCCCTGCCTTCCGTTTTGACTTCATTCGATCGGCACGGTTGCATCCCGAGCGAGATGTTGAAATGGAGCCGCTACGCTAAGAACGTTCTTAATGGTTACCTGTATGGGTATGCTGATCGCTTAGAATTCACACAAGCCCTCCTGCAGCACTACGGATGGCGATCTTTCTATATTGATTGCTCGTCGGACTCGGCTGTCGGCGCATGGTTCGCAAGTCACAAGTACGTCGAAAACTTGACGATTGAGATGAGCGAAGATTACGAAGAGCGGCCCGTTTGGCTTCACAAGCGAATGGCACAATATTCTTTCGAAGCGGGCGACGGCCATCTCTATGTTATTGACAAGGCTGCGGCAGAGCGAGTGGGTGCGATTGATCTTGCAGTTCTTAAGATCAGTGCGAGCAGGTGCCGTACAGATGCTCAGGCGGCTTGGCTCATCGGTCCCCTCAGGGGCGCTCCTGTGCCCAGCAGTTGTTTCCTAGCGCACATCGTCGCTGATCGTTCTATCTTCCGCGACTATGCAGCTAAGAAGGGCTTTCGAGAAACGAGCTCGCTTTTCCCTCCGCCAACCGAAGACCCCATTTTGAACGCATTGCTCGGGTTGCCCTGGCGAGAAATTAAAGGCGTAAGAGATGGCAACTTCTCAATTCCAACCTTCAGGAGAGCGCTAGAATTGCCGGAGTACTCAGAGAGCTTTGTCAAGATCGCCTGGCCGCGAACGGCATTTTTTTGCGGGGAGAAGATTAATGAGAAGTTCGACTCCATCGACGGAGATCCAATTGGAGGCATCTCCATATTAGTGCCTGACATTGTATTATTCGGCTCAGCGGATAAGCGAACGCCGATGCGTTTCCCTGAGGTAGAAGCACTTTTGGAAAAGCATGGTACTGTTGCATTCGAGATCGACGAACTGATCCAGCACGTTAACATGGGCGATACAACATATTATCAAAAAGGGATCGGCATAATTCCTCGTGAGTCAGACCTATTTGAGGTCTGTGAGTTGATGGTTGAGCATCCAGGGCTCGACATTACAGGAGTCGGGTTCGACAGAGGCTGGTTCTATAGGCGGAACCTAGATGGACTATGGATTCACAAGAGACACGCCGAAGAATGCGATTGTGGTAGTGCTGAGGTGCATGATACGCATATTTCTGCCCTGCACATCGTTGAAGCCTTCCTTACTGACCCCGAGGGTTTCTAGGTGGGCTACCGTCGTCAGGAGAAACAGCATTTGATGCGTGTGTCCACTTGGAGCTCTTCAACGAATGACGGCTTTGGGCTTATACCTTTGAAAACTCGCTAAGTAGCTCGCATCCACCAAGCTGCAGAACACCGTTCCTGTTTAGCGGTGCATTTGCCAGACATCGAGGTCCTTCTCAAAAATACCAGAACATCTTTCTGCGACTTTGTTCTTTCAAGCATGGCTGCGGAGTTTTTCAACTGAATGGACTGGCTCCTGTCATCCGCTGCGTTTGGCATGAGTGACCGGAATGGGCCGCGAGCGATCATCTGCCACACGTCGCACGAACGTCCGCAAAGGGCCGTTCGTATCAAAAACCCCCACCCCGCAACCCCGAGCCACCTATCTCAGAGCGCAGCCAATAACCGCCCCAACCACCCAATCCGTGCCAGGCGGCAGACCTATCCGCCGCCCTGCCCTCAGATCGCGGCCTTGCGGCTTTCGTCCAGGTAGATTTCGCGCAGACGGCCGGCCACCGGCCCCGGTGTGCCGTCGCCCAGCTTGGTGCCGTCGATCTCGACCACCGGCATGACAAAGGTCGAGGCGGAGGTGATGAACGCCTCGTCCGCCTGCTGTGCCTCGGCGATGGTAAAGGGGCGTTCCTCGACCTTCATCTGCGCCTCGCGGGCGAACCGCAGCACCGCCGCGCGGGTGATCCCGTGCAGGATGTCGTTCGACAGCTGGCGCGTGATGATCCTGTTGCCCTTGACGATATAGGCGTTGTTCGACGTGCCCTCGGTGACGTGGCCATCCTCGACCATCCAGGCGTCATCGGCCCCGGCGCGTTTCGCCATCATCTTGCCCATCGAGGGGTAAAGCAGCTGCACCGTCTTGATGTCGCGCCGCGTCCACCGCTGATCTTCGATCGAGATCACCCTGATGCCCTTTTTCGCCACCGGGTTGTCGGCCAGGCCGGGTTTGGACTGGGTGAACAGCACCAGCGTCGGCTCCACCTGTTTGGGGTCGGGAAAGACGAAATCGCGGTCGGCGGCGGCACCACGGGTGACCTGCAGGTAAACCAGCCCCTCTTCGATGCCGTTGATCCGCACCAGTTCGCGGTGAATCGACAGAAGGTCGTCGAATGCCGCCGGCTTGGCCATGTCCAGCTCGACCAGCGAACGTTCCAGCCGCGCCAGGTGGCCGTCAAAGTCGATCAGCTTGCCATCAAGGACGCTGGTGACCTCGTAAACCCCGTCAGCCATCAGAAAGGCCCGGTCAAAGATCGAAACCGTGGCTTCGGCTTCAGGCAGGTACTCTCCGTTCACGTAAACAGTGCGCATATCGCTTATCCCCATAGGGCGGTTTCCGGGGGGTGGACCCCGACCGCGTCATACTTCAAGGCGTCGTCGCGGTCTTCGGCCAACAGGAGCGGGCCGTCAAGGTCCGTTACCAGCGCACCCTGCGCCACCAGCACCGCCGGCGCCATCGCCAGGGATGAGCCAACCATGCAGCCGACCATGTCGCCATAGCCCGCCGCGCGTGCCGCGTCGCGCAGCGCCAGCGCCTCGGTCAGGCCGCCAGTCTTGTCCAGCTTGATGTTGATCACGTCGTACTTGCCCTTCAGCGCGGGCAGGCTGGCGCGGTCGTGACAGCTCTCATCGGCGCAGACCGGCACCGGGCGGGCCATGCCGGCCAGCGCATCGTCGTCGCCCGCCGGCAGGGGCTGTTCCACCAGCGCCACGCCCAGGCGCACCAGGTGCGGCGCGAGGTCGGCATATACTTCGGCGCTCCACCCCTCGTTGGCATCCACGATGATCCGCGCCTCGGGCGCACCGGCGCGCACTGCCTCCAGCCGGGGCATGTCGTCGGGCGTGCCAAGCTTGATCTTCAAGAGCGGGCGATAGGCATTCTTTTCCGCCTGTGCGCGCATGTTTTCGGGCGTGTCCAGCGACAGGGTATAGGCGGTTATCTCGGGCCCCGGCGCGGGCAGGCCGGCCAGTTCCCACACCCGTTTGCCGGTCTGCTTGGCCTCCAGGTCCCACAACGCGCAATCGACGGCGTTGCGCGCCGCCCCGGCGGGCAGCAGATCATAGAGCGCGGCACGGTCGATGGTTTCGGGCAGCGCCGCGATCTGCGCCTCGACACTGTCGAGGGTTTCGTCATAGCGCGCGTAGGGTACGCATTCGCCCCGGCCGGTCACGCCATCCTGCGACACCCGCACCGTCAGCACCTGCGCCTCGGTCCTCGACCCGCGGCTGATCGTAAAAACCTGCGCCAGCCTGAACACGTCCCGCGTTACAGTGATTTCCATGTCATTCCGTCCCGGGCCAAACCCGGAACCTCCCGCAGGTTCAGAGGCCCCGGGCCAGGCCCGGGGCGCGTTGCATTCAGATCGCGGCCAGCGCGTCTACCAGCTTGGACGGGCCAAAGCGATAGGGGTCGGTCGCCGGCAAGTCCATCTCGGCCTCGACCTGCGCCAGATATTCCCTTGCCGCGGCCTCGTCCATGTTCTGGGTGTTGACCGCGATGCCGGCCGCGACACAAGCAGGGTTGGACACCCGCGCCAGCGGCAGCGCGGTATCACGCAGCCGCTGCAGCGTCGGCAACTGATAGCCCGGCAGGCCGCGCATGTGCTTGCGGGTGGGTTCGTGGCACAGGATCAGCGCATCGGGCTGGCCGCCATGGATCAGCGCCATTGTCACCCCCGAATAGGAAACATGGAACAGGCTGCCCTGCCCCTCGATCATGTCCCAGTGGTCAGGGTCGTTGTCCGGCGTCAGGTATTCCACCGCCCCGGCCATGAAATCGGCGATCACCGCATCCAGCGGCACGCCGTGGCCGGTGATCAGGATGCCGGTCTGCCCGGTGGCGCGAAAGGTGGCCTTGATCCCGCGCTCGCGCATGTCGCGTTCCATCGCCATTGCCGTATACATCTTGCCGACCGAACAGTCGGTGCCCACGGCCAGGCACCTCTTGCCCGTGCGCTTGACGCCGTTGGCGATCGGGTATCCGACCGACGGCACCCGCACGTCATGCAGCGTGCCGCCATGGGTCTGCGCAGCGGCGACGATGTCGCCCTCGTCCCGCAGCAGGTTGTGCAGGCCGCTGGCCAGATCATAGCCCATCTCGAGCGCCTCGATCAGCACCTTCTTCCAGGCCGGACTGATGATGCCGCCCCGGTTGGCCACGCCGATCACCAGCGTACGCGCGCCGGCCTCTTTCGCCTCGGCCAGGGTCATCTCCTGCAGCCCCAGATCAGCGCCGCAACCGGGCAGGCGGATCTGGCCGACGGCATGTTCCGGGCGCCAGTCACTGATGCCGATCGCCACCTTGGCGGCAAGCATGTCGGGCGCATCGCCCAGGAAAAGCAGATAAGGGGTCTCGATCATCGCGGGTCTCCTTTGCGGGCTGACGCATCTGCCGGAGTGTCCGGGGATTCGCGTTTCGGACAGTTAACTTCAAGCATCGCGCCATTTCCTGCCTGATATTCCCGGCATAGCTAAATAATGCCGAATTATATTCGAAGAATGCTAAGTTATGGCGAAGATTCGTCGATCAGGAATCAGGCAAACGCGCCACGCCTCCGGCGTCACGCCTTGCGGCGCGGGGCGCAATTTTATACCGCTTTGCCCGATACCCACACGACTTCGTCCATGAAAGGCCCCGAAAGATGAGTTTTCGACTGCAACCGCCCGCCCCCGCACGCCCCAACCGCTGCCAGCTGTTCGGCCCGGCATCGAACACCAAACTGTTCGAAAAGATGGCCGCCTCCGCCGCCGACGTGATCAACCTCGATCTCGAGGATTCGGTCGCGCCCACGGACAAGGACAGCGCCCGCGCCAACGCCATCGCCGCCATCAACGATATCGACTGGGGCCGCAAGACGCTGTCGGTGCGCATCAACGGGCTCGACACCGCGTGGTGGTATCGCGATGTCGTCGACCTGCTGGAAAAGGCCGGTGATCGGCTCGACCTGATCATGATCCCCAAGGTGGGCTGCGCCGCCGACATCTATGCGGTCGATGCGCTGGTTACCTCGGTCGAAAAGGCCACAGGTCGGAAAAAGCCGCTGGGCTTCGAGGTGATCATCGAATCGGCGGCCGGCATCAGCCATGTCGAGGAAATCGCCGCCGCCTCGCCCCGGCTGCAGGCAATGAGCCTCGGCGCCGCCGACTTCGCCGCCTCGATGGGCATGGCCACCACCGGCATCGGCGGCACGCAGGAAAACTATTACATGCTGCACCAGGGGCAGAGCTACTGGCCCGACCCCTGGCACTGGGCCACCACCGCCATCGTCGCTGCCTGTCGCACCCACGGGATTCTGCCGGTTGACGGCCCCTTTGGCGACTTTTCCGACGACGAGGGCTTTCGCGCCCAGGCACGCCGCGTCGCAACGCTGGGCATGGTCGGCAAATGGGCGATCCACCCCAAGCAGATCGCCTTGGCCAATGAGATCTTCACCCCCTCGGACGAGGCCGTCGCCGAGGCGCGTGAAATCCTGAAGGCAATGGAAGATGCCAAGGCCCGTGGCGAGGGCGCCACCACCTACAAGGGTCGGCTCGTGGACATCGCCTCGATCAAGCAGGCCGAGAACATCGTGAAACAGGCCGACATGATCGCCGCGATGTAACCAGCCGCCTGCAAGGCCGCACCCCGTCGGATGCCTCCGGCGGGGTACGGGCGGTCCCTTCCCCCGTTGCCGGATTCGGTCTAGAGAGGGCGCATGATCTGGACCGTTCCAAATGTGCTGACCATGCTGAGGCTGCTGGCCGCGCCGGGCCTGGCGGTGATGTTTCTCTATTTCCATCGCCCCTGGGCCGACTGGTTTGCTCTGCTGCTGTTCGTGGGTGCCGCCGTGACCGACTGGTTCGACGGCTATCTTGCGCGCAGCTGGAAACAGACGACACGGCTGGGTACCATGCTCGACCCCATCGCCGACAAGGCGATGGTGGTGATCGCGCTGATGGTGATCGTGGGCTATTCCAGCATGTCGCCCTGGCTGGTGCTGCCGGCAACGGTGATCCTGTTCCGCGAGGTCTTTGTCTCGGGGCTGCGCGAATATCTGGGCGACACCGCCGGCACGCTGAAGGTGACAAAACTGGCCAAGTGGAAGACAACCGCGCAAATGGTCGCCATCGCCGTGCTCTTTGCACAAGGCGTGTTCGAGCATTATCTGTGGGGCAGTACCGACGGCATGGACCAGGCCGTGGTTGATGCCATCCTGACCGGCGGAGGCGACGATGACCTCGGCCTGCGCTGGAAATATGACGGCATGATCTGGTCGGGGCATGCGGGGCTGTGGCTGTTGTGGCTGGCGGCAGCGCTGACGCTGGCAAGCGGCGTTGACTACCTGCGCAAGGCGCTGCCCTTTCTGAAGGATTGAAGCGATGGATGTTCTGTATTTCGCCTGGGTCCGCGAACGTATCGGACAGCCGAAAGAGACAGTCGAGACCACCGCCCCCACCGTGCGCGACCTGGTGAAGGAGCTGCGCGGGCGCGAGGAACGCTATGCCGCCGCCTTTGCCGATCTGGACGCGCTGAGGGTGGCGGTCGACCAGGAACTGACCGATTTCGACGCCTCGCTTGCGGGCGCGCGCGAGGTCGCGTTCTTTCCTCCGATGACGGGGGGCTGAGGTTGGATATCCGGGTTCAGGCCGAACCGTTCGACCTTGGCGCCGAAACCGCGGCCTTTGCCGCGCGCCAGCAAGGCATGGGCGCGGTCGTGACCTTTACCGGCATCGTGCGCGATCCGCCCGACGGCGGGCTGGGCGCGATGGAGATCGAGCATTACCCCGGCATGACCGAAAAGGCCATTTCCGGCATCGCGGCCAAAGCGGCGACGCGCTGGAACACCGGCGACATCCTCGTGATCCACCGCTACGGGCGGCTTGCGCCGTCAGAGATGATCATGATGGTCGCCACCGCAGCCGTGCACCGGGCCGAGGCGTTTCAGGCCGCCGAATTCCTGATGGACTATCTCAAGTCGCGCGCCCCCTTCTGGAAGAAAGAGATCGGCGAGCAGGGCGCCGACTGGGTCGCGGCCAAGGCCGATGACGAGGCAGCGTTGGGCCGCTGGTAAGCCCCGGCTGTTCAGCACCCCTGCCAGCATGGTCGCCCCCGTCTGCAATCCGGGTATCCCGGCAACACAATCCATATAGCTTATACAAGATCAATTCTATATCGTGACAGTGTGCGCGGAAGCTGTAGTTTATCCCTTCTGAAACCCGCCTTTGCCTGTAGGGAGGAATTCGATGTTCAAGGGCCTTATAATTCGCGCAGCCGCCATCGTATCGCTTGGTGTGATCGGTCCCGTTTCGGCAAGTGCGCAGGATATGTATATCGGTATCGACGCCATCGGAACCGTGACCGATTTCGACATGGATGGCAGAAATACCAACGGCAACTTTTTTAACACGGACTCCCAAAGCGAATCGCAACACGGCATCGCCCTGAACTTCGGCCTACGGGACAAGTGGGCCCTGGGCACGACCAAGCTGACGCCCGAGGCCGAATTCGCATGGTATTTTGACCGTTCCGTCACCTCGGCCAGCTTTCCCGGCCTGCCGGCGCCGACGTTTTTTTACAACTCGTCAGTCGAATCCGGTCGGTTGGGGCTGAACCTGTGGGCACTCTTTCATGAAACCAACCACTGGCGGGCCGAGGCTGGCCTTGGTCTTGGTGCCATGTACCGCGACATTTCCACCAGTGATGGCGTTGTGATGGGGTCTGGCGATGACTACGTGCTTTACGGCAAGTTCGGCCTGCGATTCATCCGGGCAATCGACGACCGCAACAACCTCGTCCTCGGGGTGAACTACGTGGTGGCTGACAAGAGCGACATCATGCTGCGGAACGTGGGCGGGGGCGCTCCGGCTGGCAACTTCTCGATGGAAACCAGCAGTGTCGAGCTGCACATCGGGTACCGGCGCGACCTGAACTGATCGGGGCCGGCGCCGCTATCGCGGCGCCCCCCAACCGCCGCCACCCGGCGTTTCCATTCCGAACACGCTGCCTGAAGGCAGATCGATCTCGTCGTTGCCGGCCATCTCGCGCCGGGTCCCGTCGGGCAGCTCGGCCCAGTTGCGCCCGACCTTTCCGGGTGCACCGCCCGCGGCACCGAAAGGCGGCACGATTCGGTGATTTGAAAGCGTGGTGACGGTGACGGGTTCGAGAAACCTGAGCCGCCGCACCAGCCCGTTACCACCGCGCCACTCGCCGGCCCCGCCGGAACCGGGGCGGATTGAAAACTCTTCCAACCGGACAGGAAAGCGCTTTTCCAGGATCTCGGGGTCGGTCATGCGGGTGTTGGTCATGTGGCTTTGCACAGCGTCGCAGCCGTCGAACCCCGGCCCCGCGCCGGTGCCCCCGGCGATGGTTTCGTAGTTCTGAAAAACCTCGTTGCCCCAGACAAAATTGTTCATCGTAGCCTGGCTGCCAGCGACCACCCCCAGCGCACCATAGAGCGCGTTGCAGGCGGCCTGGCTGACCTCGGTGTTGCCGGCGATCACCGCCGCCGGGTAGACCGGGTTCAACATCGAGCCTTCGGGGACGACAATGTCGAGCGGCTTCAGACAACCCTCGTTCAGCGGGATGTCGGCGCCCACCATGGTGCGGAAGACATACAGCACCACCGCCCGGCAGATCGATTTCGGCGCGTTGTAATTGCCCGAATGCTGCGGCGAAGTGCCGGTAAAGTCGATCCGCGCGGACCGGTTCGCCGCATCGACGCTGACCTCGACCTCGATCGCCGCGCCATGATCCATTCCGTAGCTGAAACGCCCGTCGCTCAGCCGGTCGATGACGCGGCGCACGCTTTCCTCGGCATTGTCCTGAACATGGGCCATATAGGCGTGCACCACGTCCAGCCCGAACTGGTCGACCACCTTCAGCAGTTCCTGACGGCCGGTTTCGTTGGCCGCGATCTGCGCCTTGAGGTCGGCCATGTTCTGGGTCGGGTTGCGGCAGGGATAGCGCCCCAAGGCCAAAAGCGCCTCGACCTCGGTCTCGCGCAGCTGGCCGCCAGCCACCAGTTTGAAATTGTCGATCAGCACGCCCTCATCCTCGATATGGGTGCTGTCGGGCGGGGCCGACCCCGGCGTTCGCCCGCCGATATCGGCGTGGTGGCCGCGCGAGCCCAGCCAGAACACCGCCTTGCCGTCGATGAAGACCGGCGTCACCACGGTCACATCGGGCAGATGCGTGCCGCCCTTGAAGGGCGAGTTGAGCATGAAGGCATCACCCGGCGCGGCATCAGGGTTGAGCCGCATCACCGTCTTGATCGAATCCGACATCGAGCCAAGGTGCACCGGCACATGCGGGGCATTGGCGACCAGATCGCCGTTGGCGTCGAAGATCGCACAGGAAAAATCCAGCCGTTCCTTGATGTTGACCGAGGCAGAGGTCTTTTCCAGCGTGACCCCCATCTGTTCGGCCACGGACATGAAGAGGTTGTTGAACACCTCCAGCAGCACCGGATCGGCGCTGGTGCCGGCGGCATGTTCGCGCGCCCGTGCCCGGGTGCGTTCCAACAGCAGGTTGCCCATCGCATCGACGCCAGCCGTCCAGCCGGGTTCGATCACGGTGGTGCCCGTCGCCTCGGTGATGATGGCGGGGCCGTCGATGCGCGCCGCCGGGTCCAGCCGGTCACGGGCGTAAAGGGGCACGTCCTGGCGGGCGCCGTCCACATGCAGCTGCACCTGTGCCACCGGCTGCCCGTCGCCCGCAGGCAGCACCGCCTGCGGCGCCTCACCGGTCTGGCGGATGGCCTCGACGCTGAGCATGTCGAACAGGATCGCACGTTCGGGCGAATGAAAGCCGAATCGCTGGCGATGTGCGGCCTCGAAAGCGGCCTGCATCTGCTCGGCGGTGCCGAACGGCACCTCCAGCGCCTGATGCGCGCCGTCATAGCGCAGATGCGCGCGCGGCTCGATCACGATGTCGGATACGCCCTGTCCGGCGACCTCGGCGCGGGCCTCTTCGGTGATACGGTCAAGCGCGGCGCGCGCCTCGTCCGCCTCTGCCATGGGCGCATCCATCTGGGTTTCGCGCATGGCGCGGATTTCGGCCAGCCCCATGCCATAGGCCGACAACACCCCGGCATGCGGATGGATCAGCACCCGCGTCATGCCCAGCGCATCGGCCACCAGGCAGGCATGCTGCCCCCCGGCGCCGCCAAAGCATTGCAGCGTATAGCGGGTCACGTCATGGCCGCGCTGAACGCTGATCTTCTTGATCGCGTTCGCCATGTTGTCGACGGCGATGCGCAGGAACCCTTCGGCCATTTCCTCGGGGGTGCGGGCGGCCTCGCCCGTCTCGGCGGCGACGGTTTCGGCCAGCTCGGCGAACTTGGCGCGCACCGCGTCAGCATCAAGGGGCGCGTTGCCATCCGGGCCGAACACGGCCGGAAAGTGATCGGGGTTGAGCTTGCCCAGCATGACGTTGCAGTCGGTCACCGTCAGCGGGCCGCCACGGCGGTAACAGGCCGGGCCGGGATCGGCGCCGGCACTTTCCGGGCCGACCTGAAAACGGCCGTCCTGGAACTTGCAGATCGAGCCGCCGCCGGCGGCGACAGTGTGGATATCCATCATCGGGGCGCGCATCCGCACGCCCGCAACCTCGGTTTCAAAGCTGCGCTCATAGTCGCCGGCGTAATGGCTGACATCGGTCGAGGTGCCGCCCATGTCAAAGCCGATCAGCCGGTCATGCCCGGCGGCGACGCCGGTCTTGACCATGCCGACGATACCACCGGCAGGCCCTGACAGGATCGCATCCTTGCCTTGGAAAAGCTGCGCGTCAGTCAGCCCCCCGCTGGACTGCATGAAGCCCAGCCAGCGGCACGCGCGCCCCAGGTCCAGCGCCCCCGCCACCTGGTCGACATAGCGCCGCAGGATCGGCGACAGGTAGGCGTCCACCACGGTGGTATCGCCGCGCCCGACCAGCTTGGCCAGGCGGCTGACGCTGTGGCTGGCGGTGATCTGGGTAAATCCGATCTCGGCGGCGATCTCGGCAACGCGCGCCTCGTGCACGGAGTTGAGATAGGCGTGCAGCGCGGCGATGGCGACGGCGCGAATGCCCCGGTCATGGGCGGCCTGCAGCGCGGCGCGCGCTGCGGCCTCGTCCAGCGGGCGGATGACACGGCCCTCGGCATCGAGGCGTTCGTCCATCTCGGCCACTTCCTCGTACAGCAGCTCGGGCCGGCGGATATCCAGATCGAAAAGCCGCGGGCGGGTCTGATAGCCGATGCGCAGCAGGTCGCGGAACCCCTTGGTGATCAGCAGCAGAACGCGTTCGCCCTTGCGCTCCAACAGCGCGTTGGTGGCCACGGTGGTGCCCATCTTGACCGCGCCGATGGCACCGTCGGGAAAGCGGCCGCTCACGCCCATCACCTCGCGGATGCCCTGCACGGCGGCGTCGGCGTAACGTTCGGGATTTTCCGACAACAGCTTGTGGGTCCGGATACGGCCATCGGGGGCGCGCGCGACGATGTCGGTAAACGTGCCGCCGCGATCGATCCAGAATTCCCAGGTGCTGCCCATTCCATGCTCCGCTTTTCAAACCCGCGCCACGTTTGGGGCGGGGCCGGAAAATGTCAACGCCACCGCCATTGAAATGGCGGGGCGTTTCGGTGCACAACACGGGACATCGCCGCGAAAGGGGGCCGAGAATGGACCTGCGCCAGTTGACCGACCGTTTCACTGTCTCGCCGCAGATCGACGTGGCCCACCTGCACGAGATCGCCGGCGCGGGCTTTCGTTCCATCCTGTGTAACCGCCCCGATGGCGAGGAGCCGGGACAATGCGATTACGACAGCATTGCCGAGGCCGCCCGCGCCGAAGGGCTGGAAGTGTGCTGGATACCCGTCTCGGGCGGCGTCTTTAGCCCGCAGGCGATCGAGGAATTCCGCACCGCCCTGGCCGAGATGCCGGGGCCGATCCTGGCCTATTGCCGCTCCGGCACGCGCTGCACCATGCTGTGGGCCCTTTCCCAGCACGGGGTGATGGCCGACCAGGAAATCGCGCTGCGCGCGGCAAAGGCGGGCTATGACGTCTCGGGCCTGCTGAGCCGACTGCGGACGCGCTGAGGCGCACGCCCGCCCGCAATTCCCCTTGCCTTGCGCCCGCGCCCGGCGTATATGGCGCCCTCATCCGCGCGGCCGGCCCAAGGCGGCATGCCGAGTCGCGCGCGAACCCGACCGTAAAGAGGAGCCGGAAATGCCCAAAATGAAGACCAAGTCGAGCTGCAAGAAGCGCTTCAAGGTAAGCGCTGGCGGCAAGATCATGCGCGCCCAGGCTGGCAAACGCCATGGCATGATCAAACGGACGAACAAGTTTCTCCGAAATGCACGCGGCACCACCGTGATGAGCGAGGCTGACGCCAAGATCATCCGGCCAATGATGCCCTATTCGCGCTGAGGAGGAACTGAGATATGTCACGCGTCAAAGGCGGAACCGTCACCCACGCTCGCCACAAGAAAGTCACCACCGCTGCCAAGGGCTATTATGGCCGCCGCAAGAACACCTTCAAGGTGGCGCGGCAGGCAGTGGACAAGGCCAACCAGTACGCCACCCGCGACCGCCGCAACCGCAAGCGGAACTTCCGCGCGCTGTGGATTCAGCGGATCAACGCCGCCGTGCGCGCCCATGACGAGAGCCTGACCTATTCGCGCTTCGTCAACGGCCTGTCGCTGGCCGGTGTTGAGGTCGACCGCAAGGTGCTGGCCGACTTGGCCGTGCACGAACCGGCGGCCTTCGGGGCAATCGTCGAGCAGGCCAAGAGCGCCCTGGCACGCTAAGCCAGCCGCATCGAGGGACAGAACGGAACGCCGCCGCCCATCCGGGCCGGCGGCGTTTTTCGTTGCCGGGGCAGAGATGAGGATAAGCTCGCCTCGAATGGCACGCTCGCCATCCACCTTTCGTGCTCTGCCCCTGCGCATCCCTTGCGTCCGGGCGCGTGGCGGGGTAACCCGCCGCCAAAGGCCGGACGGAAGAGACCCATGGACGATCTGAGACAGAAATACCTGGGCGCCATCGCCGATGCCGCCGACGAGGCCGCGCTCGAGGCGCTGCGCGTCGCCGCCGTGGGCAAAAAGGGCGAAGTATCCCTGAAAATGCGCGAACTGGGCCGGATGACGCCCGAGGAACGCCAGCAGGCCGGCCCGCGGCTGAATGCCCTCAAGGACGAGATCAACGCCGCACTGGCCGCCCGCAAGGCCGCGCTGGCCGATGCCGCGCTGGATGAGCGCCTGCGCGCCGAGTGGCTGGACGTGACGCTGCCCGCGCGCCCGCGCCGGGCCGGCACCATCCACCCCGTCAGCCAGGTCACCGAAGAGGTCACCGCGATTTTCGCCGACATGGGCTTTGCCGTCGCCGAGGGGCCGCAGGTCGAAAGCGACTGGCACAATTTCGACGCGCTCAACATCCCCGGCCACCACCCCGCACGGGCCGAGATGGACACCTTCTACATGCACCGGTCCGAGGGCGACGACCGCCCCCCGCACGTGATGCGCACCCATACCAGCCCGGTTCAGATCCGGTCGATGGAACTGTCGGGCGCGCCGCTGCGGGTGATCTGCCCCGGCCGCGTGTTCCGCGCCGATTACGACCAGACCCACACGCCGATGTTCCACCAGGTCGAGGGGCTGGCGATCGACACCGACATCTCGATGGCCAACCTCAAGTGGTGCCTTGAGGAGTTCGTCAAGGCGTTCTTCGAGGTCGACAATGTCGAGCTGCGCTTTCGCGCCTCGCACTTTCCGTTCACCGAACCCTCGGCCGAGGTCGATATCCGCTGTTCGTGGGAGGGCGGTACGCTCAAGGTCGGCGAGGGCGACGACTGGCTGGAGATCCTCGGCTCGGGCATGGTGCACCCCAAGGTGCTGGAGGCCGGCAATATCCACCCGTCAGTCTGGCAGGGCTTTGCCTTTGGCGTCGGCATCGACCGGATCGCGATGCTGAAATACGGCATCCCCGATCTGCGCGCCTTCTTTGAATCCGACCTGCGCTGGCTGCGGCACTACGGCTTTGCCGCGCTCGACGTGCCAACCCTGCATGGCGGGTTGAGCAGGTAAGCAGCCATCGCAAGGTGGACCCGTAGGGTGGGCTTTCAGCCCACCATTATGCATGGCCGGTTTTGCCGGATTTGCCGGGCTGAAGCCCGGCCTACGGCATATACCATTTCATGTCTGCCAGTCCCGCGCATTGCCGGCGCGCGCGGTGGCGATGACCGGCAGGTGCCCCGCGCTTTATCCCAGCCAAACCCGCACGACATGGCCGTTGCGCGGAACCTCGGCCAGATCGCCGCCGCGTGGGGGCGCGGCGGCGTGCGGGCACGCCGCTGTTTCGCGCAAGCACGGCCTAGCCTGCGCATATTTGCCCCTTTCACCGTCTCTCCCCGCCGGTATTGTGATCCCAACACAAAGGGGGCCCTCATGCCTGCACGATTTGCAATCATCCTGATGCTTGCCCTCTGGCCGGGGCTTGCGCATGCTCATGCCTCGGAACAGGGCTATGTGCTGTTGTTGCCCACCGATGTCTACATCGCCGCCGGGGTGGCCAGCGTCGCGCTGACGGTACTGCTGATCGCCCTTTTGCCCCCCGGCGCGGCCGAGGCGCTGTTTCGCCCCGCCACGCTGTGGCCCCGCCGGCGCCCGGCGCTGCGCCACCTGACAAGCTGCCTGTCCGCGCTTTTTCTGGGGTTTCTCGTCTGGCGCGGGATGACCGGGCCGCATGACCCGATGATCAACCCGCTGCCGCTGTTCGTCTGGACGGTGTGGTGGGTGGCGCTGGTGGCGGTGCAGGGCCTTGTTGGCAACCTGTGGGGCTGGATCAACCCGGTGACCGGCCCGGCGGCCCTGATCGCACGCCTGAGCGGCGTACGCGCGCCCCTGCGCTGGCCCCGGCGGCTGGGGTACTGGCCGGCGGTCGCGCTGTTCCTGGGCTTTGGCGGCTTTCTGATGGCCGATCCCGCGCCGACCGACCCCGACCGTCTGTCCATCGTCACCGGCGTCTACTGGTGCGCCACCCTGCTGGGCACGCTGCTGTTCGGCCCGGCCTTTGTGGTGCGGGCCGAGATGACGACCGTCATCATGCGCGCCTATGGCCGCATGGCCATCCTGGGCCGCGCACGCGGGTGCCGGGCGCTGGGGGTGCCGGGCTGGCAGGCGCTGGCCGGTCCGGGCGTGCCGCTGTCGTTGGCGGTGCTGATGGTGGTGCTGCTGGGCACCGGCAGCTTTGACGGCATCAACGAAACCTTCTGGTGGCTGGTGATGCTCGGCCTCAACCCGCTGGAGTTCCCCGGCCGCTCGGTCATCATCCCGCAGACGCTGGCGGGGCTGGTGCTGGTCAACCTCGCCCTGATCACCGCCTTTTGCGCCTGCCTCTGGCTGGGCGAGCGGCTGGGCGGCACGCGCCGGCCGCTGGCGGTAGCCTTTCGCCGCTTTGCCCCGTCGATCCTGCCCATCGCGCTGGGCTATCACGTCGCGCATTATCTCACCGCGCTGCTGGTGGACGGGCAATATGTGCTGAAATGGCTCGACGACCCTCTGGGGCGGGGCGCCAACCTGTTGGGGCTTGCCGACACCTATGTCACCACCGGTTTTTTCAACACCCAGCACACCGTCCGCGCGATCTGGCTGACCCAGGCCGGGGCGGTCGTCGCGGGGCATGTGGTGGCCATCCTGCTGGCCCACGCGCTGGCGATGCGGGATGCCGCAGACAGGCGTCAGGCGGTGCTGGGACAGGCGCCGCTGGCGGCGTTCATGGTGGCCTATACCTTTTTCGGGCTGTGGCTACTGGCCTCGCCGCGCGGTATATGAACCGCGCAATTATCTGGACAAAATGTCCTGCGCTTCGCAGACTTTACTCTGAAGGGCCCCGATAACGGACCCGGAGGGACGGCAACAAGGGAGCTTGTCATGACCAAACCCATCAAGACCACCACGCGCCGCGGCGCGCTAAAGACACTGGCGGGCGGCGCCGCCGGGGCGGCGACGCTGCCGCTTTGGGCGCGCTACGGCCAGGCGCAGTCGGCTGAACCTATCCGCATCGGCTTTCAGGTTCACCGCACCGGCATCGGCGCCGCCTATGGCCGCTGGTACGATCGCACCACCCAGGCGGCGGTCAAGCTGATCAACGAAGAGGGCGGCATCAACGGCCGCATGGTCGAGATCGTGGCCGAGGATGACGGCACCGACCCCAAGCGCGGCGCCGAGGTGGTCGAGAAATTCGCCACCCAGCACAATTGCGACGTTGGATACGGCACGCTGTTTTCCCATGTCGTCGTCGGCTCCGCCCCCCGCGCGGGTGAGCTGAAGCTGCCCTATTTCGTGGTGTCCGAGGGGCATCACGTCGCCTCGGGCATGCTCAACCGCTATACGCTGCAGCCCGGCATCACCGACGTGAAAAGCCAGGTACAGGCAATGGCGCCCTTCATCACCGGCAACCTGGGCAAGAAGGTCACGATGGTCTTTCCCGACTACGGTTTCGGCTACGATCACCGCGACAACCTTGGCCCCGCGATCGAGGCCAGCGGCGGCGAGGTGATCGCCAAGATCGCCATTCCGCCCTCGGAAACCTCGTTCACCAAGTATTTCCCAAAGATCCCGCGCGAAACCGAGGTGCTGTATCACGTCATGGTCGGTCCCGCGGTGCTAACCTTCGTCAAGGAACTGGGTGAATTCTTTGGCCCCGCGCGGCCCGAGATTTTCGGCTTTATCGACAGCCTCGAGGCGGTCGACATCGCCAGCCCGGGGCTGGAATTCCTGGATGGCACCTACATGTGGGAAGGGATGCCGCGCCACGCGCAGGAGGATCAGTCGGAATTCGACCGCTTCTACCGCGGAAAGGTCGGGGTCGATGCCCGCGGCGCATCGGTCAGTGACCCCACCGACGTGTCGACCTATGCCCACATGTTCGGCTGCTGGGAGACGCTATTCGTCATCAAGGCCGGGATGGAGGCCGCCGATTATCGCGGCCCCGATGACCGCGCCGCGCTGATCGAGGCGGTGGAGGCAATGACCGAGATGGAACATTCACGCCAGCATCCGCAGGGCGCCAAGCTGTTCAACGGCAAGACCCACCAGGTATTCGGCCCCCAGTTTATCAGCCGGGTCGAGGACGGGTTCCTGCGCAAGGTACACACCACCTCGATCGAGGATACCCTTTACCCCGACGAAGTCGACTATACGACACAACCGTTCTGAACGCAGAGGCGGCGAAAAGACAAAGGGCGCCCCACCGGGGCGCCCTTTTTACATCCGCTGTTCGCGGTGTCAGCCGTTGCCAAGCGACAGCGCCACGAACCGCGGCTCGCCACCCCGGCGCACCAGCAGCAGGATCGACTTGCGCCCTGCATCCTGTGCCTCGGAGATGCGCGTTTCGAGGTCGGTGATGCTGCGCAGCTTCTGCTGGCCGGCCTCGGTGATCACGTCACCGGCGCGCAGGCCCTTTTCATAGGCTTCCGACAGCGTGTCGATGTCCTTGACCACCAGCCCCTCGACGCCATCGTCCAGGTCCAGCTGCTCGCGCAGTTCGTCGTTCAGCGGCGTCAGGGTCAGCCCCATCAGCGTCTTTTCGACCTGGCCCGGCATGTCGTCTCCGGGCTGGGCCACGGGAATTGCGCCCTCGGCCTCTTCGCGGCGGCCCAGCGTCACCTTGAGGGTCTTGGTCTTGCCATCGCGGAAAACAACCATGCGAACGGTCTTGCCGACTTCGCTGTTACCGACGATGCGGACCAGCTGGCGGGTGTCGCTCACCTCGTGCCCGTCGAAGGACATGATCACATCGCCGGCCTCGATCCCCGCTTCGGCGGCGGGGCCCTCGGGCACATCGGTCACCAGGGCACCGGCGACCTTTTCAAGCCCGATCGCCTCGGCCACGTCGTCAGTCACGTCCTGGATGCGCACGCCCAGCCAGCCACGGCGGGTTTCGCCGTATTGTCGCAGCTGGTCGACGACCCGCGAAACCACGTTCGAGGCCATCGAAAACCCGATCCCGATCGAGCCGCCATCGGGGCTGAGGATGGCCGTGTTCACACCGACCACGTTGCCATCCACGTCGAAAAGCGGCCCGCCGGAATTGCCCCGGTTGATCGCCGCGTCGGTCTGGATGTAGTCGTCATAGGTGCCCGACAGCGCCCGGTTGCGTGCCGAAACGATTCCCGCGCTAAGCGAAAAGCCCTGCCCCAGCGGGTTGCCCATCGCCAGCACCCAGTCGCCCACACGGGCGGTGTCACTGTCGCCGAAGCTGACGAACGGCAGCGGTTCCTCGGCATTGACCTTGAGCAGCGCGATATCAGTCTTGGGGTCGGTGCCGATCAGTTCGGCCTCCAGTTTCTTGCCCGAAAAGAATTCGACGATGACCTCGTCGGCGCGCTCGATCACGTGGTTGTTGGTGACAACATAGCCATCCTCGGAAATCACGAAACCAGAGCCTAGCGCGGTCGTCCGGCGCGGCTGATCGCCGTTGCGATCCTGGAATTCACGAAAGAAATCCTCGAAGGGAGAGCCCTTGGGCACCATCGGCATTGGCGTCGCACCCTGGGCGACCACGGTTGTCGTGGTGATGTTGACCACAGCCGGGCTGACCTTTTCGGCCAGCTCGGCAAAGCTGTCCGGACGGGCCTGCGCCGAAATGGCCTGGGCAACGATCAGGGCTATCGTCAAGGCCGTCAGCCAGATGGCCCGGACAGCGCCCTGATGGTCAGCCTGCTGCGCAATTGATCTTGAATACACGGAATTCTCCTCCGTATTGGGGGCCGGCTGGCGGCCCTTCTCTTGATGAGTTGCACCGCCAATGTAGGCAGTGCGACACCGATCTGAAAGAGACGCGAGGGATGTCACGATCATGTGATACTCCGCACCGGCACGATCAGGCGCCCAGCGCCTTGGCGCACCACAGGAATACCAGCCCCAGCGCGACAGCCCCCAGCCCCACCAGGCGGCGGTTTTCCACCGGCATGGCGCGCAGAACGGCAAGCATCTGTTCAACAAGCGAAGGGGCCAGCGCATAGACCAGCCCCTCCACCACCAAAACCAGCCCGAACGCCAGCAGGACGGTCGCCATTACTGCGCTTCCGTCGCGCCAGCCCCGTCATCCGCCGCGCCCGACTGTTCCTGTTCCAGCCTCTGGCGTTCGGCCTCTGGCAGATCGTCCGAGATCTGCTGCTCCGGCGCCATCTCGCGCAGCTTGTCGATGTCGATGCCGTCAACATCGACACTGCCCAGCCCGCCGGCACGAATGGCCGAGAACATCTCGGTCAGGAATTCGCTGTTCGGCGAAAAGACCAGGGTCGAATTCCCCGGCTGCAACGTCCGTTCCAGTGCCGCCAGCGAACGGTAGAAGGCAAAGAACTCGGCGTTGTTGCCGAACGCCTCGGCATAGATGCGGTTCCGTACCGCGTCGGCCTCGCCTCGGGTGATCTCGGCATCCCGCTCGGCGTTGGATACGGTCTCGACAACGGTCCGGTCTGCGGCTGCGCGCACGCGCTGCGCCGCCTCGTTACCGCGGGCGATCTCGTCTGCGGCCTCGCGCTCACGCTCGGCGCGCATCCGGGCAAAGGTGGCATCGAGGTTCTGCTGTGGCAGGTTGGTCTGCTTGAGCCGAACATCGACGATTTCCAGCCCCAGGCCCTCGGCACTGGTACGCGCCTGGGCGCGGATTCGCAGCGCCAGATCACGCCGCTCGGGCGACAGGATCGTATCCGACGTCACCTGGTCGGCGCCCAGCACCTCGCGGATCTGGGCGTTGAGGATCGACGAAAGCCGGTCTTCGGCGGCGCGAATGCCGCCCACGCCCACCGCCTGGCGGAACTGAACCACGTCGGCGATGCGATAGCGCGCGAAGGCATCAACAACCAGCCGGCGGTCGTCCGACGGCGTCACTTCGATGGTTTCGGTGTCGAACGACAGGATGCGGTCGTCATAGCGCACCACCTCCTGGATGATCGGGATCTTGAAGCCCAGACCGGGCTCTTCGACCACCTGCTTGATCTGGCCAAATTGCAGCACCAGCGCCTTTTCACGTTCGTCGACAATGAAGAGCGACGACAAGACCCCGATGACCACGATCACCAGAACGGGAAGAAGAAAGGCCGTTTTCCGCATCAGTTCGCTCCCCCGGTCCCGCGAGAACCCGTGCCGCGCGTCAATTCATTCAGCGGCAGATATGGCACCACGCCATTGCCGCCCTCGCCGCCCGCCAGGGTTTCGTCGATCAACATCTTGTCGAGCCCACCCAGCGTGCGTTCAATCGTTTCGAGATACAGCCGGCGCTGGGTCACTTCGGGCGCACGGTTGAACTCCTGCGCAACGGCGATAAAGCGGCTTGCCTCACCGATGGCCTCGTTGACCACCGAGGCGCGATAGCCCTCAGCCTCTTCCAGCACGCGCGCGGCCTCGCCGCGTGCCTCGGCCAGTACCCGGTTGGCATAGGCGTCGGCCTGGCGTTGCAGCCGGTCACGTTCCTGTTCGGCGGCCTGCACTTCGCGGAAGGCATCGATCACCTGCACCGGCGGGTCGGCGGTATCCAGGTTCACCCGCACGATGTTGATGCCGCTTTCGTAATCATCCAGCGTCTGCTGGATGTTTTCGCGGGCGGTATCGGCGATGATGCCACGGTCACGGTTCAGAATCGGGGCAAGGTTCGTTGCCGCGATGATCTCGCGCATGACCGATTCCGACACCGCGCGCACCGTCAGCTCGGGGTCGCGAATGTTGAACAGCAGCTTGGCGGGATCGTTGATGTTCCAAACCACCTGGAAATCGATGTCAACGATGTTGGCGTCGGTGGTCAGCATCAGCCCGTCATCGTCGCGGCCGCGGCCGACACCGACATCTTCGGTCCGTTCCGAGGTGACGTTGACCACGTCATAGGTCACCACCGGCCACGGCGCAAAGTTGAGGCCCGGATTCCCGATCGAGGAAAACTCGCCCAGGAAGAGCTCGACCGATTGTTCCTCGGGCTTGACGGTATAGAAACTCGCCGCGCCCCACAGGACCACGGCGATGACGGCGCCCAGCAGCACCGTACCCCGGCCAAAGGCGGGGCCTCCGCCCTGGCCGCTGCCGCCGCTGCGGCCACCGCCGCCACGGCCGCCCATCAGCACCCGCAGCTGGTCCTGGCCCTTGCGCACAAGCTCGTCAATCTCGGGGATCTGCGGCCCGCCCTCGGTCGGGCGCCGTCCGCCACGGCCGCCGCGACGATCATCGTCGCCGCCATTGCCGCCCGAACCTCCGCCGCCCCAAGGGCCGCCAGAATTTCCAGCCATCTATCCTCTTCCTTCCGTTTTCAGCGTCTTCCGGAACACTGTGCCCTAAACTGTGTGCGAAGGGGCAAAAATCAACCGCCGCGCACCGGCTCTTTCATAGTTACGACCTCTTCGGACATGGTGGGATGCACCGCAACCGTGCGGTCGAAGTCCGTCTTGGTGGCCCCCATCTTGACCGCGATACCAACCATCTGGATCATCTCGCCCGCCCCGGGCGCGACGATGTGACAGCCCAGCACCTTGTCGGTGGCGCGGCTGACGACCAGCTTCATCAGCACCCTGTCGGACCGGCCGGCAAAGCTTTGCTGCATAGGCTTGAACGAGGTGCAGTAGATATCCACCGGCTCGCGTTCGCGCGCCTCTTCCTCCGACAGGCCGACGGTGCCGAATTCCGGCTGGGTAAAGACCGCGGTCGGGATCAGCTCGTGATCGACCGGCGTCGGGTTGCCGTTGAACACCGTCTCGACAAAGGCCATGCCCTCGCGGATGGCGACCGGGGTCAGGTTGACCCGGTCGGTGACGTCACCGATGGCATAGACAGACGGCACGCCTGTCTGGCTGTATTCATCGACGATCACCTCGCCCTTGCGGCCCAGTTTCACGCCGGCCTCTTCCAGCCCCATGTCGGCGGTGTTAGGCGCGCGCCCGGTGGCGAACATCACCTTGTCGAATACCTGCTCGGTGCCGTTGGTGGCCTTGATGCGCCAGCCGCCCTCGGCCGGCTCCATTCCCAGTATGTTGGTGCCCAGGTGCAGGTCGACACCGTTGTTGATCATCTCTTCGGCGATCAGGCCGCGCGCCTCTTCGTCAAAGCCGCGCAGGATCTGCGCGCCGCGGTAGAATTGGGTCACCTGCACCCCCAACCCGTTGAGGATACCGGCAAATTCGCAGGCGATATAGCCGCCGCCGATGATCAGCATCGACCTGGGCAGATCGTCGAGATGAAAGATGTCGTTCGAGGTGATGCCGTCCTCGGCGCCGGGCAGGTCGGGCTTGACCGGCCGCCCGCCGGTGGCGACAAGGATATGCTTGGCGGTTACGCTGCGGCCGTCAGCCAGCTCGACCGTGTGCGCATCGCGCAGCCGCGCGCGCTGGTCAAAGGTTTCCACCCCATTTGAACCCAGTATCTTGCGATAGACCCCTTCGAGGCGGTCCAGCTCGGCGTGCAGTTTTGTCTTGAACGCCGGCCAGTCGAACCCGCCGGAATGCGCCGTCCAGCCATAGCTTTGCGCGTCCTCAATATGGCCGGGGTATTCGCTGGCAAAGACCATCAGTTTCTTGGGCACACAGCCCCGAATCACGCAGGTGCCGCCATAGCGGTCTACCTCGGCCAGCGCCACACGCGCGCCACCCTGTGCCGCCACGCGGGCCGCGCGCACGCCGCCCGAGCCGCCGCCGATCACGAACAGATCATAGTCGAATGCCATATGCCGTGCCGTTCCTAGTCCTGCAGGTCGGAAAACAGGTTCTCGGATTCCAGGAAATCCAGGCGATCCTGCTCGACCGTGCCCTCGTTGATGTTGCGGGTCTCGACCCGGCCATCGCCATGACCGACGATGACCACATCGCAGATATCCATGAACAGCCCGTTTTCAACGACCCCCGGCATCTGGTTCAGCGCCATCGCCAACTGATGCGGGTTGCCGATCCGGCCCAGGTGCAGATCGAGGATGTAATTGCCCTCGTCGGTGACGAAGGGATGATCGCCGTTCATCCTGAGCGACGCATCGCGCCCCAGTACGTCCATACTGACCAGCAGCTCCTCGATCAGCGCGCGCGTGGTCTGCCAGCCAAACGGGATCACCTCGACCGGCAGGGGAAAGGCGCCCAGGTGTTCGACCTCCTTGCCGACATCGGCGATCACGATCATCTGGTCGGACGCGGTGGCAACGATCTTTTCCTGCAACAGCGCCCCGCCTCCGCCCTTGATCAGGTTCAGATCGCCATCGAATTCATCAGCGCCGTCGATCGTCAGGTCCAGCCATTTCGCCTCGTCCAGGCTGATGACGTCGATGCCGACCTCGCGGGCCAGTTCGGCGGTGCGCACCGATGTCGGCACGCCGCAGATCTTCAGCCCGTCATCGCGCACCAGTTCCCCAAGACACCGTACCATCCAGGCGGCGGTGCTGCCGGTCCCCAGACCGACGCGCATTCCGTCCTCGACGAAATCGACCGCCCGCTTGGCGGCGACGAACTTGGCCTTGTCGATAGGCGACAATTCTCCGGACATGGCAGACCCCCGATACATCCCGCCCGGTTATAAGAGAGATGCGCGCCCGGTGCGAGGGGCAAAAGGGAGGTTCCGGGCTATTCTCTTGCCGGAATGGCCTTGAGATAGGCGGCAATGGCGCGACGGTCCGAGGCAGGCAGATGCGCAAGGTTGCGGCGCACCGCCTCCATCCCCTCGCCCCAGCGGTGCGATTGTGCGTGTGTCTCGGCCGGTTCCAGCAGGGCGGCGATCTCGTCCAGGCCGGCCTCGGCGATCAGGGGCGACGCAGGGGTGATATTGGGCGCGGGCAGGCCATCGGGCCCCTCCAGCGCCTCGGCCCCGGCCAGCCAGCGGCGATAGTCGGGCCCGCCAAGGGCGGCGCGCGGCGTGTGGCAGGTGCCGCAATGGCCCGGCCCCTCGACCAGGTATTGTCCGCGCGCCACGTCGGCATCATCGCCCGCCCCGGCAACCGCGCCGGGCCTCAGAAAACGCTGCTTCCACACCCCCAGCAGCCGCCGGTTGTCATAGGGAAAGCGCAGATCATGCGGGGGATTGTCGCGCGCCTCGGGCGGAAGGGTCTGCAGGTAGGCCCACAGGTCGGCGATGTCGCCCGCGCGCATCCGGGCATAGGAGGTATAAGGAAAGGCTGGATAGTAATGCTCGCCCTGAGGCGATACCCCGCGCGTCATAGCCGCCATGAATTGCCGATCGGTCCATGCGCCGATTCCGTGAGTCGGGTGGGGCGAGATGTTGGGTGCCACGAACGTGCCGTAGCGGCTGACCAGTTCGCGCCCGCCGCCCAGCCGGGGATTGGCGGCGGCGTCGCTGCCGGGTGTGGCGTGACAGGTGCCACAGCCCCCGGCCCGGAACACCGCCTCGCCCCGGGTCGGGTCGCCTGGGGCGGGTGCGTCAGACAAGGGGGCGGGCTCGGGCGCGCAGGCCGCGAGCAGCGCCAGCGCCAAGGCCGTGATCCGCACGCGCATAATCGCCCCGCCCGGCGGCACCGCCGGGCAGCCCCCGGCCGCCCCCCCGGGCGGGGGCTTTACCCCCACCCGCGGCCCGGTGCTGCCCTCTGCGCAAGTGCCGTCATGACCCAAGTCGGATGGATGCGGCCCGAAGGCCAGCCACCATCCTTTGTTCCCTGACTGCGCCGATTTCATCGAAGGTTATCTTGCTTTGGCCGGCGATCACGACATTCGTTCGACCCACCCGGCTGCCCGCGTTCAGCGTTTCTTGAACTTGTAGGAAACCCCCAGCGCGATCTGGTTGCTGATCACCTCGGTGTTCAGCCAGCCACCGCCGCTAAGGTCGGCCTCGATATCGGCCCAGCCCGATTTCAGCTCGGCGAAAACCGCCCAGCGGTCATTGATCTCGGCCTCGACCCCGACCAGCACCTGCGCCGCCGGCCCGCCGAACTGGTATTCCGAGGTCCGCGTGGTCAACGGAACGTTGGCGACCTCGACATGCGGGGTGGTAAAGCCCAGCCCGGCCCCGACATAGGGCGTGAACCGCGATTTGTTGAGAAACCGGTAGTGGACGTTGAATGTCACCATGTTGATGCCGTCGGTGAATTCCAGCATCGAGAACTGGGCCGGCATCGGCTTGGCCGCAACCTTGGTATGGGCGTTGTCAAAGGCCAGGCCCCAGTTGGGATGGTTGTCCATCCACCAGGTCACCCGCCAGCCGAAATAGGGTGGCATCTTGTTTGATTCGCCGTCCCAGTTGGCCCGCGCCGATTGCGGCCCCGCCCCGTCGAGGAAATCGAAATTCACCGTCGAGCTGGGTGAGTCGTTGATGCCGGTATAAAAGGACAACACGATCTCGGCCGAGGCCGGTGCCGCACCGCACATCGCCGCCACCCCCGCAGCCGCCAGAATCCGCCGTCCGATTGTCCGAATCCGTATCATCCTCAGCCCTCGCATCCGTGAATTTGATTGCGCCCGCATAGCGCCGCCCGTTCGGCGGCAAGCCCGGCCTTTGGCCGTATGTTTCCGGGCTCGGTCAGGCTGGTACAAGGGCTTTCCGGCAACAGCGACGATATGTCCGACCAGAGTGCCGCGCGGGGGCGGGTTTCAACGTGTGGTTGCCGGATTCCGGCATGACGCGGGCCCGGATTTCGGGCAACATCGCGGCATGAAACACGGCTACCGCCTGCATTTCGGCCCCGACAATGCCTCGCTGATCGTGCGCCTCGCGCTCGAAGATCTGGGCCAGCCCTATACGACCGCCCTCGTCGATCGCGCCACGCGGGCACAGGAATCGCCCGCCTACCGGGCGCTCAACCCCGCCGGGCTGATCCCGGTTCTGGAAACCCCCGACGGACCGATATTCGAGACCGCGGCGATCCTGCTGTGGCTGGCCGACCGGCACGGCGCGCTTGCCCCCTCCCCCGACAGCCATCAGCGCGCGGCGTTCCTGAAATGGCTGTTCTTTACCTCGAACACCCTGCACACGGCACTGCGGATGCGGTTCTATCCCGCCCGTTATGCCGGCCCCGACAAGGGCGCGCAGCAGGCCCTTTCAGCACATATGCGAGGCGAGGTTGCGCGCCATCTCGACCTGGTAGAGGCAGCAGCGTCCGACCGCCCCGGCTGGCTGGGCGGTGCTGACCCTTCGGTGCTGGACCTCTACCTTGCCTGCCTGATACGCTGGACCCAACTTTACCCCGTGGACGAGGACAAGGGCTGGGCAAACCCCGCCCACCGCCCGCATCTGCACGACATGGCGGCCCGGCTGGAAACACGCCCCAGCGTCGCCGCCGCCATCCGCGCCGAGGGGCTGGGCGACACCCCCTTTACCGCCCCCGGATACGCCCGCCCGCCCGAAGGCAGCGCCACCTGATTTCCACTGCGGCGGCAGGCCACTTGGGATTTAGCAGCCTTGATCGGTCGCTTTGAGACAAGTACGTCCCGGCAGGACCGGCGATAACGCCGGCAAGGAGAGCGCGCGCACATGTTTCTTTCGGTCTTCGATATGTTCAAGGTCGGCATCGGCCCGTCCTCGTCGCATACCATGGGGCCGATGGTGGCGGCGGGCCGATTTCTGGACCTGGTGCGCGCCGCGCCCTTTACCCCGCACGGGGTCAGGGGGTCGCTGCATGGCAGCCTGGCGTTCACCGGGGTCGGGCACGCCTCGGACCGCGCCACTATCCTGGGGTTGGCAGGTTTCAGGCCAGAGGATTACGACCCCGACGCCGCCGAGGCCGCGCTGAAGGAAATCCGCGAAACCCACCGCCTTTCGCCGCCGGGCCTGCCGGAACTGGTGTTCAATCCCAAGGAAGACCTGGTCTTTGACTTCGGGCCCAACCTTCCCGGTCACGCCAACGGCATGATCCTGATGGCCACCGACGCCCAAGGCGACGTGATCCTGCAGGAAACCTATTACTCCATCGGTGGCGGTTTCGTGATGACCGAGGCGGAACTGGCCGCCGGGCGTAACACCGACGACGGCGATCCGGTGCCCTATCCCTTCAAATCCGCGGCCGAGATGCTGCAAATGGCCGAAACCTCGGGCAACACCATCGCCGAGATGAAAAAGGCCAACGAAATATCGCGCGGGGGGCCGGCAAACCTGTCATCGGGCGTGACCCGCATATGGGAGGTGATGAACGCCTGCATCGAACGCGGCATCACCACCGACGGCACCCTGCCCGGCGGGCTGAACGTCAGGCGCCGGGCCAAGGCCATCCATGATGCGCTGCTGGCCGAACGCGGCACCAACATCGACGCACCGCACAAGATCAACGACTGGATCAGCACCTATGCGATGGCCGTGAACGAGGTAAACGCCGCCGGCGGGCAGGTGGTGACCGCCCCCACCAACGGCGCCGCGGGCGTGGTGCCGGCGGTGATCCGCTATTGGCTGGACCATGTGCCGGGCGCGACGGAATCAAAGATCGAAACCTTTCTGCTGACCGCCGCGGCGATCGGCGGGCTGGTGAAATACAACGCCTCTATCTCGGGCGCCGAGGCCGGCTGCCAGGCCGAGGTGGGCAGCGCCGCCGCGATGGCGGCCGCCGGGCTGGCGGCGGTCATGGGCGGCACCCCCGCGCAGATCGAGAACGCCGCCGAGATCGCGCTGGAACATCACCTTGGGATGACCTGCGACCCGGTCAAGGGGCTGGTGCAGGTACCCTGTATCGAGCGCAACGGCCTGGGCGCGATCAAGGCGGTCAGCGCCGCCAGCCTGGCGATGCGCGGCGACGGCACCCACCTGGTGCCGCTCGATGCCTGCATCGAGACCATGCGCCAGACCGGCGCCGACATGAACGAGAAATACAAGGAAACCTCGCTCGGCGGTCTGGCGGTCAACGTGCCCAACTGCTGAGGAATGCAGGGGCTGGTGCGAAACACTTTGCTTTTCAGAGTCGGCTTTCAGGATTTTGCTGCCGGTCGAGTGGAATGCAACGGATGGCATCGCAGGGCCGCGGTCGGGCGATCCGACAATCGAGGTCGGCATTTTATGGTGCCACCACATCTTTTCTCAAATCATGGCGCTCATGGTTTACAATCGCCCGGCCGGGGGGCGGCCGGGCGATGCCCGGGCCGCTACGCGGCTGTTCCGGGCATGGCGCTTTGTGCAGGTGTTGCAGGCAAGCTCCGCCAGCACTGACATCCCTCGTTTTCTGACAAAGCTGGGCCTTGCCGTCTTCGGTGACCTTCCCGACCCGCTGGCCTATGCCGGCATCGCGCTGATCGTGGCGTCGAATCTCACGGTGCGGGCCAACCGGTCGGGGCCGACAACAGCGCGCGCACCGCGATTTCCAGCGTGTCCTGCGGCAGGATCACCAGCATCTTGGGCGCGGTCAGCGTCAGGTGCACCGTGCCCGTGGCGATGTTCGACGTGCCCACCCGCCCGTCAGGCGCAAAGTTGAGCCCGCCAATCGGCCATTTCAGCCCGTCCGAGACCCCTTCGACCGCGCCCAGCGGGAAAAGCGATACCGCCGTTCCCTCCGACAGCGGCAGCGCCAGCGACGGCGGGGCGAGAAACACCAGTTCCTCGCTGCCCAAAAGCAGGCAACGCCGGCCGGGATGACGCACCAGCGTATTATAGGCCGCCAGTTGATGATCCAGCCGATCACCCGAAAACCCGATCCCGATCACCAGGGGCGCGGCGATGTTGCGCAGGCACTTGTCGAAATCGGTGCTGTCCTGCTCTGCAATCGGGTGCAGGCTGTCAGGCGGCAGGCGGCGGCGCGCCTCGTCACCGAGCGAATCGAAATCACCGATCGTCGCACGCGGGATGACGTTGTGGGCCAACGCCGCATCCGCCCCGCCATCCGCCGCCACCAGGTGCGGCGCCACCGCCATGGCGCGTGAAATCCGCGCCTTTGTCACTGCTGCCCCGCCGATCAGGGTGACAGGCTCATTCACGTCTACAATCATGCAAAAATACCCGACATTGTTCCCCAATTAGGAAATAAAACACATTCTGACCACGAAATGATACGGTAATAATCCCAGATTCGGACTGCTTTGGCCTGCGGCACAATGGTAAAAGCGCTAATTGCAGGCAATTCAGAGCGAGCATTGTCATGGTAAGTACAAGTAAAATTCTAACTGTTTCCTACGGCACCTTTTCCTGCACTCTGGAAGGGTTCGACGACTCATTCGACACGATGAAGGCCATCGCGGAATATTTCCGCGACCTTGCGGCCGACGACCGTTATTTCGGCGCCGAACCGCCCACCCCCGATGCCGAGATGCTTGCCCGAATTGCCGGGCGGGAAATTTCGCGCCGTGTCGACGCCCATCAGGGCGAAACCGGCATCGTGCTGCGCGCCACTCAACCGCCCCAGGAACTGGGCCGGACCGAGGCGACGCCGGACCAGGCACCCGAAGCACCTCAGGCGGCACAGCCTGCCGAAACTGCCGAGATGCAGCCGGAACCCGCCGCGCCCGCACCCCAACAGGCCGCGCCGCAGGAAATCGCCGCACAAGAGCCTGCCGAGGTTGAAACCTCTGTGGCTGAAACCGGTGTGGCCGATACTTCGGAGGTCGAGGAAACCACCACTCACGAGAACGAAGAACCCGCAACCGAGGTTCCGGTCGCCTTCGAAGATCTGCCCGCTTCGGCCGCCGAAACGCCTGAAACGCCCGAACCCGCCGACGATGGCGACAGCGTCGCCGCGCGGCTGCGCCGTATCCGGTCGGTCGTGGCCCGATCCGGCGCCAGCTATGGCAGCGACTATTCCGAAGACGAGCACGCGCAGGATTTCCTTGCCCGCACGGCGGACGAGCTTGAAATGACCCTGGCCGGCGACGACGAAGCCGAAGCCGTGGAACCCCAGGCCGAAATAACCGACTTTGACGACTTTGCCGGTTTTGCCGACAACGAAGCTGACGAAGACGGTGAAACCGACGGCACCATCGAATGGGACGCGGCAGAGGATGACGCCGACGACGATACCAGCGTCGTGGATGCGCTCGATGGCCTGGCCGCCCGCCTTGCCGAAGATGCCGAGGCGGTGGACGCCGTCAAAGCGGCCCCAGTCAAAGCCGATACCGGTGAAACCGACGACTTCGACGAAGACGAAGCACTGGAAGACGACCTGTCCGAGGACACGCTGTCCCAGCTTCTGGCCGACGCCATACCCGGCGACGAGCCCCTTGACGAACCTCGCGAAGCCCAGTCCGACACTACCCACGAGACGGCTGGGCACCCCGCCGCGCCCCGGGTGCTGAAGATGAAGCGCAGCGAATTCGAGGCGCTTGCCCTGGGTGAATTCGAGGAACTGGACGAAGAAGACATCGCCGCAGAGGAACCGGAGGACACCGCCCCAGAGGCCATCCAGGACGCCAAAGAGCCGGGCGAGAACGCTGTGTTGAGCCCCGAGGAAGAGGCCGAGCTGCTACTTGAACTGGCCGAGGTAGAGGCAGAGCTGTCCGAAACCTCCAAAGAGACCGGCGAAGACGAAGGCGAAGACGCCAACATCTTTGGCGATACCGATACCGACGACGATCAGGGCACAGACGCCGAGGCAGAGGCAGAAGCCGCCGAAATGCCCTATGACCGGCCCCTCGAACAGGGCCGCGGCACGCATCTGCACGCCAGCGGCGCCGACAACGATGCCTCGCGCATCTTTGACGAGGCCGAAAGCAAGCTCGACGCGCCCGATGCCAGCCGCCGCCGCAATGCCATCCAGCATCTGCGCGCCGCCGTGGCCGCGTCAAAGGCCGAGATCCGCGCCGGCAACCGGCTGGAACCCGACCCTGGCGTTCAGCAGGCCGCCTATCGCTCGGACCTGGCGCAGGTCGTGCGCCCCCGCCGCCCGCAGGCCGATCGCAGCTCGCGTTCGCCCCGGCCCGAAGACACCCGGCCCGCGCCGCTCAAGCTGGTGGCCGAGCAACGCATCGACACCCAGCGCGCACCGGTTCGCCCACGGCGTATCTCGGCGACGCAGATGGCAGCCGAGGCAGCCGAAGGCGCTCCGGCCGACAGCGGCTTTACCGACTTTGCCCGGGAAATCGGCGTCGCCGAACTGCCCGACCTGCTGGAGGCCGCCGCCGCCTATCTGGCCGACATTGAAGGGCACGAACAGTTCTCGCGGCCGATGCTGATGGGCAAGCTCAAGGAAGCGACCGGCGAGGCATTCTCGCGCGAGGATGGCCTGCGGTCGTTCGGAAACCTGCTGCGCCATGGCAAGCTGCAAAAGATCAGAGGCGGCCGCTTTACCGTGACCGAACAGACCGAATTCCGCGCCCAGGCCCGCCGCGCGGCGGGCTGAGCCGGACCGGCGCGCACCACGGGGCACAGGGGCCTCTGTGGTGTGTGTCACGTTCGATTGAAAACACCCGCGCCCCGGGCCAAGCCCGGGGCGCGTAACGGTCTGAACTGGCGGGAAACGCCTTAGCCCTGCCCCCACCCCTCTGACTGCATTTCGCGCAGACGGCTGGCGGTCCGTTCGAACTCGAAACTGCCCTCACCCTCGACATAGAGATACTCAGGCTCGGCCGCCGCCGAGCAGATCAGCCGCACGCCCGCCTCGTAGAGCGCGTCGATCAGGGTGACAAAGCGCTTTGCCTCGTTGAAGTTAGAGCGCGACAATTGCGGGATGTTCTCCAGCACCAGCACCCGCGCCGCATCGGCCAGCGCCAGGTAATCCGCCGGCCCCAGCGCCACGCCGCACAGGTCATAGAACCCCGCCCGCGCGACACCGTTGTGAAAGGCCGGGATCGTCACCTCGCGCTTGTTGACCACCAGGGTATGGGGGGCGCCGGCGCCGCCGCTCAGGTCCTGCCAGATCTCCTCGATCCGCGCGCGCGCGGCGGCGTTAGCCGGAGTGAACCATGTCTGTGCCCCCGCCAGCCTGTCCTGCCGGTAATCGATGGGGCCAGCCATTTCATGCACCACCATCCGCGATTTCAGCATGTCGATGAACGGCAGGAAAAGCTGACGGTTCAGCCCGTCCTTGTACAGCTCGTCCGGCGCCCGGTTCGAGGTGGTGACCACCACCACCCCGGCGGCGAACAGCGCCTCAAAGAGCCGCCCAACGATCATCGCGTCGGTGATGTCGGTAATCTGCATCTCGTCGAATGCCAGCAGCCGCAGCTTGTCGGTCACCGATTTCGCCACCGGCGCCAGCGCATCCTCGACCCCGCGGCCGCGGGCCGCGTGCATCCCGGCATGGATTTCCTGCATGAAGGCATGGAAATGCACGCGCCGGACAGGCACCGACAGCGTATCGATAAAAAGGTCCATCAGCATCGACTTGCCACGCCCGACCCCGCCCCACAGGTACAGCCCCTTTGGCGGCGGCGGCGCTTTGCGCAGCCATCCACGCCGGGCCGGGGCCGCCAGCCCGGCGCGGATGCGCTCGAACTCGGGCAGCGCCGCGGCCTGCGCGGGGTCGCGTGTCAGCGCGCCCTCGGCCACAAGGCGGTCATATCGCTCTGGCAGCGTCTCCATCGGCCCCGCATAGCGCGGCCCGGCGCCGGTGAAAAGTGGCCGCAAGCGGCAGTTCGTCACGATCCGTGAACACCACCCTCACAATCTCTGAATTGACGCCACCGCCCCGGCGGCTAATCTGCGCCGACCGCCACAGGAGCCCAGCATGTCAAAACCCGCATCCATTTTCACGCCGGTGCTGATCGCCGGTTGCGTGATCATGCTGGTTTCCTTCGGCATCCGCGCCTCTTTCGGCGTCTTCCAGATCCCCATCGCGCAGGATTTCGGCTGGCTGCGCGTCGAATTCTCGATGGCCATCGCCATTCAGAACCTCGCCTGGGGCTTTGGTCAGCCGCTTTTCGGCGCGCTGGCCGAACGTATCGGCGACCGCAAGGCGATCATGCTGGGCGCGGTTGTCTATGCCGCCGGACTGGTGCTGTCGTCTTTCGCGGTCTCGCCCGAGGCGCACCAGACCTATGAAATTCTGGTCGGTTTCGGCATCGCCGGTACCGGCTTTGGCGTCATCCTGGCGGTGGTCGGGCGCGCCAGCTCCGACGCCAACCGTTCAATGAGCCTTGGCATCGCCACCGCCGCGGGGTCGGCCGGGCAGGTCGTCGGCCCGCCGGTGGCAGAGGCGCTGTTGTCGGTGATGAGCTGGCAGATGGTGTTCGTCGTGTTTGCCGCCGCCATCCTTGCCACACTGATGATGCTGCCGCTGATGCGCGCGCCGGAGCCGATGTCGCGTGCCGAGCTCGAGGAAAGCATGGGAACAATCCTGCGCCGTGCCTTCCGCGACCCGTCCTATACGCTGATCTTCCTTGGCTTCTTTTCCTGCGGGTATCAGCTGGCCTTTGTTACCGCGCATTTTCCCGCCTTCGTGACCGAGATGTGCGGCCCCATCGCGCCCGGCGGCATGCTGCATTCGATGGGGGTCACCACCACCTCGGCGCTGGGGGCGATGGCCCTGGCGGTGATCGGGATGGCCAATATCGCCGGCACGCTGACCGCAGGCTGGCTGGGCAACCATTTTCCCCGCAAATACCTGCTGACGGCGATCTATGCCGCGCGCACCATCATCGCGGCGGCCTTCATCATGACACCGATGACACCGGCGACAGTGCTGCTGTTCTCAGTGTCGATGGGTGCGCTGTGGCTGGCCACCGTGCCGCTGACCTCGGGCCTGATCGCGCATCTCTACGGGCTGCGCTACATGGGCACGTTGTATGGCATCGTCTTTTTCAGCCACCAGTTGGGCAGCTTTCTGGGCGTGTGGCTGGGCGGGCGGATGTACGATATCTATGGCAGCTATACCGCCGTCTGGTGGGTCGGCGTGGGTGTCGGCGCCTTTTCGGCAGTCGTGCACCTGGCGGTGCGCGAGAAACGGATATCCCCGCTACCGGCCTGACCGGGCGCCGGAACAGGCCAGGGCGTCAGCGCCCGGCCCGCCAGGTATCCAGGATGTATCGGCTGGTCATCAGGTCCAGATGCGCACCGCCACCATTCTTGAACAGCGTGATTTCTTCATCGCTGTTGCGGCGGAACTTGTCAGGCTCATAGTAATCCGCCACCAGGTCGGAACGCGCGATAACGCCGGTCTCAACCGGTGTCTTGATCTCGCCGATATGACCAACGGTGGTGTCATAGCTGTCAACAAAGACACGCGCGCGGGTAATCGCCTCGTCATCGGCCTCTCGCATGTCGGGGCGGTAGGCGCCGATCAGGTCGACATGCTGGCCCGGGCGCAGCCATGCGCCACGGATAAGCGGCTCGGTCGACATGGTGGCCGAGGTGATGATATCGGCCGCGCGTACCGCTGTTTCCAGGTCGTCCGCCACCTGCAGGCCGGGGCAATCCTGCGCCATCGACTCGGCGTTGGCGCGGGTGCGGTTCCAGACCGTGAACCGCGCGCCGGGAAAGGCGGCACCATAGGCCTGGAACAGCGATTTCCCCACCGTGCCCGCACCCACGATCAATATCTCCCGGCTGTCGGGCCGCGCCAGCCGTGTTGCCGCGTACAGGCTGTCGCCGGCGGTCTTCCACTTGGTCACCAGGTGGAAATCTATCACCGCCTCCAGCGCGCCGTCACTGTCGGAAAAGACGCAGACCGCGCCATTGACCATCGGCTTTCCCTTGCCCGGGTTCCCTGGAAAAATCGTGGCCGATTTCACCGCCAGCCCCATGCCGTCAATCCAGGCCGAGCGCGACAGCAACGTGTCGGGATCGCGGTAAAGAAAGGTATCGCCGATCTCGGCCTTGGGCAGTTTATGCCCAGCCTCAAAGGCGGCGCAAAGCGCCATCCAGTCAAGCCCCGCCTCGCCCTCTTCAAAGGGAATGATGGTCGCGCTCATGCCGTGTCCTCCGCTTGCAGCAGCCCGGTGTCGCGCAAAGACTGCGCCAGCCCGGCCGCGCCGTCAAACAGATGTGTGCGCCATCCGCGCGCGGCGGCGGCGGCGATATTGTCGGCCCGGTCGTCGGTGAATAACAGGCGTTCGGGCGCGATGGCACAATCGGCCTCGACCGCGGCATAGATTTCCGGGTCGGGTTTGGCCATCCCCATCTCGCCCGAGATATAGCGGCGGTCGAACTCGGCCAGAAACGGAAATTGCGCCTCGCTGAGCGGGAAATTGGCCGCCCCGAAATTGCTGAGCGCAAAGACCGGCACCCCCCGCGCCCTGAGCGCGCGCAGGATCGCCACCGTGCCCGGTATCGCGGGCTGCGCGATGTCGCACCAGCACCAGCGAAAGCGCATGATCTCGGATCGCCAGTTCGGGTGCCTGTCGGCTGTCTGTCCGATCACCTCGTTGAAATCACCGCCGCTGTCGATCCGCGTCATCATCGCGTGAATATCCACATCGGCAAACAAGGCGCGCCGATGCGCTGCACCGATGACGCGGTCAAAATACCGCTCTGGCTGCCATTCGATCAGCACGTTGCCGATGTCGAAAATCACCGCCTCGATTGGCATGGTCATTTCACGCCAGATGCGGTGATTCTCCGCAATACCCGTTCCAGTGCATCCAGAAAACGCGCCCTGTCTGCCTTGGTAAACCCCTTGCCCCCGCCTTGGCGGAACGGGTCGGCGGCGCGCAGATCGGTCATCAGGTCGCGCGTGGCCAGCACGTTGCCGATATTGGCGGCGGTCAGCGCCTCGCCATCGGGTTTGAGCACCTGCGCCCCGCCCTCGACACAGCGCGCCGCCAGCGGAATGTCAGCGGTGATGACGACATCGCCCGCGCCCGCGCGCTCGGCAATCCACAAATCGGCCACGTCCGGCCCCTCGGACACGACCACCGTCTCCACCAGCGGGTTGGCCGAGGGCCGGATACCACCGTTCGAGACGACGAAAACCCGCACCCGGTGACGCGTCGCCACGCGCTCGACCTCGGCCCTCACGGGGCAGGCATCGGCGTCGACATAGATCACGTCATGCCGGCCCTTGCCGCCCTGGTCTCGTCCGCGTCGGTCACCTCCAGCCCATGCGGGCCGGGGATGATCGGGTCGTATTGGCCCGGCTGGCTCATACCGCCCCCGCGTACAGTGCTTCGGCGTGAAAGGCGACGTGGTCTTCCATGAAGGTGGTGACAAAGAAATAGCTGTGATCATATCCCGGCTGCAGCCGTATCGTCACGGGCTGGCCCCGTTCGGCGGCCGCATGGGCGAAATCGTGGGTGCCCAGCAGGCCGAAGAACTGGTCCTTCGTGCCGGTGTCGGTCAGCACCGGCCCGTCGAAACCGCGCTCGCGCATCAGCAGCGTGGCATCATGGGCGGCCCAGGCGGCCTCGTCCTCGCCCAGATAGGCAGTGAACTGCTTGCGGCCCCAGTCGCTTGCCGTCGGGTGGCAGATCGGCGCAAAGGCCGAGACCGAGCTGAACCGCCCCGGCAGGCCCATCGCCAGCGTCAGCGCACCATGCCCGCCCATCGAATGCCCGGTGATGGCCTGGCGGTCCATGTCCAGCGCGAATTCCGCCCCGATCAGGGTTGGCAGTTCCTCGGCGATATAGTCCCACATTCTGAAATGCGGCGCCCAGGGCGCCTGGGTGGCGTTGACATAAAAGCCGGCCCCCTGGCCCATGTCATAGGCATCATCATCTACCACATCCGCACCGCGGGGGCTGGTGTCGGGAAAGACCACCGCCAGCCCCTGCTCGGCCGCCCACTTCTGTGCGCCGGCCTTTACCATCGCGTTCTCATGCGTGCAGGTCAGCCCCGACAGGTACCACAGCACCGGCACCGGGGCATCGCGCGCCTCTTCCGGCAGGAACAGGCCAAAGGTCATGTCGCATCCGCAGACTTCGGACGCGTGGGTGTAAACCCCCTGCTGTCCCTCGAAACATGCGTTTTCCGAAACCGTTTCCATTCTCTTTCAGCCTCCTTTTCCGTCGGCCCCAACTGTCAGTAAAGCACACTGACCCAGCCGATCACCAGCGACACGGTAAGGACCGCAAACGCCGTCGAGATCAGGATCGAAGCCGAAACCCGGTGCGGCGCGACACCGTAATGCTGCGCCAGGATATAGACGTTGCCTGCCACCGGCAGCGATGCAGCGGCAATCATCACCGCAGCGGCATATGGTTCGACCGAGAACAGCACCAGCGCCGCAAACGCCGCCGCCGCCGGGTGCAGCACCAGCTTCGACAGGCTGAGCCACCCGGCCACGAACGGCCGCTCTGCCGATTTCGACGCCAGAGATGCGCCGATGGCGAAAAGCGCGCCGGGCGTTGCCGCGCCTCCCAAAAGCTCCAGGAACCCGTTCATCACGCGCGGAATCGGCAACTGTAATGTCGACCAGCCCAGCCCCAGCACGATTGCCACGATCATCGGGTTCTTCAACAGCCCCAACCCCACCGTGCGCAGCACCGCCGCGCCCCCGCCCTCGTCGCGTGATCCGGTGACCAGGATTACCACAAGCGAGCCAAACACGATCAGGTCGATCGACAGCACCAGCATCACCGGCCCGATCGCGGCCTCGCCCATCAGCAGCGTCAGCATCGGTACGCCCAGGAAACCGACATTGCCGATCACCCCGCACTGCGCCTCGATGGCCGCCTCCTCAATGGATGTGCCGCGCAGGAACGCCACCAGCATGACGATGCCATAGACAAACCCCGTCGCCCACAGATAGGCGGCGACGAAACGCATGTCGAAGACTTCGCTCACCGACAGGTTGGCGGCAAACCGAAACAACATCGCCGACAGCGCAAAGTAGAATACGAACTTGGTCAGCCACGCAGTCGCCTCCTCGGGGAAAAACCGGGTCAGCCCGGCCCCATAGCCCAACCCGAGGATCAGGAAAAACGGCAGCGTCTGCAAAAAGATATCCAGCATTCCCGCCTTGTTAGCACGGGGCGACGGTTGCGCAAGCCGCAAAGCGGCAGGGGGCGCTGCCCCCGCCGCGGCCCGCAGGGCCGCGACTCCCCCGGGATATTTGCCAAACAGAAGAAGGGGGCAGAGTTGCCCCCGCCCCCGCAGGACGCGCCCGTGCCGCCCGGCCTTCTCCTGTTGCGGTCATCGGCGTCCCCGCCTGTACCGCGCCCCGATCCTGGCGCGACAGGGTTAAGAAAGCGTTGCTTCTTTTGTTTGGAAAATATCCTCGGGGGTGAATTGCCCCGGACATGTGGCCGGGGCAAGAGGGGGCAGACAGCCCCCTTTTCTAACCGCTGCCGATCAGGATGCCGGCGGCAAAGACCAGCGCGCCGCCCAGCACCACTTGAAATGTCGCGCGGAAGAACGGCGTTTCCATATAGCGGGTCTGCATCCACACGATCGCCCACAGCTCGACAAAGACGACGACAAAGGCAATCACCGTCGCGGTCAGGAAATCCGGGATCAGATAGGGCAGCGCGTGCCCCAGTCCGCCAAGCGCCGTCATCACGCCGCTGGCGATGCCGCGTTTCAGGGGGCTGCCCCGGCCCGACAGCTCGCCATCGTCGCTGGCGGCCTCGGTGAACCCCATGGATATGCCCGCGCCAATGCTGGCGGCCAGCCCGACCTGGAAGGTGGTCCATGTGTCCTGCGTGGCGAACGCGGTGGCAAAGATCGGCGCCAGGGTCGAGACAGAGCCATCCATCAGCCCGGCCAGGCCCGGCTGCACCCAGGTCAGCACGAATTGGCGCTTGGCGGTGCGATCCTCCCTCTCGCGGGCATCTTCGCCCAGGTGTTCCTCTTCCAGCGCATCGGCGCGGTCCCGATGATGCGATTCGGCTGCTGCCAGGTCACCCAGCAACTTGCGGGTATCGGCATCCTGGCTGCGCGCCGCGGCCTTGAGGTAAAACCGCTCGGCATCGTGTTCCATCGCCGCGGCCTCTTCACGGGTGCGGTCAAGACCGAGGTTTTCCACCAGCCAGACAGGGCGGCGGGCATAATAGCCGGCCACATGTTCGCGCCGGATCAGGGGGATCACATCGCCAAATCGTTTCCGATGCAGCTCGATCAGGGCGTGGCGGTGGCCATCCTCTTCCTCGGCCATGCCGTCAAAGACCTTTGCCGTGTCGGGAAAATCATCACGCAGCATCTGTGCATATGACCGGTAGATGCGGCCATCATCCTCTTCCGACGAGATCGCCAGCGCCAGAACCTCTTGTTCGTTGAGATCGGAGAAGCGGCGGCGCGCCGACACACCTGGTATCATTGGATCATTCCTTTCTAGAACGATTCTAACCTTTAGACACTGACAACGATCACAAGACCCGCCCCCTCTCACCGGCTTGCAGTTGTCGCGCTGGCCCAACGAGCGTGGCTGGCCAGCATCCCGGAGAGCAGGGATGATGGCCACGGTCGCTGAAATCAAGAAAGGTCGCAAGTTCGAACAGGTGCTAACGGCGCCCGGCAGGTGTTTTGGCCGCCTGGTTGGATAGCGCCAGCATCGACGTGATCGCCCGCACCGCCGGCGTGTCCAAGGCGATGCTTTACAGGTATTTCCCCGACCAGCGGCTGCTGTTTTCCGAGAAAGAGCGCGTCGTGAACGGTGCGGTCGAGATATTTCTCGCCCGCTATCGCGCTCAGCCCGGGCTCAACCCCCGCAGCCGTTCAGACCGCCGTCTGAGCATTTCCACCGTCGTCAGCAGCACGATGGATACCCCCACCAGGATCGTCGCCACCGCCAGGATTGTCGGCGAAATCTGTTCGCGCAGGCCGGTGAACATCTGCCAGGGCAGCGTCTTTTGCCCGGCCGAGCCGACGAAGAGCACGACCACAACCTCGTCGAACGAGGTGATGAAGGCAAACAGCCCGCCCGAGATCACGCCGGGCAGGATCAGCGGCATCTGCACCCGAAAGAAGGTCGTCACCGGGTTGGCGCCCAGGCTGGCCGAGGCACGCGTCAGCGAACGGTCAAACCCCACCAGCGTCGCCGTGACGGTGATGATGACAAAAGGAATGCCCAGCGCGGCATGCGCCAGCACCACACCCCAAAAGGTGCCTTGCAGCCCCAGCCTGGAATAGAAAAAATACATGCCCGCCGCCGAGATGATCAGCGGCACGATCATCGGCGAGATTAGGATCGCCATGATCGCGCGGCGGAACGGGACGTGTTCAGACGACAGCCCGATCGCCGCCAGCGTGCCAAAGCTGACCGACAAAAGGGTTGCCACCGGCGCGATCGAAACCGAGTTCCACAGCGCCTGTTGCCAGTCGGGGTTGGTAAAGAAATCGCGGTAATGCTTGAGCGAATACCCCTCGGGGTCAAGCGACAGCATCTTGGGCGTGAAGGTAAAAAAGTTCTCGGCGTTGAACGACAGCGGCATCACCACCACGATGGGCGTGATCAGGAAAAAGAAGATCAGCCCGCAGACGACGCGAAAGGTGTAATGCCCCAGCACCTGCCCCGGCGTCAGATAGGGCAGCAGCGTCGCGCGGTACCGTCCCTCGCCGATCCAGTAGATGAACCAGCCGAAGAACCAGCCGAAAAGCCCGCCGACGATCAGCCCCGCCAGCCCGCCCAAGTACCAGCCGCCTGCCGCCATCAGCAAGATGACACCCCAGCGGAACGGCTTTTCCAGTTTCTCGTCCAGAACCGACAACGCCAGGACCCCCAGCACCGCCATCAGCACCGCGCCACCGATCACACCGTTGAGCATGGTGCTTTGCGCCGCCCCGACAAAGAGCCCGACAAAGCCCCCCGCCGCCGCCAGCACCTGCAGCGAGAACGACAGCGGTTTCTTTTCGACGTATTTCAGCGTGTAAGTCGCCATCGCCCTATCCCAGCTTAACGTTGTCGATGCCCACGATCTTGTCATAGGCCCAGTAGAGGATCAGCACCGCCGCGAGCAAAATCGTGCCCAGCGCCGCCGCCAGCCCCCAGTTGAGCGAAGACGAGATGTGATAGGCGATCCGGTTGGAAATGAAGGTACCGGTGGTCCCCCCGACCAGTTCGGGGGTGATATAGTAGCCGATAGACAGGATGAAGACGAGGATCGACCCCGCCCCAATCCCCGGCACCGATTGCGGGAAATAGACCCGCCAGAAGGCTGTCCAGTTGGTCGCGCCCAGCGATTTGGCCGCGCGCACATAGGCCGGCGGAATGGTCGACATGACCGAATACATCGGCAGTATCATGAACGGCAGCAGAATATGCGTCATCGCCACGATGGTGCCGAACTGGTTGTTGATCATCACCAGCCTGCCGGCATCGTTGACCAGCCCCAGCCAAACCAGCACGTCGTTGATCACACCCTGCTGTTGCAGCATCACCTTCCACGCACTGGTGCGCACCAAAAGTGATGTCCAGAACGGCAGCAGCACCAAAATCATCAGCAGGTTCGCCGTGCGCATCGGCAGGGTGGCCAGCAGGTACGACACCGGGTAGGCCAGCACGATGCAGGCGCCGCAGATCACTAACGACATGAACAGCGTGCGCTTGAACAGCTTGATGTAGATGCGTTCGTTCTCGGGGCGCGGCTCGATCCCGTCGGCGCTCTGCTTGAGGTCGACGGCGTTCAGGAAATAGCCCGAAGTCAGATCGGGGCTGTAGATCTGGATCGTGCGCCACGTCTCGGGGTCTGACCAGCCCTTGTCGCTGGCGGTGAATGCCTGCCGGAAATCCAAGGCCGGCAGTTCAGCCGCCAGTTCCTGCGCCGCGCGCAGCTCTGCCGCGCCGGGGCCGTCATAACCGGCAACATCCGCACCCGCCTGCAAGTCGCGGATGAGGGCCACCTTGACCGCCTCCCACGGCTTTTCCTCGGCGACGACATCCTCGTCCTCGACGGCGGTAAAGAGGGCAAACGCGGTATAGGCCTGCGCCGTTTCGGGCAGCAACGCAGCGATGGCGCGGCCCGGAACGAAACCGATGTCGCCGTCATAGTCGTCACCGGTCACGGTGGCCATCCGCACGCGCTGGGCATTCAGCAGGGCGGTATGGCCCTCGGCGCCCTCGCCCCCGGTCATCAGGGCGTACCAGAAGGCGGCATCTTTCCACGAATTGTCCAGCTTTTCGAGCGCCTTGATCTGGTCCTTGCCGAAATCGTCTATCTGGCGGCCGCTGCCGCGGAACATCGAGGACAGGCCGACCTGTTCATAGTTCAGCCGGGTACCGAGGCGCGTGTGCCGCTTGGTTTCGGCGGCAATGAACATGTCCTTGTAAAGCGCGGCAAAAACCGCATCTCCCGGCGCCTCGCCGGTTTCGGGGTCCCAGTCGGCCAGTTGCTCGACCGTATAGGGCAGGGTGTTGGAAACGATCTGGTTTTCGACCGACCGGAAAAGCATGTCCAGAATCGGCGCGATAAAGGTGACGAGAACAAAGATCAGAAGCGGCGCGATCAGCATAAGCGCCCGCATTTTCTGGGCACGCAGCGCACGGTTCAGGCTGCGCTTCAGCGGCGTTCCGTCTGCCGCAAGAACCGGGCCGGTATCGGTAGTGTCGCTCATCTCGCCCTCGCCGGAATTCTTCTTTCGGAGGCGGGGGGCCGGGCGAACCGCCCCCCCGTATCGTCAAATGTCAGGCCTGGCGATTATTGCGCCAGCCACGCCTGGAACTTGGCGTCGATGTCGTCGCGGTAATCAGCCCAGAACTCGTAGTTATAGAGGAACGTGTTCTTGGCGTTTTCCGGATCGGTCGGCATGTGCGGGCCCATTTCGATGCCCAGTTCGGCATGCTTGCCCACCAGCGGAGCCGACGATTTGCGCGCCGGGCCGTACGAGATGTACGCGGCCTGGTCTGCCAGACGCTGGGTGTCGGTGGCGAACATGATGAAGTCGAGCGCACGGGCCAGGCGGTCTTCGGGCAGGCCGGCCGGGATGATCCAGCCGTCGAGGTCGAACACCTGGGCGTCCCACATCATGGCGACGGGCTGTTTCTGCTCTTCGATCACGCTGAAGAGACGGCCGTTATAGGTCGACCCGATGAAAACCTCGCCATCGGCCAGCAGCTGCGGCGTGTCGGCACCGGCCGACCACCAGACGACGCTGTCCTTGATGGTGGCCAGCTTGTCCAGCGCCTGCTGCTGCCCTTCCGGGGTCGCCAGCACGTCATAGACGTCTTCCTTGGCCACGCCGTCACACAGCAGCGCCCATTCCATGTTGTTGATCGGCCGCTTTTCGAGGCTGCGCTTGCCCGGATAGGTTTCCAGGTCGAACACGTCGCAGATGTCGTTCGGCGGCTCGACGCCATCGGGCACCATGTCGGTGCGATAGCCGAAGGTGGTCGAATAGACGATCTGCGGGATGTAGCAATCGCCGACCAGCAGGTCGCCGAAGTCATCCGCGGCCGAGGTGCCGTCGGGCGCCGCTGCAAGGTGCACATCGGGGTCGATTTCCATCGCCAGCCCCTCGTCGCACAGCCGCAGTGCGTCCGCGGCCACCACGTCGACCACGTCCCAGGTGACGTTGCCGGCCTCGTCCATGGCGCGCAGCTTGGCCACCGCCTCGTTCGAGCTTTCGTCCCAGACCACTTCCAGGTCCGGATGCATGGCCTTGTAGGGCTCGGAATAGGCGTTGACCTGACTTTTCTGATAGGCGCCGCCCCACGAGACCAACGTCATCGAGTTGGCCATGTCCGCGGCCGCAACTGCCCCGGCCGATACGGCCAGCGCAGAAGAAGCAAGAAGTATCTTCGTCAATCTCATGTCATTTTCCCTTTCGTTGTCCCGTTGCTTTCAAGCCGGCTTTGCGTCACGGGTAGGAACGGCAAAGCCTCGGAAAAACGCGCCCATGCGGGCACATTCCCTTGTACTCTTAGACCGCTTCCAGTGCCCGGCAATCCTCGGGCTGCCAGCCGATCTTGATCTGGGTGCCCGGCTTTAGCCGCTGCTGATCGGCGGAATTGCGTGTCTTGACGATGAAATCGTCGCGCCCCGCCACCTTGAGCCGGGTGCGGAACACGTCGCCCATATAGATGAACTCGGCCACCTCGGCATTTAGCGTGTGCGCGTTCTCGCTCAGCCGGGAAAGATCGACCTCGACCCGTTCAGGCCGGATCGAGATGGTGGTGCGTTCGCCCGGCTGGCTGACGTTCACCGGCTTGGCGTCGATCACCTCGCCATCGTCCAGCTCGACCAGCGCGACGCCGTTGCGGATTTCCTTGACCGTACCTTCGAGCGTGTTGTTCTCGCCGATGAACTGGGCGACGAAACTGTTCTGCGGGCTTTCATACAGCTCGTCGGGCGGCGCGAGTTGCTGGATGCGGCCATCGTTGAAAACCGCCACCCGGTCGGACATGGTCAGCGCCTCGGTCTGGTCGTGCGTGACATAGACCGTGGTGATACCCAAGTCATGCGCCAGCTTGGTGATTTCGAACTGCATGTGCTCGCGCAGCTGCTTGTCCAGCGCGCCCAGCGGCTCGTCCATCAGGACCAGCTCTGGTTCGAACACCAGCGCGCGGGCCAGCGCGATACGCTGCTGCTGACCACCCGACAGTTGCGCCGGACGGCGGCCGCCGAATTCGCCCATCTGCACCATGTCCAGCGCGCGGCGAACCTTTTCCTCGCGCTGGGATTTGCCGATCTTGCGCACCTCCAGCGGAAAGCTCAGGTTCTCGGCCACGGTCATGTGCGGGAACAGGGCGTAGTTCTGGAACACCATGCCGATGCCACGCTTATGCGGCGGGATGTTGTTGATCGACACCCCGTCCAGCAGGATTTTTCCGTGCGTGGCGGTCTCGAAACCGGCCAGCATCATCAGACAGGTGGTCTTGCCCGATCCCGACGGCCCCAGCATTGTCAGGAATTCGCCCTTGGGCATCGACAGGTTCAGATCCTTGACGACCAGATTTTCGCCATCATAGCTCTTTTGCACGCGCTCGAACGCTACAAACGCATCGCCACTCTGCGATTCGGACAAACAGTCTCTCCCCATTTTGGTCATGCGCGATTGGCGCGCTTTTTCCCCACACTAAACCCGTTCTAACGCCCCGATGCAACCGATTTGCGGCTCTCTTATAACAAAATGCGGCACTGCAGCACGATCGGGGCCAGCCGGCCTACCCCAGAACCGAGCCAACCGCATCGGCGGTTTTTGCCACGACTTCGTCCGCCTCCTCGCGGGTCAGGCAGAAGGGGGGCGCAAAGCCCAGGATGTCGCCCTGAGGCATCGCCCGGCCGATCACGCCGCGTTCCAGCAGCGCCGCCGCGATCCGCGGCCCCACCTTGTCGCCGGCGTCAAAATAGACCCGGTCGTCGCGGTCCTTGACGAACTCGACCGCGCACAGCATCCCCTCGCCGCGCACCTCGCCGACATTGGCATGTCCGCCCAGCGCCTGCGTCATCTGCTGGTTCAGGTAGTCGCCCACCGCCCCGGCATTGGTGATCAGATCCAGATCGTCCAGCAGGCGCAGGTTAGCCACACCGGCGGCGGCACCGATGGGGTGGGCCGAATAGGTCCAGCCGTGTCCGATGGGGCCGTTTTCGTCGGTGCCGTCTTCCAAGACCTTCCACATCCGGTCGCCTACGATAGAGCCCGACAGCGGCGCATAGGCGCTGGTCAACCCCTTGGCGATGGTGATCAGGTCGGGCCGCATCCCGTAATGATCCGACCCGAACATGGTGCCCAGCCGCCCGAAACCGGTCACCACCTCATCGGCGACCAGCAGGATGTCATGGCGATCCAGCACTTCCTGAATTGCCTGCCAATACCCTGCCGGCGGGGGCACGATGCCGCCGGTGCCAAGCACCGGCTCGCCGATGAAGGCGGCGATGGTGTCGGCACCCTCGCGCTCGATCAATTCCTCCAGCGATGCGACGCAATGGGCGACGAAATCCGCCTCGCTCTGGCTGGTGTCTTCGCGGCGATAGTAATAGGGCGCCTCGGTATGTACGACCTGCGTCAGCGGCAGGTCGAACTTGCGGTGAAACAGCTCCAGCCCGGTCAACGAGCCGGTCATCAGGCCCGAGCCGTGATAACCCCGCCAGCGGCTGATGATCTTTTTCTTTTCCGGCCGGCCAAGGATGTTGTTGTAGTACCAGATCAGCTTGATGTTGGTCTCATTCGCGTCCGAGCCACCCAGCCCGAAATAGACCTTGCTCATCCCCTTGGGCGCCCGGTCGAGGATCATCTTGGCCAGGGTGATGCTGGCCTCGGTGCCGTGACCGACATAGGCGTGGTAATAGGCCAGCTCGCGCGCTTGGGCGGCAATCGCCTCGGCGATCTCGGTGCGGCCATAGCCGGCATTCACGCAATAAAGCCCGGCGAACGCATCCAGCAGGCGGTTGCCGTCACGATCCTCGATATGGCAGCCCGACCCGCCGGTCACGATCCGGTTGGGCGTCTCGCCGCGCGCGAACTGCGCCAGATGCGTCGAGGGGTGAAAAAAGGTGTCGCGGTCCCACTGGTCCAGTTGGTCGTTTCGAAGCATTGTCTTCCCTTTCGCTCGGTCCGGAACACGGAGGTTGAAAGCTCCGCATCTATCTCATTTCCAGGTTTTCGGCCGCTCACGCCCAATCGCGGCAGACGTACTTGATCTCCATGAATTCCTCCATGCCCTTGCGGGCACCCTCGCGGCCCAGGCCCGACTGCTTGACGCCGCCAAAGGGGATCGGCGCGCCGGTAACCTTGGTGCGGTTCACCGCCACCATGCCGAACTGCAGCGCGCGGGCGACACGGTAGATGCGGCGCGGATCGTGGCTGTGCACATAGGCGACCAGCCCGTATTCGGTGGCGTTGGCGCGGTTTATCACCTCTTCTTCGGTATCAAAGGGCGTGATCGGCGCCACCGGGCCAAAGGTTTCCTCGTGCATGATCGCCGCCTCGTCGGGCACGTCCGTCAGCACCGTCGGGCGATAGAACAGCGGGCCAAGTTCAGCCGCGCGTTCACCGCCGCAGGCCAGCATCGCCCCCTTTTCCAGCGCGTCGGCGACATGGCTTTCCTGTTTTTGCACCGCCGCCTCGTTCATCAGCGGGCCGATATCGGGGTCGTCCATGCCCGGCCCCATCGTCAGCGCCTGCGTGGCGGCAACAAAGCGGTGGCAGAATTCGTCATAGATCGGGCGTTCGACATAGATGCGGTTGGCGCCCAGGCAATCCTGCCCCGAGGTCGCCCATTTCGCCGCCATCGTCTCGGCCACGGCGGTATCCAGGTCGGCCCCCTTGAACACGATCACCGGCGCGTGGCCGCCCAGCTCCATCACCAGCTTTTTCACCGTGTCCGCCGACTGGCGATAGAGCAGCCGCCCCACCTCGGTAGAGCCGGTAAAGGACAAGACCCGCACCCGGGCATCCGCCGTCCACGGCGGCACCACGGTCGAGGCGCGGCCCGTCACCACGTTGAAGACCCCCGCCGGCACCCCGGCGCGTTCGGCCAGTTCGGCCAGCGCCAGTGCCGAAAACGGGGTTTCGTGGCTGGGATGGGCCACCACCGTGCAGCCCGCCGCCATCGCGGCCGCCGCCTTGCGCGTCAGCATCGCGGCGGGAAAGTTCCAGGGCGTGATCAGCGCCGCCACGCCGACAGGTTCCAGCCACAGCTCGACCTCGGCATCAGGCAGGTGGCTTGTCACGCCTTCGATATTGGGGCGCTTGGCCTCTTCGGCGTAATATTCGACGAACCCGGCGGCGTAGTCGATCTCGCCGCGCGCCTCTGACAGGGGCTTGCCCTGTTCCAGCACCATGATGCGCGCCAGGTCGTCGCGGTGTTCCATCATCAGCTCGAACCAGCGGCGCAGGATCACTGAGCGTTCTTGCGGCAGGGTCATCGACCAGCCGGCAAAGGCCGCCTGCGCCACATCGACGGCAGCGGCAGATTCTTCTGCCGACAGGCTGGCCACATCGCCCAACCGATCACCCGTAGCGGGATCGTGCACCGCCAAGGTTTCGCCCGAGCCGGCAGCGCACCATTTGCCGCCGATATGGGAAAAACTGCGTACCAGCGCCTTGTCGGCGATTTCCTCGCACAGGGTGATGGCCTTGTCCAAGCTGCGTCTCCTCGTTTGCCCACAGGCAGACGATACTTCCGACTGCGCAGTCAGCGAGGCTTAAATATCGCGCTCGTGCAGAAGATTCTTCTGCAGGCGGCCACTGATGCCGAGTCTCCGCCCGGCCCTCTCACCCAGTTGCCGCCTCACCCGCCCAGCAGCACATCCAGCGGCGGGGCGCCGCCGCCCTTGACCGGCTTGGTCACAACATAGGTGAAATAGCGCGCCAGTCCGACCCGCGCCTCCAGCAGGGTATCGACCAGGCGCTGATAGCTGTCGATGTCACGGGTCACGATCTGCAGCAGGTAATCGAACCCCCCGCCCAGCGCCCAGCAGGCGACGATCTCATCATGGTGCTGCACGCTCGCTTCGAACAGGCGAAATGCCGCCGCAGTGTGGTCGTGCAACTCGGCGGCGACAAAGACGGTGACATGCGGCCCCAGCTTTCGCAGGGCGATGCGCGCGCCGTAGCCCTCGATGATGCCGGCCTCTTCCAGCTTGCGCAGCCGCTCCCAGCAGGGGCTGGCCGACAGGCCGACGCGTTCGGCCAGCGCGGCTTTGGTGATCCGTCCGTGGGTCGAAAGCACCCGCAGGATCTCGATGTCGCGCGCGTCAAGCTTCATGCGCTGATCACCGTCCCGGTATCACGGCCTTGCAGCAGGGCATGAACATGGCTTGCAATCGCGGTGTCCTGCGCCCCGGTTCCGGTCAGGTCGACGATGGTGATGTCCTCGGGGCTGCGCCGTCCCGGCGCGGTTCCGGTGATGACCTGCCCCAGTTCGGCCGGGATGCCGCCCTGCCAGAACCCGGCATCGATGGCGCTGCGCAGCTCGCCCATGCTCTGCACCTGGGTCGCGCGGTCGGCAACATACAGGTCCGCCCGCGCCAGCGCCTCTGGCTCCAATTCGTTCTTGCCGGGCTGGTCCGACCCCATCGCGGTGATGTGCAGCCCCAGATGCAGCCACTCGGCCCTGAGCACCGGCGCCCGCGCCGGCGTCGTCGTCACCACCAGCTGGCTTTCCGCCACCAGTTGCGCCGGGTCCGAGACGGTCTCGGCCTCCACCGGCAGCACGTTGGCCAGGTCGCGCGCGCATTCCGCCGCCCGCTGCCCGTCGCGCCCCCAGACGATCAGCCGCTTGAACGGGCGCACCAGATGCGCCGCCTGCATCTGCAGCCGCGCCTGCACCCCGGTGCCGATGACACCGGCGGTTGCGACCCTTGCAGGCGCCAGGTGCCGCGCCGCTACCGCCCCGGCGGCCGCGGTGCGGATATCGGTCAGATAGCCATTGTCCAAGAACAGAGCCATGACCTGCCCGGTTTGCGCCGAGAACAGCACCATCAGCCCGTTCAGGCTGGGCAGGCCCAGCTTGGCGTTGTCAAAAAAGCCGGGGCTGACCTTGATCGCGAACCCGTCCAGCCCGGGGATATAGGCGGTCTTGACGTCGACCTCGCCGTTGACCATCGGCAACTCCATCGACAGCACCGGCGGCATCACCACGTCGCCTTTGGCCAGCGCGACAAAGGCACCCTCGATCACGTCGATCAGCCCGATGTCGAGCGCGACCAGCCCGCGCAATTCCGCCTCGGTCAGTACCCGGATGTCATGGGCCATCGACGCATCCTCCCTGATATACACTCCCCCTGACGGTCAGATCGCCCAGCACCACGTCCTGCCCGGTTACCACGCGGGTGAACATCTCCATGTCCGGGTTGCGCCCGGTGATAATGGTCGCCGCCGGCCCGGCGGGCCGCACCCGCCCGGTCAGAACTGCCGCCAACCCCACCGCGCTGCCGCCCTCGGCCACGATCCGGTCTTCGTGATACAGCACCTGCATGGCGCGATAGATGTCTTGCTCGCCCACCAGCACGACCTCGTCCAGCAGGTCGCGGCACATGGCAAGGGTCAGCCGGTTATCCGCCCCGATGCCGCCGCCCAGGCTGTCGGCAAGGCTGGGCACCTCATCGACCGGCGCCGGGCGGCCCGCGCGCAGGCTGTCATGCATCGCCGCGCCCCGATCCATCGAAACGCCGACAACGCGGATGCCCGGCTTGATCGTCTTTGCCGCCAGCGCCACGCCCGCAGCCAGGCCCCCGCCCGAAAGCGGCACCAGCAGCATGTCCAGGTCGGGGCGGCGGGCCATGATCTCCAACCCGATGGTGCCTTGCCCCGCGATCACGCGGGCATCGTCGAAGGGGGGGATTTCCACCAGCCCCTCCTCGGCAACCAGCCGCGCTGCCTCGGCCTGCGCGTCGTCCTGGCTGCGCCCCGTGATCCGCACTTCGGCGCCCAGCGCGCGGATGCCTTCGACCTTGGCCCGGGGCACCAGCTCGGACATGCAGATCACCGCGCGCAGCCCGCGTTCGCGTGCCGCCCAGGCCACCCCGCGCCCATGATTGCCGGTCGAACAGCAGGTGACGCCGGCGACATTGCCCAGCCCCGCCACCGCGTTCAGCGCGCCCCGCAGCTTGAACGCGCCAATCGGCTGCGCGATCTCGAGCTTGAGCAGAAAGTCATGGCCCGCAACCCCGCTCATATGGGGCGACGGCACCAGCGGGGTGCCATCCGCCACCCCGCAGATCACCCGCGCAGCTGCCATGATATCGGCCAGTGTCGGCGTCACGCGTCTCTCCCTGTCACCTGCCGCGCACTCTTGCCGCGTCAGGGCCCGGCGTCAACTCTGCCGCCCTCGATCACCGAAAACGACATGGAAACAGCCGGTTTCCACCCATCAGGTCGCTGCCTTTGCCGGTAAGACTGAAAGCAACACGACGAAAGGAGCAACCAGAAATGAGCGACAAGGACCTGCCCTTTTCCCAGGCCGAATATGACCGCCGCCTTGCCCTGACCCGCGCGGCGATGGAACGTGCCGGTATCGAATTGCTGTTCGTCACCGACCCGTCGAACCAGGCCTGGCTGACCGCCTATGACGGCTGGTCCTTCTACGTTCATCAGGGGGTGCTGGTCCCGTTGGAGGGCACACCGATCTGGTGGGGCCGGCACATGGATATGATGGGCGGACGGCGCACCTGCTGGATGCCGGACGACCGCATTCTCGGCTACGCCGACAGCTACGTTCAGTCCACCACCCGCCACCCGATGCAGGACCTGGCCGCGCATATCCGCGACCTCGGGTTCGAGACCGCACGCATCGGGGTCGAGATGGAAAACTACTACTACTCGGCCAAGGCCCATGCGGTGCTGACGGCGGAACTGCCGCAGGCGCGGTTTTCCGACGCCACCGCGCTGGTCAACTGGCAGCGGCTGGTGAAATCGGACGAAGAGATCGGCTTTATCCGCAAGGCGGCGCGCCTCTCGGAAAAGGTGGTGCAGACGGCCATCGACCGCGCCGCGCCGGGCGTGCGCAAGAACGAGCTGGTCGCCGACCTCTTTCACGCCGGGCTGACCGGGGTTGACGATATCTGGGGTGACTACCCCGCCATCGTGCCGCTGACGCCCTCGGGGCTGGACGCCACCGCCGCGCACCTGACATGGAACGACCATCCGATGCGCGCGGGCGAGGCCACGTTCTTTGAACTTTCGGGATGCTATCGCCGCTATCATGCGCCGCTGTGCCGGACGGTGTTCCTGGGCACTCCGCCGGCCGAGATGCGCGAGGCTGAAAAGGCCCAGATCGAGGGGATCGAGGCCGGGCTGGAGGCCGCCCGCGCCGGCAACCGCACCTGCGACATCGCCAATGCCTTTATGGGTGTGCTGGCGAAATACGGCATCCACCGCGAGGGGCGCATGGGTTACCCCGTGGGCCTGTCCTACCCCCCCGACTGGGGCGAGCGCACCGCCTCGATCCGTGGCGAGGACGAAACCGAGCTGACGCCGGGAATGGTGTTCCACTTCATGCCGGCCCTGTGGATGGATAGCTGGGGACTGGAAACCACAGAAACCATCCTCATCCGCGAGGACGGTCCGGCCCAGCCCCTGTGCAACATGCCCCGCAAGCTGTTCGTCAAGGACTAGGTCCGCCTCCGGCGGGGGTATTTCGAACCAGAAAGAAGCCGGAAACGCGCCCCTGCTTCTTTCTGGTCTCAAATACCCGTTGCCACGCCGCCACGCGGCGTGACGATGGGGTGTTTTACCCTGCAGCCTTCATCATGCCGTCCTGTTTCAGCCGCGCGTGCGTCAGGTCCAACGCCCTGGTGGCCCGCTCGATCAGCCGGTCGATATCGTCGCGCGACATCACCAGCGGCGGCGAGATCACCATGCGGTCGCCCACCGCCCGCATCACCAGCCCAGACGCGAAACAGTGCTCGCGGCAGATCAGCCCGACGGTGCCCGCGTCAAAGGCAAAGGTGGCGCGGCTTGCCTTGTCCGGGGTCAGCACCAGCGACCCCATCATCCCGACCATCCTGGTCTCTCCCACCAGCGGGTGATCGGCCAGCGTTTCCCATTTTTGCTGCAGATAGGGGCCGGTTTCGGCCGCGACGCGGTCAACGATGCCCTCTTCATCCATGATGCGCAGGTTTTCCAGCGCTACGGCGCAGGCCACCGGGTGGCCGGAATAGGTATAGCCATGGGCGAACTCGCAGCCGGCGATCACCTCGGCCACCTCGTCGCAGACGATAGAGCCGCCGATCGGCGCATAGCCCGAGCTGAGGCCCTTGGCGATGGTCATGATATGCGGGCGGATGCCGAAGGTCTGCGAGCCGAACCAGTTGCCGGTGCGCCCAAAGCCGCATATCACCTCGTCGGCGATCAGCAGGATACCGTGCTTGTCGCAGATGCGCTGGATCTCGGGCCAATAGGTCGAGGGCGGCACGATCACGCCGCCGGCGCCCTGGATCGGCTCGCCGATGAAGGCGGCGACCCGGTGCGCGCCCAGTTCCTCGATAGCCTGTTCCAGCTCACGCGCCCGCATCAGCCCGAATTCATCGGGGCTCATGGCGCCGCCCTCAGACCACCAGTCGGGCTGGCCGATATGGTGGATGCCGGCGATGGGCATGCCGCCCTGCGCGTGCATCGCCGACATGCCGCCCAGGCTGCCGCTGCCCATGGATGAGCCATGATAGGCGTTTCGGCGCGAAATGATGATGTCGCGTTCCGGCTGGCCCTTTTGGGCCCAGTAGGTGCGCACCATGCGGATGTTGGTATCGTTGGCCTCCGATCCGGAGCTGGCAAAGAAGACGTGGTTCAGATCGTACGGCGCCAGATCGGCCAGCTTTTCGGCCAGGGCGATGGCCGGCACATGGGTCGTCTGGAAAAACGTGTTGTAATAGGGCAGTTCGGTCATCTGCCGCGCTGCCGCCTCGGCCAGTTCGTTGCGGCCATAGCCGATATTGACGCACCACAGCCCTGCCATGGCGTCGAGAAATTCGTTGCCGTCACTGTCGGTCAGGGTCACGCCGTTGGCGCGGGTGATCACGCGCGCGCCCTTCTTCGCCAGGTCCTTGTCCTCGGTAAAGGGATGCATGTGGTGTGCCGCGTCAATCGCCTGCAGTTCGGCGGTGGGCATGTGGTTTGTGATCAGCGTCATTGTGATGCATCTCCTGCTAGCGGGAATCGGTTCCGCCGGCGCCTGGCCGGGCCGCGTCTATAATATGATCAAATTATTTAACGTCAATCGAATCAGCGCAAGCTGCGCCCCCCGGTCAGGGCCATGCGCACCAGCTCCATCCCCTGCGCCACATCCTTGCGCATGGCCGCTGCGGCGCCATCGCCATCGCCGCCGGCCATCGCCGCCAGCATCGCCTTGTGATTGTCCGGCAGATTCTGCGTGCCCAGCCGCCCGAACACCACCCTCAGCGACGGCCCGAAACGCAGCCACAAACCATCTGCCAGCTCGGCCAGAATCGGCGCGTCGGCAATGTCATAGACCACCTTGTGAAAGCGATAGTTGCTTTCAAGGTAGGCGCGCAGGTCGCCGCGATCGATGGCCGCGTCCAGTTCGTCGTCGAGCGCGGTAAGTTGCTTGAGGTCCTCTGCCGTTGCATGGGCTGTCGCGCAGTGCGCCAGATGCGGCTCAACCCATTGCCTTACAAGGATCAATTCACCGATATTGTCGGCACTGAGATGCGGAACGCACACCCGGCGGTTGCCTTGAAACTCCAGCGCGCCCTCGGCGATCAGCCGGCGAATCGCCTCTCTTACCGGGGTCATTCCGGCGCCCAGCAGATCGGTCAGGCCCTGAATGGTCACCGGCTGGCCGGGCGCGAGATCGCCGAATAGTACCAGCGCACGTAACTGCCGGTAGATCAGTTCATGCGCCGGCAGCCGCACGTGCCCCTGGGGCATCGACCTGGGTTTGTCTGCAATTTTCGTCATCACCACCTACCCCATTCCCGGCGTTTCATTTGCGTTCTTGCGAGTTTAACGCCGGCGTGAGTACATTTCTACATTGCCTTGTTGCCAGGTAGAGAATTTTTTGATCAAATCCTCACCCAGTGCAAAAGAACACGATCCAACAGGAGTGTGACATGAAGCGACTGATCCTGACGACCACTGCCGCTCTGGCCCTTGGCACCGCCACCTGGGCCGACGAGGTGCGTGTCTACAACTGGTCCGACTACATCGACGAAGAGCTGCTGACCAAGTTCGAAGAGGAAACCGGCATCGACCTGATCTATGACGTCTTCGACAGCAACGAGGTGCTCGAGACCAAGATGCTGGCCGGCGGGTCGGGCTATGACGTGGTTGTGCCCTCGGGCACCTTCCTGCAGCGCCAGATCTCGGCCGGCGCGTTCCAGCGACTCGACAAGTCCAAGCTGCCGAACCTTGAAAACATGTGGGACGTGATCGAAGCCCGCACCGACCAGTACGATCCCGGCAACGAATACTCGATCAACTACATGTGGGGCACCACCGGCATCGGCGTCAACGTCGGCAAGGTAACCGAGATCCTGGGCGAGGACGCGCCGATCAACAGCCTCGAACTGGTGCTCAACCCCGAGAACATGGAAAAGCTTGCCGAATGCGGCGTGCATTTCCTCGACGCCCCGGCCGAGATGATCCCGATGGCGCTGAAATACATCGGTGAAGACCCCGACAGCCACGACCCCGACGTGATCGCCAAGACCGAAGAGGTGCTGATGGCGGTGCGCCCCTACATCCAGAAATTCCACAGTTCGGAATACATCAACGCGCTGGCCAACGGCGATATCTGCGTCGCGGTGGGCTGGTCGGGCGACATCCTGCAGGCGCGCGACCGCGCGGCCGAAGCCGACAACGGCGTCGAGATCGCCTATCACGCCGCCAAGGAAGGCGCGCAGATGTGGTTCGACCAGATGGCGATTCCTGTCGACGCGCCCAACCCCGAGGGTGCGCATGTGTTCCTGAACTTCATCATGGATGCTGAAAACGCCGCCGCCGCGTCGAACTATGTCTATTACGCCAACGGCAACGAGGCCAGCCAGCAATACCTGCTGGAGGACGTGATTGGCGATCCGGCCATCTATCCCGACTCTGAAACGCTGGAGAACCTGTTTACCACCCGGCCCTACCCGGCCAAGATTCAGCGGGTGGTCACGCGCCTCTGGACCAAGATCAAGTCAGGCACCTGACAAGCGCGACAACGGCCCGCACGCCCGGCGCGCGGGCCGTTTGAATTTCAAAGTGGGGCGTATGCGCCCGGTCCGCATGCCGCCCCGACAACAGGGGGACAGGCATGGGCCAAACCGAATTCGAGCCCTGGAACGATCCGCAGGCAAAGCCGCTCATCCAGTTTCGCGGCGTGACCAAGCGGTTCGGCGATTTCACCGCCATCGACAACCAGTCCTTCGATATCTTTGAGCAGGAGTTCTTTGCCCTGCTGGGCCCTTCGGGCTGTGGCAAGACCACGATGATGCGCATGTTGGCGGGGTTCGAGACCCCGACCGAGGGCACCATCCTGCTGGGCGGCCAGGACATCGCGCCGATCCCGCCCAACCGGCGCGCGGTGAACATGATGTTCCAGTCCTACGCGCTGTTTCCGCATCTCACCGTCTGGGAAAACATCGCCTTCGGGCTGAAACGCGACCGGCTGGACAAGGAAAGCATCAAGGCCCGCGTCGCCGAGATGCTGAAACTCACCCGGCTTGAACAGTTCGCCAGCCGCAAGCCGCACCAGATATCCGGCGGCCAGCGGCAGCGGGTGGCGCTGGCGCGCAGCCTGGCCAAGGCACCCAAGCTGCTGCTGCTGGACGAACCGCTGGGCGCGCTGGATGCCAAGCTGCGTCAGGATACGCAGTTCGAACTGATGGACATCCAGGAAAAGACCGGCACCACCTTTGTCATTGTCACCCACGACCAGGAAGAGGCGATGACCGTGGCCAGCCGCGTGGCGGTGATGGATCACGGCCGTATCGTGCAGGCCGACACACCCGCACGCATCTACGAACAGCCCAATTCGGTCTATGTGGCCGACTTCATCGGCGAGGTCACGATCATCGACGGCACCGCCACGCCTGAGGGCGACGGATACGAGATCACCCACGCCGAGGGCCTGCCACCGCTCTTTGTCAAGACCGACAAGAGCTTTGCCAGGGGACAGGCCTGCCACCTGGCAATCCGCCCCGAAAAGGTGGCAATCTCGGCGGAAAAACCCGATGGGCGGCGCAACATGCTGCGCGGGCGCATTCTGGATATCGCCTATCTCGGCAACATCTCGACCTACCTGGTCGAACTGCCGAACGGCAAGATCGTCAAGGCCCAGACCGCCAACACCCGCCGCCTGGCCAACCGTCCCTTTACGTGGGAGGACGAGGTCTGGCTCAGTTGGTCGGACACCGCCGCCGTCCTGCTGGAGGGCTGAGCGATGCGCCGCGCGATTCTCATCCTCGTTCCATATCTCTGGCTGCTGGCGCTTTTCCTGGTGCCGTTCCTGATCGTTCTCAAGATCAGCCTCAGCGACGCAGAGCTGTCCATTCCACCCTATACGCCAAAGCTCGACCTCACGGCCGGGTGGGCGGGGATCAAGGAATTCCTCGCCGGGCTCGATTTCGAGAATTTCGAGTTCCTGACCACCGATGATCTGTACTGGAAGGCATATCTGTCATCGCTGCAGATCGCCGTCATATCCACCGTGATGTCCCTGCTGGTCGGCTATCCCATCGCCTATGGCATGGCCAACGCGCCCGACCACTGGCGGCCGACCCTGATGATGCTGGTGATCCTGCCGTTCTGGACCAGTTTCCTGATCCGGGTCTATTCGTGGATGGGGATTCTGTCGACCGAGGGGTATCTTAACCAGTTGCTCATCGGTATGGGGCTGATCTCCGAGCCGCTGACGATCCTCAACACCAATACCGCTGTCTATATCGGCATCGTCTACACCTACCTGCCGTTCATGATCCTGCCGGTCTACTCGGCGCTTGAACGCATGGATGCGTCGCTGTTGGAGGCCGCCGAGGATCTGGGTTGTTCGCGCATCACGGCCTTTTGGCTGGTGACGGTGCCGCTGTCCAGGAACGGCATCATCGCCGGATGTTTCCTGGTCTTCATCCCCGCCATCGGCGAATTCGTCATTCCCTCGCTGCTGGGCGGGTCGCGCACGCTTATGATCGGCAAGGTCTTGTGGGAGGAATTCTTCAACAACCGCGACTGGCCGGTCGCCTCGACCGTGGCGGTGATCCTGCTGCTGATCCTGATCATTCCGATCATCCTGTTCCAGCGAAACGAGCAGAAACAGAGGGAGGCAGAGGGATGATCCACCTTGCACAACACGCCGCAGGCGCCGTGCCGGAACGCATGAAAGCATCTCGCGCTCAATCGGCTTTGAACCGTCCGGCCCGCTTGCGGGCCGAGCATGCGCCCACCCGGGCGGCCACATGCTCCCCAGATGCAGAGCTTCAAGTGCGGAGGCCACGCGCATGAGACGCATGACCTGGTTCAACGCCACGTCCCTGACGCTGGGCTTTGCCTTTCTCTACCTGCCGATGGTCATCCTGATCGTCTACAGCTTCAACGCGTCCAAGCTGGTCACTGTCTGGGCGGGGTTCTCGACCCGCTGGTACGCCACGCTGTTGCAGAACGAGGCGTTTCTGGATGCCGCCTGGGTCACGCTGCGGGTGGCGGTGATCAGTTCCACCATCGCCACCATCCTCGGCACGATGGCGGCCTATGTGCTGGTGCGCGCCGGCCGCTTTGCCGGGCGCACACTGTTCTCGGGCATGATCTATGCGCCGCTGGTGATGCCAGAGGTGATCACCGGCCTGTCGCTGCTTCTGCTCTTCATCGGCATCGGGCTTGACCGGGGCGTGCTGACGATCGTGCTGGCGCATACGACGTTCTCGATGTGCTATGTCTCGGTCGTGGTCTCGTCGCGGCTGGTCAGCTTTGACCGCTCGCTGGAAGAGGCCGCGCTCGATCTCGGTTGCAGCCCGGCCGAGGCGTTCCGTCTTGTCACCCTGCCGATCATCGCGCCGGCGGTGATTTCGGGCTGGCTTTTGGCGTTTACCCTGTCGCTCGACGACCTGGTGATTGCGTCGTTCACTGCAGGGCCATCCTCGACCACGCTGCCGATCAAGATCTGGTCGTCGATCCGCCTGGGGGTCAGCCCCGAGATCAACGCGCTTTCGACCATCCTGATCGGCATCGTGTCGGCCGGGGTTATCACCGCCTCGCTGATCACCAAGCGGGCATCGCTGCGCCAGCAGGCCGACGAACAGGCCGCACAGCGCACATGACCGACCTCTCCCGTATATGGGAGCCGGCGACCTATGGCCCCGGCCCCATCCGCGATTGCTGGTGGGGCCAGGACGTACCCCCCGGCGACTGGCCTGCGCTGACCGGCGAGGCACGCACCCAGGTGGCGGTGATCGGCGCGGGCTATACCGGCCTCTCTGCCGCGCTGCATCTGGCTGAGGCGGGCGCCGAGGTCACCGTGCTTGAAGCCGAGCATCCCTTTTGGGGCGCATCGGGGCGCAATGGCGGCTTTTGCTGCCTGGGTGGGGCCAAGGCCGACCACGCCACCATCGCCCGCAAGTTCGGCGAGGCCGAGGCGCGCGCCCTCGCCCGGGCCGAGCGCGCGGCGGTCGAGCTGGTCGATGCGACCATCGCCCGCCTCGGCCTCGACGTGGACCGCCATTCCGAGGGGGAAACCCGGCTTGCCCACCGCCCCCGCGACGCCGAGGCGATGCGCGCCGGCATTTCCCATATCCGCGACCTTTACGGCGTCACGCCCACATTCCTTTCCCGTGCCGACCTGCCCGGGGCCGGCATGACCGGCCCGTTTCACGGTGCGCTGACAATACCATTGGGCTTTGCTCTCAACCCGCGCAAATACGCCGCCGGGCTGGCGCGGGCCGCCAGCGATGCCGGTGCCGTCATCCACGGGCACAGCGCGGTGATACGGGTCGAGCCCGCCACCGGCGGCGGCCACGTCCTGCACACCGCGCAGGGTAAGCTGCGCGCCGATCGCCTGATCGTGGCGACCAACGGCTATAGCTCGGAAAACCTGCCGCCGTGGTTGGCCGGGCGATATCTGCCCACGCAATCCAGCGTTCTGGTCACCCGCCCGTTGAGCGATGACGAACTGGCCGCGCAGGGCTGGACCACGCACCAGATGTGCTATGATACCCGCCACCTGCTGCATTATTTCCGCCTGATGCCCGATAACCGGATGCTGTTCGGCATGCGCGGCGGGCTGGCGCACACACCCCGCGCCGAGACCGCGATCCGTGCCAAAATCCGTGCCGATTTCGACGCGATGTTCCCCGCCTGGAGTGAGGTGGCAACGCCACATTACTGGTCTGGCCTAGTTTGCCTGTCGCGTGACCTGCTGCCCTATGCCGGCCCGATCCCGGGGCTCAAGGGCGCATTCGCGGGCTTTGCCTGGCATGGCAATGGGGTGGCGATGGGCACCCATGCCGGTGCGATCCTGGCCGACCTGGCGCTGGACCGCACGCCCCAACGCCCCTGGCCCGCGCCGATGCGCCACACGCCGCGCCGCTTTCCGCTGGGACGCTTCCGGCGGTTGCTGATGCGCCCCGCCTATCTGCGCTATTGGCTGTCCGACTTCTGAGTCGATCAGCCGTGCGGCGTCTTGACCCGCCGTGTCCGACCGCGCTGCAATCCCAGCCGGTGTTCGCGCAGGATGATGACAATGCCGGCAACGATGATCACCGCCGCCCCCAACAGCATGTTCGACGTTGGCACTTCGTCAAAAACCACGTAGCCAATCACCAGCGCGAACAGCATCGAGGCGTAGTCGAACGGCGCGATCACGCTGGCATCTGCGAACCGGTAGGAAGAGGTCATCAATATCTGCCCCAACCCCCCCAGCAGCCCGGCCATGATCAGCATCACCGCCTCGCGCGGCGCCGGCACCACCCAGCCGAATGGCACCGTCAGCAACGACAACAGCGTCGCGGTCAATGAAAAATAGAACACGATGGCGCTGGTCTGTTCGGTGCGCACCATCTTGCGGATATAAATCTGCGCCAGCGCCGCACAGGTCGCCCCACCCAGCACCACCACCGCGCCCACTGCCTCGGCCGTCTGCACCGTGGGGCCATCCAGCATCGTCAGGCGCGGCAACAGCACGATCACCACCCCCACCATGCCAAGTGCCACCGCGCCCAGGCGAAAGACACCCACCTTTTCGTCCAGGAACATTGCCGCAAAGACCACCACCAGCAACGGCGCGGCATAGCCCAGCGCCGTAACCTCGGGCAGCGGCAGCAGGCCAAGCCCGGCAAAGCTCAGCCCCATCGCCGAGGTGCCGACAAAACCGCGCCAGAAGTGTCCCATGGGCGAGGTTACCTTCAACCCGGTGCGCAGGTCGCGCCGCACTGCCAGCCAGATCAGGATCACCGGAATGGCAAAGAACGAGCGAAAGAACACCGCCTCGCCGGGCGGAACGTGATCGGCCGACGCCTTGATCAGCGACGCCATCACCACGAACAACAGCACCGCGCCCAGTTTCAGCGCGATCCCCTTGAGCGGCCTGACGGCGCCGGGTTCGTCGTCTGCGTTGCCGGCTGTCAGTCCCAATCCATCACAACCTTGCCTGAATCGCCCGAAATCATCGCGGCAAAGCCCTCTTCAAAATCATCGATTGAAATCCTGTGGGTAATCACCCCGGAAATATCCAGCCCCGATTGGACCAATGCAATCATCTTGTACCAGGTTTCGTACATTTCCCGGCCATAGATGCCCTTGATATGCAGCATCTTGAAGATGACGCTGTTCCAGTCGACCGGGAATTCGGTCGGCGCGATACCCAGCAGCGCGACCTTGCCGCCATTGTTCATCCGCGCGATCATCTGCTGCATGGCGGCGCTTGCACCAGACATTTCCAGCCCAACGTCGAAACCCTCGGTCATGCCGATTTCATCCATGACGTCGCGCAGCTGCTGCTTGCTGACATCGACGACGTAGGGCACGCCCATCTTGCGCGCCAGGTCCAGCCGGTAGGGGTTGATATCGGTGATCACCACCTTGCGCGCGCCGGCCTTGGCGGCCACCAGCGCCCCCATGATGCCGATCGGCCCCGCCCCGGTAACCAGCACGTCCTCGCCCACCAGGTCAAAGCTCAGCGCGGTATGCACGGCGTTGCCGAACGGGTCGAAGATGGCGGCGACCTCGTCGGGAATGTCCTCGGGGATCGGCACGACATTGCTTTCGGGAATGCACAGGTATTCGGCAAAACTGCCGGGGCGCTGAACCCCCACGCCGCGGGTGTTACGGCACAGGTGCCCGCGCCCGGCGCGACAGTTGCGACAGGTGCCACAGACGATGTGCCCCTCGCCCGAAACCCGCTGGCCGATGCGGTACTTGGTGGCCGCCGCGCCCATGTCGGCGATCTCGCCCACGAATTCGTGCCCCACGACCATTGGCACCGGCACGGTCTTGGCGCTGAATTCGTCCCATTTCCAGATATGCACGTCGGTGCCGCAGATGGCTGACTTGCGGACCCGGATCAGAACGTCACTCGGCCCCGGTTCGGGCACTGGCACGCGCTCCATCCACAGCCCCGGCTCGGGGCGTGACTTGACCAGTGCCTTCATGTCGTTCCGCATGATGTCTACTCCCACAAATCCGTGCTGAGATATTTGAGCCCGCTGTCGCAAACCAGAAAGGCCACGACGCCGCCCTTTTCCGCACCCTGCAACAGCCGCACCGCCGCCGCCAGATTGGCGCCGGCCGAATAGCCGCCGAATATGCCCTCGGTCTTGGCCAGCAGGCGCGCATTCTCGGTCGCCTCGGCACCGGAAACAGTCACTGTTCCTGCCAGATCGGCCCCGTCGAGTTGGGGCAGGTGCGCCATCGCATAGCCCCCGCCCTGGATCGGATGCGCCGGGTTGTCGGGCTCGACCGCGTAGACCCGCACCCCGCGCGGCAGCAGGTACCGGGCCGCCCCGCCCAGCGTGCCGCCCGACCCGACAAAATCGCAAAACGCCGTCACCTGGCCGTCGCTCTGTTCCCAGATCTCGGGCGCGGTGCCGGCGGCGTGGGCATCGGCATTGCCCGGCAGCGCGAACTGGTCGGCGCGAAAGGCGCCGCGCTCGGTCGTGATCCGCTGCGCCGCCTCTTCGACCAGCGCCAGATCCTCGCCCGACACCTCGCCCCGGCGCGACCCTTTGGCCTGCGGCACCAGCACCACCTCGGCGCCCAGCGCCCGCATCATCCGCGCGCGCTCCTCGGAATTGCCCGTGCTCATCACCGCGACAAAGGGATGCCCCATCACCGCACAGACAATAGCCAGACCCGTGCCCATGTTGCCCGAGGTCAGCTCCACCACCGTCTGCCCCTCGGCCAGCGCGCCGCTGGCACGTGCCTGCTCGATGATGCTGCGCGCGGCGCGGTCCTTTTTCGAGAACCCGGGGTTGAGGTAGTCGAGCTTGGCCAAAAGCCGGCCCTCGAGTTCCAATTCGTCACTGATCCGGCCCAATTCGACCAGTGGCGTGCCGCCGATGGCCGCCACGACCGATGGCAGAACAGTCACGAAATCACGCCGAGTTCGCGCCCGACCCCCTCAAACGCGTCAATCGCACGGTCCAGCATCTCGCGCGTCAGGCCTGCGCTCATCTGCGTGCGAATGCGGTCCTGCCCCTTGGGCACCACCGGAAAGCTGAAGGCGGTGACATAGACGCCCCGTTCGCCCAGCCTCGCGGCCATTTCCTGCGCCAGTTTGGGGTCGCGCAGCATCACCGGCACGATGGCGTGTTCGCCCGGCAGCAGCTCGAACCCAAGCGCGCCCATGCGCGCCCGGAAATGCGCCGCGTTATCCCACAGCCGCGCACGCAGATCGTCGCCGCGTTCGTCGAGCAGGTCGAACACCTTCAGCGAGGCCCCGGCGATCACCGGCGCCAGCGTGTTGGAAAAGAGATAGGGCCGCGACCGCTGGCGCAACCAGTCGACCACCCGCGCCGAGGCCGCCGTATACCCGCCCGAGGCCCCGCCCAGCGCCTTGCCCAGCGTCCCGGTCAGGATGTCGACCCGCCCCATGACGCCGCAATGTTCAGGGCTGCCTCGCCCGCTGGCGCCGACAAAGCCGGTGGCGTGGCAGTCATCGACCATCACCATCGCGTCATAGCGTTCGGCCAGGTCGCAGATCTCGTCCAGCCTGGCGTAATAACCGTCCATCGAGAACACGCCGTCGGTGGCGATCAGCCGGTGCCGCGCACCGCTGGCCTCTTTCAGACAGCGTTCCAGGTCGGCCATGTCGGAATTGGCGTAACGGTACCGCTGCGCCTTGCACAGACGCACCCCGTCGATGATGCTGGCATGGTTGAGCGCATCCGAGATCACCGCGTCCTCTGGGCCAAGAATCGTCTCGAACAAGCCCGCATTGGCGTCGAACGCGGCAGCATAAAGGATAGCATCCTCCATCCCCAGGAACCCGGCGATGCGCGCCTCCAGCGCCTTGTGCTCTTCCTGCGTGCCGCAGATGAACCGCACCGACGCCATACCGAACCCGTAACGATCAAGCGCCGCATGACCCGCGGCGATCAGTTCAGGGTCGTCGGCCAGCCCGAGATAGTTGTTGGCACACAGGTTGATCATCTCGCGCCCGTCGGCAAGCGTCACCTCGCCCGCCTGCGGACTGGTGATCACCCGCTCGGACTTATACAGCCCGCTCTCTTTCAGCTCTTCCAGCCGCCCGTCGATATCGGCATCGAATCTCTGTCCTGCGCGCATACCAATGTCCCTTTGGTTCTCGTGTCCCAGTCCGAATAGCCCGTCTGTACGGGGGATGAAATCCGCAATGCGGGGCGTGCCCCTACGCGGCGATCCTCGGCCGCCCGCTGGCTTCGACGGTGATGGTGGCCTCCAGAAACACCTCGCGCGCCTCTGCCTGCGCCGTCTTGAGGTCGCGCTCGGCCCGCATGTTGATGTCCGCCGCACCCGCGCGTTCGGCATCGGCGCGCGCCTCTGCCTCCAGCGCGGCCTCAAGCGCGGTCATCGCCTCCTGCGGATCGGCAAAGTCCAGCGGCCCGGTTTCCAGATGCACACGATAACGCCCCTCGGCCGGCACGGTCACGGTGCCGCTCTTGCGGATCGTGACCCGCCCCACCACCGCGCCGATGGCATTGGCGACCCCGGCATGTTCGGGCAGGATCATTTCACATCCCAGCCGCTCGCCCACTGCCGGGTAATAGCTGGGCGCCGAGGCACCTAGCCCTACTACCGCCACGTCCAGCCCGGCATCCAGCCGCACCAGCCCGCGATACCGCCCCAGCCCCTGCTGCATCAGCGCGTGCCGCGCCAGCGCATCGGGCGACAGGCCGAAATCGGTCTCTTCCTCGGCAAAAGCAGTCTCTAACAAGGCTAACACAGTCTGATGCATCAGCTGGTCAACGATCATCCGCGCCAGCGCCTCGGGGCTCTCTGCCAGCCGCGTGCCCGCGCCGGTGCGCCGCCGGGCCATCAGCGCCAGCGCCATTTGCGCCGCCTCGCCATCCCAAGCTGTCAGCCCGCCCAGAACATGGCTGGCATCCGACGGCGTGACGCCGGCCACCTGCACCAGCCCCCGCGCCACCAGCCGTTTCAACGCGCCCGTCTCGGCCCGCGTCCTCAGCGCCCCGAACAGCGGACGCACACCGCCTTCCAGCCGTTCCAGCAGCGCGGCATCGCGCGGCTGCAACCCGCCAGTATCGCCGCCCGTATCGTCACCCGGCACCGCGCGCAGGAAACGCCCGTCGGTTTCGTGCGGGGTATCGCGGCGCAACTGTTCCTCCAGCACCCGGCGCACGCCCTCGGGGTCCTCCAGCGCGATCAGGCTGACCGGCACCACCCGGCGCGGGCCCAGCGTGACACCACCCGAAAGCCCCTCTTCGATAACCTGCACCTCGCTGTCGCCGCCCAGGCCAGAGGTGCGCATCGCCACCGCCTCGACCATGGTCCGCCAGGGGCCGACCTTGGCGCCCTCCGGGTCGATCGCGGGGCGTCCACCGCGCAAGAGCGCCACGTCGGTGGTGGTACCACCGATATCCGACACCAGCGCATCCTCGGCCCCGGTCAGCCACCGCGCCCCCACGATGCTGGCCGCCGGACCGCTAAGAATGGTCTCTATCGGCCGCTCCATCGCCTGCCCGGACGAAATCAGCGCCCCGTCGCCACGCACCACCATCAGCGGCGCCTTGACGCCCAGCGCCGTCAGCTTGCCCTCGGCCTTGGCGATCAGCCGCGCGATCATCCCGATCAGCCGCGCGTTCAGCACCGCCGTCAGCGCCCGCCGCGGCGCCCCCAGCCGCGCCGACAGGTGATGTGAACAGGACACCGGCCGCCCGGTGATGGTGCTAATCATCTCGGCCGCGGCGTTTTCATGCGCGGGGTTTCGGGTGGCAAAGCGCCCTGCCACCGCATAGGCCGAAACCCCGTGATCGGTGCGCAGCCATTGCTCCAGCGCCGCGCAGTCGAACGGCGCAGCCTCGGCCCCGGCATGGTTGTGCCCGCCCGCCAGCACCAGTTCGGGGTCGCCCGCCAGCGCCTCGCGCAGGCCGTGGCGGTCAAGCTCATCCTCGGCGAACCCGATGGCAATCAGCCCTACGCGCCCGCCCTGCCCCTCGACCAGCGCGTTGGTGGCCAGTGTCGTCGACAGCGCCGCGATCCCGATATCGCCCGGCGCCACCGCGCCCTGGGCAATCACCGCTTCGACCGCCGCGCCGATCCCCTGCGCCAGGTCGTGCCGGGTGGTCAGCGCCTTTGCGCTCGCCACCACCTCGCGCTCGTCGCGGATCAGCACCGCGTCGGTATAGGTTCCGCCAGTGTCGACGCCCAGCATCAGTGCCATTTCCGCGCTCTCCTTGTCCTGCCCCGGCCGGGATACGCCCGCTGTCAGCCCCCTGCCTGCCTGTTTGCGTCATCCTGCAGTCGATTCAGTGCCCAGGCCGCGGCATCGGCCACGGTCGGGTCGGGATCGTCCAACAGCGCCCGCGCTGCCGCCACCAGCGCCTGATCGCCGGAATTGCCGATCGCATACAGAACGTTGCGCACGAACCGGTCGCGCCCGATCCGCTTGATCGGCGAGCCGGAAAAGAACGCCCGGAACCCGGCGTCGTCGAACGCCGCCAATTCGGCCAGCCGCGGCGCCAGCAGGTCGTCGCGGGCGTGATACTTTACCTCCCGCGCGGCCTGGGCGAACTTGTTCCAGGGGCAGGCGGCCAGGCAATCGTCGCAGCCATATATACGGTTGCCCAGCAATGGGCGCAGTGCCTCATCCACCGGGCCCTTGTGCTCGATCGTCAGGTAAGAGATGCAGCGCCGCGCATCCAGTTGCCCCGGCGCCGGAAAGGCCCCAGTGGGGCAGGCATCCAGGCAGGCGCGACAAGCACCGCAATGGTCACTCTCGGGCGTGTCGGTTTCCATCTCCAGCGTGGTAAAAATCGACCCCAGAAAGAACCAGCTTCCCAGCCTTCGGCTCAGCAGGTTGGTGTGCTTGCCCTGCCAGCCCAGCCCCGCCGCCTGCCCCAGCGGTTTTTCCGGCACCGGGGCGGTATCGACAAACACCTTCACCTGCGCCGCCGGGTCGCCCCCCGCCTCGGCGATCAGCCAGCGCGCCAGCCGTTTGAGCCGCTTCTTCATCACGTCGTGATAGTCGCGACCCCTCGCATAGACCGAAATCGTCCCCCGGTCGCGCCGCGCGTGGGTCTCTGTCGGGTCATGCTCCGGCGTATAACTCTCGGCCAGCATGATCACCGAACGCGCCTCGGGCCACAGCGCCGCCGGGTTTCCGCGCCAATGCGTGCGTTCGGCCAACCATCCCATCTGCCCGTGCCGCCCCAGCGCCAGGAATTCCTCCAGCCGCTCGGGAACGTGCCCCACGTCCCGGGGCCGGCAAATGCGCGCCTCGTCAAAGCCCTCTTCGATGGCACGCGCCACCAAGCGTTGTTTCAGCTCATCCATGCTTCATCTGGCCGAAAATACCTCGGGGGAGGCGCCGCGCCAGCGGCGGCGGGGGCAGCGCCCCGGGCCGGCAGCCGAGTTCAGAAATCCAGGTCGGCATAATGCGCCGGCGGCGGAAAGCCCGACACCTGGTCGGCCAGAATGCTGCGAAAGGCCGGGCGCGACTTGATCTTGGCGTACCAGTCCTTGACCGTCTCCGACCGGTTCCAGTCCACGTCGCTGATGTAATCCAGCGAACTGAGATGCGCGGCGGCGGCGAAATCTGCCAGCGTCATCACATCACCCGCCAGCCAGCGCCGCCGGTCCAACAGCCAGGCCATGTAATCGAGGTGGAACTTGATCGCCCGCGCCCCAGCCTTGATCTTGCCGCTATCGGGAAAGCCCTGCTTCATCATCTTCTTGTTCACCCGCTCATACAGCAGGTTCGCCGTCACCTCGGAATGGAACTTGTCGTCGAACCACGCCACCAGGCGGCGCACCTCATACCGCGCATCTGCCGCGCGGGGCATCAACGGCGGTTCGGGGAACTTTTCCTCGATATATTCGCAGATCGGCGTGCTTTCGGTCAGAAACTTGTCCTCGAGCTTGAGCACGGGAACCTTGCCGGCGGGATTGCGGCGCAGGAAATCCGGCGCCTTTTCCCAATAGCGTTCCTCGACCAGTTCGCATTCGATGCGCTTTTCGGCCAGGCACAGCCGGACCTTGCGGCAGTAGGGCGAAAGCGGGACGTGATAGAGCTTGGCCATGACCCAATTCTTTCAGATGTTCCGGGGGCCACCCCTCATTGCCTTGAAAGGCGCGACAGTTCAATCCTCGAAACAGGCAGCGCGCCCGTCGCGGCGGATGGTGGCTGCCCCGTCGCGGATCATCGCCGCCCGCCGGGCCAGTCTCGGCCCGGGGCGCGCGGCCGAGCGTTCCTTGGGGTTGGGCAGCACCGCCGCCAGCCGCGCCGCCTGTTCGGCGGTCAGCGCATCGGGGGTCACGCGAAAATAGTGCCAGGCCGCCGCCTCGACCCCGAAGACACCTTCGTCAAACTCGGCCACGTTCAGATAGACCTCAAGGATGCGCCGCTTGGGCCAGACGGTTTCGACCAGCGGCGTGATCAACGCCTCCAGCGCCTTTCTGATCCAGCTGCGGCCATGCCAGAGATAGACGTTCTTGACCGTCTGCTGGGTGATGGTCGAGGCCCCGCGCCCCGCGCCCTCGGCAATCGCAGTGCGGATCGCGGCCATATCAAACCCCCAATGGGCACAGAAATTGGCATCTTCCGCCGCCACGACCGACCGCGCCATCACCGGGGCGATGCCGCTCATCGGTACCCAGACATGTTCGATACTGCCCAGACGCGATGTCTCCTGCCGCATGTAGAATGTCCGGGGCGGATTCACCACGCGATGCGCGATGATCGCAAGAACTGCCACCACGACCAGCGCCAGCACCGCCCTGCTGGACCAGCGCCAGATCCAGCGCAGCGGGTGCAACCGGCGCGGTTTGCGCGACCTGCGCCCCTTTCTTGCGGTTTTTCGCTTTGCCATGTTCTCCGCTACCGCGCGCGCGGTCCCGTTTCAATAGCGGCGGGTCCGCGCCACGGGGCGGGCTGAGAACGGTGGCTGGCGCATTTGAGCTGGTCTGGTGTCGATTCCGGCGGCTGGCCTCGCCCCGACGCCAGCAATCAGGATACCAGTCATGACCGCCGGTTACCCTGCGCTTCTTTCACCCTTACGATCTGCGCAATACGGCATAGACAATTGAACCGCCGAACGAAATGAACACAGCACCGAACACCAATGATATCAAGCTTCTAAATCGTTCAAACAGGTTGATCGCCATCCGCGTCGAAAAGAGCGTTGCGGTTATCGAGTGAAATGCCACGGCCAACAGGCCGCACAAGACCACGATGAGGCCCAAATACCAACCAGGCGCCGTAGCGGGAATGAACGCCGTCATCACCGAACCAAAGAACAGGGCTGCTTTCGGGTTAGTCATGCTTACAGTGAGCCCGGTAAAAAATGACTTCCTAAGTCGATGTACCTGCGTCGGCTTGAAGTTCAGGCCACCGCTTTGATCAATACCACCTTTCAGGGATTTCAACCCGAGCCAGATCAGGTACCCCGCACCTGCCAGCTTTAGCGTCAGGACGGCTCTTGGAAACAACTGGAAAAGGATAGCCACCCCCAGTATCGCAAATGTGGCCCAGACAAATGCGCCACAGGCCAATCCCAGACCTGTCGATATTCCATGCCTTCGCCCGTATTGCAGCGATACCGCGATAACGGCGAACATGTTCGGTCCCGGAGTAATCCATGCCAGGACGTTGACCAACACTATGTTGACGAACGAAACGACCAGATCCATCAGTTAGCCTCCGTGCTGTCGGGAGGCTACAGACAAACCGCTCCGTTTGCCAATGGCGGCGGTCATGCGCTGCCCGGCGCCGCGCAAGGCCATCTATCCGGGCGCTCCTTCTCATTGCCCGCGCGGGCTCAAGGCCGAAGGCCGCCGCGCATCGCCGACGCGCCCCCACGCGGCGGCGATGCGCGGCTTTTCCCGGTTCCAAACAGGCTCTATTCCGCCGGAATCGCCTCATCCTCGATGCCCAGCGGGTGCTCCAGCTTGTTCAGCATCTCGCGCGGGCAGATCTGCAGGAAGTTGCGCTTTTCCTGGTCCCAGTATTGCAGGATCTCCTGCGCCCGGCGGCTGCCTGTTTCGGCGGCATGACGTTCGATCAGAGATCGCAACTCTTTCAGCCAGTGGTCTTCTTGCACGGTGAAGACGACCACCGATTCCGGGTTGATCAGAGCCTGTGACACGCCCTCCGGGTCATAGAGATAGGCCATGCCCCCGGTCATGCCGGCAGCGAAGTTTGCGCCGATGGACCCCAGGATCACGGCGACACCGCCGGTCATGTATTCGCAGCCGTTCGAGCCGCACCCCTCGATCACCACCTTCGCGCCGGAATTGCGCACGGCAAAACGTTCGCCCGCGCGGCCAGCCGCGAACAGGTATCCATCGGTCGCGCCATACAGCACAGTATTACCGATGATGGTATTCTCGGCCGCCACCAGCGGGCTCATCTGCGGCGGGCGCACCACGATGGTGCCGCCGCTAAGCCCCTTGCCGACATAATCGTTGGCGTCGCCCGATACTTCGATCTTCAGCCCCGGCGCGGCAAAGGCGCCCAGGGACTGACCGGCGCTGCCGTTCAGCTTGATCGTCAGGTGATCGGGTTGCAGCGTGTTACGCATGCCGAAGTTGCGCACGATATGGCTGGAAAGCCGCGTGCCGACGGTGCGGTCGGTGTTCTGCACGGTATAGTGCAGCTGCATCTTTTCACCGTCCTGCAGGAACCGCTGCGCATCGCGCACGATCTCGGCATCCAGCGTGTCGGGCACCTCGTTGCGCGGCTTGGTCCTGTCATAGCGGATCTGCTGCGCCCCGTTCACCGTGATCAGCAGCGGGTTAAGGTCGAGATCGTCCAGATGCGCCGACCCGCGGCTGACCTGGGTCAGCAGGTCGGCCCGCCCGATCACCTCGTCCAGCGATCGCGCCCCGATAGAGGCCAGCAATTCGCGCACCTCCTTGGCGTAGAAGGTGATCAGGTTCACCACCTTGTCAGCGGTGCCGGTGAACTTGGCGCGCAGGTCCTCGTCCTGGGTACACACACCGACGGGGCAGGTGTTCGACTGGCACTGGCGCACCATGATGCAGCCCATGGAAATCAGCGCAGCGGTGCCGATGCCGTATTCCTCGGCCCCCATCATCGCCGCCATGACGATGTCGCGCCCGGTACGCAGGCCGCCATCGGTCCTGAGCGTCACGCGCTCGCGCAGCTTGTTCATCGCCAGAACCTGGTGGGCCTCGGTCAGCCCCATTTCCCACGGCAGGCCGGCATACTTGATCGAAGTTGCGGGCGAGGCCCCGGTGCCGCCATTGTGCCCCGAAATCAGGATCACGTCGGCCTTTGCCTTGGCCACACCGGCGGCGATGGTGCCAACACCCGACTGTGCCACCAGCTTGACGCAGACCTTGACGGTCGGGTTGATCTGCTTGAGGTCGTAGATCAGCTGCGCCAGGTCCTCGATCGAATAGATGTCGTGGTGCGGCGGCGGTGAAATCAGCGTCACCCCCGGCGTCGAATGCCGCAGGCGCGCGATCAGGCCGGTGACCTTCATCCCCGGCAACTGCCCGCCTTCGCCGGGCTTGGCGCCCTGGGCCACCTTGATTTCCAGCTCCTCGCACTGGTTAAGGTATTCCGCCGTCACGCCGAACCGGCCGCTCGCCACCTGCTTGATCTTGGCAGAGGGGTTGTCGCCGTTGGGTTCGGGCACGAAATGCGCCGGGTCTTCGCCGCCCTCGCCGGAATCAGAGCGCGCGCCGATCCGGTTCATCGCTACGTTCAGCGTCTTGTGCGCCTCGGGCGACAGCGCGCCCAGGCTCATGCCCGGAGTGACAAAGCGCTTGCGGATCGCGGTGACGCTTTCGACCTCTTCCAGCGGCACCGCCGTGCCCAGCGGCTTGATCGCCAGCAGGTCGCGCAGGTGGATGGGCGGGTTGGCCTGCATCGCCTGGCTGTAACGCTTCCACAGCTCGTAACTGGCCCTGTCGCAGGCGGTCTGCAGCATGTGCATGCCTTGCGCGCCCCAGGCGTGGGTTTCGCCCGACTTGCGCGCCTTGTAGAATCCTCCGATGGGCAGGATGTCCCGCCCGCCGCGAAACGCCTGGGTGTGGACCTCTTCCAGCTTGGCCTGGATGCCGCTGACACCAATGCCGGAAATCCGGCTGGTCAGACCGGGGAAATATTCGGCGCACATGGCGCGCGACAGGCCGACCGCCTCGAAATTCAGGCCGCCGCGATAGGACGAGATGACCGAGATGCCCATCTTGGACATGATCTTCAGCAGGCCCTGGTCGATTGCCTGACGGTAACGCGCGACGTTCTCTGTCTGGGTGCCGGGCAACAGGCCCCGCTCGATCCGGTCGGCGATGCTGTCCTGGGCCAGGTAGGGGTTGACCACGGTCGCACCGGCGCCGATCAGCACCGCGAAATAATGCGGGTCGATACATTCGGCCGAGCGCACGTTGAGGCTGCAGAAGGTGCGCAGCCCCATACGGGTCAGGTGCGAATGCACTGCCGAGGTGGCCAGGATCATCGGCATGCCGATACGCTCTTCGCCCAGCGCGGTGTCGCTCAGCACGATATGGCCCGAACCGGACCGCACGGCATCCTCGGCCTCGGCCCGGATACGGGCCAGTCCCTCGCGCAACGCGCCCGGACCGGGGGCAAAGGTGCAGTCGATCTCGGTCACTTCGCCTTCGAGCTCGGCCATCAGCACATCCCACTCGGCATTGGCGACGAACGGGCTTTCCAGCACGACGATTTCGGTCTGGGCGCTGGATTCGTCGAGCACGTTCTTGAGGTTGCCAAACCGGGTCTTGAGGCTCATCACCCGGTATTCGCGCAGGCTGTCGATGGGTGGGTTGGTAACCTGGCTGAAGTTCTGGCGGAAGAAGTGCGACAGCGGGCGATAGTGCTTGGACAACACCGCGCTGGGCGTGTCGTCACCCATCGAGGCGATGGTTTCCTTGCCGTCCTCGGCCATCGGCGCGAGGATCTGCTCCAGTTCTTCGATGGTATAGCCGGCAGCGGCCTGGCGGCGGCGCAGCTCGCTGCCCGAAAACAGCGCATGTTCGGGCGTGCCGGTCAGCATTTCATCCAGATCGTGAATCTTGCTGACCCATTCGCCGAATGGCTGCGCCTCGGCCAGACGGTTCTTGATCTCGGTATCGTGATAAAGCCGCCCCTCGCCTATATCGACGGCCAGCATCTGGCCCGGGCCCAGCGCGCCCTTTTCGCGCAAGTTGGATTCGTCGACGGGCACCATCCCGCTTTCCGACCCAGCGATCACCAGCCCGTCGCCGGTGACCACATAGCGCATCGGCCGCAGCCCATTCCGATCCAGCCCCGCACAGACCCAGCGGCCATCGGTCATTGCCAGCGCGGCGGGGCCGTCCCACGGCTCCATCACCGAGTTGCAATAGGAATACATGTCGCGCCAGGCCTGCGGCATTTCCTGGGCCTGCTTGGACCAGCTTTCGGGCACCAGCATTGTCTTGGCCATCGGTGCGGTCCGGCCGGCGCGCACCAATACCTCGAACACCGCGTCAAGCGCGGCGCTGTCCGACGACCCGCCCGCGATGATCGGCTTGATATCTTCGGCATGGTCGCCAAAGGACGCGCTGGCCATGCGAATCTCGTGGCTTTTCATCCAGTTGATGTTGCCCTTGAGCGTGTTGATCTCGCCATTATGAGCCAACATGCGGAACGGCTGCGCCAGCCACCACTGAGGGAAAGTGTTGGTGGAATAGCGCTGATGATAGATCGCAAAGGCCGACTTGAAACGCTCGTCCTTGAGATCGGGATAGAATTCCGCCACCTGCTCGGCCAGCATCATGCCCTTGTAGATGATGCTGCGGCAGCTCAGGCTGGCGATGTAAAGGCCGTTGATCCCGGCCGCCTGCACCGCCTTTTCGATCCGGCGGCGCACGACGTAAAGCTGACGTTCGAATTCTTCCTCGGGGATGCCGCGGGCGTTGGAAATCAGGATCTGTTCGATCTCGGGACGGGTGGCGTTGGCCTTTTCCCCCAGCACCGAGACATCCACCGGAACATGCCGCCAGCCATAGATGTAATGGCCCATGCGCAGCACCTCGGACTCGACGATGGTGCGGCAGGTTTCCTGGGCGCCGAAATCGGTGCGCGGCAGGAACACCTGCCCCACCGCCATCAGCTCGTTGGCGCGCGGCTCGTGGCCGGTGCGGCGAACCTGGTCATAAAAGAACGGCACCGGAATCTGGATGTGGATACCGGCGCCATCGCCGGTCTTGCCATCGGCATCGACGGCGCCGCGATGCCAGATCGCCTTGAGCGCGGTGATACCGGCCTCGACCACGCGGCGCGACGGTTCGCCGTCGATGGAAACCACCAGCCCCACGCCACAGGACGAATGCTCGTCCTCTTCGCGGTACATGCCGTTTTCGGCCAGCCATTTGCGGCGCGCTTCTTCGGCAACCGCCCAGTCTTGTTCCAGTTTCGTCATCGCGCCTTGCCCTTCCTGAATCCGGTGGGTCGGGGATATGCCCAATCAGTATCTGTTGTGCCCGCCACAGGCGGTGTTGTTACTCCGCCGCCACTGCCTGGCGTGCGTTGAAATCTTCCAGGATCGCCGCCGCGGTGTCGCGGCCGTCGCGGATTGCCCAGACGACCAGAGACGCGCCGCGCACGATGTCGCCCACGGCGTAGACGCCGTCCATCGCGGTGCGCCCGGTGGTGTATTCGGCCCGGATCGTGCCCCAGCGGGTGACCGCCAGATCATCCTGACCCCACAGTGTGGGCAGGTCTTCGGGCTCGAACCCCAGCGCCTTGATCACCAGCTCGGCGGGTTCATCGCGCTCGGCTCCCTCGATCGGTTCGGGGCTGCGCCGCCCGGTGGCATCCGGCGGGCCAAGGCGCATCTGCTGCACCTTGACCAAGCGCACCGGATCACCGACAAAGCCCTTGGGCGCGCTCAGCCATTCGAAAACCACGCCTTCCTCTTCGGCGTTGGTGACCTCGCGCTGGCTGCCCGGCATGTTGTCACGGTCGCGGCGGTAGAGGCACTTGACCGATACCGCCCCTTGCCGGATGGCGGTACGCACACAGTCCATCGCCGTGTCGCCGCCGCCGATCACCACAACGCGCTTACCCTCGGCGTTCAGCTCGCCGCTGTCATAGGCGGGCACATCGTCGCCAAAGCACTTGCGGTTCGACGCGGTAAGATAGTCGATGGCGCGTACCACACCGGCCGCCCCGGCGCCGGGGGCCTGCAATTCGCGGCTTTTGTAGACGCCGGTGGCAATCAGCACCGCGTCGTGGCGCGCGCACATCTCGTCAAACCCGATGTCGCGGCCGACATCGCAGTTCAGCAGAAATTCGACGCCGGCCTCTTCCAACTGGCGGTTACGACGCAGCACCACGTCCTTTTCCAGCTTGAAGCCGGGAATGCCGTAGGTCATCAGCCCGCCGGCGCGGTCGTGGCGATCATAGACCGTCACCTTTACCCCGGCACGGCGCAGCATGTCCGCCGCCGCCAGCCCGCCGGGCCCGGCACCGATGATGCCCACCGATTCCGCCCGTTCGGCCGCCGGCACGATGGGTTCGACCCAGCCTTCGTCCCAAGCGGTGTCGGTCAGGTACTTTTCGACCGCGCCGATGGTGACGGTGCCGTGGCCGGCCTGTTCGATCACGCAGTTACCCTCGCACAGGCGGTCCTGGGGGCAGATGCGGCCGCATATTTCGGGAAAGGTGTTGGTCTGCTGGCTGAGCTCATAGGCTTCGCGCACCCGCCCCTCGGCCGTCAGGCGCAGCCAGTCGGGGATGTTGTTGTGCAGGGGACAGTGGCTTTGGCAATAGGGCACGCCGCACTGGCTGCAACGCGATGCCTGCTCACGCGCCTTGTCCCGGGCGAATTCGGCATAGATTTCGTGAAAATCATGGTTGCGGGCATCGGCTGCCCGTTTTTCAGGCATGTCCCGCCCGATGGTAACGAATTTCAGCATCGGCTGCCTGGCCACGGCGAACCCTCCCGACTCTGCTAAGGCACCGGCGCTCAATACAGCAGGTCAGGATCAATGAAAAGTCATATTTACTGACCTAATATATTGTTTTCGCCCTCGACCGCTATGCCGATAGCAAAATGTTCCCTAAATTTATGTCCGGTTCGGTCCTTTTATTCGCGTTTGCCCTGAAATGGCATTGCTTTATAGCTGCCCGGGAATACAGGCAGGGCGACTTTGATGGCGTATTTCGAGATACTTGTTCTGGCTATCGTGCAGGGGATTACCGAGTTCCTGCCGATCTCCTCTTCGGCTCACCTGGCGCTGCTGCACAAGTTCAACGGGGCTGCTGCGAACGATATCGCGCTCGATGTGGCGGTGCATCTCGGCTCGATCCTGGCGGTGATTCTCTATTTTCGTGCCGACGCACAGCGTGCCTGCGCCGGGCTTGTGGCGCTGGCGCGGGGCAACCGTTCACACCCCTCCGCCGGCCTGGCCTTGCACCTGGTCATCGCGACCCTGCCCATAATCCTGGCCGGAATCGTGATCATCGCGCTGGGGGTCGAAGACGCGTTGCGCGACATACGGATCATCGGCTGGATGATGATCCTGTTCGGCATCCTGCTGTGGGTTGTCGACCGGCGCGCGGCACAGACCCTGACCGCGCCGCAATGGACCGCGCGGCAGGCGCTGGTGATGGGCCTGTGGCAGGCGGTGGCGCTGATACCGGGGGTGTCACGTTCCGGCGCCTCGATCACCGGTGCGCGCGCCTTGGGATATGAGCGGCACGACGCGACGCGGCTGTCGATGCTGATGTCGATCCCGACCACGCTGTGCACCGGCGCGGTGCTGGCGGTCGACATGACCCGGGTCGAGGCGCTGGGCCCGTTTCTGGCCGAGGCTGCCATCGCCTCGGTCTTTGCGTTTGCCGCCGCCTATCTGGCGCTGTCGCTGATGATGCGCTTTATCTCGCGCGTCAGCTTTACGCCCTATGTGATCTATCGCGTGATCCTGGGCGTGGTGCTGCTGGCGATTGCCTATGGATAGGGGCACCCGTTGCTGACAAGGGAAAGCCGGGCTGAAGCCCGGCCTACCGAAAACCTTAGCCGTGGCGCAGGTTTTCTGCCGATGCCTTGATCGCCGCGTATTGCCCGTCAGGACGGAACCGCCACAGGTAATCCGGCAGCACCGATTCGAGCGATACCGGCGTGATGCCGAGATCGGCAAAGCCCTTGGCGCCCTCGGAAACCACGTTGTCCGTGCGCAGGGTTCTGGCCTGGTCGCGGGTGATCGCCGCCGGGATCAGGCCCAGGCTGACGGTCTGCACGACCTCCATCACCCAGCCCAGGATGCCGGCGATCCAGAACGGGATGTTCATGATCAGGCGGCGGCGCTGGATCACCTGCAGCATCTGCTGCATCAGCTCGCGCAGGGTGTTCACGTCCGGCCCGCCCAGCTCATATATGCCGGGCTCGGCACTGCCATCGGCGCCCATCTGCGCGGCCGCCGCCACGTCATCGACATAGACCGGCTGAAAACGGGTCGAGGCGCCCACCAACGGCAGGATCGGCCCAAACCGCGTCATCCCGGCGAAGCGGTTGAAAAATCCGTCCTCGGGCCCGAAGATCACTGACGGGCGCAGGATCACCGCATTCGGATAGGCGGCCAGCACGGCGGCTTCGCCCTCTCCCTTGCTGCGGGCATAAAGCGACCGCGCCTGCGCATCAGCGCCGATCGCCGAGATATGCACCAGCCGTGCAACGCCTTCGTCAGCGGCGATGCGGGCGATGCGGCCCGCGCCCTCGTTCTGAATGGCGTCGAAATTGTTCTTGCCGCGCCGCGCGAAGGTGCCGACGCAGTTGATCACCGCATCCGCGCCCGTCATCACCGCGCGCACGCTGTCATCGTCGCGGATGTTGCAAAAGACCGGTTCGACCTGGCCGACGGCGCCATAGGGCCTGACGTGCATCGCCTCGTTCGGGCGGCGCACGGCCACACGCACGCGCCAGCCGGCCTTGGCCATGCGGCGGGCGATATAACGTCCGACGAACCCGGAGCCCCCGTAAATGGTGACGAGTTTCCTTGCCGGCATGTTCGTGCCTCCGTCCTCTTTCGCGTTTGTGCATCTTCCTAGCTTGCCGGGCGGGTTTCGACAAGCCGTGACCGCCTTTGTGACGGCGCGGCAAAATCGACGTTGACAGCCCCGTGGACCGCCGCTAAACGGCTGGCTCACGACACCGGCCCAGGTGGCGGAATTGGTAGACGCGCTAGCTTCAGGTGCTAGTGTCCGTACGGACGTGGAGGTTCGAGTCCTCTCCTGGGCACCATTCCCTCCACATATAGGGAATGAGAATGACGAACCACCTTTATCAGAACGATCTGCCCGACGGGCTTGACCTTGGCCCGGTCGTGGCCATCGACTGCGAAACGATGGGGCTGAACCCGCACCGCGACCGGCTGTGCGTGGTGCAACTGTCGGGCGGCGACGGCAACGCGCATATCGTCCAGATCGCCCGCGGCCAGACCCAGGCGCCCAACCTTGCCGCACTGCTGGAAAACCCCAACGTGCTGAAGCTGTTTCACTTTGGCCGTTTCGACATCGCGGCGATGTATAACGCCTTTGGCGCGCTGGCGGCGCCGGTCTATTGCACCAAGATCGCCAGCAAGATGGTGCGCACCTATACCGACCGGCACGGGCTGAAATTCCTGCTGCAGGAACTGCTGGGCGTCGACATCTCGAAACAGCAGCAATCGTCAGACTGGGGCGCGCCGGACCTGAGCATCGCACAGCTCGACTATGCCGCCTCGGACGTGCTTTACCTTCACCGGCTGCGCGAGGTGCTGAACGAGCGCCTTGCGCGCGAGGGCCGCACCGAACTGGCGCAGGCCTGTTTCGATTTCCTGCCCACGCGCGCCCGGCTCGACCTCGAAGGCTGGCCCGAAATCGACATCTTCGCCCACTGATCATGGCCTGGCGTGACAACCTTCATTCCCGGTTCGTGGCCTGGATGAAGATCCTGCTGCCGCTGGCAGCGCTGGGAATCCTGTCGACGCTCTTCATGATATCGGACAGGTTCGACCCGACAGACACCCTGCCGGTGGCCGGCATCGACCTGCAGGAACGGGCGCAGTCACTGGGCGCGACCAGGGCGACCTTTGCCGGCGTCAGCGCCGAGGGTCATGAGATATCGCTGCACACCGAACGCGCCCGCCCATCGGCTGAGAACCCCAGGCTGATCCTGGCGCGCGACGTGACGTCGCAGCTGTTGCTGAGCACCGGCGTCGAGATCGACCTTTCCTCGCTTACGGGCGAGATCGACCAGAGCGACAACAGCACCACCCTGACCGGGGATGTCAGAATCATGACCAGTTCCGGCTATGTGCTTACGTCAGAGCACCTGATCGCGCGGTTCGACAGGCTTTATGCCGAATCCCCCGGCCCGGTCGCCGGCCAGGCCCCGGCGGGCGATCTGACCGCCGGGCGGATGGTACTGGCCAACCCACCCGACAGCGATGGGCCACATTTGGTTTTCAGCAATGGCGTCAAGCTGATATACCGCCCCCAAGAGCCCGGAGAGTAAACCGACGTGTTTGACAGATTGACAGTATTCGCGGCCCTGGTCGCTCTGACCATCTCGGGTCCCGCCCTGGCGCAGGGATCGCAGATCGCCTTTGGCAACATGCAGCAGGACGGCAGCCTGCCGGTCGAGGTGACAGCCGACAACCTGGACGTCGACCAGACCGACGGCACCGCCGTCTTTACCGGCAACGTGCGCATCGGCCAGGGCGAGATGCGGCTTTCCGCACCGCGCGTCGTGGTGGTCTACAAGGATGACAAGAGCGGTATCGCCCGGCTGCGCGCCAGCGGCGGGGTGACGCTGGTCAGCGGCCCCGACGCGGCCGAGGCCGCGCGCGCCGACTACAACATCGACACCGGCATGATCGAGATGCAGGGCGACGTGCTGTTGTTGCAGGGCGCCAACGCGCTGTCGGCGGAAAGGATGACGGTCGATACCCGCGCAGGCACCGCGCGCATGTCGGGCCGGGTCAAGACCGTGATCCAGCAGGGCGAGGAGCAATGAGCGCCGCTGAATCCCGCCTGCACCTGGCACATCACAACCCTGGGCTCAGCGTGCAGTCGCTGCGCAAGAGCTACAAGAAGCGGGTGGTGATCCGCGATGTCTCGCTGGAGATGGAGCAGGGCGAGGTGGTGGCGCTGCTCGGGCCCAACGGGTCGGGCAAGACGACCACGTTCTATGCCATCGCCGGGCTGATCTATCCAGAGGGCGGACATGTTCTGATCGAGGGGCGTGACGTGACGCTGCTTCCGATGTACCGGCGCGCGCGGCTCGGCATCGGTTATCTGCCGCAGGAAATGTCGATCTTTCGCGGCCTGTCGGTCGAGGACAACATCATGGCCATCCTCGACATTTCCGAACGCGACCGCCACAAGCGCCGCGAACGGCTGGAGGAGCTGCTGTCGGAATTCTCGATCGAGCATCTGCGCCGCGTGCATGCTCTGGCCCTGTCGGGTGGCGAACGCCGGCGGGTCGAGATCGCCCGCTGCCTGGCCGCCAACCCCAAATACCTGCTGCTCGACGAACCCTTTGCCGGGGTCGACCCGATTTCGGTCGGCGATATCCGCCGCCTTGTCGCAGACCTGAGGACCCGCGGCATCGGGGTGCTGATCACCGATCACAACGTCCGCGAGACGCTGGAAATCGTCGACCGCGCCTATATCCTGCACGACGGCCAGGTGCTGATGTCGGGCAGTCCCGACGAGGTGGTCGAAAACGAAAATGTCCGCCGCGTCTACCTGGGCGACAGCTTTCGCATTTCCTGATCGAACCCCCGCGCATCCGGGCGGACAAGCACCATAGCGGATTGACAAGTGCCCGCGAAACGGCCGAGATTGAGATATGAGCTTTTGGGTTCCGACCTTTCGCTTCCGTGGCTTCGCATCATCCGTCTGGGGTGCATTATCCCTTAACATTTCAATGAGATAACAGGCCGGGCCATGTGCCGGGCCATGTCGCTCCGGAACACACGCCCCCCAACAACAACAAGGAGGCAAAATGCACTACAAAATCAGTGGAAAGCAGATCGACGTGGGTGACGCCCTGAAAACCCATGTGGAACAGGAGCTTGCCAGTGTCATTGAGAAATACGCCGATCGCCCGACGGATGCGCATGTGGTGTTTTCCAAGGAAGGGCCGGTTTTCGTGTGCGAGGCAATCGTCCACCTGTCGACCGGACTGACGGCCCAGGCCAGCGGCAGGGCGCATGAAATTTATGCCGCTTTCGACGCCTGCGGCGAGAAAATGGAAAAGCAGCTGCGCCGCTACAAGCGCCGGCTGAAGGACCATCACCGCGCTCGCGCCATACCGGTTGAACTATCAGAGGCATCCGCCTATATCCTCGCATCCGAAACGGAAGGTGAGGATTCGGAACCCGAAAGCCTGCAGCCGATTATCGTCGCCGAGATGGAAACCAGGATTCCGTCGCTTTCGGTTGGCGAGGCGGTCATGCAGATGGAGCTTGCCGGCGTTCCTGTCCTGGTCTTCAGAAATGAGGGGAAAGACGGGTTGAACGTGGTGTACCGCCGCGACGATGGCAATATCGGCTGGATCGACCCGTAACCAGTAATGTCGGAAGGTGCCGTGCAGGCACGTCCGCGGAGCAAAAATAGATGGACATTTCCATGATCCTCAAACCTGAGGCCGTCAGAGTATTGTCTGCGGTATCGAGCAAGAAGAGATTGTTCCAGGAACTGGGCACGATTGCCGAGGCCGCCTATGACGTCAGCCATACCGACGCCATCGACGCTCTGCAGGAACGCGAGAGCCTTGGCCCGACGGGCGTCGGCCATGGGGTCGCGCTGCCCCACGCCCGCCTTGACGGGCTGGACAAGGTGGTCGGCGCGATGGTGCTGCTGGAAAAACCGGTCGATTTCGACGCCGTCGACCGCCAGCCGGTCGACCTGATCTTTGCGCTGTTCGCGCCCGCCGATGCCGGGGTCGAACATCTCAAGGCGCTGGCACGGGTGTCCCGCACGCTGCGCGATACATCGCTGTGCGCCAAGCTGCGTTCCAACAGCGACCCCATGACGCTTTACACCATCCTGACAGAGGCGCAGGCGGTACAGGCGGCCTGACGCGCGTTCAGCCCCAGGGGCCGAACCCGAACAGCACGTAATCCTTGTGATAGACGCGCGCGGCGAGTTTTTCGACCTCGGCGTCATAGATGTCGGCCAGCGCAAAGGGGCTGTCGGCGGGCGCCGCCATTACGGCGGGCGCCTGCGCATACCCCGCGCCACGGGCCGGCCCCGGCAACGCGGCGGGCATCTCGTCCTCTCGTATCACCATGTCGGGCGCGGCGAACTGCGCCATACCCTGCAGCATCACGGCCTGGCTGGCCCAGTGCGGATCAACGCGGATGCCGGTTTGCCCGGCCAGGTTGGCGCGAAGGAATTCCAAAAACGCCACGAACGCCGCGCGGTGCGCATCGCGGTCGTATTCGTCACCCGGCGCACCAGCGGGAATCGGCAACTTGTGAACCTTGCGCAGCGTGTTGCGGATACGCGCAAACGCCCCCGGCCCGTCATGCAGGATACGGGCACAGAACACCGAATGGGCGCGCGCAAGCGGGTGGCGCAGCACGGTAAAGCTGCGATGCCCGACCCGCGCCTGCATCCACTGGCGCAGTTCCTTCTGGCTCATCTGGGTGGGCAGGGTGTCAGGCGCCACACCGTCGAGCGCCGCAAGCCAGGCCATGACCTCGGCCTCTGGTCCGCCGCGCACCGGCATGAACAAGAGCGGCGCATGCACCCCGGTCACAAAGCCGGGCACCGCCGCGCCGCGCCGGGGCTCGAAATTCGGGGTCCGCGACAGGTTGAAGCGGTCGAAACCAGCAAGCGCGCGCTCCATCTCGCGGAAATTGATCACCTTTTCCGACAGCGGCGACGGGTTCTGTTTCTTCAGCGATCCGTCCAGCTTTTCCAGCCGCTCGTCAGACCCCAGGAATGCCGCCAGCCCGTTCATCACCGCCACGTCCTGCAGATGCTCATAGGCCAAGTAGAACGCTGTCTGCCCCGTCATCTGCAACCGGTGCAGGATGCGTTCCTGAAACCCCTGCAGAGCGGCGACATGGGTTTCGAACTCGGCCGCGTCAAAGCGAATGCGGCTGTCTCTGCGGCGCTTGACGTTGGTCAGCTTCCATTGCCCCGTGGCCTGCGCGATCTTCCACGACACATAGCTTTCGGCGGGGTTGCGTGTCAGCACGATCTTGGCACAGCGCGGATCGTCCAGACAGACCGCCAGCGCCCGCGGGTCGTGATCGTTGAAAAAGCGAAAGCCGCCCATTCCCGGCCCGCCTTCGCGGATGGCGCGGATCAGGCGCAGGGGGTCGGCCTCGCGTTCGGGCTGGGTGATGCCCAGCAGCTCGGTCTTGTTCGGATAGCCGATGAAATGCGGGTTGAATGCCTCGCCGTGGCAGTGAAAGCCCTCAAAGGCGTTCAGGTTTGCCTCCAGAAAGTTGGAGCCGGTGCGCATGTCCGCGAACACCACGAAATAGTCAAAACGTTGCGCCATTCCGGGTTACCGAACCAGATAGGGTTTCGGTTTCGTATGCTGCGGCTCGTTCTGGTCCTGCGCCACCGGGAAATCGCCCATCAGATAGGGGTGCATGCCCTGGTTTTTGAGGTTTTGCAGGAACTGGCCAAAACCGGTCAGATCGGCCATTTTCGGCACCTCCGCCAGCCCGGTCTGATTATGCTTGCCGATCTCGTCGATGATGGTCTGCAACGGCTCCATCGGGGCCTCGATGAATTCCGCCAGCGTCCAGATACGGATGCGCGCCTTTGACCATTCCGAGCGTAGCGTATCCAGATGCTTGCGTTCGGTATGCTGCAGGAACGCGGCCTTGTTTCGGATTTCCGAAAAATTCTCGTTCGACTTGAACAGCGGGATCGCCCACGCCCCCGAGATCACCGAAATCTGGGCGTTCGGGTCCATGGCGATATTCCACTCGATGCCCTTGATATGGTCGCGCGGACCAATCTGGAAACACTGCCGTTCACCGCGCGTGTTCCAGATCAGGTTGGTCAGGAACGCCCATTTGTTGTAGTCGCGCAGCTTGGCGCTGTCGCTGAGCGCACCATTCATAACCGTCTGCCCGTCCGAAAATTCGGCCCGCTCGGGCGCGAACAGGTGGCCATGCACCCGCGCCCCGGTCATCCGCGCCAGCCAGGTTTCGAAATTCTCGAACAGGTCGCTGAACCCCTCGAACACCGAATAGGGCGCGCAGGTCAGGTTGATCTCGCGCCCTGGCGCGGGGAACCGGCTTTGCATGTACAGCCCCGGCCGCCCCCGCGTCCGCCGCTCGACCGCCTTGGAAAAGATGCGGTCGATTTTGCCGGGGTTGGGTTCGGTCCGTTTCATGGCGCCGTCCTGATCGGTCAGAAAGGCCTGATACAACCGGTCGGCAAAGGGCCAGATCTTGCGTGCGACGAAACAGTCCGAGCGCCGCAGCAACTGCAGGTGATCGTCGTAGAAAATGTGCGGCTTGCCTTGATAGTCAAACTTGGACAGGGTCAGTGACCGGCTTTCGATCCGGCGGGAATAAAGCCGCGCCAGAGTCTGGAAATAGCTTTCGTCAGGTATCCAGACACGCCGGAAATAACTGTCATACACCTTGCGGTCGGGGTCTTCGAGGATGGCCGACAGCGTCTGCCGGGTCAGGCACCACCACTGGCTGCCCATATGCGGCACGATGCCGTTGGGTATCTTGCGTTTGAATCCGATGCGGCGCTGGAATTCGACATATTTGTCGAACAGATAGCGGTTGCGCCGCCACGAAAACGGGAACCGCAGGGTAAAGCGTTCCTCGTCCAGCCCGCCGATGGTCCAGGGCACATCCGCCGTAGTGGCGGATTCGATGAAATCGGTGGTCGGGCGCTCGGCCAGGTAGTCGATAAGTTCCTGCACCGGCCTGAGCGGCAGACACGCCCCCGATGCCAGGTAGACATGACGCACATTCGGAAAATCGCGCAACATCACCTCGGACGCGGCCTGCGTTGCCGCGACAAGGCCCCAGGTGCCCCATTCGCAACGGTGGCGCCCCACGAAACGGATATCGGGCAGATCGGACAACGACCGGACAAAGGCGTTGTAGGCCTTGGTCGGCACCGCGCGGTCGACGTGAAAGACAATCGGACAGCCCGATGCCGCCCAGTGTCGCGCCACCTGTTCGGCACGGTCGAAAGCGGTATGCACCAGCATGACGATGCCGACGCCCGCGCCTTTGTCCGCCCCCTCGTTCACGCCCAGTTACCTTTCGACATCAGGCCCAGTATCTCTAGTTGACGCCAGTTTATATATTTTTCCGACCAATTGCACCAAAGCTCTGGATTATCGCGGATGTTTTCGGCGTAGGCCTTGTATTCGACACTGCCGGAATAGTGCTGCCGGCGCTCCAGTTCCTCTTGCGCCTTGGTGGTGAAGGTGTCGAGAAACTTGGTGTGCAGCAGAACCCCGCTGGCACGTTCGCCGCCCCACTGGTCGTAGGTCAGGTTGAGACCCCGTGGCAACAGCGTGTGGGCCGAACTGACATAGGCATAGCGACGGTCCCACTTGACCAGCGGTATCTTGTTGAGTGCCGGCGCCTTTTTGGGCTGGCCGGAAAAGAAGACGCGCGCGCGCGGCCCGCCCTGAATCCACAGGTTCCAGTATGACGGATTTCGCTCGATCATATAGTTGCCGGGGTCGAACCAGGCGGCAATCTCGATCGGGTCCTGCCCCTGGCTATAAGGCACCGCGTCGATCCGGCCCTTGGGGTACATGTCCAGCAGCATGGCGCCGAACGAGCGCACGCCGGAAACGTCCAGCCAGTCGGTCAGCGCCCGGATCGGCCTGGTATCGCAAAACGGATAGACGAACAGCTCGTCCGGATCGGCCACCAGCGTCCAGTGCCCATGCCCATAGCGACGCTGCAACCAGTTCAGCCAGTCGACACCGAAACGCGACCGTTTGTAACTGGCGCGCGTTGTCCACAGCGATACATCAGGCTGACCGGTCAGGAATTCGCGCCCGCCATCGTCGCTGTCGTTATCGACCATCAGGAAATGCGCCACGCCCAGCTTGCGGTAATAGTCCAGGAAATAGGGCAGGCGCACATGTTCGTTGCGAAAGGTCGAAAACAGCAGGATGTCGCCGGGCCGGATCTTTTCGGTGCGTTCGCGCACCGGGTTGAGCGCGAAATGCTTGCGGTACGCCCGGATATGGGCGCGCCTTCGGCGTAGCCGCATGATATAGGATTGCCAAACGCTCACTGTCTGTCGCCCTGCCGTTTCACCGCGCCGCCGTCGAACCCTGGGCCGTGTTGGTCAAGATTTGCCCAGTCCCGGCGGTTCGTCTGCTCATGCCGCCCGTTCCATTGCATTTTTTCGAACCTGTCCGCGTGGCTTACCATAAGCGCACAGCCGATGTTGGCAATATCGCACCTGCCCCGAACGCCAGTCATACCCAGTTGCCCCGCGACATCAGCCCCATCGCCTCAAGCTGGCGCCATCCGGTCAGACGGCTGGAACGCTCGCACCACAGGTCGGGGTTGTCAGCCAGCGCGTCGTAATAGTCGTCGTAAAGCGCGCTGTTGGCGAAATGTTCGCGCCGCGCCTTTTCCTCGGCCGACTTGGCGACGATTTCTGGCAGGAACTTGGTGTGCAGCAGGATGCCGGACGTCTCTTCACCGCCATCCTCGTCATAGACCCGGTTCAGGTGCCGGGGCAGCAACGCATGGCTGGAGTTCACATAGACATGGCGCCAGTGCCATTTCACCAGCGGCACCTTGTTCATCGTCGGCGCGCGTCGCGGGTTGGCGCCGAAGAAGCAGCGCGCGCGCACCCCGCCCTGAATCCAGAGGCTTTGCAGGTGCGGCTGCTTGCGGATGGTATAGTTGCCGCGGTCGAACCAGCATAATGTCTGCATGGGGTCATCGCCGGGCTGGTAGGTCTGCGTGCCCAGCGGTCCCTTGGGGTAGAGGTCCAGCATCAGCGTGCCGAACGATTGCCTGCCGGTCCGGTCCAGCCAGTCGGTCAGCGCCGGCAGCGGCCTTGTGTCGTGATGCGGATAGATCAGTATCTCGTCGGCATCCAGCATCAGGCACCAATGGCCATGCGCATATTGCGACTGCAGCCATGTCAGCCAGTCCAGCCCGAACCGCGACAGCCGGTAACTGTGCGGCGTCGACCACAGCGACACATCGGGTTGCGCCGCCAGGTAATCATCGGTGCCGTCATCGCTGCAATTGTCGACGAACAGGAAATGCGCCACGCCCAGCTTGCGGTGGTGTTCCAGGAAAAAGGGCAGCCGGGCGCTTTCGTTGCGCACGCTCGACACTGCCAGGATGTCATCGGGGCGGATCTGCGCGGTGCGGTCGATCACGGGGGTCAACTGGCGGCGCTTTCGCAGCGCGCGATACAGCAGGCGGCGGCGCTTCCAGCGCTGCCTGTACCTGATCGCCGCCTCTGTCCGCCAGACCATTGGACCCGTTAACCGCTCTTGTCTGCCCGAAAAAAGAGTCGGGCCTATTTTTCGTAATGTCCAGTCCGGTGCCACGCCCACGCATCTGCAATCATCTGTGGCAGGGCCGACCGTTCGGGCGACCAGCCCAGTTCGGCCGCGGCGCGCGTCGAACCGGAAACCAGCTTGGTGCAGTCCCCCGGCCGGCGCTCGCCCTCGATCACCGGTACCTCGCGGCCGGTGGCGGCGTTGGCGTGCTCGATCACGTCGCGCACCGTAAAGCCGGTGCCGGTGCCCAGGTTGAACACGCGGCTTTCGCGGCCCTGTTCCAGCCAGCGCAGCCCCAGCAAATGCGCCTCGACCAGGTCCATCACATGCACGTAGTCACGAATGCAGGTTCCGTCGGGCGTATCGTAATCGGTGCCGAATATGGTCAGCGCATCGCGACGCCCGTCGATGGCATCCAGCACCAACGGGATGAGATGCGTCTCGGGCCGGTGAAATTCGCCTACCTCGCCATCGGGGTCGGCCCCGGCGACGTTGAAATAACGGAATATGACGTGTCGCAGCCCGTGAGCAGCCTCGAAATCGCGCAACATGTCCTCGATCGCGCGCTTGGACGACGCGTAGGCGTTCACCGGGTCCAGGCGGCATTTCTCGTCCAGCACCACGTTGTCCTGTTCGCCGTAGACCGCGCAGGTCGACGAGAACACGAAATCGAGACAGCCGGCATCGACCGCCGCCTGCAACAGGGTGACGCTGCCGGCAACGTTGTTCATCCAATAGGCGCCGGGGTCGCGCATGCTTTCGCCGACCTGACTGAGCGCGGCGAAATGCATGATCGCGGCGGGCCGGTAGGCGGCAAGAACCTGGTCCAGCCGCTCTCGGTCGCGCAGGTCACCCTGCTCGAAGGGGCCGAACTTTACGGCCTGCTCCCAGCCGGTGCAAAGGTTGTCATAGGTGATCGGCGTATAGCCGGCGGTCTTTAGCAGCTTGCACGCGTGAGAGCCGATATAACCGGCGCCGCCGGTGACGAGGATATTGGTCACGGCTTTGCCCCCGCTGTCACTGCGCCGCCTTTTCGGCGTGGACAAGATCGTTCAGGAACGTCCACAGATCGTCACGCAGGTCGTCGCGCGCCAGGGCAAACGCGACGGTGGCCTGCAGGTAGCCCGATTTCGAGCCACAGTCGAAACGCTGCCCCTCGAAACGGAAACCATAGACCTCTTCGCCCGAGTCGCGGGCATCGGCGATGGCGTCGGTCAGCTGAATCTCGCCCCCCGCGCCGGTGCGTTTCTTGTTGAGCTTCTGCAGCACCTTGGGCGTCAGGATGTAACGTCCGATCACCGCCAGGTTCGAAGGCGCCTCGCCAAGGGCGGGTTTCTCGACCATGCCTTTGGTCGAGACAATGCGCCCCATGTCTTCCTTGATATCCAGGATACCGTAGGACGACGCCTTTTCCGGCGGCACCTCCATCGCGGCAACTATATTGCCTTGGGTTTCCGCGAACGCCTCGACCATCTGCGCAAGACAGGGTTTTTCCGCCGCGATGATGTCGTCGGGCAAGATCACCGCAAAGGGTTCGTTTCCGATCAGCCGCCGCGCACACCAGACCGCATGACCCAGCCCCAGCGGCCTGTGCTGACGCATATAGGCGATCTCGCCGCTGTCCATATCAGTGCTCTTGAGCAGTTCCAGCAGCTCGGTCTTGCCCTTGCGGCGCAGTTCCTGTTCCAGTTGGGGTGCGTTGTCGAAATAATCCTCCAGCGCGCCCTTGCCGCGCGAGGTGACAAAGATGAATTCCTTGATGCCGGCGGCGCGCGCCTCGTCGATGGCGTATTGCACCAGCGGACGGTCAACCAGGGTCATGATCTCCTTGGGCACCGATTTCGTCGCCGGCAGAAATCTCGTACCCAGCCCCGCAACCGGAAAGATCGCCTTGGTTACCTTGGTCCGCATCGTCTGCTCCTGATCTTGCTTTTTCCCCGACTGATACACGAGATCACCGCGGAACACACTGGCCCGTCGCCATTTCTTTGACTTTTTTGCTCAAATACACACGCAACCAGTCGGCACGCAAGGACCGCGCACAAGACCCGCCCCTGAACGCCAGCTGACCCGGTCTCAGGCCATGCCCATCTCGCGCATCATCGTCTCGATTCGCTCGACGTCGCCGGGGTTGTTCAGCTCCCAAAAGCGGCGGCCACGGGCGTCGACCTCGACGCACAGCACCGCGCGCCCGTTTTCCATGAAACGCAGCTGTTCCAGCCCTTCCAGCCCCTCAAGCGGCCCCACCGGCCAGCCCGGATAGGCCGACAGCGCATCGGGCCGGTAGGCATAAACGCCGACGTGATGAAACACCGGCGTGCGTTCATCATCGCCATAAAGGCGCCCGGTATAGGGGATCACCTCCTTCGAGAAATAGAGCGCGTGGCGGTTGAGATCGAAAACCGCCGTCGTGCCGCCGACGCAACCGGCGGCGCGATCCTCCAGGAACCCGCGATGCGCGGCACCGTCGCAGGCCAGCACCGGCGTCGCCACCCCGGCGGCGGGATCGGCGCGCAGGCCCTCGATCAGGTCTTCGACGAACCAGGGCGGCGTCAGCGGCGCGTCGCCCTGCAGATTGACCACGATGTCATGGCCGCCGCCCAGCGCGGCGTGCGCCTCGGCGCAGCGTTCGGTGCCGTTGCGGCAGTCCGACGACGTCATCACCACCTCGGCGCCGAACCCGTGCGCGGCATCGGCAATGCGCGCGTCATCGGTCGCCACCACCACCCGGTCGGCGCCATTGGCGGCGCTCGCGGCCTCCCAGCTGCGTTGGATCAGGCTCTTGCCCTCGCCGGTGGCGCCGGTCAGTTCAACCAGCGGCTTGCCCGGATAACGGGTCGAGGCATAGCGCGCGGGGATGACGACAAGGACACTCATGACGCAGGTTTCAGCTCCACGCCCGGGGCAAGGGCGATAAAGAACGGGTTGGCATACCCTTCCTTGCCATAGGCCAGCGGCGTGTGGTCGTCAAAGCGCACCACCTGCCCGCCGGCCCCAGCCAGCACCGCGTGCCCGGCGGCGGTATCCCATTCCATCGTCCGCCCCAGCCGGGGGTAAAGATCGGCCTCGCCGGTGGCGACCAGGCAGAACTTGAGCGACGATCCCGCGCTTTTCATGTCGCGTACGGCATAGCGGGCGATATAGGCATCGGTGGCCTCGTCCCGGTGCGATTTGCTGGCCACCACCATCAGCGCGTCATTGTCGGGCGCAGAGACTTGGATCGGCGTCACCTCGCCCCGGGTTTCGGCATCGAACGGCCCGGTCTCTTCGACCGTGCTGCCATCGGCCAGAGTATAGAACATCCGCTCCCGCGCCGGGGCATAGACGACGCCGCGCACCGGCGTGCCATTTTCGACCCAGGCGATGTTGACGGTGAAATCACCACGGCGGCGGATGAATTCCTTGGTCCCGTCCAGCGGATCGACGATCAGAAAGCTGTCCGCCCGTTCGCTGTGCGAGGCGGCCTGTTCCTCGGTCACCAGCGTCACACCGGGAAAGGCCGCGCGCAACCCGGCCGAGATCAGCGCGTCGGCGGCCTCGTCCGCCTCAGTCACCGGGCTTTCATCGGATTTCACTTTCACCTCGAAATCCTCTGAATTGTAGATTTCCATGATCCGGTTACCGGCTTCGATGGCCAGGCGGCGGGAAACCGTGGCGAATTCTGCGTAATCCAAGAAACTGCTCCGATATGCTTGTTGTCACGCGCCGCGATGTTGCGGGATCGCGCGCCAACCCTTATGATACGAAGCTGACGGGTCGGCAAGAAACCCGTGCGACCGTACGGGCAGGTTTCAAGGCGGCAGGGCCTCATGTTTCAATACACCAGACCGAGATCGACAATTCAGTCCGCCTTTATCATCGGCGAACTGATCTATCACACCACGGTCAGAAAGGTCCGCAACACCCACAGCAACGCCTTTATTGCGTTGCTCGTGAACATGTTGCAGGCGGTGGTGCTGGTCGCGGCCTTCTACGTTCTGTTCACGGTTCTGGGGCTGCGCGGGGCCAAGCTGCGCGGCGATTTCCTGCTTTACGTCATGTCGGGGGTGTTTCTCTACATCACCCATGTCAAGGCGGTCGGCGCGATCGCGGGGTCTGAATCGCCCGCCTCGCCGATGATGCAGCACGCGCCGATGAATACGATCGTCGCGATCGTGTCCGGCGCGCTCAGCGTGCTTTACATCCAGTCGCTGTCGCTTTTCACCATCCTCTTTATCTATCACGTCGTGTTCACGCCGTTCGAGGTGGCGCAGCCGATCCTGGCCTTTTCGATGTTCCTGCTGGCCTGGTTCACCGGCTGCGCGGTGGGGCTGGTGCTGTTGGCGGTCAAGCCGTGGTTTCCCACCTTCGTGTCGGTCTTTACTCTGGTTTATCAGCGCGCCAACATGATCGCCTCGGGCAAGATGTTCGTCGCCAACTCGCTGCCGCCGATGATGGTCAGGGTGTTTGACTGGAATCCGCTCTTTCACACCATCGACCAGGCGCGCGGCTTTGCGTTCGTCAATTATTTCCCCCGCAATTCCAGCATCGATTACCCGGTCATTATCGCCCTGGTGCTGGTCATGGTGGGGCTGATGGGCGAATTTTATACCCGGCAACACGTCTCCAGCAGCTGGGGTGCACGCCGTTGATCCGTGCCGCGCTAATCTGCCTCTTGATGCTGATGCCCGCCGTTGCGGCGGCGCAGGCGCTGCCGGCGCTCTATGATGTGACCGGCGTGGCGGTGCACGATACGTTGAACGTGCGTGCCGGGCCATCGACACGTTTCGAGGTGCTGGCCAAGCTGCCCTCAGACGCCGCCGGGATCGAAGTCGTCGATACCGATGTCAGTGGCGAATGGGGCCTGATCAATATCGGCGAAGGGTCGGGCTGGGTCGCGCTCGACTACATGGCGCGGCGGCCGGGTCAGCCAGGCGACCGCCTGCCCAATGACCTGATCTGTTCGGGAACGGAACCGTTCTGGTCCTTTCGCCTGACGCCGGACGACAAGGCAACGTTCACCCGGGACGAAACCGAAACGGCGCTGCCCAGCGTCCTGACCGTGCAATCCGAGAACCGGACCGACCGCGCCGCGCTGTTCGCAGACGGCGGCGCGGTGGTCGTCACCGCGGTACTGGGCCGGGCCCTGTGTTCGGACGGTATGAGCGACCGCGCCTACGGGCTGGGCATCGACCTGCTGGTCACCGACAAGGCCGAAGTGCGCGTCTATTCCGGTTGTTGCAGTATCGCACCCTAATCAACCACCCGCAGCGTCAGGTTGATGCGCCCGCCGCCATTCAGCAGCGTTGATGAGCCAAAACGGATACGATCGACCCCGTGATAGGCCAGCCGCGCCGCGCCCCCCATCACCACCACGTCGCCCGACCGCAGCCAGACCGACGCCGTCTTGCCCCCGCGCGTCGCACCACCCATGCGAAACAGCGCCTCGTCGCCCAGCGACAACGACACCACCGGCCAGCTGAAATCGGCCTCGTCCCGGTCCTGGTGCAGGCCCATGCGCGCGCCCTCGCCGTAATAATTGACAAGACAACAGTCGGGGTCGCGCCCCGCGCTGGCAAAGCGGCGCCAGATACCCAGCACCGAGCGCGGAATCTCGGGCCAGGGGTGCCCGTCGGGATGATGGCGTTCATAGCGATAGCCCGAGCGGTCTGAATACCAGCCATACCTGCCGGCCGACGTCATCCGCACCCGCATCGGCCGTCCATAGGGTGTCATCGGCGAAAACATCGGCGCCGCCGCCGCCACCTCGCGCAGATCGGCCACCAGCGCCCGTTGCGCGGCGCGGTCCAGCGCCTCGCGGAAGATCCTGAATCCCCTGACGATCTCGGCTGGCTGCATCATTGCGCTCCCGTTGTCGCGATTTACCGACGTATTCAATACACTTTTGCCCAACCCGCTGTCATTGCTGCGCTTGCAGGGCGCAGGTGGCCTGCCTATATACGCCGGGAACCGCAGAGCGGATCCAGTCCGCTTTGCCCCGGTATCGGGGCCGGATGCCGAAATGGGTCCGGCTTTCGTGAAAATCGCCTTAAGAAGAAGGGATCAAATATTATGGCCAAAGTGATCGGTATCGACCTCGGCACCACCAACAGCTGTGTTGCCATCATGGACGGGGCCCAGGCCCGCGTGATCGAAAACGCCGAAGGGGCGCGCACGACCCCCTCGATCGTCGCATTTGCAGAAGATGAACGCCTTGTCGGGCAGCCGGCCAAGCGCCAGGCGGTCACCAACCCCGAAAACACCATTTTCGGCGTCAAGCGCCTGGTCGGCCGTCGCCTGACCGATGCAGAGGTCGAAAAAGACCGCAAGCTTGTGCCATTCAGCATCGTCGATGGCGGCAATGGCGACGCCTGGGTCGAGGCCCGCGGCGAGAAATACTCCCCCAGCCAGATTTCGGCCTTCATCCTCGGCAAGATGAAGGAAACCGCAGAAAGCTATTTGGGCGAAGAGGTCAAACAGGCCGTCATCACCGTTCCCGCCTATTTCAACGACGCCCAGCGGCAGGCCACCAAGGACGCCGGCAAGATCGCCGGTCTCGAGGTGCTGCGCATCATCAACGAACCGACCGCCGCGGCACTGGCCTATGGGCTGGACAAGGAAAACACCCACACCATCGCCGTCTACGACCTCGGCGGCGGCACCTTCGACGTGACCATCCTTGAAATCGACGACGGCCTGTTCGAGGTCAAGTCGACCAACGGCGACACCTTTCTTGGCGGCGAAGACTTTGACATGCGCATCGTCAACTACCTCGCCAACGAGTTCAAGAAAGAGCACGGCGTCGACCTGACCCAGGACAAGATGGCGCTGCAGCGCCTCAAGGAAGCCGCCGAGAAGGCCAAGATCGAGCTGTCCAGCACCTCGCAAACCGAGATCAACCAGCCCTTCATCTCGATGAGCTCGAACGGCCAGCCGCTGCACATGGTGGTCAAGCTGACCCGCGCCAAGCTGGAAAGCCTGGTGGGCGACCTGATCCAGGCCTCGCTCAAGCCGTGCAAGGCCGCGCTCAAGGATGCCGGGCTGAATGCCAGCGACATCGACGAGGTGGTTCTGGTCGGCGGCATGACCCGTATGCCCAAGGTGATCGAGGAAGTGACCAAGTTTTTCGGGAAAGAGCCCCACAAGGGGGTCAACCCCGACGAGGTGGTCGCAATGGGCGCCGCCATCCAGGCCGGCGTGCTGCAGGGCGACGTCAAGGACGTGGTTCTGCTGGACGTGACGCCGCTCAGCCTGGGCATCGAGACGCTCGGTGGGGTCTTTACCCGCCTGATCGACCGCAACACCACGATCCCGACCAATAAATCGCAGATCTTCTCGACCGCCGAGGACAACCAGTCGGCTGTGACGATCCGCGTCTTCCAGGGCGAGCGCGAAATGGCCGCGGACAACAAGATGCTGGGCCAGTTCAACCTCGAGAACATCCCGCCGGCACCTCGCGGCATGCCGCAGATCGAGGTGACCTTCGACATCGACGCCAACGGCATCGTTTCCGTGTCGGCCCGCGACAAGGGCACCGGCAAGGAGCAGAAGATCACCATCCAGGCATCCGGCGGCCTGTCTGACGAGGACATTGATCGCATGGTCAAGGAGGCCGAGGCCAACGCCGAGAGCGACAAGGAGCGGCGTGAACTGGTCGAGGCCCGCAACCAGGCCGAAAGCCTCATCCATTCGACCGAAAAGTCGATGGAGGAACACAGCGACAAGGTCGACCCGACCACCATCGAGGCGATCGAACTGGCCGTGGCCGCGCTCAAGGACGACCTCGAAAAGGACGATGCAACCGCCGACAAGATCCGTGCGGGCATCCAGAACGTGACCGAGGCCGCGATGAAGCTGGGCGAGGCCATCTACAAGGCCAGCCAGGACGAGGGCGACGAAGGTGAGCCCAAGGCCACCGATGCCGGCCCCGGCGAAGACGACATCGTTGATGCCGACTTCGAGGATCTCGACGACGACAAGCGCGCCTGAACGGCGCGGCGGTCGGCGGGGGCCATCGGCCCCCGTCTGACTCTGCCAAAGGAGATCCGAAATGGCCAAGCGTGACTATTACGAGGTACTCGGTCTTTCCAGGGGCGCGTCGGCCGAAGAGATCAAGAAGGCCTATCGCAAGAAGGCCAAGGAACTTCACCCCGACCGCAACAAGGACAATCCCGACTCCGAAAGCGAATTCAAGGAGGCGGGAGAGGCCTACGACGTACTGAAAGACCCCGAAAAGAAAGCTGCCTATGACCGCTTTGGGCATGCGGCATTCGAGGGGGGCATGGGCGGCCCGCGCCCCGGTGGCGGCGGCATGGGCGGCGGCGGACAGGGCGATTTCGCCAGCGCCTTTTCCGACGTCTTCGACGACCTGTTCGGCGATTTCATGGGCGGCGGGCGCGGCAGCAGCCGCCAGCGCGCGGCGCGCGGGTCGGACCTGCGCTATAATCTGCGGATAACCCTGGAAGAGGCCTATGCCGGGCTTCAGAAAAGCATCAGCGTGCCCAGCTCGGTGATGTGCGACGCCTGCAATGGCTCTGGCGCCGAGGGCGGCGCCGAACCCACCCCCTGTCCGACCTGTTCGGGCATGGGCAAGGTGCGCGCGCAGCAGGGTTTCTTTACTGTCGAACGCACCTGCCCCACCTGTTCGGGGCTGGGCCAGATCATCAAGAACCCCTGCAAGGTTTGCCACGGCGCCGGGCGGATCGAAAAGGACCGCACCCTTAGCGTCAACATCCCGGCAGGGGTCGAGACCGGCACCCGCATCCGCCTGGCCGGCGAGGGCGAGGCCGGCATGCGCGGCGGACCAGCGGGCGACCTCTATATCTTTATCGAGGTCGCGCCGCACGATCTGTTCCAGCGCGAGGATCGCAACCTTTTCTGCCGGGTGCCGGTGTCGATGACCACGGCGGCACTGGGCGGCGACATCGAGGTGCCCACCATCGACGGCGGCCGCAGCCGGGTGAAGATCCCCGAGGGGTCGCAATCCGGCCGGCAGATGCGTCTGCGCGGCAAGGGCATGCCGGGCCTGCGCGGCGGGCCCAATGGCGACATGTTCATCGAGCTTGCGGTTGAAACCCCGGTGAACCTGACCGCACGGCAAAAGGAACTGCTGCGTGAATTCGACGGGCTGAGCGAGAACAACAACCCCGAAAGCCGCAGCTTTCTGTCCTCAGTCAAGAATTTCTGGGACAGCATGAAAAGCTGACAGGGCACGGTGCGGTTAACCAATCGCTAACCAAGGATGCGTCATGCTGGCGACATGACGCATCCGACCGGCCTTTCCGACAGGGCGCTGCCGCTTTTCGACAGCGATGAATGCCACCCAGCGAACGGGGCGGCATCCGCGCCTGCACAGCCCTCTTATATCCGCGATCACCGCAAACGGCTGCGCGACCGCTTTCTGGCCGGTGGCGCCGACGCCCTGCCCGATTACGAGATGCTGGAACTGGTGTTGTTCCGCGCCATTCCCCGCCGCGACGTCAAACCGCTGGCGCACGCGCTGCTGGATTCGTTCGGCGATTTCAGCGGCGTGCTGTCCGCCCCCGCGCACCGCCTGTCGGCGATCGACGGGGTGGGCGAGGCGGTGATCTGCGAATTGAAGGTGGTCGAGGCAGCGGCGCACCGCCTGTCACAGGCCCGCATCCGCCGGCGACATGTGCTGTCATCCTGGGACGCGCTGCTGGATTACTGCCGCACCACCATGGCCCACCGCGCGACTGAACAGTTCCGCGTCTTTTTTCTTGACCGCAAGAACACGCTCATCGCCGACGAACAGCAGGCGCAGGGCACGGTCGATCATGTCCCGGTCTACCCACGCGAGATCGTCAAGCGGGCACTGCTGCTGGACGCCAGCGCACTGATCCTGGTGCACAACCACCCCTCGGGCGACCCGACCCCGTCACAGGCCGACATCGCCATGACGGCACAGGTCGCCTCGGCGGCCGAGGCACTGAGCATCGTGCTGCATGATCACGTCATCATCGGCCGCTCGCGAGAGCTCAGCTTTCGCGCCGAGGGGCTGCTGTAGGCCCCGCGCTACTGCACCCAGACTTCGACCCGTCGGTTGATCTGGCGGCCCCAGGCGCTGTTGTCGCAGGCCATCGGCATCGCCTCGCCGAATGCCACCGCCTCCAACGCGATGCGTGACAGGTTCGCCGTCTCGGCGGCCTCGATCACCGCGTCGCGCACGGCCTCGGCGCGTCGCCTGGAAATCTGCAGGTTTGCCCCGGCAGACCCCCGGCTGTCGCTGAAGCCCACGAAAACCAGCCGCCGCGCATCGTAGATACCGGTTTCCAGCGCCCGCGCCAGTTGCCGCACGTTCGAGCGCGACTGCGCATCGAGCCGCACCGAACCGGCCTCGAACCGGAAACTGGTGGTCAGCCGGCTGAGCGGGGTCAGAAACGTCGTCATCTCCTGCAACGTTTCCAACCCGGTTTCCTCGCCCGCCCCGGCGATGGCATTGGCCAGCCGGTCGCCCTGCGCGGCCAGCGGTATCTCTTCGGGCGCCTGGTCGACAAAACCGGCCCGGCGGATGACAAGCTGCGCGGCGGGTTCGTCGAGATAGGACAGGAATTCCCGCACCAGCTTGGGAAAGCGGCGCGCCGGCAGGTACAGGAACATCGGCGCGGTCAGGGGGTAATCCTCGGTCTTGACCGCCTGCCGCGTGGCCCGCAGGGCGAAACCGCATTCGCCCCTGATCGCCGCCTCGCGCGCATCGCCCACCTCGGCCCGGCTGGTTACGCCCAGCGCAAAGGGGTCGGCCGCCACTGCCTGCGCCAGCCCCGGCCCGGCCGGATGGTGCGTGACAGTCTCGGCAAGAACGGCTTGGGCGGGTTTCAATATCCGGTCTTCGGTCGCCTGGCCCAGACCGGTGCCGGCGGCATGCACATGCACCGCGACCGGCGCATCCGGCCCGCCCAGCGCCTGCCAGTTCACGATCTCGCCGGTCAGGACGCCGGCCAGCTCGTTCATCGACAGCGACTGCACCGGGTTCGACGGCGCCACGACCGGCACCAGCGCATCCAGCGAGATGACCCGGACGGCCCCGCGCGCGGTGAAATCGCCCAGCCCCGCCGCGGCGGCGCGCTCGGCCTCTTTCGGGCGAACCTCGCGCAGCGACAGGGCGATGTCGGCCATGTCGGCCAGAAGATCGGCAAAACCTTCGTCGGAATTGTTCAGCCGAATGATGAACTCACCCAGGATCCGACCCGTTTCCCGGTCAATGATCGCATGGACGGTTTCGGCATCGGACAAATCCCTGCGTTCGACCCGGTGGCCGTTGCGGACCGCGAACGCCTCGATCAGGGCCGGCATCAGCACCCGGCCCACCCCCGGCGCGCCCGACAGGGTGATGCGGGCAATGAAATCCTCCAGATCGGGGCAGCCGGGCCCATCGCACAGCACGCCCGACCCGTCGACCGTCAGTTCGCCATAGACCGTGTCGACGCGATAGAACTCGCCGTCAAAGCCCAGCAGGTTGCCGGAAATCTCGACATTGCCGTCGCGCGACGTCAGGATCACGTCCTGCGCCGCCGCGGAGATCGCACCAAAAAGGAAAAAAAGTGCGGCGAAGGTCGCCGCACGAATGATCGCCATGAAATCCCCCTCGGCGCAACACGTCAGTTGCGGGCGATATTCAGGTCATCGAACAGGTTTTTCAACACCAGATAATCGCCCACGGTGTCACAGCCCGGCATTGCCAGAGTTACTTCGCGCAGCTGCATGCGTGAAATACCGTGTTTTTGCAACGCCTGCGCCTCGACATCCTTGCCGCAGTTGCTGTCCATCACCTCGATTTCCAGCGACAGGCGAACATCCCCGTCGACCAGCGCCGTGCCAGAGGGGAAGGTATATACCTCGGCCAGCATCGGCTCGAATACATCTGGGGCGCCCAGCCGGGTGACAAACCCGCCTTCGCCGCGCGCCGCATCGGCCATGCCGCGGTCGGCACCGGCCCAGATGTGGCCATCATCGTCATAATCCGCGCCATATTCCAGCGCGTGAATCTGCAGCCCCTCGGCACCGCGCCACTGCACGACGGCACGGTCGTAATATTCCAGCGTCTCGACATCGGCCTGCGCAACCGCGCTGGCGCCCGACGCGAAGGTGGCGATAAAGACCGCCTTTTCGCTCAGCGCCGGCACGGTGATCTCGGCCTTGCCCGCATCGTCGGTGGCGTCGGCGAACATCATGCCGTTGTGGTGCAGCGAGAAGCGCTCGTTCATCAGGCAAGGCGCAGAAATCGACAGACGCACCATCGCCGCGGCGACGGGCTGGGCGGTAAACGCGATTTCGCAGCCAAAGGCGGGGGCGGGCTCTTCCTGCGGCAGGGGGGCGTCAAGGGCGGTATCCTGCACATCGGCCAACGATGCCAGCGTTACCGGCTCGTCCGGCAACAGCTCGGGCTGCGGCGCCGTTTCGGGCGGAATCGGCGGCTCTGCCATCACTGCTGCGTCGGATATCACGGCCATGCCGGCGTCATCCGCCTGCGCCGGTTCCGTCAGCACGCCCGACGGCACCGCCTCGGTCACCGCGCTGACCGAGGCAACCTGCACCCCGGGGTCCGTGGCGCCCTGGCCGGGATCCTTGACATAGGTCTGCATGACGAAACCCACCCCGAACGCACAACCTAGCGTTCCCAGGATGGTTACAAGTCGTTTGACGCTGAACATCGCGCTCTCCCACTCCTCTTGACCCAGTTGGCAGGTCTAGAACGGGAAAATGGCTGCGATGGGGCGGTCAGGTGATCTGATTTTGCTGTTGATGTGGCGGCCGGTTCAGGCGAACCGGCCGTGACAATGCTTGAATTTCTTGCCCGAACCGCAGGGGCAGGGCTGGTTGCGGCCGGGATTGCCCCAGGTTGAGGGGTCGTTTTCATCGAACCCTTCGGCGGTGGATGCCTCCTGCACGATCTGGCCGGTCTTTTCCAGCTCGGTCGCCGCCGCCATCGTCGCGCGCTGACGTTCGATTTCCTGCAGCATTGCCTGCTGCTCATCCTCGGTCATCGGGCGGATCTGGGCCAGCCGCTTGGTGACGTCATGGCGCAGGCTGTCCAGCATGGTCTCGAACAGGTGGAACGCCTCGTTCTTGTACTCGTTCAGCGGATCGCGCTGCGCGTAACCGCGGAAACCGACGACGCTGCGCAGGTGTTCCAGCCGCAGCAGGTGTTCGCGCCACTTGCTGTCGATGGTCTGCAGCAGGATCTGCTTTTCGATCGAGCGCATGCTCTCGGCGCCGAACTGGGCGGTCTTTTTCGCCATCATCTCGTCGGCGGCCTTTTCCAGCCGCTCGGTGATCTGTTCGTCGTCGACGCCCTCTTCCTGGGCCCAGTCCCTGACCGGCAGATCAAGGCCAAGCTGTTCGCGCACCTCGGCGTCCAGCCCCTCCATGTCCCACTGGTCGGCATAGGTCTTGGGCGGCATGAACCGGTCGACCAGATCGTCGATCACCTCGCCGCGCATGTCGTGGATGATCTCGCTCAGGTCGTCGGCCTTCATGATGTCGAGACGCTGCTTGAATATCACCTTGCGCTGCTCGTTCATCACGTCGTCGAATTTCAACAACTGCTTGCGGATGTCAAAGTTGCGGCCCTCGACCTTGGCCTGCGCGCGCTCCAGGCTCTTGTTCACCCAGGGGTGGATGATCGCCTCGCCATCCTTCATGCCGAGGCCCGACAGCACCTTTTCCAGTCGTTCAGAGCCGAAAATGCGCATCAGGTCATCCTCGAGGCTGAGGAAAAAGGCCGACCGCCCCGGGTCGCCCTGACGGCCCGACCGGCCGCGCAGCTGGTTGTCGATGCGCCGGCTTTCGTGGCGTTCGGTGGCCAGAACGAACAGGCCGCCCGCCTCTTTCACCGCCTGTTCGTCGGCGGCGTGGTCGGCCTCTATCCGCTTGCGAATTTCCTCGGGGTCGGCGTCGGGTTCGGCCGCGATCGCCTTCATGATCTTGAAATCGACGTTGCCGCCCAGCTTGATGTCGGTGCCGCGCCCGGCCATGTTGGTGGCGATGGTCACCGCGCCCAGCTTGCCCGCATCGGCGACAATCTCGGCCTCTCGTTCGTGCTGGCGCGCGTTCAGGACGTTGTGCTGCACGCCCGCCTTTGTCAGCAGCTCGCTCAGGATTTCGGATTTCTCGATCGAGGTCGTACCGACCAGAACCGGCTGCTTTTTCTCGTGCGCCTTCTTGATCGCCTCGATGATGGCCTCGAACTTGTCCTTCTGGCTGCGATAGACGGCGTCGTCCTGGTCGATCCGGGCGATGGGCAGGTTGGTGGGCACCTCGACCACGCCCAGGCCATAGATCTCGGCAAATTCCTCGGCCTCGGTGGCGGCGGTGCCGGTCATGCCCGCCAGTTTTTCGTAAAGCCGGAAATAGTTCTGGAACGTCACCTGCGCCAACGTCACGTTTTCGGGCTGAATCTCGCAGCCTTCCTTGGCCTCGATGGCCTGGTGCAGCCCTTCGGACAGGCGCCGCCCCGCCATCATCCGGCCGGTGAATTCGTCGATCAGCATCACCTGGTTGTCGCGCACGATATAGTCGCGGTCCTTGAGGAACAGCTTGTGCGCGCGCAAGCCCTGGTTGACGTGGTGAACGATTGTGGTGCTTTCGGGCTCATAAAGCGACTGGCCCTCGGGCAGGATACCCGCCTCGGTCAGCGCACCTTCGAGGAACTCGTTACCCTCGTCTGTCAGGGTGACGTTCTTGGTCTTTTCGTCGAGCGTAAAATGCTCTTCCGTCAGCATCGGGATCAGCTTGTCGATGGCGACATACAGATCGCTGCGGTCCTGCGCCGGACCCGAGATGATCAGCGGCGTGCGCGCCTCGTCGATCAGGATCGAATCGACCTCGTCCACGATGGCGAAATGGTGGCCGCGCTGGTTCATCTCGGCCAGCGACGATTTCATGTTGTCGCGCAGATAATCGAAACCCAGCTCGTTATTGGTGGCATAGGTCACATCGGCGGCATAGGCGGCCTTCTTTTCCGCCTCGGGCTGTTGCGGATAGATCACCGAGGTGGTCAGACCCAGCGCGCCGTAAACCTTGCCCATCCATTCCGAGTCGCGCTTGGCCAGGTAGTCGTTGACCGTGACGATATGCACGCCCTTGCCAGTCAGCGCATTCAGATAGGCAGGAAAGGTGGCGACCAGGGTCTTGCCCTCGCCGGTCTTCATCTCGGCGATGTTGCCCTGGTGCAGGAATATCCCGCCCATCAGCTGCACGTCAAAGGCCCGCAGGCCCAGCGCCCGGCGCGCCGCCTCGCGGCAGTTGGCGAATGCCTCGGGCAGCAGGCTGTCCAGGCTTTCGCCATTGGCGATCCGCTGTTTGAAACTCTCGGTCTTTTCAATCAGGCCCGCATCGTCCAGGGCCTCGAATTCGGGCTCCAGCGCGTTGATCTTTTCGATCAGCGGGCGCGTCGCCTTGACCTTGCGGTCATTGTGAGTTCCGAAAATCTTTCGGGCGACGGTCTTGATACCCAGCATGTTCTGTCCGTTCCGGTCATTGGTAGGGACATGAGAGGCAATCGCTTGCCCCGGCCCCGGCACACCCCTAGAACGGGGCCAGAAGGGCGGTCCTGCCACCTTGCCAAGGCGATGTAAGGGGCCGTTGTTAGAGTGTCAACGTTAACAGGCCGCCGCAGCCATGCGCCGGCCAGCAAAGGACCGATTATGCCGATGCCCCTCCGTTCCCTGATTGCCGGCGCGCTGGCCGCAGCACTGATGGTCGTCCCCGCCGCACAGGCGCAGGACGCACCCGATCCGGCCACCGTACTGGCCACCGTCAACGACACCGAGATCACGCTCGGCCATGTCATCGCATTGCGCGCCGAATTACCGCCGCAATATGACCAGTTCCCGGCCGAGATGCTGTTTCAGGGCATCCTCGACCAGCTTATTCAGCAGACCCTGCTGATGCAGTCCTTCGAAGGCGATCCGTCGCGCCAGGCCGAGATCCTGCTGGAAAACGAACGCCGCGCCGTCATCGCCGGCGAGGTGATCGCAGAACTGGTTGGCCAGGGCATCGACGAAGCGGCGCTGCAGGCCGCCTATGACGAACAATACCCGGCCAACACGGACGAGCTGGAATACCACGCCGCACACATCCTGGTCGAAACCGAGGAAGAGGCTCAGGCGCTGATCGCCGAGTTGGCCGATGGCGCCGACTTCGCGGAACTGGCGCGCGAGAATTCCACCGGCCCCTCGGCCACCGTTGGCGGCGACCTGGGCTGGTTCGGTGAAGGCGACATGGTTTCCGAATTCTTTGACGCCGCTTCCGCGCTGGAGCCGGGCGAGGTGTCCGCCCCGCTTGAGACCCAGTTCGGCTGGCATGTCGTCAAGCTGGAGGAAACCCGCAAACGCGAACGCCCCGATCTGGAAACCGTGCGCGCCGAGCTGGAGGAACAGCTGCACACGCTCGCCCTGACCGCCCGTCTGGAAGAGCTGACCGAGGCCGCCACGATCGAGCGTGCCGACCCTGCCAGCATCGACCCCGAAGCAATCAACGATCGCAGCATCCTGGAAGACTGACGATGGCCAGCATTACCAAGCGTTCCCCCCTCGCTCCCGAGGGGTTCCCGGCCCTGCCTGAAATCGGCGGGGTCAGTTTCGCCACTGCTGAGACGGGGGTGCGCTATTCCGGGCGCGACGACGTGATGCTGGCACAACTGGCCCCCGGCACCGCCATTGCCGGGGTCTTTACCCGGTCGGCCACACGGTCATCGGCGGTGCTGGATTGCCAGAAAAAGATCGGCTTTCATTCCAAGGCCAGCGCCGCGATTATCGTCAATTCCGGCAATGCCAACACCTTTACCGGCCAGCACGGCGAAGAGGCGCTGCGCGCGGTCACGTCAGAGGTGGCGAAAACCCTGGACGTGCCCGAGGCGCGGGTCTTTTCATCCTCTACCGGCGTTATCGGTGAAAAGCTGCCGCACGAGCGCATCACCGCAAAGCTGGCGGAACTGCGTGACAAGCTGTCGCCCGGCGGCATCGAACAGGCGGCGCGCGCGATCATGACCACCGACACCTTTCCCAAAGGCGCCGGTACTACGGTCGAGATCGACGGTCAGCCGGTGCGCATTGCCGGCATCGCCAAGGGGTCGGGCATGATCGCGCCGGACATGGCGACGATGCTGGTCTACATCTTTACCGATGCCGCCATCGAGCGCCCGATCCTGCAATCGCTGGTCTCGGCGCTGAACCAGACCACGTTCAACTGCATCACCGTCGACAGCGATACCTCGACCTCTGACACGCTGCTGGTTGCGGCGACCGGCGCGTCAGGCATCCGCGTGACTGAACACAGCATGGCCTTCATGGAGGGGCTGCGCCGGGTGATGCTGGACCTGGCACAACAGGTCGTGCGCGATGGCGAGGGCGCGACGAAGTTCGTCACCGTCTCGGTCACCGGCGCATCCAGCGACGCCGACGCGCGCACCCACGCGATGGCCATCGCCAATTCACCGCTGGTCAAGACCGCCATCGCCGGCGAAGACCCGAACTGGGGCCGCATCGTCATGGCTGTGGGCAAGTCCGGCGCGCCCGCCGACCGCGATACGCTGGCGATCTGGTTCGGCGACATCCCGGTGGCCACCAACGGCTGGGTCAGTCCCGACTACCGCGAGGCAGACGCCGCGCAATACATGAAGAACCCCGAGATCACGATCCATGTCGATCTGGGTCTTGGCGGCGGCTGCGCGATGGTCTGGACCTGCGATCTGACTCACGGCTACATCGATATCAACGCCGACTACCGGTCATGACGCGGCAGCAATCGCAGGGAAAGTGTGCACCGGTTTTCAGCCCGGGATTGCGCCCATGAAAATCGTGCTGGTCTCGGCCGTTGCGCTGATCGACATCGACGGCCGCGTCTTGCTGGGTCAGCGCCCCGAGGGCAAGTCGATGGCCGGCCTGTGGGAATTTCCCGGCGGCAAGGTCGAACCCGGCGAAACGCCCGAGGCAGCGCTGATCCGCGAACTGCACGAAGAGCTGGGTATCGACACCTGGGCAAGCTGCCTGGCGCCGCTGACCTTTGCCAGCCATGCCTATGACGATTTCCACCTGCTGATGCCGCTCTTTGCCTGCCGCAAGTGGCAGGGCACGCCGCAATCGCGCGAGGGACAGGCGTTGAAATGGGTGCGTCCGAACCAGTTGCGCGACTATCCGATGCCACCCGCCGACATTCCGCTGATCCCGATCTTGCGTGATTGGCTCTGATCTCGCGCTGGCATTAGTCAAATTTTAGTCAATTCAACCGAATCATGGTATGGGTTTCAACCGGGGGATGACTGAAATGCTGCACACCATCATGATTGGCACTTGCGTATTCGTTCAGGGGGTCTTTGCCGGCACCCTGCCGAACGGGCTTCACCGGGTCAGGGTCGGCGACAAGACCTATTCGGGCCGGCCGGTCAGCCGCGCTGCCTGAAACGAAAAAGGCGGGCACCTGCGGCCCGCCTTTTCCGATTATCCCGGTCCGCGCTACTGTAATTCGCGCTCGACCTCTTCGCGTTCGAAGATTTCGATGACGTCGCCTTGGCGGATGTCCTCGTAGTTCTCGAACGCCATGCCGCATTCCTGGCCCGACTGGACCTCTGCGACCTCATCCTTGAAGCGCTTGAGCGTCTTGAGCGTGCCCTCGTGGATCACCACGTCGTCACGCAGCAGGCGCACACCGGCCGAACGCCGCGCCACGCCCTCGGTGACCAGGCAGCCCGCCACCTTGCCGACGCCCGAAACCTTGAAGACTTCCCTGATCTCGGCATAGCCGATGAAGTTCTCGCGGATTTCCGAGCCCAGCAGGCCGCTTGCCGCCGCCTTCACATCGTCGACCAGGTCGTAGATCACGCTGTAATAGCGGATTTCCACGCCCTTCTGGTTCGCGCTGGCGCGCGCCGGCGCGTTGGCACGGACGTTGAAGCCGAACACCGGCGCGCCCGATGCCTCGGCCAAGCCGATATCGGATTCGGTGATCGCACCGACGCCCGAATGCAGCACGCGCACGCGTACCTCTTCGTTGCCGACCTTCTCCATCGCCTGGATGATCGCCTCGGCAGACCCCTGAACGTCGGCCTTGACCAGAATCGGCAGTTCCTTGACGTTCTCGTTTTCCTTGGCCTGCGCCAAAAGCTGTTCCAACGAGGTGGCGGCACCGGCAGCGGCGCGCTTTTCCTTGGCCGCGTTGTGACGGTATTCGGCGATCTCACGGGCCTGCGCCTCGGTCTCGACCACGTTCAGAACATCGCCTGCCTCGGGTGTGCCGTTAAGGCCCAGCACCTCGACCGGCACTGACGGCCCGGCCTCCTTGACCCGGTCGCCGCGGTCGTTGATCAGCGCGCGGACCTTGCCGAACTGTTCGCCCACGACAAAGATATCGCCCTGCCGCAGCGTGCCGCGCTGCACCAGCACGGTGGCCACGGGGCCGCGCCCGACATCCAGCTGCGCCTCGATCACCGCGCCTTCGGCCGGACGGTCAGGATTGGCCTTGAGTTCCAGTATCTCGGCTTGCAGCGCAATCGATTCGAGCAACTCATCCAGTCCCTGCCGGGTGGTCGCCGATACCTCGACATCCTGCACCTCGCCCGACATCGCCTCGACCACGACCTCGTGCTGCAGCAACTCGGCACGCACCTTGTCGGGGTTGGCCTCCGGCTTGTCGCACTTGTTGATCGCCACGATCATCGGCACCTTGGCGGCCTTGGCGTGGTTGATTGCCTCGATGGTCTGCGGCATCACCGAATCGTCGGCGGCCACAACCAGCACGACAATATCGGTGACTTGCGCACCGCGCGCCCGCATCGAGGTAAAGGCCGCGTGGCCCGGTGTGTCGAGGAAGGTCAAAAGCGCACCGCTGTCGGTTTGCACCTGGTAGGCGCCGATATGCTGGGTGATGCCGCCGGCCTCGCCCTCGACCACCGTGGCATTGCGGATCGCGTCCAGCAAAGAGGTCTTGCCGTGGTCGACATGCCCCATGACGGTGATGACCGGCGGACGCGGACGCATATCTTCGTCCTTGTCCTCGATCTGGTCGATGACATCCTCAACATCGGAATCGGACACCCGCGTCACGCGGTGGCCGAATTCCTCGATGATCAGTTCGGCGGTGTCGGCGTCGATGACCTGGTTCTGGGTGGCCATGATGCCGCTCTGCATCAGCGCCTTGACCACGTCCGCCACGCGTTCGGCCATACGCACGGCCAGTTCGCCCACGGTAATCGCCTCGGGCAGGCGCACGTCGCGCACGATCTTTTCGCGCGCCTCGTGCCCGCCCAGCGCCTTTTGACGTGCGCGTTCCTGCTTGCGCTTCATCGCGGCGAGCGAACGCTGACGTCCACCCTCGCCACCCGAAAGCGCCTGATTCAGTGTCAGCTTGCCCGACCGGCGGCCATCGTCGCGGCCCTTGGCGCGGCTGCGGCTCTTTTGATCGCGCTCGGGCGTCTCTCCACGCCGCGGCGGCTGTTTCGTCGGGGTCGGACGGGCCGCCGGGGCGGCCTCCGGGGCCGGCGCGGCGGCAAGATTGACAGCCTCTTCGGTCGCCTTGCGCTGGCGCTCTTCCTCATCGGCCTTGGCGCGCAGACGCTCCTCGGCCTCGCGCTGCTCGCGCTCCTTGGCCTCGGCCTCCTGGCGGCGGCGCTGTCTTTCCTCTTCGCGGGCCTGCTCTTCGGCCTCGCGGCGGGCGGTCTCTTCGGCCTCGCGCAGCTTGGCCGCCTGCAGCGCCTTCATCCGGCGCTCCATCTCGGCATCGGAAATCCCGGCGGGGCGATTGGCGCCCCCGGACGAGGTCTGACCACCCCCCTTTGCAGGGTCGCGCTGCGCAGTGCCCAGCTTGGGCTTGACGATGCGCTTGCGCTTGGTCTCCACCACGACGTTCTTGGTGCGCCCATGACTGAAGCTTTGCTTCACGTTCCCCGACCGGGGACCGCCGCCACGCACACCCAGAGTTTTCTTGCCGTCGTTGTCGCTCATCTGGTCTTCTTTCCTTTTCGGCGTTCGAAATCGCCGTCCGAGACGCGCAGGCCCTTGAGCCTTGCCGCATCCTCTACAACACGTTGCACCAAACCTCCATCCCCCAAGGCGGCATGGATGGTGCTTTGCCGGCCAAAGGCGCGGCCCAACTCGTCGGCCGTCAGCCAGCCGATGAAGCTGCCGTCGCCAGGGGTGCTGAGCTTGGACTTGCCCCGCTCCGACCCGTCGCTGGCCTGTATCAGTACGCTGGCGTTGCCTCGCGCCAGCCAGTCCTTGACCTTTTCATAGCCCGTAACCGCCTGTCCGCCCCTGCGCGCCAGACTGATGAGGCTGACAACCCGGTCGGCCAGCATGGCCTCGAGCCGTTCCGTCAGCCCTTCGGGTACCTGCACCGTCTGTTTCGCGGCGCGGGCGAAAAGGTTCTTTGCAACCGCCCGGTCAAGCGCATCGCGCCGGGACAAGACCCAGATACCCCGGCCCGGCAGCTTGCCGGCGATGTCCGGCACCACCTGGCCATCCGGGCCGACAACAAAGCGCAACAACTCGGCAACCGGGCGCACCTCGCCCGTGGCGATGCATTTACGCTCCGGACCCTGACTGTGGTCCCTGGGGTGCCCTCCGCGACCCATTCGGTTCCTAGCGCGAGGCCCGAAGGATCAGGCCTCGCCCTCCTCTGCGGCGGGTTCGGGCGTTTCCTCGGCGTCGGCGACCATGTCCTCGGGGTCGACCCAGCCCAGCATCACCCGGGCGGTCATCACCATGTTCTGCGCCTCTTCCAGGGAAACGTCGAAGGGTTCCAGAACGCCATCGTCCTTGACCCGCTCGCCATCGACCGTGGTCCAGCCGCCGGCCAGTTCCCAGTCGGCGCAAGTGGCGAAGTCTTCCAGTGTCTTGACCCCATCCTCGGCCAGCGCCTTTACCATTTGGGGTGTCAGCCCCTCAAAATCAATGAGGCTCTGCTCGGCACCCAATGCGCGGGCTTCTTCCAGCGCGGCTTGCGCCTGCGCTTCCAGAACGTCGCGCGCCCGTGCCTGCAGTTCCTTGGCGGTGTCGTCGTCGATGCCGTCGATGCTCAGCAGTTCGTCCTGTTCGACATAGGCCACCTCTTCGAGGTTGGTAAAGCCTTCCGACACCAGAAGCTGAGCAAAGAATTCGTCCAGGTCGAGGGTGCTCATGAACAGGTTGGTGCGTTCCTCGAACTCCTTCTGACGGCGTTCGCTGTCCTCGGCCTCGGTTATGATGTCGATGTCGAGCCCGGTCAGCTGGCTCGCCAGTCGCACGTTCTGGCCGCGCCGGCCGATGGCCAGGCTCAGCTGTTCCTCGGGCACGACCACCTCGATGCGCTCGGCAACCTCGTCCAGCACCACCTTGCTGACCTCGGCCGGCTGCAGCGCGTTGACCAGGAAGGTCGGCTGATCTTCGTTCCAGGGGATGATGTCGATCTTTTCGCCCTGCAGTTCGTTCACCACCGCCTGCACACGGCTGCCGCGCATACCGACGCAGGCGCCGACCGGGTCAATCGAGTTGTCAAAACTGATCACCGCGATCTTGGCGCGGCTGCCGGGGTCGCGCGCGACCGCCTTTATCTCGATGATGCCGTCATAGATTTCCGGCACTTCCATCTTGAACAGCTCGGCCATGAATTCCGGCGCCGTGCGGCTGAGAAAGATCTGCGGCCCGCGGGTTTCGCGGCGCACGTCCTTGATATAGGCGCGGATGCGGTCGCCGGGGCGATAGCTTTCGCGACCGATCTTGTCGTTGCGGCGCAGGATCGCCTCGCCACGGCCGACATCGACGATGATGTTGCCGTATTCCTCGCGCTTGACGGTGCCGTTGATGATGGTTCCGGCGCGGTCCTTGAATTCCTCGTACTGGCGGTCGCGTTCGGCCTCGCGCACCTTTTGCAGGATCACCTGCTTGGCGCTTTGCGCGGCGATACGGCCCAGCTCTACCGGTGGCACCTCGTCGATGATCTCATCGCCCTCGGCCGGGGGCGTCTGCTGATCGACCCCTTCCATCAGCGCCTGGTCGTTTTGGGTCGGCTTGCGCAGCAGGAACCGGCGGATGCGGCGGGTTTCGGGCTTGGTGTCCTGGTCGTCGTCCTCGGGGGTGATCGGCGCGACTCCCGACACCACCATGACATCCGGGCGGGCATGTTTGACGATTTGCGCCGCCTCGTCGGCGGGGATCTGCGACTGGAGGCTTTCGATCTCGTCCTCGTCGGTGATGGTGCGCACGCGGGTAAAGGTGGCGCGGCCCGTCTTGCGGTCGATCGTGACGCGGATATCCATCTCGGCGCCGTAACGGCTCTTGGCCGCGCGGGCGAGGCTTTCTTCCATCGCTTCGACGACCAGTACCGGGTCGATCATCTTTTCGCGCGCCACCGCCTCGGCGGTTTGAAGCAGTTCAAGCTGGTTGGCAGAGGTAATCGCCATGTCTCAGTCCTCCTCAGACCCTTCGGTCTCGATCTTGTCAAAATCGTCTTCGTTCAGGCTGCCGGCATCCTTGCGCGCCTTCAGCATGTCGCGGATCAGGTCGTCGGTCAGCACCAGCTTTGCATCGCTCAGCCAGTCGAATTTCAGCCCCACCGTCACGGTCTCGGCGCCGCTCTCGATGTTGATCAGCACCTCGTCGCCCTCGACACCGGCCAGAACACCCTTGAACCGCTTGCGTCCGTCAATCAGCTCGTCGGTTTCAAGCTTGGCCTCGTAGCCCTCGAACGCGGCGAAGTCCTTCAGCCGGGTCAGCGGGCGGTCGATACCGGGGCTCGAAACCTCCAGCGTATAGGCGTCTTCCAGCGGGTCCTCGACATCCAGCACCGCGCTGACGGCGTTGGAAATCTGGGCGCAGTCGTCCACCTCGATGCCGCCGCCGGGGCGTTCGGCCATGATCTGCAACGTCTCGTGCTTGCCGCCCATCAGACGCACGCGCACCAGCTCGAACCCCATCCCCTCGATCACCGGGGTGATGATCTCGGCCATGCGGCGGTCGATCGCGGTCTTGGCTATCAGTTCGTTGGTCACGGGGTTACTTTCGAACGCGTGTATCCGGGCACAAAAAAACGGGCGCGCGGCCCGTCAGAACTTTCCGGTGGAGCCTGCCGGTGTGGACCCGGGGGCGCCGCTGTTGAGAGCGATATACGCGCGATGGTCCGGGTTCGCAAGGGGCTTGGCGGCGTTACCTGTCAGATGACAGTGCTGTCGCCCCCCAGCGGCGGTTGCACGTGGGTGAAATTGCCCGGCACGCTTGCGGCCCGGGCATGCGCCCGCCCACCCGGGCGTTCGCATGCCATCTGTCGCAAGCAGCCCCAACTCCCAACGATAGGGACAGGATGGCAAAAACCCGCTCAATCCCCCCGCGCCAGCGCATCCATCACCCGCACCAGTTCGGCGCTGATGCCGGGCTCTGACAGCGCGTGACCGGCCAGCGGGATGATCCGCAAATCGGCCACCGGCCAGGCGCGGGCGATCCGGTGCGCCGAATCAGGCGGGCAGATCATGTCATAGCGCCCCTGAACGATGGTGCCGGGAATGTGGACGATACGGTCCATCTGGTCCAGAATCTGCCCGTCGCGGTCCAGAAATCCGCCATGGGTGAAATAGTGATTCTCTAACCGGGCAAAGGCGCGGGCGTAATCGGGGGGGCTTTCGCCGCCCGTTCCGGCCGAATTCACCGTCGCCAGCGCGTTTTCCCAGGCCGACCAGGCGCGGGCATAGCGCGCCTCTTCGGCCAGGTCGCCCGAAAACAGCCGCCGGTGATAGGCCGCGATCATGTCGTCGCGCTCGTCCTCGGGGATCAGCTGCTGAAACGCCTCCCATGTTTCGGGCCAGAATCGCCCCGCGCCGCCGCCATAGAACCAGTCCAGTTCAGCCTGCGTCATGGTGAACACGCCGCGCAGCACCAGGTGGATGGCGCGTTCGGGGTGGGCCTGGGCATAGATCAGCCCCAGCGTCGCCCCCCAGCTGCCGCCGAAAACAATCCAGCGGTCGATGCCGAAACGGCGGCGGATATGTTCGATATCGGCCACCAGATGCCAAGTGGTGTTGGCTTCGACGCTGGCATGGGGTTTCGACCGGCCGCAACCGCGCTGATCGAACATGACGATGCGATAAATGCGCGGGTCGAAATAGCGCCGCATCGCCGGACTGCAGCCACCACCGGGGCCGCCATGCAGCACCACAACCGGCAGTCCCTTGGGGTTGCCGGACTGCTCGACATAGATCTGGTGCCCGTCGCCCACATCCATCATCACCCGCTCGAATGGCTCGACCGGGGGATAGAGATACTGGACTGCGCTCTTTTGGCCTGCGTATTTGTCCATGACCGTCCTATATAGAGAGGCCGGACCAAAAGATCACATGGAGAGCAGAATGCAAGCGGCTCGGAGCACGATTGACCAGGCGGAAGTAGCCAAGTTCGAGGCGATGGCCGCCGAATGGTGGGACCCGAACGGCAAATTCAAGCCGCTGCACATGCTCAACCCCTGCCGGCTGGACTATATCACCACCCAGATCGCCGCCGAATTCGACCGCGATCTTTCCGCGAACACCCCCTTCAAGGGGCTGCGCATCCTCGATATCGGCTGCGGTGGCGGGCTATTGGCCGAACCAATGGCGCGGCTTGGGGCCACGGTGGTGGGCGCCGACGCGGCCGAGCGCAACATCCCCGTGGCGCAACTGCACGCCGAACAATCGGGTCTGAACATCGACTATCGCCACACCACGGCAGAGGCGCTGGCCGAGGCGGACGAGAAATTCGACGCCGTCCTCAACATGGAGGTGGTCGAACACGTCCCCGACCCGCTGGATTTCCTGCGCGCGTGTCAGGGGTTGGTGCGCCCCGGCGGGCTGCATATCTGCTCGACCCTCAACCGCAACGCCAAAAGCTTTGCCGCCGCGATCATCGGCGCGGAATACATCATGCGCTGGCTGCCCAAGGGCACGCATGAATGGTCGAAATTCATCACCCCGGACGAACTCTTTGCCCTGCTTGAACAGGCGGGGTTTCAGCCGGTGGATCGCAAGGGATTCGTTTTCAACCCACTGGGCTGGTCATGGTCGCTGTCCGACCGCGACCTCAGCGTGAACTACGTCACCACCAGCATCGCGCCCAAATAAGGGCGCGGCCCGTCCGCCTCAATCATCCGGCTCCAGCTTGGAGCGCAGCTCGCGCAGCACCGGCAGGGTAGCGCGCACCCGCGCCTCGCCCAGCTCATCGACAAGCTCCGAGATCACGGGCGTGATCGCCGAAAGCGCCGCATCGCGCGCCTGCCTGCCCGCCGGGCTGATCGTCACCATCTTGCGGCGGGCATCGTCCCAGTCCGGGCGGATATGCACATAGCCCGCCCATTCCAGCTTTTGCAGCGTGTTGGTCATTGCCCCGCGGGTGACGTGAAACGACTTGGCCAGTTGTGCCGGGCTGCGTTCGCCGCCCGTACGGGCCAGGTAGTTGAGCACCGAAAAATGCGAAATCTCCATGCCCTTGGGCAGCACCCGCCCCAGCCGGTTGCGGAACAATTGCTCGTTGGTCAGGATTTCGCTGAAGAGCGTCACCGCCAGGGGATTACCAGGTTTTTCGCTCATTTCGGATCATCGGCCTGCCTGTCATGCCGCAGCGACGGAATGCGGCGTCTCGCTTCTGTCACGGCTTGGGTGTCGAGATCAACGCATATCACGCCCGGCGCCTTGCCCGCATCGGCCAGGATTTCCCCCCACGGGCCGATGGCCATTGCATGGCCGTGGGTCTGCCGCACCCTGCCGCGGGTGGCCTTGTGGGTGCCAGTCTGCGCCGGGGCCAGGATATAGCTGCCGGTTTCGATGGCGCGGGCACGCAGCAGCGTTTCCCAATGCGCCGCGCCCGTCACCGGCGAAAACGCCGAAGGGACGGTCAGTATCTGCGCCCCCGCCTGCGCCAGTTGCCGGTAGAGCGCCGGAAAGCGGATGTCGTAACAGACGCTCAGCCCGATGGTGCCGAACGGCGTCGGCGCCAAAACCGCGCGTTCACCGGGGCGGTAGCCGTCTGATTCGCGATAGGTCTCGGTTTCCGAAACCGCCACGTCGAACATGTGGATCTTGTCGTATTGCGCCGCGATGCTGCCATCGGGCGCGATCAGGAACGACCGGTTGGCAAAACGCCCGCGCGCGTCGTCGGTCTTCAGCGCGAGCGACCCGATCAGGCACCACACCCCGGCCGTGCGCGACCGCTGGCGCAGGGCCGCCAGCACCGGGTCATCCTCCTGCCGGCAAAGAACCTCCTGCTGCCTGGTGCGGCTGGCGGAGATGCAGTTCGTCACCTCGGGTGTCAGAACGAAGCCCGCACCCATGTCCAGCGCTCGGTCGAACAGATCCGAGACAACCGACAGGTTGTCTTCCGGCGTATCGCTGCCGGTCATCTGGATCAGTGCCGCCCTCATGCCGCCAGCAGCGGGTCCAGCCTGCCGGCACGTTCCAGCGCATACAGCTCGTCACAACCGCCGACATGGGTATCGCCGATAAAGATCTGCGGCACCGTGCGCCCGCCATTCGCGCGCTTGATCATCTCGGCCTTGCGGCCCGGATCGGTCAGCACGTTGATTTCGGCATAGCTCACGCTCTTCTGGTCAAGCAGCCGCTTGGCGGCGTGGCAAAAGCCGCAAAGCGGCGAGGTATAGATTTCCACGGGTTTCATTTCAGCCTCGAATGTCGTTGTCGGCGTCAATCTAGGCATCCCTGACCACGCGCGCCAGTGCCAGAACGCGCACATCCCGCGCACCACCGTCCAGACAGGCCAGCGCCGATGCCGCCAGCGTCGCGCCCGAGGTCATTACATCATCGACCAACAGCACCGTTCGGCCCTGCATTTTCCCCGCCCGCGCCGGGTTGACCCTGATCACGCCCGCCAACGTCGTGAACCGGGTTTCAACCCCCATCCCGTCCAGCGGCGGGGTGCGGGCGGTGCGGCGCAACAGGTCGGGGCAATCGGGCAGATCAAGGTGCCGCGCCAGCGCCCGGCCAAGCAATGCAGACTGGTTGAACCGGCGGCGCAACATGCGTGTCCAGTGCAGGGGAACCGGCGCTATCAGCATGTCATCCGTCAGCATCGGCTGCGCCGCACGTGCCAGCCACAGCGTCGCCGGGCGCACGACATCCTGCCGGTCACCATGCTTCAGCGCCAGCACCAGCCGGCGCGCATTGTCGCGGTACAGCAGCGCCGCGCGCCCCATGCTCCACGGTCGGGCGGTGACAAGGCAGTCGTCGCATATCACCTTTTCGTCATCATCCTCGCCGGGCAGCGGGGTGCCGCAAGTGTCGCACACCAGACCGGCGGCAAAGGGCGTGTCGCGCCAGCACGGCCCGCACAGCCCGAAATCGCTGTCGACCAGCGTGCCACACAAAATGCAGCGCGGCGGATAGACCAGCCGCAAGGCGGTTTGCAAAGCGGCTAGCGCCATCCTAGTTTCCCCGACATGACAAGGCCCCTCACCGACCGCGCGGCATTGATCCGCAACCGCCGCCGCGCCGCCCGCGCGCCTGTCGATTTCCTGCACGAGGTCGCGCGCGCGGAAATCGAGGATCGCCTGTCAATGGTTAACAAATCCTTTCGCACCCCCGCCGTGGTGAGCGGTTTTCCGGGCCCGTGGCAAGGCCTGCTGCCCGACACCAAAATGGTCAGCGACGACGAAACCCTGCCGCTGGAAGAGGCGGTGCATGACCTCGTCGTGCACGCCATGAGCCTGCACTGGGCCAATGACCCGGTCGGCCAGCTGATCCAGTCGCGCCGGGCGCTGCGCCCCGACGGCCTTTTCATGGCGGTTTTTGCCGGCGGCCAGACCCTGCACGAGCTGCGCGCGTCGCTGGCCCAGGCCGAATCGGACCTCTATGGCGGGCTGTCGCCACGGGTTGCGCCGATGGGCGAGGTACGCACGCTTGGCGCGCTGTTGCAGCGCGCGGGTTTCGCGCTACCGGTGGCCGATACGATCCCGCTGACCGTCAGCTATGCTTCGCCGCTCGACCTGATGCGCGAACTGCGCGCCATGGGCGAGGGCAATGCCCTGGACGCACGCCGCCGCCAGCCCACCCGCCGGGCGCTGATCGCGCGCGCCTGCGAGATCTACGAACAGACCTTCGGCGCCGATGGCCGTATCCCCGCCACGTTCGAGTTGATCGTGCTGACAGGCTGGGCCCCCGACCCCTGCCAGCCAAAACCGCTGCGCCCGGGCTCTGCCAGGGCGCGGCTGGCCGATGCGCTGGGCGCCAGGGAAACCCCGCTCAATGATTGACGGGCGGGCGCAACCGTTTATGTCCACAACGGACCGCACGCGATGAAAGAGCCGCCCATGTCCGACGCCTCTGCCCAGCCAGCCCACGCCCCGGCCGATCACCCGAATGTCGCCTCGGGCAAGACCGGCGTTCTGCTGGCCAATCTCGGCACCCCCGATCATTACAGCTATTGGCCCATGCGCCGGTATCTGAGCGAATTCCTGTCAGACCGCCGGGTGATCGACTATTCGCCGTGGAAATGGCAGCCGCTTTTGCAGCTGATCATCCTGTCGAAACGCCCCTTCACCAGCGGTGCCGCCTACCGTTCCATCTGGAACGAGGAACAGGGCGAAAGCCCGCTGATGACGATCACCCGGGCGCAGACCGAAAAACTGGGCCGCGCCCTGCATGACCGCTATGGCGATCAGGTGATGGTCGATTTCTGCATGCGCTACGGCAACCCTTCGACCCAATCCAAGGTACGCGCCATGGCGCAGGCCGGATGTCGGCGGATCCTGTTCTTTCCGCTTTACCCGCACTACGCAGGCGCGACATCCGCCACCGCCAACGACCAGTTCTTTCGCGCCTTGATGCAGGAAACCTGGCAACCAACGGCCCGCGTGGTCGACCCCTATTTCGAGCAACCGCATTATATCGAGGCGCTGGCCCAGTCGGTCGAACGCGCCTATGCGCAGGCAGAAAAGCGGCCCGAGATCCTGGTCGTCTCCTACCACGGGATGCCGAAACGCTATCTGATGCAGGGCGACCCCTATCACTGCCAATGTCAGAAAACGACGCGCCTGCTGCGCGAACGGCTGGGCTGGGACGAAACCGAGATCACCACCACGTTCCAGTCTGTTTTCGGCCCCGAGGAATGGCTGCGCCCCTACACGGTGCAAGAGGTGGCCCGCCTCGCCCGCGAAGAGGGCAGGAAACGCATCGCGGTGATTGCCCCGGCCTTTTCCGCCGACTGCATCGAGACCCTGGAAGAGATCAACGAGGAAATCCGCGAAAGCTTTGAATCCGCCGGCGGCGAGGCGTTCACCTATATTCCCTGTCTGAACGACGACGACGCCCATATCGCCGCGCTGACAGAGGTGGTCACAGACAACCTGAAGGGCTGGCTGGATTGACCTGCAGTGCCGGCTTCGCCGGCATTTGGGTATTTATGACCAGAAAGAAGCTGCTGGGTGCGCTTTCCCCACAGCTTCTTTCTGGTGGCAAATACCCCGGGGGTCTGGGGGCTGGCCCCCAACCCATTGCGATCCGCTAGACCAGCAAGACCTGCGTGCCGACCTTGGCCAGCTTGAACAGTTCCTGGATGTGTTCGTTGTATAGACCGATACAGCCGTTCGACGACCGGCGGCCGATCTTGCGCGTGTCGTGGGTGCCGTGGATGCGGTAATAGGTCCAGCTGAGATACAGCGCATGCGTGCCCAGCGGGTTGTCCGGCCCGGGACCGACGTAATGCGGCCAGTCCGGGTTGCGCTCCAGCATCGAGGGGGTCGGGCGCCATTCCGGGCCGACCACCTTTTGCACCACGCTGGTGCGACCGCGGCGGGTCAGTTCCTCGGTCATCGGCACCGAGGTGGGGTAAAGCTTGTAGATGCTTTCATCTTCGGACCAGTAATGCAGCGCCCGTGAATTGGTATCGACCAGGATCGCGCCATTGCGCAGGTTCGAGAAATAGGGCTGCCACTGCAGCGCGCGGAAGCTCGAGATATTGTGACGAACAGATTCCGTCACATCCTGTTCCATCTCGATCGTGGTGGCGCTGTTCACGTCCTGGGCCAGTGCCGGCGCGCCGATCGCGGCGGCGGTACCGGCCAGAAAGGCGCGTCTGCTCCACTTGTCTGGAATAGCCTTTGTCATCCTTGCTCTCCGTGATTGCAGACTTCGTTAAAGACATTTGTGCCCGGGAATATATGGCGGGAATGCCGCAGTCGCAAATCAAACAACTGTCACCTGGCAAACCGGCGCGCAAGCTTATTTGATCAACCCGCCCACAAGCGTTAAGGGATGTGGATAAATCCGAAACCTCAGGGAAATCCATGGCGCGTCTTCTTGCTCTTCTCCTTCCTGCCCTGCTGATTCTATCCGCCTGCGCCGGTACGATGGCCGGCCCCAGGATCGGCCCGGACGGAAAACCGATGCCCAGCATCTATCGCATCCGTCCCGGTGAAACGTCGAAGCTGCAGTACCGGATGCTTGATTCGGTCAACTCGCTGCGCCAGGCCTCGGGCGCGCAGCCGCTGACGCTTGATTCGCGCCTGACCGCGGCGGCGGCAACGCATTCGCGCGACATGTCGCTGCAAAACCGGCCGTGGCATTTCGGGTCGGACGGGTCATCGCCGCTCGATCGGGTGCGGCGCGTGGGCTATGATGGCCAGCTGATGGGTGAAAACATCTCCGAGACTTTCGAGACCGAGCTTGAAACGCTGGCGGCCTGGATGGAAGACGAACACACCCGCACCGTGATCCTGGACCCGCAGGCAACCGAGATGGGGTTCGCTTGGCTGCAAGAGGACAACGGCAAGATCTGGTGGACGCTGGTCACCGGGCGCAGCGCCAGTGCAGGGGCCGGCCCGACCTCCTGACGATACGGCGCGGTTCTCAGGGCGTCCTTAGGGCGTCAGAATGATCGGCGTGCCGTCGTCGACCATGGCAAAGACCCACTGCATGTGCCGATTCTTGAGTGAAATACAGCCCTCGGTCCAGTCGGTACGCCGGTCCCGCGGGTTCGCGTTGGGCCGGCCGTGGATAAAGATGTCGCCGCCCGGGCTTTTGCCGGCGGTACGCGCCAGCGTGACGTCGCGTTCGTTGGGATAGGAAATCCCCAATGATAGGTGAAAGGCGCTGTTGGGGTTGCGCCGGTTGATATGATAGGCACCCTCGGGCGTCTTGCCGTCCCCCTCGAACCGCTTGTGCCCGTTCGGCGCGAATCCCAGCTCGACCGGATATGACCGCAGCACCCGGTCATGGTGCATCAGGTACAGCTTGCGATCATCCTTTTCCACGATGACGCGCGTGACCTCGGGACCGTCATAGGTCTTGAACTTGGACGAACACGCGCCCAGCACTGCGACGGACAGGACCACCGCTGCGAATTTCAACGCCTGCATGGCTCTCTTCCGCCATTGTTGCTCACTCGCGTCCAGCATAGCCGGTTTCGGCGGTTTTAGGAATCCCGCAAATTGTGGCGGCAAAACTATCCCGCAACCTGGTCGGCGCCCAGGAACCCGCCGGACTGGCGCGCCCAGAACCGGGCATATAGCCCGCCGCGCGCAAGCAGGTCGGCGTGGCTGCCCTCTTCGGCGATGCGGCCATCCTCCAGCACCACGATGCGGTCCATCTGCGCGATGGTCGACAGCCGGTGCGCAATGGCGATCACGGTCTTGCCCTCCATCATGCCGTACAGCGTTTCCTGGATCACCGCCTCGACCTCGCTGTCGAGCGCGCTGGTCGCCTCGTCGAGGATGAGGATGGGCGCGTTCTTGAGGATGACGCGCGCCAGCATAATGCGCTGACGTTGCCCGCCGGACAGCTGCACGCCCCGTTCACCCACATGCGCATCATAGCCGCGCCGGCCCTGCGGGTCTTGCAAATCGAGGATGAAATCATGCGCCGCCGCCTTTTTCGCCGCCACCACCACCTCTGCCTCGGTGGCGTCGGGGCGACCGTAAAGGATGTTCTCACGCACCGAACGGTGCAACAATGCGCTGTCCTGCTGGACCATGCCGATGCGGGCGCGCAGGCTGTCCTGCGTCACGCGGGCGATGTCCTGCCCGTCGATCTCGATACGCCCGTTTTCGACGTCGTAGAACCGCAAGAGCAGCTTGACCAGCGTCGACTTGCCCGCCCCCGAACGCCCGACGATACCAACCCGTTCGCCGGGCGCCAGCTTCAGCGTGACCCGGTCCAGCCCGCCGGCGCCGCGCCCGTAATGGTGCGATACGCCGTGCATCTCGATCCGGCCATCGCCGGGCTTCAGCGGGCGGGCATCGGGCGCGTCCACCAGGCCGATGGGCTGGGCTATTGTCTCCATCCCCTCGGCCACGACGCCAAGCTGACGGAAAAAGCTGGTCAGCGCCCACATTATCCAGCCGGTCATGGCGTTGAGCCGCAGCGTCAGCGCCGTCGCCGCCACAACCACGCCCACCGATGCCGAACCCTGCACCCACAGCGCCAGCGCCCAGCCGACGACGCCCACGATCAGCAAACCGTTGAGGAAAACCAGCACCACATCCATGATGGTAAAGATGCGCATCTCGGCGCGAAAGGTGCGGCGGGTGTTCTCGATCGCCTCGCGGGCAAGTTCCAGTTCGCGCTGGTGATGGGCGAACAGCTTGACCGAATGGATGTTGGTATAGGCGTCGACCACCCGCCCCGTCACCTGCGACCGCGCGTCCGACGCCGCCTTTGATGCCGGGCCCACGCGGTGCACTGTCCAGCGCACCAGCCCGGCGTAAAGCACCAGCCAGATCAGCAGCGGCAGCGCCAGCCTTGGGTCGGCCTCCGACAGCATCACCGCCGCGCCGACGACATAGGCCAGTGCGAATGTCAGCGCGTCAAAGACCTGAAACACTGCCTCGCCCGCCGCCGGGGGCGTCTGCATGATGCGGTTGGCGATGCGGCCTGCGAAATCGTTCTCAAACCACCCGACCGGCTGACGCAAGACATGCCGATGCGAACGCCAGCGGATCAGCGTGCCGAAATTGGGCAGGATGGCGTTGTTCAGCAGCAACACATCAAGCGCCTGGATGACCGGCCGCAGGAACAGGATAAAGGCGGCAACGGCGATCAGTTCCGGCCCGTAATCACGCCAGACCGTCGCCGGGTCACCCGACAGCCGGTCGACCAGCCGGCCCATGTAATAGATCAGCCACAGCTCGATCACCGCCACCACGACCGACATTACCCCGGCCAGCGCAAAAACCTTGCGAAAGGGCTGCATGTAGGCGCGCAGAAACGGCCACAGCCGCCGGGGCGGCGTGTCGGTCTCGGCATAGTCGACATAGGGGTCGACCAGATTTTCGAAGAACCTGAACATCGGGGCCGTCCTGTCGGGCTTGTCGCGCGTCCGGCTCAGCCTAGCCACCCCTCACGCGTGGGGCAAAGGCTATTGCAACAGCTCGTCGCGGCCCAGCGCAAAGCGCGAGGCGATCCATTGCCGTTCCAGCTCGTCCAGCCTGCGGCCCAGCGCTGGGCCCTGCCATTCCGGCATCAGGTCGGCCGCCATGACCGGAAACCGCGCCCCCGCGCCCAGCGCCAGATCATCCAGCGCGGCCTGCACAACCGGCTGCCCCGCCAGCGCCGCGCGCAACAGCACGATGTCGCGCCCGGCCTCGGCCCCGTCGCGGTACCCCAGTTCCGCCGCTGGCGCGGCAGAGGCCATGCCATCGCCCAGCCGCGTCAGCCTGCGGGCCTGTGCCTTGCTCAGGCGCAACCGCTCTGCCGCCCCTTCGCCGCCCAGCGCCGCCAGACGGCGGATCGGGTCGGGCGCGGCACCAATGCTGTCTTCCAGATGAACCAGCGGCGCCAGCAGCCGGTCGTCGGCCCCGGGCAGAACCCGGCCCAACACACCGCTGGCGCGCATGGCTGCCACCGCCGGCGCCGGGTCTGGCGCGGACAGCAGTTTCAGCATCTCCGCACCCAGCCGTTCCCTCGACAGGTTCTCGACCCCGTCGGCCAGTTCGGCACAAGCAGCCAGCCCGTCAGGGTCCAGCCCGCCCTGCCCGTACCAGGCATGAAAGCGGAAAAACCGCAGGATGCGCAGGTAATCCTCGCGGATGCGGTCGTGCGGGTTCTCGATAAAGCGCACGCGCCGCGCGCGCAGATCGTCCAGCCCGCCCAGCGGGTCGATTACCCTGCCGTCAGGACGGGCATAAAGCGCATTCATGGTGAAATCGCGTCGCCGGGCATCCTCGGTCACGTCCAGCGAATAGGCGACAGTGGCGTGGCGACCGAATGTTTCGACATCCTTGCGGAAGGTCGTGACCTCGTGCGGCAGCCCGCCCGACACCACCGTGATTGTGCCGTGATCGATGCCTGTCGGCACCGGCTTTAACCCGGCCTTTTCAGCCAGTTCGACCACGGTTTCGGGCAGCGCGTCGGTGGCGATGTCGATATCGGCCACCTCCACCCCCAGCAGCGCGTTGCGCACGCAGCCGCCGACGAACAGCGCCTGGTGGCCCGCCTCCGTCAGCATCCGGCAAACCGCCTGCGTCGCCGTGCGGTCCAGCCACTTCCCCGAAACCTTCATCCCTCATCCACCGCATCCGCCATCGCCCGCAGGATACGCGCGGTCGCCCCCCAGATGTAATAGGGGCCGACAGGAACGGTATAGTAATGCCGCCACACCCCCCGCCAAAGCCGTGCCTGGACAGAAAAGTTGCGCCGGTCCAGCACATGCGCCAGCGGCACGTCAAAGACCTCTGCGACCTCACCGGGCTCGGGGTTCGGAGTGAACCGCGCCCGCACCAGCCCGATCACCGGGGTAATGTGAAAAGACGTCACCGTTTCATGGGCGGGCAGGCGGCCCAGCACCTCGACATTGGCGGGGTCGAGGCCGATTTCCTCTTGCGCCTCGCGCAGGGCGGCGGCAGTGGCGTCGGCATCATCCGGGTCCTGCTTGCCGCCGGGAAAGGCGATCTGCCCCGGATGATGCTTGAGCGCCGATGACCGCTTGGTCAGGAAAAGCCGTGCTTCGCCGCGCTCGACGAGCACCGGCACCAGCACCCCGGCCGGGCGCAGGCGCCGCCCCTCGGGCAAGGGGGTGCCGAGGTTCAGGTCATAGTCCGACGACGGCCCATGCGCCCGGGCCACCGCCCTGCGCAGCTTGTCTGCCGGATCATTCATCCTCGCCGGCCTCACCCCCGGGTGACACCTGCGCGGCAAAACCCAGCGTCGCGGGATCAAGCACGTAATGCGTACCGCAGAACTGGCAATCGGCGGTGACGGTGCCCTGATCGGTGGTCATTTTCTCGATGTCGCGGGCCGAATAGATCGACAGGCTCTGGCGCACGCGGGCCTCGGAACAGGTGCAGCCGAATCGCACCGGCTGAAAATCAAAGGCGCGCGGCACCTCCTGGTGAAAGAGCCGCACCAGCAGGTCGGTGGGCGCCACCGAAGGGCCGATCAGCTCCAGCGCCTCGACAGTGTCGAGCAGCATGTTGACCCGGTTCCAGTTTTCTTCGCCATCCTCGTCGACCACGTCCGCCGCCGACAGCAACCCGCCCTCGCCGGAGCCGCCTTCGCCGAGGAACCCGGGCGAGGCCTTGGGCATGTGCTGCACCATGATGCCGCCCGCGCGCCAACGTTCCTGCTGGCCCGCCTCGGTCGACCTGCCAAAGCTCAGGGCAAAGCGCGTCGGCAATTGTTCGGACTGGGCGAAATACGCCTCGGCGCAGGTGCTCAGCGATCCGCCGGTCAGCGGCGTGATGCCCTGGTAGGGGTCCGATCCGGGCCCCTGGTCGATCAGCACCGCGAAATAGCCATCGCCCAGCTGGTCAAAGGGCGCGCCATCGCCCAGCCGCGCGCCGTCAAAGCCGGCATAAGCGCGCATGCGGGCGGGCTCGCCGGGGGCGGTCGGGGCGAAATAGTCGGTGGCGATCATCCGCACCGGGCCTTTGGTCTGCACCTGCAACGACAGCTTCCAGCGCAGCTTGACGGTCTGCCCGATCAGCGCGGTCAGCAGCGCCATCTCGGCCACCAGCGCCTCGACCGCCGGGGGGTAATCGTGCTGCTTGAGGATACCGTCCAGCACACCGTCGAGCCGCGCCACCCGCCCGCGCGTATCACTGGCGTCCAGCTGGAACGGCAAGATCGTGTCGTCCCATGCGATTTTCTCTGCAAGTGTCATGGAGTTTTCCCAAGCGCCGCGATCTGGCATACCGGGTGTCTATATAAGCAAAGCAACAGCCGATCCAAGAGAGGCCCGATGATCCCCCGTTTAGGAGAGCCGCCCCGCCGGAGCATCCGTTACGGTCTGCGCATGGGCGCTTATGCGATCCTGCCGCGCAACGGCAGGCTGCTGCTGACGCTGCAGGACGAGTCGCCGCCGGAACTGCAATTGCCCGGCGGCGGAATAGATCCGGGCGAATCACCCCTTCAGGCACTGCACCGCGAGGTGTACGAGGAAACCGGCTGGATCATCGCCGCGCCCCGGCGATTGGGCGCCTTTCGTCGCTTTGCCTATATGCCGGAATACGACAAATGGGCCGAAAAGCTGTGCGTGATCTATACCGCCAGGCCGGTGCGGCCGCTGGGCCCGCCGGCAGAGGCCGGGCATACCGCGCTATGGATGCCGCCAGAAGAAGCGGCGCGCGTTCTGGGCAACCCCGGCGACCGGCATTTTGTGCGCACCTATGTCATGCGCCGCCACCCCTGAACTCCAGCAGCACGGCGGATATGTCGTCATCGAATCGCTGCCCGTCGGCGTAGTCGGTCAATTGCCAGATCAGCCCGTCCAGACAGGCCGGCCCCTCGATCTCGGCCAGCCGCATCATCATCCGGGCCAGCCCCCGGTCGCCCAGCAAGGTGCCGTTGGAATCGGCGCATTCGGTGATCCCGTCGGAATGGATCAGCAGCCGGTCACCGGGGGAAAGGCGGACAAATGCAGGCTCATAGCTGGCCCGTCTCAACAGCCCCACCGGCATCCCGCCCTCGCCCACCATATCGATCATGCCGCTGGCGCGCTGCACCAGCGGGCAGGGATGGCCGGCCTGAACAAAGGACATCTCGCCGCTCTGCAGATCGACATGGGCCAGGAACAGCGTGAAATAATGCTCGGTCTCGATCTCGCCCAGGATCAGCTCATTCAGGGTGGCGGCGGTTTCGGCGGGGCAGCGTGGGAAAAATTCGCCGCCTTCCCGCGCGACGATAGCGACGTTCTGTTCGGGCGCGGCGGCCGACAGATAGCCCGCCAGTCGCGCCGTCATCAGCGCCGAGCTGATGCCGTGGCCCGACACGTCGATGGCATAGAGCCCCACATGGGTGCTGCCGATGGGAAACATCCCCACCAGGTCGCCGCCGACATGACCGCAGGAATGCAACAACAGCGACACCTCGAAGGCGCCGAAATCGCGGTGGCGTTCGCTGACCAGCGATTGCTGCAGCTTGCGCGCCTCGATCAGATCGCCGTCGATCGAATCGTATATGCGCTGCAGCTCGTCCAGGGTGGCCCCGATCAGGCGGTTCTTTTCGGTCAGCTCGCGTTCCATCCGCAGCACCCGTTCGGCCGCGGTGATGCGCGCGCGCAGTTCGGTACCGTTCACGGGCTTGGTCAGGAAATCATCGGCGCCGGCATCGAAACCGCGTGCGATGTCCTCTTTCTCGCCCTTGGCGGTCAGCAGGATGAAATAACCATAGCTGTCGCGCGGCATGCTGCGAAACTCGCGGCAGAATTCCAACCCGCTCATCCCCGGCATCATCCAGTCGCTGAAAACCAGGTCGGGCGGGTCGTCGCGGCAGACGCACAGCGCGTCGTGGCCCGATGCTGCCTCTCGCACAACATATCCGGCGCGCCGCAGCATCCGCGACAGCGTCAGCCGCAGGGACGGGCTGTCATCGACCACAAGCACGCTGCGCACGGCTTGCATGGCGCTGTCGGCGGCCGGTTCGATTACCCCTTGTTGTTCCAAATTTCACGCCCATTCCCGAATTCCGGGCACCTTGCGACGGCAAATGTTAACGGCGCGTGAAACGGCGATATTGACGATAATCCGCGCAATTGTCGCAACCCGCGGTTAATACCCGCATGGCAGAATCCATGCCGGGCAACTCGCGGATTATGCATCATGATCGACTGGAACCGTGTCAGCAAACTGCGCGACGAAATCGGCACAGAAGACTTTGCCGAGGTCGCTGTCGTTTTCCTTGAGGAAAACGATACGGGCGTGGCCGCCCTGCCAGGGGTGCCGCACACCGGGCTTTCGCAGCATCTTCATGCGCTCAAGGGCAGTGCGCTGAACCTGGGCTTTGCCGATTTCGCAACGCTATGCCAGGCGGGCGAGGTGGCCGCCGCCGCCGGCGCAGCGGTCGACCGCGACAGTATCGTCGCCTCTTACGCGGAATCGAAAACACAGTTCCTGGCGGCGTTGCCCCGTCTTTGCCCGGGCTGAACAGCACCGCAGCGCCATTCCACACCCCGCCATCGCTTGCCCAAGGTGACAAAAGCGGCTAAGCGCGGCGCGTCTGTCCGTGCAAGGGGAAAACGATGTCCGCGCCTAAGAAAGTCGTGCTGGCCTATTCCGGGGGGCTTGATACCTCGATCATCCTGAAATGGCTGCAAACCGAATATGGTTGCGAGGTAGTGACCTTTACCGCCGATCTTGGCCAGGGCGAAGAGCTGGAGCCGGCGCGCCACAAGGCCGAGCTGCTGGGGATCACGCCCGAGAACATCTATATCGAGGACATCCGCGAGGAATTCGTCCGCGACTTCGTTTTCCCGATGTTCCGCGCCAACGCCGTCTACGAGGGGCTGTACCTGCTGGGCACCTCCATCGCACGCCCGCTGATTTCCAAGCGGCTGGTCGAGATCGCCGAGGAAACCGGAGCCGATGCCGTGGCCCACGGCGCCACCGGCAAGGGCAATGACCAGGTCCGGTTCGAACTGGCGGCCTATGCGCTCAACCCCGATATCAAGGTCATCGCGCCGTGGCGGGAATGGGACCTGACCAGCCGGACCAAGCTGTTGGGCTTTGCCGAGGAACACCAGATTCCCATCGCCAAGGACAAGCGTGGCGAGGCGCCGTTTTCGGTCGACGCAAACCTGCTGCACACCTCGTCCGAGGGCAAGGTGCTGGAAGACCCCGCCGAAATGGCGCCCGATTACGTCTATCAGCGCACGGTTCACCCCGAGGACGCCCCCAACACGCCGGAATACATCGAGGTCGGCTTTGAACGCGGCGACGCTGTCAGCATCAATGGCGAGGCGCTGTCGCCCGCCACACTGCTGACCCGCCTCAACGAGCTGGGCGGCAAGCACGGGATCGGCCGCCTGGACCTGGTCGAGGGGCGCTTTGTCGGCATGAAATCGCGCGGCATTTATGAGACGCCGGGTGGCACCATTCTGTTGATGGCCCATCGCGGGATCGAGCAGATCACGCTCGACCGTGGCGCGGCGCATCTCAAGGACGAACTGATGCCGCGCTATGCCGAGCTGGTCTATAATGGCTTCTGGTACAGCCCCGAGCGCGAGATGCTGCAGGCGGCGATCGACCACAGCCAGGCCCATGTCACCGGCACGGTGCGGCTCAAGCTCTACAAGGGGTCGGTCAACGTGGTCGGCCGCTGGTCGGATCACAGCCTTTATTCCGAGGCGCATGTGACGTTCGAGGATGACGCCGGCGCCTATGACCAGAAAGACGCCGCCGGGTTCATCCAGCTCAACGCTCTGCGGCTGAAGCTCTTGGCCGCGCGGAATCGGCGGTTGAAGGGCTAAGGTAAAACACCGCCGGATCGCATATGATCCGGCGGTGTTTTCATCGCCACGGCCCGCACGCGTTGCCAGCTAACATCGCCGCATCCCACAGCAGGGATGGCGCGATGCAAACGGGAGGAGATGCCGCAATGGAACAGGAATTCTGGCACCAACGCTGGCAAGACGGGCGCGTCGGCTTTCACGAGGGGCGGGTGAACCCGATGCTGGCCAAATATCTGGACCAGCTGGAACCGGCACCCGGCGCGCGCATCTTTCTGCCCCTTTGCGGCAAGACCGTCGATCTGGGCTGGCTGCGCGATCAGGGATATCGCCCCGTCGGGGCCGAGCTGAGCGGCATCGCCATCGGCGAGCTGTTCGCAGAGCTTGACCTTACGCCAGAGGTGACGCCCGCTGGCCCGCTCAAACGCCATGCCGCCGATGGGATCGAGGTGTTCGAGGGCGATATTTTCGACCTGACCGCCCAGGTTCTTGGCCCGGTCGACGCGGTTTTCGACCGCGCCGCCCTGATCGCCCTGCCCGAGGCGATGCGCGGCGACTATGCCGCCCATGTGACCGCCATAACCGGGCGCGCGCCGCAACTGATGGTGACGTTCGACTATGATCAGACTGCTATGGCCGGCCCGCCCTTTTCGGTGACGGGGGCCGAGGTCGCGGCACTCTACGGGGCCGATTACACCATCGAACGGCTTGACGCGCGCGAAGTGCCCGGCGGGCTGAAGGGTTTCTGCCCGGCGCAGGCGGAAACCTGGCTGATGACGGCGCGTGCCTGACTGGGGTCAGCCCGGCCCTAGCCCACCTTGCAGGCGGCCAGCACCGCCATGTTCAGGATGTCGTTCGCGGTCGAGTTGGTGGAACAGATCTGGATCGAGTGGTCGATGCCCGCCAGGATCGGGCCGATTATCGTCGCACCCGCCATTTCCTGCATCAGCTTGGTCGAGATCGACGCCGAGTGCCGCGCCGGCACCACCAGGATGTTGGCGGGTCCGGTCAGCCGCTGGAACGGGTAATGTGCCTGTGCCGCCGGGTTGAGCGCCACATCGACGGTCATTTCGCCCTCGAATTCGAAATCCAGGCCCCGCTTTTCCAGCACCAGCGGCGCGCGGTGCATCTTTTCCGCCCGTTCCGAGCGCGGATGCCCGAAGGTCGAGAACGACACGAACGCCACCCTTGGTTCCAGCCCCAGTTCACGCGCGACCTCGGCCGAACGCTCGGCGATATCAGCGAGATCTTCCTCGTCAGGCCATTCATGCACCAGGGTATCGCTGACCAGCACGATCCGCCCCTTGTGCAACAGCGCTGTCACCCCGACCGCGCCATGTTCGGCATCGGCGTCGAAAACATGGCTGATGCGGTCGAGCACATGCGCCGATTTGCGCGTCGCGCCCGTCACCAGCCCGTCACCATGCCCGTGCGCCAGCATCAGCGCCGAAAACACGTGCCTGTCGCGCGCCGCCAGGCGGTGCACGTCCTGCTGGTCGAACCCGAGCCGCTGCAGCCGCGAATAAAGCATCGCCTTGTAGGCCTCCAGGTGGGGGGTCTTGGCGGCATTGGTGACTTCGATCTCGGACACCGCATCGCCCAGTCCCGCGCCCTCCAGCTTGGCCTTCACGTCATCGTCGCGGCCCACCACGATGGCCTTGCCAAAGCCCGCGCGCTGATACTGCACCGCCGCGCGCAGCACGCGGGGGTCGTCGCCCTCGGCAAAGATCATGCGTGCCTGCGCGGCGCGGGCGCGGACGTTGATCGACCGCATGATCGAGGCGGTCGGATCGAGCCGCGATTTCAGCGCCTGCTCATAGGCGTCCATGTCCACGATCGGGCGTCGTGCAGCACCGGTGTCCATGCAGGCGCGGGCCACCGCCGGCGGGATGGTATGGATAAGCCGCGGGTCGAACGGCGTCGGAAGGATATAGTCGCGCCCGAAACTGAGCTTGAGACCATATGCCACGGCGACCTCATCAGGAACATCGGCGCGCGCCAGCTTGGCCAGGGCCTCGGCACAGGCGATCTTCATCTCGTCGTTGATGGCGCGGGCGTGGCAATCCAGCGCCCCGCGAAAGAGATAGGGAAACCCCAGAACGTTGTTGACCTGGTTGGGGTAATCCGACCGCCCGGTGGCCACGATGGCGTCGGGGCGCACGGCGTGCGCCTCTTCGGGCGTGATTTCCGGGTCGGGGTTGGCCATGGCGAATATCACCGGGTCCGGGGCCATCGCCGCCACCATTTTTGTGGTCACCGCGCCCTTGGCGGACACGCCCAGGAAAACATCCGCGCCTTCCATCGCCTCTTCCAGCGTGCGCAGCCTGGTCTTGACCGCATGGGCGGATTTCCATTGGTTCATGCCCTCGGTGCGACCTTGATAGATCACGCCCTTGGTGTCGCAGACGATGCAGTTTTCGTGCCGCGCGCCCATCCGCTTGAGCAGTTCGATACAGGCGATCCCGGCAGCGCCGGCACCATTCAGCACGATTTTCACATCCTCGATCTTCTTGCCCGAAAGGTGCAGCGCGTTGATCAGCCCCGCCGCACAGATCACCGCCGTACCGTGCTGGTCGTCATGAAAGACCGGGATGTCCATCTGTTCCTTGAGCGTCTGCTCGATGATGAAACATTCCGGCGCCTTGATATCCTCAAGGTTGATACCGCCAAAGGTCGGACCCATCAGGCGCACCGCATCGATGATCTGTTGCGGGTCTTCGGTGTCCAGTTCGATGTCGATCGCGTTGACATCGGCAAAGCGCTTGAACAGAACCGCCTTGCCCTCCATCACCGGCTTGGAGCCAAGCGCGCCAAGGTTGCCCAGGCCCAGCACCGCCGTCCCGTTCGAAATCACCGCCACCAGGTTGCCCTTGTTGGTATAGTCATAGACGGTTTCGGGGTTTTCGGCGATCGCCTCGCACGGTACGGCCACCCCCGGCGAATAGGCGAGGCTTAGGTCGCGCTGCGTGGTCATCGGCACGGTCGCGGTGATCTCGAACTTGCCTGGCGTCGGTTCGAGATGATAGGCCAGCGCCTCTGCTGCGGTATATCTGGGTCGGGACATGGCGGGGTGCGGTTCCTTGTGATTGAATTCGATGCATACCGGGGCTTTACCGTTTGCTCAACAGCCGCGAGAAACGGGTTTCGCCCGCCAGCCCCGCTTTGTAAGCTGCGCCGGGACTGAACCAGGGGGACAAGGTGACGTCGCAAAAGCCGGCCATAACGCCGATGATGGCGCAGTATCTTGAGATCAAGAGCCAGCATCCGGATGCGATGTTGTTCTATCGGATGGGCGATTTCTACGAGCTTTTCTTCGACGATGCGGTGGCCGCCGCGGCGGCGCTGGATATCGCGTTGACGAAACGCGGCAAGCACCTGGGCGAGGATATCCCGATGTGCGGCGTGCCGGTTCACGCGGCCGAGGGGTATTTGCTGACGCTGATCCGCAAGGGCTTTCGCGTTGCCGTGGCCGAGCAGATGGAAGACCCCGCCGAGGCAAAGAAGCGCGGCAGCAAATCCGTGGTCCGGCGCGACGTGGTGCGGCTGGTCACCCCCGGCACCCTGACCGAGGACAGCCTGCTGGATGCGCGCCGTCACAATTTCCTGGCCGGTTTCGCCCGCGTACGCGACGAGGTGGCGCTGGCCTGGGTCGATATCTCGACCGGCAGCTTTCACGTCATGCCGCTGGCCGCTGACCGGCTGGCGCCGGAGCTGGCGCGGCTGGCGCCCAGCGAGCTGATCCTGCCCGAGACGGAAGAGGGCGATCTGGCCGAAATCGTCTCTGACATGGGGATTTCAGCCACTCCGCTCGCACGCTCGGCCTTTGACAGCGGCGGCGCCGAAGAACGGCTTTGCGCCCTGTTCAAGGTCAGAACGCTGGAGGCCTTCGGCGGTTTCGGGCGCGCCGAGGTGTCGGCGATGGGCGCCATCGTCGAATATCTGGAAATCACGCAGCGGGGCCGGCTGCCGCTGTTGCGCCGCCCGGTGCGCGAGGCGCAGACCCAACTGATGCAGATCGACGCCGCCACGCGGCGCAACCTGGAGCTGACGCGCGCCCTGTCGGGCGGGCGCGAGGGCTCGCTCCTCTCGGCCATCGACCGCACGGTGACAGCCGGCGGCGGGCGGTTGTTGGAGCGGCGTCTTTCGTCACCCTCGTGCGAGGTGGACGTGCTGCACCGGCGGCAGGCGGCGGTGGCGTTCGCGGTCGAAAAGCCCCGCTTTCGTGACGATTTGCGCGCCGCGCTGCGCCATGTCCCCGACATGGACCGCGCGCTGTCGCGCCTCGGGATTGACCGTGGCGGGCCGCGCGACCTGGCCGCCATTCGCAACGCGCTGGAACAGGCGGCGGCCATTGCCGGGATGCTGGCCGATCACGACCTGCCCGATGAACTGGCCCACGCCGCAGGTCAGCTGACGGGCTTTGACGACCTGCAAACGCTGCTCGACCAGGCGCTGGTGGCCGAACCGCCGCTTTTGGCGCGTGATGGCGGGTTCATCGCCCCCGGCTATGATGCCGACCTCGACGACGCGCGCCGCCTGCGCGACGAAGGGCGCGGCGTGATCGCCGGCATGCAGGCCGGCTATGCCGAACAGACGGGGATCAAGAGCCTCAAGATCAAGCACAACAACGTGCTGGGCTATTTCGTCGAGGTGACGGCGACCCACGCCGAAAAGATGCTGGCGCCGCCCCTGACCGACACCTTCCGCCACCGCCAGACCACGGCCAACCAGGTGCGCTTTACCACCGCCGAGCTGAGCGAGCTGGAAAGCCGCATCCTGAATGCGGGCGGGCGCGCGCTGGATATCGAAAAGCGACTCTATGACAGCCTGAAAGGCGCGGTTCTGGATCACGCGCCAGCGCTGTCACGAACCGCCGCGGCGCTGGCCGAGCTTGACCTTGCGACCGCACTGGCAGACCTGGCCACCGCGGGTGACTGGTGCCGCCCGCAACTGGACGACAGCCGCATGCTGGTGATCGAGGGCGGCCGCCACCCGGTGGTGGAACGCGCCCTGCGCATCGAGGGTGGCACGCCTTTCGTGGCCAATGACTGCACCCTCGGGGATGACAGCGACATATGGCTGCTGACCGGGCCCAACATGGCTGGGAAATCCACCTTTCTGCGGCAGAACGCGCTGATTGCCGTGCTGGCGCAGATGGGCGGCTATGTGCCCGCGCGGCGCGCCCATATCGGCGTTGTCAGCCAGCTTTTCAGCCGCGTGGGCGCGTCTGACGATCTGGCGCGGGGGCGTTCGACCTTTATGGTCGAGATGGTGGAGACCGCCGCCATCCTCAACCAGGCCGATTCCCGCGCGCTGGTCATCCTGGACGAGATCGGGCGCGGCACGGCCACCTATGACGGGTTGTCCATCGCCTGGGCGACGCTGGAACACCTGCACGAGGTCAACCGCTGTCGCGCCCTCTTTGCCACTCACTACCACGAATTGACGGCGCTGGCCGACCGGCTGGAGCGGGCCGACAACGCCACCGTCACCGTAAAGGAACATGACGGCGAGGTGATTTTCCTGCACGAGGTCCGCCGCGGCGCCGCCGACCGCAGCTATGGCGTGCAGGTCGCGCGGCTGGCCGGTCTGCCGGCGGCGGTGGTGGAGCGGGCGCGCGTGGTGCTGGACGCGCTGGAGCGGGGCGAACGCGAAGGCGGCGGCCGCCGCGACGCAGTCATCGACGAATTGCCGCTGTTCGCGGCCCGACCTGCGGCAGCACCGGCGCCCGAGCCGGTGGCCTCGGAGGTCGAGACACGCCTGGCCGAAATCCTGCCGGACGAGCTGACCCCGCGAGAGGCGCTGGACCTGATTTACAAGTTGAAAGCGTTGGCCAAGGGCTGATCAATCAGCCCCTGCCCCATTATTCCCGGTTCGACGACACGCCCACCCGCGCCGGCCGCAGGATGCGGTCGTGCAGCATGAAGCCCTGGGCCGAAACCTGAATGATCTCGCCCTGTTTCGTGCCCGGCAGCGGGGCCTCGAACATCGCTTCGTGGTACTGCGGGTCGAACTTGTCGCCCACCTGCGGGTCGATCACGCGGATGCCGTGCTTGTCGAACACGTTGACCAGTTCACGCAACGTCAGTTCCACGCCTTCGATCAGCGGACCGGCAAGCTCTTTCTGTTCATCGGTTACGGTTTCAACCGCTCGCTTGAGGTTGTCGAACACCGGCAGCACGTCGCGCGCCAGCTTGGATCCGCCGTAATTTTCGGCCTCGACACGGTCCTTTTGCGCGCGCTTGCGGGCATTTTCGGCATCGGCCAGTGCACGCATGAACTTGTCCTGGAACGCATCGCGTTCGGCGCGCAGCGCTTCGATCTCGGCCTGCGGATCGGGCAGATCCATATCGGTCGTGGCCTTGTCCGTGCTGTCCTGTTCGACAATATCCTCTGCGATGTTGTCCTGCTTTGGCTCTGCCATCTCTTACCTCTAGCTTCGATCCGCAATCAGCTTGCCGACGATTTGCGCCGTGTAGTCGACGATCGGCACGATGCGGCCATAGTTGAGTCGGGTGGGTCCGATCACGCCCACTGCACCAATGATCTTTCGATCCGCGTTCATATAGGGAGAGACCACCAGAGAGGAACCCGAAAGTGAGAAAAGTTTGTTCTCGGAGCCGATGAAAATGCGCACGCCGGCGCCCTCCTCGGCCAGTTCCAGGAATTCGGCGATGTCACGCTTGCGTTCCAGATCGTCAAAGAGCGATTTGATACGCTCCAGCTCCTCTTCCTCGGCGTCCGAGCTGAGCAGATTCGACCGCCCCCGCACGATCAGCCGCTCGAAATGATCGGTATCGTCGTCCCATACCGCCAGGCCGCTCTTGACCAATTGTCGGGCCAGCTTGTCGATTTCCTGCCGGCGCGTTTCGATCTCGCGCGCGATGACTGACTGCAGTTCCGACAGGGTCTTGCCCTCGATCAGCGCGTTGAGGAAATTCGCCGCCTCGCGCATCGAGCTGGGCGTTTGCCCCGGCGGCGGGCTGAAGATGCGGTTCTCGACGTGCCCGTCGGCAAAGACCAACACCACCAGCGCGCGGTCATGCGACAGGCTGACGAATTCGATATGCTTGATCGGCGCCTCATGCTTGGGCGTCAGCACCAGTGACGCGCCGTGCGTCACCCCCGACAGCGCTGCGCCGATCCGGTCGAGCGTGGCGCCGACATCGGCGGAATTGCTGGCCAGCGTCGCGTCGATCTTTTCACGGTCATCCAGTTCAAGGTCTCTGACCTCCAGCAGGCTATCGACGAACATCCGCAGCCCTTCCTGCGTGGGCACGCGGCCCGCCGATACATGCGGGCTGTCGAGCAGCCCGAGATATTCGAGATCCTGCATGACGTTGCGAATCGTCGCCGCGCTGACCTTTTCGGTCATTTCGCGGGTCAGCGTGCGCGATCCGACCGGATCGCCCGTGGCCAGATAGCTTTCGACCACCCGGCGAAACACCTCGCGCGAGCGTTCGTTCATCTGTTCAAGGGTCTTGCCGGCGTCGTTCATGACGGGTTCATGCTGATCATGTGATGCGCCATTAAAGACGGTGCTGTGAAAAGGTCAATCGGGGTTGCGCTCTCTGTTTGCGGCCATGTATCCCGTTTGCACATAAAAGCGGGGAAACAAGATGCGGCCTTCGGGTAGAGACTTAAGTGAGATGCGGCCGGTTTCAATCGAAACCGGGGTCACAAAACACGCAGAGGGGTCCTGTCTGATCCGTATCGGCGACACCCATGTCATGTGCACCGCCACGATCGAGGATCGCGTGCCGCCCTTTATCAAGGGCAGCGGGCTGGGCTGGGTGACGGCGGAATACGGCATGCTGCCGCGCTCGACCACCAGCCGCATGCGGCGCGAGGCCGCGGTCGGCAAGCAGGGCGGCCGCACGGTGGAGATCCAGCGCCTGATCGGGCGCAGCCTGCGCGCCGGGATAGACCGCGTGGCGCTGGGCGAACGCCAGATCACCGTCGACTGCGACGTGCTGCAGGCCGATGGCGGCACACGCTGCGCCTCGATCACCGGCGGTTGGGTGGCGCTGCGCCTGGCGGTGAACAAGCTGCTGAAAACCGGCGATGTCATCACCGACCCGATGCCCGACCCGGTCGCGGCGGTCAGCTGCGGCATCTATGCCGGGCAGCCGTTGCTGGATCTCGACTATCCCGAGGACAGCGAGGCAGGCGTTGACGGCAATTTCGTGATGACGGCCAAGGGCCAGCTTATCGAGGTGCAGATGAGCGCCGAGGGCGCAACATTTTCCCGCGCCCAGATGGACCAGCTGATCGACCTGGCCGAAAGCGGCGTGCGCGAACTGGCGACGATCCAGATGGCGGCCGCGAATGCGTAAGTTTACCGGCGATACACTGCTGGTGGCGACCCACAACGCCGGCAAGCTGGACGAAATCGCCAGTCTGCTGAAACCCTACGGCGTGCAGGTCGTCGGCGCCGCCGAAAGGGGCCTGCCCGAACCTGATGAGACCGAAACCACCTTTGTCGGCAATGCCCGGATCAAGGCCCACGCCGCCGCCCGCGTCGCCGGCCTGCCGGCGCTGGCGGATGACAGCGGCATCGAGATCGAGGCGCTGGGCGGTGCACCCGGTGTCTATACGGCCAACTGGGCCGAAACAGAGACCGGCCGCGATTTCCACATGGCGATGCAGCGCGCCCATGACGAACTGGTCGCCAGCGGCGCACCCCAGCCGTGGAAAGCGCGGTTTTGCTGCACCCTGGTGATGGCCTGGCCCGATGATCATGACGAGGTATTCGCCGGCACCATCGAGGGCCAGATCATCTGGCCGATGCGCGGGGCCGAAGGGCACGGATACGACCCGGTCTTTCAGCCCGACGGTCATGACATGACCTTTGCCGAGATGAACGCGGACCAGAAAAACCGCATCAGCCACCGTGCTGATGCGTTTGCCAAGCTGGTCAAGGGCTGTTTTGACTGACGACTGGCAACAGGGGGGCTTTGGCCTTTACATCCACTGGCCCTTCTGCGCCGCCAAATGCCCCTATTGCGATTTCAACAGCCATGTTTCCCGCCAGATCGACCATGATCGCTGGAACAGGGCCTATATTTCGGAAATCGACCGCGTCGCCGCGCTGCTGCCTAGGCGGGTCTTGAACACCGTCTATTTCGGCGGCGGCACACCCAGCCTGATGCCGCCCGATATGGTCGCCGACATGCTGGAGCGCATCCGGCAACGCTGGCCAACCGCGAATGACCTTGAGGTCACGCTGGAGGCCAATCCCGGCTCGGTCGAGGCGGGACGCTTTGCCGGCTACGCCGCTGCTGGCGTTTCGCGCGTCTCAATCGGCGTGCAGGCGTTGAATGATGCCGATCTGGCGCGTCTGGGCCGCATTCACAGCGTGGCAGAAGCAAGACAAGCAATTGATATTGCACATGAATTCTTTGATCGTGTCAGTTTCGACCTGATCTATGCCCGTCAGGACCAGACCCTTGCGGACTGGCGGCAAGAGCTGACCGAGGCGCTGACGCTGGCGGCGGATCACCTGTCGCTCTACCAGCTGACTATCGAACCCGGCACCGCCTTTGGCGACCGTTATGCGCGCGGCAGGTTGTCCGGCCTGCCCGACGACGACCGCGCAAGCGCCATGTTCGACCTCACGCAGGAGCTTTGCGAACAGGCGGGGATGCCAGCCTATGAAGTCTCTAATCATGCCAGAACAGGCTCTGAATCCCGTCACAACCTGATCTATTGGCGCTACGGCGACTATGCCGGGATCGGCCCCGGCGCCCATGGCCGGATCACCCTGAACGGCCAGCGTCATGCGACCGAAACGCACCGTATGCCCGACGCATGGCTGGCGGCGGCCGAGATCGGCAACGGCGACAGCGCCAGCCCTATCCCGCGGCGGGATCAGGGCGATGAATACCTCATGATGGGGTTGCGGATTGCCGAAGGGATTGATCTGGCACGCTACAAAGCTATCTCAGGGGCGGCCCTGCCCAAACGGGCCGTGCTGGAGCTTGAGGATATCGGCATGATCACACGCGAATCCGGACGCCTGCGCGCCACACCCCGGGGTCGGCTGGTGCTGAACGCCGTCATCCGGGCCCTGCTGGCGGACTGAGCGATGCAACTGGCGTGGTTTTCCCTGGGAATGCTCAGCCTCGGTGTGGGGCTGGTCGGTATTGTGCTGCCGCTGGTGCCGACAACGCCCCTGCTTTTGCTGGCGGCGTTCTGCTTTTCCCGCTCATCCGAGCGGCTCTATAACTGGCTCTTGAGCCATCGCAGCTTTGGCCCGGTGATCGACGACTGGCGCTCGCGCGGCGCCGTCAATCCGCAGGCCAAGCGGATGGCGACGGTGGCCATTCTCGCGGTGCTCGGCCTGTCAATGGCATTCGGGGTCGGTGCGCTGATCCTGGCAATACAGGCCGTCACGCTGGGCTGTGTCTTGCTCTTTATCTGGACCCGGCCGAGCTATTGAGGCTGAGGATGCGACACAGTTCGTCCAGCTGTTCCAGCGTGTCATAGGCGATCACGACCTTGCCGTTTTCCCGCCCCGACTGATGATCAATCGCCACCTTCATGCCCAGGCTGGCAGAAAGATCGCCCTCAAGCGTGCGGGTGTCGGCGTCTTTCTCGGCTGCCGGCCGGGGTTTTGAAGGTTTCGCAGCGTCCTTGTTCTCGGCCGCCTTGACCAGCTTTTCGGTTTCCCGCACCGAAAGCCCCTTCTTGATCACCTCGCGCGCCAGCGCGACCGGATCTTCGGCGGTGATCAGCGCGCGGGCATGGCCCGACGACAGCTTGCCCTCGCGCAGCCAGGCTTGAACATCCTCGGGCAGGCTAAGCAGCCGCACCGTGTTGGCGATGTGGCTGCGGCTTTTGCCCAAGGCCTTGGCTAGCATATCTTGTGTATGGCCAAACTTCTGCATCAACTGGTTGTAGCCGGCGGCCTCTTCCACCGGGTTCAGGTCAGCCCGCTGAACATTTTCGATGATTGCGACTTCCAGCACTTCGGTATCGTCGAAATCGCGCACCAGCACCGGGATATGGTGCAGCCGTGCCATCTGTGCGGCGCGCCAGCGGCGTTCGCCGGCGACGATTTCAAATTGTCCCTCATCCCTGGGGCTTGGCCGCACGATCAGTGGCTGAATGATGCCCTTTTCGCGAATCGAGGACGCCAGATCTTCCAGCGCAGCGGTGTCAAAGGTACGGCGCGGCTGATCTGGGTTGGGAACGATCCGTTCGACCGGCACGGTGCGGTCAGGCTGGCGCGGTGCGTTTTCATCTTGCTCCGATGCGTCGGTCACATCCGCCATCAGCGCCGACAGGCCCCGGCCCAACCCACGTTTCGGTTTCTTGCTTGTCATTCTGCCCGTCCTTTTCAAGCCGCAACGCGGGTATGGTTGCGCACCAATTCCGCAGCCAGGCTTCGATATGCCTGCGCGCCCTTGGAATTGCTGTCATAGCGCAGCACCGGCATCGAAAATGACGGCGCCTCGCTCAGCCGGACATTCCGGGGCACAAGGGTCTTGAACACCAGCTCGCCCAGGTTTTCCCGCGCATCCTGTTCGACCTGCGACGACAGGTTGTTGCGCGCGTCGTACATTGTCAGCACCACGCCCTCAATCCTCAGGTTGGGATTGGCCGATTGCCGCACCTCGCGGATGGTCAGCATCAGCTGCGACAGCCCCTCGAGCGCAAAGAATTCCGATTGCAGCGGCACCAGCACCGAATGCGCCGCCACCATCGCGTTGACGGTCAGCAGGTTCAGCGACGGCGGGCAGTCGATCAGGATATATTCAAAGCCGAACGCATCCATCGCCGGTTGCCGCAGCGCGTCATGCAACAGAAAGCTGCGCTTTTCGTTGGAAATCAACTCCATGTCGGCCGAGCTGAGGTCGACCGTCGCCGGGATGACCGACAGGTTTTCCTCGCTGGTCGGTTGGATCACATCACCAAGGGGGATTTCCTCGAGCAGCAGATCGTAGGTGGTGTATTCCCGCGCCTCGGGCATGATGCCAAGGCCGGTCGAGGCATTGCCTTGCGGGTCGAGATCGACGATCAGCACCTTGTGGCCAGCCTCTGCCAACGCAGCACCAAGGTTGATGGTCGTGGTCGTCTTGCCCACACCCCCCTTTTGGTTGGCGACGGCGATGATCCTGGGCTGTCTGGGCCGGGTTGGGTCAGACACGGGCAACTCCTGTAATATGCAGAAGAACGGGGCCGTCTTCGGTTTTACTTTTAGCAACCCGGTGCGAAAATTTCCACGCCTTGCGTGCGGCGGACAGCTCTTTTTCCCAGGTTGCGCCCTTGGGAAAGATGGCAACGCCGTTCGGGGCAAGATGGCGTTCGGCAAAACCCAGCAATGTCGGCAGATCCGCCAATGCACGGGCCGACAGAACATCCGCCATCAGGGGCGGCGTGGTTTCGATCCGGTCGGTGATGACAGTCGCGGGCGCCCCGGTTTCGCGGATCACCGTGTTCAGGAACGCGCCCTTACGCACATCGCTTTCAACCAGCGTCACACGCCGGGGTGAGCCGGTTTCCATCGCCATGATGGCGATCACCAGACCGGGAAAGCCGCCGCCCGCACCCAGATCGGCCCAATGGCCCACCGGATGCGGCACGAGGTCGTATAATTGCGTGGAATCGGCAAAATGGCGCGTCCAGAGGTTGGGCAGCGTGGCTTTCGATACCAGGTTGATGCGTGGATTCCATTTGCGCAGCAGCGCGGCATAGATTTCCAGCCGCTCGGATGTTTCACGTGAAACATCCAGACCCTGCCCCGTCATGCGCGCCTTACCCGCCTGGATTGCCGCAGCCGGATCAGGATCAGAGTCAGCGCCGCCGGCGTCATCCCGTCGATGCGGCCCGCCTGCGCAAGGTTCGTCGGTCGCGCCGCCGTTAGCTTGGCTTTCAGCTCATGCGACAGGCCGTCAAGCGCGCCGAAATCGAAATCAGCGGGGATTTCCTGTGCCTCGTCACGCTTTAGCATCTCGGCATCGCGGTTCTGACGCTCGATATAATTCGCATACAGCGCGTCACGTTCCACCTGCGCACGGGTCTCAGCGTCAAAGTCCGCAAGGCCCGGGTCAAGCGCCTCAAGCGTCGCAAAAGTTATGTCGGGAAAGGACAGCAGCTGAAATCCCGTGCGGCGGGCGCCATCCTGATTGACCGACAGACCGACGTCCCTGAGCTGCCTTGGCGTATAGCTTTGTTCCTCCAGCCGGGTGCGGGCGGCCTGCAACCTCTCGATCTTGTCGCCGAATGCCGCCTTGCGCTGTTCACCCACGCAGCCAAGCTTGACCCCTATCGGGGTCAACCGCTGGTCGGCATTGTCTGCGCGCAGCGACAGCCGGAACTCGGCGCGCGAGGTGAACATTCGGTACGGTTCACTGACGCCCCGGGTAATCAGGTCATCAATCATCACCCCGATATAGCTGTTTGCCCGGCTAAAGATCACAGCCTCGCGCCCCTGAACCACCAGCGCCGCGTTCAGCCCGGCGACCAATCCCTGCGCCGCGGCCTCTTCATAGCCGGTCGTGCCGTTGATCTGCCCGGCCAGGTACAGCCCCGGCACCGACTTGACCGCCAGCGTCGCATCCAGCGCGCGGGGGTCGACATAGTCGTATTCGATGGCATAGCCCGGCTGCAAAATGCGTGTGTTTTCAAGGCCCCTGACCGAACGCACATAATCCTCCTGCACGTCCACCGGCAGCGACGTCGAGATCCCGTTGGGATAAATCACGTTGTCCGACAGGCTCTCTGGTTCCAGGAAAATCTGGTGAGAGGCCTTGTCGGCAAAGCGGACGATCTTGTCCTCGATCGAGGGGCAATAACGCGGGCCGATCCCGTCGATATGGCCGCCATACATCGCGGACCGGCCCAGGTTGGCGCGGATAATCTCGTGCGTTTTTTCGTTTGTGTGGGTGATCCCGCAGGCCACCTGTCGCGCCGCCGGCGCATCCGACAGGAACGAAAACAGCACAGGGTCATCATCGCCCGGCTGTGATTCGAGGATATCCCAATCAATCGTCGCGCCATCCAGCCGCGGCGGCGTGCCGGTCTTGAGCCGCCCCAGCGGCAGGTCGAATGAATCGATCCGCTCGGCCAGCTTTACCGAAGGCCGGTCGCCCATACGCCCGCCCGGTCGGGACACGTCACCGATATGAATCACGCCACGCAGAAAGGTGCCGGTCGTCAGCACCACCGCACCAGCGCTGACTTCGCTGCCATCGGCCAGCACCACGCCGCCGACACGGTCGCCTTCCATCAGGAAATCAGCGGCCTCGCCCTCGATGACATCCAGTCCGTGTTGCGCGGCGATCTCGGCCTGCATCGCCTCGCGGTAAAGCTCGCGATCCGCTTGCGCCCGCGGGCCCTGCACCGCTGGGCCCTTGCGACGATTAAGCAGCCGAAACTGGATGCCGGCGCGGTCGGCCACCCGGCCCATGACGCCGTCGAGCGCGTCGATCTCGCGTACAAGGTGCCCCTTGCCTAGCCCGCCGATGGCCGGATTGCACGACATCACCCCCAGGTCGCGGCGCGACAGCGTCACCAGAGCGGTGCGCGCGCCCATCCGCGCCGCCGCGTGGGCCGCGTCGGCACCGGCATGACCGCCGCCAATGACGATGACGTCAAAATGTTTCACGTGAAACATCCCTCATTTACCCAGACAAAAGCTGGCAAAGATTTCGTCCAGTACATTCTCGACATCTACGCGTCCTACCAGAGAATCAAGGGCCCGCACAGCGCTGCGCAGCTCTTCGGCGGCAATTTCGGCCGCTTCCTCGCCACGGGGCAACAAGACCTCGACTGCCTCCAGCCCGGTAAGGCCGCGCGCCATCGCATCCCGGTGGCGTTCGCGCGTTGCCACACCACCGCCAGAGGTCCGCGCCGACAGCGTTTGACCTATCCGATCAACCAGCGCCGCAACGCCCTGTCCGGTCTTGCCTGAGATACCATTTTCCGCATCCGGGTACAGATCGGCCTTGGAAACAAGCACGATATCATCCGCCCGCGGCACCATCTGCGGCGCCTCATCCGGCGAGATCAGGAACACCCGCAGATCTGCCGCCTCGGCCCGCTGACGCGCGCGGTCGACGCCGATCGCCTCTACCGCATCCCGCGTATCCCGCAACCCGGCGGTGTCGAGCAATGTCACCGGCAATCCGCACAGGTCCATCCTTACCTCGATCACGTCACGCGTTGTCCCGGCATGTTCCGAGGTGATCGCCGCCTCGCGTCCTGCCAACGCGTTGAGCAGGGTTGATTTCCCCGCATTTGGCGCGCCGACAATGGCCACCTCGAACCCTTCGCGGATACGTTCGGCCATGCCGACACCGGCGATCTCCTGGCGCAGTCCGGCCATGACCGAGGACACCAGCGCGCCGACCTCAGGCCCGACATCCACCGGCACATCCTCGTCCGAAAAATCAATCGTTGCCTCCAGCAGCGCCGCCGCGTGGACCAGTTCGTGCCGCCAGCCTTCGGCCTTGCGCCCCAGATCGCCGGCAAGAACCCGCATCGCCTGGCGTCGCTGTGCCTCTGTCTCGGCATCTATGAGGTCGGCAAGCCCCTCGACCTGGGCCAGGTCGAGCTGCCCATTTTCCAGCGCCCGCCGGGTGAATTCGCCCGGTTCCGCTGGTCGCAGCCCGTCCATGCGGGATAGTTCCGCCTGCACCGCCGAAACGACTGCGATACTGCCATGTGCCTGAAATTCCACAGATTTTTCACCGGTAAAGCTGTGTCCTGCGGCAAAGGTCAGCACCAGGGCGCTGTCGATGCGCTGTCCGTCCGCACCGCGCAGCACGCGCACCGATGCCTGTCGGATCGGCGGCACGTCGCCGCATAATGTCTGCACGGCATCATGCGCCCGCGGCCCCGACACGCGGATCACCGCGACGCCGGATTTTCCCGGCGCCGTTGAAACTGCAAAAACCGTATCCATCCGCGTGTCGGCCAAAGGCCCCCGGTCAGGTGTTCATGGAGTCGAAGAAATCCGAATTGGTTTTGGTCTGCTTGAGCTTGCCAAGCAGAAACTCGATAGCGTCGGTCGTACCCATCGGGTTGAGGATGCGCCGCAGAACAAAGGTCTTTTGCAGGTCGCCCTTGTCGATCAGCAGGTCCTCTTTCCGGGTGCCGGATTTCAGGATGTCGATGGCCGGGAAGACCCGCTTGTCCGCAACCTTGCGGTCAAGCACCAGTTCCGAGTTACCGGTGCCCTTGAATTCTTCAAAGATCACCTCGTCCATGCGGCTGCCGGTTTCGATCAACGCGGTCGATATGATGGTCAGCGACCCGCCCTCTTCGATATTCCGCGCGGCGCCAAAGAACCGTTTCGGCCGTTGCAGCGCGTTGGCATCGACACCGCCGGTCAGAACCTTGCCCGAAGACGGAACCACGGTGTTGTAGGCGCGCCCGAGACGCGTAATCGAATCGAGCAGGATCACAACGTCGCGCTTGTGTTCGACCAGGCGCTTGGCCTTTTCGATCACCATTTCGGCCACCGCAACGTGCCGCGATGCCGGCTCGTCGAAAGTCGAGCTGATCACCTCACCCTTGACCGAGCGCTGCATGTCGGTGACTTCCTCGGGGCGTTCGTCGATCAGCAGCACGATCAGGTAACATTCCGGGTGGTTGTGCTCGATGCTGGCGGCGATGTTTTGCAGGACCACAGTCTTACCGGTCCGCGGCGGCGCCACGATCAGCGAACGCTGCCCCTTGCCGATAGGCGCAACCAGGTCGATCACACGCGCGGTCTTGTCCTTGATGGTCGGGTCCTCGATTTCCATCTTGAACCGCTCATCGGGATAAAGCGGCGTCAGGTTGTCAAAGGCGATCTTGTGGCGGGCGCGCTCGGGGTCTTCGAAATTGATCGACGAGACGTTGACCAGCGCGAAATACCGTTCGTTTTCATCCGGGGCGCGAATCTCGCCCTCTACCGTGTCGCCCGTCCGCAGTGAATACTGGCGAATGGTTTCGGGCGAAACATAGATGTCATCGGGGCCCGGCAGATAATTCGCCTCGGGCGAGCGCAGGAAACCGAACCCGTCCTGCAGCACCTCCAGAACGCCGTCGCCATAGACAGTCCAGCCCTCGTCCGCGCGTTCACGCAGGATCTGGAACATCATCTCGCCCTTGCGCATGGTCGAGGCGTTCTCGATCTCCAGCTCTTCGGCCATGGACAACAGGTCCTTGGCGGATTTCGCCTGCAGATCGGACAGATTCAAACGGTCTTGGGACATGAGGATACACCTGTAGGTTCAGCGCATCGCGCATGAAAACCATTGGAAATTAGGAAAACAAGCCGCCCGGACGGGAGCCAACCCGGCAGATAGTCAGATTCATTGCAAATGTCAATGTTGCTTAGAATCGAACCACCACCGCGAGGACGATGATCACCATCAGAACGGTCGGCACCTCGTTCATCATCCGGTACTGCCGCCCGGTCAGGCGGTTGTTACCCGCAGCAAAATCCTGGCGCCGACGACCAAGCCATACGTGAAACCCTGTCATTGCCAGGATACCCGCACCCTTGACCCAGGGCCAGACCGACCCCCAATCGACAATGCCGGGTATCAGCACAAGGCACAGCCCGAAAAGCCAGGTTGCGATCATCGCCGGCGTCATGATGACCCGATAAAGCTTTTCCTCCATCATCTCGAAAACCGTGTCGCGGCCATCCGCGCGTTCGACATGATAGACGAACAGCCGGGGCAGATAGAATATCCCGGCCATCCATGAAATCACGGCCATGATGTGCAAGGCCTTGATCCAGGGATATGCGATCGCAAGGAGATCACCCATCTTTGCCCTCCATCGGTTCCTGCCTTCCTTATAATAAAAAGAAAGAGAATAAAGGATGATGTCTTAGTAGGCAGCGCCCAAGCTGTGGATTATCAGTTTATCAGCAGAATGATCCCCGTTGAAAAGCCCTGTTGATAACCCAGGGATTAGTTTGACGAACCTAACGAAAATGAAATTTATATATTATATTTCAGTATGTTAATGGGTCCTAACGGCTTCCAGGACCAGTGGATGATTTCGGGGGAAAGCACGGGATTGGCAGGGTTTTCCACCGCGTGACGTTATCATTGCCCCCATGCTGAAAAGTCCCGTGAGCCTAAGCATGACTCGCCCGGTTACCGGCAAAACCAATCCGGCATGGCATTTCGCGCACTCTGTCCCTACAAATCCGCTGAGAAACCCCCGGAGTTCTGCACATGCCGCCAAAACTCGTCCTCGCCTCCGGTTCGGAAATTCGCCAGACGCTGTTGCGCAATGCCGGTGTCGTCTTTGAAGCCCGGCCTTCGCGCGTGGACGAGGTGCTGATGCGCGCCTCGATGCAGGCCGAAGGCGCCCCGCCCCGCGATATCGCCGACAAGCTGGCCGAGATGAAGGCGCTGCGCGCCCCGACAACGTCGGAGACAGAACTGGTTCTCGGCTGTGACCAGGTGCTTGCCTACAAGGGCAACATCTTGGGAAAACCGGAAACGCCGGAACAAGCGCGCGAACAGCTATGCATGTTGCGCAACGACACCCATGAGTTGATCTCGGCCGCGGTGATCTGCCAGGACAGAAAACCGGTCTGGCGCCACGCCGCCACGGCCCGGCTGAGGATGCGGGATTTCTCAGACGCCTACCTGAAGGCGTATCTTGAACGCAACTGGCACAGCGTCCGCCACTCTGTCGGTGGATACAAGCTTGAAGAAGAGGGCGTGAGATTGTTTTCTGCCGTGCAAGGGGACTATTTCTGTGTCCTCGGTTTGCCGCTTTTGGAATTGTTGGCCTATCTCGGCCAATGCGGGGTGATAGAGACATGAAGACCACATCCATTCCCCTTGCCGCGGTGATTGGATCGCCCGTTGCGCATTCCAAGTCGCCGCAGCTGCACACCCATTGGCTGAAGGTCAACGGCCTGGCCGGGTATTATATTCCGATGGACGTTCGCAGCGAAGATCTGGAACAGGTGCTGCGCACCTTGCCAAAGGCCGGATTTATCGGGGTCAACGTCACGATCCCGCACAAGGAAAAGGTGCTCGAGATCGCCGATCAGATCACCGACAGGGCGACACTGATCGGGGCCGCGAACACCCTGATCCTGCGGCCGGATGGAAAGATTCACGCTGATAATACAGACGGTTACGGGTTCATCAACAACATCCGGCAGGCCGAACCCGACTGGGACCCCAAGGCAGGCCCTGCCGCGATTCTGGGCGCCGGGGGTGCGGCACGGGCAGTGGTATCGGCGCTGTTGGATGCCGGGGTGCCGGAAATCCTGATTTCGAACCGAACCAAGGTGCGGGCCGAGGCGCTGCGCGCCGATTTCGGCAAGCGTTTGCAGGTGGTTGACTGGGTGCAGGCCGGCAACATGCTGGAAGAGGCAACAACCGTGGTCAATACCACTTCGCTGGGAATGATCGGCAAGCCGTCGCTGCGCGTGCCGCTTGATGGGCTCAGGCCGGGCACGCTGGTCAACGATCTGGTTTATACCCCGCTCAAGACCCAATTCCTGGCCGAGGCAGAGGAAATGGGATGCCGAACCGTCGATGGGCTGGGAATGCTGCTGCACCAGGCGGTGCCGGCGTTCGAGCGCTGGTTCGGCGTGCGTCCGACGGTGGACAGCGCGACAAGGGCGGCGGCGCTCAGATGACGTTTCAACTGGGGCTGACCGGATCAATCGGAATGGGCAAGTCCACCACCGCGCGGCTGTTTGCCGAGGCGGGCTGCGCCGTGTGGGATGCCGACGCTGCGGTTCACCGCCTTTACGCCAAAGGTGGCGCTGCGGTCGGGCCAATTGGCCAGGCCTTTCCCGACGCGATAGAGGACGGCGCCGTATCACGCCAGCGGCTGAAAGAGATCATCACCCGCGACCCGAAGGCGCTGAAACAGATCGAAGTCATCGCGCATCCGCTGGTGGCGCAAGACCGTGCCGAGTTTTTGCGACAGACGCAGGCGGATATTGCCGTGCTCGACATCCCGCTGCTGTTCGAGACCGGCGGCGAACGGGAAATGGACGCCGTCGCCTGTGTCAGCATCGACCCCGAGACCCAGCGCCGCCGCGTGCTGGAACGCGGCACCATGACCGAAGAGCAGTTCGAGACTATCCTTGCCAAACAGATGCCCGATGCTGAAAAACGCGCACGCGCCGATTTCGTCATCATTACCGATACGGCCGAACACGCGCGCGCCCAGGTTCAGGACGTGATCCGAGAAATCCGCGAAAGGCTCCGACATGCGTGAGATCGTGCTCGATACCGAAACCACCGGCCTGAGCCCGAAAGAGGGCCACCGCATCGTCGAGATCGGCGCCGTCGAGCTGATGAACCACATGCCCACGGGCAAGACCTATCACCAGTATATCAACCCACAGCGCGACATGCCGGCAGAGGCCTTTGCCGTGCACGGTCTGGGCGAGGACTTTCTGCGTGACAAGCCGGTATTCGCCCATATTGCCGAGGCGTTCATCGACTTCGCGGGCGATGCCCGGCTGGTGATTCACAACGCCAGTTTCGACATGGCCTTCATCAATGCCGAGCTGGGTTGGATACAGCGCCCTATAATCCCGCTGGACCGCGCCATCGACACGCTGGAAATCGCGCGGCGCAAGTTTCCCGGCTCACCCGCGTCGCTGGATGCGTTGTGCCGGCGGTTCGGGATCGACAACTCTTCGCGCACGCTGCACGGTGCGTTGCTCGACTCCGAGATTCTGGCCGAGGTGTATCTGGAGCTTATCGGCGGTCGTCAGCCCGATTTTGGCCTTGCGCCCGTACAGGGCCACTCGGGCCGGGGCGCGTCCGGTGCCGAGACCGACTGGCGCCCGGGCCCGCGCCCGCAGCCCATGCCGCCGCGCCTGAGCGCTGAAGAGGCCGAGGCCCACGCCGCCTTTGTCAAGGCGATGGGCGACGGCGCACTTTGGAACAAGCTGTCCTGAATGCCGGCGCTCAGGCGTCCGCCTTTGGCGCCTCGCCGGTCTTGGCCTGAAGATCGGCAAGCTGCTGGCGATACAGTTGAACCCAGTCGATGTTTTCCAGGTTCAGCGGCGGGAAACCACCGTCACGGGTGACGTCGCTGACGATCCGGCGCATGAACGGAAACAGCAACCGCGGGCATTCGATCATCAGGAAGGGATGCAGCTGTTCCGCTGGCACCCCCTCGATATGAAAGACACCGGCATATTCCATTTCCATCAGGAAGAGCTGCTGGTCGGTTCCCTTGTTCTTGGACCCGATCTGAAGCTTGGTGACGACCTCGTATTGACCTTCGACAGACCGTTTGCGGGCATCCAGCGAAACACCAACGGTCATTTCCGGCGTGACTTCGCCACCGGTCCCCTTTTGTGCAAGCACATTTTCAAAAGACAGGTCCCGCACGAACTGGGTCAGGACGCTCATCTTGACCTTCTGCTGCCCCTCCTGCGACGTAGCGTCGCCATTTGTCTGTTCGATCATTTTCGGTCTCCAAAGCCGTCAAATTCTGGGCGGAGCCTTAGCAGCATGACAGGCGGGTCTCAATGCCTCGTCCAGCCGGAAGGGCCGGACGTGGTTGAGGGATCAACCTCTTCATACTCGCCCTCGATGATGTCGGGGCCGCCACCAGTGGGCCGCCGGGGGTCATTGGTGCCGAATTCGAACCGCTCCACCCGTACCCGCCGGCGCATCCATGCGAATGCCGCCCGCCGCACCGGCGGCATAAGCAGGGCGAAACCGATCGAGTCGGTGAAAAACCCCGGCGTCAGCAGCAACGCACCCGAAATCAGGATCATCGCGGCATGCGCCAGTGGTTCGGCCGGGTCTTCGAGTCGCGAAAAAGAGGAGCGGAGCTGCCCCAATGCCAGCGCGCCCTGGCTGCGCACCAGCCATGTGCCCAGCACCGCGGTCAGCACAACGATACCCAGCGTCGGCCACAGCCCGATGGCCCCGCCGACCTGAATGAACAGGCCGATTTCGATCAGCGGAACGGCAAGAAAGGCCAGCAGCAGCCACATATTCGGAACCTCGCGTACAGACCTGCCGCGCAAGGTGGACTTGACGGCATCGCTCACCTACATAAGAGCGTGACACACGGGTTACCATGCCCGGTCCGCAAAGAGGTGCTCATGAATTCCCCGTTACTGCAGCTTTTGGTGCTGGCAGGCATTGCCGTATTTCTGATCCTGCGCCTGAAAAGCGTACTGGGTACCCGCGATGGATTCGAGGGGCCGCCGCGCAGCGGCCTGCCCGAAACAACCAAGCCCGATCCCAAGCGGGAATTCGAGGTAATCGAGGGCGGCCCCGACCCCGACATCACCGACCATGTGCCGGAGAATTCCGACGCCGCAGCCGCGTTGGCACAGATGAAACGCATCGAGCCCGACTTTTCGGTGACCGAATTCCTGCAGGGCGCGCGCGGCGCTTATGAATGGATTTTGATGGCGTTCGAGCGCGGCAATCTGGACGAAGTCACACCGTTCCTGTCGGAAGACGTCTACGAGGCCTTTGCCCAGGTGGTCGATGCGCGGCAGGAACAGGGGCTGTCGGTCGAGGCGGAATTCATCGGCGTGCGCAGCATAACGATGGCGGACGCAAGTTTCGACGACGCCACTGGGGCCGCGCAACTGACGGTCAAATACGTGGGCGAGCTGATCTCGGTCGTGCGCGACGCCAACGGCGAAATCGTCGAGGGTCAGCCGGGCCAGCCGAAACGTCAAAAGGACAGCTGGACGTTTGAACGGGTCATGGGGTCGGACGATCCCAACTGGCGGCTCGTCGCGACGGGCGAATGATCCGGCGCCTCGGCGCGGCGGCATGTGTGTGGCTGCTGGCTGCGGCCACTTCGCCGGCCGAGGATGTCACCCAGACGGTACTGGACTTCGACGATCTGCGTGGCTGGCAGCTGGACAACCACCAGCAGGCGCTGGATGCTTTTCTGGTGACATGTCCCGACCTGCGCGATCCTGACTGGCGGTCGCTTTGCGCGCTGGCGCAGCAGAAACCCGACGCGCGGACGTTTTTCGAACTGTTCTTTCGTCCGGTGCTGATCGAGGATGGAAAGTCCGCGCTCTTCACCGGCTATTTTGAGCCAGAGCTGGACGGCGCGCGCCGTCCCGGCGGGCGGTTCCGCTATCCCGTCTACCGCGAGCCACGGATTGCCAAGGTGTCAAACCCCTGGCTGACCCGGCGCGAGATCGAAACCGGCGACGCCATGCGTGGCAAGGGGCTGGAAATCGCCTGGGTTGACGACCCGGTCGAACTGTTCTTTCTGCAGATCCAGGGATCAGGCCGCATCCGGCTGACCGACGGCAGTATCATCCGGGTGGGCTATGGCGGCTCTAACGGCCATCCTTACCGCTCCATCGGGGTAGAACTGGTGCGGCGCGGCATCTATGCCCCGCACCAGGTTTCGGCCCAGGTGATCAAGAACTGGGTCCGTCGCCACCCCAAAAAGGGGCGCGAACTGCTGTTTCACAACCCTTCCTACGTCTTTTTCCGTGTGGTTGACACCATCTCGCCAGAGGCCGGGCCGCTGGGCGCGATGAACCGCTCGGTCACGTCCAAGCGCACGGTCGCGGTCGATCCGGCATTCACGCCGCTGGGCGCCCCGGTCTGGGTCGAGAAAGAGGGCGAACACCCCTTCAACCGCTTGATGGTGGCGCAGGATACCGGATCGGCCATCAAGGGGGCGCAGCGCGCCGATATCTTTTTCGGCACCGGTGACGAGGCCGGCCGCGCGGCGGGCCGTCTGCGCGATCCGGGCCGGATGGTGGTGCTGCTGCCCATTCAGCGCGCCTTTGCCACCGCCACGGAGCCGTTTCAATGAGCCGCCGCCGCCTGCACCCTGACGAGGTTGCGCTGTGGCGGCGGGTGGCCGAAACGGCCGAGCCCCTGCAACCGCGCCGCAACGCCCCGATCGAAAAGCCTGCAAAAGGCATGAACGGCAACAAGCCCGCCCCGCGCCCCGCGCCCGAACCCGCCCCCCTGCCGGAAGGGTTCGAGATCGGCCGCAACGCCCGGCCCGGCGGCGTGCGCCACGACCTGCTGCCGGGGATCACCGAACGCGGCGCCGCAGCGCCCCTGCAGATGGATCAAAAGGCGCATGCCCGGCTGAAACGCGGCAAGCTGAAACCCGAGGCCCGCATCGACCTGCACGGCATGACGCTGGATCAGGCGCGCCCGGCGCTGATCGGCTTTATCCTTGAAAGCCACGCGCGCGAACGCCGGCTGGTTCTGGTCATCACCGGCAAGGGCAAGCACCGCGATGATACCGGCCCGATCCCGATGCGGCCCGGGGCGCTGCGCCATCATGTGCCGATGTGGCTGCAAGCGGCGCCCGCGTCGCAGGCCGTGTTGCAGGTGGTGCAGGCGCATGTGCGCCACGGCGGCGAGGGCGCGTATTACGTCTATCTACGCCGCCGGCGCTAGCAGAGTCCGCGCGCGGGTGACGCCTATGGCCATCATCACGGTGGCAAAAACAAAATAGCCCGCCACGATCAGGTATTGCGTCTCGATCCCCAGCCCGAGGTCGATCGCAAACCCGGTCAGCCCCGGCCCGATGGCCGACCCCAGCACCATGATCGCCGCCGCCATCGCCTTGATCGACCCAAGGTTGCCGGTGCCATAGAACTCGGCCCAGAAAGCATTGGGCAACGTGGTGTTGAACCCGGTTGTCAGCCCCAGGAAAACGAACCCCGTCAGCAGGGTCCACGGCCCCGGTGCAACCGCGAACAGGGCAAAGGCCACCACCATCGGGAGCTGGGAAAAGGGGATCAGCCGTGGCGTTCCGATCTTGTCCAGCGCCCAGCCCGACAGCATCATCGCGCCGATGCCGACCGCAGTATAAAGCGGAAACATCGCCACCAGTTCGAAATGGGCCAGGCCCTTGACCTCGGCAAAGTGGACCTGGTGAAAGAAAAACGCGGTGTTGAATGCGGATGGCCCCAGCAGCGCGGGTGCCATGAACCAGAACAGGAAATGGTGAAGCGTTTCGCGCCGGGTCCAGTGCCGCCCGAGCATCCCGAGTGAGCGGTCGGATTGCGCCCAGGACTGCGGCGTGCGTTCATGACGCAAGAGCAACGCCAAAAGCGGGATACCGCACAGCGCCACCAGCGCCGCCACGATCCACAACAGCCGCCAGTCCCACACCGTCATCAGCGACACGAACAAGAGCGGCAGCAACGCCTCACCCCCGGCAAAGCCCAGTGTCGCGATCGACAGCGCCTTGCCGCGCGAGGCGATGAACCAGCGCGCCATCGCCACCACCGCGATATGGCTGGTCATGCCCTGCCCGGAAAACCGCAGCGCAAAAATGACAAGGAACAGCCCCCACCAAACCGGGTTGAGCGCCATCGCCAGGCAAGCCATCGCCGTCAGCACCAGTATCACCGGCGCCAGCACACGCACGCGAAACCTGTCCGTCAGCCCGCCCGCCCAGACCATCGCCAGTGCCGAAACGAAGGTGCCGACCGTATAGATACCGCCCCATTGCCCGTGGCTGAGCCCGAAATCGGCACGGATATGGCCGGCGAAGATCGAAATGAAAAAGGTCTGCCCAAAGCTGGACAGGAAGGTCAACAGAACCCCGGCTGTCAGCCACGGGGCATTTTCGCGAAGGAAGGCAGGCACCGGCATTCGCAATCTGTTGCTCGAAACCGGCAGGAAGGGAAGGGGGTTTTGGATGAGCAGGAAAAGGGAAGGCGGCAAAATTTCCCTCCCTTAACTTTCGTCGGTTTGAAGTGTTGCAATTTGGACTCTTGCCTCGAATCAAACAATCTAGTTGACTCACCGAGTCTAGAAAGAGCTTGGCTCTTACGGGGAGGATGCAGTTATGCGCCTCCCCGTTTTTCTTAGGTATGCATAAGCGCAATATTTTGGTGTTGGCGGGACGCAGACACCACCATCTGGTGCGTCAGATTGACTCATCGGCTGCAATTGTGTATTTCCGGACTCGCTCAGGTTGATCTGAGCCCGGAGCCAAGCTCTTTCTAGACAATCGTGCTCCGCTCCGGTCCCTAAATCGACAAAAAGGAGCTCCAGAGATGGCGCACAAAATCGACTGTATCGAAAAAGAGGATCGCTATGATCCGACCGAGGCTATCACGCATGTTGGTGGTCTAAATCACAACGGCACACGTTGGCGGATTACTCAGAAAGAGGCTATCCGGCGTATCGAAAGTGGTGAGAACCAGTTCTACGTAGAAAACGGCGGTCGTCGCACGGATGTTATTGTTGCAGTGAGCCGGTTCGGAAACAAATACATCAAGACCAAAGCAGATGACTACGAGCCCAATAACCTCCTCAGTCTCCGCACTTGCGCACTTGTCGTATAGCTAAATATTGTGCGGGCTGCTTTCCGTTTAGAGTGGCCCGCTACAAAACATACCGTGACAGGTCGGTCGATTTCATCAACTCGCCCAGGTTCTTTTCGACAAAGGCAGCATCGACCACCACCGTTTCGCCTGATCGGTCGGGCGCGGTATAGCTGAGCTCTTCGAACACCCGCTCCATCACGGTGTAAAGCCGCCTTGCGCCGATGTTCTCGACCGTCTGGTTGACCTCGGCGGCGATGCGGGCCAACGCGGCGATGCCGTCGTCGGTAAAGCTGACTGTCACCTCTTCGGTGCCCAGCAGCGCGGTGTACTGGCGCGTCAGGGCATTGTCGGTTTCGGTCAGGATGCGCACGAAATCGGCCTCGGTCAGGGCGCGCAGCTCGACCCGGATCGGCAGCCGCCCCTGCAATTCGGGCAACAGGTCGGATGGCTTGGCGATGTGAAACGCGCCCGAGGCGATGAACAGGATATGATCGGTTCGCACGGGGCCGTGCTTGGTGCTGACGGTGGTGCCCTCGATCAGCGGCAGCAGGTCACGCTGCACGCCCTCGCGGCTGACATCGGCGCCGCGGGTTTCGGCACGGGCGCAGACCTTGTCGATCTCGTCCAGAAAGACGATGCCGTTTTCGGCCACCGCGCTCAGGGCGGCGCGGTTGACGGCCTCGTCATCCAGCAGCTTGTCGGCCTCTTCGCTGGTCAGGATTTCATAGCTGTCGGCCACGCGCATCCGCTTGCGGGTGGTGCGCCCGCCGAATGCCTTGCCCAGCAGATCGCCGATGTTCATCATGCCCATCTGGCTGCCCGGCTGGCCGGGAATGTCCATCATCCCCATCGGGCTGGCGGTGTCGGCGACATCCAGCTCGATGATGGTATCGTCCAGCTCGCCCGCGCGCAGTTTCTTGCGGAACATCTCGCGCGTGCCATCGCGCGCGTCGGTACCGGCCAGCGCGGTGATCACGCGTTCCTCGGCGTTCTTGTGGGCGTTGGCGGCGACCTCTTCGCGCATGTGCTCGCGGGTTTCCGCGATGGCGACATCGACAAGGTCGCGGATGATCTGTTCGACATCGCGCCCGACATAGCCCACCTCGGTGAACTTGGTTGCCTCGACCTTGATGAAGGGCGCGCGCGCCAGCTTGGCCAGGCGGCGGCTGATCTCGGTCTTGCCGACGCCGGTCGGGCCGATCATCAGGATGTTTTTCGGATAAACCTCTTCGCGCAGGTCGTCGGCCAGCCGCTTGCGCCGCCAGCGGTTGCGCAGGGCCACGGCGGTGGCGCGCTTGGCGTCACTTTGACCGATGATGAAACGGTCGAGTTCCGAGACGATTTCGCGCGGGGTGAGGTCGGTCATCCGGGGCTCCTGTCAGTGAATGAGGGCAACGTAAGCACGGGCGGCGAAAACACAACCGCCGAAAACCGTGCCTTAGCCAGAGGGTGGCAAACGATCCAGCGGCAGGAATGGCAACAGGCGCAATAGCCGCGCGCGGATGCGCTCCCAAAAGGCGCCGAGCATCAGCAACACCACCCCCAGCGACAGGATCGTCACCGGTGCACCGTCGCCGCCCAACACCGTCAGCGCCAGTGCGACGCTATAGCCCACCGCCGCCATCAGGAATGACCGCCGGTCAATGACGATGGCGACCAGCGCAATCACTGTCAGCACCAGCACCAGGGTGGCATGTGACAGGGCGGTGCCCGCATCCAGCAGGCTGAGCGCCAGCGTGTTCACCAGCGCCGGCGCCGCCACAAGGTGCAGCCAGAACCCGTTTGCCGCGCGCCGCGTCACCCGGTGCGGGTCGCTCATATCGAACCGCATCGCCACGACAAAGACGGCAAAGCCCAGCGCCAGCGTGATCCAGGCAAAGGGCCCGCCAGCAGACAGCAGGAATAGCGCATCCAGGCTGTCGGGGCTGCCCGCCGCCGTCGCCGCCAGCAGGATCGCCACGGTAAAAAGGCCCATGGCGATGATCGCCAGCGCAAAGGGCACCCGGAACCACCACCAGAACGCCCACAGCGCCAGCGTAGACAATAGGAACGGCCAGGGCAGGCTGGAATATTCGTCCTGCGCGACCATGAAAGGCTGCGACAGCGCGGCGGTAAACCCGCTGACCGCGTTGGCGAAGAACAGCAACGTCAACGCGATGGCGGGGGCCACCATGCGGCGGCGGCGGATAAAATACGCGCCCAGCAGCCACAACACCACGGCAGCGATACCGGCCATGCTCATCGCGTGGGCGCGAACATCGACGATCTGGTCGGTGGCGATGGCGGCATTCACCGCCACCCAGCCCGATGACAGGATCAGCAGCCCTACGACGATGAAGATCTCGTTGAAGCCGCGAAACAGTTCGAACGGCTCATCGCCCGGCGTCAGGTTTTCGCGCGCGCCACGGCGGCTGTCGGCGAGGCTGCACAGGTTGGCCGCCTGCGCCTCGGTCACGATACCGGCGGCAACGGCGGCGCGGATGTCATCATCGCCGATCATGCGCTGATGGCTTCGACGGTCAGCGATCCGTTGGTATAGACGCAGATATCGGCGGCAATCGCCATGGCGGCGCGGGCGACCTGTTCGGCGGTCTTGTCGCTGTCCATCATCGCGCGGGCGGCTGCCAGGGCATAGTTCCCGCCCGACCCGATGGCGGCGACATCGTGTTCGGGCTCCAGCACGTCGCCGGCGCCGGTGATGACATAAAGCTGGCTGCCATCGGTGACGATCAGCATCGCCTCGAGCTTTTGCAGGTACTTGTCGGTGCGCCAGTCCTTGGCCAGCTCGACGCAGGCGCGCTGCAACTGGCCCGGTGTCGCCTCCAGCTTGGTTTCCAGCCGTTCCAGCAGGGTAAAGGCGTCGGCGGTCGATCCGGCGAAACCGGCAACCACGTCATACCCGCCGGGGCTGAGGCGGCGTACCTTGCGCGCGGTGCCCTTGATCACCGTCTGTCCAAGGCTGACCTGCCCGTCACCGGCGACGACAACCTCGCCACCCTTGCGCACCGCGATGATGGTGGTGCCGTGCCAGCCGGGGAATTCGTTGCTCATGCGCTGTCTCCGTTGGTTCGGGCCTATATGGAAGCGCGCGCCGCGCGGCGCAAGGCCGCATCACCCCAGCAGGTCGCGCGCGGTGGCCTCGAATATGCGCACCGCCGGGGCGATCAGGTCGTCGGGAAAGTCATAATCGGAATGGTGCAGCGCGGCGTGGTCCCGGCCCGAGCCCAGCAGGAACATCGCCGCTGCTGCGTGCTGGCCGAAGCGGCCGAAATCCTCTGACGCGCGCCAGGGCTGGCCTGCCGTCGAGTGCGCCATTCCCAGCCGGTCGAGCGCGCGACGCAAAACCGCCACCGCTCGCGGGTCGTTTTCGCAATGCAGGAACACGTCCTCAAATCGGTGTTCGACCGCCAGCCCGTGCGCGTGGGCAGCCTTGGTCACAAGGTCCAACGCCTTGCCGACCAGCGCTGTCATGGTGTCGTCGGTCAACGTCCGCAGCGTGGCGTATAGCGTGGCCTCGCCCGGCGCGATGCCGAATGCGGGTTCGCCCATGCGGGCATGCGTCACCGTCACCAGCGCGAAATCCGGATCATCCAGCGTGCCCTGCCCCAGCGCGGTCAGCGCCGGCATCAGGTCCGCCAGTGCCGGCATCGGCGAGCACCCGCTTTCGGGATCGGAGGCGTGCGCCGGATGGCCCGTCAGCGTAACCGCCAGCCCGCGCGAGGCGCAGTTCACCGGCCCCTCGGCCAGTCCGACATGGCCCAACGGCAGCCCCGGCATGTTGTGCAGCGCAAAGGCAAAATCCGGCGCGATGGCGGCGAATTTTTCGTCGGCAATAACCGCCGCTGCACCGGCGCCGGTTTCCTCGGCCGGCTGAAACAGCAGCACCGCACGCCCCCGCCGTGGCGGCTGGCGTGACAGGCGACGGGCCAGCCCGGCCATGATCGCCATGTGCCCGTCATGGCCGCACAGATGCCCCCTGCCCGGCTCGGCCGACCGATACGGGGGATCGCCCGTTTCCTGGATCGGCAGTGCGTCGAGTTCACAGCGGAACATCACCGTCGGCCCGGCATCGGCCCCCTGCCAGACGGCGGCAACCCCGTGCCCGCCCAGCCCGGTGATCAGCGTATCGGGCCCAAGGCGACCCATCTCTGCCGCGATTCGCTGTGCGGTCTGCCCCTCTTGCCCGGAAAGCTCTGGCAGTCGATGCAATTCGCGGCGCAGCGCGACAAGTTCGGCCATGTCGGCATTGGTCAGGGTCATGGCCGACACTCAACAGCCATCATGGGCAAAAGAAAAGGGCCGCCTGCTGGCGACCCTTTCTGGATGGTCTGGCGAAGGCGTTCAGATCGATTCTTCGATCCAGCCTTGCAGCGCAGCCTTGGGGGCGGCGCCGGAGCGGTTGGAAACCACCTCGCCGTTCTTGAAGATGAACAGCGCCGGAATGCCGCGAATGCCCATCTGCATGGCGGTGTTGGGGTTCGCATCAACGTCGACCTTGGCGATCTTGACCTTGCCGCCCAGCTCTTCGGAAAGCTCTTCCAGCGCGGGGCCGATCTGTTTGCAGGGGCCGCACCATTCGGCCCAGAAATCCACCACCACGGGGATGTCGGAATTCTTCACTTCGGCGTCAAAGGTCTGGTCGGTAACGGCAACGGTGGCCATGATCTGTCTCTCCGGGAAATGGGGTCTGTGTCGGTTCGCAACGTAGGTAGGGCCGCCGGGCGCGTCAAGGCGGCGGGGTGCGCCGCAGCGCCGCCAACACGAGATCGTGCGCAAGAGGCATCAGCGTGGCGGTGCGGGTCCAGACCAGCGCTGTTTCGATCTGCCGGCCCGGATAGACATGCATCAGCGCCTCGGCATAGGCGCCCATCTGCCGCAACAGCCCCTCAGGTGTGTCTTCTGCCCGGTCAGGGATCACCGCGTTGGACTTGAAGTCCACCGCCAACACGCGCTCTGGCGTGACGATCAGGCGGTCGATCACGCCCCGGATGCGCCTGTTGCCGAGCGACGCCAGCGGCGCGGTGATCGCCACCTCGGCCAGCGCATCGGTGGAAAACAGATGTGCCAGCGCGGGTGCGCGCAGAACGCTTGCCGCCTCGGCCAGCAGTTCCGCCAGCTCGTCCCCCTGGGCGGTATCCTCGCCCATCGACAAGAGCCGCGCGGCAAGAGGCGGCCATCCGTCCGCCGGCACCGCGGGCAGGTGTTCAAGCAGGCGGTGCAGCAGCCGGCCCCGCCGCTTGGCGGTTTCCTCATCAGCGTCGGCATCGCCGGGCAATGCCTTGGCCCCGCCCAGGTCGGAGGGGCTGAGGGCGGTGGCGGCCTCGGGCAGGTCGGGTGCGGGGTTGGACAGGAACGCCGGAACCGCGGGCAAGGGCGGTGTTTCCTCTTTCTCGGCCTCGACGGCCGCATCGGGCCAGGTGCCGAATTCCAGGCGCAGCCCGTCCCCGGTGGGGCTGGCAAAGGGGGCCGCGCCCAGCCGTTCCATCCCCGCGCGCACCTTGTCGTGCCAGCATTGCCCGTCCTTGCCCAGCTTGCCCGCCGCGGCAACGATCAGCCATTGCCGCGCGCGGGTCAGGGCGACGTAAAGCAGCCGGTCGCGTTCGGCGGCGCCGGCGGCCTGCGCGGCGGCGTCTGCCTGCCGCTGTATCTGCGGCGCCTCGGGCTTGGTCATCCGCCACAGCGGCACCGGGCCGGCGGCGATCTGGCCATCGTTGCGCGGCCGGATTTCGGCGGTATCGGGCAGGATCACGACAGGCGCCTCCAGCCCCTTGGCGCCATGCACCGTCATCACCCGGATACGGTCGCCGGTGCTGCCCATCTGGCGCTTGATCTCCAGCGTATCGCTTTCCATCCACACCAGGAAACCCGTCAGGCTGTCGACGGCGTTCTGTTCAAAGGCCATGGCCTGCGCCAGCAGCGCGTCGATGCCGTCCTCGGCCTCGATCCCCAGCCGGGCCAATAGCCGCCGCCGGCCGTCATGGCGCGTCAGCACCCGTTCGATCAGTTCGTAGGGGCGCAGGTAATCGGCCTGCGCCAGCAGGTCGTTCAGAACCGTCATCGTGTCGGGAAACTCGCCCGCCCGGTCGCGCAACTCGGCCCAGAGATAGCGTTGCGCCCTGCCCTGGGCCAGGCCGTAAAGCGCGTTCTCGTCCCAGCCGAAAAGCGGCGAGCGCAGCACCGTGGCCAGCGACAGGCTGTCCTCTGGCGTGGCGAGGAACGACAGCAGCGCGGTGAGGTCCTTCACCGCCAGCTCCGCCCCCACCTTCAGCCGGTCGGCCCCGGCAACGGCCAGACCGCGCGCCTTGCAGGCGCGGATGATCTCGTGAAACATGTCCGATCGGCGCTGCACCAGCACCATGATGTCGCCCGGCGTGATGGGCCGTGCCCCCTGCCCCGTGTCGTCGGGCAGCGGCGTGCCGATCATCGCCGCGATGGCATCGGCCACGGTGCGCGCCAGCACCATGCCCGGATCATCCGGCGTGCGGATGTCCAGCGGGCTGTACCATACCGGTTCTTCGGGGGTTTCCGGGGCCTCGACCAGCGGCCACAGATCGACCCGGCCGGGCATCGCCGCCTTGAACGGTTTGTGCGACTGTTCCGGCGTAAAACCGCTTTCTTCCAGCCCTTCAAAGGTGGCATCGACCAGGTTCAGCACGGCGGGAGACGAGCGAAAGGAATGCTCCATCGCGATGGTTTGCAGCGGTGTCGTCGTGGCCGCCAGGCGCTCAGAAAATTCTTCGCGCAGCCGGTCGAATTCGCGCGGATCGGCGCCCTGGAAGGAATAGATCGATTGTTTCTTGTCGCCGACGACAAAGATCGTGCGCGGGGCGTCCGGGCGCGTGCCCTCGCCACTGGTAAATTCCTGCGCCAGTCGTTCGATCACCTGCCATTGAACGGGGCTGGTGTCCTGCGCCTCGTCCACGAGGATGTGGTCGATACCTCCGTCGAGCTTGTAAAGCACCCAGTCGGCAACGCGCCGGTCGGTCAGCAGGTCGCGCGCGCCCAGGATCAGGTCGTCGAAGTCAAGCCACCCGCGCAGCAGCTTGGCCTCTTCATAGGCGGGTAGAAAGAGGCGGGCGAAATCGTGCAGCGCGCGGGTTTTTTCCATCGCGACGAGGCCGAGCCGGCGTTCGCGAGCGTTTGACACGCAGTGCATCCAAGCATCAATCGCATCGAACATATCTGGGTGCTTTTTGCGCAAGCCCTGGGTCGCAAATGGCTGTTTGGTGAAGTCCGGGGTTTTTGGAGCAAAGGCGTTCTCGCCCGACTTGAGCAAGAAAACCTCTTCCAGCACAGGCAGCGCGTCAAAATCGAGCGCCGCTATCTGCAGCAGCTTGTTGGCCGCTTTCACGTCATTGGTGCCGCTGGCCAGCAGTGCGGGGACCAGATCGTTCAGCAGGTCGGCCTCGTCGCCAAGAAACACCTCTGCGATCAGGCTTTCGCGCGTGCAGCCGGGCGGCAGGTCGAACAGGCGGGCCAGCTCGGTGTCGTCGACCGGATCGGCAAAGGCGGCGCGGTGCATCACGACCTGCCTGGTCAGATCCTCCAGCGTGTCGCCCGACAGGTGCCGCGCCAGTGCGTGCAGGCGGTCGGCCTGTGGCCCGGCGGCGAGGCGTTCGACCACCTCGGCGCGCAACAGCTTGGCGGCGCGGTCCTCCATTTCGGTGAAATGGGGGGTTACGCCGGCCTCAAGCGGGAAACGCCGCAAGAGCGCGCTGCAAAAGGAATGGATCGTCTGGATCTTGAGCCCGCCGGGCGTCTCGATCGCGCGGGCGAAGAGGCTGCGCGCATGGGCCAGCGCAGGGACGGCGGCGCGGAAATCATGCCCCAGCCCGCGAATGCGGTCGACCAGCACATCATCGGGCAGCATCGCCCAGGCGCCAAGCGTCTTGAACAGGCGGTTCTGCATCTCGGCCGCTGCGGACTTGGTGTAGGTCAGGCACAGGATGTGCTGCGGATCGACCCCGTCGAGCAGCAGCCGCGCAACACGGTCGGTCAGCACCTTGGTCTTGCCCGACCCGGCATTGGCGGAAACCCAGGTCGAAACCCCGGGCCGCGAGGCCGCGATCTGGCGCATGGTGGCGTCGTCATGGCGCGTCATCGGCCCACCTCGCAACTCTCGGGCTCATCTATCGGGTCCCATTCCCCGATGCGGGCAAGGTGGTCGTAATCGCCCGGAAAGCGGGTCTGTTCCACCGCGCGCCGCGACGTATAGCCCTGCTCGGGCGACATGTAGCTGGCGATGAGTTTCTGAAATTCCTCCCACACCTTTTCCGGCGGCTCGTCGTCCAGCGGTGCGGGTACGACCGGCGCGCCGGTGCCCAGCCCCAAGTAGGTGGCGCTGGCGACAGGCGAGGGCGGCAGATCGCCAAACCCCGCCCGCGTGGCGATCGCGGACTCCAGCAGGAGCTGCTTGTCGAAATGTGTCTGTTGCTTGGGTTTGGGGCGCGCGCCGGTCTTGTAATCGTAGATATGCAACGCGCCGCTTTCGTCGATGTCGATGCGGTCGGCCTTTGCCGACAGGGTAAAACCCAGATCGGGGATCTCGGCGGCGCCCTTTCCCTCGAATATCGCCGGTTGGGCGACCTTGCGGCGCTCTTTCTCGGCCTCGACAAACGCCTCGGCGACCCGTTCCAGCCGCGCCTGCCACAGCAGCCGTGCCTCGGCCCAAGGCACGTTTTCAGCCAGAACAGAGACTGTTTCGGCAATCAGCGCCTGAGCCGTCAGGTGTGCGGGGTCGTCCAGCGTGGCCTTGATGAACCGCTCCATGACCTCGTGCAGGACGGTGCCGCGCAACAGTGCGTCGGGCAGCCGCATCAGCGGGTCGAGCGGGCGCAACCCAAGGACATGCTTGGCATAGATGGCATAGGGGTCGCGGATCAGCTTTTGAATCTCGGTCACGGACAGCCTGCGCGGACGCACCTCGACCGGCGGGCGGGGCGAGGGGCGCGGCGCGGGGGCGACCCGTTCGGGCGTCTCGAACGCCTCGGCCAGGCGCAGCCAGTGATCGCCGCGTTCGCGCATCGCCTTCAGCGCCGCCGCACCGCCCTGGTCGGGCAGGCCAGCCAGCAGGTTTTGCAAGCGGTTGAGCCAGCGGGACGGCACCGTTTCGGCATCGTCGGATCGCAGCGCGCGGGTGATCCAGACCTCTGGCGCCAGCAGCGCCTGTTGAAAGTCATGCGCCGAAAGGCCGATCCGGCGTTCGGGCAGCAACAGCCCCGCCTGCGCGCGCAAGGCCCGGTTCAGCCACGGGTCGGGCGGCGGGGTCTGGGGCCAGCTTCCCTCGTTCAGCCCCGCGAGTATCAGCAGGTCGGCGCCCTGAACGCGCGCCTCAAGCGTACCCCAGATGCGGATCAGCGGGTGCGAGGCGACGGCGCTGCGAACCTGTTCGCGCGACAGCACCGCATGCACCAGCGTGGCATAGTCGCGGGCATTGAGCGCACCGGCAAAAGGCGCATTTTCAGCAAGGTCAGAGACTGTTTTTTGCGCCTTTGCGCCGGCATCCTCCAGCCACAATTCGCCGCTGCCTTCGCCGTTCGTGCCCTGGGCGATGCGTTCGGCCAGGGCGATGTGGCGGGCGACGCGGGTTTCTACCGGCTCTTCCTCGGCGCTTTGCTGGCCGGTAAAGCAGGCGATCACCCATTCCGACCAATCCTGCGCCTGCGGGTTCTTGGTGCCGGCGGCCCATGCGCGCAGATCGGCGGTGTCGGGGTAGGGCGGGCCGTTGCGGCGCAGGTGCAGCTCCAGCTCGCGGGTGAGGCGCAGATGTGGGCCGCGATCGCTGCCGGTATGGGTCAGCGGGTGTTTGAGCAGCGTCAGCAGCGCCTCGGCCGACAGGGGCAGGTGAAACAGCTCTGCCACGTGGCGCAGGAAACGGCCGGGGGCCGAACGGTGCAGCGGCACGCCGGCGCTGTCGTCGGGGCGGATGTGCCAACGGTCCAACGCGGCGGTCACCCGGCGGCTGAGCGTGCGGTCGGGGGTGATCAGTGCTGCGCTCTGCCCGTCCTCGGCGGCCTGGCGCAGGCGCAGGGCAATCGCCATCGCCTCGTCGCGCGGGCCGGGGGCCTCCAGCAGGGTGACATCCGCCATTGCCTGGGGAATGTCGCGCAGGCCGGGACCGTCGCGCAGCCATTGATCTGTGATCGGCGCGGGTCTGAGCGCCAGCGACACCAGCCGGTTGCGGGCCGGGCAGGCGGGGGCGGTGTCAGTCCAGTCGGCGATGTCCTGCGGCCCGATGTCGAGCCGCTGCATCACCTGGGCAATGCGCGCCTGGGGGTGGTCTTCGCCCTGGAGCGGATCGCAAAGCGATTGCCAGACCTCGTCGGGCAGGTCGCGGTCGAAACCGGGCAGCACCACCGCCCCCTGCGGCAGCCGGGCGACCGCCTGCATCAGCAACTGCGTCGCCCCGCGAGAGCCGGTTGAACCCGCCAGAATCACCGGATGATCGGGCGGGTTGGCCTGCCATTTCCGGCTCAGCGCCTCGACCACCATGCGCTGGCGCGCCTCGGTGTCGGGGGCGGCGTCGTCACCCTGAAAATAGTGACGAACTATGCCTAAAAAGGCCCGGATGCGTGCCCAGTGCCCGGATTGGTCGGATACGTCCAGCGCGTCGATGACATCGGGCGAGACACCTTCGCCGTGCATCTCGTCCATCAGGCCGGCCAGGCTGTCGGCAAGATCGTAAAGCGCGCTGCGCGGCGCCAGGTCCGGTTGCCGGTCGAGCAGGGCCGAGACCAGTTGCAACAGCTCCAGCCGCCGCCGCAGGGGCGACACCGGGGCCGGTACGGCATCGGCCAGGTGCATCTGGCCCAGGTCGGTGACAAGGCCGATGCGCGGCAACAACAGCGCCGGGCCGTCATCGAACAGCGCCTGGATGCGGCGGGCCATGCGGCGGGTGTTGACGATCAGGTGCACCCGCGCCAGCGCCTCTGGCGGGGCGTTGGCGCTGCGATCGGTCAGCCCGCGCACCAGTGCCCTGGGGAAATCGACGCCGAGCGGCACGGAAAACACGCGGGGTGTGGCGGAGGGTTCAAACATCGGACGCCTCCAGCATGGTTTCGGCCAGGGTGATCCCCTCGGGGTGGCCGACATCGCACCAGCGCCCCGGATAGGCCAGCGCATGCAGGCGGCCATCGGTCAGCATCCTGTCCCACAACAGATTGAGGGAAAAGGCGTTTTGCGGAATATCGGCCAGCGCGTCAGTGCGCAGTATCTGCACGCCCGAGAACACCACGCCCGGGCCACGGGTTGCGCGCCCGGCCTCGCCGATCACGAAATCCCCCTTGCCCTGGTGACCAAGTGCGCGGTCTTTTTCGACGCAGAGCAGCAGCGCGTCCATGCGGGCGGGCTCCCACGCTTCGGCCAGCAGACGCAGCGGGTTCGGCCCCGACCAGACGGCGTCGGAATTCATCGTGAACACCGGCCCCGGCCCCAGCAGCGGCAGCGCCGCGCGCAGCCCGCCCCCGGTTTCAAGGATCTCCGGCGTTTCCTCGGACAAGATCACGCCGCTGCCGGCAAGGTGTTCGCGCAGCATTTCGGCCCTATAGTGCAAGTTGGCGACGATCCGCCCGATGCCGGCGTCGCGCGCCAGCGAAATCGCGTGGTCGATCAGCGGCCGGCCTGCCACCGGCAACAGCGGCTTGGGCTGCTCGGCCGTCAGCGCGCCCATTCGCGTGCCGAAACCGGCAGCGAAGATCATGACAGAGTGGGGATGATCGCGCATTGGTCTTTCAGCCGGGCAAGGTTTGATGGGGTGGGGGCGGGCAGGGCGTCGGCCAGGATCGGCCGCAGGGGCGCCAGCACGGGGTGCTCAAGGTCGCGTTGCAGATGCGCCCAGACCCGCGGGATGAGGTCGAGATAACGTGGCTTGCCGTCGCGCAGACAGAGCCGGGCGAAGACGCCAAGGATGCGCAGCTTGCGCTGGGCGCCAAGCAGGCGATAGGCGGTGACGAAACTTTCCGCATCCTGCCCGGTGGCGGCGATATAACGCTCTAACATGGCGGATTCGATACTGTCTGGCACGTCCCGCCGCGCGTCTTGCAGCAAGGAGACGAGGTCATATGCGCGGTGACCGGCCAGCGCATCCTGAAAGTCCAGCAACCCGATACGCGTCAGGCCGGTGCGTTCGGGCAGCCACAGCAGGTTTTCGGCGTGATAGTCGCGCAGGATCAGCACGTCGGCTGCGGCTGCATGGCGGGTCAAAAGCGGCTCTAACACGGCGCAAAACTGCTCTTTCAGCACGGCACCAGCATCGCCCGCCGTGCCAAGCCGGTACCAGTCGAACGCCAGCGCGGCCAGCGTCGTCATCATTGGCGGATCATATGCTGCGATGGGCTGGGGCAGGGGGTGGTCGTGCAGGGCGGCCAGCAGGTCTGTTGCGCTGGAATAGAGACCGTTTTCCAGCTCTGGAGAGGTTTCCAGTACCCGCGCGAAAATGGCGTCGCCCAGGTCTTCGAGCAGCAGCAGCCCGGCGTCGGTGTCTTGCGCGATGATTGCCGGGGCGCTGAGGCCAAGCCCGGCAAGGTGCTGCGCGATGCGGATGAAGGGGCGCACATCCTCACCCCGTTCGGGCGGGGCGTCCATCAGCACGGCCCCTTGCCCGCCAGGGCCATCGGTCAGCCGCAGATAACGGCGGTTGGACGCGTCGCCCGCCAGCGGCGCGATGGTGGCATCTGACCATCCGGCGCGTGCCAGGAAGGCGGAGATGCAGGCCATCCGGTCAGTCATGGCGCAGCCCCTTCAGCTTGTCGGGCCATTTCGGATCGCGCCATTCAAAGGTCAGCATCCGCGCATCTTCGTCGTCTTGCGCCTCGATGCCAATCGACAGCGCCTGCGCCGGGGTCAGATCGCCCAGCCGGTCGGGCCATTCGATCAGTGTGATCGCGGCCTCAAAGGCGTCTTCGAGCCCCAGCTCGACCAGTTCGGAAACATCGCCGAGGCGGTAGAGGTCCGCGTGCCAGATGTCGCCGTGACGGCCGGGATAGGTTTGCACCAGCGTGTAGCTGGGCGAGGGCACGTCCTCTGGCATCTCCAGCAGCGATTGGATTGCGGCGCGGGCGAAGTGGGTCTTGCCGGCGCCCACGGCGCCCGAAAGCAGCACGGTATCACCCGGGCGCAACATTTCGGCTAGCGCGCGGGCGGCGCAGGCGGCGGCATCCGGGCTGTTACAGGTGAGGGTGAAACGGGTTTCCGGCATGCGGGCGAGAGTACACGCGCGCGCCGGTGCTGCAAGGGCGATTGCCCGGTCAGGCGGTGATCCGTTCGGGGTCGGTCACAGGCGCAAGGCGGAGCAGAAAGAACCCGCGCGGCAGCGGCTCGCAGCGCGCGGCAAAGACGGCGCCAAAGCTGTCGTGCAACCGTACCGATTGCCGCTGCTGCCCGGCGGCGATGACATCCCAGAACCCGGGGTCGGGAAAGCGCGCGCGGCAGACGCGCAACAGGTCATCGATGCCGGTTTCGGCAAAGCTGCTGACGGGATCGATGCCCAGCAATGTGCGGCAGGCCCCGTTGCACAGCATCACCAGCCCGTCTGGCCCGATAACCGCCACCGCCTCGTCCAGGGTGTCGAGCACCGCCTGCCGGATCTCGATCTGGGTGCGCGAGCGGCGGGTGAGCGAGATCTCGTCGGTGATGTCCTCGATCAGAAAGGCGATGGCGCCGTCCGGGTGCGGGCGCCCCGTGACGCGGTAGGTCAGCCCGTTGGGCAGGGTCCAGGCCTCGGCATAGTGGCCGCCGGTCGCGGTTTCGATCATGTCGTTGATCTGCGCGCGCCAGGCGGCATAGTGCCGGGGTTCGGGCAGAACCTGCCGTTCGCGCAGTCGGTCGAAGAAATCCAACAGCCCCGGACGGCCGCTGAGAAAATCCGCCGGCAGGCCGGTCAGGTCCATCATCGCGGGATTGAACAGCACCAACTGCTGTTCGCGGTCGAAAACGGCCAGCCCGGTTGCAAGATCGGCAAAGGTCTTGGTCAGGGTCTGGATGAAACTGCCACGCATGATTTCGGCGTCGACCTGGCGGGTGATCTCGGCTGCGTAGACGGTGCGGCAATCCGCAGGCCCGGTTGTGCAAAGGTCGAAATGCCGCTCGGCCCCGGTGACAAGGTCGGGAATGGCAACCTGCACGTGGTCCCCGGCCACACTACCGGCGGTGGTGACGATCTGGTCCGCTTGAGAATCGGTGAATGCCCCAAACAGGTCGTTGCGCCACAGAATGCGGCCATCCCCTGACAGGGTGCAGATGGCGACAGGTGCGGCATCGGCCACGCCGCGAAACGCCTGTTCGCGGGCCAGGCGTCGGGTGGTGTCGTGCCATTGCGCCGGGGTGGGTGGGTTTTTTTCGGTCAGCGTAATGCGATGGCCACCGCGCACCGGGGCTATGGCGAGGCTGGCGTTGTCGTCTGTTTGCCGGGCTGAATAGCGCAAGGTTCGGGCGAATCCCGGTTCGGGCAGCTCGTCAGGCAGCTCATCGAAGCGGTCGCCCAGCCACGCCCTGATCTGTGGCCAGTCGCCGATGTCCGGATCTATGCCGGCGTCGTGATCGGCCAGCCGGCCGTCGCGGATCAGAAAGCTGCTGGTCAGGCCCTGCACGGGGCAGGGGGCTGGGTGCGGGCGGAAAAGCCGGCTCAACACCCACAGGACCATGCCTGCCAGGAGACCCGACAGAAGTATGGCAACCAGAAGCATGGGCAATATGCCCGTCATCGCAACCTCCACAACCTTCGGGGGCGGAGGCTGCGGGACCAAGGTTAACGGCTGGTTAACCGGGGTGGCGAAAAGCGGCGCTCAGCCGCGGATCGGCTGGTTTTCCCCCAGCGCCCGCCGTTCGGGGCCGGTCGCGGGGGCGATCTTGCTGCGGGGCCAGGTGACCTCGACCACCGCGCCGGTGCGGCCGGCGCTGCCCTGCTGGCGGCCCAACGGGTCGTTTTGGTTGGCAAAGCTCAGCTCGGCGCCCGAACGTTCAAGCAGGGTCTTGGCGATGAAGAGGCCAAGGCCCATGCCCTCGTATTCGGGGCGCTGCGGGTCGAAGGCGTGGCCGCGCCGGCGCATCAGCGGGTCGCCGATCCGGCCCAGCAGATGCGGCGGGTATCCGCGCCCGTCATCCATGATCCGCACGGTGATCGTGTCGTCGGACCAGCGGCTTTCGACCCAGACATTTTCGCGTGCGAAATCGACGGCGTTCTGCACCAGGTTGCGCAGACCGTGGATCACCTCTGGCCGGCGCCACATCTCGGGTTGTGCCGGCGGCGCGCCATCGCTGGGCCCGTGGTCGAACCGGATCGTCTTGCCCCGGTCCACATGCGGCTCGGCGGCCTCTTCAACCACGGCCGAGATCGGCGCAGTCCGCAGGTGCAGGTCGTCCTTGCCAGCCCGGCCCATTGACCGCAGGATGTCGCGGCATCGGTCGGTCTGCTGGCTGATCAGCAGCGCATCGGCGCGCAATTCATCGTTTTCCGCCAATTCATCGGCCAGCTCTGCGCTGGCCAGCTTGATCGTGGCCAGCGGCGTGCCCAGCTCGTGCGCGGCGGCCGCCACCACACCGCCCAGGTCGGTCAGCTTCTGTTCGCGGGCCAGCGCCATTTGCGTGGCTTGCAACGCCTCGGACATCGCGTGCATCTCGGTCACGATCCAGCGCGAATAGACACCGAGGAACACCACCGCGATCACGATGGCGAACCAGGTGCCGTAGAGAAATATCTGCGGCACCCGCAGGATGTTTCCGTCGGCCATGCGCAGCGGCAGGTGGAAAAAGATCAGCGCGGTGACGATGATGATCGACACCGTTCCCAAAAACAGCGTTGAACGCGGCGACAACGCCGGCGCCGACACGGTGACCGGCCCGACAATGAGGATCGAAAACGGGTTGTGCAGCCCGCCGGTCAGGTAAAGCAGCAACCCAAGCTGCAGCATGTCGAACAGAACCACCAGCCGGGTTTCGCGTTCCGACAGACGCCGGTTTTCGGGAAAGACAAAGCTGGCCACCACGTTGGTGATCACCGATACGCCGATGGTGAGAAAGCAAAGTCCCATCTCGAGTTCGAGATCATAAAGGCGCTGGGCGACGATCAGCGCCGCGCCCTGGCCCAGGATCGCCCACCAGCGCAACACCACCAGTGTTCGCAGCCGAATCCAGTGGTCGCTGTCGTCTGTCCGGGCCGGTGCCGGATAAAGCTGTGGCATTGCTGGCCTCGGTGCCGTTGCAGTTCGCGCTGGCGATGTTAATTGTGGTGGGAACATAAAAGAAACCGAAATCGGAATTTGTCATGACCCGAAATATTGCCATCGCGGCGTTAGCTGCCGTGATCCTGCTGCTTGGCGGCATCTACTGGATGACGTCCATGTCCGGGCAGAACGACCAGTTCGCCCAGTGCCGGCAGGGCCAGGTCGTCGGCGGGCCCAGCGTCGGCGGGCCTTTCACCCTGGTGAATGGGGCCGGCGAGACGGTGACCGACGAGGATGTCATTGATCAGCCCGCGTTGCTTTATTTCGGCTATACCTTCTGCCCGGATGTCTGCCCGCTGGACGTGGCCAGGAATGCCGAAGCGGTTGAAATTCTTGAAGAACGCGGAACGATGGTAAAGCCGGTTTTCATCTCGATCGACCCCAAGCGGGACACGCCCGAGGTGGTCGGCGATTATGCCGCCAACATGCATCCGCGCATGGTCGGGCTGACCGGCAGCCCCGAACAGGTCAAGGCGGCAAGCCAGGCATACCGCACCTATTATCAGGCCCAGGATTCGGGTGATGACGAATATTATCTCGTCGATCATACGACGCTGACTTACCTGGTGCTGCCCGAAACCGGGTTCGTGGAATTTTTCCGGCGCGACGTGACGCCGGAACAGATGGCCGACAGGGTCGGGTGCTTCCTGGATGCGATGTAGTCTCTGCGATGGTTTGACGCATGCGGGGCGGCGGGCTAGAACGAATCGGCATAAGGGGTGCGAATTGATTGGAGAGTTGAATGGCCGATAACCAGCCCGACCTTGGGCCTGACAAGTCTCTGCTGCTGGTGGATGACGATGAACCCTTTCTGCGGCGCCTCGCCAAGGCGATGGAACGCCGCGGATTCGAGGTCGAAACCGCCGATTCAGTCGCAGCAGGCCGGGCGATCGCCTCGGCGCGCCCGCCGGCCTATGCAGTGTGCGACTTGCGGCTGGAGGATGGCAACGGGCTGGATGTGGTCGAGACGATTCGCGAAAAGCGCCCCGATGCGCGCATCGTGGTGCTGACGGGGTATGGCGCCATCGCCACCGCCGTTGCCGCGGTCAAGATCGGCGCCGCCGACTATCTGTCGAAACCGGCCGATGCCAGCGACATCATCAAGGCGCTTTTGGCCAGCGATGACGAGCTGCCGGACCCGCCGGAGAACCCGATGAGCGCCGACCGCGTGCGCTGGGAACACATCCAGCGCGTCTATGAACTGTGCGACCGCAATGTCAGCGAAACCGCGCGGCGGCTGAATATGCACCGGCGGACATTGCAACGCATCCTCGCCAAGCGGTCGCCGCGGTAATACACTAAATGGTGTTGTCACGTAAACGGGCTCGAGTTGCCGGATCATCGATCAGGACGGTGTTGTTCTGGATGAAATCCTCCAACCCCGGCGGGACAAGCGCGCGGCAAAGCGACTCTTGGTCAGGCTGATGAAACGCTGCGGCTTCGTGTCCAGACGGATCATCACAGACAAGCTCCGCTCCTACGGCGCAGCGAAGCGGGATGTCGCCCCCGGCCTTGATCACTGGCGCACAAAGGGCTCAATAACCGCGCCGAGAACAGCCATTTGCCGTTGAAAAAAGAGAACGGACGATGCAGCGTTTCGTGTCCATGCACTCCGCAACCCGAAATTCCTTCTCCGTCCCAGCCCGCCGCCGCGCAGCCCTTATGATCCGTTACCACCGACTGGAAGCATTCGAGGCATGGAAAATCGCAACCAACGTCGCTTGATGTGAAATCGGCACGCTAACCTGAAGACTGGTTGAGTTAATGTGACAACACCGTCCATCTCCTCCTCGCTCGCAGATTCCTATGTTTCTCCTCGCCGACAAGTGCAGTGGGGCGGTATCGCTCACCCTTCGTCAACACTGCCCAGGAAATCCCGCCATCTTATTGGCCATCGCCACGGCAGCAACGTTAACGTGCGCGCGTTCCTTCAGGCTGTCCACCCATCGCGTTATCGGCGAGGTTCGATCCCGCACGAGATGCAGAACCGTTCGCGCGCCATGGATGAACAGCTTACGAAGGTAACGATTGCCGTGCTTCGAGATGCCGACAAGTTTGGCTTTGCTACCCGTCGTGATCTGCCGTGGCACAAGGCCGAGCCAAGCGGCAAGATCGCGCCCTTTGGCAAAGCTGCTGCCGGTACCGACGGCGGCCACAAGCGCACTGGCAATGGTTGGACCGACGCCAGGGATTTCCATCAGACGCTGCATGTCGGTATCCATCCTGGCCAGCGCCTTGATCTCAGCGTGGATGGCGTCGACCCGACCATTGATCGTGGCCAGCTCCATCGCCATATCCGACAACATCAGAAGGATGCGGTGCGACAGATCGGGAGAACCTTCTGCCGCGAAGCTCATCAACTCCTTCTGGAAGACGTGACGGCCCGCCCCGACGCGGATGCGCGCTCCATCAGAAAGCCCCGGCCCTGATTGATCAGGCGCGTCCTCTCGGTCACCAGCGCGCTCGCGGGCGCGGTGTAACGCCTGCAGATCGAGCTGTTCTTCCGATTTGATCGCGACGAACGACATCGTCGGGCGCGTCGCCGCCTCGGCTATCGCTTCCGCATCACGATCGTCGTTCTTGTGGACTTTGACGTAGGGGCGGACATAAAGCGGCGACATCAGCCGAGGTTCGTGCCCGTGTTGAAGGCAATGGCGCCCGATGTGATGTGCGCCTCCGCAGGCTTCCCTCGCGACAACACAGGGTCGCAGCCTCTCCAAAAAATCCAACAGACGGTGTCCCTGAAGGCGCTAGCGAAAAACAACCGCTCCCGTCGCGTCCAGTCCTGCAAGGCTGCAAACGGTCTTGCCCAGACCAATGCCCAAAACTTCGATATCCATCGGAATGCTCTCTTCCCACCTATGCCCGCAACAATAGCTGCGGTTTGGCGGGAAGACAGTTCATCCCATTAGCTCACCTCATGCTGCAAACCCTAACCCGAGCGCTCGACGGAATCCTCCGCCCCAAATTCGAACAATGGTATCCAGGCATAATGCCAAAAACTGAGGATCAACTGGCCGCATGACTGCCCCACACTTTGGGGTGCTCTCCGTCTAGGCAGGCAGACCGCCAATCCGGGCAAAATCAGGCCGTTGCCTTTGCCCCGGCGACTTCAGCTTCCGCCTGAGAGGCAAGCACATGCCGCTGGATCTTACCGCTTTCGGTCATTGGGAAAGCATCGACAAAGCGCACATATCGTGGCACTTTGTAATCCGCGATAGCCCCCCGGCAATGGTCGACCGCCGCCTGTTCGTCGAAAGTTTCGGCATCGCCGGACCGAAGAATGTAAGCATATGCCACTTGGCCAAGGCGTTCATGCGGCACCCCCACCACCAGTGCCTGGCGGATCGCGGGGTGGGTTTCAAGATGCGCCTCGATCTCGGCCGGATAGGTATTTGATCCACCCACGATGAACATTTCCTTGATGCGCCCGGTGATCTTCAGATAGCCGCGTTCATCGAAGACGCCTAGGTCTCCGGTACGAAACCAGCCCTCGGGGGTGATCGCTTCGCGGGTGGCTTCGGGGTTCTTGTAATATCCCAGTGTGACGATATGGCCGCGCACCTGAAGCTCACCGATTTCGCCCGCGCCAAGCGTCGCGCCGCTGCTCGGATCGACGATCCTTGCCTCGTAGTCTCCGGCCAGCTTTCCAATATTCGCTTCGGCGATCTCGGGCGGATCGTCGTAGCGCGTGAAGGTGGTCGAGATCGTGGTTTCCGTCATCCCGTAGGAGGCCAGGATGTGCGGCGTCGAGAAGACCTCGCGCGCTCGGCGCACCACCTCGGGACTTACCGCAGCGCCCCCGATCCATGCCGCGCGCACCGAGCTCAGATCGCGCGACCGTTTCTCCTGTGCATCGAAGCAATCGAGGAAATGGGTAGGGATTCCGCCAAAATGCGCGATCTTCTCTGCCTCTATGTGGTCCAGTGCTCGGTCGGCGTTCCAGTCCCGCATCACGATGAGGCTCATTCCGTGGATAACGGCCGGAAGAACGCCCATGAACAGCCCGGCGACATGGTAGAACGGCATGTGGCCAAGCACGGCGTCTCCGGTCTTCATGCCCATGGCATGCGCAACGTTGATCGACTGTCGGACGACCGCGTGGGAATGGACCGCACCCTTCGGCCGTCCGGTAGTACCCGAGGTGTAGCAGATCAGCACCGGGTCCTCGGGTCGAACGGCCTCGGCAGCGACACGTACACGTTCGGCGTTGGCCGGCCTTTCCAGAAGTGAGTTTATCGAGATTGCGCCGGGGGGCGAGGTGTCCCCCCAGGAAAAGATCGCGCGGAGTTCGGGCAAGGCATCGGAGCGGATGTTTCCCGGACGCTGACTGGCAAGATCGGGGATCACGGTGCCCAGAAGCGCAGGATAGTCGATGCCCCAGCAGGTGTCCATCATCAGCAGGGCGCGGGCGTCGGACTGACGGAGGATGTATTCCAGTTCGCCCGACTTGTACCTGGTGTTGATCGGGATCACGACCATGCCGATTCGCGCGGCGGCAAAAAGCATCCTCACCCAGTCGGGGTCATTTGTGATCCAAAGCGCCACATGATCGCCTTTCCCGAAGCCCGCGGCAAGAAGACCGTCTGCCACGCGGTCAACCTCATCGTCGAAACGGGCAAACGTGATTCTCTCGTTCTCGGTCACCAGGAAGTCGGCATCAGGCATTGCGGATACGATGCGGCGAAGGAGGTCTCCCAGGCTGATCTGTGCTAAGTCTTGGATGGTGGTTCTTCCTCCGTCCATGGTGGTTCTTCCTCCGTCGTCTGGTTGGGAATTCTGCGCATCGCGCTATTCTGGCCGTGATAGAAATCAATCGTACCCTGTGGTATCTTAACATGTATCTCAGACACATCTTTGCAGTCAATGGTCACCGACTGAAGTGGTCCCAGAAGACTGGCCAGTCGGCTAAGGTGTATCCCCAACCTTTGAAGGGATACGAAGATGGCGAAGCGCCGGAAGTTTACAGACCGGTTCAAGGCCAGGGTGGCCTTGGAATCGCTGCGAGGCGACAAGACGATCCAGGAGATTACAGCCAAGCATCAGGTTCATCCGAACCAGGTCAGCACGTGGAAGCGTCAGGCGGTTGAGGGTATGGCCGATGTGTTTGCCCGCGGCGGCAAGCCCGAGGGGCCGACCGAGGCTGATGTCAAAGAACTCCATGCTAAGATCGGGAGGCTTGCGGTCGAGAACGATTTTTTGTCCGAAGGTCTGAAGCGATGAGCCCCGAGAAGAAACGCGCGATAATCAAGCGGGACCACCCGCAGCTCAGTATCAGCCAACAATGCAAGCTGGTGCGGCTCAGCCGGTCGGCGTTCTATTACACGCCCGTCGGGATCGACGCAGACACGCTGGTAATGATGAAAGAAATTGACCGGGTGTTCACGAAGTATCCGTTTTTCGGGTCGCGCCAGATCGCCGCTTATCTGTGCCGTGAAGGCATTGTCGTTGGAGCCACCGTGTCCGGCGTCTGATGGCCGAGATGGGCCTGGAGGCGATCTACAAACGCCCTCGAACCAGCCAGCCGCACCCGCAGCACCCGGTCTATCCGTATCTGCCAAGAAAGATGATCATCGACCGCCCCAATCAGGTCTGGTGCGCAGATATCACGTTTGTGCCGGTCAAGAACGGCTTCCTCTACCTGGTGGCCATCATGGATTGGGCCACGCGCAGGGTGCTGAGTTGGCGGCTGTCGAACACAATGCACGCCGACTTCTGTGTTGATGCATTGAACGAGGCCATCGCCAAACATGGCTCGCCTGAGATCATGAATACGGATCAAGGGGCGCAGTTCACCGGATCGGCCTGGATCACGACGCTGACTGAGGCCGGGGTGCGTATCTCAATGGATGGGCGTGGTAGATATCTCGACAACATCTTTATGGAGCGTCTCTGGCGAAGTCTTAAGCAAGAGGCCATCTACCTTGAGGAAATCACCGATGGCTTCCGATGGGCGCTTCCTCCGTCTCGTCGACAAGCTGGCACGCGTCCAGTTGCTGGTGCTCGACGATTGGGGCACGCATGGGCTGATCGACCAACAGCGCCTCGACCTGCTCGAGCTTTTCGAGGAGCGCTATCAGCGGCGATCCACCATCATCACCGCCCAGCTGCCGATCTCGGGTTGGCATGACATGATCGGCGACCCCACCATTGCCGACGCCATCCTCGATCGGATCGTTCACAACGCCCACCGCATCGAACTCAAGGGATACAGCACGCGCAGAAAGGACCGAGACGCGAACTTGACCTTCGCGGAAAACACCGAGACTATCCGAACCGAAACATGATCGCAGGCAGATGATCAGCCGTGCCCGAACTGTCCGGGAATTACTGAAACGGCTGTCCGGTATTTCTGAAATCCACACGTGCTATGATGAAAAATCGAGGCGCCCAATAAAAAGTTGTGGAATTCTCTATACTGTACTGTATTCTCACTACAGAAAAAGGGAGGAATTCATGTTTACCAAGGCAATCAAGGGTCTGACATGTGCCGTCGTCGGTACAATTCTCGCTGCGGGTACACCCGCAACTGCGGAAGACACGATAAAGATCGGTGGCATTTTTTCGATGAGCGGAACCGCACCTTACTATGGTCAGGTCATGAGCCAAGGTGCGCAGCTTGCGATCGACGAGATCAACGCAGAAGGGGGCGTAGACGGTAGAAAGCTGGAGCTGGTGATCGAGGACCACAAAAGCGGCAACACACAGGCCGCTGTGACGGGCATGAACCGGCTGATCAATGTAGTCGGGGTGAAGGCAGTGTTGTCGTCCTTCTCTGGTCCGACGGCTGCGATCGCGCCGATTTCGCAGGATCGCGGAATTTTCACCCTGAACGGGGGCGGCGTCAGCCCAAAGATGATCGGCGTATCTGATCATATGTTCCACAACCGGTCGATGGCGCTCGACCTCGCGCTTGCAAGCGTCGCCTACGCGGTAGAGTCCGGGCATAAGAGAATTGCTCAGATCGCCATAAAATCGGAATTCGGGGATAGCGCCATTGCGGCAGCCATAGAGGCCGCAGAGCGCGCTGGTGTAGAAATTGTCGCGTCAGAGCAATTCGCCAATGATGCCACCAATATCGATGCGCAAATCGCAAAGATACGCGCTGCGAGACCCGATGTGGTGCTGAACTGGGCGACCACGCCCCAGGCCGGGATAGCCGTGAAGCGGCTGCGTGATATCCAGGTGAACGTCCCGGTTCAGTCGATGGAGTGGACCAGCGAGGATTTCGCCATTGCGGGGGATCACTCCGAAAATATCTTCGTCGTGACCGACTACTTCTCAGCCAGCGAAGAAAACGAATGGGGCAAGCATTTCCATGATGCCTATGTCGCGCGCCACGGCGACGATCCGGATTTCTACGCGGCGAACTACTATGAAGCGATCTATGTGATCGCAGAGCTGATCTCGCGCGCTCATGACGCAAAAGGCAAGGATTTTGCCAGCGCGGACCTGACCGAACAGCTTTGGGCCGACAACAGCTTCAAGAGCGTTTACGGCGGAACCATGAAGTTCAGGGACAACGGCGTTGTCATCAAGCGCGTGGCGCTTCTTGAGGTCAAGGACGGCAAGACAGAGTTCGTCCGGTTCATTGAAGCTGCGGCAGACTGACTGCTTCATTTTCCCTGCATTCCGAACAGCGAGGCAGTCATGGAACTTTTGCTTCCACTTTTCCTGAATGGGGTCGTCAATGGCGCGCACTACGCGCTGTTGGCGATGGGGTTCGGGATGATTTTCGCAACAACGGGCGTCGTTCATTTCGCCTACGGCCCTGTTTATGCCGTCGCCGCCTATCTGACCTGGTGGTCGGTGACGGTGCTTTCCCTGCCATTCCTAGTGGCCATGGGGGTCGGCATTGTCGGCTGCGCGGTCGTGGGGATGGCGTCCTATGTGCTTCTTTACCGCTGGTTTCTTCGTAACGACAGCCCGCCCTTCATCATTCTTGTCGTTTCACTTGGCCTGTTGATGCTGATCACGAACCTGATCGGGGTCGCGTTTGGTACGAACGCCAAGACCGTCAACGACGTCACCTACGGGTTCTACTTCATCGGTAGCGCGGTCGTCACCGGCGTGCAGCTTTGGCAGGTGCTTGCCTTGGTTGTCGTCGGTCTGGGCCTGGCGGCCTTCATGAAGTGGACCGCCTACGGCAGCTATATCCGCGCCATGCAGGACAACATGTTGATGGCGAAGATCGTTGGCATAAACACGGAACGTGTTTCTCTTGTCGTGTTCGGGATCGGATCTGGCATCTCGGGGATTGCGGCCAGTCTCATCCTGGTGAAGGAGGGCGCGTTGCCGCACATGGGTTTTCTAGCCGTTTTCTACGCGTTTCTTGCCGCAGTTGTCGGCGGATTGGGGTCGCTGCCCGGTGCTGTGGCAGGCGGCTTGATCCTAGGACTGGTGGAGAGCCTGGGGGTTTGGAGGGTTTCCAGTGACTGGCAGACCACCATCGCGTTCGGTGTTCTGTTCATCGTGCTGATCTGGCGACCCACCGGGCTGTGGAAGGGGTACTGATCATTGGAATATGTTTATCATATTGGCGTCGTCATCAGCCTTTACGTGATTCTGAGCGTTTCATTCAACATCACGATCGGCCTTGCCGGACTATTTGCCCTAGCTCACGCATCTTTTTACGCCTTTGGGGCTTACGCGGCCGCTATTCTAAGCGTCAAACTGGGAATCGGTTTCCCTCTGTCGATGCTGGTTGGAATCGTTGGAGCGGGCGTGGTCGGGATGATCATCGCACTTCCCGCGCTACGCGTCGGCGGGCATTACCTTGTCATCATCACTCTTGCGTTCCAAGCGATCGTAACTGACTTTCTGCGCAACGCGAATGGGCTGACGGGGGGACCTGATGGCTTGGCGGGGGTCGAGCCGATCAACCTGTTCGGCGCTGATCTGACCACTCCGGGGGATTTCCTTCCGCTCGCCGTTTTCTTTGCGGTTCTGGTCTATCTGATCGGACAGCGACTCGAACGATCTCCGTTCGGTCGGGCGCTTCGCGCGATGCGCGAGGACGAGTCCGCAGTGCAATCGGTCGGCAAGAACCCAGTCGCATTCAAGCTTCTTGCCTTTGCCGTGTCAGGTGGCCTAGCGGCTATCGCGGGTAGCCTGTTTGCCCACTATGTCAGCTATGTCGGGCCCCACAGCTTTACCGTTGAAGAAACCATCTTGATTTTGACGATGGTGATCTTGGGCGGCATTGGCAATTTGACGGGCTCTGTCGTGGGGGCGATCATTCTGGTCTTGCTGCCAGAGGCGCTGAAGCTGTTGAGTCTGCCACCGATCACGGCGGATATGCTGCGAGGCTGCATCTACGGTGCCATGTTGATCGTCATTTTGCGGTTCCGGCCGCAAGGACTTCTGCCCGAGCGTCACTCCATTCCAAAAATAGCGGACAGCCTGCGGGCAGAGCTGAAGGCCGTGGGCAAAACTGTCTTTGATATCGCCAAGGTCGCTGCAAGCGGACCGACACTTGTGGGCAAAGGGCTGCACAAGCGGTTCGGTGGCATCGTCGCCGTTGACGACGCGACGATCACTTTGAAGGCTGGCCGTGTCACGGGTCTCATCGGTCCGAACGGGGCCGGCAAGACGACCGCTTTCAACCTGTTGACGGGCTTCATCTCGACAAATTCCGGCGAGGTTACTTTCCGAGATGAGTCCATTGGGGGCCTTCGTCCACATGAAATCGTAAGTTCTGGTATTGCCCGTTCCTTCCAGGACCTGCGTCTGTTTAGGTCCATGACGGTTTTGGAAAATGTACTTGTTGCGCTGCCCCACCAGGCTGGTGACAAACTGTTGAACGTTTTTTTCAGACCCAGGCTGGTGCGGCACCAAGAGGCTGAGAACCTCCTCAAGGCGGAGGCGGTCCTGGCCTATGTGGGCTTGCGCGAAAAGGCTATGGAGCGTGCGGACAACTTGTCCTATGCGGAAGAGAAGCTGCTGGTTATCGCCCGCCTTGTAGCCACCGGAGCAGAGGTATTGCTGCTCGACGAACCATTGTCCGGCCTTGATCCGACAACGCTTGAGCAGATTTTGCCATCTATCCGGCGGCTGGCGGAAGAAGGGCGAACCGTGTGTCTGATCGAGCACAACCTCGATGTGATCCAGAAGGTCTGTGACTACGCTTTCTATCTTGATGAGGGCAGGGTGCTGGCCGAAGGCCCGCCCAACGAACTGATGCAGGACCCAGAACTGCAGGGGCGCTATTTCCGATGATAAACAACGCAATCTTGAAAGTGCTCGACGTGTCGGTCGATCATGGCAACCGTCGGGTCGTGGACTCGATCAGCTTCGATGTGCTGCGGAATAAAATCCTGTTGGTTCTAGGCCACAATGGCGCCGGGAAAACCACGTTGGTTCGGTCCATATTCGGCTTGCACCCGATTGCCGCGGGCGAGGTCCAATACAACGACAAGCCGATCACGAACCGGTCCACCGAGGAGAATGTCAAGAACGGGTTTTCCTTCGTTCCCCAAGGCCACGGTGTGTTCAGAAGCCTGACGGTCGAAGAAAACCTGATGCTGGGGACAACGCACGTATCTGAACAAAAGAAGATACGCGAACGGCTGGAGACGGTTCGTGAACTCTTTCCCATCCTGTCAGAGCGACGGGCCCAGAAGGCGGGAACCATGTCAGGTGGACAGCAGCAGATGCTGGCAATCGGGATCGCGTTGATGCAGGGCCCGGACCTGCTGGTTCTGGATGAGCCGACGATCGGTCTGGCGCCCCGTCTCGTCAATCAGGTTGTCGAGAGCGTCGTGAAGATAAAGGAAACACTTGGCCTCAGCGTTGTCATCGTAGAGCAGAACATTCAGGCAAGCCTGCCTGTCGCAGATGGCGTCGTGATCCTGAAGACAGGACGCAAGGTGTATGACGGTGCGCCTGCCCCGCTGGCCGACCACAATAAACTGATGGAGTATTTCTGATGAAAAAATCCAAGTTGCTAGTCGCGGGTGCTCTTGGTGTCGTCGGGCGCAGCGTCCTCGAACATTTCGAGCGTTTGGACAACTGGGATGTGGTCGGGCTATCGCGCCGGGAGTATAACGGCGAGACCAAGGCGGACTGGCGTTCTGTCGATCTGCGCGATGCGGAGGCGTGTGACGCAGGTTTGGGCGATCTCTCTGATATCACCCACATTGCCTATTGCGCGGTCTACGAAAAGGCTGACGTGACCAAGGGTTGGTCAGAGCGCGATCATGTCGAAATAAATCTATCCATGCTTCAGAACCTCGTGCGGACCGTACAAAAGCACTCGCCCGTTCTAAAACAGATTTCCGTGTTGCAGGGCACCAAGGCGTATGGCGGTCACCTGGGGCCCTTCAAGATGCCCGCGCGTGAAACCGATGCACGATCGATGGGGCCGAATTTTTACTATGATCAGATGGACTGGCTGGCCGAAGAACAGCATGGCAAGGATTGGACGTGGACCATATTCCGGCCGCAGATCGTTTGCGGGGCCGCACTGGGCAGCCCGTTGAACATTGTCTCAGCCATTGGTGCCTACGCCGCAATTTCCAAGGAACAGGGATTGCCGCTACGGTTTCCGGGCGGGCCGGAACGGGTCGGCGAGGCGACCGACGCACGGCTGATCGCAAAGGGCATCGAATGGGCGTGCGACGCGTCGGCCGCCGCCAACCAGATATATAACATCACCAATGGCGATGTGTTCATCTGGCACAATCTGTGGCCTCGGCTGGCCGATTTCTTTGGCATGGACTTCGCCCCGCCTCAACCCATGTCTCTTGCCCGGATCATGCCGGAAAACACCGAGTGCTGGGATCGCATCGTGGCGCGCCATGGCCTCGTGCAAACGACCCTTCGGGACATGGTTCCCGACTGGCGTTTTGCCGACTTCCTGTTCGGTTACGGACAGCGCCCGAACCCGCACCACATGAGCACTATCAAGATCAGGCAACATGGGTTCGGTGACTGCATCGACAGCGAAGACATGTTTATCGAACTGCTGGGCAACCTGCAGAACAGGAACATCATACCGCGAAGCTAGGCCAGCCCCATGATATTTCTTCCAAATGGAACTGAACCCGAATGGACGACCATTGACGAGTTGATCCGAGACCAGGCACGTCGATCCCCTGACGCGCTTGCGGTCGAGGTCGGCGGCTGTGCGCTGACGTATGCGCAGTTGGACAGCCTGTCGGATTCGGTCGCGGTGCATCTTTCCAAGGCCGGTATCGGTCGTGGCGTGCGGGTCGGCACGATGCTTTACAATTCGATAGAGCAGATCCTGATCTTCATCGCGACGGTGAAACTGGGCGGCGTTTGGGTACCTTTGAACGTCTCGCTGCGTGGGGAAGACCTAGGACATGCGATCACGGATTCGGATCCGACCCTTTTCGTCTGTGAGGATGAAACCCTGCCCCATGTACGCGACGCCATCGCGATCACGAAATCCGGCTGTCAAGTCGCGGTGCTGGGCCACGAGTCTGGGGATGCGCTGTTTTCAGAAACAGATGCCCGTCCTGCGACCGTGGAAAACAGCGCAGGGGATCCGTCCATGATCATCTACACCGGTGGGACGACCGGGTTGCCCAAAGGTGTCCTTCTGCCTCATTTCGCCGTGGTCGCGGCCGGATACCGATATGTCGAGGCGTTCGAGATCAGACCTCAGGATCGCCATTATTCCGTTCTTCAACTCTTTCATGTCGGCGGCTTGTTCATCGGGTTGATGGGTCCGTTGGTCGCCGGCATTCCGACTCACTTCGAGCGCTGGTTCAGCGCCAGCCGTTTCTGGCCGCGCGTCGCCGAAGTGGGGGCCACTGTTATTGATCCGATCGGCACCATGGTGTCGGTGCTTTGTTCCACGCCCGAGACCCCGGCGGACGCCGATAATACTGTAAGGGTTTCCCTTGGCGCGCTCAGCCAGGTGCCCAAAAGATATGCTGAATCCTTCCCTCGCCGATTTGGGCTGGGGGTGGTGAACGTTTACTCGCTTACTGAATCTGGCGGCGTTCTGATCATCAACAACCGTCCCGGCTCGGACGAGCCTTTGGCCAACGGCTTGACGCATGGATGGTGCGAAATTTCCATTCGCGGCAAGGATGATACGCCCGTTTCCGACGGTGATATCGGCGAGATATGCCTGCGCCCGACGGTGCCGCATACGTTCATGATGGAGTATCTGAACAGACCGGACGCGACCGTCGAGTGTTGGCGGAACTTTTGGCTGCATACTGGGGATCTGGGCTACGTTTCGCCCAAGGGGTTCTTGTACCTCACGGGGAGACAGGCCCATTGGCTGCGCGTCAGGGGAGAGAATGTTTCCGCCTACGAGGTAGAGGATGTCCTGAGCGGGTATCCCGGCATCGCCGAGGTGGTGGTTATCGGCGTCCCGTCAGAGCTGGGTGAAGAAGACCCCAAGGCGTTTATCATCCCGGAGGAAGGCGCCGAGGTTGACCCCGAGGCGCTGACCCAATGGGCGCAGCAGCGCATGGCCTCTTTCAAGGTGCCCCGCTACATCCAGTTCGTGACCGACTTTCCCCGATCCTCGACCAAGCGCGAGGTCGCACGCCACATGCTCCGGGACCTGCCCAATGACAACATGTGGGACGCGAATACGGTATTCGGTCGCGGCCGATCGCGGGCGACAGGCCAATCGGGCGGAGATATCTGAACAATGCATACCCTTTACTACGAAGATCTCGAAATCGGCACCGTCTAACGAAGCGTCGGCCGAACAGCGACAGAAAGCGACAACACCATGTTCTGCATGCTGTCTGGCGACTGGAACCCGATCCATTGCAACACGCATTACGCTGAGCAATCCCGCTTTGGCGGTCGCATTGTTCCCGGGCTGTAAGGGCTGTCCATGATTGTCTGACGTCAGCGCCAATGGGACAGTTTAGGCTGAATTGATAGGATACTACCGTTGCCAATTGTCGGAAATCGATTGAACAACTCTTATCCGGTTAATTTTGTTTTTATATGGCCCGAATTTGTTGGGCAGGAAGTGCAGGATTTCGTATTATCCGGGCAGAAACCCTGCAATTTCGAGCCATGATATGAAGCCGCGAAAGCCTCCTCCGGAACAAGACGATCTCCTGCGCGCCCGATTGGTCGAGATGATCGACATGCGCCATGAGCTGGTGAAGCTCGCTGTCCTGATTGACTGGGACGTCTTTGAGCGGGAATGGGCGGGGTTCTTCCCCTCCCACACCGGTCGTCCCGCCACCTCTCCGCGTCTGGTTGCGGGGCTTTTGTATCTTCAGGATGCTTTCGCGCTCTCGGATGAGGCGGTCGTGGCGCGATGGGCCGGGAACCCATACTGGCAGCATTTCTGCGGCGAGACGTTCTTTCAGCACCGTCTGCCGATTGATCCGTCTTCCATGACGCGATGGCGCAAGCGGATTGGCGAGGAGGGTGTCGAATGGATGCTGACCGAGACGATCGAGGCCGGCAAACGCGCCGGGGTAGTGAAGGACAACGACCTCAAGCGGGTCACCGTCGATACCACGGTGATGGAAAAGAACATCGCCCACCCGACGGATGCCCGGCTCTATGAAACGGCGCGGCGCAAACTGGTCGGGCTGGCCCGCGAGGCGGGGATTGGCCTGCGGCAGAACTACAATCGCCTCGCACCCCGGTTGGCCGGTCAGGTCGGGCGATATGCCCATGCCCGGCAATTCAAGCGGATGCGCAAGGCGCTGCGTCTGCTCAAGGGCTATACCGGTCGCGTACTGCGCGACATCGAACGGAAACTCGACCAGGTTCCGGAGGGCGCGCTGAGGGTGCGCCTGATGGAAATGATCGCGCTGGTGAACCGGTTGCTGGCGCAGAAGCCGAAGGGCCGTAAAAAGCTCTACAGCCTGCACGAACCGACGGTGGACTGCATATCGAAAGAAAAGGCGCACAAACGCTACGAGTTTGGCACCGAGGTCAGCGTGGCCAAGACCAACCGGGGCGGTTTCATAGCCGGGATGCGGGCGCTGCCGGGCAATCCCTACGACGGCCACACGCTGGCCGAGGCGCTGGAGCAGGTCGAAATCCTGACCGGCCAGCAGCCGGAGTTGGCCTTTGTGGATCGGGGATACCGTGGCCATGGCGTCAAGAATGTGAAGGTCTTCATCAGCGGTGCCAGGCGCGGCGTCGCCAGGACCATCGCCAAGCTTTTACGACGGCTAAGTGCCATCGAGCCGATGATCGGGCACATGAAAAATGACGGTCTCCTGACGCGAAGCAACTTGAAAGGGACCGAGGCGACGCGCTTTTCGCCGTGCTCTGCGGTTGGGGCCACAACGTCCGTATGATCCTCAGGCACCTGAGGGTCTTTTTGCGCCAACTGATTTGGCTGGTCTGCCGAACCTGCATGATCGTAGACGCGGAAATGACACGTGATCGAAGAGTTCAGGTCGACATGCTGGCGGCCTAACAGAGATGTTCAGGGCGGACTAATGATGGATAGCACACCAGAAAAACTTGTCGGGGCTCTGGTAAACGGGATTGCGATCATCCGCTATCTGCAGAAATCCTGTGGCGGCGTCGGTGTCGGCGTTACGCAGGTGGCCCGCGATTTGGGTATCAATCCGTCGACCTGTTTCAACCTGTTGCGCACCCTGGTCCATGAAGGGCTGGCCAGTTTTGATCCCTCCACCAAAACCTATGCGCTTTCAATGGGTGTGTTGTCGCTGGCCCAGGGGGCGCTGGCCGGTGATAATCACATACGTGTGCTGCACCCCGAGTTGCAGCGCCTGTCTCTGAAATTCGGTGTCGCGATGAACCTGTGGCGGGTCGTGTCGGAAGACCGCGTGGTGCTGGTGGACCGGACCGAACCCACGGCAACGGTGCAGATCTCGATGCGGATCGGTCAAAGGCTGCCACTGTTCACGGGGGCTTTCGGGCGCTGTTTTGCCGCACAAAGTCGCCTATCCAAGGCGGAAATTGAACGCCGGTTCAATAAGATACGCTTGGTCAGACCACCGGATTTCGACCAGTGGTATGCTGAATTGGACCATGTGCGCCAGGTGGGCCTGGCGGTGGATCGCGGTAATTTTGCCGTTGGCATCACCACCGTCGCCGTCACCCTGTCGGATGCCAGGGATCAGCCCTTTCTGGCAGTCAGCGCGATCAGTATTTCCGAACAGATTGACGATGCCAAGCTGGAATCTCTCAGCCGCGAAATGCTGGGACTTTCCAAAACCGTCAGACAAAGGGGATGATAAGTCAAATATGACTTGTGATTCATAACTCATGGTGGTCAACTTTCCGCATAAGGGAGGCCTAGATGGAATCATCCCAGGATCACTGGTACGAAACCTTGTCGCCCGGCACGGTGCTGTCGCTGCCCGATATTGATTGCAGCAAAGCGCGGATTGCCCAGCACTCGGAGCTTTTTGACGCCTATCATCCGGTCAACACCAGTTCGGACAACCGCTTTGGCCGCGCCATCGCACACGGGCCGCACCCGGTGGCGCAGGCCATGGCGTCTGTCGGAAATCTTTTGCCCAATAGCCTTGTCGCGATGAGCCAGCTTGGTCCGTGGCGGTTTCTGTGCCCGGCCTTCGTGGGCGATCGCCTGACCGCCGACGCCACCGTGATCGGCCGCGGGGCCGCCTCACGCGGGAGTGGCACCGTTGTTCTGGAAGTGCGCATCATAGCTTCGGACGGCCGGGTTTCGCAGATCGGAGAGGCGCATCTGCTTGTGCGCCAGCGTCCCAAACCGAAGGAATCGGCATGATCTGGAGCCAGGAACACGACGAGCTGCGCCGCACCACCAATGCGGTGATCGATCCCATGTGAACCCCTTCGTTGACCAATGGGAAGAAGAGGGGATTTTCCCGGCCCGGCAGGTGATGAAGGCCTTTGGCAATGCCGGGCTGCTGGGCATTGAATCGCCCCGGTTTTACCGGAGACCTATAGCGTCATTTCGCGCGACCATATCGAGCACGTCGCGCTGTGCATAGAAGTTCTCTTCTGCCTCGGCTGGCGGGATGTTTCCAATCGGGCCAAGCAGT
>NZ_QITQ01000050.1 GCF_003260265.1 Roseovarius amoyensis
CATCGAAGGCTTGCTTGATGGCGGCCATGTCCTGACGATCCTGTCTGGCTCGATCCGATGCCAGGTCCGGATCACGCTCCACGGCCTTGAAGGCGTAATAGGTCGATGGTGCGATCCCCAGAACCCGGCAGATCGGCTCGACACCAAAGACGCTACGGTGATCGTCGATAAAAGCGATCATTTGCGGAACGGGCGGTCGAACTCCGCCTGGGCAAAATACGCCGACGCCTTCTTCAGGATCTCGTTGGCGGTGCGCAGTTCCTTGACCTCGCGTTCCAGAGCCTTGATCCGTGCCTTCTCTTCACTGGTCACGCCGCCACGCTCGCCAGCGTCACGGGCGGCCTGGATGCACCAGGCGCGAAGAGTGTTATGGGAACAGCCAAGCTTCGATGCGATCGCGCGGTAGGCCGCGTTGTCGCTGCTGTAATCGGGCCGATGTTCACGGAATAGCCGGACGCCGCGCTCGCGGAACTCGGCTGTGTACTTCGGGGTGGGCTTCTTCTGATCCATAGGGCTCATCCTTTGAGAGTTTTACTCTCCGGTAAACCCGGGGCGGTTCAGCGCCCGTCTTGGGGCCGACCTCCAGCTCCATCAGCCGTTCGGCGGCGAAACCGATCATCTCGCGGAGCAGGTCGGCATCAGCGCTCTTTTCCACGAGCGCGCGCAGGTCCATCATCTGTTTGGTCATCGGGTGTAGTCCTCAGTTCAGGTTGGTGTTCACAACCCGACCCTACCGAGAAACCCGATGGCCACCGAAAGCTACACAACGTCCGGGGACGTCACCTCGTCTAAGGGGCCTACCGAAAAGCACCTTCATCGTCAGGCAAGCTTGGATCGCGGCGTCGCTGAACTCGGGCTGACGACCGCGCCTACCCGTCGGAGCCGCGTGCCAGGGCATCTCGGGATCAAACCAGATTGCAAGTGAACCGCGCTGCTTCAGCGCCGTGTTGTACGAAGGCCAGTTCCTGGTCTTGTACTTCGTAGGTGACCAGCCGCTCATGACAGCCAGCTATCACGCTGGATTCAAACAGTTAATCCCTCAGCCAATTTGTGCAACAAAGCCGAACGCACCAACAGGCCGGACATATGAACGCAAGCGATCCGAACAAATCATCAAAGAATTCTTGCAGGGAGAGGGTCGTCCACATATGGCACATTGATGCCATCGGGGGGCGGTCACAGCATCAAGCCAATGACAGTCCTCATCACGCCTGTTGACGAGCCTCTATGAATCGACACAATAATAGAATTGTGATTCATTATTCAAAATTCGCAAATTAGATCGGTTGGCGAAGAGGCCTGCCGGGGAGGAAAGTCAGAAGTGAGACAAGCAGCCGTACTGCATGAATTCCGCATGTCCGAGCGCCTCGTCAATGCGGGCGGGGCTCCCGGGGGGCGAACATGAACCTCGAGTTTTCCGCCGAAGACATCGCCTTCCGCGACGAGGTGCGCCAGTTTTTCGCCACCAAGTATCCGCAGGACGTGATCGCGAAGAATGAAGCCTTCGTGGAGTTGAGCAAGGACGACTATGTGCGCGCTCAGAAGGCGCTGCATGCTCGCGGTTGGGCCGGACCGAACTGGCCGGTGGAATACGGCGGTACCGGCTGGAGCCACACCCAGCGCTATATCTTCTTCAAGGAAATGGGTGCCAGCGGCGCTCCGTGGGTGAGTCCCTTCGGCCTGATGATGGTTGCCCCAGTGATCTATACTTTCGGCACGACTGAGCAAAAGGAGCGTTTTCTGCCCGACATCCTCGCCAGCAATGTGTGGTGGTGCCAGGGCTATTCCGAGCCCGGCGCTGGCTCCGATCTTGCAGCCCTGCGCACAAGTGCGGTGCGCGACGGCGATCATTACGTAGTGAATGGTGCGAAGATGTGGACGACCTATGCGCAATATGCGGACTGGATGTTCTGTCTCGTGCGCACCGACGCATCGGGCCGCAAGCAGCAGGGGATCACCTTCTTGCTGTTCCCGATGGACAGCCCCGGCATCACCGTACGCCCGATCATCACCGTCGATGGAACCCACGAGGTGAACGAGGTTATATTCGATAATCTGCGCGTGCCGGTGGAAAACCGGGTTGGTGAAGAGGGTAAAGGCTGGGACTACGCCAAATACTTGCTGACCCACGAACGCACCATGGTGGCTGACGTTGGGCGCTCGCGGCACAATGTCGAGCGGATCAAGAAAATCGCGGCGGCAGAGCGTACGAAGAGCGGCGCATTGATCGACGACGAGCTTTTTCGTCGGCGACTGGTCGATCTTGAGGTGGAGCTGGACGCGCTGGAATACACCGAACTGCGACTGCTATCCGAGATCGAGACCGGTGGCGCGCCTGGGGCTGAAAGCTCGATTCTCAAGATCAAGGGGGCCGAGATCCAGCAGGCGATTACCGAGTTCCTGCTCGAAATCGCGGGCAACAAGGCACTGCCCTTCGTACGTGATCGTATGCATCCGGACTGGGACGGTGCGCCCGTCGGCCCGGATTATGCCGGCATGGCCGCGCCACGTTATTTCAACTTCCGCAAGGCGTCGATCTACGGCGGCACAAACGAGATCCAGAAAAACATCATTGCAAAGGCTGTTCTCGGTCTCTGAGGCTGGATACAGGGATTATCATGGACTTTCATTTTACCGACGAACAGCGCCTTCTGCGCGAAACGCTTAGCCGATTCTGCCAGGATCATTATCGCTTTGGTGTCCAAGGTCAGACCGCGCCGCGGCCCGGCTATTGGTCCGAACTGGCCGAACTGGGGGTGCTGGCGCTACCGTTCCAAGAGGCCGACGGCGGACTGGGCGGCGACATGGTTGACGCGATGCTGGTGATGGAGGTGTTCGGCAAGGCGCTTGCCCCCGAGCCCTATCTTGCCAATATCGTTCTGGCAGGTGGGGTGCTGAAGCGACTTAGCGACAAGGATCGCCGCCAGGCACTGATCGGAGAACTGGTCTCAGGGGAGGCGCGCATTGCGCTGGCCCACGCTGAGGCGACTAACCGCGACAGCCTTTCCCATGTTGACACTACGGCACGCCGTGAAGGCAACGATTTTGTGCTGAACGGCGATAAGATCGCGGTGCTTGACGGTGCCCATGCCGACACTTTCATCGTTTCGGCCATGGTCAAGGGTGCCGGGTTGACGCTGTTTCTCGTTCCCGCGAACAGCCCTGGGCTGTCTCAACAGGGCTATGAGGGCGTTGACGGATTCGACACGTCCAACTTAGGGCTCGCCAATGTTCGAATCGGGGAAGAGGCGTTGCTGTGCGAGGTCGGGGAGGGGCTCGATCTTCTGGAACCTGCCATAGATGACGGGATCGTCGCCATTGGGGCAGAGGCCATTGGGATTATGTCGTTTCTGATCGAGGCAACCATCGACTACACAAAAACGCGAAAGCAGTTCGACGTTCCTATTTCTTCATTTCAGGTGCTTCAGCATAGAATGGTCGATATGTTTATCGAGCGCGAGGCGACGGTGTCCCTTCTCTACAAGGCCGCGATCCTTGCCGGATCCGGTGGTCCAGAGGCAGCCAAGGCGGCCTCGGCGCTCAAAGTGCATCTTGGGCGCGCCTGTCGTGTCGTCGGCCAGCAGGCCGTACAGCTGCACGGCGGCATGGGGATCGCCGATGAAAGCCCGGTTGCGCATTATTTCAAGCGCCTGACTATAATCAGCCAGCAGTTCGGCGCCGCCGATACCCACGCTAGGCGTTACGCTGCGATCGACCGGCGCAGCGGCGACACTTCCAAACAGATTGCATGAGGGCCTGACTATGACAGTCATCGATTATCAAACCCGGGGAAACGTGGCGCTTGTCACAATGGCAAGCCCCCCGGTGAATGCGCTGAACCACACCCTGCGCACTGAACTTATCGGTGCGATCGACCGTGCCGTGGCCGATTCAGAGGTGGCCGCCATCGTTCTGGCGGGCAACGAAAAAGCCTTTTCCGGAGGCGCAGATATCACCGAATTTTCCGCTGTTGCGGGTGGGGCGGATGCCTTTACCGAACCAAACATGTCTACGATCACCAACCTGATCGAAGCCTGCGAAAAGCCGGTGATCGCCGCCATAAGCGGGGCTTGCATGGGTGGCGGTCTGGAACTAGCGATGGCCTGCCATTATCGAGTAGGTGATGCCGGATCCAAGGTGTCAATGCCGGAGGTCAATCTCGGTCTCCTGCCTGGAGCAGGAGGCACTCAGCGTCTGCCTCGTCTGATCGGCGTCGAACCCGCTCTGAACATGATTCTAAGCGGCAAGCCATTACCGCGTGAGGCGCTTGCCGATTCTGGCCTTTTCGACCGCTTCGTCGAGGGTGCCGTCGTCGAAGCAGCGCTGGATTTTGCCCGTGAAATACTGGACGAGGGTCGCGGCCCGCGGCTGCTGAGCGCCGAGAAAATTTCCTACCCCTATGCCGAACCCTACTTCCAGTTCGTGCGTACCAATGTGAAGCGAAGCTTCGCCAATTACCCCGCGCCTCTGCATTGCATCGACGCGGTAAGCGCGGCGGTGTTCAAAAATTTTGCCGCGGGGCACGAGGCCGAGTGGGAAAGCTTCCGAACTTTGTTGACCTCGCCTGTATCCCAGGCCCTGCGTCACGGTTTTTTCGCCGAGCGTCTGGCGGCCCGCGTGGAAGGATTGGAAAAGGATACACCGACCCGGCCAGTCGAACTGGTTGCGGTGATTGGTGCCGGCACGATGGGAGGGGGCATTGCCATGACCTTTCTCAACGCGTCCATTCCGGTGGTGCTGCTTGAAACCAAGCAGGAGGCGCTTGATGCCGGGCTTGCCCGTATACGCTCTACCTACGAGAAAGGGGCGAAGCGTAGCGGCATGAGCGCCGAGGCTATCGACGCGCGCATGGCGATGATCACCCCGGTACTTGATTATGCCGCCATCGCCGACGCCGACTTGGTGATCGAGGCGGTGTTCGAAGACCTCGCGGTGAAAAAGACGGTGTTTTCCCGTCTTGGCGAGGTGATGAAACCAGGCGCAATTCTCGCCACCAACACCTCGACACTGGATGTCGACGTGATCGCCAAGGAGAGTGGCCGCCCGGCTGACGTGGTGGGGCTTCATTTCTTCTCGCCGGCCCACATCATGAAGTTGCTTGAGGTGGTCCGCGGAGAAAAAACCGCTCCCGAGGTGCTTGCCACTGCGATGGCGCTGGCCAAGCGGCTGCGCAAGACTCCGGTTGTCTCGCGGGTCTGCGATGGCTTCATCGGCAACCGGATGCTGAACCAGTATCTCATTGCCGCCTATCGGCTGATCGAGGACGGTGTCTCACCCTACGCCATCGACAAGGCGATGGAGCGCTGGGGCATGGCGATGGGTCCGTTCCGCATGCTCGACCTGGCCGGCAACGACGTGCACTGGGCGGTGCGACAGAGGCAGGCCCAGGAAGATCCCAACCACCGCCCCGCGATCATCGCCGACGCGCTGTGCGAAAAGGGATGGTTCGGTCAGAAGAGCGGGCGTGGCTGGTACCTTTATGAAAAGGGCCAGCGCCGGCCTCAGCCCAACCCAGAGGTTACAGCGATGGTCAAGGCGCATTGCGACGATGCAGGCATCACCCCGCGTAAGGTGGCTTCTGACGAGATCGTCGAGCGGCTGATCTATCCGATGGTGAACGAAGGGGCGCTGCTGCTCGAAGAGGGCATTGCCCAGCGGGCCTCCGATATCGACGTAGTCTATCTCGCCGGTTACGGCTTCCCCGCCTTCCGCGGCGGGCCGATGTTCTACGCCGATCAGGTCGGACTTTACACGATCTCGCGCGCACTTGCCGAGCAGGACATTGATCCTGCCCCGATGATCGTAGAGCTGGCCGCCGACGGCAGCCGCTTCAACTGACCTTCCAATGATGGAGAGAACCATGGCTGACGCCGTAATCGTTTCAACCGCCCGCACAGGTCTCGCCAAATCATGGCGCGGCAGCCTGAACATGACCCATGGTGCGGCAATGGGCGGCCATGTCGCCCGCGCCGCCATTGAGCGCGCCAGCATCGAAGCTGGCGAGGTGGAGGACGTGGTGATGGGGTGCGCTTTTCCCGAAGGCGCGACCGGCTGGAATATCGGGCGACAGGTTGCGATCAGTGCAGGCTGCCCCGTCACGACCTCCGGAATGGCGGTGAACCGCTTCTGCTCCTCGGGGCTTCAGGCGATCGCCACAGCGGCGAACCGGGTGCAGGTGGGCGAGGGTGATATCTATGTCGCCGGTGGGCTGGAATCGATTTCCTGTGTTCAGAATGAGCACAACACCCACATGATCACCGACCCGTGGATGATGGAACACAAGCCCGAAGTTTACATGTCGATGCTGGAGACCGCCGAGAACGTGGCACAGCGCTATGGCATCGACCGCGAACGCCAGGATGAATATGGCGCGCGCAGTCAACAGCGCGCCACCGAGGCCGCGCAGGCGGGACTGTTCGACGACGAGATCGTGCCGTTCGAAACGGTTGCGGCTGTCTACGACAAGGCTAGCGGTGGCTTCACAACCCAAAAGGTCACGCTCGATTCTGACGAGGGTATCCGCCCCGGCACCACCGCCGAAGCCCTCGCCGCACTCCCTCCGGCGCTGCCCGGCGGTCTGGTGAGCGCAGGCAACGCCAGTCAGTTTTCCGACGGGGCCTCGGCCTGCGTGGTGATGAACGGGCGGGAAGCCGAGCGCCGTGGCCTTGCCCCTCTCGGCATTTTCCGCGGCTTTGCCGTCGCTGGCTGCGAGCCCGACGAAATGGGCATCGGCCCGGTCTTCGCGGTACCGAAGCTCCTGGAAAAGGCCGGTCTTTCGATCGACGATATCGGGCTGTGGGAGCTCAACGAGGCGTTTGCGGTGCAGGTGCTTTATAGTCGCGACACGCTGGGCATTCCCGACGAGCGGCTCAACGTGAACGGCGGCGCAATCGCTGTCGGCCATCCCTATGGGATGAGCGGGTCGCGGCTAGTGGGCCATGCCTTGATCGAGGGGCGCCGGCGGGGGGTGAAATACGTGGTTGTGACGATGTGCATCGGCGGCGGAATGGGGGCCGCCGGGCTCTTCGAGGTGGTTTGATGAGCACGTCCCGCTCCCAGCACGGAGCTGTCAGACCAATTCGAACCTGTCTCGCCAAGGGCAGGGTGGCTGTCCCTTATGCCGCGCCGAGTTGGCGCCACTCGGCGAGAGCGGCGGCGCGGTTTCGCTTGAAATTGGCTCGTGAGTAGAGACTGCGTTCCTGGTTGAAATGGTTGAAGACAGAAGCGTGAATGGCGGCAAATTTCTGCAAACTTCGCATGCGCCGAAAGCGTTGCATCGCCCGCTCTCGTCGTCGGAATGGCAGATGGAAGTTTTCCGCCCGATGGCCCCCGCTCGGGTATCCCACTGCCGCGGCCGGTATCCGTTGCGCTGGTTCTCCCGGTCCGGGCTGCGCTCGCCGTGCCCCGCACCGCAGACGGCGGCCACCTCGATGTCCATCAGCCGCTGCGCGGCGTCCTGGATCAAATCGCGCAGAAAATCTGCGTCATCGCTCCTGGCGATCACGCCCGGAAGGTCAATCATGGTCTCGGTCATCGTGCTCTCCTTCGTTGTCATCGGTCGTTGAACAACCTCAGACTACGATGATGCGCGGTGGCCGCCAGCCCCGGCCGCGCGCTGCGCTACGCCAAAAGGCTCCGCGCGCGGCCTCTTACTCCACCCGGTGGGGCACTACCCCGTGGCGCAATATGCAGGACCTGGAAATGGCCACGCTCGGCTGGGTCGATTGGTTCAACAACCGCCGCCGGCTCGGGCCGATTGGAAACATCCCGCCAGCCGAGGCAGAAGAGAACTTCTATGCACAGCGCGACGTGCTCGATATGGTCGCGTGAAATGAAGCTATAGGTCTCCGGTAAAACCGGGGCGATTCAGTAGATATCTCGACAACATCTTTATTGAGCGTCTCTGGCGAAGCCTTAAGCAAGAGGCCATCTACCTTGAGGAAATCACCGATGGCTTCCGGGCTCGGCGCGTCGTCAAAGACTGGATCGGCTTCTACAACACCAGACGACCCTATTCTGCACTTGATAGGCAGGCGCCCGATGACGCATATTGGGCGGGCTTGAAAGAGCAAAAAGCAGCATGAAATCTAAACCCGATACACCTTAGAAACGCTGCAAACCCGTCCGAAAAGATGGGACCACTTCAGACCTCGCCAAGGCCGAGACCGCCCTGGCCGAGCTGGTTGCCAGCTACCGCGACACCGCGCCGAAACTGGCCGCGTGGCTCAAGGAGAACGTCCCCGAGGGCCTTGCCGTCTCACCCTGCCCGAGCGCGGCTACGCACCTCGAACCCGATGGAGCGGTCCGTCCAGCAGGAGCTGAAACGGCGCACCGTCAAGGTCAGGGTCTTTCCCAGCGAAGACGCCCTCCTGCGCCTCGTCAGTGCCGTGCTGGTCGAGATCGACGACAAATGGGCCGCTGAAACCAAGCCCTACATCAAGTGGGAATGCCAGGATGCATGAGCATGGCGTCAGTGAATTTCCAGACCCCAGATTGCTCAATCGCTGCGCTTTGTCATGGCGACAAGCTACGTCGCAACCTGGACCCGCTCAAGCCGGTTTACTTGACACTACCCCTCGACCTGCTCGAGCTTTTCGAGGAGCGCTATCAGCGGTGACCTGCCATCATCACCGCCCAGCTGCCCCAACTTCGACAGTTCGCGGCTGATTTTTCCGGATTTCGTTTGGCGCAGGTCAACAAAACAAGGCGTTTTGTATCGCGAAGCGGTAGATTTCGTGGGATCGTTGTTGTGGCACGTGGTGTGATTTT
>NZ_QITQ01000051.1 GCF_003260265.1 Roseovarius amoyensis
GCCTTCAGAATTCGCCGCCGTCCACGCCTCGGTCCACCATCTCTTCAACACGGAACGCTGCCTCACTTCCAGATCGAATTTCAAGCGAAACCGCGCCGCCGCCCTCGCCGAGTGGCGCGGTCTCTGCAGGACATAAGGGACAGCCATCCTGCCCTTGTTGAGACCAGTTCGAATTCGTCTGGCAGCACCCTCGGTGAAAATACCGGGTCACCTCTCAGCAAAAATCAACAGCCGGACAAATGACCGCAACCTGCTTTGACCAACATCGCTCAAGAAAACCCTTGCAAGAAAGGAGCCGTCCACAAATGACACCGCTCCCTCAGAAGTTTAGATTTCCGATCCCGTCTAAGTTCACGCTCGGAGGCCTTACATCGAGCATTTGGGGTTCGGATTTGTAATGAAGCACCAGTTGCGGAAACATAATAACGAGTCCAATCACCATCAGTTGAATGAGGACGAAGGGAACGGCGCCGCGATAGATTTCGCCGGTCCGGATCGCTTTCTGTGTGGTGCCTGTGGCCTTGTCGTATTTGTCGGTCGAAGGCGCGACGGATCGCAGGAAGAACAGCGAGAACCCAAAAGGGGGCGTCAGAAAAGATACCGCTAGGTTCAGACTGATCAGAATGCCGAACCAGACGAGATCAATATCAAGCACTACCGCTGCCGGAACCAACAGCGGAATCACCACGAATGCAATTTCGAAGAAGTCAAGAAAGCAGCCAAGGATAAAGATTGTCACGGTCACGAATAAAAGGAAGCCGTTAATTCCGCCAGGCAAACTGCTGAGCAAATCCTCCACCCAAGTGTTTCCGTTGATTGCGAAGAAGGTAAGACCAAACACGCGTGCGCCAATGAGGATGAACATCACGAAGGCCGACAGTATCGCCGTAGAGTGCAGAGCGGAGAATAGGATGTGCCAAGAGAACTTGCGCTTCGCGGTGGTGAGGAAGAGCGCTCCGACGGCCCCCATGGCTCCGCCTTCTGTCGGCGTGGCGATGCCGAGGAAGATCGTTCCTAGTACGAGAAAGATGAGTGTGAGCGCAGGAGCCAGGGACAGGATGACCTTCGAGGCAAGTGGCGACAGGACATGCATTCCCACCGCATTCTGCAGGAGGCAGACGCTCACGATCACAATGACAGGGATCAGAGCGGACAGCACAATCCGGTTTTCGGGCCCAACAAAAGTTAGAAAAACATCGTGCAACAGGAAGTAGGCTGCGACCATGGCAGAGAGGGCCAAGACCAACGAAAGGTATCCACCGGAATGTCCCCGGCTCTCCTTGGGCAGCGGCGGGGTCATGTCCGGACGCAGCACGCCGACGACGAACACGTAAAGGCAGTACAGACCGATCACCATAGTGCCAGGGACAAGCGCCGCGTGGTACATGTCTCCGACCGATTGGCCCAGTTGGTCAGCCATGACGATGAGAACTATTGAGGGTGGGACGATCTGCGCCAGCGTGCCCGAGGCAACGATCGTTCCCGAGGCGAGGCCGGAGCTGTATCCGTAACGCATCATAATAGGAAGGGAGATTAGCCCCATCGCGATGACGGAGGCCGAGACGACGCCCGTCGTTGCCGAAAGCAGTGCTCCAACTAGGATAACTGCGTAGGCCAAGCCGCCGGGGAGGGTGCCGAAGAGTTCACCAACCGCTTCGAGCAGGTCCTCTGCCATCCCTGACCGTTCCAGCAACAATCCCATAAATGTAAAGAACGGGATCGCGAGAAGCGTCTCGTTCGACATGATGCCGAAGACCCGGTCAGGATGTGAACTGAGTAGGGACCACGACAGATTCAGTTCGGCGGAATGTTGAGACAACTGGACGCCGATCGCGTAGAAGCCCAGCCCGACAGCGGACAGCGTGAAGGCCACCGGATATCCGATCACTAGCATCGCCAACATCGTGACGAACATGATCGGCGCTAGATTTTCTGCGATCAGGTTGATCATTTGCTCTCCTGAATTCTGGACAAGTCACGAAGGGACAAGTCACGAAGGGGGTTCCCATCCGGCAAGGTCAAGGCCTTTAGAGATGATCTCTGATACCGTCTGAAGCAGCAGCACTGCAAAGCCGATCGGGATCATCAGCTTGGCAGGCCAGATAACGAGACCACCGGCGTTCGACGACATCTCACCGATGGCGTAAGATCTCTCGAACCATGGCCAAGACTGCCCGATCATTACCAGACAGAACGGAACAAGGAATACGCAGTGAAGAAGGACGTCAATCGCTGTTCTCGCGCGTGGATTTAGCCGGCTCGACACTATATCGATGCGAACATGCGCATCCGTCCGCAGTGCGTAGGCCGCGCCGAGCAGGAAGACGGCCCCGAACAGATACCACTGTGCTTCCAGCCAGGCATTGGAGGCAACGTTCAGTGTCTTGCGCGATATCGCGTTCCCGGCGCTGATAATAACCGCGGCCAGGACAAGCCAGGCTACAGCGCAGCTCAGTAGTCGGGTGAACCTGTTGACCGCGAGGGTCAGGCGATAGAGAATGCTCAGCACAATACTTTCTCCTGTCAGCCGGCGGAAATGCCGCCGTTGGCACTGATCGCTTGGCCGGAGGTCTTCGTCTCGGCCAAGGCAGTCAAGAAGACCACGAGGTTGGCGAGGTCTTCCGGTTCGGCGACTCCGAGCGTTGCTAGGCTAGCGGCCTTATCAAACACCCGCGTGCTGAATTCATCCTGGTAGAGCCGCTGATAGGTCGCCGTAGCAGAAATGAGTGAGGGCGTAATCGCATTAACCCGCACCCCGTACTGCTTCGCTTCCATTGCCAGTATCCGGGAAAACATCACAAGCCCCGCCAGCCCTGCCCCGAATGCCGATTCTCCGGGGTGAGAACCCTGGCGGCATCAGACGACACGTTGATGATCGATCCCTCCTCTACCGCATACATGTGCGGGATCACATGGCGGCAGCAAAAGATGGACGGACATAGCACACAGCAATACATATCGGGAATTTCCGCCGGCTCGATCTCATGAAAGATCCGCGGTAGGAAGTCTCCCCCGGCACAGTTCAGGAGAGGGTCAACGGAACCAAACCGTTCAACTACTCCCGCAACGTCCGTTTCCCTGGTTACGTCGACGGAGAGGTGAATGGCGCCGCCAGCGGCCCCCTCATCATTGAGCTGCTCCACCGCGCGCTTACCGCGATCCAAGTTCCGCCCGGTGACCGCGATCCTGTCGTATCCCGCGTCACTAAGCATGAGCGCAGAGACGAGGCCGACCCCGGACGTACCGCCGCGGATAAGCGCCGTTGATTCCTGAAGCGCTCTACTCATTGCGTGCTCCCTTGGCGTTAACGCAGACTGCAGTTGAGAACGGCCGGCCACTGTTCGACCTCGTGTCGCAGGATCTTTCCGGTTGTACTTCGTGGCAGGTCGCTCACCCCAACGAAGATCACAGCCTTCGGGCACTTATACCTGCCGATCCCTTCCATGCAGCGCTGAAGGACTTCCTCCTCCGTGAGGTTTGTCCCCTCCTTGCAGGCGATTACGGCGACCGGCACCTCGCCCCAGTCGTCGGACGGGCGCTTCACGACGACGACATCCTCGACCCTGCTGTCCTTGAAGATTTCGCGTTCAATCTCGGCCGGATAGATGTTCTCGCCACCGGACTTGATCAAATACTTGGCCCGATCCGCGAATATCAGTGTGCCATCGGCATTCTGAATGAACATGTCGCCCATGCGGTACCAGCCGTCCGCGAATTCCTTCGCGTTGATCTCTGGCGCATTCCAATAACCGCTGAACAGCGTGGGGCCGCGGAAGAGTAGGTGGCCGGGTTCGCCTTCCTGCACATCGCAGCCGTCATCATCCACGAGTCGAAAATCGCAGAAAGTATTCGCTGTTTTCGCCATGCTAACGGGTTCGTGGCCGACATCGAATTTCCCGGCGGATCCCGGCGGCAACCCGGTCTCAGTGCAGCCGAACGTATTACAGAATGGCGCATTGAGCAGCGCGGACAACTCCCCCACTTTCTGCGGCGGAACGAGATCCGCCATGACGCCGACATATCGGACACCCTTCGGTTCGATTCGTCCGTCCTTTAGAGCCTTGATGAGCGCATCGATCATGCCGGGCATCGCGATCAGCCACCACTGCTTCCGCTCTGCGATCTCGTGGACAATACGATCCAGGTCGAACCCGTCGACGACAACCGCGGTCCCGCCGAGGCAGATGACATGAATACATTGCTCCGCCGAAACCATGTGGAACATTGGTGGCCAGGCAACATACGCATCGCCGGGTTTGAGACCAAAATCCGTGGTATTCACGAACATTCGCGCCAGCTCCGCCCGATGGCTTAAAAGCGCAGCCTTAGGAAGACCGGTAGTACCACTGGTATAGATGATCAGCAGCCCATCCTCGGGATCGAGATCAGCGTCGGGATCAGCGTCGGACCGGCCTTCCAGAAGATCCTCGAACTCGGCACCGAACTCAATCCATTCACATTGCTCGTAGAGATCACGACCTTCGGCAAAGCGAGACGAATGGAAGATGATCTTCGGCGCAACTAGATCGATGCAGTACGCGAGTTCCTTTGGCTTCAGTCTCCAATTCAACGTACTCACGATTACCCCGATCTTGGCCGCGGCAAAGATGATCTCGAGGTACTCGCACCGGTTCTCCGAAAGGACCGCAACCCTCTCACCATGCTCGATCCCAGCTTCCAACATCATCGCTGCGATCCGGTTCACCTTTGTGTTGAAATCTCGGAACGTGATCTTCCGGTTGCCGTCGTCCACCGCAATTGCGTTGGGTATGTTGCGCGCTTGGTTCCGCAGCAGGGTTCCAATCGTGAGGCGGGAGGCCCGGAATATCGTTTCGGTTGGAGATACTAGGGTAGAATCCATCTAACTTATCCTAAATAATAGTCCACTGACGTTCCCATCTTGGCCGAATCCGTAACTGGTAGCGCCACATTGGCCAGCACCGGTCGCCAGTCAGTTTCTTTTCCATAAAGAGCCGAAAATGTCCGTTGGACGCAGTCGCCCGGCTCTATCCGAGTTTCGAACCGCCAAATGCTGACAGCCCAGACCTGGAGCAGAACAAGGCTGGCGAATGCCACCATTTCCGTATCGGTTATGTTCAAGAAGCCCGATCAGTTGCAGGCCTCGATACGCAGACTGGTCTCGCTTGCGATCGACTGTTCACGCGCTTTGATGTTCGCCAAGTCCTCATCACGGAGCGTTCAAGCCTCCCGATCGCGTGCCCGCCGTGTTAATCGACACCACCTTGGCGGTGCCGAACAGGAGGTCGCGTAGCGATCCAGCCAAGTCCAACGTGTCCGGTTTCACGACAGCAATCTGCTCCTCGTACTGAACGACGGTTTGGTCGAGGATAAGGAACAGGCGTTCCTTCTTGTCCGCTATGTACTGGTAGAAGAGACCGACACTGAACCCCGCCTCATCCGCTATCTTCTGCATAGTGGTTTCATTGGCTTCTGCATAGTGGTTTCATTGGAACTCTTCTGGTCGAACATTCCAGACGAGGCTGCCAGGATCACTGGCAGCCTCCGGTTGTCTAGTTCTGTGTCAGTGACCCGACGCTTAGACATCCTTCTCGCCTCCTTGCTATTGCTGCCTCGTTCTCAGCATAGCCAGATCGAAAGAAAACTCAGCCAGTTGATGGTAGCTATAGCTGCTGTCCCGGAACTCCTGCTGCGACTTCAACAGTGCGGCGAAGGTCTCATTGCTGTCCGCAAGATCAGCCATGACCTCTTGCGTCGCGTTGTAGAGCACCCCAAGAACCTCAGGCGAAAAGGCGCGGAGCTGTGCGCCCGAAGCCAGTAGCCGTTCAAGAGCGGCTGGGTTTTCGGCATCAAAACGCGCCTGCATCATCAGGTTGCAAGTCGAAGCCGCGGTCTCCAGTGCCTGCTGATGTGGTGCCGACAGTCCGTTCCAACGATCCAAGTTTACGTAGGTCATGATCATCGCGGCGCCTTCGTGCCAGCCAGGATAATAATAATACGGAGCAACCTTGACGATCCCCAGCTTTTCGTCGTCGAACGGGCCGATATATTCCATGCCGTCTATGGTTCCGCGTTCGAGAGCGGGATAGATGTCGGTCCCCGGGATCTGCTGCGGCGTGGCACCAGCCTTCGCGAAGACTTCTCCGGCAAGGCCCGCCACGCGCACCTTCAATCCCTTGAGGTCGTCCGGAGTCTCAATTTCTTTCCGATACCAGCCGCCCATTTGTGTGCCAGTGTTCCCGCTCAGCATTGTGTGCACATTGAACTGGGCATGCAGGTCTTGAAGCAGTTCCCGACCGCCGCGGTAGTAATACCACGCGTTCTGCTGTCGGGACGTCATCATGAACGGCACGGTCGAGCCGAAGGCCAAGGCCGGGTTCAAGCCGTAGAAGTAAGTAGACGCGGTCTGGGTCAGTTCGATTGTGTCGTTTCCGACCGCATCTAGAACCTGAGTCGCTCCGACGAGCTCGCCGGGACCATAGAGTTCAATCTCCACTTCGCCCGACGTCAGCTCGGCAACTTGCGAAGCGAAGAGCTCCGCAGTCTCGTACAAGATGCCGAGATTCTTGGGAAAGCTGGTTGCCATACGCCACCGGACCTTCGCCTCCGCATTCGCGATTGACGGGGCTGCAAGCGCTGCCGCGCCGACGGTCCCCATTTTCAACAGTTTGCGTCTATCCATTCTAATTTCCTCCCTTAGTGAAAAACAGGTTATTCGATCTTGTAGGTCAACAAAACTTCGTCTTTGCGCGTGCGGTTGAATTCAGGCAGGCCGGTTGCGCCAATCGCGATCATCTGCTCACCGCTGGTGATCCGGCTGACGATCCGAACGCCCGGAGCATCCGTGATTTCCAAAAGTGCGACTGTATACGGCACCGAGAATGCGAGCTTGTCATCGAACTCGTGACGAACGACGGTCCAACTAAAGACTTTGGCGTGACCAGAGGTCGCCACCCATTCGATCTGGTCACTTCCGCAGTGCGGGCACAGCAGCTTCGGGTACCAATGGAACGTCTCGCACACACCGCATTTAGGAAAGCTGACGGTCTCGTTAGCGAGAGCATGGAAGAATGGTTCGAATTCGGGACGCATAGTCAAACCCCTGCCTTCAAGATCGACACGCCGTAGTCCGGCGGCGAAAATCCTCCGACGAGCCCGATCCGAGCTTCGGCGACTTGGTTGGCCCCGCAATCACCACGCAATTGCCTGACTGCTTCCAGCATGTGCTCGATCCCTAAACGGTAACTGTAAGACAGCAGCCCGCCATGGGTGTTGATAGGCAGCCCACCGCCTTCCACGGAAATGCCCCGTTCCCGGATGAAGTCCGGACCCTCCCCTTTTTTGCAGAATCCGATATCCTCGATTTGAAGCAGGCAGGAGACGGTCGAGCAGTCGTAGATTTCGGCGAAGTCGATGTCGTCTAGAGACAATCCCGCCTCTCTGAGCGCCACTGCGGTTGAACGTGGCGCTGCGGGAGTATGCAGAAGTCGTCCGGGTTGAGTGAAGACGTCGTCGCCGGAAATCGGTGCGCTCGCGAATCCGCTGCCAGCCACCGAAACCACCGGATGAGCGCAGTCGCGCGCCCGAGTGTCATCGGTCATCACATAAGCACCTGCCCCGTCGCTGATGAGGCAACAGTCGGCCGCCCTTAACGGATCCGCGATCATTCGACTGTCGTAGTAATTGGCTACGGACATTGGCCTACTCTTCTGTGCACGTCCCGTCAGTTCCGCGTGCCTCCGAGCAGTTGTCGCAATTTCAGCAAAGGCCTCCTGCGCGCCGGAAAATTCCTGCATGTAACGCTGCGCCCACATGCCGAAATAGGTAGGCTGAGCATTGAATCCGTGCGGCTTCTCAAACACAGATTTCGCAGGATACAGGTCGTGAAATGCATACGGCCCGCCAACCCGTGAACCCCAATCTATGCCGAAATAATATAGTATGCAGGTGGCACGCCCACTCTTCAGTGCACTTTCCGCCAAGAGTGGAGCCGAAGCAGTCGCCGCACCACCAAAGGAGATCGATGCTCCATAGGAAAGCTCGATCCCGAGTTGCGCAGCGATCCAGTCCTGTGGGACGAGGAACGGCATCATGCCAGAATCGCAGATGAGCCCATCGATATCCTGCGGCTTCAGACCTGCATCGGTGATGGCATCGATGCAGGCTTTGAGAGTCATCGCGCCAATGTCGTGTGCGGATTTCCGCACACAGGGTGTTTCTCCTATTCCGACGATACAGACCATGAAGCTTCCTAAGTAAACGAATGTCCAGATAAGTAAACGAATGTCCAGATAAGTAAACGAATGTCCAGATAAGTAAACGAATGTCCAGATAAGTAAACGAATGTTCAGCCGCCAGTAATATTTGTCACTATATCAATCTGTCAACCCGTCGCATTCACGAGAACAGGGTATCGCATGAATATGGGCTTTGCACAAAGAGCGTGAAGCCCGGACCTCCCCTTTCCCAGACGCACTTATGCCATGGGCTCTGTGACAGGTACACCGAGCGCGGTGTAGCCGTTCAGCACGGCGGCGCGGACCTGGAGTTCGGCGACCTGGCGATCGAAGTCACGTGCCACGAGGCGCTGGCGATGCAGATCGAGCGGGAACGCTTTCTCGGCGCCGGTCTTTATGAGCGCACGACCGAGCGGCAGGGCTACGCCAACGGTTACAAACCCAAGCGCATCGACACCCCCGCGGGCACGGTGAACG
>NZ_QITQ01000052.1 GCF_003260265.1 Roseovarius amoyensis
AAGAAACTGACAATCCGACAGCGCCGCTTGCAACATCAAAAACAGGCGGCATAATCAATCACACAAACGTGCCAGAGCCTCCAATCCGCAAACCGCTCTGATGTCCCATTTTATATGACGACGGACAAGACCGGTGATCGGCTAACGCCCAGCCATTCAAAGACCTCGAAGGGGCGCAGGCTCCGGTATTACGTATCGCATCGCCTTGTCCGTGGGAACGCGCCACGCGATCCGTCCGGTTGGCGCTTGCCAGCCCCAGAACTGGAATCAAAGGTTGCAGATCTGATTGCCCTGCATATGAACCGTCCGGATTTCCGCGCGGGGATCATTCACAACGCGTCAACAGAAGAGACAGCTGACTTCAGCACAAAGCTCTCGTCAATTGGGGAGCCGGATTCCGACGCAACAAGCGATGCGTGCAGCACCCATCTGGCCCTTGTGCATCGCATCGACATCGCTCCCGGTGAACTGCGTATATCAGTTTCGCCCGAACGTCTTGCCGTTCTGCTCGACGTAACTCCAACCCGCGTCGTCGAAGATCTGCTGTCAATCGCGGCCCCGTTTCAGCATCGCAAAAGGGGTGTTGAGACCAAACTCATCATAGGCTCGGAACCAGCAGAAGTTGATAAAACATTGCTGCGCAACATTGGCCACGCGCACCGTTACTTCGATCTTGTCAGATCCGGCAAGACGATCGGCGAGATCGCCGAAACTGAAGGCTTCTCAAAACGCCGTGTTCAGCAACTGATCGAACTGGCCGTCCTGGCCCCGGATGTTACCCGGTCAGTTCGGGAAGGTCGCCAGCCGACCGGCCTCACATCTGACTGGCTGTTACGGCATGCCTATTCGCCGATCTGGTCAGAACAGCGCGATCTGTTTTCCACGCTCTGAAACAACGCTCCGTCACAAAGCCATCAACTGACCAACATTCCTGATGTACGTCCGTGCAAACTGCTAGCGCGGAAATGGCGATTCCAGATTTTTTCAGATATGGCAGGAATTGCCACGCTTGTGGAGTCTGGGGTATTACTGAGCGTTGAAATGCCCCGGAAATTGCGGACCATTTCTTATAAATACACAGTAATATCAAGTAGTTATGGGTACTGGCTGGGGTGGTAGGATTCGAACCTACGATCTCCTGTACCAAAAACAGTTGCCCTACCACTAGGCCACACCCCAATTGTGACGCGCTAATTACTCTGGTCGTGAAACGGGTTCAAGAGCGGATTGGCAAAATTTGCCCCATTACTTGACGGTTTCATCGGGTCCCACCCCCCAGAGATGTGCGCGCGGCGCCCAGCCGCTGTAACCGTCGGCATCCAGCCGGCACCACTGCGCCTCGCAGGCCTTCAGCCGGGCGACGACGCCCAGCTCCAGCCGGGCCACGACGGGGGCGGTGGGGGCGGGGCGCGCGTGCAGTTCGGTCATGTCCTTTTCCACCACCACGGTGCGCACCCCCGACAGCAGCGAATAGTGCACCCAGCCGCCGGCGCCGTCGCGATCGCGCACCCGCCGCCAGTGGCCGTATTCGGCGGTGATTTCCAGCGGCATGTCCTTTTGCTTGAAGATCCAGTCGATTCGGTGGGTCAGGCTGGGGCCGCGGCGGACATTGGCCTCGCTCGCCTTCATCGACACGAAGCGCGGCAGCGGCAGGTTGGTGACCGGCCCGCGTTCCCCCGCATGCGCGGGCATGCCGAAGGCGCACAGGCAGGCGGCAAGGAATAGGGCGGCCACGGAACGGGTCAATCCGACCGGCATGCTGATAATCCTGCTCGTCAATGTTCAAGGGGTTCTTGTGCCCCGGTGCGTCCTGCGTCAGTCTGGCAGCAACGCGCGAACTTTGAAAGCCGAAGGAGACGCTTCATGCCATCTGCCCGCCTGAGTGTTGTCGTAACGCGACGCCTGCCCGAAGCGGTCGAACGCCGCATGGCCGAGCTGTTCGACACCCGCCTGCGCGAGGACGACAAGCCGATGACGCGCGACGAACTGGCCGAGGCGATGAAGACGGCGGATGTGCTGGTGCCCACCATCACCGACCGCATTGACGCCGGGCTGATCGCGCAGGCGGGCGAACGGCTGAAACTCATTGCCAATTACGGCTCCGGGGTCGACCATATCGACGTGCATACCGCGCGCCAGCGGGGCATCCTGGTGTCGAACACGCCCGGCGTGCTGACCGACGACACCGCCGACATGACCATGGCGCTGATTCTCGCCGTGCTCCGGCGCATCCCCGAGGGGCTGGCGGCGATGCAGGCGGACGAATGGCACGGCTGGGCGCCCACGGCTTTTCTGGGCGGGCGCGTGGCCGGGCGGCGGCTGGGCATCCTGGGCATGGGGCGGATCGGGCAGGCGGTGGCGCGGCGCGCGACCGCGTTCGGAATGCAGATACATTATCACAATCGGCACCGCCTGCGCCCCGAGATAGAGGATGAACTTGGCGCGCGCTATTGGGAAAGTCTTGATCAGATGGTCGCGCGGATGGACGTGATCAGCATCAACTGCCCGCACACGCCGTCGACCTTTCACCTGATGAACGCCCGCCGGCTGAAGCTGATGAAGCCCGACGCGGTGATCGTGAACACCTCACGCGGCGAGGTGGTCGACGAGAATGCGCTGACGCGGATGCTGCGCGCGGGCGAAATCGCCGGCGCGGGGCTGGACGTGTTCGAGCGCGGTGCCGAGATCAACCCGCGGCTGCGGGCGCTGAAAAACGTGGTGCTGCTGCCGCATATGGGCTCGGCCACCCATGAGGGCCGGATCGAGATGGGCGAAAAGGTTTTGCTGAACATCAAGACCTTTGATGACGGCCACCGCCCGCCCGACCAGGTCGTGCCCTCGATGCTGTAGGGGATCGCGCCCCCGGGCTTCTTTCTGGTTCCAAATACCCGATCCGACAGCGGGCTTTGGCGCGGGACAAGGCCGCAGGCCGCCGCGCCAGAGGCGCCGCGCCCCCATGCGGCGGCTCTTTGGTTGCCGTTGCGCGCAAGATCGGCCTTTGGCGGAACCTGTCACCATAAAGCACGCTGCACGGCGGTTCCGATCGCCCCCGCGCGCGGCGTCACTGGCGCGGCTCGCGCCTGGATGTGTGCGGGCGCCGCCCCGATGGCCGGCGCCCGCGCAGCCCGTTTCAGAGCGTGATCACCGTCGATCCGGTCGTTTCGCGGGCCTCCAGCGCCCGGTGGGCGTCGGCGATCTCTTCCAGCGGCCAGCGCTGGCCGATGTTCACCTTGACTGCGCCGCTTTCCATCTTGTCGAACAGGTGGCGCGCCATCGCCTGGCAGCGGTCGTGATCGGCGAGGAAGGTGAACAGCGTCGTGCGCGTCAGCTTGAGAGAGCCCTTGGCGGCCAGCGTCAGCAGGCTGACCGGCTCGACCGGGCCCGAAGCATTGCCGAAAGAGATCATCATGCCCAGCGGTTTCAGACAGTCGAGCGAGGCATCAAAAGTGTCCTTGCCGACCCCGTCCATCACCACGTCAACGCCGGCATCTTTGGTGATCTTCTTGACCTCGGGCACGAAATCGGTCTCGCGGTAATTGATGCAGTGGGCGGCGCCATGTTCGCGCGCCAGCGCGCATTTGGCGTCCGTCCCGGCGGTGCCGATCAGCTCGATCCCCTCGGACCGTGCCCATTGGCACGCGATCAGCCCGACGCCGCCGGCAGCGGCGTGAAAGAGCACACTGTCGCCCTTGGCAATGGGCGTGACCCGGTGAAAGAGGTATTCCACCGTCATCCCCTGCAACATCATCGCCGCCGCGTCCTCGTATGAAATCGAGTCGGGCAGGGGGCAGACCTGCGCTGCGGGCATGACGCGCGCCTCAGCATAGGCGCCGGGGGGCATGGCGGCATAGGCGGCGCGGTCGCCTTCTTTCAGGTGGGTGACGCCCTCGCCCACGGCCTCGACAATGCCGGCGGCCTCCATCCCCAAGGCGTGGGGCAGGGGCAGCGGGTAAAGCCCGGTGCGCTGATAGACGTCGATGAAGTTCAGCCCGACGGCGTGGTGACGGATGCGGATCTCGCCGGGGCCGGGGTCGCCGACCTCCCGCTCGACGACCTTGAGCATCTCGGGTCCGCCGGGCTCTTCGATGACGATGGTGCGTGACATGGTGCGTGCCTCCGGTTTCGGTGTCTGGGTTCAAGGGGATTGATGCACCCAAAGCGTGGCGGCTTCAATCCCGGTGGCGACATGTTGGCGGCGTGGTTGCGGTGATGGCAGGGCTGCGGCAGACTGTCACGACGCCGCCGGGCCGGGCGGCGGGCAGGAGGGATTGCCGTGCGCGTCATCGTTGTAGGGATATGGCTGGTGCTTGCCGGGTTTGCTGCGCCCATCGCGGCGCAGGAGGCTACTGATACCGTCGCGCCCGAGGGTGCCGGGGCAGGGGCGATCGCAACCTCTGCCGCTGTTGCCGATGCGCTGGCGGCAAAGGATGCCGGGCGGCCGGTCGAGGCACGGGACTGGATGATCGTGGCGGCTAATCCGCTGGCGGTCGAGGCCGGGGCGCGAGTACTGGAACGGGGCGGCACCGCTGCGGATGCGATGGTGGCGGTGCAGGCGGTGCTGGGGCTGGTCGAGCCGCAAAGCTCTGGCCTGGGGGGCGGCGCCTTTCTGGTCTGGTATGATGGCGCCAGCGGCGAGATCACCACGCTGGACGGGCGCGAAACCGCACCCCTGGCAGCGACGCCGCGGCTGTTCCAGGATGACACCGGCGCACCACTGGAATTTTTTGATGCTGTGGTGGGCGGGCGCTCGGTCGGGGTGCCGGGCACGCTGGCGCTGCTGAAGGCCGCGCATGAGCGCTGGGGGCGGGCCGGCTGGTCGGGGCTGTTCGACGATGCGATCCGTCTGGCCGATGATGGTTTCGCCGTCTCGCCCCGGCTGGCGCTGGCGGTGGCGGGTGATGCGGCACGGCTGGCGCGGTTTCCTGACACGCGCGCCTATTTCTTTCCCGGCGGCCGGTTGCCCGAGGTCGGGCAGACGCTGCGCAACCCGGCCTATGCCGACACCCTGCGCATTCTGGCGCAAGAGGGACCGGCGCCCTTTTACACCGGCCAGATTGCCGCCGACATCGCGGACAGGGTACGCAGCGCCCCCGGCAACCCCGGGGTGATGGCGCCCATCGACCTGGCGATCTATCGGGTCAGGGAACGCCCGGCGGTCTGTGCGCCCTATCGCGGGCACGAGGTCTGCGGCATGGGGCCGCCATCGTCGGGCGCGCTGGCGGTGGGGCAGATACTGGGCCTGCTGGCGCCCTATGATCTGGCCGCGCTGGGTCCCGACAGCGCCGAGGCCTGGCGGCTGATCGGCGACGCCAGCCGTCTGGCATTCGCCGACCGTGGCCGCTACGTCGCCGACAGCGATTTCGTGCCGGTGCCGGTGAAGGGGCTGATCGATCCCGCCTACCTTGCCGGCCGCGCCGAGCTGCTGAAGGGCGACACCGCGCTGCCCGAGGTCGCGCCGGGGCAGCCGGAATTCGACCACGCGCTGAACCTGGCCGATGGCGGCGCGCTGGAATTTCCCTCGACCTCGCATATCTCGATCGTCGATGGTTTTGGCAATGCGCTGTCGATGACCACCACCATCGAGAACGGTTTTGGCTCGCGCCTGATGGTGCGGGGGTTCTTGCTGAACAACGAACTGACGGACTTCTCGTTTCGCAGTCATGTCGACGGGGTGCCGGTGGCCAACCGGGTCGAGCCGGGCAAGCGGCCGCGGTCCTCGATGGCGCCGAGCATTGTGATCAAGAACGGCCGCCCGGTGCTGATCGTTGGCTCGCCCGGCGGCAGCCGGATCATCGGCTATGTCGCCAGGACCATAATCGCCCATATCGATTGGGGCATGGACGTGCAGCAGGCGGTGGCGCTGCCGCATCTGGTCAACCGCTTCGGCACCTATGACGTGGAAAGCGGTCGTGTGGGTGTGGGGCTGGCCGGTGCGCTGGCCGGGATGGGGTTTGAGGTCGAGCGCCGGGTGCTCAACTCGGGCTTGCACGCAATTTCGCTGGGGGCAGGGGGCCTGCGCGGCGGCGCCGACCCGCGCCGAGAGGGCGTGGCGCTGGGGCGGTAAGGTTCGGGGTGTATACTTTTTCCACCGGGGCATCAGCCCCGGATCGCGCCCGGCCCCGCCCCCCAGGGCGGGCGCGATTGCGCCCACCCCCGGGGCCGGGCGCGATCCTTCCGTAATTGCTTTGGTTCAATCACAACTGATCCTGTTTGGGCTACGCGCAATTGCGCTCTTGCCCGCGCTGCCGGGATTTGGAATAACACGCCCAGATCAAGGAGGTCGCCGATGCCCGCCCGTATCTACAAGCCCGCGCGCAACGCCATGCAGTCCGGTACTGCCAAGACCAGGCAATGGGTGCTGGAATTCCCCAATGAAAGCGGGCGCGACATCGACCCGCTGATGGGCTGGACCTCGTCCGCCGACACCCGCACCCAGGTGCGCCTGCGCTTTCCCACCAAGGAGGCGGCGCTGGACTATGCCAACGAACACGGCATCGAGGTCGTGGTGCAGGACCCCCACCCGCGCAAGCCAATCCTTCGTCAACGCGGCTATGGCGAGAATTTCTCGACCGACCGGCGCGGCATCTGGACGCACTGAGGCATTTGTAAATCGGGGTTAAGTTGGCGCGAAATCGGGCAGAAGATCCGGCGGTGCTGGTGTTGGATCAATATATTGCGCCCAGCTGACTGCTCACCGCTGTATCTGGGGCGTGGGCGATTCAGGCATCGCAGCGTTCATAAAATCCATAAAGCGGGTGGCAAGACGGGGGGCTGTAGCCTTTCGTGAAGCGAAGACCTGTGTAGATTCAGGCATAGTTCCTCCCATTTGAGGGGTGTTTGTACCGAATTTCGGGCATAGTTTTTACAACCCCTTGAAATTGTGTGGCAGGGATAGAGAATTCCGGCGTCACTCGACGGTGCCGGCGAGATATGGGCAGGAGTTATCCTGAGCAGTCCGATGCCCGCTCCGATCCCAGGCTTTCGCACCCTTGCAGTTGGAGCGGTTGTGCTGAGAATTCGCCTGTCCGCATGCCAGATCGGCCAAGTTGGTAACTTTGCAGTACCTAACCTGTCTTGTGGAAGCGGACATTCGGCCCGTTTACCTGATTAGCGCCGAGACGCTCGACACGAAGGGCGGGAAGCATGCGTAATTGGGCTGACTGAACTGATGCGGTGGATGCCCCCACCCGACGGCATCGAATGTGCCATAACGGTTTTGTAGGAACCAACACGATGGAGGCATCCATGTCAGAGATTAGCATATTGGCGATTGATCTTGCCAAGGGCAGTTTTCAGGTTTGCGGCGTCACGGCAGACGGTGCCGTTGTTTTCAACAGGTCAGTGTCGCGACCGCGTCTGTATCACCTCTTGGCGGAGCAAGCGGATTGTGTCGTGGCGATGGAGGCCTGTGCGACGTCCCATCACTGGGGGCGGGTCGCTCAGTCTTATGGACATGAGGCGCGCCTTATCCCTCCGGCCTATGTGAAGCCGTTCGTGAAACGCCAGAAGAATGATCGGGCTGACGCTGAGGCGATAGCCGAAGCCGCCAGCCGCCCCAGCATGCGTTTTGTGGCGGTGAAGAGCGCTGAGAAACAGGGACGCACTCCAAAGGTGGACGACTCGCCGCCCGCAGCAAGGACATCCCGCCGCTACCGTGGCCGACTCTTGCACCGCCATTCTCAGACAACGCGCTGGCGGAGACGATCATCGGCCTCTTCAAAGCGGAGGTCATTCACCGGTTGGGGCCGTGGAAGACCGCAGAGGCGGTCGAGTGGGTAACCCTGAAATGGGTCGACTGGTTCAACAATCGCCGCCTGCTGCAACCCATCGGGAACCTCCCACCAGCAGAGGCCGAGAAGATGTTCTTTGAACAGTGCAACGAGTTCTATAAAGTCGCGTAAGACGGAGTAATCAGCCTCCGGCAAAACCGGGGCGGTTCAGTTCACAGAAGAATGGCCTTCACGCCTTCTTCGTACTTGCGGCCCTTTCGAAGCTTGCTTCTACGTTCTGTAGCAATCTTGGCGAATTCTTTGAGGGCTTCGATGTCCTGCACGATCTCGTCTGCTTTTGGAAGTTCTGTCGGCAAGTCCTCTGCGAGATCATGTCCAGAATAATGGGAACATCGCTTCATTCCCTCGAATATCGGCGGATAATCATTCCCCGGATCAATACATGCTTCTTCAAGCCGCTGCGTCATGATCTCCGGCCTGAACCTCTGAACAACACGGTTGAGAAGGATCTCCTCGACAATTCTCTCCCACGTATCACGCATTTGCGTGTAGAGGCCGACGATTGGCGTCCTAAATTGCTCATCGGTATGGTCATATCCTGACTCATTGAGGATCCTATTATCGACATCAATCTCTGTGAGCCGTTCGGACACATTTTTCATCTGCCTCGGCTTTTGTGCATTGTCGATAATACCGAATTGGTCTTTACCAAGGCTGCTCTGAGCTACTCCCCATCGGTTGGACAGGATCTGGCGTAATTCAAGCTACTCTTTGCATCTGCTGATCGGGGTTGGTTGTTTCATTTCTCTGCCAATAGACCACGGCTGGCGGTCTGCCGCCAAGGGCCGAGTGCGGGCGTTGGTGGTTGTAGAAGGTCATCCATTTCCGGATGCCCGCCTTTGCTTCCGACCCGGTCTCCCAGGCATGCAGGTAGACGCACTCGTATTTCAGGGTCC
>NZ_QITQ01000053.1 GCF_003260265.1 Roseovarius amoyensis
GGTCTCGATCAGCTCATCCGGCGGGATCTGGGCCAGAAACTCCGGCAGCAGGGGACTGTCGCCCTGGCGGCTTGACGTGAACTCGACCGTGCGGACATCGCCGGTGCCCACATCCATGGCGATATGGACCTTTCGCCATTGCCTGCGGCGCGTGGTGCCATGCTTGCGGACCAACCACTCGCCATCGCCGCGAAACTTGATCCCGGCGCTGTCCACCAGCAGGGTCAGCGGCTGCCCGGAGGCGCGATATGGGAACTGCACTGCGATCCGCGCCTGGCGGCGACACAGCGTCGAGACGTCCGGCGCCGGCCAGTCGAGCCCGGCCATCCGGATCAGGCTCTCGATCAGCCCGGCCCTCTGGCGAAGTGGAAGGCCGAAAAGCACCTCGAACGTCAGGCAGGTTTGAATTGCAGCATCGGAAAAGGTTTCCGGTCATCCACGCTTGCCGCACCTTTCCGCGTGCCAGACCATGTCCGGATCAAACCAGATCGACAATGAGTCCCGCTTGCGCCGTGAGGCGTTACAGGATGACCAGTTCTTCGTGCGGTAACGGATAGGAGAAGGCTCGGCATGCACCCGATATAACTATCTGGATTCGCGAAGGAATCCCTGTCATCGCTTTGTGCAACAATGTCCGTCACGAGCCTGCGTTGACATTCCTGAAGGGCAAAGATACTACTCGCCAGTAGAAAAAAATTCCTACGTGCCGCGCGCATTACTGACGCACGGCCGCCGGGCTACCGAGATGGAGGATTTGATGACACAACACAAGCCGCAGCGCCAGGCAAGCCAACCCGCGCCCTCCTCGCAGCCAGAGGACGCCTCTCCGGTGCGGACCGATGTTCTGGTCATCGGCGCGGGTGTATGCGGGATCTACGCGCTATATCGCCTGCGCGAGTCGGGTTTCGCAACAATTGTTCTCGAGGCCGGCGAGGCCCCTGGCGGTACTTGGTACTGGAACCGCTACCCCGGCTGCCGCTTCGATTCCGAGAGCTACAGCTACGGCTATTCCTTCTCGCGCGAGCTCCTTCAGGAATGGGACTGGAAAGAGCATTTTGCGCCGCAGACGGAAACGCTCTCTTACCTCAATTACGTCATTGAGAAGTTCGACCTGCGCCGCCACATGGTGTTCGGCAGCCGGGTCAGCGATGCGGTCTACGACGAGGACGTGAACGAATGGGTGGTGCGGACCGAAAACGGGTTGGTGTATCGCTGCACCTATCTTCTGACCGCCGTCGGGATGCTCTCGGCGCCGACACTGCCTCGCATCGAAGGCCGCGAAACCTTCGGCGGCCAGGCCTTCCACACCTATGACTGGCCGAAGGAAAAGACGGATTTCATCGGCGAACGCGTCGGGCTGATCGGCACCGGCGCGACGGGCGTGCAGCTCGTTCCCGAAGTCGCCAAGCAGGCCAAGGAGCTTTACGTGTTCCAGCGACGTCCGAACTGGTGCGCGCCGCTGCACAACTCGCCGATTTCTCCCGAGGAGATGGACCGGATCAAGGCCCGCTACGACGAGATTTTCGCCAAGTGCCAGACAACTCCGGGCGGTTTCCTGCACGGTCCCGACCGTCGCAAGTTCAACGAGGTGCCCGAGGAAGAGCGCCTTGCGTTCTGGGAGGAACTTTACGCCTCGCCCGGTTTCGGGGTGTGGATCGGAAACTTCATGGAAGTGCTCACAGACACCGACGCGAACGCAGAATACACGGCTTTTATTGCCGACAAGATCCGCCAGCGGGTGCACGACCCCGAGGTGGCGGAGAAACTGATACCGCGGGATCATGGCTTTGGAACCAGACGCGTGCCTCTCGAAACGGGGTATTACGAAGCCTACAATCGGCCAAACGTTCATCTGGTCGATGTGAATGAATCCCCGATCGTCCGGATTACACCGAAGGGCGTTCTAACGACATCGCAGGAATACGAAATTGACAGCCTGATCTACGCAACAGGTTTCGATGCCATTACCGGCGCGTTCGACCGGATCAACATCGTTGGCTCGAACGGGGTCAGCCTGCGCGATCAGTGGAGTGAAGGGCCACTCACCTATCTCGGCGTCCAGTCGCGCGGCTTTCCCAATCTCTTCACATTGGCAGGCCCGCAAGGCGGTTCGGTGTCCACCAACTTTCCGCGCGGCATTGAGGACATTGTCGACTGGGTGTCAGGCTTCATGGTGATGCTTCGCGACAAGGGCATCCAGCGCGTCGAGCCGCAGGAAGAAGCGGTTTCTGCTTGGCAGAAGGAAGTTCGCGACCTCTATCAGATGACGCTGTTTCGTACCGCGAAATCCTGGTTCACGGGTTACAACTCGAACCTGGAGGGGCGCGACGGGATCCGCTACCTAATCTATAATGGAGGCTCGCCCCGGTACAGGCGGCGCCTTGAGGAGGTGGCAAACAACGGCTACGCCGGCTTTGATCTTGACTGAGCGGCGGCGGATCAGAAGGGAGCCGTGACCGCCCTGAAACGGGCGTCGGTAACCGCCCCGCTTCAACGACGCTCGAGCTTCGCGGTCGGAGCGCACGCCTCAAAGCGGGTCCCGACGCCGGATACGAGACCGCGAACGATACGGACGCACCTTCTCGACCGAAGTGCACCGCCAGAGGGTCTCGCGGGCAGCTCCCGGAGTACCCTGCTCGCCCCGCAAAGCGCGTTGACGTGGAATTAAAATATACTCTATGGTATTCTCGTCCGCTTCGGGAGGAAGTTGCGACAATAGATAACGGCCCGAGCTTTCTCGGCTCAGGCGTAAGGGAGTAACGGAATTGTTTTTCAAAACCTTGAATATCTCGACCGTAACAGCCACGGCACTGCTCGTTGCGGGAGCATTTTCCGGAGGTGACGCGGCGGCCAAATCGCTGACCCTGAACCAGTACGTGCTACCCAAGCACGTGGTCGTCACCGATGGTACAATGCCGCTGATCGAAGAGATGAAGCAGGCAACCGATGGCGAGCTTGATATCAAGCTCTTTACTGGCGGCACCCCGCTCAGCGCGCGGGCGACGCTCGGCGGGCTGCAAGCTGGCGCGGTCGATGCCGGGATGGTGATTCTGACCTACCACCCGGCGGAACTGCCGATGGTGCAGTATCTCAACGACCTAGCAGTTCCCACCGACGACACGCTTGTCGTCGCCGGTGCGTTCAACGAATTTGTCCTGACCAAGTGCCAGCGTTGCCTAGATGAATTCAATGCGGCGGGCATTGTCTTCACTGGCAGCTACACCGCTGCTCCGCTTATGCTCGTCAACCGCGAGGTTTATCGCACTCCCGAGGATCTGGTGGGCAAGAGGGTTCGGGTTCCTGGCGGCGATTACAACGCGCGTTGGGCAGACTATTTCGGGCTGTCGCCGATCAACGTGGGCGGCTCGGAAGTCTATGAGATGATGAACCGTGGCGGGGTCGACATTACCCTCAATCCTCCCGCGATCCTTCAGACCCATTCACTTGCCGAAGTCGCCAAGAGCGTGATCACCCTGCCGGTGACAATGCACCGTGTCTCATCACCCTTCGTGTTCTCGGCGGAGAGTTGGGCCGGCCTGTCGGAGCAGGAGCGCCGTGCATTTCTGGATTCGGCTGCGGTTGCGATGATGCGCATCACCGGTGCCTATCTGAAGGATTCCGAGGAGGCCCTGACGGACGCGAAGGAACGCGGTATTGAGGTGATCGCGCCGGGTGACGATCTCAAGGCCAAGATGGCGGAGTTCACCGAGAAGGATGTCGAAACGATGTACGCGCTTGCCCGCGAGAAGTACAAAATCGACAATCCCGAAGAGGTCAGAGATGAGTTCATGGCTATGATTGAGAAATGGAAGGGTATTGCCGCCGAAACCGGACGTGACGGCGTGAAGATGGGCGAGCGTCTTCGCGAGAACGCCTATTCGGGTCTCGACGTGTCGAGCTACGGCGGCCTCTGAACCGTGAAAGCGGGCGCCGCCCAGGGGGCGGCGCCCAATGCACCGGAACCCCAAAACACATGACCTACAGACACATCCAGACCGAAGAAGCCGACGGCATCCTGCTGATCGCGCTGAACGAACCTGCGCAGCGCAATGCCCTTAGCCTTGGGATGCGTGCGGAACTGGCCGAGGCGATTGCGGAAAGTCGCGACAATGCCAGCGTCCGCGCGCTCGTTCTCACCGGTCGGGGCGGAACGTTCTGCGCCGGGGGCGACCTGAAAAGCCTTAGCGAGGGCGCCGACCGGGCGATCGCCACCCGGCACCGCATCCAGCTGCTTCATGCTTGGTTCGCCGACTTCGTGGATTTCCCCAAACCCGTGGTCGTGGCCGTTGACGGCCCCTGCGCGGGAGCGGGCTTCAGCTTGGCGATGGCAGGCGATGTGATCCTGTGTACGCCGCGCGCCTGGTTCTGCCAGGTCTTCGGGCGGATCGGCGTGATCCCCGACATGGCGTCGCTCCACCTGCTGCCGCGCCGGATCGGGCTGCCCGCCGCGCGCGAGCTGATCCTTACCGCGCGCCGCATGGGAGCCGACGAAGCTCTGACGCTGGGTCTCGCAAACGAGATCGTGCAGGGCGAGCAGCTTGAAGCCAGGGCGCGGGATGTTGCAGCCCGGCTGGCGGAGACTGCAAGCGAAGGTTTCGTCGCTCACAAGCTGGCGCTGAACCATGCCTTCGAGCGCGCCCCGTTTCATGACTCAGTCCCGCTCCGGCTGGCAGAGCGCTCCACTTTTCTCACCTGAAGGAACCCCGATGACCGTCCTCAAGTCCCAGAGTAACGGCGCGTTGACGCGCATCACCATTGACCGTCCGGAAAAATCGAATGCCCTGTCTTCAGACATGATGGAAGAGATCGCCGGCATCGTGCGCGGCATCGGCGGCGCGCCGGGCGAGAAGGCCCTGGTGATCGACGCTTCGGGCGACCGCGGCTTCTCGGCCGGTGCCGACATCTCGGAGTTACGCGCTGGGCGAGAGGGTTTGGAGCGACAGGAGGAGGTGATCCTTGCCCTCTCCGAAGCGATCGAGACGTGCCCGGCCCTGATCGTCACCGTGCTTCACGGTTACGCGAAGGGCGGCTGCACTATATTCCCTTGCCTCAGCGATATCGTGATCGCGCGGGCAGATGTATCCGTCAGCTTTCCCGAGATTCAGTTCCGCATGTATCCATTCCTGCTGCACGCACTGTTGACGCGGCGGATCCCGGACTCGCTTGCCTGGCAGCTTTGCGCCACCGGTCGCGCGCTGGACGCAGAGGAAGCCTTCGGGCTGGGCTTGGTGACAGAGGTGCTGCCGCAGGACGGATTTCGTGAACGCGCCGAGGAACGGGTGAGCCACTATCTGGATCTTCGCGCCTCGTTGACGCTGGGACGCGAATTCTCTGCCAGTGCTGCGCCCCTTCCATTCGGCGAGCAGATGAAGCTTGCCGGCAGCATGATGCATCGCAACTTTGCCGCGCCCGGCGTGGACGAGGCCATAGAGCGTCATCGCGCGCGCCTGACGTCCAAAACCCGGCCGAATTGAACATATATAGGAAAAGACCATGACAACTGAACGCCGGCGCCCCTCCGAAACAGTGGATCGCGCGATGTTCCGCGAGACGTGCCGACGTTTTGCCGAACGCGAGATCGCCCCGATCTGGCAGGAGGCAGACCGCGAAAGCCAGTTCCCGCGCGCGTTTTTCACAGCTGCCGCGAAGGCGGGCCTGATCGGTATCGCCGCGCCGACCGAGGTGGGCGGCGCGGATCTTGGTGTGCACGAGGAGGCGATCTGCATCGAGGAATGTGCACGTGTCAATCCGGGGCTTCCCAACGCGCTGATCATCCAGGGCGTGGCTGGCGGGATTCTGCATGACTTCGGGACTCCCGAGCAGCAGGACCTCGCACGGGCCTCGATCAATGGCGAAAAGATCCTGGCCATCGCGGTGACCGAACCTGATGCCGGTAACGACGTCCAGAACGTGAAGTCCACGGCGCGACGTGACGGTGACGACTGGGTTCTCGACGGGATCAAGTCCTTCATCACGCTGGCCGGTGAGGCCGATGTTCTGGTGCTGCTGGCACAGACCGACCGTGAGCGCGGTCGCGAAGGCATGAGCTTTTTTGCCGTTGATCGGAATAGCCCCGGTGTCGAGGTGTCGCGCATCCCCACCTATGCTAACCGTCCTGCCCCCACCTACCGGGTGCACCTGAACGGGGTGCGTGTTCCCGAGGCCCGGCGGGTTCCGGCGGGCTTTCGTCAGATCATGGCAGGGTTCAATCGCGAGCGTATCCTTGTTTCGGCGCGCTGGCTGGGACACATGCAGCACGCCCAGGACTGGGCGCTGGATTATGCCAAGACCCGCCACCAGTTCGGACGTCCGATCGGGGCCAACCAGTCCATTGCCTTTATGCTGGCGCAGAACCAGACCGACATCGAAGCGGCGCGCCTTCTTGCCTATGAGGCGGCTGACCGCTGGGACAGCGGATGCCCAATTGCCGATCTAATTCAGCAAGTATCCTGCGCCAAGCTGTTTGTGACCCAGGCGGTCGTGCGGGTCACCCAGTCTGCCTTGCACATTGGCGGCGGCTGGGGCCTCACCGAAGAGCTGCCTGTCATGCGCATGGCGCTCGATGCGCTTGTGGCGCCGGTCACGGTGGGCAGTTTCGAGATCCAGTTGCGTGCGATCGCCAAACAGCTCGGCCTTCCCTGCGACTGATCCGCATGCGGCGATATGCGGCTTGCTTAAGGCGGTGCAGAGTATATGTACAGCGGGTTAGCGTAATGCAGATATTGCAGGAGTGCATATGCCGAAGCAAACCACGTCGTCCATCTTCAAGCTCAGGGAAGAGGATGCCGGAGGAGGAATTGAGATTCTCTCCGCACCCAATGTCCAAGCGGAGGGCGGCGGTAATTCTATCCGTGATGAGCTGCATCTGTATCGCCGCCAGCGCATTCTGAGCAGCGCCGCCGAACTGTTTAGCCAAAAGGGCTACAGCGGGGCGTTGGTTGGCGAACTGGCCAAGAAGATCGGCGTGACCAAGCCTTTCATCTACTATTACATGAAGAACAAACAGGATATCCTAGAACAAATCTGCACTGCCACGATCGACTTGCCGCATCTGGTCATGGACGAGGTCTTTTCCGAGGATCTTTCCCCCACGGACTCGCTTCACACGTTCGTCCGCCGCTTCGCCACGGTGCAGGGCATCAACCAGAACTACGTTTCCGTGTTCTTTCGCGAGGAACTGAACCTTTCGCCCGTCGTGCGGCAGTATGTGATCGGGCGGCGCAGGGAGTTCGACGAGCGCCTTGAGAAACTTTTGCGCAAGGGTGTCGAGACGGAGGATTTCCGCGTAAGCGACGTGCCGTTAACGGCACGCGCGATTGCCGGGATGGTCTGCTGGATCTTCAACTGGTACCAGCCCGAGGGACGCCTGTCGATCGAGGACGTATCGCAGCTCTTTGCGGAGCTGACGCTGAACATGGTGGACGCTAGACGCCGGCCCGACCAGACGGTCTAGGAGAGTACCGCAAAGAGTGGGGCAGTTGAATCGTGGGGATGATGCCGCCAAGGATTTTGGATGTCCACCGCACCAGAAATCTATCAACTGAAAATTCGTCTTCTTGGGATCAGCCCAGTGATCTGGCAGCGCGTGCCTGTGCCGTCTTCGACAAGATTGTGAGAGTTGCACGGCATTCTGCAGGTGGCCATGGGCTGGGAAGGAATTCACCTGTTCCTTTTCGATGCTTACTTCGGGCCAAACCCACGGAGGAGATCAGCTTCAGCTCGAAACCGGCCTGGCCGAGATGATGGGCCAGCGGTCGGTGAAAATTGCCGTTCGCTTCAAATCCGATCCGAACCGGCAGTTCGTAGCTGGCAAGAGACCTGATCAGGCGCTGAAAGTCCTCCAGCGTGTTTGTGATCGTCAATCGGCGACGGCGCTTCTTGCCAGAAACGCCAATCAGCACCTCGTGGCGGTGCTTGCAAACGTCGATTGCGACCAGCAAGGTCGAAGCGGATAGTATGGGGGCGGTCATAGCCGGTCTCCTCAGCGGTGTGGTTTATGCAAAATCACTGTTGAGACCTGAGACCAGGTTATGGCCACCAGCTACGCTATTTCGGGGCTGCGCGCGTGGCCATAACCTTTCAGCGGCGCGTCTTCCCGACGTGGTGCGGATTTCGCAAATTCCCGGACAGGGATTTCGGTAATTCCCGGACTGAACCGCCCCGGGTTTACCGGAGAGTAAAACTCTCAAAGGATGAGCCCTATGGATCAGAAGAAGCCCACCCCGAAGTACACAGCCGAGTTCCGCGAGCGCGGCGTCCGGCTATTCCGTGAACATC
>NZ_QITQ01000054.1 GCF_003260265.1 Roseovarius amoyensis
AAAATCACACCACGTGCCACAACAACGATCCCACGAAATCTACCGCTTCGCGATACAAAACGCCTTGTTTTGTTGACCTGCGCCAAACGAAATCCGGAAAAATCAGCCGCGAACTGTCGAAGTTGGGTGGACCGTATCGGGCGCTCTACGACATCGAACGCGAGATCACCGGCTGCTCCGCCGAAGAGCGGCGACGCGTCAGGCAGACCCGCACGCGCCCGCTGGCGGAGGACTTCAAGGCGTGGTCGGAGACCCAGCTCGGTCGGGTCTCCGGCAAGAGCGCACTGGCCAAAGCCTTCCGCTACGCGCTCCGCCGCTGGCCCTCCTTCACGCTCTTCCTGGAGGACGGCCGCGTGGCCATCGACAACAACCCGGCCGAGCGTGCAATCAAGCCCGTGGTGATTGGTCGGAAGAATTGGCTCTTCGCCGGGGCCGATGCAGGGGGTGAAACCCTCGCGGAAGCCATGACGATCATCGAAAGCGCGAAGCTCAGCGGCCACGACCCCGAAGCCTACCTGGCAGACATCCTTGCCCGCATCGGAGATCACAAGATCAATCGCATCGACGAGCTGCTGCCGTGGAACTGGGTGCCGCAATCCAAAGAGGCCAAGGCGTTCGCTTGAGCTGCGGTCCTTACCGGCCGGTTACATATCTTCTTCACGGCTCGACAAAGAATGACCAAGTATCTTCGAATCCACGAACAGAAATGCCTTTGCCTTTTCGTGTTTTGTCCATTCTTGTGAATACGTTGTGCGAGCATTTTGTACGCAGCAGAAGTTCAGTCAGCACCAAACCGGCGATGTCATCGCGCCTAGCAATATCGAGCGCCAAGGCATTGGTGTTTAGCAGTAAATCGGTCCCACCGACATTGTAGCGGTCGAGACCTGCAAACCGATTTTTGGTTTGTGATTTCGTCTCAGAATAAATTGCGTCCTGTTCCCTGCCTTCTATTGCTCTCTCACCCTCATAAATCTTCATCATATTTGCGTAGAAATATCCACTTGCGCCTATAGTCCGTTGTGCTTCATTGAGGCCATGATCCAGGAAAGTTTGCAGTGTCGAGATTAACCATCTTGTGCTCAATTCATTTACGAGTAGCACACCGTACTCAAACCATATCCTGTGGAAAAGGTACTTTGCCTTTTCAGTGTGAACAGTGTCGCGCCGAAGATAACTAATAGTTAGCGAATTGAGTTTGGCCAAACGCGACTTACCGCGTAAATGATAGTCGAGGATCCGAGATTGGTTGCACATATCGATCCTCGAAACCGATGGTTGCTCTATATCCTCTGGCAAGATGTCAAAAACATAACTGGATAGATCCGTAGCTTTCTCCGGCAAGATGTCCTTCACATCCTGCTGTTGTACTCGTTTCTCAGCCCGTTGGGTCAACTCTGGCAACGCTAAAGCCGCAATCTCGCTTGGATTTTCAAAGGGTGGATTGGCGTGATGCGAAAGTGGCCGCGGCGACCAACCATGCATCACGAGCGACTTGGAAAACCATGCAGTATCCTTGAAAGAAGAAAGTGCGTTGATACGTTCTAACCGTCGCGTCACATCTCCTGCGGTAGATGAATTCACGTAAGATGGCGGCATATGTAATCCTCGCGAGCGCGAGCCAATCATTTGAAGCAGTGAAGTAACGCCAGCTGACCGCTCTTCATTATATGGAAGCGTTTTGAATTTTTCCTTGAAAGTGGCACGCGGCTTTTCAAGCTTTTCCTCCCAAGAAAGGTGGCCCCCAAGATGATACCGAAAAGATTCGAAATCAGCGAACATTGTTCTATACTTAAGGTGTTGATGGTAACAGCTTTTCAACCAGTCATCTTCATTCCTAACGAAAAAGATGAATTTCACCGAATGTGGTCGTAGCGCACGCGAGATGATCCTAAGATTCTTTGTCAAGTAAGGGTAAATTCGTTTTCCGCGTGAGCGCCCAGGCAATTCACCACAAAAATCCTCTTGGCTCAAAATCACACGGGCCTCTGGAACTTCAGATAGGCGCTCTCCTATGGCCGCAAGCTGTTGTTCCGCCTCTTTGAAGTCCTCTCTCGCGAGCGAGATTGCGGCTTGATGCGTGTAAGCATCATGAAGAAAGTACGCACCGTTCTGCCGCAGGAAGCTTGCGTTGGCGTTTAGACATTTCTGGATCGCAGTCGAACCCGTTCTATGTGGGCCAAGATGAATGAAAATCTCTTTGGTTTCTTTTGGGACATTAACCAACATATACCTCCGCGACTTTCATTGCGAAGCTCAAATTCAAGGCTCGATACTCCTCCAAGAGTGGATGTGTGCGACGGGCTTTCGAGACATGCTCTTGCCAATTCGACGCGTCAGCAACGGTAGGTGGATGCTGAAATGTCTTGAACTTCGCGTTATACGGCAGGCAGATCACCTTTCGGCCCAATAGCTGCGCCCAATACACACCATGATACGAACTCGTCACCACGGTGTCACCGGAAGCAATGAAATCAATGACGTGTTGCGGCGTGCACCATGCATTCGACATCACGGGCGCTCCGTCTGGCACTTCCAGTCGCGTCCCTTTTCTCCGGTGCACATAAAAAACCAGATCATTAGTTGGCAATGGCACCTGATCAAAACACCTTGCCAGACAACTTGCGCATGGGACGAAATTAAGCTCGTCTTTCCATTCGTAGTTCCGAGTTCCGAACAGCGAGAAATAACCAGCAATCCCCTTTACTAAATTATCGTTTGTGCCTTGTAATGGTAGGCCGACTCCCCAAGCTACCATCTTGGCGCGAGCTTGAGACTCCAATACTTTGGACATTACATCTGCGAGTTGCCCGAAAATCTGGCCACCACCCAAGATGACGTTCTTTGAGTAACACTCAATTGCATCTCGGCGAGGCGGTATTGGGTGATTAGTTGTCTTGGCCGGCCATAAGTATTGAGCTGGTCCACTCATCTGGTCGCCTACGTTATCAGCCGAACAATGGAATATATTCGCAACGGTTCCATCGAACTCTAAGGACATGGTATCACAGGGTCTGTTGGTTGCATGCTGTATTCCGCTTTATTTGCATGGTGTGTAACGCGTCATTATCAATCATGATTGTCTGAAATCAGCATAGCCTTCTTACATCTTTAAGTTTATGCCGTAACTCGTTGAGATGCCGCCCGTACAAGCGTTCTAGATGCATTACTTCATCTGCGCTAAAGATGGTAGCCTTGCCTAATGATTGGTCACCATCAAATCGCGCCCGAATCTCACCAAGGCAACTGAGGGCATTCTGAGCGCCGTCCCGTTGATATTTTTGCAAGAACGTGTGGAAAGCCTTGCCTGACATTGACCTGCGAATATGTGGGTCGCCGTCGCCAATGCGAAGGTCAAGTTTGCTGCTGACTTTTGAGCCCAGCATTGCGTCCAGTACCAGGTGCCAATCCTTTTGCGCACCCTCGTATGACCAGACGACAATCTGGCTATCGGAGAAAGTATTCCGAATACAGGCGATGAAATGTGTCCAGCTTGGTCGGCGTTCCAAGACACGTTGTGCAAACGTTTCGGGCGGCACAAATCGCCGCGGTGTGACATCAAGTAAGTACTGGAAATATACCGATGAAAAGAACTGATCATATTGTCGAAATGATAAATAGATGTGTCTAGGACTCTCTGGAAGGAGATCTTTCAGCATCCGTAGGAAGACCTCTCTTCGGCTATATAACTTTCCAGAATGAACGACATGTCCACAGTGACCAACAAAGTTTTCGTCAGTCAGGAGAATTTTGCTAACGCTGTCATTGCGCAGTTCATCAAAGAAGTCTGAAACTCTCCTTTCAAGGCCGGGTGCAAATCGCTCTCCAAGTTTCGAAGATTCACGCAACTCATCTACGCGGCGTTGACAAGGATTGGTCAAATGCTTCCGAGTTTGACGGTGGTGGGGTACACAAATGCCGCTTTCGGTCAGGATACGCTTGTTTGAATAAAGGGCTGCTTGCAAAAAAGTCGTCGCGGTCTTGTGAACCCCCAGATGCAAATCCAACTCGAACATACCTTTGTGCATGCCTTTGTAGCTTCCATGTCCAGCTGGATAGCAATGGGTCGAACGATGCGCCGGTTACTTGCCCAACAAGGCGCTGCGGACTAAGTCTACGTGTTGAGTGGGGCATTGTCTATCGAGCATCGCTGCCTTCACGCGCTCCGCTCCACTAACGCCACTATGATAGGGAAAATCTGACAGCGACCGAGGGGGGAATTGCCAACTTGTTTTTGCCTATTTGAGAGGGGCGAGACCTCTGCCTGTTAGGCGGTCATTTCGGCAGCATAGCCTCTCCAGAGGTCGAAAGCATCGGTCCTGGCGTGGCGGTATGAGATGGCGGAGAGTCGGTAGCGTCGTGGGCGAAAAACGATGTTGATCTGATCATGTGTTGCCAGAAGTCTCTGTGCCTGTCGGGGCGACTTGAACCGCCCCATCAACTTCTCGCGTTTTCGTGTTGGCCTGTGTGATCCTTCGATCCGGTTGTTCAAGCCCTTGTGCGCGCGATGATCTGCGCCCGGTGCCAGGTCTCGGACCGGCTTGAAATAGCTGCGCAACTTGTCCGTGATGACAACACGGGGTTCACCGAACCGGTCGATCAACCTTGCCAGAAAACGGCTTGCAGCCTTGGCGTTGCGCTGTGGCTGAACGAGAATATCAAGCACGTCGCCGTTCGCGTCAACTGCCCGCCAGAGCCAGTATTTTCTGCCGTTGATTGGGATGACGACCTCATCCAAGTGCCATTTGTCGACCGCGGCCGGTCTGTCGCGCCTTATGCAATCGGCAAAGTGGCGCCCAAAGCGATTCACCCACTTCCGGATCGTTTCCCGGCTGACCATCACACCTCGATCGGCAAGAAGATCCTCGACATCCGCCGTGCTGAGCGCGAAGCGATGGTAGACCCAGACGGCATATGCAACGATCTCACGAGGGAAACGGTAGCCTTTCAGGCGCGGCATCGAGGATGGTATATTCATACCCACCGCCTAACCAAGCCCCGCACTGCAAACAAGTTGGCAATCCCACAGCACCTCATCCAGCCGATCGGGCTCGATATTGAGCGCCCGGTGCAGGTTGTCCGGTTTGGCTGGAAGTTTTGCGAACCTGGCGTTGTAGCGGGCCTTGAAGTCCTTCAGGAAGGCGTTTCCGGCCTCCAGGTCCGAGATCCCGGCGAGCCTCAGTTCCTTCACCAAACGATCCTGCAACGTGCGGTTTGCACGCTCCACGCGGCCCTTGGCCTGGCTGCTGTTCGCGCAGAGGATCTCGACGTTTAGCTCGTTCAGCGCCCGGCCGAACTGGGTCATGCGCGCGCCGCCCTTGGCATCTTCCTTGGCGACACGAAACACCGTGTGCTTGTCGCTGTAAAACGCCACCGGGCGACCATGCTGAGCCAAGTAGCTCTCGAGCGCTTCGAAATAGCTGAACGTGCTCTCGGATTTGACGAACCGGGTCCGTTGCATTAACCGTTGGGATGTCGGACACATTGGTACCCCAAGCTGAGGAGTAAGCGATGATCCGGCGTAACCCTTTCAAACGGCACAGGTTTCCGCGCGAGATCATCCTACTTGCGGTGCGCTGGTACTGTCGTTACCCGCTGTCGTGCCGGGACGTACAAGATATGCTTGCTGAGCGGGGCATCACTGTTGATGCTTCGACCTTTCACCGCTGGGTGCGAAAGTTTGGTCCCGAAATCCGGAAACGAGCCCAAGCCCGGCATCGCTCTTGGCGAGGGCTGCAGTGGCACGTCGATGAGACCTACGTTCGCGTGGGCGGGCGGTGGCGCTACCTTTGGCGGGCCGTGGATCAGTTCGGCCAACTGATCGATTTCCGCCTTACGGCGCGGCGGGATGCCAAGGCAGCAAGGGCATTTCTGCGCCAGGCGCGAGAGACCGTGCGGTGCTATCAGCCTCTTACCATCATCACCGACAAGGCGCACAGCTATGCAAAGGTGATCGGCGAGATCAACGGCCGGCTCGGGCCTGGAAACGCCATCCGCCACATTGACCGCAAGTATTTAAACAATCGGATTGAGAGTGATCATGCCGCACTGAAACAGCGATTGCGTCGTATGCGGGGGTTCCAGACGCTGGCCGGAGCCAAGGCCGCGCTCGCCGGTATCGAAACCTTCCGCACCATTCGAAAAGGCCAACTCGAAAATTGTGAGACCGGGGTGATCAACGAGACCGCCTTCATCGCCAATCTGTTTGCAGAGGCTGCGTGATCGGGATCAATAGCGACGACAAACACGGCGCTCTGACGTTAATGCAACGGACCCGCCAAAAGTGATCTCTTTCATGCTCTAAGCTCCAATTGTCCTGCCGGGCGCAATCACGCGCTCTTGGGCGGCTCCGCAAGTGTGAGGCGGTTGCCATCGGGATCGTCGATCTGCGCGACGATGCCGAAATCGCCCTGGATGTCCTCTCCGAGTTTCAGTCCGGCGTTTTCCAAATCCTGTCGGGCGGCGGTCATGTCGGGCGTGACAATCGTGATCATCGAATGCCCGGCTTTCTCTGCGTCTTCGACAACTTGCAGATTGTCGGGAAAATCGCGCCACTGGACTAGTCCGTCCATTGGCCGGTCATCGGGTCTGCGCCCGATGAGAGACGTGTAGAACGCCTCGGCCCGGACCATGTCGGCAGTTGCTACAACGGCAAAAAGTCCCTGAATCTTCATTGTTCTCTCCTTTTCAAATCAGACGGCTATCCCGGTGATCAGTTCACTGGGCATTGCCAAGTTGATCACGGCGTACCGTCGGGATAGGCGGTCATCATGAAAACCGTACTGACAATTCGACGCCTGAAGGGCTTTCGTTTTCCCCGCGAGATCATCTCCTATGCCGTCTGGGCTTA
>NZ_QITQ01000055.1 GCF_003260265.1 Roseovarius amoyensis
GGCCCTTGGCGGCAGACCACCCGCCGTGGTCTATTGGCAGAGAAATGAAACAACCAACCCCGATCAGCAGATGCAAAGAGTAGCTTGAATTACGCCAGATCCTGTCCAACCGATGGGGAGTAGCTCAGGCAATGACGCAGATGCACAACTGGGAGATGCGTTGGCGTCGGTCAAAAAGGCAGCCGATGAACTCGGCATCCCGATCGGTGCAAAAGCACAGGCGCTTCTCGACACACATTCTGTTTCTGTCACGGGCGGATCCATCGCGCTGCACGATGAACACGGTGTGCCCCTGCGCGGCCTTGGCCTAGGTTCGACGCGCCTCTTGATTGCGGGCCTCCAACGCGAAGTGGCAGCGGTATCGTCTATCCTGCTGGTCGACGAGGTTGAAAACGGTCTGGAACCACATCGGATCATCCGGTTATTGGGGTCTTTAGGGGCGAAGGAACAGGTGCCGCCGCAACAAGTCTTCGCAACGACGCACTCACCAATCGTTTTGAGGGAACTTGCCGCGAAACAGCTTCGTGTTTTACGTCAGTCAGAAGGAAAGCACGTCGCGCGTTTGGTTCCTGATACTGCACAAGGGACGCTGCGCAGCGCACCCGAAGCTTTCCTGGCCCCATCGGTTCTGGTTTGTGAGGGAGCGTCTGAAGTCGGGTTTGTAAGGGGCTTTGAACAACACTGCACTGCCCATGGCCGCCCCTCGATCTTTGCCTGTGGCGTCGCCCTTGTTGATGGCGGTGGCGGTCATCCAGACCGATTGTACGAAAAGGCGACGGAGTTCGTGAAGTTGGGGTATCGCGCTGCGGTATTTCGCGATGCTGATCTAATACCCGACACACAAATCGAAGCCGCTTTCCATCAAACAGCGGGGGCTACATTTACTTGGCATGCTGGGCAATCGTTAGAGGCAGCAATTGTCGGTAACACAGGAGATGCGACACTCTTGATTCTCATGGATTACGCTATTGCAGAGCATGGTCAGGAAATGGTCGCGGCGCATGTTCAATCATCGTCAGCCAACCAAGAAACAATAGAGAACCTCCGTGCAATTCTTCATTCGCCGCAACATGTAATCTCACCTGCTCAGCGAGATATGATTGTTACAGCATGCACCACCAAGAAAAACCCTTGGTTCAAGACAGTCGGCCGTATGGAATATGTGGCACGCAATATTCTGGCACCGAACTTCGGAAATGTCAGTGAGGATTTTCAGAACCGCGTGAATGCGCTTCTCGCTTGGGCGCAAACGCCTCATGGCTGAGATAGATCTGCTAAATATCACTTGCGGCAGCGTTTCCGCGCCTGCTGGATGCGGGAAATCGCATCTGATAGCGTCGGCATTGCAACGCCACGTCGATCCGAAACCGATTTTGATACTGACGCATACCAATGCCGGTGTTGCAGCGCTCCGTGCCCGACTGACGCATATGGGTGTCCCGCAAAGTGCGTTTCGGATTACGACGATCGACGGATGGGGAATGCGTCTCATTGGAACGTTCCCGCAGCGCAGTGGCCATGCGGACGGAACACTGGACCTCAACAATCCAAGAGATGATTATCCCGCCATCCGTAAGGGGACGCTCAATATTCTTGCTGGCGATCATCTCAGGGACGTACTCCAGGCGACCTATGCCCGTCTGTTTGTTGATGAGTATCAGGATTGCATTATCGAACAGCACACGATGGTATCGAAGATTGCGGAAGTCTTGCCGACCTGCGTTCTCGGCGATCCCATGCAGGCCATTTTTGGTTGGGGCACCAATGTTCTCGTCGATTGGCAGGCCGATGTTCAGACCCGCTTTCCGGCTGCGGGAGAGCTGGATGTTCCATGGCGTTGGCGCAATGCAGGGACCGAAGACTTTGGACGATGGCTTTTGGCTGTGAGGGCCGCGCTTCAATCGGGTCAGCTCATTGACCTGCGCCAAGCACCACCTGAGGTGGAGCTGATTTCAGTGACGGGTGACGACGATATCCAGAAGCAGACGCAGGCTGCAAATACGCGAGCGCCGGTAGATGGTGGGAGTGTCCTAATCGTCTGTGACGCCAAACGACCACCACGGCACCGGGATATCGCAGGACGAGCGCATGGGGCAGTCGTAGTGGAAAATGCAGATCTGACCGATTTTATCCGGTTTGCCGAGGCGTTTGATATGCGCGCGCCGACTGCGGCGGCGGAGCTGATAGACTTTGCTGGTAGCACAATGACTGGCGTCGGCGCGGCACAAATGAAGCAACGGCTCGGCGTATTGCTGGCGGGGCGAGAACGGACGCCGCCAACAGATGCTGAGAGTGCGGCGCTGGTATTTGCAAAATCGCCGAGTCCGGAAGCAGCCGTGGCCGTGTTGGTAGAGATCAATAGGCAAGCGGGCGTTTTTCCGCTTCGTCCGGCCTTGGTGCGCTCTGCCATTCAGGCATTCAATGGATGCGTGGATGTCGATGACTTTCATGAAATGGCGGTTCGCGCGCGGGAGCAGTCCCGCGTCAAGGGCCGGGCCTTGCCGCGCCGGGCCGTGGGCAGCACTTTGCTTCTCAAAGGATTGGAGGCTGATGTGGCCGTAGTAATTGATACAGATCTGCTGAATGCGCGCGATCTCTATGTGGCCATAACGCGCGGTTCTCGAAAGCTTGTGATGTGTACGACGAACCCAGTCATTGTAAGACAGGCTTAGCGAAGCCGTCCTTAACTTGGTCTTGAGCGCACGTAGACAGCTGAGGTTTTCTAGACGGGTCGGTTTGGATCAAGAGCGTCACAAGGGAGGGGCTTATCACCTCCCGCCCGCACCACCTGTCGAGAAGGAAATTGCAGTGCCGATACCAAAATATGCTGAAGGCATTCCACGTCAGCGTCTGGTCCAGATTTTGTGTATAGGCACTTGCGGGCGAACACGCTACGCCGAAGTGTCCAAAGTGCCGTGGTCGCGGGATGGGCGGGAACCGGACCCTGAGCTCTACGCGACGCGCCTGAAATGTGGGCGTCAAGCGCGTGACAATTGCAACTGGATGTCGGTGTGACAGGTCTGATGGTCCGGGTTCGATGATAGCTTAGGTCCCCCAGCCGCGTTCTTCTTTCAAGAAGATCATCGCGTCAAATGCGGCCAGTTTAGCTGCATCTTCGGTCTTGTGCGGTCGCTTCGAAGAGACTGACCTGCTCGTGGCGCGGTCTTCGATCCGGGCACCCCACAGAGTCGGCGTCCTTTGAAATACGGTGATGTTGAACCCGTCCGTATTCAGATAGGCATTCCCTTTGTCGAGACCTTCCATTTCCGGCTGAGCCAGCGCTGTTTGCGTTGGGCGGCGTTTCGAAGGGCGCGTTCTCGGCGACGCGGTCCTTCGTAGTCGTTTTCCATGTTCTCTGCGCAGACACATCCGACGCCGAGGCCTTCCGGATAATCCGGATGTTCCATATGGTGGACATACCGGATGTCCTGGGTCTCGCACATTTCACAGACCTGATCCGGAGCGCCGAGATCGTCTACTGACGTACATGTCCAGCCTTTATGGGGAACGCCGGGCATGCTCCATTTTCCTGCCAATGTCCTGACCCCCTTTATAAATTTGCGCTTTCAACAACCGAACTGACTTTACCGGTAGCTGTGTTAGTGATACTAAACCTCAGAATGTAGGTCCAGAACTTGGTGGTTTGATATCAATGCCAGAGGGCAAAACGCAGCGTGATCAAGCAAAAGAGATGCTCCGGAACCGGGGCATCGTCCGGCTGTCTGAATTCAAGGCGGCAGGTATCACGGCTGCGGCCATCGGCCGGATGCGGGATGATGGCGAGGTCATTCGTCTGGCGCGGGGCCTCTATCAACTGCCGGATGCGCCGCTGGATGCCAATCACAGCCTTGCCGAAGCGGCGAAGCGTGTTCCCAAAGGCGTTATCTGCCTCACATCTGCGCTGGCTTTTCACGAACTAACTGACCAGCTCCCTCGGTCCGTCTGGATGGCGATCGGGAAGAACGACTGGTCCCCGCAGGATGAGCCAGCGCTGCGCATTGTTCGGTTTACGGACGCTCTGCTGGCCGAAGACGTCGAGACGACATCGATTGAAGGCGTCTCGGTAAAGGTCTTCGGTGTGGCCAAGACCATTGCCGATTGCTTTCGGCATAGGCGGTCGGTTGGTCAATCGGTTGCCCTAGAGGGGCTTCAAGAAGCGCTGAGACAGCGCAAGGCCACCCCGGCAGAGATCGCACGCTCGGCCGGAACGGGTGGCGTCTCGACAATTGTCCGTCCTTATCTCGAAGCGCTCACCGCAAATGGCTAAAGAGATTAAGAATATTGGCGCTTCGGTGCGCGCACGCTTGCTCAAGATCAGCAAAGACAGCGGACAAAACTATCAGCTCATCCTGACCCGCTATGCCAATGAGCGCTTGTTGTATCGCTTGGCTGAGTCTTTGCATGCAGAACGCTTTGTTCTCAAAGGCGCGGTCTTGTTGATGACCTGGTTCGATGAACCTTTTCGCGGCACCCGCGATGTCGATCTTCTGGGCCACGGAGATCCTGATCCGGACGCAGTGCTCGGCGTTTTCAAGGACATCTTCGCAAGCGAGGCACCGGACGGCGTCCATTTTGACGCCGAGGGCGCGCGCATTGGACGTATCCGGGAGGACACCGAATATGGCGGGCTACGGATCAAAACCACCGCTGATGTCGGCGGTGCCCGGGTGTCGATCAGCGTCGATGTCGGGTTTGGCGATGCGATGGAGCCCGAGCCACAGATTCTTGACCTGCCAGGACTTCTCGACATGCCGGTGGCCACGCTGCGCGGCTATGCCCGCGAGACCGTGGTCGCGGAGAAGTTCCAGGCGATGGTAGCCCTCGGTCTCACCAACACGCGGATCAAAGATTACTACGATGTCTGGCTACTGAGCCAATCGTTCGAATTTGACGAGACGCAACTCGGTCGCGCAATCGCGGCGACGTTCGAACGGCGCGAAACAGAGATTCCAAGGGATATCCCCGACGGACTGACTCCTGCCTTCAGCCAAGATGAAGCCAAGCAGCGACAGTGGGCAGCCTTTGCGCGGGATGTTTCCGTTGATCCCGGCTCGCTAGATCACGTTGTCAAAGATCTGAGCAAATTTCTGATGCCGCATGCGGCGCTTGCGGCTGAAGGGGAAAAGAAATGAGAAATGTGCTGACGGTCGGGATTACCTACACCGGGGACGCCATCGACGGGGTCGAGATCGACAATCTCGGTTTGTGCCAACCAAGAGTGGATCATGATCGATCTGCCTATCCTCTCTATGAATACGATACCATCATAATCAACCCAGCAAGCTACACGCATTTTTTGTTTGGTCAGGCCGGTGAGTTTTCGGATGAGCTTTACGAGTTGGGCAAACTGAAGGGGCAGAACGATCGATATGATTTGGACTCCGCTTTCGACCGCGAGGACCGGCGTAAGGAGATGGAAGCTGCAATAGGAGATGGCGCAACCGTTGTCTGGTGCTTGTCAGAACCGAAGCGGGTTAATTTTTTCGGCTATCGTGAAACCCATCTCGGATATGTGGCACCAAAGGTGGCGCGGCTGTTGAAGCGCTCCGAGCTTCTTGTGAAAAAAGGGCGCAGGATCGGTTCAATTGATGCTGACAGTCCGTTTGCACGTTACTTTGAGACGCTCTCCAGAACAGGTGGTTGGACACTGTGCCTGTCGGATCCTGACGACGGTTACATGTCGACCGCGGCGACGCCAGAGGGTTATAGCCTCGGCGGTGAAGTGGCGCTTGGAACAACCACTGGTTGGCTTCTCACACCTCCAACGTCAGAAGAGGCTGCGAACCAATTGGTCCGCGACAGCTTGGCGTTAGAGAAAGCCGACCCGCGACATGAGAAATATCACGGCATTTTTCTAAGTCATACTGGCGTCGATAAGCCCTTCGTGCGCCAGCTACGAAAAGATCTCCTCGCTCACGGCGTTGAGAATGTGTGGCTGGATGAGGCGGAAATCGATATCGGCGACTCTCTGATCGCCAAGATCGAGGAAGGCATGAAGCTCAGTCGCTACATCGCCGTGGTTCTCTCAAATAAGTCGATTGGCGCACCGTGGGTGAAAAAGGAACTTGACGTTGCAATGAACCGCGAGATCTCTAGCGGTGAAGTCGTTGTTCTGCCTCTTCTTTACGAAGAATGTGAGTTACCAGAGTTTCTTAAGGGGAAGCTCTATGCCGACTTCTCCAAGCAGGAAGACTATGAAACGGTGCTGGGCAAACTACTGCGTAGGCTTCGGATTGCCTGATGGGTGAGCTTGGGTCTAAACCTAGTGACGAAATGATGACTGCGTTGTCGGAGTTGTGGCGCGTTCGTCCGCCAGGGCCCGACAACATCCTCGCGCATCCCGCGTTCGTGAAATTACGCGAAGCTTGCCGTGTGGCCTACCCGAACGCGGGCAACCCAACTTCAACAGTTAAACGCGTAAGTGATTGATATTATTGATGCGGGATATCTGCTTTTGCCACAACCGGGCCGTTTCAGGAGGGTGTTTTCAGGCTCAGTGCATCGAAGAGTTCCAATTGCTCC
>NZ_QITQ01000056.1 GCF_003260265.1 Roseovarius amoyensis
GCGGTGCTTCAACAAGCTCAAGAACGCCCGACGCGTCGCAACACGCTACGACAAGACGGCCGAAAGCTTCTTGGGCTTCATCGACATCACCTCTATCCGCCTTTGGCTCCGTCATTTGTCAACATGACCTAGGACGGTCGGCACGGCGCATATCGACGCCGCAGGGTTCGGAGTGCCCGTGTTTCGTGCCGATGGTGGCATGGCAGGGGCCCTGGTGATCGGCGCGCCTCTGGAGCGCGCCACCCGGAACCAAAAACTCTGCGTGACAGCGGCAAAGGCAAGCGCCGATCAACTTTCGATGGCACTTGGCTATCGTCCGGACATGACAGGAACTGCCCTGCATTAGGCGCGTTCCGCACCGGACCGCACGCCGATCCAAAGCGGCGTGCGCCGTGACACGGCACGCCACTTTGGCTGTCCGAGACGCCCTGTTACCTCAGTCCCAGTCCGCGCGCGATGATGCCGCGCAGAATTTCGCGGGTGCCCCCCCTGAGCGAGAACGACGGCACCGCGAGTTCGGTATAGGCCAGCACCGCCGCATAGCTGTCGCGTCCCCCGGGCACGGCCGGGCGAGAGACCAGGCTGCGGGCCAGTCGCGGAATGTCCTGTTCATAAAGCGCGCCGAGGTCCTTGACGATGGCGGCCTGGAGCGCGGGGTTCTTGCCCTCGTTCAGCATCCCCGCGACCGACCGCGACATTTGCCGCAGCACCATCAGATGCGCGGACAGGCGGCCGATCTCGGCCTGTTGCGCCTCGGTGGCGTCTTCGCGCAGCAACCGGAACAGTTCTTCGATCAGGGCAAAGGACGACAGGAACCGTTCCGGTCCGCTGCGCTCGAAGGCCAGTTCGCTCATGACCTGCGACCAGCCCCCGCCCTTTTCGCCCAATAGCGCGTCGGATGGCAGGAACGTGTCGTCGAAGATGACCTGGTTGAAATGATGCTCGCCGCACATGTCGATGATCGGGCTGATCTGGATGTTCTCGGTGGCCTTGAGATCAACCAGGAACTGGCTCATTCCGCCGTGGCGGTCCTCGCTTTTGCCGGTGCGGCAGAACAGGATCATGTAATCGGCCACATGTGCGTAGGTCGTCCAGACCTTCGTGCCATTGATCTGAAAGCCGCCCTCGACCTCGGTGGCGACGGTGCGCGTGGCAGCGAGGTCCGATCCGGAATCGGGCTCGCTCATCCCGATGCAGAAACACAGCTCGCCCGCGGCGATGCGCGGCACGATCCGGCGTTTCTGTTCTTCGGTGCCCTTGGCCAGAATCAGGGGGGCGCTCTGACGGTCGGCGATCCAGTGCGAGATGACGGGCGCACCGGCGGCCAGCAGCTCTTCGGACACGACATAGCGTTCCAGCGCGCTGCGGGCGTGCCCGCCGTATTCCTTGGGAAAGGTCATGCCGACCCAACCACGCTGCGCCAGCTTGCGTGAAAAGTCACGGCTGTACCCGTTCCAGGATTTCGCGCGCTTTTCGGGCGAAAAATCGGCCAGCTCTTCGGCCAGAAACGCGCGGACCTCTTGCCTGAGGTCGTCGTGATCGGCGCCGGGAGGGGGTGGGGGAAATGCAGTGAGGGTCATGTCGGGGTGCCTTGTGCAGTGCTGTCGGTGATGAAATGCCAAAAGGTGTCACGGGGGCCCGACAGGGCGGCCCGCCCCAGCTCTCTGGTCCAGTCCAGTTCGGTGCCGAACTCGTCGCGCCAGCTCCAGATCCGTTTGGTGAAATGGTGCAGCGCATGTTCCTGGGTATAGCCGATGGCCCCATGAACCTGATGAGCCAGCGCACCGACCGTTTCCGCGGCTTCTCCGGCGCGGCTTTTGGCGGCGGCAACGGTCAGCGCAAAGGCGGCTGTGTCATAGCTGTTGGCCGCCATTTCGGCGGCAGTGCGCGAAGCGGCGGTTTCTCCGGCCATCGTTGCGAGGTATTGCTGAATCGCCTGAAACTTGCCGATCGATCGTCCGAACTGGACCCGGTCGTTGGCGTATTCGACACTCATCTTCAGGATGGTTTCCATCGCACCGGCGGTGGCCAGGCTACGGACAAGCGCACCCAGCCCGCGCATCCCGCCCATCGACCCGGGCAAGGCGGCGGCATTGGCCTCTGTCAGATCGAGATCGACCGCGACATCGTCGCGCGGCATCCCGGCGAGGTCCTGCGCCAGGGTGACGGTCAGATCCTTCACCGGCAGGGACAATACGTGATCGGCGCCATCCAGCGCGGCAATGGTCACGATCCGGTCCGCCCAGCGGGCAAAAGGCACCAGCGTCAGCTGCCCGCTTGCATGCACGGCACCGCCGCGCCGTTCCAGCTGCAGCACCTCGCCCTCGGCAATGGTCAGCCTACCGCCGGGCAGGGCCAGACCCGCACGCGCCAGAACCGCATTTGCGATCAGGGTTTCGGCGAGCGGCAGGGGCAGGCCATGCGCCCCGGCAATGCGCACAAGCCCGAGCGCCTCGGCGGCGGGCACGCCGAAGCCGCCAGCCTCTTCGGGCACCAGCGCCATGTGCAACCCGGCCTCTTCGATCCGGGTCCAGAGGGCCTCGGGGCATTGTCCGGCGGCGGCGTCCTCGCGCAGGCCGTGGCTGACATGGTCGCGGAAAAGCCGCTCGGCCATGTCGAAGATCATCGACTCCATCAGGTGGTCCTTTCAGACAGTGCTTGGTTGTAGGTTGAAATGCCGTGTTCTGGTGTGTTGTGACGGGCGTGAAGTGATTGCCCGTCGGTTTCCATCGCAGCGCCCAGCGGCGGCAGATGCAGCCGTGTGCGCAGATCCTGACGAAACGGACCGGCGGCGGGCGGCGTGCCGCCGTCCCGGCGGTATTTCTCAAGACAATCGGCGATCTTGTCACCAATCTCGGCTGGCGTCGCCGGGTCCGAGGGCGATCCGGGATGCGCCGCAACCGAAGTTTCGGCCAGGATTTCGTTGCCTCTGCGCAGGCGGACATGGACCGCCCCATGGTCCACGCCGACGCGATCCTGCCCCGCGTCCGGTTCGGTTTCGATGGTCACCATGTCCATCAGGCGACGGATCTCGGCCCGGTGGGGGCTGTCGCCCTCGAAATCCGCGAGCCCGACCTGGCCCTGATGCAGGGCGGCGCACAGGGTATAGGCGGCACAGAACTTGGCTTCCATTCCGTCCTTGGGATTGGTGACATGCAGGGGCACCATGACGCCCTTGGGCACTGTCATTTCGATCGCCGAGTCCCCGGGCACCGCGTCGCCGCCGCGTTCGGTGTATAGATGCCGCCCTGCGGCGATCATCCTGTGCGTGAGATAGCAGCACGGATAAAGCTTGCGCGACACGCTGCCCAGATCGATCCTTGGCACCACTTCCTCAGGGTCGGCCGCAAGCCCGTCCGGACCGGCATAAAGATCGAAGAAGCCGCGCGGCGCGAAGATATCGGGAGCGCCGGTAATGCCGGCCTCGGCCATGCGGGCAGCGCGCAGTCCGACAAGGGCGGCGTTGCCGGCCTGGATCGGCTTGGCCATCGCGCCGAAATTGATCTGCAATCCGCCGGCCAGCGACGCGGCCAGGGACAGGGCGTTGCCGATGGCGGCCTTGTCGAGGCCAAGCTGATGCGCGACTGCTGCCGCCGCGGCCACTGCCCCGATCGTCGATGTGGCGTGCCAGCCCTTGTCGTAGTGACCAAAGCCCAGGACCTGTCCCAGCGCGACATTGACGGCCGTTCCCACCGCAAGCGCGGGGGCGACGCGGGCGGCCGTCTCGGGCCGCGCGTCGGCCATGGCCAGCAGCGCCGGCACGAAAACCACACTGGGGTGCGTGACACTGAGCGTGTGGACATCGTCGAAGTCCAGCGCATGACCGGCGACGGCGTTGAGGAACGCGGCCCGTTCGACGCCCCCCGTTTCAGGGGGGCTTGTCGGCGTGGCCGCCTCGTCCCCGTCAAGTGCCGCCAGCCGGCGGACCACCGGCTCGTGCCACCCGCCGTAGATGACAGCGACCGTATCCTCCACGCAAAGCGCGGCCTGCTCGGCATCTGCCTCGCTCAGCCGATGCTGCGCAGCGACGAACCGCGTCAAACGGGAGGTGAAACCACTGATCATGTGCTGCTCCTCTCTGGTACTGCACTATGCCTCATGTTGGGAGGTACTATCAATTCAGGGGACTATCTGTTTGCATATATGTGTTGAAGTAGACTATTCGCATTGTGATCCCTGCTGAACTGACACAGTCTGGGCGGCAATCCTTCATCTAAATCCAAGTGGGATCAGGCGCCGCTCGTGTCTGGAAACCTGCGGGAAGAAGGGCGAGCGTGGTTGAGGGTGTCGGCGTGAAAGGTATGGAAGACAAAGGCGCAAACGCGACAAGACATCGCGCGCCGCCGTTTTGCCAATATCCGTCAAACATTCCTTTCGCAAAGACCCGGCGTTATCGGTTCTGTCGAGCATTCGCTCTTGCTGTTCCCGCGCCCCGCGCGTTGCGGGCCGCCGCGGATGAAGGCGGAGTTTTCGACATTGCTGCCCGGCCAACGCGCCCGGCGCGGTCGCATCTGCCGCCGTTTCGCAAGCGGACTGGACGCCTTCGGAAAAGTGGGTGCGGATGTCTGCTCTGAAACGATCCGGCTTTCGCAATCCGGTTGCGGCTGTCTGTTTGCTGTGTTGTCTCGCAGGTGCCATCGCGCAGGGCGTCTTCCCTGCAAGCGGTATATCGATCGCGGCCGTGCCGTTCTTTGGCGCCTATCTCGTGATTGCGTACCGCAACATCGCCCGCGTCGGATGGGTGCTGCTTTTCTTCTCGCTCGCGATTGCCGTTCTGGCGCTGGCCGATGGCATCGAAACCCGCATCTTCACCGAAGCGGCGGGGCGTATCGTGTTTTTGTCCGCTCTGCTGACGGCTGCCGCTTTCCTGCGCATCGCGGCCACTCAAGATTCGGTTGTCGTAGTTGCCGGAGAATTTCTGACGCTGCAGCCGCCGACCCGCCGCTATGCCTCTCTGGGTGCGGGTGGGCACCTGTTCGGCGTGCTTTTGAATCTCGGCGGGCTCGGTGTGATGCTGGAGGTCATCATGAAGGGGCTGGCGGCCCATCGCCATGAAATGGACGATTTCGTGTACGAGGCGCGCAAGCGAAGAATGGTGAGCGCCTGTATGCGGGGGTTTTCCTCGATCGCTTTCTGGACGCCGTTCGGAATCGCGCTCAATCTGATGATCCTCACCATTCCGGGGCTCGAATGGGCGACACTGGCCCCCTACGGAATTGCGCTGGCCGGGGTGCTTTTCCTTCTGGGGTGGCTGCTCGACACGGTGGAATGGTGGCGTCCACCCTCGGCGCGCGGCCGGGCGCCGCCCCTAACCGGAGACCTGCCGGGCTGGGCCCGCTGGTCTGTCCTGATCGTTGCCGGTCATGTCCTTGTTCTGGGAACCGCCGTGGTGGCGCTGGACACGGCGACCGAATACAGTTTCCAGACCGTACTGATCACCATCATGCCGGTTTATGCGCTTCTTTGGTTGGGACTGCGCCGCGGAATTGGCAGCATTCCCGACACGTCGCGCCGGTTCGTGGCCCAGGCACCGGGATTCGCAACCGAGATGAGCGTTATCGCTTCGGCGGGGTTCATCGGCCTTGTTGCACTGCAAGTCGTCCCGGTCGAATGGATTGCCGACCATCTCGGCTGGATTGCAGCGCGACCGGTGATGACCGTTGTGATGGTGATCATGACTGTGTTCTGGACGGGGTTGCTGGGCGTGCACCCGATGATATCGGTGGTGCTGCTGGCGGAAGTGGTCAACCGCGTCGGCGTGGATGGCTTGTCGCCGCTCGCTTTAGGCCTTGCACTGGCTGGCGGCTGGAGCAGTATCATCTGCATGGGGCCTGCCATCACAGCCGTCGTCTATGCCTCCTCCATTGTCGGGGAACGACCGATGACCATCGGTTTGCGCTGGAACGGCATTTTCGGTCTTGTCAGCATTCTTCTCATCACGCTCATCATTGGCGGCGGCGTCGCCACGGGGCTGCTCTGACCGCGCTGATTTCCTGATCCTGTGCCGGGCGCAGCCAATCGCACATATGTGTTCGATCAAGCATGTCACATGCCGGAAGGTGCTGGATCGACTCCGTTCCAGTACAGTTGCTCTGCGTAAATCCGTCGGCGATCTGCCGGGGAAACAGAAGCATCGGAGCGACGATCCTTAGTTCGCCCTGAACAACTCTTATCCGGTTGATTTTGCTTGGGTATGGCACGAATTTGTTGGGCAGGAAGTGCAGGATTTCGTATTATCCGGGCGGAAACCCTGCAATTTCGAGCCATGATATGA
>NZ_QITQ01000057.1 GCF_003260265.1 Roseovarius amoyensis
AAGAAACTGACAATCCGACAGCGCCGCTTGCAACATCAAAAACAGGCGGCATAATCAATCACACAAACGTGCCAGAGCCTCCAATCCGCAAACCGCTCTGATGTCCCATTTTATATGACGACGGACAATGCTGTACAAAGGTGGCACGCAAACGCTGCATGAGACGTGGGATACGAGCAAAGTGCTGCAGACGATTGCAGAGGATCAGATCACGTTTTTCGCCGGAGTACCGACCATGTACACTTACATGATCCGCGAGCCGGACTTTGAAAAGCACGATCTCTCCAGCTTGCGAGTCGCGTTGGTCGCCGGGGCATCCGTGCCGGTCGAAGTGCAGCGTGATTTCGAGGAGCGCGCCAAGGTTCGAGTGCTCGATGCGTATGGGTGCACAGGCTGGATATCTTCAGCCACGCCGCTGGACGGTCCGCGGGTCCACGGCTCAATTGGGAAGTCGCTCCGTGATATTGATCCCACGATGGACACCGATATGAAAATCGTAGGAGAGGATGACCAGGAACTTCCGCACGGGACCCCTGGCGAGTTGATCGTACGCGGATCGCAACTGCCACCCGGATTCTGGCGCATGCCCAAGACGACGCTGGAAGCATACCGAAACGGCTGGTTCCATACCGGGGACATCTGCAAGAAGGATGAAAACGGTTACTTCTATGTCATTGATCGTAAAGATGATCTTATTATTACGTCAGGTTATAATGTTTATCCGCGTGAGGTCGAAGAAATCCTGTATACTCATCCAGGGGTAAATGAGTGTACTGTCATCGGACGCTCTGATCCAAAGCGGGGACAGATTGTTGTGGCGTACGTCGTTCTCAAGGATAATGCCCAGTGCACCGGCAAGGAAATTGAAGCCTATTGCCGGGAACGGATTTCCAACTTCAAGGTTCCAAGGCGGGTAGAGTTCATCGAGGACATTCCCAAGACAGCAAATGGAAAGATATACAAGCAGGGACTGCGTGAACTCTCCAGCAAGCGGGAATAGCGGTCCTGCGAGCGCCCCACACTATGGAATATGGCATTAGAAGAATACTGACCTCGAACCGAAAGTATAGTAATGTTAAAAAACAGATCTATTGATTGGGAACTCAAGCTTTTATTTCTTATTCACGATGCGTCGCGGCTCCGTCGCAAGGCGTTCGATTATTATTTCCGACGGCTCAATATCACGCGCTCGCAGTGGTGGGTGTTGGCCACTCTTTCGCGGGGAGATGGGTTGAGCCAGACTGAATTGGCCGATCAGCTCGATTTGGGCCGGGTTGCAGTCGGGGGGGTGATAGATCGACTTGAGAAGAACGGATTCGTTCAGCGAGTCTCGGATAAGAATGACCGTCGCGTGTATCTTATCTATCTTACCCCCAAAGCTAAACCGCTTCTGGTGCACATGCGGCGCGCCAATCACAACTTCAATGCCATTGTCCTAGATGGAATTACAGAAGAGCAGCTCACGCAGACGGCAGATAGTTTAGAAATCATGAAGAAAAATCTGTTGGGATACTTCAAATTACCCAGTGAATACGATCCTGAGACGGCAGACCGGGAAGGCGGGCCATGCCGGAATCCGGATGACGGAGCTTGAGAAGGGGAGGTGTCAGACGAAGTCAAATCCGTCTCACCAAGGGCAGGATGGCTGCTCCTTATTCGACGCAAAGACCGCGCCACTAGGTAACCCCGGGCCGCCCGAGCGAACTTCGAAAGCGCTCGTTTTGTGACCGGGATGCGTTCATGTTTCGAAGAGGAAAGATGAAAGACGTCGCTTTTGACATTGCCAGCCAATTCGTACGCCTATGCCAAAGACGGAGACTGAAAAGGATGACCAAAAAATACACGATCGCAATCATTGGCGGCACCGGGGATCTGGGCTCGGGGCTGGCCATGCGCTGGGCGCGGGCCGGGCACCAGGTCGTCATCGGCTCGCGAGATGGCGAGCGGGCGGCGGTGAAGGCGGCGGAGTTCACCGAAGCCGCCGGGGTCGCGATTGCCGGGGCCGAGAATGCCGAGGCTGCGGCGCAGGGCGGGCTTGTGGTATTGACCGTGCCCTACGCCAGCCATGCCGCGACGCTCGACGTCATTCGGCCACACCTCGACGGCAGGATTTTGGTCGACGTGACGGTTCCGTTGGTCCCGCCAAAGGTGCGAACCGTGCAACTGCCCGAGGGCGGCTCGCTGGCCAGGCGCGTGCAGAAGGAACTGGGCGAAGACGTCCGGGTCGTTTCGGCCTTTCAGAACGTGGCCGCGGCGCATTTGGCGGACCTGGACCACGATATCGATTGCGACGTGTTGGTTTGCGGAAACGACAAGGACGCGAGGGCGACGGTTATCGGGCTGGCCGAGGATGCCGGGATGAAAGCGTGGCATGCCGGACGGATCGACAATTCGGCGGTGGCTGAGGGACTGACATCGATCCTCATCTTTCTCAACGGAAACTACAAGATCGACGGCGCCGGGATCAGGATTACGGGCACGCCGGGCTTGGCGGGGCAATAGGCATTTAAGGAATGTGGGGGAGATGAGCGACTCGCTGACACTGCATTCCCTGAGAGGGGTTCCGATGATCGCCGAAGGCGATGATCTCGTCGTTGTGATCAATGACGCGCTGGCTGTCAGCAACCTTCTGCTGCAAGACAACGACATCCTGGTCCTGGCGCAAAAGATCGTGTCGAAGGCCGAGGGCCGAACCGTCGATCTGCGCTCGGTCAATCCAGGCCCCGAGGCCGTCGAACTTGCCGACGCCACCGGCAAGGACCCGCGTGTTGCCGAATTGATCCTTGCCGAGAGCACTGGAATTATCCGCCGGTCACGCGGGGTAATCATCACCGAGCACCGGCGCGGCTGGATCATGGCCAATGCCGGAATTGATGCCTCCAACGTGGCGTCGGCGGATGGAGAGGAAAACGTCCTGCTGTTGCCCGAAGACCCGGATGCGACCTGCGCCGACCTGCGCCGCCGGCTAGGCGAGGCGCATGGGGTCGAGATCGGCGTCATCATCTCCGACAGTTTCGGGCGTCCCTGGCGCCTGGGCACGACGGCGGTGGCAATCGGTGCTGTCGGGTTGCCGAGTCTCTGGGACCGGCGCGGTGATCGCGATCTCTTCGACAACGAACTGATGGTCACCCAGCAGGCGGTTGCCGATGAACTTGCCAACGCCGCCTCGCTGTTGCAGGGGCAGGCAGCGGAGGGGCGGCCGGTGGTCCTGATCCGCGGCCTGCGTATCGGCAACGGCAACGTCCCGAACCGCCCGGCTGCCGATCTGATCCGCGACCCGTCCGAGGACCTGTTTCGATGAGCGGCGGGCGTGTGATCGTGATATCGGGCGGCGTCGGCGGCGCCAAGCTGGTGCTGGGCCTGGCGCATGCGGTACCTGCAGAACGGCTGATCGTCGTCACCAACACCGCCGACGACTTCGACCATTTCGGCCTGCGGATCTGTCCCGATACCGACACCGTGCTCTACACGCTGTCGGGCCTGGCCGATCCAGGCAAGGGCTGGGGCCGGGTCGATGAGACCTGGACCTTCATGGGCGCGATGAAGGCGCTGGGCGGCGCGGACTGGTTCAGCCTGGGCGATGGTGATCTGGCCCTGCATGTATTGCGCACCGAGCGGCTGAGAGCCGGTGCAAACCTGACAGAAATCACCCGCGACGTCGCCACGGCCATGGGCATAGACGCCACGGTCCTGCCGATGTGCGACCAGCCGGTATCGACGAAGGTCGATACGACGCAGGGGCGGCTGGCCTTTCAGGAATATTTCGTCCGCGAGCGATGCGTGCCTCGGGTGACCGGGTTCGAATTCAACGGCATCGACACGGCTCGGGTCAATCCGGCGCTGGCTGCCGCGCTGGCCGACCGGCCCGAGGCGATCATCATCGCCCCGTCGAATCCGTTTGTCAGTGTCGATCCTATCCTTGCGATTCCGGGGATGCGCGATCTCTTGCGCGGGTGCGGTGCCCCGATTGTTGCTGTCTCACCGATCGTCGGCGGGACGGCGATCAAGGGACCCGCGGCCAAGATGTTTTCGGAGGCGGGTCATGACCCGACCGCCTTGGCGGTTGCCAGGCACTATCAAGGTTTCGCCGATGGAATTGTCATCGACGAGCTGGACACCGGCCTGGCGTCGGACGTGGCGGCCCTTGGTCTCGGTGTGGAGGTCTTGCCGACGATCATGTGTGATCTTCAGACACGCATCGACCTGGCAAGTCAGACCGTTGCTTTCGCCAGCCGCCTTGGCGGAGGTCTCGAGCGATGACGGAGATCATCATTCCGGTCAAGGAGTTGTCCTGTGCCAAGCAGCGCCTGATGGGCGTGCTGAGTGCAGCCGAACGCACTGAGCTTGTGCTGGCTATGCTGCAGGATTTGCTGACGGCCGTGGCAGAGGCAGACTGCGGCCCGGCCCTGGTCGTGGCCAGCAACGATGCCGTGTTCGATATCGCCAGGAAATTCGCGGCGCGCCCGGTCCGCGAGCATGATGTCCGTGGCTACAACGCGGCCGTATCGCTCGGCTTTGCCGAGGCGAGGGGCGGCAATGTTGCCGTGCTGCCGGCGGATATTCCGCTTGCCGCGGCGGCCGAGATCAGATGTCTCTGCGCCCCGGCCGCCGCTGACAGCCGCCGCATAAGGTTGGCGGCCAGTCTCGATCGGATGGGCACCAACGGTTTGTTTCTGGCATCACCCGGCCTTATCCTTCCCGGCTTCGGTCTGAACAGCTTTTCGCGATATCGCCGGGTCGCGCGCGCGGCCGGGATCGAGCCGACGCTGATCGATGCCCCGGGATTGGCGTGCGATATCGACACGCCGCATGATCTTCTTGAACTGACCAGATACCGAATGCCCGGCGCGACATTCGCGTTTCTGCAGGGGGTTCAAGATCGGCTAAAGCACTCAAGTTACGATCGGGAGAGGCATGAACTCTATCATCAATATCGAGAACAGGGCGCGGCAGTTATCTGAGGCCCAAGCCCATGGCCTGCTTGATGAGCCGCAGGAGGTTCTGCTGACCCGCGCGGCCAAACTGCGGGATCATGGCCACGGGCGGCTGATCAGCTATTCGCGCAAGGTGTTCATTCCGCTGACTCAGCTTTGCCGCCCAACTTCGACAGTTCGCGGCTGATTTTTCCGGATTTCGTTTGGCGCAGGTCAACAAAACAAGGCGTTTTGTATCGCGAAGCGGTAGATTTCGTGGGATCGTTGTTGTGGCACGTGGTGTGATTTT
>NZ_QITQ01000058.1 GCF_003260265.1 Roseovarius amoyensis
GCGACCTTCGCCTTGAACTCGGGCGCATGTTGTTTGCGTTTCGACATCTCTGATCTCCTTCTCGTCGAAGATCAGCAGACTGCAAATCGTAGCTTACGTCACTGTCCGAATTTCGGGGGGTAGCTCAAACCGAGCCACCTCTGTTATCACCAAGAAGGCTGTTCAATCCTGTGAAAAGGGGGCTGAGAGCTTGCAGTTTACGGGCAGCACACTTGATGACCACCTCTCAATGTTCGATATAAAAGTCAACGATGTGGCTTGATCCACTTGGAAGCTCAATTTACATCGTTTGTGACGCAACAGAGGTTTCTAGTGATGGAAAGAAAGGTTAGCGCCACTGTAAAGGTGGAGGGTTCTCGCGTAGCACTACAGTTGGCAGGTACCCAGGGCATTGAAGACGAGATTGAAGGACGAGTTGATGAGGTTCTGCCTTTGCTGCTTGCATTCTTGAATGCAGACAGAGAGTGGGCTTCTCTATCGGAAGACGTGCAGGAAGGCCGTTTTTTGGCTTACAATGCGCAAAACCTAGTTTGTTTGGCGGAGTTAACTAGGGTCATAAAACGCGCGACGCTGCTGGCGGACATCGTGAGTGGCGATGAATCAATTGGCGATCACGGGTTTCCAGAGTTTGCGCTAGATGACGGCACCAAGGGTTAACCTTCACGCGGGCTTACCGCTCCTTGCATCTGACCTATTGCATTCAGCTGCAATTGGCAATGTCATCAATGAGTGCGAGGGAAAATACCTGGTTCCTGAGAACCTGTACAAGGACGTCTTTAGGTCAAAAGTGAATGGAAACGAAAGTTCAAAAAATCAGGACGATAGCTCGAAACATCTGGTTAGAAACGTAAGCCAAAAAAATAGCCTCCTCTTGGTCAGTCAAGCGTCGATGCTTGGCTCTTCTACGGACTTATTTGTCAATCCAGATCGTTATGTTAAGCGCGCAAAATTGAGGTTGCAAAGATTCTCCGAATTGGTCGGCGGTAGTATGTTAACCGTGCATCTGGTGATTACGAGCCAGTTTGAGTACCTCATGTCCGTTTTCTCGGACCTTCCGATGAGTGAAGTCGAAACTATGTCACGATCGGCTCCTTCGTGGGCGCACTTAGTAGAAGAATTGGACCGAAGCATCCCTGAGCACCGATTCATCGTTTGGGATTTTGAGAGACCTAAAGATACACTATTCGCATTTGTCTTAGCGATGCTAGAGACGCACAATAAAGAGATTAAAGAGAAATTGCGCAGTATCTGTATACAGCGATACAAGCTAATGTCATTTTCGGCCGAAGGTAAGTTGCTCCCGAACTGGCAAGACATCGCAAATCGTCTTGACGCTCAGTATGAGGCAGACTTGCAGAAGATCATGGAAATGGAGAATGTCACTCTAGTGCAGTCACAGGATGCATAGCTCAATTGAACGTATAGATTGCGACATATCTTCGTAACCACCCGATTGGCACCGCCTGCCTGACGGCGAGGCTCTGAGCTAAGACACGTGCATAACGACGTCCTTAACGACGTGTCTTATTCGGAGGGGCAATGCTGGGCGAGGTTCTGGGCGTTGAGCGGCGCCGGCGGTGGAGCGAAGACGAGAAGCTCGAGATCCTGTCGGAGGTCGGCGTCGGCGGTGCGTCGGTGACGCAGGTCGCGCAGCGCCACGAGATCACGCGTTCCCAGATCTACGGCTGGCGGCGTGATCTGAAGAAGAAGGGCCTGTCGTCGCCGGATCGCGGGGCCGTTTTCCTGCCGGTGGATTTCAGCTCGGCTCAGGCGCCGGCAAGCGCATCCGCGCCGTCACGGTCTGGCCCTGTCGAGCTGCGGCTGAGCAACGGCCGCTGCCTGAGGTTCGACAGCGGCATGGATGGAGAGGCGCTGACCCGGTTGATCCGGGCGGTGGAAGCGGCATGATCGGACCGGGAACGGGCGTTCGGGTCTACCTGGCCTGCGGGACCACCGACATGCGCAAGGGGATCGCGGGACTGGCCGCGCTTGCCCAGGACGTCCTGCGCCAGAAGCCCGCGAGCGGTGCAGTCTTCGCCTTCCGGGGGCGCCGGGGTGACCGGCTGAAGCTGCTCTACTGGGACGGCCAGGGGTTCTGCCTCTACTACAAGGTCCTGGAACGGGGGCGCTTCCCTTGGCCCGCCGCCGGAGACGGCGCCGTGCGGCTGACCTCGGCGCAGCTGACGATGCTCTGGGAGGGCATCGACTGGCGCCGTCCGGATTGGGGAGCGCCTCCTGCTCGGGTGAGCTGATACTTCGCCTAAACGCCTTGTTTTACTGGCCATTAGTCGTGCGAAATGGTAGGGTCGGGCATGTCCGAGACCTCCTCTGTCAACGCCGATGCGACCGGTGCAGTGCGCATTGTAACCGCCGGATGTAATCTCCCCAAAACCGCCGTTTGAATTTTCCCCAGTGGTGAGCGTCAGGGGCAATTCCGAACTTCATTTATTCGGAATTGTCGCTGGCGCGGGATGCAAGCCTGATGCCCTGATCGAGGAACTGACAGGGGCAGGCAGGTGAAAGGACTGAGGGAGATCGTTTTGATCCAAGATTTGAAGAAGCAGGGTCTGAGCATATCCGCGATCGCGCGGAAGGTTGGCTCTGACCGGAAGACCGTGCGGAAGTATCTCGACCGTGGGCTGGAGGCGCCGGTTTATGGGCCGCGCCGGTCGCGGGCGCGCGTGATCGAGCCCTATGAGCGCTATCTGCAGGACCGCATTCTGGCATTTCCCGATCTGAGCGGGGCGCGCCTGCTGCGCGAGATCCGGGAGTTGGGCTATGACGGCGGCTATACCGCGGTGACGGACTTTCTGCGCTTGGCGCGCCCGCCCAAACAGGCACAGTTCGAGCGCCGGTTCGAAACCCCGCCGGGCCAGCAGGCCCAGGTCGATTTTGCCGAGTTCACGGTTGAGTTCACCGACGAGCCTGGCGTCGTCCGCAAGGTCTGGCTGTTATCGATGGTGCTCGGTCACAGCCGTTGGCTCTGGGGCCGGTTCGTCGCCAGCCAGAACCTGCAATCGGTGCTTCGCTGCCACATTGCGGCTTTCTCGGACATGGGCGGTGTGCCCGAGGAAATCCTCTATGACCGGATGAAGACTGCGGTGATCGGCGAGGACGAGGCCGGGGTGGCGACCTATAACGCTTCCCTGGTGGCGCTGCTGAACCATTACGGCGCGGTGCCGCGCGCCTGCCAGCCGTATCGGGCCAAGACCAAGGGCAAGGTCGAGCGACCGTTCCGCTATATCCGGCAGGACTTCTTCCTGGCCCGCACCTTCCGGAACATGGACGACCTCAATGTCCAGTTCGACGCCTGGCGAACCGAGGTGGCCAATCCGCGTGTTCACGCCACCACGCGGCGCGTGGTAGACGAGGCCTTCGCCGAGGAAGTTCCCCATCTGAAACAGCATCCGGCAATCCCCTACAGCGCGGTGCTGTCGGTGGAGCGCCGGGTCAGCAAGGACGGGATGATAGCGGTCGGGGGCAACTTCTACTCCGTCCCGGACACCACCCGGCGCCGGACGCTCGAGGTCCAGCATCACGCCACCGAGTTGCGGATTTACGAGGACAGCCAACTGATCGCCTGCCACCCGGTACTGGAGGGCAAGGCCCGGCGCCGCGTTGATCCGGCGCATCGCAAGGCACCACCTCCCAGACCATCCCTGTCGCGGCCCTCGCAAGGGCTGAGGCGACCGCTTGAGTTCTACGGGGCCGTTGGCCAGCGCCTGGCGGCCAAGGGGGCACGGGCATGAGCGATCTTCTGGACCGGATCCGCGGCGCCCTCGTCGGGCTGAAGATGCCGCGCGCACTCGAAGCCCTCGATCACACGCTGCAGCAACTGGAGAAAGGCGAGATCACCGCGATCGAGGCCATCGACACGCTCCTGAGTGAGGAATACCCGACACGGGAGACGCGCCGCATCGACGTGGCCCTGCGCACCGCCAAGCTCCTTCCCGCCAAGACGCTCGAAAGCTTCGACTTCAGCTTCCAGCCGTCGCTCGACCGGGAGCGCATCGCGGCCCTGGCCCAGCTGGACTTCATCCGCCGAGCCGAGGTTGGCCACTTCCTCGGACCGCCGGGCACCGGCAAGTCGCACCTGGCCACGGCCCTCGGCGTCGCCGCTGTGAAGGCCGGCAAAAGCGTTTACCGCGCAACACTGGCCGATCTGATCGACGCGCTGAGCCAGGCCGAACGAGAGGGCCGGCTGGTCGAGAAGATCCGCTTCTATACCCGGGCCTCACTGCTGATCGTTGACGAGATCGGTTACCTGCCAATCACCACCGGCGGCGCCAACCTGGTCTTCCAGCTCGTCAACGCCCGTTACGAAAAGGGCGCCATGATCCTCACCTCGAACCGTGGCTTCGCGGAGTGGGGCGAGGTCTTCGGTGACCCGGTCGTCGCGACCGCGCTGCTCGACCGGCTGCTGCATCACGCCGTGGTCATCCAGATCGAAGGCGCCAGCTACCGGCTCCGCAGCCATGCCGACCTCATCCCCGAGCATGTCCGCGCCAACGCACCCATCACCCCGCCACTGCCGCCAAAGCGGCGCGGGCGGCCACCAAAAACCAACAACGGAGCCTCAGATCACTGAAACCGGCTGATCACCGGACCCGTGCAAGTGGGGAATTTTACTTCGGCACTTTTGGGGATTTTTAAATCGGCGTTGACAGCGCATCCGCGAGGCCGCCTGCTGGGCACACCTGCGCCGGGACTTCCACGATGTCTGGACCGGCACCAGGTCGGAGATCGCCCGGGAGGCGCTGGACCCCCAACTTCAACAGTTAAACGCGTAAGTGATTGATATTATTGATGCGGGATATCTGCTTTTGCCACAACCGGGCCGTTTCAGGAGGGTGTTTTCAGGCTCAGTGCATCGAAGAGTTCCAATTGCTCC
>NZ_QITQ01000059.1 GCF_003260265.1 Roseovarius amoyensis
GGTCTCGATCAGCTCATCCGGCGGGATCTGGGCCAGAAACTCCGGCAGCAGGGGACTGTCGCCCTGGCGGCTTGACGTGAACTCGACCGTGCGGACATCGCCGGTGCCCACATCCATGGCGATATGGGGGTCTGATCCGGCTGGGGGCGGAATCGTATCATAAGGCATACTCGACTTTCGCTGCAGCTTGGTCAGACAAGCGAGACGCGGACAAAGTGTGAATTTTCTGCGGCTGCGCCAAAGTCCGGTTTGGCAAAGCTGCGCCTGGAGCTTGTTTCGAGAGTCACGCAAGTCTTTGTATCGTGGTCGATATCATCAGATGAACCGCGCCGGGTTTGCCGGAGGCTCCAACTCTTGAGTAGGATGGAGCATCATGACAAAGACAACGAACAAGTATTCACCAGAAGTGCGCGAACGTGCCGTGCGGATGGTATTGGACGGCGCAGGGCCGCATCGACGCCGACCGGATGTCGCGCATGACCGGGGCCGACGGCGTCTTTGCCGCCCGCGACGCCCGGTTGGGGCCGTCGCTGGCCGTCTGGGCGATCCGCGAGGGCCGCGAGGTGGCCGCGGCGGTCGACCGCTATCTTGACATCCACCCGGTGCGCGAAGAAGCAGACGCATGCACACCGGCCGAGTGACCGGGCCGGAACCGACAGGGAAACAGGCATGCGGCTGACGATGATGTCCGACTATGCGCTGCGCGTGCTGCTTTATGCCGCCGCGCATCCCGAACGGCTGGTGACGATCGACGAAACACAGAAGGTCCATGACATCTCGCGCGGCCACCTAATGAAGATCGTCGGCATCCTGGCCGGCGGCGGCATCCTGCGCTCGCAGCGCGGCAGAACCGGGGGTTTCACCCTTGGCCTGCCACCCGAACAAATCCGCCTCGGCGATGTGTTGCGCCTGACCGAGCCGGATTTCGAAATGGTCGAATGCTTCGCACCGGGCAGCGCCTGTACCATCACAAGGGTCTGCCGCCTGCCCGGGATCGTGACCGAGGCCCTGTCCGCCTTCATGGCGGTGGTGGATCGCTACACCCTCGCCGACCTGATCCTGCGACCAGAGGATTTCGGCGTCGAACAGGGGTTGCCCGATTGAACGCCGCCGGCCGGCAGGCTAGTCGCTGACCTTTTTCACGAACTGCGACTTCAGGCCCATCTGGCCGATGCCCGGTACCTTGCAATCAATGTCGTGATCGCCGTCCACCAGGCGGATGCCGCGTACCTTGGTTCCGACCTTGACCGTCGACGACGATCCCTTGACCTTGAGATCCTTGATCACCGTCACCGTGTCGCCATCGGCCAGCACGTTGCCGACGCTGTCGCGCACCACCTCCACATTGTCCGATTCCGCCCCGGGCGACCATTCATGCCCGCATTCCGGACAGATCAGCAGAGCATCCGTCTGGTAGGTTAAGGTCGAGGCGCATTCGGGGCACGGTGGCAGGGTATCGGTCATGCCAGAGCCTATAGCGCGCGATTTCCGCAAAAACCAGCGCTTGTTGCGCACCTTTCCACCCCCGAATTTTCGCCTACAAGGCCATTCTAGACAGAGGTGTCCATGGCGACTAGCATCCCCCTGCAAGACCATCGGGGGGACGCATCATGAAATCGCATTATCGTGTCGTGGTCATTGGCGGGGGCGTCGTCGGGGCATCCGTTCTATACCACCTGGCCCGCGAAGGCTGGACCGATGTCTGCCTGATCGAACGCTCCGTTCTGACCGCCGGGTCAAGCTGGCACGCCGCCGGCGGGGTGCATGCGATCAATGCCGACCCCAACATCGCCGCGCTGCAGGCCTATACCATCGACCTGCTGTCGGTGATCCAGGAGGAGTCTGGCCAGGACATCGGCCTGCACATGACCGGCGGCATGACCCTGGCCGGCACCCCCGACCGCTGGGAATGGTTGCAATCGGCCTATCGCGTGTTCCAGTCCATCGGCATCAAGGACGTGCACCTGATCACCCCGAAGAGGCTGGAAAACTGTGCCCGGTGATCTCGACCGACGGCATCCTTGGCGGCCTGTGGGCCGAGCGCGAAGGCTATGTCGACACCACCGGCACCGTCCACGCCTATGCCGGCGCGGCCCGCAAGCGCGGCGCCGAGGTGATCGAACACAACCGCGTGCTGGAACTGAACCAGACCGCCAAAGGCTGGGAAGTGGTCACCGAAAAGGGCACGATCAACTGTGAACACGTGGTCAACGCCGGCGGGCTGTGGGCCAAACAGGTGGGCCGCATGGCCGGGATCGAATTGCCGGTCTCCCCGCTCAATCACCATTAACTGATCACCGAAACCATCCCCGAGGTGGCCGCGCTTGACCGCGAATTGCCGCTGGTCGTCAACCTTGAGGGGTTCACCTACATGCGGCAGGACCAGAAGGGCATGCTGCTGGGCATCTACGAGATCGACCACGATCACTGGATGATGGACGGCGCGCCCTGGGAATACGGCTTCGAGCTGCAGCAGGAAGACCCCGACCGCATCGAGAACGAACTCGCCCTGAGCTTTCAGCGCTATCCGGTGCTGCAAAAGACCGGGATCAAGACCTGGGTCAACGGCGCCTTTACCTTTTCGCCCGATGGCAACCCGCTGGTGGGGCCGGTACGGGGCAAACCCGGCTATTGGTGCGCCTGCGCGGTTATGGCCGGTTTTCTGCAGGGTGGCGGCGTCGGCAAGAGCCTGGCGGAATGGATCATCCACGGCGAACCCGAGGCCGACGTGTTCGGCATGGACGTGGCCCGCTATGGCGATTTCGCCGAGAACAAGCAGTACATCAAGGAAACCACCGGCCAGTTCTATTCGCGCCGCTTCGTGATGACCTATCCCAACCAGCAACTGCCCGCCGGGCGGCCGCTGCGGATGGCGCCGGCCCATTCCGACATGACCGCCGCCGGCGCCCGCTGGGGCGCCAGCTTTGGGTTGGAGCAGCCGCTCTATTTCGCCCCCTCCCCCGATTTCGAGGAAACACCGACACTGAAACGCTCGAACGCGTTCACCATCGTCGGCGCGGAATGCAAGGCCGTGCGCGAGGCTGCGGGCCTGCTGGACATCTCGGCCTTCTCGCGGTTCGAGGTCACCGGCGCGGGGGCCGAGGCGTGGCTCGACCGGATCATGGCGTCGCGCCTGCCCGGGCCGGGGCGCGCGCGGCTGGCGCCGATGCTGGGGGCCGATGGCCGGCTCAAGGGCGATCTGACGATCTTCAACTGGGGTGACGGCACCTGGTGGATCATGGGCTCCTACTACCTGCGCGAATGGCACATGCGCTGGTTTGACGACCACATGGACCCGGATGTCGACGTGCGCGACATCTCGGACGCGACGGTCGGGTTCAGCGTCTCGGGCCCCAACAGTCTGAAGGTACTGGAACGGCTGACCGACGGCCCCGTGGGCGATCTGCCCTTCATGGGCTGCGGCACCTTCGATATCGGACTTTACCGCTGCAAGGTGGGGCGGCTGTCGGTCACAGGCGAGTTGGGATATGAAATCCACTGCAAGGCGGCCGAACATATCGGGCTGCGCAAGATCCCGCGGGAGGCAGGCGCGGACCTGGGCCTGCGCGAGGTGGGCTTTAACGCGCTGCTCAGCCTGCGGCTGGAAAAATCCTTCGGCATCTGGTCGGCGGAATTCACCCAGGGCTACACCCCCGGCCAGACCGGCATGGACCGCTGGATCGCCTGGGACAAGGGCGATTTCATCGGCCGCGACGCGGCGCTGGCCGAACGCGACGGCGGCGGGCCGGCGCAGGTGATCGTCACGCTGGAAATCGACGCCGAGGACGCCGACGCCAGCGAGTTCGAGCCGGTGTGGAAGGACGGCCAGCGTGTCGGGTTTGTCACCTCGGGCGGCTATGGCCACACCGTCGGCAAGTCGCTGGCGCTGGCAATGGTCAACCGCGACGCCGCGACAGAGGGGACCGCGCTGACCACCCATATCGTCGGGGTGGAACGGCCGGCGCGCGTCATCGCGCCCTCGCCCTATGATCCCTCCGGCAAGGCGATGCGGTCATGACCCCCGCGCAGGCACGCAGCCCAAACCGCCACCGGCGGCGGGGACGGTCCGAGGCCAACGCCGGCGGCGGCCAGCGCGAGGTGAACTATCGCCAGCTGCGCAACCCGTTCACGCCGCAGGCGGTGTTTTCCGACGATCAGATCACCGCCATGCACAACGAGGCGCTTTCGGTGCTGGAGGATCTGGGCATCAAGGTCCTGCTGCCAGAGGCGCGCGCGATTTTCGCCGCAGGCGGCGCGCTGGTGGACGAGGACACCGAAACCGTGCGCATCGGGCGCGAGATCGTCGAGGCGGCGCTGGCCAGCGCGCCGCGCAGCGTGCACTGCCGCGCCGGTGCCCCGGAACGCGACGTGACGCTGGAACTGGGCAGCCTGACCTTTCAGCCCGGCGCCGGAGCGCCCCACGCCACCGATCTGACCCGTGGCCACCGCCCCGGTAGCGGCCGCGACTTTCGTGAACTGATCAAGCTGACGCACCACTTCGACGTGCTGCACCTGCTGCCGCCGCTGGTCGAACCGCAGGACGTTTCGCCCGAGCTGCGCCATTATTTCACCATGCAGGCACAGCTTGGGCTGTCGGACAAGCTGCCCTTCGTGTTTTCACGCGGTACGCCGCAGGTCAGTGATAGCTTTGAGATGCTGCGCGATTTCCGCGGGCTTTCGGATGACGAATTCACCGCCGAGCTGCGCTGTTTGAGCTACCCCCCGAAATTCGGACAGTGACGTAAGCTACGATTTGCAGTCTGCTGATCTTCGACGAGAAGGAGATCAGAGATGTCGAAACGCAAACAACATGCGCCCGAGTTCAAGGCGAAGGTCGC
>NZ_QITQ01000005.1 GCF_003260265.1 Roseovarius amoyensis
ATGCGCAACCTATTGCCGCGCATCGGTTTCATCGACGAAACATCCTTGAAAACGAACATGGCAAAGACCACCGGATGGTCTGAAAAAGGCGCGCGCCTGATCGACCATGCACCATTCGGCCACTGGAACACCCAGACCTTCATCGCCGCCCTGCGCCACGATCGCCTGGATGCGCCCTGGGTCATCGAGGGCGCGATGAACCGCGAGTTGTTCGAGCTTTATGTCGAGACCCAGCTCGCTCCGACTCTGCAGCCGGGTGACGTGATCATCCTCGACAACCTGTCATCCCACAAAAGCCCAAGGGCCGCAGAGGCCATGCGTGCCGTCGGGGCATGGTTTCTCTTTCTGCCCCCATACAGCCCCGATCTCAATCCAATCGAAATGGCCTTCGCCAAACTCAAGGCTCTTATCCGGCGAGCCGCCGCGCGGACCTACGATGACCTCTGGCGCGCGGTCGGTCACGTCTGTGATCTCTTCACTGACGAGGAATGCTACAACTTCTTCAAGGCTGCAGGCTATGAAACCGATTAGACGCAACCCGCTCTAGGCGCGCTTACTTTTTCAGCGCATCTCGGATTTCGACAAGCAGGTCGATCTCGGTCGGTCCCGGCTCGGACGCTGGGGCCTCTTCTTCCTTTTTCTTCATGCTGTTGACGCCCTTGACGAGCAGGAACACCACGAAAGCGATGATCAGGAAGTTCAGCACCGCCATGATGAAGCGCCCATAGGCAAAGACGGCTGCACCGGCCTCTTCCGCCGCGGCGAGGCTGGCGTATTCGCCGCCGTCGAGCACGACGAACAGGCCGGCGAAATCAAGCCCGCCCATGAACAGGCTGATGATCGGGTTGACGAGATCGGCAACCAGCGAGCCGACGATGGCGGTGAAGGCGGCACCGATGATGATGCCGACGGCCATATCCATCACGTTGCCGCGGGCTATGAAGGTCTTGAATTCCTGGAACATGATGTTTGCCTCGACTGTTGGGAGTGAAAATCTGTATCGGACATTAAGCATTAATAATCGAGCATCTGGCAAGGGGCTGATTCGAGCACAAGCCACCCTTGTGCCGAAAGCGGCTTGCGGCGATGGCGCGGCTGGTTAGTCTGCCGGCCATGACCCATCGTTTTGCCGTTCGCGTCTATTACGAAGATACCGACATGGGCGGGATCGTATATTATGCCAATTTCCTGAAATTCATCGAGCGCGCGCGCAGCGACATGGTGGCGGGGCTCGGGCTGGACCAGAACGAGATGCTGGATGAGGGGGTGGCATTTGCCGTGCGTCGGATCGAGGCGGATTACCTGCGCCCGGCGCGGTTCGCCGACGAACTGGAGGTATCTACGCAGATCGTGTCGGCCACGGGGGCGCGGCTGGTGCTTGACCAGCGGGTTCTGCGCGGCGACGAAACTCTGTTCGCCGCGCAGGTGACAATTGCGGCCATATCGGCCGGGGGTCGGCCGGTGCGCCTGCCCGATGCATTGCGTGCGGGCCAGGGCTGAGGGGCGGCGAGATCAGGTTTCGATCAGATCGCCGTCAATTTCATAGATCAGATCATTGGCCGGATCGCTGGTTGGTTCATCTTCTGGGCCCCGGGGGCTGACGACGCGCAGATAGGGGGTCAGCCGTACCGAGGCGTTCCCGAATTCTGCAATCACCTCTTTTTCGGGGCGATTGTCGACAATGACCACCATATCGCCGCCGTACCAGTCGGCAGGTGTGGCTGCGCCGGTTTCGCTACGCACTTGCAGGGCCTTGACGATGCGCAGGATTTCCTCGGTGTTGCGACCGACGTACAGAGGGTATTCCTGGATCAGTCCAATACGGTGGGCCGGGTCGATGATGAAGCTCTTGCGAATACTGCGGTCCGTCGCCTGCTTTTCATGCATCATCCCGAACAGCTTGGATAGCTGGTGCCCCGGGTCGTACGCGCAAGGGAAATGTATGGGGGTCTTGAAAACCGCCTCGATCTCGTCATGCCAGGCGAGCTGATCTGTGATGGTTGCCCCTGTCAGGGACAGGTGCTTGACGTTGTTGGCTTCCCACGCATCGGCACAGCTCGCGATTGAAACCACCTCGGTTGTGCAGACGGGGGTCCCTGCGTGGGGGGTGCTGAACAGATGCACCCAGCTGCCCTCGGCCCAATCCCAGAAGCGCAATACGCCCTGGGTTGTTTCGATGGTAAAGTCAGGGACTATATCGCCGATCTGCGGCAGCCACTTCACAGTGCGCCTGAGGCTGGTCGGCAGCTTGATAATTTCGTTATGTGCCCCGCGAGGAGAGAAAAACTGGATTGCCATTTGCCTGTCTCGTTGGTGCTATCGTTGGTTGTATCGCTTTTTTTGCCCTGCTAAATACTCTTCCATAGATTGTAGCGGATTGTGTTGAAACTTGGGCTGGCATGTACAAAGATCTGTCTGAATAAGTGCATTATATACGATTACGGTCGTCCGCATCTGGGTGGTAGTGCCCCGATGAGTGGTGTAGGAACTGGGGTCCACCTGCTTCTTCATAGCTGGTGTTGCTCGTTCACTGTGCGGCGATCATCGTCGCCGCATCGGTATCGTTGCACATGGCGGTCAGCTTTTCCACTGGCATGTAACGGCGCGAGACGGCCCATTCGTCGTTCTGCTCCAGCATGAGCGCGCCGACCAGCCGGATGACGGCTTCGCGATTGGGGAAGATCCCGACCACGTTGGTGCGCCGCTTGATCTCCTTGTTCACGCGCTCGAGCGGGTTGGTGCTGTGCAGATTCGAGCGCAGGCTCTCGTCGAAGGCCATGTAGGCCAGTACGTCATGCTCGGCCTCGTCCATGAGCTGGGCGACGTCGCGGAACCGGTCGCGCAGGCTGTCGGCGACCTCGCGCCAGCGGGCATGGGCCTGGTCGCGGTCGGTCTCGGCGAAGACGGTCTTCACCACGGCACTGACCACGGGTTTGTGGGTCTTGCCCACGCGGGCCAGGAGGTTGCGCTGGAAATGCACGCGGCAGCGTTGCCAGCCTGCGCCGAGGACCTTGCGCGCGGCGGCCTTCAGCCCCTCATGCGCATCGCTGATCACCAGCTGCACGCCACGCAGGCCACGCCGCGGCTCCAGGAACGTGGGGAAATAGCTGCCCTTGCGCAGCTTCGGGATGTTCAGCCCGATGGTCCCCGCTCGGGTATCCCACCGCCGCGGCCGGTATCCGTTGCGCTGGTTCTCCCGGTCCGGGCTGCGCTCGCCGTGTCCCGCACCGCAGACGGTGGCCACCTCGATGTCCATCAGCCGCTGCGCGGCACCTCGGACCAGTTCCCGCAGGAAATCCGCATCATCGCTCCTGGCGATCACGCCCGGAAGGTCGATCATGGTCCCGGTCATCGTGCTCTCCTTCGTTGTCATCGGTCGTTGAACAACCTCAGACTACGAAGATGCGCGGTGGCCACCAGCCCCGGCGCGCCCAGAAGCGCGAGGCCAATCGTGAGCTACACCACGATACGGGACACCATCGAAGGGCGCCGGGTTGGAGCCGAAGATCTGGGCGAGTGGATAAATTCCCAAGGTAAGACAAGTCCGCTCGGTCTTGCCAAACATTTCATGAGTTAGGTGTAGCTCGTGGTTGAGCCGGTGCTCTTATTCGGGCAAGGGAATGGGTCAGAACTGACCATTTTCGGCTCAGAATCTCTGAATTTCTTGCGGACATGATCCTTGCCACCTGGCGGTTTCGTAGCCTTGCAGGCGTCGCTCAGGAGGAGAGCCAATTCAGGCAGAAGCTTGCTTCGTTCACCTTGCCATGCCGCTATAGCATCACGTCGAACGTGTTCGGGAAATGCGCGTAACTGCGCGAGGCGCACCTGTCATTGTGCTTCCTAGCTGGAAATTGCTGCTCTGAAAGTGCATCATCCAGCCCATATCTGACTGGTTTGATTGGAGCGGGCGATGAGATTCGAACTCACGACCCTCACCTTGGCAAGGTGATGCTCTACCCCTGAGCTACGCCCGCTTCCTTGGGTGAGAGGCAGATATAAAGTCTCGCGCGGCGCTGCAAGCCCCAATTTCGACCTGCCCGCAATTTTGTGCCGTTTGGGCCCCTGAAGCCGGGGTCAGGGCACGTCCTGGGTATGCACGATCACGCCATCGTCGGTCAGCAACACAATGCCATAGGCGCCGGGTTCGTCCACCGACAGGCTGTGACCGGTATCGTTCAGAATCATCGGCATCTGGTGGCAGGGGCTTTTCAGAATGGCGGTTGGAATGCCGCCGGCACTGCCGAAGATGGTGCGATGCACATGCCCGGCGACGATCTGGCGCAGCTGGGTATGGCGGGAAAGGCGCGCGATCAGTTCGTCGCGGTTGGTCAGGCCGATACGGTCCATGCCGGAAAACCCCGTCACGATGGGCGGATGGTGCAGGAACAGCACCGTCGGCGCGTCCGGCGCGGCGTCAAGCGCATCATCGAGCCAGTCAAGCCGCGCGGCGCAAAGGCGGCCGCTATGGACGATCTCAGCCTCTTCGTCGGCGGTGTCGAGCAGGATCAGCCGATGATTGCCCGCCTCATGCACGCTTTGGACAAAACCGGCGGGATCGACCGGAACATCGCCAAAGGCGGCGCGAAAGGCCGCGCGCCGGTCATGGTTGCCCAGCGTCATTGCCACGGGAACCGGGCAATCGGCAAGGGCCGTGTGCAGGCGGCTGTATTCGGCGGCGGCGCCGGTGTGGGTCAGGTCGCCGGTGATGACGATGCGCGCCGCGTCGGGGTGATGGGCCAGCGCGTGATCCAGGCAGCGGCCGAAGCGTTCCAGCGGGTCGAGGCCGATGATGGTCTCGCCCGGCGCGGTGATGTGAATGTCGGTAAAGACGAGAAGTTTGTGCATGCGCCCAGCCCCCGGGGTTTTCCCGGGCAGAGCCTGCGGGGATTCGCGGCGAGGGGAAAGTGACGAATGATTGAATTCGGTCGCCGCTGGACATTCTTCGCGGCGGTGCCGCTTGCGGCCGCCCCGCCCCGGGCTTGACCCGGGGCCCCACTCGGCCTGAACGAGAGGCCCCGGGTCAAGCCCGGGGCGAGAGGTGACAGAGCGCGCCCTATTCCAGTTCGATCATCAGATCCTTGGCGTCGATCTGGCCGCCGGGCTGGACATGCACGGCCTTTACGGTGGCGGCGCGTTCGGCATAGATGCCGGTTTCCATCTTCATCGCCTCGATGGTCAGCAGGGCATCGCCCTCGCGTACCTTCTGGCCGACCTGGACCGAGACGCTGGCCACCACGCCCGGCATCGGTGCGCCAATGTGGCAGGGGTTGCCCGGCTCGGCCTTGGGGCGCTGGGCGGCCTGCGACTTGACCTTGCGGTCGGGCACGCGGATCACGCGCGGCTGACCGTTCAGTTCAAAGAACACGCGCACGTCGCCCTTGTCGTCGGTTTCGCCCAGCGTCAGCAGCAGGATTTCCAGCGTTTTGCCCGGGTCGATCTCGACGCTGATCTCTTCGCCCGGCTCCATCCCGTAAAAGAAGGTCCTTGTCGGCAGGGTGCGCACCGGCCCGTATTGGCGGTGGCGGCCCATGTAGTCGAGAAAGACCTTGGGATACATGAGATACCCGTTGAGGTCCTCGTTATCGACGGCCTTGCCCTCCAGCTCTTCCAACAGCCTGGTGCGCGTCGCCTCCAGGTCGACCGCTGGCAGGTGCCGGCCGGGGCGTTCAACGTTGGGCGTCTCGCCCTTCAGAACCTTGTTCACGATCGCCTGCGGAAAGCCGCCCGGCGGCTGGCCCAGGTTGCCGCGCATCATGTCGACGACCGAATCGGGGAATGCCACCTCGGTATCGGGGTCTTCGACCTGTTCGCGTGTCAGGCCTTGGGTGACCATCATCAGCGCCATGTCGCCCACCACCTTGGAGGACGGCGTGACCTTGACGATATCGCCGAACATGGCGTTGACGTCGGCATAGGCCTGGGCGATTTCGGGCCATTTTTCCTCCAGCCCCATGCTGCGCGCCTGCGCCTTGAGGTTGGTGAACTGCCCGCCTGGCATCTCGTGCAGATAGACCTCTGACGCCGGGGCCTGCAGCCCCGACTCGAACGCCGCGTATTGCGTGCGCACCTGTTCCCAATAGCGCGAAATCTCGCGGATACGGCCGATGTTCAGCCCGGTGTCGCGCTCGGTGTGGGCCAGCGCCTCGACGATCGAGCCAAGGCAGGGCTGCGAGGTGCCACCCGACAGCGCATCCATCGCCGCGTCGACGGCATCGACCCCGGCATCCGCCGCGGCCAGGACGCTGGCCCCGGCAATGCCGCTGGTGTCGTGGGTGTGGAAATGCACCGGGATCGTCAGCTCGTCCTTCAGCGCCTTGACCAGTGCCCGCGCGGCAGCGGGTTTCAGCAGGCCCGCCATGTCCTTGAGGCCGAGAATATGCGCGCCGGCGGCCTCCAGTTCCCTGGCCATCGAGACATAGTATTTCAGGTCGTACTTGGCGCGGTCGGGGTCGAGGATGTCGCCAGTATAACAGATCGTGCCCTCGCAGATCTTGCCGGTGTCCAGCACCGCGTCCATGGCGACGCGCATGTTTTCCACCCAGTTGAGGCTGTCGAAGACGCGGAAGACATCGACCCCGGTCTCGGCCGCCTGGCGGACGAATTCCTGCACCACGTTGTCGGGGTAGTTGGTATAGCCCACCCCGTTCGACGCCCTGAGCAGCATCTGCGTCAGCAGGTTCGGCATTGCCTCGCGCAGCTGACGCAGGCGTTGCCAGGGGCATTCCTGCAAAAAGCGATAGGCCACGTCGAATGTGGCGCCGCCCCAGCATTCGACGCTGAACAGCTTTGGCAGGTTGTGGGCATAGGCCGGCGCAACCCGGATCATGTCGGCCGACCGCATCCGCGTGGCCAGCAGGCTTTGATGGCCGTCGCGCATGGTGGTGTCGGTCAGCAGAAGCCGCTTTTGAGCCAGCATCCAATCGGCCACGGCGTTGGGGCCCTGGTCCTGCAACAGCGTCCTGGTGCCCGGCGCGGGCGCGTCGGCGGCCAGTTTTGGCGGCTTGGGCACCGGGGCGTCGGCGGGCGGGCGGGGCCGCCCCTGGGTTTCGGGGTGCCCGTTCACGGTGATGTCGGCGATGTAGGTCAGCACCTTGGTGCCGCGGTCGCGCCGGCGTGCGAACTGGAACAGCTCGGGCGTCTCGTCGATGAACTTGGTGGTATAGGCGTTGGCGCGGAATGTCGGGTGCTTGAGCAGGTTTTCGACGAAAGCGATGTTGGTCGACACGCCGCGGATGCGGAATTCGCGCAGGGCGCGGTCCATCCGTGCGATGGCCTGTTCGGGTGTCGGCGCCCTGGCGGTGACCTTGGTCAGCAGGCTGTCGTAATGGCGCGTGATTACCCCGCCGGCATAGGCGGTGCCGCCGTCCAGGCGAATGCCCATGCCGGTGGCGCTGCGATAGGCGGTGATACGGCCGTAATCGGGGATGAAATTGTTCTGCGGGTCCTCGGTCGTGATCCGGGTCTGCAGGGCGTGGCCGTGCAAGGTGATCTCGTCCTGCGTTTTCTTGCCGGTGGCCTCGGCCAGGGTCTTGCCCTCGGCGATCAGGATCTGGGCCTGCACGATGTCGACGCCGGTCACCTCTTCGGTGACGGTGTGCTCGACCTGGACGCGCGGATTGACCTCGATGAAATAGAACTGGCTGCTGTCCATATCCATCAGGAATTCGACAGTGCCGGCGCATTCATAGTTGACGTGCTTGCATATCTTGTAGCCGAGTTCGCAAATCTCGGCGCGCTGCAACTCGGTCAGATAGGGCGCGGGCGCGCGCTCGACCACCTTCTGGTTACGCCGCTGGACCGAGCAGTCGCGCTCATACAGGTGATAGAGGTTTTCGTGCTTGTCGCCCAGGATCTGCACCTCGACATGGCGAGCGCGGGTGATCATCTTTTCAAGATATCCCTCGCCGTTGCCAAAGGCTGCCACGGCCTCGCGCCGGCCCTCCAGTACCTTTTCCTCCAGCTCGTCGGGGTCCATGACCGGGCGCATGCCGCGCCCGCCGCCGCCCCAGGACGCCTTGAGCATCATCGGATAGCCGATCTCGGCGGCCTGCTTGCGGATCAGGTCCATGTCGTCGCCCAGCACCTCGGTGGCGGGGATGACGGGCACGCCGGCCTCGATTGCCACGCGCCGGGCGCTGGCCTTGTCGCCGAGGGCGCGCATGGTCTCCGCGCGCGGGCCGATAAAGGCGATGCCGGCCGCGTCGCAGGCGTCGACGAAATCGGGGTTTTCGCTCAGCAGTCCATAGCCGGGGTGGATGGCGTCAGCGCCCGATGCCTTGGCCACGCGGATGATCTCTTCAATCGAAAGATATGCCGCGACCGGGCCCATGCCCTCGCCGATGCGATAGGCCTCGTCGGCCTTGAACCGGTGCAGGCTGAGCTTGTCCTCTTCGGCAAAGACCGCGACCGTGCGCTTGCCCAACTCGTTGGCCGCGCGCAGAATGCGAATGGCAATCTCGCCACGGTTGGCGATCAGGATCTTCTGAAACTCGGCCATGCCCTCTCCCCGGAAACTGCAGCAAGATGCGTCGATGCCGCAGTGCGGCGTACCTGCCTTGTAAGATTTGTGAAAGCTTTTCGCAATCCGGCATTCTGAGTACTGAAAACGGTGGGCCTCAGACCGGTGAATAAAGGCGCTCACGCGCGCCGGTCATGTCCGCAAGGCCAAGCTGGCCCATATTGGCCAGCAGGTCGGCCCGCAGGATCGCCGCCAGATGCGCAGGCCCCGTGGCCCCCAGCGCCGCCAGCGCATAGTGCCAGCCGCGCCCCATCATCGCCATGTCGGCGCCAAGCGCAAAGGCCCGCAGGATGTCGAGCCCGCCCTCTATCCCGCTGTCAAAGATCAGCGGCAACGCGGTGGCGGCGCGGATCGCCGGCAGCATCTCGATGGCGGTCGGCGCGCCGTCGAACTGCCGCCCGGCATGGTTCGAGACCCAGATCGCATCCGCGCCCTCGGCCTCGATCAGCCGGGCGGCGTCAGGATCCAGCACGCCCTTGACGATCAGCGGCCCCTGCCAGTGCTCGCGCAGCCATCGCAGATAGCCCAGGTCGGGCGCGGTGCGCAGCAGGTATCCGGCATGCGCGGTGGACGACAGGCCGCGCGTCGCCGGTGTGTAGTCGTCGATCAGCCGCATCCGCGGCATGCCCCGCCGCGCCATGCCCCAGGTCCAGGCCGGCCGCATGGCAACCTGCGCCAATAGGCGCGGCGTCAGGCGGGGCGGTTGCGTCAGGCCCGAACGTTGCAGGCGTTCGCGCCGGCTGGCGACGGGAACATCCACCGTCAGCACCAGCGTGCCGAACCCGGCGGCGCGCGCCCGGTTCAGCATGTCGGCGCGGATTTCGGGGTCGCGCGGCGGGTAAAGCTGGAACCAGCCATGCGCGCCCACCGCATCGCGCAGGTCCTCGGGCGTGCGGCTGGCCACGGTCGACAGGCAATAAGGGATGCCCGCCTGAGCCGCCGCGCGCGCCAGGATCGGTTCGGCGTCGGGCCAGATCAGGCCCGACATGCCCACCGGCGCGATACCGACGGGCAGGCCAAAGGTTTCGTTCAGAAACCGCACCTCGGTCGTCGCCTCTATCTCGCCCGCCAGGGCGCGGGGCAGCAGTTGCACCCGGTCGAGCGCGGCGCGGTTGCGCGCGGCGGTGGTCTCGGCCCCGGTGCCGCTGTCGAGGAATTCCCACACAAAGCGCGGCAGGCGCGCGCGGGCACCGGCGCGCAGATCGGCAAGGGCGGGATAGCGGGCAGCAAGGTTCATGCCGGCCATTTGCCGCCAGCGTGGCGGTATTGTCCAGTGACCCGTCTCAGTGCCCGCCGATCAGGATATCCCCCGCCAGCCCCAGCGCGAAACCGGCAATGGCGGCCATTGGGGGCGCCAGCCGCTTTTCCAGCCGTACCTGCGGGGCGATATCCTGGAACATCAGGAACAGGATGCCCCCGGCGGCGGCGCACATGATCGCGCCGGTGGTCTGCGGCAGGTCGGCCAGCAGGAAATACCCCGCCAGCGTCGCCACCGGCCCCACAAGGCTGAGCAACAGAAAACTGCGCAAACGGCGGTCGGGGCGGGTGTCGGGGCCGGGCGTATCGGCCTCCCGATAGGCGTTGAAACCCTCGGGCAGGTTCTGCAGGCCGATCATCAGCGCCAGCAGCGGCGCATCGCCCGGCCGCGCAGCAAAAAGCGCGCCCATCGCCAGCGCCTCTGGGGTGAAGTCGCTCAGCATCGCCAGCATCTGCGCGCGCTGCCCCTTTCGCCGGGCCGTCCACAGGTCGAGCGCCGCCATCGCAACCGCGCCAATCCCCAGCCAGAAAATCGGCCACAGCCCCGGCAGATTGTCCGCGCCCTGCGGCACCAGCACCAACGCCACCGCGCTGAGCAGCGCACCGGCGCCAAAGGCGATGACGCTGTGGCGCAGTTCGGTATCCAGCCATCGCGGAGAGATCGTTTCATACCGCGCCAGCCAGCCGCCGAGCGGGATCATCGCGCCGGCGAAAGCTGCGTAAAGGAGCATCTCGATCATGTCAGCGTCGATAGCTCGGCCCGGGGGCAAAGGAAACCCGGAACGAGTCTGAACAAAGGGCGAACATGGTCTTTCCCTTGTCGGCGTCCCGCGCTATCGTGCCGGGCATGAACAGCTCCGACGAAACCGACGCCTTCGAGGGCGCGAGCCTTGCCGCGCAGGCCATGGCCGCGCGACCTGCCCCCTATCTCGACGGGCTCAACCCCGCCCAGCGGGCGGCGGTCGAGGCACTGGATGGCCCGGTGCTGATGCTGGCCGGGGCCGGCACCGGCAAGACCCGCGCGCTGACCACGCGGATGGTGCACCTGTTGGCCACCGGTCGCGCCCGCCCGAATGAAATTCTCGCCGTGACCTTTACCAACAAGGCCGCGCGCGAGATGAAAGACCGCGTTTCCGGCATGCTGGGCGAGCGGGTAGAGGGGATGCCCTGGCTGGGCACCTTTCATTCGATCTGTGCCAAGCTGCTGCGCCGGCATGCCGAACTGGTGGGGCTGAAGTCGAACTTTACCATCCTCGACACCGACGATCAGTTGCGCCTGCTCAAGCAACTCGTCCGGGCCGCCGGGATCGACGACAAGCGATGGCCCGCGCGCCAGCTTGCCGGTGTCATCGACAACTGGAAGAACCGTGCCTGGACGCCCGACAAGGTGCCGGTGGCCGAGGTATCTGCCTATGACGGCAAGGCGGTGGCGCTTTATGCCCAGTACCAGGCCCGTCTGGCGGAACTCAACGCCGTGGATTTCGGCGACCTGCTGTTGCACATGGTCACGATCTTTCAGACCCATGATGATGTGCTGGCGCAGTATCAGCGCTGGTTCCGCTATATCATGGTGGACGAATACCAGGATACCAACGTCGCCCAGTACATGTGGCTGCGGCTGCTGGCGGCGGGGCATCGCAACATCTGCTGCGTGGGCGACGATGACCAGTCGATCTATGGCTGGCGCGGCGCCGAGGTGGGCAACATCCTGCGGTTCGAAAAGGATTTTCCCGGCGCGCACGTGGTCCGCCTGGAACAGAACTATCGCTCGACCCCGCATATCCTGGCGGCCGCGTCGGCGGTGATTTCGGCCAATGCCGGGCGGCTGGGCAAGGAGCTGTGGACCGAGGCCGAGACCGGCGAAAAGGTGCGCCTGATCGGCCACTGGGACGGCGAGGAAGAGGCGCGCTGGATCGGCGAAGAGATAGAGGCGATGGGCACCGGCACCCGCGGGATGCGGCCTTTCTCGCTGGACGAGATCGCCATTCTCGTGCGTGCCAGCCATCAGATGCGCGCGTTTGAGGACCGGTTCCTGACCATCGGCCTGCCCTATCGCGTGATTGGCGGCCCGCGTTTCTATGAACGCCGCGAGATACGCGACGCGATGGCCTATTTCCGGCTGGTGGTGTCACCCGGCGATGACCTGGCATTCGAGCGGATTTTCAACACCCCCAAGCGCGGGCTGGGCGACCGCGCGCAGCAGACCATCCAGGGGCTGGCGCGCGAAAACGGCGTCAGCCTGGTCGAGGGTGCGCGCCTTGCGGTTCAGACCGGCGCCATCAAGGGGCGCGGCGGGGGCGAACTTGCTCGTCTGCTCGATGGGCTGGATCGCTGGGGCCGCATGGCCGGCGATGGCGAGGTCAGCCATGTCGAACTGGCCGGGATCGTGCTGGACGAGAGCGGTTACACCGGGATGTGGCAGAACGACCGCACGCCAGAGGCGCCGGGCCGGCTGGAGAACCTCAAGGAACTGGTCAAGGCGCTGGAGGAATTCGAGAACCTGACCGGGTTCCTGGAACATGTCAGCCTGATCATGGACAACGACGCTGGCGCCGACGGTGAAAAGGTCAGCGTGATGACCTTGCACGCGGCCAAGGGGCTGGAATTCCCGGTCGTGTTCCTGCCGGGGTGGGAGGACGGGCTGTTCCCCTCGCAGCGGTCGATGGACGAAAGCGGCACAAGCGGGTTGGAGGAAGAGCGCAGGCTCGCCTATGTCGGCATCACCAGGGCCGAGGAGGTGTGCACCATTTCGTTCGCTGGCAACCGCCGTGTTTTTGGCCAGTGGCAGAGCCAGATGCCGTCGCGCTTTATCGACGAACTGCCGGTCGAGCATGTCGATGTGCTGACGCCGCCGGGCCTTTATGGCGGCGGCTATGGCGCGGCCGCGCCAGGCGGCGGCGGGATCGAGGCGCGCGCGGCGTCGGTGGACGGCTACAATTCCCCCGGCTGGCGGCGGTTGCAGGCGCGCGCGGGGCAGCACACGGTCTCGCAGCCCGCAAAGTCAAAGCCCAGCGTGATCGACGCGCAGGCGATCAGCAGCCACACCGTGGGCGAGCGCGTCTTTCACCAGAAATTCGGCTACGGCGCGATCACCGGGATCGAGGGCGACAAGCTGGAAATCGAGTTCGAGAAGGCCGGCACCAAAAAGGTGGTGGCGCGGTTCGTGACCGGGGCGGACGACATACCGTTCTGAGGGGCACGCCCCGGCGCGGAAACAAGGCGCGCTATGCGCGCCGCCGCGCATCGCCGGGCCGCCCCCACGGCACGGCGATTTGGCTGGGCTCGGTGCCACGCCCAATGGGTGTTCGGACATGGCTGGCATAAACCGCACCTGTTCCGACCTCGGTTCGCCGCGCCGCGGCCCGCCGATGCGCGGGCGCAAATGAAAACGGCCGGGTTTCCCCGGCCGCTTCTTGTGTCGCGATTACCTTGCCGCTCAGTCCAGGTCGAACCGGTCGGCGTTCATCACCTTGACCCAGGCGGCGACGAAATCGCGCACGAATTTCTCGTTGTTGTCGTCCTGGGCATAAAACTCTGCATACGACCGCAGGATCGAATTCGAGCCAAACACCAGGTCGACGCGCGTTGCGGTCCATTTCACCTTGTCCGACTTGCGGTCGCGGATTTCGTAGGCACCGTTCCCCGCCGGCACCCAGCGGTTGCCCATGTCGGTGAGATTGACAAAGAAATCCGTGCTCAACGCGCCCACGCGGTCGGTAAAGACGCCATGCGCCGTGCCGCCGTGGTTGGTGCCCATCACGCGCATGCCGCCCACAAGCACCGTCATTTCAGGTGCGGTCAGGCCCATCAGCTGCGTGCGGTCCAGCATCAGCTCCTCTGGGCTGACGGCATAGTCCTGCTTGAGCCAGTTGCGATAGCCATCGGCGAGCGGTTCAAGAGAGGCAAAGCTGTCGGCGTCGGTCATCTCGTCGGTGGCGTCGCCGCGGCCCGGGGCAAAGGGCACCTCGATGTCGAACCCGGCAGCGCGCGCCGCCTGTTCGACGCCCAGGTTGCCGGCCAGAACGATCGTGTCGGCAATGCTCGCCCCGGTCTTGGCCGCGATGGGTTCAAGCACCGACAGAACCCGCGCCAGGCGGTCGGGCTCGTTGCCTTCCCAGTCCTTTTGCGGGGCCAGACGGATGCGCGCGCCGTTGGCGCCGCCGCGATAGTCCGACCCGCGGAAGGTGCGGGCGCTGTCCCAGGCGGTGGCGACCATGTCGGCCAGCGACAGCCCGGCCCCGGCGATCAGGCGCTTGGTCTTGCCGATGTCGTAGTTGCTGTTGCCGGCAGGAACCGGGTCTTGCCAGATCAACTCTTCCTTGGGCACCTCGGGGCCATAGTACCGCGTGGCCGGCCCCATGTCGCGGTGGGTGAGCTTGAACCAGGCGCGGGCGAAGGTGTCATCGAAATAGGCCGGATCGGCCATGAACTTTTCGCAGATCCCACGATAGATAGGGTCCATCTTCATCGCCATGTCGGCGTCGGTCATCATCGGCATGACGCGCTTGGATGGGTCTGTGGCATCGACCGGCATGTCCTCTTCGCGGATACCGACGGGCTGCCATTGGTTGGCGCCGGCGGGCGATTTGGTCAGTTCCCACTCATAGCCGAACAGCAGGTCGAAATAGCCCATGTCCCACTTGGTCGGCTCTTTGGTCCATGCGCCCTCGACCCCCGAGGTCACGGCGTTGGTAGCCTTGCCGCCCATGTTGGGGTTGATCCAGCCAAGGCCCTGGGTTTCGACATCTGTGGCCTCTGGCTCTGGGCCAAGCGCGCCGGCATCGCCGTTGCCGTGGGCCTTGCCCACGGTGTGGCCGCCACAGGTCAGCGCGGCGGTCTCTTCATCGTTCATGGCCATGCGGGCAAAGGTTTCACGCACCTGGGCCGCGGTTTTCAGCGGGTCGGGCTGGCCGTTGACGCCCTCGGGGTTGACGTAGATCAGCCCCATCTGCACCGCCGCCAGCGGGTTTTCCATCGTGGCGGCGTCCTCGACGTTCTCATAGCGGCTGTCCGACGGCGCCAGCCATTCCTTTTCCGCACCCCAGTAAATGTCTTTTTCGGGGTGCCAGATGTCTTCGCGCCCAAAGGCGAAGCCGAATGTCTTGAAGCCCATCGATTCATAGGCGACGTTGCCAGCCAGGATGAACAGGTCGGCCCAGCTGATCTTGTTGCCGTATTTCTTCTTGATCGGCCACAGCAGGCGGCGGGCCTTGTCGAGGTTGCCGTTGTCGGGCCAGCTGTTCAGCGGTGCAAAGCGCTGGTTGCCGGTGCCCGCACCGCCGCGCCCGTCGGCCAGCCGGTAGGTGCCGGCAACGTGCCATGCCATGCGGATCATCAGACCGCCGTAATGGCCCCAGTCGGCCGGCCACCAGTCCTGGCTGTCGGTCATCAGTGCGGTAAGGTCGGCCTTGAGCGCCTCGACATCGAGTTTCTTCAGCTCTTCGCGATAATCGAAGTCCGGCCCCAGCGGGTTGGTCTTGGTGTCGTGCTGGTGCAGGATGTCGAAATGCAGTGCGTTGGGCCACCAGTCGGTGTTGCCGCTGCCGGCATGGGTCAGCCCGCCGTGCATGACCGGGCATTTGCCCGTGGTGGGAATGTCGTTGCCGTCCATGTCATCATCTCCTTGATGGCTGCGGTTCCGTGGCACGGCGATGGCAGTGCCTGCGGTGTTTTTTCCGTTTGTCGAAGGAGGTGCCCGACAGCGGGCCTAACCCGTCATCGCCGGTGGCGCGCAAGCATCCGTTCCCCCTCATGCATAGAATCATTCTAACAGATGAATTTGATAATTGATATTTGGATTATGTGATCAACGTGATAATCTGAAGTTATGGCGAACATCACTCTCAAACAGATGAAGTATTTCGAGGCGCTGGTCAGGCACGGCCATTTCGGTCGTGCCGCGGCGGCCTGTTCGATCTCTCAGCCGGCGCTGTCGGTCCAGATCCGGGAGCTGGAGGCGGAACTGGGCGCGCCGTTGTTTGAGCGTGGTGCGCGCCGGGTGCGGCTGACCGCGCTGGGCGAGGATGTGGCCCAGCGGGTGCGCGCCATCCTGGGCGCGGTCGAGGAACTGGGCGATGTTGCCCGCGCGGGCGGGCAGGGGCTGTCCGGGCGGCTGCGGCTGGGGGTGATCCCGACCATCGGGCCATACCTGTTGCCGCGGGTTATTGCGGCCCTGTCGCAAGCGCATCCGGAAATCGAATTTCACGTGCGCGAGACCCTGACCGAACGCCTGATCGGCGAGATGCTGGATGGCCGGCTGGATACTGCAATCGTCGCGCTGCCGGTGTCGGAACGCACGCTGGAAGAGGTGCCGCTGTTCGAGGAAAGCTTTGTTTTGGTACGTCCGGCGCAGGACGCCGGCAAGCCGGTGCCCGATGCCGAGGATCTGCGCGAAATGCGGCTGCTGTTGCTGGAGGAAGGGCACTGTTTCCGCGACCAGGCGCTGTCGTTTTGCAACCTGCGCACCGCCTCCCCGCGCGAGGCGCTCGACGCCAGTTCGCTGTCGACGCTGGTGCAGATGGTGGGCGCCGGGGTGGGGGTGACGCTGATCCCCGAAATGGCGGTGCCGGTCGAGACCCGTTCGGCCGATGTGTCGATCACGCGTTTTCGCACGCCCGAACCGACGCGTACAGTGGGCATGATCTGGCGGCGAACCAGCCCGCTTGCGCCGCAACTGCACCGCTTGGCCGATGTGGTGCGCGATGCCGCGTTGGCCGAGCGGGGGCCGGGCTTGGCGTAGCGCATTCAGTCGCAAGAGCCTTTGTGCGCCCCGGGCTCGACCCGGGGCCTTTGTAACCTGAAGGTCGAGGCCCCGGGGCGGGAACGAGCCAGAGTCTTGTGAGGAACGGAACTGGTGTCGCAAAAAGCCAATGTTTCGGTCTGCAACGACAGGCCCTAGTAATCCCGTTCAAAGAAAATCCCCAACCCGGTATCGCCGCTGTTGCTGGCGCTGCCCTTGACCGTGATCGACGGGGTCAGGTCGAGGTTCAGGTTGATCTCGTTGTTGCCCTCGCTGTCGGCGGTCACCTCGGAATAGAGCTTGTCCGAGATATAGGCGCCGGCGCGGAACTGGGTTGCGCCCTCGTCGGTCGAGGTAACGTCGAAATCGCTCAGCCCCAGCGCCCCGCGCAGCTGCCCGGTCAGCCCGCCCGACCCCTTGCCCGACAGCGTTGCCACGGCGCTGATCATCTGTGCGGCCTGAAAGGCAGACATCTTGTCAAAACTGCGCCCGAACAAGAGTTGGGCAAGGATTTCCTCCTGCGGCAGGTCGGGCGACGAGGTAAAGCTGATCTCGGGATCGCTGGCGTATCCCTCGAGCACGATTGAGATGCTCAGATCGTCGGATTCGGTCTGCGCCACGAAGCGCAGCCACGGGTCCAGGCTGCCGCGCAGGTCGATCTGCCCCTCGGTCAGGTCCAGCCGCTTGGTCAGGATATCCATGCGGCCGCGGATCAGGTTAAAGACCCCGCTGGCGGCGACGTCGGCGGTGGTGCCGCCCAGCCGCAACCGGCCGCCCAGTTCGGCATCAAGGCCCCGACCGCGCACAAAGATGCGGCTGGGCGCGTCGATGGTCAGGTCCAGCGGATAGGCGACGGCGGGGGCGGGGCGGCCGGTTTCGATCAGCCCGGCGCGGCGGCGGGTTTCGGTCACCGCCGCTGATGCACCGACATGCCGGATCGGCGGCATGGCGCTGAGCGATCCACCCCCACCCGAAGGCACTCGCAGTTCGGTCTGGCCAAGCTGCAACGCCCCCGAAATGCGCGCCCCGCCCGCCAGCGGGCCGTCGATGCCGACGCGCCCGTCAAGCGTGGTCTGAAACAGCGCCGGGTCGGCCACGCCCAGCCGGGTCAGCCGGGTTTCCAGTGCCGCCGCAAAGGGCGCCGCCAGCCCGACCGACCCGGTGGTGCGGAACTGCCCGCTGCGGCCGGTGTCGCCGGTGATGTCCATCTGCGCCTGCCCGCCGCCCAGCCTGACAGTGCCGGTCAGGTTGCCGATAGCCGAGGCCAGCGATGGCATCGACACCCGCGCGCCGGTGATGCTGATCTCGCCCGTCAGCGCGCCGATCCCCGGCGCGCCGTCAAGGCGCAGGTCGAAACGCGCCGGCCCGGCGATGGAACGCGGTGCGATGATGCTATTGGCCAACGCCAGCGGGGCCTGTCCGGTGGCGCTCAGCGCCAGGGATTGTCCGAACTCTGCGATCTGCCCGCCGATCCGGGCCGAGGTGCCGCCGGGCCCGCTGAAGCCGAGGTCGACCGCGACCGTTTCGCCTAAATTGTCGACAAAGGTCAGCGTGCCATCCAGCCGTGCCGGGCCGTTGATACCCGGCGCAAGGTCGCCCAGATCGGCCAGGTTCAGGGTCAGCTGAACCGGCTCGCCCTCGGCCGGTGCAGCGGCGGTCATGGTCACGCGGGCGGCGTCGAGGTTCAGCCGCTCGATCACCACCGGGCCGCCGCCCCAGGCCAGGCGCCCATCCAGCGCCACGTTGCCACCGGTCAGCCGGTCAACCTGCGCGATCCCGGTGCGCAGACCGCTGGTATCCAGCTTGATGTCGCCTTTCAGCTTTCGCCCGGCGATCTCGCCCGTGCCCTCGATGCTGAGGTCGGCCGATCCGGCCAGCGGCCGCCCGGTGAGCGCGGCAAAGTTCGACAGGTCCGTGGCGCTGAGGCTCAGCCGCCCCTGTGCCGGCAATGCCGCATCCGCGGTGTCGATCGTGCCCTCACCCGTCAGGGCGGCGCCCGCCGCGTTGACCCTGAGGGCGGAAATCCGCAACGCGCCGCCAGCCTGCCATGCCAGCCCGGTCTCTATATCCGCCGGGCCAGACAGGCGCGGCTCTGCCAGCGACAGGTCAGTAAGACGCGCGGTCAGGTTCAGCGTGCCGTTCTGCCCGTCAAGCCGGCCTGCCGCCTCGGCCCCCAGCGCGGGGGTGGTGATGTTCAGGCTCTCCACCTCGATGCCCCTGGTGGTGCGCCTTGCGGTCAGGTTCAGCGTGCCGCGGCCCGACAACAGCGGGTCAAGCCGTGGCGTGCCGGTTTGCAGATCATCGGTCGTGGCGGCAACCTCGATATCGAAATCGCCACCCAGCAGGCTGCCGCTGCCCAGCACCGTGGCGTCGGCTGCGCCGGCGATGTCGCGCCCGGCAAGCGCTGAGAAACGTGCAAGATCGCCAATCGAGAGCTTGGCAAAACCGTTTTCCACCGCCAACCCCTGCGCCAGGTCGCCAACCGTGCCGGAGGCCCTGACCGAGGCATCATTGCTGGTCAGGGTCATCCGCTCGACAAGCAGCGGCGCGCCGGGTTGCCAGGACAGCGTCATCGCCCCTTGCGGTGCGGTTCCCAGCGCGCGGGCCAGCGCCGGGTCAATATGGCTGACCTGCCGGGCGGCAAGAACGAGGTTGGCGCGCAGGCTGTTGGGGGTGGCGCGGGTGATGGTGCCTTCGCCGCCGATGCGGGCCTCTCCGATGCCAAGGCCGCCGCTTTCCAGCCCGCTCAGCCACAGGTCGGCCTGCCATGTCTCGCCCGCCGAGGCGTCATAGCTGGCCGAAAGCCGCGCCTCGTCGATGAAGGTCGCCTCACCCGAAACCGGCAGACGCAACCGCCCGTCGCCGCCCACCCGCCCGCTGAGGTCAAAACGTTCGGGCCAGCCCTCTGCGCCCAGCGCCAGCGCCCCGGTGAGGGCCAGCGCCCCGGTTTCCAGCCGCAGGCGGTCTATCCCGACACGCCCCCCGCTCAGGGCCTGACCGGACAGTGCCAGCGTCGCGCTTTCGCCGAAGAAGGGGTGCAGGTCTTTGGTGACCAGCGGCCGCAGATCGCCCTGCAGGTCGGCGGAGAAACCATAGCCCTCTGTGCCGTCCGCGCCGATGTCTGCGATGCTGATCGCGCCGCCCAGTCGACGGGCGCCATCGGATTGCAGCGACACCTGCGCCTCGAAATCCGAAAGTGGCGCGTCGCCCGCGACCTGCAGCCGCAGCGCCGGCAGGCCGGGGATGCGCAGCGTGCGGGCCACCAGCCCGCCTGCCGCCTCGTCGAAATCCAGGTCGATGCGCAGCACGCGCGTGGTGTTGTCAAACCCGGCATCGAGCGTCAGCCGATCATCGCGCCCCACCCGGCGGATCTCCAGCGCGGCGTCGCCCGCGCCACCGGCCAGTTCCAGCCGCCCCTCTGCCGACAGCGTCGCCGCCTCGCCCAGCACAGCCTCGCCCAACTGCACCGTCTCGGCGTCGATCTTGCCCACCGAAACTGACACCGGCAGCTCGGGCAGGGCAAAGCCCTGCGCGGCGGCATCGTCGGGCGTCAGCCGGTCGTCGGGTTGTGGCAACCGGTCAAGCGTGATTGTGGCGGCCGACAGTTCGGTCACCTCCAGCCGGCCGGCCAGTAGCGCGGCGCGCGACCAGTCCAGCGTCGCATCCTCGATCGTCAGCCAGATGCCATCGCCATCGGCGATGGTCATCCGTTGCAGCGTCGCGCGCGACGACAGCGCGCCGCGAAAGCCGGTGATCGTCACCTCGCGCCCGGTGCCGGACAAGAGCCCCTCTATCTGGTTTTCGAGAAAGGTCTTGTCGGCCTCGGCCTGCGTATCGGCGTCCTGCGCCGCCGCCGGCAGGGCGGTGAGGGCCAAAAGGGCGATGATCCGCAACACTCGCATCAGAACGCCTGCCCTATGCCGATATAAAGCTCGACCTCGTTGCCCGCACCACTGTCGAGCGGGGTGGCGATGTCCACCCGGATCGGCCCCAGCCCGGTGTCATAGCGCACGCCAAGGCCGGCGCCATAGTGGCTGTCGCTTGCGCCGTCCCACCAGCTGCCGGACCCGACGAAACCGCCATCGGCAAACCCCACCACCGACCACGGGCCGCTGAGGTCGGCGCGCAGTTCTGCAGACACGGCGGAAAAGGACCGCCCGCCAACCTGTCGCCCGCCGGGCAGGTCGATGCCCAGTGACTTGTAGGACTGGCCGCGCACCGTGCCCGCCCCGCCAGAGAAAAACAGCATCTCTGGCGGTACCTCGGTCAGGCTGGCGCCGTTGACGGTGCCAAGCTGGGCGCGCGTGGCCAGCACCAGCCCGCCATCCCGCGTCAGACTGATGTATTGGCGCGCGTCGAAATAGACCCGCGCGCCCAGTCCGCCACCGCTGAGCCCGGCAAAGGAGGTCACATCAAGGTCGAGATAGACGCCATGCTTTGCATTCAGGTCATCGTCGCGGGTGTCCCATGTCAGCCGCGCGGGAAAGAGCAGATGCTCCAGCCGGCGCGAACCGAGATCGTCGTCGATGTCCGAATACTGATAGGCGATCCCGGCCTCGCCGGTCAGCGTGTCGGAAAAGATGTGGCTCAGCCCGCCGCCCAGCCGCGCGCTGCGCTCTCGGTAATCGGGTTCGTTCTTTTCCTGTATCCGGGCGGTCAGAAAGAGGCCGGTATCGGGGGTGAATGTCGCCGGGCGGTCGAAGCGGGACGAAAGCACATAGTCGATGCCGCCCGAATCGCCGCCTATGCCGCCGACCTCGGCCTCTACGCGCAGCCGTTCGGCCCCGCCCAGCAGGTTGCGGTGCAGCCAGAAGCCCGACAGCGTCAGCCCCTCCAGCGACGACAGTTCCGCGCCAAAGCCAAAGCGGCGCGGCCTGGCGTCCGCCAGCGTTGCGATGACGTCTAGCGTGCCGCCCGGACCCGGCGTTGCGGCCTCTTCCAGAACCACGGATGAAAACGCGCCGGTGCGCCGCAGGCGGCGGCTGGCATCGTCCACCTCGTCGGGGTGATAGATGCGCCCCGTGGGCAGCCCGGCAATGGTGCGCACGCGCTCGGGGCGCACCTTGCCGGCGCGCGCCACGACCAGTTGGCCAAAGCGCAGCCTCGGGCCGGGGGCAAGGGTGATGTCGGCGGCCAGCCTTGCGCCGCGATGGTCGGCGACCAGTTGCTGGGTGGCGATGGCGACCTTGGCATGGCCGGCCTCGCGCCAGCCGCGCCCTGCCACCGCCGCGGCCTTGCCGATGACCTTGCTGAAGGCGGGCATTCCGGGGCCGAAGCCCGCAGGCAACTGCGTGCCCGGCGCCAGCGGCGCGATCCGGGTCTGCGAAAAGGTGAACAGCGGCCCCGGTTCCACCCGGATGGCGATGCGTCCGATCCGGGCCGGCGCGGCAAAGGCGGGCATGTCGGCGGCCTCGCGCCCGTCGACGCGGATGCTGACCACGCCGCCATAGCGGCCGACCTCGTAGAGCGCGCCAACCATGCGGGCATAGTCCGCGCGCGCAGCGGCAAGCAGGTCCTGTGCGGTGGCATCCTCGCGCGCGGCGGTCTGAACGCTGAGCGAGGCGTCGCGCAGATGCCCGCCCAGCCCCTGCGCATCGGCTGGCAGGGCGATTACCACCTCGGCCGCGGCCACGGCGCGGCCCCCACCCAGCAGAGCCAGGGCCAGGAGCACTGACAAGAAGGGTCTGAAATGGCTCAAACGAACGCTCCGATCCTCGTCATATCTATCCCATCCGGGGCCGGGCTTGGCCATACCTTTTGCGTCACGTCGCGCCCACTGGACGAATTGTTGCCGATGCCTCGTCATGAATTTCTGCAGAGCAGCCACAAAGGGGGCGGCGGGATTGCCAAAGCGCGCCCGCCTGCCTAACAAATGGGGCAACAAGCGGAAGGGGCAAACAATGAAACTGCTGCGATACGGGCCCGCGGGCGCCGAAAGGACCGGAATGCTGGACGAAGCGGGCCGGGTGCGCGATCTGTCCGCGCTTGTGCCCGATTTCGCGGGCGAGGCGGTGTCGCTGTCGGCGCTGGATGCGCTGCGCGCGCTCGACCCCGAAACCCTGCCGCTGGTCGAACAGCCGGGGCGCATGGGGCCATGCCTGTCGCGGGTGCCGAATTTCTTTTGCGTCGGCCTGAACTATGCCCGCCACGCCGCGGAAACCGGGTCAAAGCCGCCGCCAGAGCCAATCCTCTTTTCCAAGGCCAGCTCGGCCCTGTCGGGGCCTGACGATCCGGTGATCATCCCGCGCGACTCGGTCAAGACCGACTGGGAGGTCGAGCTGGGCGTGGTGATCGGGCGCGAGGCGCTCTACGTGTCCGAGGCCGAGGCGCTGGATTGCGTGGCGGGGTATTGCGTCATCAACGATGTCTCGGAACGCGAATTCCAGATCGAGCGCAAGGGCCAGTGGATCAAGGGTAAATCCGCCCCCAGCTTTGGCCCCGTCGGCCCCTGGCTGGTCACCGCGGACGAGGTGGCGGACCCGCAGGCGCTGTCGCTGTCCTTGTCGCTGAACGGCGAGGTGATGCAGGATTCGGGCACCCATGACATGATCTTTTCGGTGGCCGAGATCATTTCCTACATGAGCCGCTTCATGCGCCTGCAACCCGGCGACATCATCGCCACCGGCACGCCCGAGGGGGTGGGCATGGGACGCGATCCGCAACGCTTCCTGCGCTCCGGCGATGTGATGGAACTGACGGTCGAGGGGTTGGGAACCCAGCGGCAAACGGTCGTCGCCGCCGGCTGAGGTGCTCAGCCCATGCCGGGCCACTCGTCATAGCCGCGCCGCGCCAGCAGAGGCCACAGGCTGGCGCTCAGCCGGGCGGCCGGATCGCCCGCCCCATCCAGCAGATCGGCCAGCCGGCAATGCAGGGCCGGATCGAATCGGGTGTCGTGGCCCAGCCCGTCGCTGAGCAACTGGACCGCCGCCACCGCCGGCGCCAGCGCGATGTCGGTCAGGATCAGCGCATGCGCGAGGCAAGCCTCGCCGCGCCAGCGCTGGGCGGTGCCGATCAGCTTGCGCCCCCCGACGGCAAGGTTGTAGTCGCCGTCGCAAAAGCTGCCCTTCACCGGCGCGGTGGTGGCCTTGATGCCAAGCCCCGTCAGTGCCTCGGCCAGCGGGTCGCATATGTCGGCATAGCTGGCCCTTATCGTGCGCGCCCGCCCGGTTCCGGCGCGAAAGGCCAGCGCGAGATTCAGCACCCCCGGCCCCTGCGGGGTGATCCCGCCGCCGGTCTTGCGGGTGGCGACGGGCCAGCCGGCCGCCGCGCAGGCCGCCGCCGCCGTGTCAAAGCCGGGCGTGCGCGCGAATCGTTCAGGCAGCACCAGACCCGGTTCCGCCGCCTGCCACAGGAACGCCACCGGGCCGCTGTGCCCGGCCGCCACCTGCGCAAGCATGGCCATTTCGGCCTCGAGCCCCGGCTTGGCCGTTCTGAAGGTGGTCGGGGTCGGGGCTGGCAGGGCGGATACCTCTGATACTTGTGTGCGGCGGCAGTTAAGGCCCGGGGCAGGGGGCGGTCAAGCAGGCCGGGGCGGTAGCAGGGGGCTCAAGGCCGATCCGGGTGTCTGAGGCTCGCGATCGCGGCCTTGCCCTTGAATTGCGTGGTGATGATATGTATGCACATATTAAAGGGGCGCGGAGGCAGGAACCATGCCGGTGATCTGGGCGAAACAGGCGCTGACGGCGCAGGTCTGGCAGCGTGACGTTGCCGTGACGCTGGATGCAGAGGGGCGGATCGGCGATGTTGTCGCCGGTGTGCCGCACGCCGCCGGGCAGGAACGCACCGACATCCTGCTGCCAGCGCCAGCCAATGTCCATAGCCATGCCTTTCAGCGCGCCATGGCCGGAATGACAGAGGCGCGCGGCCCCGACGGGCGCGACAGCTTCTGGACATGGCGGCGGCTGATGTTCCGCTTTCTTGATCAGTTGACGCCCGATCATGTCGAGGCCATCGCCGCGCTGGTGCAGATGGAGATGCTGGAATCCGGCTATGCCACCAATGTCGAATTCCACTACCTGCACCACCGCCCCGGCGGCGTGCCCTATGACAACATCGCCGAGATGAGCACCCGCATCGCCGCAGCGGCCGAGCAGACCGGCATCGGCCTGACCCTGCTGCCGGTGCATTACCGTTTCGGCGGCTGCGATGGGCGGCCGCTGGGGCCGGGGCAGATCCGGTTTGGTACCGATCCCGACAGCTTTGCGCGCCTGCACGAGGGTGCGGGCGCGGCGCTGAAGGGGTTGCCGAATGACACCCGCCTTGGTGTGGCGCCGCACAGCCTGCGCGCGGTGGCGCCGGGCGACCTGCCCGCCATAGCCGCGCTGGCGGGGGACGGCCCCGTGCACATGCACCTGGCCGAACAGGTCGCCGAGGTCGAAGAGGTGCAGGCCGCCTGGGGCGCGCGCCCGGTGGAATGGCTGTTGCAGAATGCGCAGGTCGATGGCCGCTGGTGCCTGATCCACTGCACCCAGATGCAACCGCATGAAACCGTCGACCTGGCGCGCAGCGGGGCGGTGGCGGGGCTCTGCCCGATCACCGAAAGCAACCTAGGCGATGGCATATTCGACGGGGTGCGCTGGCTCGACGAGGACGGGCGCATCGCCATCGGGTCGGACAGCAACATCCGCATTACCCTGTGCGAAGAGCTGCGCACGCTGGAATACTCCCAGCGCCTGCGCGACCGCAGCCGCGCGGTGCTGGCAACCGACACACAATCGACCGGCCGGCGGTTGTTCGGCGCGGCGGTGGCTGGTGGTGCGCAGGCCGCCGGGCGCGGGCAGGGCGGCATTGCCCCCGGCAGTTGGGGCGATCTGGTCGCGCTTGACGGTGGCGCCATCGACCTGGCCGGGCGCGAGGGCGATGCGATCCTTGATGCCTATGTCTTTGCCGGTGACGATCACATGGTCTCGGCCGTGTGGTCGGCCGGGCGGGCGGTTGTGCGCGAGGGCCGCCATGTGCGGCGCGACGAGATCCGCGCGCGGTACCTGCGCGCGATGGCCGATCTGAGGGATGCGCTATGAGCGGGCCCGCAGCAAAGACCTGGCAGGCCATCGAAAGCGAGGTGCGCCGGCGTATCCATACCCGCGTCTGGGCGCCGGGGGACATGATCCCCAACGAACAGGACCTGGCCGACGAATTCGGCTGCGCCCGCGCGACCGTCAACCGGGCGCTGCGCAGCCTGTCGGACGCCGGCCTGCTGGAACGTCGACGCAAGGCCGGCACCCGCGTGGCCCTGCACCCGGTGCGAAAGGCGACGCTGAGCATTCCCATCATCCGCAAGGAAATCGCCGCGCGCGGGCAGAAGCCGGGCTATCGCCGCCTGCTGCGCCGCTCGGGCGTGCCGCCGCGCGATCTGCTGGAACGGCTGGGCGGGGATACGGACGGCATTTTCCTGCACGTCCAGGCGTTGCATACAGCCGATGGCGCGCCGTTCGTGTTCGAGGACCGCTGGATCAACCTGGACGTGGTGCCCGAGGCCGCCGAGCAGCCGTTCGACGAAATCAGCGCCAATGAATGGCTGGTGCGCACCGCCGCCTTTACCGATGGCGAGATCGCCTTTTCCGCCAGCGCCGCCTCGGACGAGGCCGCAGATCATCTGCAATGCGATCCCGGCGCGGCGATATTCACCATCGAGCGCATCACCCGTGACGGCACTCGCCCGATCACCCTGGTGTGGCAGTATTACCGCCCCGGTTTTCGGATGCAGACGACGATTTGATCGCTCTTTCGCCGGTGTCGTGCGTCGCCCAGGTGGTGTCCGTGGGCGGCGGCGGCAGCTCCTGTACGTTGGTGCGCCGGAAAATGGCAACCTTGGCGATAAGCATCGCCGAAACCGGCGCCGTGACGAACAGGAACGCGGTGATCAGCAGCTCGTGCGCCGAGCCATCGCGCCAGATGAAGGCATAGCACATCGACGCCATCAGCACGCTGCCCACGCCCAGCGTGCCCGCCTTTGTGGGGGCGTGCAGCCGCGACATCGGCGCGTCCAGCTTGACCAGCCCCCAGGACCCGACCAGCGTGAACACCGCGCCGATCACGATCAGCGCACTGACAAAGATTTCGGCGGCGGCGCTCATTCGATCACGTCCCGGCGCAGCACGAAGCGCGCATAGGCGACGGTCGACACGAAGCCCAGCATCGCGATCAGCAGCGCCGCCTCGAAATAGGTCTGGGTCTGCGCGTAAATGCCGTAAAGCACGATCAGCGCCACGGCGTTGATTGCCAGCGTATCAAGCGCCAGCACCCGGTCGCCGACGTCCGGCCCGATCAGCAGCCGCCACATCGCCAGCAGCAGCGACAACCCGACCGCGGTGAAGGCGAAATAGAGCGCGTAGGTGATCATTCGAAAATCTCCTTCAATCGGCGTTCGTAGCGGGACTTGATGGCGTCGCGTACGGCGTCGGGGTCGGGCGCGTCGAGCGCGTGCACCAGCAGCGCATGCCCCTCGTCCGACAGGTCGGCCGAAACCGTGCCGGGGGTCAGCGTGATGGTGCCGGCAAGGATGGCGATGGCTTCGGGCGTGCGCAGCTCCAGCGGGATAGCCACCCAGTTGGACGCCATGTCGGCGTTGCGCTTGAACACCACGATGATCGCCACCTGCACGTTTGCGACGATGATGTCCCACAGCACGATGAGGATGTATTCCAGCACCCTCAGCGGTTTGCGGATGACTGGCCGTCGCGGCCAGTAGGCGGCGGTGAGGATCGGAATCACCGTGCCCAGAATCAGGCCGAACGCGACGGTGCCGGAACTGAACCCATTGACCAGCAGGCACCACACCAGCGTCAGCAGCAGCGTCAGCAGCGGGTGGGGGAACAGGCGCCAGATCAGCTTGCGGGGCATGTCAGTGCGCCTCCTCTTCGCTGTCGGCATCATGGGTAATGGTGCGTCCGGGCGTGTCCAGCACGACCGAAATATAGGGGCCGGGCGCGAAAAGCTGCGCCGCGGTGGCGGCAAAATTGCGTTGCAGCGGACCGGCAAAGACGGTGACCAACGCCAGCATCGCGATCAACCCGCCGATCGCCACCATCGGCAGCGCGGGCGTGGGCGGCGCATCCTCTGCCATGGTCGCCACTGCGGCGGTGTCGGGTGCGTGGGCCTTCCAGAAAATCGCGCTGCCGGCGCGGGAAAAGCCGATCACCGCGATCAGGCTGGTGCTCAGCACAACCGCCCAGACCCATGCCATGCGCGGATCAGCCATCGTCGCGTCGAGGATCAGCAGTTTGCCGACAAAGCCCGACAGCGGCGGCAGCCCGGCCATCGCGATTGCCGCGGCAAAAAAGAACCCGGCCACCAGCGCCGCACCGGGCAGGGGCGGGGCCGGGTCGTACCCCAGCGCGTTGCCCGCGCGGCGATCCTCGACCACGCCGACCAGCAGAAAAAGCGCCGCCGTCGCCAGCGTCGAGTGCACGGCATAATACAGCGCCGCGGCGATACCCGCCGGGGTAAAGACCGAGATGGATGTCATCAGCATCCCCATCGAGCCGACCACCGCGAAGGCGACCAGCGCATCCAGCCGCCGCGCCCCGAGTATCCCCAGCATGCCCAGCGTCAGTGTCACCAGCGCCGCCGGCAACAGCCAGCTATCGAAAAGTCCCTGCGTGATCGCCAGGTCGGGCGGAAAGATCAGGGTAAAGAACCGGATGATGGCATAGGCGCCGACCTTGGTCATCACCGCGAACAGCGCCGCCACCGGTGCCGGTGCGGCGGCATAGGCCGCCGGCAGCCAGAAATGCAGCGGCAGGATCGCGGCCTTGACGGCAAAGACCATCAGCAGCATCACCGCCGCCACGCGCACGCCGGCGGTGTCGTCCACCGGCAGGGCGGCGACGCGCTGGGCCAGGTCGGCCATGTTCAGCGTTCCGGTCTCGGCATAGATCGTGCCCAGCGCGAACAGGAACAGCGTCGAGCCAAGCAGGTTGTAGACGACATACTGCACCCCCACCCGGAACCGCCGCGCGCCGCCCGAATGGATCATCAGCCCGTAAGAGGCGATGAGCAGCACCTCGAAAAAGACGAAGAGGTTGAAAGCGTCACCGGTCAGGAACGCCCCCAGGATGCCCATAAGCTGGAACTGAAAGAGGGCATGGAAATGCCGCCCGCGCATGTCCCAGCCCGAGCCCATGGCATACAGCAGAACCGGCACCGCCAGCACGGCCGTCAACAGCACGAACAGTGCCGACAGCCGGTCCGCCACCAGAACGATGCCAAAGGGCGCGGCCCAGTCGCCCAGCTGATACAGCAGGATGGTGCCGTCGGATGTCTGCCAGTAAAGGCCTGCCGCCACGGCGAGGATCGCCAGCGTTCCGGCCAGCGAAAACACCCGTTGCAACAGCGGATGGAAACGCACCACCAGCACGATGAACGCCGCCATCATGGCCGGCAGGATGACGGGGGCGATGATCCAGTGGCTCATGGCTGCGCCTCCTCGCCGACATCGTCTCGGCCCGGGCCGTCGTCGATATGGTCATCCTGCGAGCTGAGATAGGCCCCCAGCGCCACGATCACCACCACCGCTGTCATCCCGAACGAGATCACGATCGCCGTCAGCACCAGCGCCTGCGGCAGCGGGTCGGTATAGGCGGTAACGCCGTCGCGCAGCACTGGCGGCTGGTTCACCGCCAGCCGGCCAGAGGCAAAGAGAAAGACGTTGACCGCATAGCTCAGCAGTGCGGTGCCGACGATCACCGGAAAGGTGCGCAACCGAAGCACCAGGTAAATGCCCGCCGCCGTCAGCACGCCCACGGAACTGGCTACCAATAGCTCCATCTCAGCCCTCCGCCTTATCGGTGTCCAAGGCGTGATCGCGCGATGGGTCAATGTCGATGTCGTACTCGCTCGCCGCGATGCCGGAACGGCGCGCCATCTGCGCGAAGCTATCCAGTGACAGCATCACCGCGCCGACGACGCACAGGAACACGCCCAGGTCAAAGCCCATCGCGGTGGCCAACTCGAATTTCTCGAACGGAGGGATGCGGAAATAGCCGAAGGCCGAGGTCAGGAACGGCGCGCCAAAAAACCACGCGCCGATACCGGTAAGACCCGCGACCAGGACGCCGGTGCCGATGATGCCGTGATAGGGCACGCGTTGGCGACCCGAGGCCCAAGCATAGCCCGAGGCCATGTATTGCATCACCACGGCGATGGCCACGACAAGGCCGGCGATGAACCCGCCGCCGGGCTCGTTGTGCCCGCGCAGAAAGATGTAGACCCCCACCATCAGCACCAGCGGCATCATTAGTCGCGTGACGACGACCATCATCATCGGGTGGGCGTCGCCGGCCACGTTCTCGAGCGGGCGGTTCAGCAGCCGTGCACGCACCGGGCCCGACAGCAGCGCCTCGGTGGTGGCATAGATCACCAGCGCGGCGATCCCCAGAACGATGATCTCGCCAAAGGTGTCATAGCCACGGAAATCGACCAGGATGACGTTGACGACATTGGTGCCGCCGCCGCCCTTGTAGGCGTTTTCCAGATGATAGGCCGATATCGTCTGCGCCGCGAAATCCCCCAACAGGATGGTATAGACCAGCGCCCCCGCGCCAAGACCCACCGCCGCGGCAATGATTCCGTCGCGCAGCCGCCGTCCGCCCGCGCTTTCCATCGGGGTTTCGCGCGGCAGGAAGTTGAGCGCCAGCAGCAGCAGGATGACGGTGACCACCTCGACCGAAAGCTGCGTCAGCGCCAGGTCGGGCGCGCTGAGATAGGCGAACCCGACCGAGATCATCAGCCCGACCACCCCCATCAGCACCAGGGCGAGGAATCGGTTGCGGTGCTGCCAGACCAGCACCAGCGTTGCCACCACCAAGAGCAGCCAGCCCGCAAGCGGCAGCGGCTCGACCGGTAGCATCTCGCGCGCGGGGGCGGGGGCGTTGCCGGTGATCCAGGCATGCCCCGCCACCGCCACCACGGTGACCGAAAAGATCGCCGCGTAACGGGTCATCGCGCCGTCATGCAGCCGCTCGGTGATTGTGCGCGACAGGGCGATGATGGCCCCGATGATGGCGTCGAAAATCGCCTTGGCCGCCGGCGGCCCGGCCACGGCCCAGGCCCGCGCCAGCGGCGCAAAGGCGATCAGCAACAGCATGCCGCCGGTAACCGCGATGGCCGACATTGTCAGCGCCGGGGTCAGCCCGTGCCAGATCTTGAGATGCGCATCGGGCATCGCCGCCGCATCGCCCAGCACCGCCGCGGTGACAGTGCGCACCAGCGGCTCTGCCAGAAAGGGCGCAACCCCGATGGCGACAACCAGCACGACCAGCACCGCGGGCGGCGCCCACATGCCGAAACCGGGGTCGTGGGGCTGGCCATTGGCGTTATCCTGCTGAGAGCCGAAAAAGACATGCGCGATATAGCGGAACGAATAGGCCGCCGAAAAGAGCGCCCCGACCGTCGCCAAAACCGGCACCAGAAGCGCGCTGTTGAACAGGACGGTGTGCGCGGCCTCTTCCAGCATCATTTCCTTGGACAGGAAACCGTTGAGCAAGGGTATCCCGGCCATCGACAGCGACGCCAGCGCAGCGATGACGAATGTCACCGGCATCAGCCGCCGCAGCCCGCCCAGACGGGTGATGTCGCGGGTGCCGGCCTCGTGGTCGATGATGCCGGCGGTCATGAACAGCGCCGCCTTGAAACAGGCGTGGTTGAGGATGTGAAACACCGCCGCCATCGCGCCGAATGCGGTGCCGGTGCCCAGCAGCATGGTGATCAGCCCTAGATGCGACACCGTCGAAAAGGCCAACAGCGCCTTGAGGTCGTTCTTGAACAGCGCGACCACCGCGCCGATCACCATTGTCACCAGCCCGATGCCGGTCACGATGATGAACCAGGCCTCGGTGCCCGACAGCACCGGCCACAGCCGCGCCATCAGGAAAAGCCCCGCCTTTACCATCGTGGCCGAATGCAGGTAGGCCGATACCGGCGTCGGCGCGGCCATCGCGTGCGGCAGCCAGAAATGAAACGGGAACTGCGCCGACTTGGTGAACGCGCCCAGCAAAATCAGCAGCAGCGCCGGCAGGTAATAGGGCGACGCCTGTATCCTGTCACGGTGTTCGAGGATGACGCTCAGGTCATAGCTGCCGGCGATATCGCCCAGAATCAGCATGCCCCCGATCATCGCCAGCCCGCCCATGCCGGTCACGATCAGCGCCATGCGCGCGCCCTGCCGCCCCTCGGGCAGGTGTTTCCAGTATCCGATCAGCAGGAACGACGACAGCGAGGTCAGCTCCCAGAAAACCAGCAGCATCAGGATGTTGTCGCACAGCACGATCCCAACCATCGCGCCCTGAAAGAGCAGCAGATAGGTGTAGAATTCGCCCATGTCGTCTTCGCGCGACAGGTAGAAGCGCGCATAGGCGATGATCAGCAGGCCGATGCCCAGGATCAGGCTGGCAAAAAACAGCCCCAGCCCGTCGAGAAAGAAATTCGCGTTCAGCCCCAGTGCCGGCACCCAGTCCAGCCGCGCGGTCAGTACCTCGCCCGCCATCACCGCGGGCACATGGGTCATCAGCCCCGCGAACGCGGTCAGCGTGACAAAGAATGTTGTGCCGCCGCAGGCGTTGCGCCCCGCCCGTATCATCAGGCCAGGCAGCAGCGCGCCCAGAAACGGCAAGGCGACGATCAGGAAAAGCGACATTCGGACCTGCCCCCTCAGTTCCCGGGGAACATATACGGCAGAGCATCAGAGGAAAGACCGAAATTGACGATTTCCGCCCACCTGACGGTCGTTTCTGGCGACCGTCAGGCAGGTTGCAGCGGATCAGGCCGGAAAATCCATCTTTTCCATCGTGCCCAGCGCATCCTCCAGCGCGTCGGCGATCTGGTCGACCTCTTCCTTGCTGGTGATCAGCGGCGGGCAAAAGGCCATCGAGTCGATCATCGCGCGCGAGATCACGCCGCGTTCATAAAGCAGCCCGGCCATCGTCGCGCCCAGTGTGCCGGGTTTCAGCGCGTCGTGGTGTTCGGGGTGCTGCAGTTCGACCGCCGCGATCAGCCCGACGCCGCGCACCTCGCCCACAAAGGGGTGATCGGCCAGGCGCTGCAGCCGTTCGAGGAAATGCGCGCCGGTCTCGGCCGCCCTGGCGACCAGCCCCTCATCTTCGATGATGCGGATGTTTTCCAGCGCCACCGCCGCGCCCACCGGATGCCCGCCGCAGGTGTACCCGTGGCCCAGAACGCCGATGCGCCCGCTTTCTTCGGCCACCGGGGCATAAAAGCGTTCGTTCAGCAGGATGGCCGAGAACGGCACATAGCTGGACGTGATCTGTTTCGACAGCACCATCGCATCGGGTTCGATGTCGCAGGTCTGGCAGCCCCACATGTTGCCGGTGCGGCCGAAACCGTTGATCACCTCGTCGGCTACCAGCAGGATGTCGTATTGGCGCAGAACCTTCTGGATCTTTTCCCAATACGTGGCGGGCGGCACCACTACGCCGCCGGCACCCATGATCGGTTCGGCAAAGAAGGCGGCGATGGTGTCGGGGCCCTCGGCCTTGATCAGGCTGTCAAGTTCCTCGGCGCAGCGGGTGGCGAACTCTTCCTCGCTTTCGCCGTCGCGGCCCTCTTTGCGGTAGTGCGGGCAGGTGGTGTGCAGCACGCGCGAAATCGGCAGGTCGAAAGAGCGGTGGTTGTTGGGCAGCCCGGTCAGGCTGGCCGAGGCGATGGTGACGCCGTGATAGGCACGATTGCGCGAGATGATCTTTTTCTTTTCCGGCTGCCCCAGCGCGTTGGAGCGATACCAGATCATCTTCATCACCGTGTCGTTGGCCTCTGACCCCGAATTGGTGAAAAACACCTTGGACATCGGAACCGGCGCCATCGACACCAGCTTTTCGGCCAGGTCGATGGCCGGCCCGTGCGAGCGGTGGGCGAAGTTGTGATAGTATGGCAGCTGGCGCATCTGCGCGACCGCCGCCTCGATCAGCCGTTCCTCGCCAAAGCCGACGGCGACGCTCCACAACCCGGACATCGCCTCGATATAGCGTTTGCCGTGGTTGTCGTAGACAAAGATGCCCTCGCCGCGCTCCATGATCTGGGGGCCTGTCTCGGCGTGGGCCTCGGCGTTGGTATAGGCGTGAAAATGATAGGCGATGTCGCGCGCTTCGGCGGAATTGGGGGCAAGGGTCATCGGGTGTTCTTTCCTGGCTTGAAACCTGCGGCGGATTGCCGGCCGGGTGTCGATGCGCAGGAGTGTTGCAGATGCGGGGCGGGGTTTGCAATTGGGATTTGATCAAAAGCTGCCGAGGGGCGCGCCCTTGGTCACTGCCCCGCCCCGATCCCCGGATCGGCATCGGCCTGCCGGATCGCCGCCAGCAGCCCCTGGCGCACCGCTATTGACGCGGCGTTGACCGGCGGGTTGTCGATTTCGATGACGGCGATTCCGCCCTTGGTTGTGATATGCACGGGGTTGTCCAAGCGGCCCTCCCTGTCGGGTGAACGGGTTTGATGGTCGAATCCCCTGCAATTCCATGTCTCAGAGCTTGAATGATTTCGATTTTCGACATGGAATTTCATATAGTGGAATTAGTGGTGCATGATTTGCGGAGCCTTGCCGATGTTCTGCCAGCCTCTTGCACTGTCACGCCCCGCGCCGCAGTCTGGACATCGTACAGGGAGGTTGCCGATGCCCAACAAGTCTGAGACCGGACGCGCAATACGCTGCCGCGTTCTGGGCGAAGATCACGTTGCCCGCGCCGAAGCCGCGCAGGGTGATCTGGACGCGGATTTTCAGGCCCTCATCACCGAGGCAGCCTGGGGCACGGTCTGGGCGAGCGACGGGATTTCGCTGCGCGAACGGTCGATGCTGACGCTGGCGATCCTGGCCGCCACCGGCAATTTCGACGAAATCGCGATGCATGTCCGCGCCACCAATCGCACCGGCGCCAGTGCGCGCGATCTGGCCGAGACGTTTCAACATGTGGCGATCTATGCCGGCGTGCCGCGCGCCAACCGCGCGCTGCAGATTGCCAAACAGGTCTATGCCGAGATGGAAGCGGAGAAAGAGACATGAACCGACCCGCGGACTATTATCAGCGCGACCGCCGCTGGCACCCGCCGGCGCTGGCGCCGGATTACAAGACCTCTGTCAGCCGTTCGCCGCGCCAGGCCCTGCTGAGCATCGACCAGACGATGAGCGAGATCACCGGCCCGGTCTTTGCCGCCTCCGAAATCGAACAGGGCGATGCCGACCTGTTGAGCAATTACGCCCGTCCCGGCCACAGCCCGATCGGCGAGCGCATCATCGTGCATGGCCGCGTGCTGGACGAAAACGCGCGCCCCGTGCCCGGCGCGCTGATCGAGGTCTGGCAGGCCAATGCCGGCGGGCGCTATCGCCACCGCAACGACCGCTACCTTGCCCCCATCGACCCCGATTTCGGCGGCTGTGGGCGGGCGATCTCGGATGCGCAGGGCAACTATGCCTTTCGCACCATCAAGCCCGGCGCCTATCCGTGGCGCAACTGGGCGAACACCTGGCGCCCGGCGCATATCCATTTCTCGCTGTTCGGTTCGGGCTTCACGCAGCGGCTGATCACGCAGATGTATTTCGAGGGCGATCCGCTGATCGCCAGCTGCCCCATCGCGCAGGCGGTGCCCGACCCGGCGGCTGTTGAGCGGCTGATCGCGCCGCTCGATTTGAATGCCGCAGTGCCGTTCGACGCGCTGGCCTATCGGTTCGACATCCTGCTGCGCGGCCGGCGCGCGACGCTGTTCGAGAACCGGCCGGAGGGGAACTGATGCCGCAGAAGCTGCCATATCTCAAGGAAACGCCCTCTCAGACGGCGGGGCCCTACGTTCATATCGGGCTTGCCCCCGGTGCGGCGGGGTTCGACATCTACAAGGGCGAACTGGGCCACGACATCGTCGGCCCGCACGCCAGGGGAACCCGCATCCGGGTCGAAGGCACGGTCATCGACGGCACCGGCAGCCCGGTCCGCGATGCGCTGATCGAGGTCTGGCAGGCCAATGCTGACGGCATCTATGCGCATCCCGAACACCCCGGCGAGGTCGAAGAGGGGTTTCGCGGCTGGGGCCGTGCGATCACCGATTTCGAAACCGGCCTCTGGGCCGTCGACACGGTCAAGCCCGGTCCGGTGGCGGGGCGCGACGGGTGCATGATGGCGCCGCATCTCAACCTGTGGATCGTGGCGCGCGGCATCAATGTCGGGCTCAGCACGCGGCTTTATTTCCCGGACGAGGCCGAGGCCAACGCCGCCGACCCGGTGTTGGGCATGATCGAATGGCAGGCCCGGCGCGAAACCCTGATCGCCAGCCGGGCAGAGCGCGAGGGCCAGCCGCTCTATCGTTTCGACATCCGCCTGCAGGGCGAGCGCGAGACGGTGTTCTTCGACATCTAGGGCGTCGCTCAGGCAAAGGGACGTGGCCGGGCAAGGTGCATCAGCGCGGCGCCGGTTTCGATCCCCACCTGCCGCAGCCCGGTTAGCCGTTCAGTGTGCGAGTTGCTCACCGGCAGCGGCAGATGCGCCGGATCGCCTGACAGCAGCGTGCGCGCGGCCGCCGTGCCGAATACAGTGCCCGGCGCGATGCCGCGCCCGGAATAGCCATAGACCGCCAGCGCGTTTTGCGCCGGCATCAATACCTTTGGCAGGTGGTCGCCGGTCATGGCGATGCGCCCGCTCCAGGCATGCTCGAATGGCTGGTCCGCAAGTTCGGGAAAGACCGCCCGCAGCTTGCGCCGTGCCCAGGCGGCATGCACCGGGCTGGCCGGCCCCCCGACATCGCCGATCCCCCCCAGGATAAGCCGCCCCGCGCGGTCGATGCGAAAGGACGACATGACCGTTGCCGTGTCCCAGCAGCCCTCGCCGCCCGCCAGAACCCGCGCGCGCAGCGCCTCGGGCAGGGGGGCGGTGGCGAACTGGCTGTAGCAGACGGCCGCGTATCGCGGGGCTGCCAGGCCCTGCGCACCCTGGTGATAGGCGTTGGTGGCCAGCAGTACCGCCCCGGCGCGCAGGTTGTCGCCACCGGCGCCGATCACCCAGCCGTCGCCGTCGCGCCGGATATCCTGAACCGGCGTGCCCTGGTGAACGCGCGCGCCCGCCGCCGCCGCGGCCCGCGCCAGGCCCCGGGCATAGGCCAGCGGCTGGATCGTTCCGGCACGCGGATCGAGCAGAGCACCGTGAAACGCCGCCGATCCGGTGCGGCGCGCGGTTTTCGCCGCGTCCAGCAACTGCAGGGGCGCGCCCAGCCGGTTGCCCTGACGAAAACGCGACTCAAGATCGCGCAGCCCGGCGGGCGCATGGGCCAGGTGCAGGGTGCCGGCGCGGGTCGCCTCGCAGTCTATGCCCTCGTGCGCGATGATGTCGAAAACCGTCGCCGGGCCTTCTGCCAGCGCATTGAGCAGGCGCATACCAGCGTCCTGCCCGGCGGCTGCGATCACCGCGTCGGGGGGCAGCCACAACCCGGCATTCACCAGCCCGACATTGCGCCCCGATCCGCCATCGCCAATGGCGCCTACCTCGAACAATGCGACCGATGCGCCCTGGCGGGTGGCCTCCAGTGCGGCGGCGCAGCCGGTAAACCCGCCGCCAATCACGGCCAGATCCACCGCCGGCCCGCCTTTGAAAGGCTGTTCTGGCGCAGTTTCGCGCGCGGTGTCACGCCACAAGGTCCGGTCCTGGTTCACGCCCGCCTCCTGATGCCGCGTGCCTGTCTTATCAGCGGTTCTAGAGGGCCGGCAGGCCCCGCCGCAAGCCCCGCCTATGACCCCGCCTATGACCCCGACGATGACCGGGCGAGGCACGCGCATGGGGAATCGGGCCGCGCGGTGCCGTGGAGTCGGTGCCCAAACGTGGACAATGTGGCGATTTCGAGTCGTTTATCTTTGTTGACAATATGGTGGGGTCCGCAGCGTTGTAACGGTCCCAGGGGCATAGGTGCGGCGAAAAGGAGAAATAAGAAAATATAAATCAGTGCGTTAGGCTAATATCTCATATTTGGAAACAATATGTTTCCTGAATGTGAGTTTAACGGTATAAGCCTTCAGCTAGGTTGATTTGTGTCCGAAACATGGCGAAAATCTGCCTAACTTGGGGAAGTCCTCTCGGATTGAATGTGTGCGGAACGGCGTCCGACGGGCGCCGAGATGCTGGGTAAATGTGTAACCGCCGTCGGTCGCGGCAGGAAGTTGGGGCAATAATGTCCGACGTCTATCTCCATCCGGTTTCGATACGGTCTTCCGCGCGCCTTGACGTCAAGGCGTCGCTGGGGGCGACGTTCTATCCCGCGAACACCTCGGCCACGCCCTCACACCTCGGAACGGGGGCGCCGGCGGGTGCCCGCCAGCGTGGCCTTGGCAGTATCTACCGCCGCTTCGGCAAGCGGGCGTTCGACATCGCGCTGGTGCTGGCTTTCGCGCCGCTTTACCTGCCGCTGATAGGGGGCGCGGCGCTGATGCTGACGGTCGAGGGCGGCAATCCCTTTTACCGGCAGGAGCGGCTGGGCCGCAGCGGCAATCGCTTCACGATTTTCAAGCTGCGCACGATGGAGCGCGACGCCGAGCAGCGGCTGGAGGAAGTCCTGGCCGCCGACCCGGAGCTGAGGCGCGAATGGGACGTGACGCAAAAGCTGCGCCACGATCCGCGGGTGACGCGGGTGGGTGAATTCCTGCGCCGCACCTCGCTGGATGAACTGCCGCAGCTTTGGAACGTGCTCAAGGGCGATATGAGCCTGGTCGGCCCGCGCCCGATGCTGCCCGAGCAATTGCCGCTTTACGGCGACCCGGCGCACTATTTCGCGCTGCGCCCCGGCATTTCGGGCGACTGGCAGGTTAGCCGGCGCAACGAAGGCTCGTTCGCCGAGCGCGCGAGTTACGACGCCGATTATGATGCTGCCCTGTCGCTGGGGCGGGATCTTCGGATTTTGTGGAGAACGATCGGTGTGGTACGCAAGCGCACTGGATGCTGATCGGGGAGGGGGCACAGTAGGCCCGGGAAACCGGGCCCAAGCGATGGATGGATGATGTTCGAGCGATACAAGGCCATGTTTGAAGGGACCCCGGGCGATGATCCGGCGCAATTGTCCCGTTCAGGTCATGCCGGGGCTGCGCCTGGGCTGCCTGCGACAACGGCACCACGACTGCCGGCGGCTATGCTGGAGCTTGACGACTGGGACATGCTGAAACCCGCCTGGCGCGGTGGTCAGAACGTTGCGCGCCGCCGGCGTGAACGCCCGGTTGCCGTCACCCGGGCCATCGACGCGCTGCGCACCCAGCTCTTGCAGGCGATGAAGGCCGAGGGCTGTAGCCGACTGGCGATCACCGCCCCGACCAGCGGGTGCGGATCGACATATGTCAGCGTCAACCTGGCGCTGGGCATGGCCGCCATCCCCGATATCAGGACGGTTCTGCTGGATCTCAATCAGCGCAATCCCGGCGTCGCCGCGGCCCTGGGAAACACCCAGGAACAGCGCATCGCCGACCTGCTGGGCGGTGCGGTTGCGCCGATGGACTATCTGCGCCGTCATGGCGACAACCTTGCCGTTGCGCTCAATTCCGAGGTGCCGCCAAACCCGGCCGAGCTGCTGCAAAGCCAGAGCGCGGTCGAGATGCTGGATGAGCTAACCGGCGTTCTGACCCCGGATGTCATGCTGTGCGACATGCCGCCCCTGCTGGAGTATGACGACGTGATGGCATTCCTGCCGCAGGTTGACGCGGTGCTGCTGGTGGTCGACGGAACCCGGACGCACGCCCGCGAAGTCGCCCGCTGCCGGCAGATGCTGGAAGGGCGCACGACGCTGCTGGGGGTGGTGCTGAACCGGGGGCGGGCGCCGCGCGGCAAGGTCTGAGTGCAAGTGGCGGCCCGTATGGGCCGTGTATCGGTTTTTTGAATGGTCAGGACGGCAGGTATGGATCTTTCCGAGTGGATTGACGAGTTCAGGGACATGCTGCGCCGGCGTCTGGGGCTGATCCTGCGGGTGGTGCTGCTGGGCTGCGTGGCGTCGTTCCTGTTCGCGCTGTCGCAGACGCATCAATACACCTCGATGGCGGTGCTGCAGGTGCAGGGGGCCAAGGTGGCCGGTGCGCTGGCACCGCCTACCGTCATCGGGGTCGATGCCCGCGAGTTGCAGACCGTGGAACAGCGGATCATGGCGCATGACGCCATCCTGACGGTGGCCGGCCGTCTGGGCCTTCTGGACGACCTTGGCGGCCTTGCGGAAAGCGAAAAGGTGGCGTTGCTGCGCAGCTCGGTCAGGGTGTCGGGCGTGGCCGCGGCGCGGGGTGGCGAAACCGAAGACGGTGCGCTGTCGCTGGTGCGGGTTTCGGCCACCTGGGGCAACCGCGAAAGCGCTCAGGCGCTGGCGGCGGCGATTGCCGAGCGCACCATCGCCATGCTGGGTGACAAGCGGCTGGACCGCGCCGAAGAGACGCTGACCTTCTTTTCCCTGCGCGAACGCAAGCTGAAAGAGCAGCTTGCCGAACTTGAGGAAACCATCGCCGAATTCCGCGAAACCAACGATATGCCCGAGGCCGGCCCCCCGGCCGCGCAGGACCGCGAAATCGAGGCACTGAGGGCCGAGATACTGTCGGTCGAGCGCGAGATGGTCGTGCTGGAACGCCAGATCGACCGCATCGGGGACACGGCCGGCCTGACCCGCCTGGAACAGCAGCAGCGTGCGGACCTGCTGGAACGCCTCGCCGGGCTGACGGAACAGCGCGACTATCTGGTCAGGAACCTGCAGGAGGTGTCGACGGCCAGCGCCCGCACCCCCGAAATGCAGGTGCAACTGACCCGCTACATGCGCGAGATGGAGGCGCTGCGCCTAGAACTGCAGGATGTCAGCGAAAGCCGCAAGGCCGCCGAAATCGGCTTTCAGCTGGAGGCCGAGGGCCAGTCGGAACGGTTGAGCGTCCTGGAGCCGGCGTCGTGGCCTGACTACCCCTCGACCCCCTCGCGCACCAAGACGGCCCTGCTGGGAGCCTTTGCCAGCCTGCTGGCGGCGATCGGGCTGGCCTATCTGCTGGACGTGATGAACCCGGTCGTGCGCAGCGCGGCGGTGATGGAACGTGAGCTGGGGTTCGGCCCCGTCGTCACCATCCCCGAGGATCGGAGCATCGCGCGCCGGCCCGGGCGCCTGTCGCGGCTGACGCGATTGTGGCGCCGCCGCTGGCCGGCGGCATAGGAAAGCGGCGCGAAGGCCCGCCTCAGCCCACCGGTACCGCCGCGAGTGTCGCGATCGCGTCCCAGTGCAGTGCAATGGCGCCGGCTGCCAGCATCCAGACGATGACAAAGGCAACAGCGTCGTGCAGCCCGTCCCATGCCTCGTGACGGCGCGACAGCGCGATCAGGATCGGGTGGGTGACCAGCATCGCCACCCCCAGCGAGGCGATGCCGCCGATCAGCCCGAACAGGTACAGCCCCGCGACCATCAGCGCGATCTGCGCGCTGGCGCGGGTGGCGTTAAAGAAAAAGACGCGCCGCGAGTCCCCGGCAGCCAGTGCCGCCTGATCATAGCTCATGCCGATGGCGCGCGGCAGCAGTCCGCAGGCCAGCAGCACCACGATCGGCCCGGCGGCCAGGTAGCGGTCGTCATATAGCAGCGCCACCAGTGGTGGCCCGACATAGGCCATCGCCAGCAGCAGTGCGCACACCCCTGACGTCAGCAGCACGCGCATGCGCCGTAGTTTGCGCCGGTTTTCCGCCGATGCCGCCGGTGGGCGGTTGCGGTAGACCGGGATCAGCAGATCCTGCGCCACGGACTGCCCCAACGCCATCGGAAAGGTGGCGAGGAAAAAGCCGATATTGTATATGCCCAGTGTATCGAGGCTCAGCAGCTTGCCAAGAACGGCCTTGTCCCCCTGTGCGCCGACAAAGCCGAAGGCGGTGCCGAGGAATATCCATTTGCCGAAATGCAGCAGCTCGTGCAGGGCCGTGCCCTCGATGCGGAAACGGTCGTGCCGCCCGGGCAGCCCCACCCACATCATCGCGCAACGCAGCACGTTGGTCAGCACCCCGCCCAGCACCAGTGCCATGACCGATTGCGTCCACAACGCCAGCAACACCATGACCGAAAGCCCCAGAACCTGGCTGGAAATATCGAGCAGCGTCACCCGCCCCACCGTCAGGTGCCGGCGCGCCAGTTCGACCCGCGTGGGCCTCAGCCCGGTCGCCACCAGCGACAACCCCGCCACCGGCAGGTAGAGCGCCAGCGCGGGATGCTCGTAAAGCGCGGCAAAGGGATAGGCCAGCGCGACCGTCACCAGCCACAGCGCGGTGCCGCGCATCACCTGGATCGACCATGCGGTGTCCAGAAAGGCAGGGTCGTCGCCGCGCGGGCTGCGGGCCAGGGCCGGGCCGATGCCGACATCGGAGAACATCATCAGCCCCACGGTGACCATCGTCACCAGCGCCATGATGCCGAACGCTTCGGGGAACAGGATGCGGGTCAGGATCAGGTTGGAGCCAAGCCGGATCGCCTGCGACGCGCCATAGCCCACCACCACCCACGAGGTCGAGCGCACGAGGCGCGCGGTCAGCTCGGTGCCGCGAAAAAGATTTGCGATGCGCCTCATGATCTTGTCGCCGCCCTGATGATCGTCGCCACGCTAGAGCATACGGAATACGCTATGCAACGCCGCAGGAGAGGGGCAGAGCGCAGCAGCACCTTTCCTTGCGCGTCCGGCCCCTGTAGCGTGGGCCGAAACCGGCCGGGCAGGGTGGCAATGTGAAGATCGCCTATATCCTCAACACCTATCCGCAACCTTCGCACAGCTTCATCCGGCGCGAGCTGGCGGGGCTGGAGCGGCTGGGCGTCGAGGTGACGCGCATCGCCATGCGGCGCAACACCCTGCCGCTGGCCGACCCGCTGGACGTGGCCGAGGCCGGGCGCACGCAATATGTGCTGGGTGCCGGGGCGTTGCGCCTGCTGGGGGCGGTGCTGCGCGTCGCCCTGTCCCGTCCGGGCCGCTTTGCCCATGCGTTGCGCGGGGCGCTGGCGATGGGTGCGGCCTCGCCCCTCGGGCGGCTGCGGCACCTTGTTTACCTGGCCGAGGCGTGTTGTGTGCTGCTGCTGGTCCGGCGCGGGGGCTGTCAGCACATGCACGCCCATTTCGGCACCAACGCCGCCGCTGTCGCGATGCTGGTGCACCGGCTGGGCGGGCCGGGCTACAGTTTCACCGTCCATGGGCCCGAGGAATTCGATGCGCCCGCCGCGCTGTCGCTTGGCCCCAAGATGGCCGAGGCTGCCTTTACCGTTGCGATCAGCAGCTTCGGGCGCAGCCAGCTGTGCCGCTGGCTGCCGCATGATCGCTGGGACAGCATCAAGGTGGTGCATTGCGGTATCGACCCCGAGGCTTTTGCCGAGCCCGCGCCGATGCCCCCCGGCGGGCCGAAACTGGTGACCATCGGCCGGCTGGCGGAACAGAAGGGCCAGCTTGTGCTGATGCCGATGATGGAACGGCTGAAGGACGAATTGCCGGGGCTTGATCTGCGCATTCTCGGCGATGGCGAATTGCGCGGCGCGATGGAGGCCGAGATTGCCACGCGCGGGCTGGAACGGCACGTCACCCTGGCCGGCTGGCAGGACGAGGCTGGCGTGCGGGCCGCGCTGGCGGATTGCCACGCCCTGATCCTGCCCAGCTTTGCCGAGGGCCTGCCCATGGTGGTGATGGAGGCAATGACGGCGGGCCGGCCGGTGATCACGACCTGGGTCGCGGGCATCCCCGAGCTGGTGCAGCACGGCGTGACCGGCTGGCTGGTGCCGCCCGGCGACGCCGACGCGCTGGCGGTGGCGGTGCGGGCGCTGGCCGAAATGCCGCCAAAGGAGCGTGCCGAGATGGGGCAGGCCGGCCGCGCACGGGTGCTTGAGCGGCACGACATGTACCGCGAGGCGGAACGCCTTGCCGGTCATTTCCGGCAGGCCATATCGGGCGGCTGACACCATTCAGCGCCCGCGCGCCCAGCCGCCACTGCCGGGTATCGGCAGGCGCACGCACAGCGCCACTAGCGCATAGATGGCAAATCCGCCGGGATCGCGGAGCGCGGCAAGGGCCTTTTGCAGGGTGGCACCCGGTACATGGTCGCCGTTGCGCAGGAGTTCGGGATAGAGCGTCGCGATCTCGCGCACGCCCCGATCCTGCCGCCGGCGCACGCGGATGAGCGGGCCCAACCCCTCGACCATGGGCCAGCCATAGCGGTGGGGCACCTGTAGCCGCTCAGACGGGGCAAAGTTGAGCCGGGCAAAGGTGTCGTCGGAAATGATATCGGGCCATTCCCCCCAGCGCGCGCGTCCGGCGGTGTTGACGGCGAAAAGGCCAAAGCCCGGCACACCGGTGGACACGAATGGCAGGCGTTGCCAGAATCGCGCATAGGCACGGGACAGCGCGCTGCGCGCCGGTGCGACAACCGGCACGCCGCTGGCATAGCGTGCATCCCCGCCCTGCAACGCGTCGATCAGCGCCGGGATCAGCCCCGGTTCCACCGTCACATCGGCATCCAGGTAGATGCGGATCGGTGCCTCGGCCGCCTCGTCACCCCGTTGCAGCGCGCCGGGCTTGCCGCCCTCGGGCGTTTCCAGCACGCGCACCGGCCTGTCGGGGCGGGACAGTCGTTTGGCAGCCTGTCGCGCCACTTCTGCGGTGTTATCGGTGCAGCCATTGGCGACAACGATGGTCTCGAACGGCGCGGCCCCGTCGGTGGCCTGCACCGCCTTCAGGCACGCGCCGATATAGCCCGCCTCGTTACTGGCGGGGATGATAACCGAGGCAAGGGGGGCGTCCGTCATGGTGCTGCCTTGAACCGCTCAATAGCCTGCCAGCGCGGGTTTTCGTCGCCAAGGTGGCGCAGATGGCCCCAGCTGCCCCATTTAGTGGGGGTCGAGACATCGTTGAAAAGCGCGAACATCCCGCCGCCAAGATCGCCCCATCCGGTCAGAAGACGGTCGTAAAGCGCGGCCTTTTCGGGGGTGTAATTGAGATGGGTGTAAAACCCGGTCACGTCCTCGTCGCCAAGCTGCGCCCCCAGCCCCACGACATGGCCGCCGCCCTCATAGGCGATCAGGTCGAGGTTGTATCGCTGCGCGACCTCGGCGTGATAGGGCAGCATGGTGCCCAGCAGGTAATCCATCGTGTCAGACTTGCTGCCCGCCGCACCCGGGCCGGTCAGCGCCGCGATGGCCTGTTCGGTAGCGGTGTCATATCGGTGCGTGTCCACATGCGCCGCCAGCGCCTCGCCCGTCAGGCCCTGGGCGCGGCCGGTGCGCTCTGCCTCGGCGCGGCTGTGGTTGATCCATGAGCGAATGGTGGCGTGTCTTTTCTCGGCCCCCAGGAAGCCGCCGAAATAGCCGGTCACGGCATAGGCGTCGGCCAGTTCATGGGGCGGGGTGTTGGCATCGATGTCCTCGGCCACCCAGAGCGGGGCCTCAAGAATGGCCTTTTCCAGCCCAAGCCAACCCGTCTGGGTGCTGATGACCGTGACCAGGCGGTCGCGATCACCGGAAAATTCATCCGCCCAGATGCGCGCCATCCGGGCGAATTTCATGCCGTAGAAAACCTGCCACTTCCATTCCTGGCCCCAGCGCGCGCGGGCCTGGGCCTCGGCCCAGTCGGCCTGGGCGAACTGCCAGTTCCAGACCTCGTTGGAAAACTCGACATAGGCCCTCAGCCGCGGGTCAAGCGTTTCCACCACCAGCCGGGCAAAGGCGCGCTGATAGGTGTCGTCGCTCAGATGCGGCATGCAGAACCACGGCGCCGCGCCCAGCTCGTTGGCGAGGCGGATCATCACCTCGGCCGGAACGCCGGCAAGGGTATAGGAATAGTCATCGACACGGGGGCGGTCGGCCCAGTCGCCCTGGGTGGAATCGTTGGTCTTCATCCAGTCCATGAACCGCAGCGCAGCAAATCCCTGCATCCGGTGCAGCCAGTCGGGGTTGAACACCTCGCCGCGCTGAAAGGCATCGACGTGGTCCTGCCGCATGATGGTGATGTTGCGCACATAGTCGCCGGTCTTGCCGGGATCGGTGCGCTGGATCTTCACGTTGACCATGCCGCCGGGCACGAAATCGAAGGTCACGCTGTTGGGCCCGTAGCGGGTGTTGCGCACCGCGCCCGAGACCTCGACAATGCCCTGCCCGTCAAAGCGCAGCACATAGCGGCCTGCATGGATTTCGGCGTCAGCCGGCAGGTCGGTCAGCACCAGCGTCCCGATCGAGGACAGGTCGTCGGGTATCCTGGTCGGCCAGCCATGTTCGTCGAATACCCCGAGCGCGGCGAGTTCATCGTAACTCACCCCGCCCCATTGCCCCGGCTTGTGCCCGATCCAGCGCCGGGCGGTCTTCATCACGTCGATGAAGGGTTGTTCGCTGCTCCAGTCGCGCACCGGTGCAAGGTTCATCGCCAGTGGAAAGCCGCCTGCCCCCTCGCGCGCCGCTGCCGGCAGCGCGCTCAGCACCAGCGCCAGTATCAGCAGGATGCGCCGGATCATCCCCGCACCCCGGTTTCGGGCAGGTATGTCACCACCTCCCACACGATGCGCTGCATCAACTCGGCGGTGGCCGCGTCCGGGGCCTGTGCCGGGGTGCCGTCGGCGCGGCGCAGTTGGCGGGGCAGCCCCACGGGCGATTTCTGGTAGAGCACGGCGTAGTGGGTCAGCGTCACCAGATAGGCACCCATGTCGCCCAGGTGGATGGGGTCGGTGCTGCCATCCTCGCGCCGCTGGAAAAGGTCGTCGCGCGACCTGACTGCGCCGCTGCTGCGCTGCGCCTCGACCTCACGCACGAAACGCGCCATCACCTGCCCCGCCGGGATCAGGTAGACGGGGCGGGCGGGGGCGTTGCGGGTGATGTCGGCGGCCAGCAACGTGCCCTTCCAATAGCGGTCAAGATCGCGGTCAAGGCGGGTCAGCCAGCCCTCTGCGTCGTCCAGCCGGTGCCAGGTTTCATAGAGATACACGCGCGTTTCGCGGTTGGCATCGCGCGCCAGCGCCGCCCAGCGGGCCAGGTAGCGCCCGCTTTGATGATGCTTGATCGCATCGCGGATCTCGACCATCTCGGTCAGGATCACGGCGTCGTAGTCGCCCGACGCGACCGCCTCTCGCGCGGGGCGAAAGCGGGGGTGGTCGTTTTCGTCGGCAAAGCCCGCGATCTCTTCGCCCGGTTCCCAGTGGTGTTTCAGCGATGTGCCCCAGCCAAGCTGGCTTTCATACCTGTGTCCGGCGCCGGCAAGCTGGGCCAGCATCGCCGGCATGTCGCGCCCGACCAGGCTGTGCCCGAGGTGAAAGACGCGCATCCTCCCCACCGGTGGTGGCGGGGCCGGGCGCGTGTATATCTCTCGCACCGCCTGCGCCCCGGATTGGGGACGCGCAGACACCGCCCACATTATTGCCGCTGCGGCAATCAGCACCACTATACCCGCCAGCAGAGTCATCCGGTTGGCCATTCTGTGCATCTGTCAAGCCCCCGCTCAGGGTTTACCACGGGGACAGCCGCCGTTCCTGCGGTGCTGCGGCCATCTGCCGGGCGGCAATGCCGGTGATGACATGTCCGTCGGCGGTCATGTGCCGGCCATACAGCCGCGTACCCTGTTCGAACGCAGGAACCGCGCGCAGGAACGTCGCCTCGAACTGGCCGGTTTCCAGGTCGGCGGTGATTTCGAGGTCGGTGAATTCCAGCATCGTGCGGCTGAGCGTGTACTGGCATTTATAGGCGCACTCCTTGGCACTGAAGATTAGCCTTGCCAGCAGGCCGCGCCCCGGCTCGGGCTGGGACGACAGCCAGGCGCGTTCGGACAGGGTGCATATCTCGGGCGCCAGATCCGGCGCCAGCGGCTCGGCGGGTTCGATGTCGATGCCCAGGGCGGGAAAGCTGCGCGTATCCGCCAGCACCGCCGCGCAAAGGCTGTCGCTGTGCGAGATGCTGCCGGTCAGGCCATCCGGCCAGATCGGCGCGCGGTCGGCCCCTGCCGGCACTGCGACCGGCGGCTGGCCCATCTGCCGCATCGCCGCCTGCACCGCCGCGCGGCCCGCCAGAAATTCGTGCCGGCGCTTTTCGCGGGCAGAGGCGATGGCGCGCGTCTCGGCGGCAAAGGCGACCGGCTGCGGCGCTGTCGGGTCGGTGACCGCCACCGCGACCGGCCGGGGAAAGAGCGCGCGAATGGTGTCCTCCAGCCTCGTGGTCGGAATGATTGCTCCGGCGACGGTCATGACGGCTGCCTTTCGCGACCGGCCCGCATCGCGCGGCGTTTCGACATCGTCGCGGCGCGCTCGTTTTCGTCCGTCTCGGGTGCGGGGGCGGGTGCGCCGCCGCCGCTGCCGTCGATGTGCCGGGCCAGGTCGCGCAGCACCGGAAAGCGAAAGATGTCGGTGATCGCCAGCGTCGGCAGGGCAAGGGCCTCTCGTATGCCGCGATGCGCCTGCACCGCCAGCAGCGAATGCCCACCGAGATCAAAGAAGTTGTCCCCGGGCCCGATCTGGGACACGCCCAGGACCGAGGTCCAGATCGCGGCAATGCGGCGTTCGGTGTCCGAGGCATCGGCGGCGCTGACCGGCTGCGCCGCCGCGCGGCGCGGCTTGCGCGCGGGTTCGGGCAGAGCGGCGCGGTCGATCTTCTTGTTGGGAGTCAGCGGCATGGCGTCGATCTGCATCAAGTCGGTCGGCACCATCGCCTCTGGCAGCGTCGCCCTGAGACGGGCGCGCAGCGCATTCTCGTCCACCGGCCGCGGGGCGGTGAAATAGCCCGCCAGCCGCAGGTCGCCGGTGCGCGTCTTGCGCGCCACCACCACCGCCTCGGTGGCGCTGGCGGCAGACCTCAGTGCGGCCTCGATGTCGCCCAGCTCGATCCGGTGACCGCGGATCTTGACCTGGTGGTCGTTGCGGCCAAGGAACTCCAGCCCACCATCCGCCGTCCGGCGGGCGATGTCGCCGGTGCGGTACATGCGCGCCGTGCCGTCGCCGAACGGGTCAGGGACAAAGCGGTCCGCCGACAGATCGTCACGGCGCCAATAGCCGCGCGCCACGCCGTTACCGGCGATGCACAGCTCGCCCGGCACGCCAATGGGTGCCGGCGCGCCGGTTTCGTCCAGAACGTATAGGCGGGTGTTGGCGATGGGGCCGCCGATGGGCAGGATAGGGCCGGGATCGTTTGCGCGCACCTCGTGGCAGGCGGACCAGATGGTGGTTTCGGTCGGGCCGTACATGTTGAGGATACGCGCGCCGGTCGCACCGCGCAGCATGTCGGCCAGATCGGCGGGAAATGCTTCGCCCCCGATCAGCAACTGCCGCAGGCCGCGCAGGGCGGTGCGGGCCTCGTCGTTTTCGGTCAGGATACGCGCCATGCTGGGGGTGCATTGCAGATGCGTCACCCCGTGGCGGATGATCTGCGCCGCGACGGAAAAATCGTCATCGGCCAGGCTGGCGGGCGCGTTGGCGGCGTCCATCACCTGTTTCAGGCGGGTGATTCCCTCCATCACCAGCGGCGGCTCGATGCCGTAATCGACCAGGCAGGCGATTTCGGTCACGCCGATCTGTTTGAGCTGCTCGGCCCGCGCGACGCCATCTTCGACGGTGCCGAAGAGGCCCGACTCCTCGAAATAGCGGTCAAAGGCAAATTCCAGGATCGCGTCGACCTCGCTCGCTTCGAGGGTGTCGAGATCCATCTCGAAGGGCGAATTCACCCCCTCGGGCCGCTTGAACGCGGGAAAGACCCAGGCGAACTGCTTGATCAGGCCGGCGGCGCTGGCCAGGTAGGATTTCATCGGCCCGTGCGCCACCTTGCGCGCGGTTTCGCGGTCCTCGGCGATGAAGCTGTGCAGCATCAGGGTGACTTTGAAATCGGCGGGGTCGTGGCCCGCCCCGCGCAACGCCGCGTGGTAGAGCTTGATCTTTTCCGCCACCTCGTCGATCGACTGGCCCAGCAGGTGGGTCAGCACATGCGCGCCGTGTTCGCCGGCCTCGCGCCAGGTGTCGGGGTTGCCGGCGATGGTGACCCAGCATTCCGGTGCCTCTGACACCGGGCGCGGCAGGGTCTTGACCGGGATCATCTTGCCGTCGCGGTCGGGGAATTCCACCGCTTCGCCCCGCCAAAGCCGGCGCAGCTTGTCCAGCGCGTCGAAGAGGGCACGCTTGTTGTCGGGCGGGCTGTTCTCGGGGCGCAGGACAAAGTCATGCGGGTGCCAGCCAGAGGCCATGCCAAGCCCCGCGCGCCCGTTCGTCAGGTTGTCGATCACCGCCCAATCCTCGGCTATGCGGGCGGGGTGGTGCAGGGGGGCGACGATGCTGCCCGCGCGCACACCGATGTTGCCGGTGACCGCCGCCACGGCAGCACCCGACACGGCCGGGTTGGGATAGGGGCCGCCAAAGGCGTGGAAATGCCGCTCGGGCGTCCAGATGGCGGCAAAGCCGTTGGCGTCGGCATAGCGCGCGGCGTCGAGCAGCAGTTCGTATTTCTGCCGCCCCGGCCCGTCATCGTTGCCCCAGAAATAGATCGAGAAATCCATCGGCCGCCCGCTGGCCGCGATCGGTGCGTTTGAGACGGCGGCGCGGGTTTCGTCGCCCGCGATCACCACCTTGAAGCCGCGCGCGAGGGTGTGGAACAGTTCCAGCACCGAGATGTCGAAGCCGATGCTTGTGACCGCCATCCACACCGCGCCCTCGGGCCGGTCGATATGCGCATCCATGCCGCAAAAGAAGTTGGCGACGTTGCGATGGGTGACCATCACGCCCTTGGGCTGGCCGGTCGAGCCGGAGGTGTAGATCAGATAGGCTAGGTCGTCCGGCCCGCTGCCGCCATCGACATCGCCTGCATCGGTGGTGGCGGTCTCTTCCATCCGGAGGATCTTGGCGCCGGTGTCGGGCAGCAGGTCGGCGGTTGCGCCATGCGCCAGCACCACCCGCGCGCCGCTGTCGCGCAGGACGTGTTCCAGCCGGCTGGCGGGGTGGTCGGGGTCGAGCGGCACATAGGCGCCGCCGGCCTTGAGGATTGCCAGCGCCCCGACAACCAGGTCGAGCGAGCGCCGCAGGCACAGCCCGACATGTACGTTGCGCCCCACCCCGGCGGCCTGTAGGGCCTGCGCGGCGCGGTTGGCGCGGGCGTTCAGTTCCGCGTAGCTGAGGCTTTGACCCTCGAACACCAGCGCGGTGGCGTCGGGCGTGCGGGCGGTCTGAAGTTCGAACGCGCGGTGAATGGTCACGCTGGCATCGTAATCCGCGCCGCTGTCGTTCCAGTCATGGATCAGCCGGTCGCGTTCGCCCTGTGGCAGCGCGCGCAGATCGGCCATGCGCAGTGTCTCGGGCGGGGTGGCGGTGGCGCGCTCGATCATGGCGTCGAGGCGGGTCCGCAGCAGCGCGCGGGCATCGTCATCCAGGCGGGCGCGGTCGAATTTCAGCGTACAGGTGCCATCCTCGCCCAGGATGGCGGCAATGACGGCGCCGGCGGGGGGCTCTGCCCCCTCGGTGATCGCCACCTGCGGGGCGTGCAGCCCGGTCAGCGCCGGGTCGCGCAGCGGCAGGTCGGCGGAAAAACCGCCGTTATCTTTTGCCGCGCCGGTTTCGGCCGTCAGCGCATTGGCGGCGGCCTTTAGCGTGGTGTCGGCATCGGCGCTCAGCCCCAGCGGCACCCAGGGCGTGGCAATGGCGGGCTCGCGCGCGCAGGCGTCGGCCAATTCGGCGGGAACATAGGCGACATCACCGGCGTCCTGTCCCGCGCTCTGCAGTGCCCACGCGGCGAGGATCGCAACCGTCGCCTCAAGCCCCAGCCCAGCGGGTAGCGCCACGGTTTCGCCGGTCCAGTCAGGCGCGGCGTCGGTAGCGGTGGCCAGCGGCACCGTCACCGGCTGCGCCTTTTCAAGCCGCGCGCGCCAAAAGCCCTGGCGCCGGGCCAGCCGCTCGGCCACCTCTTGCGCCTCTGCCGCCTGCGCCGCGTCAAGCGTTGGCAGGGTGTCGTCGGTTTCCAGCCGGTCGTGCAGCGCGGTAGCCTGGCCCGTGGCATCGACAATCCGCGACAGGCGCAGCGTCCCGTCCGGCGTGGCCACGCGCAGGCTGTCGTCCGAAACCTCGGTCACTTCACCCGGCGCGGCCTCGCCTGCGACACCGTCAAGCTGTGCCTCGCGGACGAAAAATGTCTCGTTCCCCACCAGCAGTCGGGGCAGGCCCAGCGGGTTCCAGTAGCCGCCGAAATCGAGCGCGCGCACCATCTGCGCCAGCTCTGCCGCCGGGCGGGTAAAGTCGAGGTATCCTGCCCCGGCGGGCCGCTTGGTGCCCGCGAAATAGCGCCGCCCGATGTGTCCCTGTGGCCGGGGCGACAGGGCGTCGGTTTCGATCTGGCTCACCAGCGCGGCAAAGCTGTCGAGCGCGGCGGCGTAGCACTTGGAATTCAGCGAATGCGCGGTCTCGTCCCCGGCAATGGCCACCTCGCGCGTTGCCAGGATGTCGCCGGTGTCTATACCGGCCTCCATCATGTGCCAGGTGACGGCGTGGGTCTGCGCCCCTTCCAGCAGTGCCCAGACGGGGGTATTCAGCCCCGCCATGCCCGGCAGCGGCCCGTCGTGAAAGTTGATCGCGCCCCGCTTGGCCAGCGCCAGTATGTCGGTCGGAATGACCGTCAAGTTGGCGATGCTGAACAGCCAGTCGAACCCGTCCACCCCGTTCGTGTGCAGTGCCTCGGGCGTGTCATGCAGGGCAATACCGTGATCTGTGGCCCAGTCGCGCAGTTGCGGGTTTCGCGTGACCACGGCGCGAATTTCGTGGCCGCGCTCGGCCAGCAGGCCGCCGCAACCGGCAAGGAGGGAATCGTCGCCAACCAGTACACAGGAAAAACTCGTCATTACTAATCCTCCATCACGGGATCGGGGTTTGGGGGTGTGGCCGCGTGCGCCGCCGGCCGGGCGATGTTGCGGGCCGTGTGCACGATGAGGTCACGCAGGAAATGCGGCGGGTCGAGCAGCGGTTTGCCCGTCAGCACCACCCGCAGCCGCCACAGCGTGCCCCCGGCGGCGCGCGCCAGTGTGGCGAACAGGGCATAGGTGCGGCCGTGGTTCTTGGTGAAATAATGCAGCCGCGAGTCGAACCAGTATCGCGGCGTGCGGGTCCAGCGTTTCATACCGGTCGAGGATGACCCCTCGTGCAGCACCAGGCTGTCCGTCACATACCAGGTTTGCCACCCGGCGCGGGCGGCGCGCAGGCAAAGGTCAGTCTCCTCGAAGTACAAAAAAAACGTCTCGTCGAAGAAGCCGATCTCATCAAGCATCCGCCGCCGCATCATGGCCGAGGCCCCGGCGACCCAGTCCACCGCGCAATTCTCGCGCGGCAGCGGCAGCGGGATGACGGCGTTTTTCAGTGCGCGGGTGATGATGCCGGTACGCGCCGCGCCTTCCAGCTCGCCCGCGACGGTGGGAAAGCGGAATGCCGTATGGTGGGGCGTGCCATCGGTGCCGGTGATGGCGCTGCCCGCGATGCCGGCGCCGGGGTTGCTGCGCATGAAGGTCAGCAGGTTGCGGATCGCGCCGGGCTGGGGAAAGGCGTCGGAATTGAGCAGGTAATAGAAATCGGGCTGGCTGCCATCCGACAGCCCGGCACGCATGGCAAAGTTGTTGCCGGCGCCAAAGCCGCCGTTCCGGGCCGATTGCAGCAGCCGCACGCGCCCGTTCGCGCCCCAGCCATTGCGTTCGATCGCCGCCGACAGGACGGCGCAGGAATCGTCGCCAGAGGCGTTGTCGACGACGACGATCTCGCCGCTGACGCCGGCCATCTCGCGCACCGCCGCGTCGAGCGCCTTGAGCGTCAGCTCGGGCGTGCGGAAGTTCAGGATGATGGTCAGAACGGTGGGCTCGGTCATATAGTTCACTCCGCCGCGGCCAGGGGGGCCGTTCCAATGGTCGCCGGTGCGCCCGTTTCGGCCTCGTGGATGAGGCTGTCGATATGCTTGGCCAGCACGCTGACATTGGGCGTCAGCACCATGCTGTCATGGTCGCCCGGCACCTCGATCACCGTCAGCGCCGGTGCCCAGCGCCGCCAGCCGTTATCCTCGAACACGTACTCGCGCTCGGTACTGACCCAGTTGCCGCCCGATACCTTCCAATGCCGGTCGAGCGGCGGGCGGAACAGCGCCAGCGGGCCATCCCACGGGCGCAACTCGTACCGCGCCACCGCGCCGCGGAATGCCATCTCGATCCGGCGGTTGTTGAAGCCCCCGTCGTCATCCGTCTGTGTTTGCCCGGCGGCGCGCGCGCGCTTGGCCTTTTCCCAGGCCCAGCGGTTTCGCGCCCATTCCAACAGGTAACCCGGCCCGCCCCGGCGGATGTCGTGCAGCTTCATCAGCGCCTTGTCGACGGGTTTGAGCGCCGGGCGCACCGGCAGGGGGGTATCCAGCATCACCAGCATCGCCACCTCGGCGCCCTGGGCGCGCAGCTGGTGGGCAATCTCATATGCGGTGATGCCGCCACCGGAGAAGCCGCCGACCAGGTAGGGCCCCTTCGGCTGGATCGTTCGCATTTCCTCTATATAGGCGGCGGCGGCCTCTTCGATGGTCTCGTGCGGGGCTTCGCTGCCGATCAGGCCGCGCGCCTGCAGCCCGTACACCGGGCGGTCGCCCATCAACAGTGCCAGGTGGCGCAGGTTGAGCACGTTGCCGAACATCCCCGCGACGATGAATAGCGGCGTGCGCCCCGCCTTGTCACCGCCGTTCAGCGCCACCGCATGGCGAAGGCCCTGTTCCGTGGCTTCCGGCTCGTCACCCCTGGCGGCTGTCGCAATGCGGCCGCCGCGCGTGTCGATCAGTGCGGCCAGCGCGGCGATGGTCGGTGCCTCGACCAGCACCGAGATCGGCAGTTGCACACCCGTCTCGCGCTTGACGGCGGCAAAGAGGCGCACCGCCAGCAGGGAATGCCCGCCCAGGTCGAAAAAGCTGTCGTGAATGCCGATCGGGTTGATGCCCAGCAGCCCTTCCCACAGTTTGGCGAGGCGGTTTTCCGTTTCGGTCTCGGGCGCGGCATAATCGGCGTCAAGCTGCGGCCGCTCGAAGGATTGCGACTGGCGCTCGGGTTCCCGCGTGTCGGCAAGGCGGATCAGGTCGCCCAGGGCCACCGGCGAGATGGCGATCTGTGCGTCGGTCCGTTCCAGCGCGCGGTTCAGCGCCTCGGCCCCCTCTTCGGGGCGGATGCCCAGCGCCAGCATGCGTTGCATCTGCCGGTCGGCCGCGCCGGGCGCACGCGTTGGCGCACCATCGGAAAAAATCACGTCATCGGCAGAGGTAATCGGCGCCGATTCCAGCGTGGCCGTACCTGCCAGCCGCTGCATCTGGAAATCCTCGATCTCGGCGATGATGGTGCCGTCGGGTGCGGCCAGCACCACGTCGAATGCTGCCACCCCGGCCCCGCCATCGGTCTCGGGGCGCAGGCTGACATGGCTGATGATTTCGGCCGGCATCACCTGCCAGACCCGGACACGGCCATAGCCGACCGGCACCCACAGCCGGTCCGGCGTATACCCCTCGATCAGTTCCATCGCCCAGCCGGTGGCAAGGTCGAGCATGGCGGGGTGCAAGGTGAAACCGGCATCACGGTCGCCGCGCGCACTGTCGGGCAGCGCCAGCCGGGCCAGCCCTTCGGCCCGGCCGATCCGGGCCTCGCGCACCACCCGCCAGCGCGGGCCAAAGGCAAGATGCGCCTCTTGTGGCGAGGTAAAACCATTCGTATCCGTATGGATTGAAGGCGTGCCACAGTACCCGTCCAGCGCGGCGATGTCCAGCGGTGCGGGCGGCGCGCCAGCGGGCCGGGCCAGCCGGGCCTGCGCGTTCAGCACCAGCCCCTCGCGCCCCTCGACGCGGGCGGTGCCGCGGATTTCCAGCCGGGTCTGCCCGCCTTCGTCACGGCTGCGGATCTCGACCATGCGGGGCGTGTCGCCGGGCAGGTCGAGCGGGCGCAGAAAGACCATGTCGTCCAGTTCCACCGGCAGCGCGCCACCGGTGGCGAGATGCGATTGCAGCGCCAGTTCGACAAGGCCGGTGCCGGGCATGACGGCAAACCCGGCGGCGGTGCGGTGTTCATCGACGACCCAATCCTTGCCGGGGTCGAGCGTCAGCCGCGCGCGGCGGGTGCCGTCGGCATCCTGTGCCACCGCGTCGATCAGCGGCGCTTCGGCGGGGGTCCAGTCGGGCGCGTCGCCGCCTGCCTGCTGCGCGGCCATGCGCGCGGCCATGCCGACCTCGGCCCAGACGCCCCAGTCGATGGCCAGAACCCGCGTTTCCCCACCGCTGCGTGCACGGGCGAACGCGTTGAGGTATTCGTTGGCGGCGACATAGTCGATCTGCCCCTCGGGCCGGGTGACGGTGCTGGTCGAGGAACACAGGATCATCACGTCGAGCGCGCCATCGGGAAAGAGGGCATCAAGCACTCGCAGCCCATGCACCTTGGGGGCAAGCACGCGCTCGATATCCGCCACCTCCTTGCCCAGCAGGGGCGCATCGTCGATCACGCCGGCGGCATGGATTACCCCGTGGATCGCGCCGAATGCCGCGCGCGCCCTGTCGACCGCCTGGCGCATCTGTTCGATGTCGCAGATATCAGCCCGCTCCACGCGCGCCGTTCCGCCCAGCGCCTCGATTTCCTGCAGGGCGCGGATGCGGCGGGCGGTGGGATGGGTGTCGGCATGGGTGTCGAGCACGGATTGCCACTCTGCCCGTTCGGGCAGGGGGCTGCGCGAGACCAGCACGATGTTGGCCTTGTGACGGCGGGCGAGGTCGCGCGCGATGCTCAGCCCGATGCCGCCCAGTCCGCCGGTGATCAGGTAGGTGCCGCCGTCGCGCAGGACGGGCTTGTCGCCTGTCCCCACGGCAGGCAGCGGCGCGGGTTTCCATTCCTGTTCATAGCGCCGCCCATCGCGCCAAGCGGCGGTGGTGGTGGCGGGATCGGCCAGCAGATCCTCAAGCAGGGCGTCGATGGGCATGGTGCCGGGGGTGTCCGTCGCCGCCCCGCGCAGACGGGACAGCAGGCCGGGGCGAGGGGCGTTGGCCCGCTGCGGAATGTCCAGAGTTGCGACCGTCACCCCCGGCAATTCGCGGGGAATTACCCCCGCCGGCCCGGCGATGGTGGCCTTTTCGGGATAGGGAAATGCCTCGTCCGTGACCCGCGCCGCGCCGGTGGTCAGCACGGTGATGTGCACCTGTTCGGGGTGTTCAACCGCCTCAAGCGCCTGCGCCAGGTGGGTCAGGCTGAAAAGCCCGTGTTCCATGTTGCGGGTATAGAAATCGCTGCCGGGGCGGAACGTTTCATCCCCCGTGACCAGCCAGGCATGCAGAATGCGCCCGGGCAAGCGGCCATCACCCGCCAGCGCCTGCATCAGTTGCGCATATCCCTCGCCCCCCTGGTCGGGGGCCAGGCGATAGGCATCCGCCCCGACCCTGGCGAAACAGTCGCCGGGGCGCACGGTGGTGACGGTATGCCCGGCGGCGGTCAGCCGCTGCGCCGCCGCGTCGGTAATGCCGGTGTCGTCGGCAAAGACCAGCCATGTCTGCGGATCATCGCCGCCAGAGGCCGCCAGCGTCTGCGCGTCGCAAGCGGCGAAACGCGGCTGCCAGACCGGGCGATAGCCCCAGTCGGCAATGTCGTCGCTGCGGGCCAGGGCCGGTGTTCCGGCCCCTTGCTGTGCGGTGCCGGGTTCGATGAAATAGCGCGCGGTCTGAAAGGCGTAGGTCGGCAGGACGACGCGGTTGCGCCGCGCCTCGCCCCAGACCTGTTGCCAGTCGGCCTCGACCCCGGTGGCCCAGAACCGGCCGACCGTCGCCAGCAGGTACTTGTCGTCGGCGATGTTGTCGTCGGGGTGGCGCAGGGCGCTCAGCACCCGGTCGGGGCTGACAGAGCCGTGCATCCGCGCCAGCGAGCTAAGCGCCCGTCCCGGCCCGACCTCAAAGAACACCCGATCAGGCCTCTCAGCCAGCGTTGCGATGCCGTCGGCGAAACGTACGCAGTGGCGCAACTGCCCGGCCCAATAGGCGGGGTCGGTGGCCTCCTCCGGGGTGATCCAGTCGCCGCTGCGGTTCGAGATGAACGGGATCTCGGGCGGCGACAGGTCAAGCCGGTCGAGAAAGGCACGGAACTCCGGCAGGATCGGGTCGAGCATGCGCGAATGCGCCGCGATGTCGATGTTGACGCGCTGGCATTCTATCTCGCGCGCGGCCAGCGTGGCCTGCAACCGTTCCAGCGCCTCGTTCGGGCCGGAAACGGCGCACAACCCGTCCGCGTTGACGCTGGCAATGTCCAGGTCAGGGCCGATCAGGGCCTCCAGTTCGGCCTGCGGCAGCGGTACGCTCAGCATTCCCCCCGGCGGCACCCGGTCAAAGAGCCGCCCGCGCAGCAGCACCAGGTCGATGCAATCCTCGAACCGCATCACCCCGGCCAGCGCGGCGGCGGTGTTTTCGCCCATCGAATGCCCGATCAGCGCGGCGGGGCGCACGCCCCACGACATCCAGAGCTGCGCCAAGGCGTATTCCACGATCATGATCAGCGGCAGTTGCACGGAGGGCTGCAAGAGCGCGGCCTCGGCCGCCTCGCGCGCCTGCGGGTCCGGCAGCCAGAGTGCGCGGATGTCATGGTCGATCTGGCCTTGCAGATGCTTCAGCCCGCGATCCATCCATTCGGCAAAGGCCGGCTCGGTCTCGTAAAGGTCGCGCGCCATGCCGGCATATTGCGCCCCGCCACCGGGGAACATGAACACCACGTCCGGCGTGGAGCCGGCGGGCTTGTGCGTGAAGACCCGGCGCGGATCGCCGCTTTCCAGCAGGTTTGCGGCCTCTTCATGGGTTTCGGCCACCAGCACGCGGCGATGGGCAAATGCCGCGCGCCCAGTCTTGAGCGTATAGGCGACATCGGCCAGCGGCTGGTCGGGGTTGGCGCGCAGATGCGCCGCCAGTGCCTGCGCATTGGCATCAAGCGCGGGTTTGTTCTGCCCCGAGAGGCACAGCACATGAAAAGGCCAGTCCGATTCCTCGGATGCGGCGCGCGCTGGTGCCTCTTCAAGGATGACATGGGCGTTGGTGCCCCCGACGCCCAGCGAATTGACCCCGGCGCGGCGCGGCGCATCGCCTGCCGGCCATTCGGTCAGCCGGTCGCAGACGCGAAACGGGCTGGTGTCAAAGTCGATGGCGGGGTTGGACGCCTCGAAATTCAGGCTTGGCGGGATCGCCCCGTGATGCAGCGCCAAGCTGGCCTTGATCAGCCCGACGACACCGGCGGCGGTGTCGAGATGGCCGATATTGGTCTTGACCGACCCGATGCGGCAGAAACCTTTGCCCGTGGCGCTGCGGCGGAAGGCCTCTGTCAGGGCGGCCACCTCGATCGGGTCACCCAGGTAGGTGCCGGTGCCGTGGCATTCGACATAGCCGATGGTGTCGGCGGGGATACCGGCGTCCTCGATCGCGCGGGCGACGGCGGCGGCCTGCCCGTCGACGCTGGGCGCCAGGTAGCCGGCCTTGGCTGCGCCGTCATTGTTGACGGCGGACCCCCGGATGACCGCCCAGATCGGGTCGCCATCGGCCAGCGCATCCGACAGGCGGCGCAGTGCCACGACGCCCGCGCCGCTGCCGAAAACCGTGCCCTGCGCGCGGTGGTCGAAGGCGTGGCAATGCCCGTCGGGCGACAGGATTTCGTTTTCCTTGAAGACATAGCCGCGCCCCTGCGGCAGCTCGATGGTCGATCCGCCCGCCAGCGCCATGTCGCACTGGCCCGCGCGCAGCGCCTCGCAGGCGTAATGCACCGCCACGAGCGAGGTCGAACACGCCGTCTGCAACCCCAGGCTGGGGCCGGTCAGGTCGAACACATGGCTGGCGCGGGTGGACATGAAATCCTTGTCGTTGCCGGTGTGGCGCAACAGGAACGTGCCCACATCCTCGACCAGGTCGGGGTTGGAACAGATGTTGGACCAGAAATAGGTGCCCATGCCGCAGCCGGCGAAGACGCCGACATTGTTGCCCGCGCGCGACGGCACGCGCCCGGCCTGTTCCATCGCCTCCCAGCAGACTTCGAGGAACTTGCGGTGCTGGGGGTCGAGGATGGCGGCGTCCTTGGGCCCGAAGCCAAAGAATTCGGCATCGAAATGGTCGTAACCGTCCAGCCGTGCGGCGGCGGGCACATAGTTGGGATCGGCCATGACCTCGGGCTCTTCGCCCGCGGCCCTGAGCGCGGCCTCGTCAAGGCGTTCGATGCTCTCGACGCCCGCCGCCAGGTTGCGCCAGTAGTCATCGACAGACTGGGCGCCAGGCACCTTCAGCGCCATGCCGACGATGGCAATAGCCTCTTGTTCCCGTGCGTCCGAATGCCGGTTACTCATTACTGCCCCTTGCGAAGTGACCCGAATTGCCAGCGCAAAGCATCGCATCCGAGGGTGCCCTGAGGCTATTCAACTGTAGCGTCATATCGAAGGTCAAATTCCAACCGTTTGAAAATAAACAATAATCAATAGTACCCGTATTGCGGGAAAGGCTATGTTGCCGCGACAATTTCCATATCGGACCCAAATTGTTTGCGAATCAGGAACAGCCCCTGTCGCATCCCTTGTGCTTGTGGTGATTCCGTCGCCATGCTCGCCGTCACGACAGGACCGGGCGCGCCCCGCGCCTCTTTTCTTTCGGCGTGGCGGCGCGCGGCATCTCGCGTTCGCAATAGCCCAGAACCGCGCCGGCAATGAGCCAAGTATAGGGCGTGAGGATGGCATTGATCAGCATGTCGACCAGGGTAATCGCCAGGATCAGCGCCAGCGCCGCGGCCACCCGCGAGGGTGTGCCATGCCGCAGCCGCCGCCAGAGCAAATAGAGCGGTGCTGCCAGCAGCCCCATCTTGCTGAGATAGCCAACCCAGCCGAAGGTCCCGAAAACGATGATCCATTCCCCGTCGGGAACCGAGATCAGTTCGCCCGTCTGCAAATCACGCACCAGGTTGCGCCCCCAGACACCCCAGCCGAAGAGCCATCTTTCGTGTGCACGCTCCAGCAGCATTTCTTCGTTCTCGAAGCGATAGCCGAGCGATTGCGCGCGGGCAGGGTCGATCGCCTCGGCCCAGGCCAGCAGGCGGTCGATGGGCACCAGGTCGTAATCGCGCAGGATCGGGTAAAGTATCGCGATCACGGCGAACCCCAGTGCAAGGCGCACCTGCAGCCGGGGCGAGGTCAGCAACAATACGGGCACCAGCGCCAGCCCATAGAGGAACGGTGCCAGGCTTTTGCAAAGGTAAAGAACGAAGGCCAGGTAAAGCATCGCCGCCATGAACCGGTTGCGCGTGCCCCGCTCCGCTTCGCGCCCCAACGCGGATGCCGACAACAACGCCGTCATGAAGAAAAAGGCGATCCACAGCCCGTGCGGCAGGAACACGATCGGGCGAAAGCCGCCTTCGCGCATCATCTGGCCGAAATCGTGCTGGAAAAAGCCATAGACCCAGGTGTTGATCTGCGGGCTGAGGCGGACCTCTGCCAGCGCCGGCACCGAATAGGCCAGCCCGCCCACCACCAGCGCCAGCAGCAACTCGCGCGTGCCGGCGGGCGATGACAGGAACGACCAGCCCAGGATGAATGGAATGAGCGTGATGGCCTGCGACGACAGAACCGAGGCAACGTCGATCAACCGCAGTCCCGGCAGCGAATGGGTGACGAATGAAACCGGCTCGGCCGCGAACATCGACTGGAAATGGATCGGATCGGTGTTGGTCAGCACCGTGGCGATGGTCCCGGCCATGAATGTCACCAGCAGCAGCCGCACCATTCCGGTGTTGGGCCAGACCGGTACCCGCCGCCGCGCGATCAGGATGCAGAACAGCAATGCGCAAAGGTTGGGTATGGATGTCTTGTCGAAATCAGGCACCAGCGGCAGGTCCAGCGTGGCCCGCGGCGGCAGCAGCAGGTAGCCGCCAAGGATGCTCCAGATAATTGCGCGTTCCAGCCCCATGCGGCGGAACATCAGCAGGCAGACCACCGGCCAGATCATCAGCATCAGGTATGCAAAGGCGTTGGGCATGGTTATCCTGTCAGCCCCGCGCCGGGCGCCGAATACGGCTGGCCCAATCGCGTGTTGCGGTTATAGGGTGGGGCGGGGCAATGGTACAGCGGGCCTGGCAGGGGCGATCCTCGGTGCAATTCAACATCGGTGACAGGGAAATTGCGGTCAATATCCGCGACTTCGACCAGCTTTCCGCTGAAATCCGGAGGCGTTTCAGCGCGCGCCAGGGGTTCGCGCTGGCGACGATCAACCTCGATCACCTGGTCAAGCTGCGCTGCGATCCGGCATTTGCCGCCGCCTATGCCGCCCATGATCTGGTGGTGGCCGACGGCAACCCGGTTGTGGCGCTGTCGCGGCTGGCCGGGCGTCCGGTGGCGCTGTTGCCCGGCGCCGATCTGGTGCGCCCGCTCTGTGCCCTGGCCGCAGGGGCGGGGGTGCCTGTTGCGCTGGTGGGCAGCGACGACGACACGCTGGCGCGCGCAGCCGGGCGGCTGATGGCAGAGATGCCAGGCCTCGACATCGCCTGGTGCCACGCCCCGCCGATGGGCTTTGACCCCGAAAGCGCCGCCGCCGATGCGGTTTTGGACGAGCTGAAAAGCCGGAACATAGGCCTGTGCCTGCTGGCGCTCGGCGCGCCGAAACAGGAACGTCTGGCCGCGCGCGGCAAGGGCCAAACGCCCGGTGTGGGCTTTGCGTCGATCGGCGCGGGGCTGGATTTCATCGCCGGGCGTCAGCGGCGCGCGCCCCTCTGGATGCGCCGCCTGGCGCTGGAATGGCTGTGGCGCGCGCTGGGCGATCTGCGCCGGCTGGGGCCGCGCTATGCCCGCTGCATCGCCATCCTGCCGGGGCTGATGCTGGCGTCGCTGCGTCTGCGTCTGTCTGGGCGTGGCGATCATGGCTAGCGATACTCGATCAGGTTTGCGCGCCGGTGCAACAGCCGGCGGGTGTTATAGCGCAGTACGCCCTGTGCCTCGGCGAACTTGCCCAGAACGGTGAATGCCGCCCATTCCCACGAGATGCGCCGCGACGGCCCCTTGCGGGCGGCCAGCCGCAGCACCTGTGCCGGATAGACCAGCACCAGTGCCAGCGCGGCCGGGTGCAGAAACCCCGTCAGCACGATCAGCATCGGCAGGCCCGCCCCCCAGATCAGCGCGCGGCGGGTCTCTGCCACCCAGTGGCGTTCGGGCGGGGCGCCGTGCAGATGCGCGCCCTCGGCAAAGGCATGGCCCGCCCGCAGGCTGCGCCGCCACCACTGGCCAAACCGCGTCATGCGCGCATCGTGCCGTGTCATCGCCGCATCAAGTCGCCAGATCAGCCATCCCGCCTGCCGCAGGCGCACGCAGAGTTCCGGCTCCTCGCCCGCGATCAGCGTGGCGCGGTAGCCGTCCACCGCATCGAGTGCCGACAGCCGCATCAGGGCATCGCCGCCGCAGGCGCGGGTTTCTCCCGCCGGCCCCTGCCATTCCAGGTCGCACAGCCGGTTGTAGACCGAGGCGCCGGGGTGTTCCTCGCGCCGTTGGCCGCAGACCGCCGCCACCTGTGGGTGGTCCGCCAGAAAGCCGGCGGCGGTGCCGATCCAGCCGGGCACCACCGTGCAGTCACCATCGACGAACTGCACCAGGTCGCAAGCCTCGCGGTCGAGTTCGGCCAGCCCTGCATTGCGCGCCCGTGCGGCGGTAAAGGGTATGGCGGGGTCGAGTTCGACCATCCGCGCACCTGCCTCTTGCGCGCGCGCTACGCTGCCATCGGTCGAGCCGGAATCGACATAGACGATATCGCCCACCGTGCCCCGCAGCGAGGCCAGGCAGGCATCCAGCCGCGCGCCTTCGTTCCGGCCGATGACGACGGCGGCGATGCGGGGATATGGGGCGGTCCGGTTCATGGCCTAACCCAGCACCGGGGCCATCTGGGTGACGAAGCGTTCGCTGCTTGCGTAGTCTGCCAGTAGTTCAAAGGCCGCGCGCGCGATGCGCTGGCGGGCGGGGGCGTCGGCCACCAGCCAGCGGACCTTTTCGTCCATGTCGGACAGGTCCCATTGCACCGGCACATAGGTTTCGCCGGGGACAAAGATGTCGGGATCGGTGGCGACGTGGCTCATGTCCTGCTTGAGCAGCACCGCGCCCATCAGCACCGCCTCGTAATCGCGCCAGCAGACCTCGCCATAGCCGAAGGGGCTGAAACAGACCTTGGACCGTGCGAGTTCGCCCAGGAAACGCGGATGCCCGACACCGGTGTCGGTGATCCTGCGCAGCCCGTCCAGCGCGTCGACGGCGGTCGCGCATTCGCGGCGCATCGCCGCGTACCAGGGCGACCCCTCGGTCGCCAGCCGCGCATGCAGGTCGATGGGGCGCGCGCCGCTAGGTATCCGCCCGCCCGCGAATGCCGGCAGCATGAAATCGGCGGTCACGAAGGAGGGGCCAAGCAACACCTTGTCCCAGAACCCCGGCGGGATGGGGAACTGTGTGGTCTCGTGTTCCAGTCCGAAGCGGCGGCCATAGTGATCCATCAGCGTGGTGTCGCCATATACCGGCGCATCATAGCGGGCCCGGTCGCGCAAGAGGTGCTTGGTCACATACACATCGACCTCGGGTCCGACCCTGTGCGCCAGCCGCAGGTCGGTCGGCGCGAACCAGTCCAGATAGACCAGCCGCGCGCCGGGGTTGCGGGCGCGGATCGTGTCCAGCAACTGGCCAAGATCGGCGTCGGAAATGTCGAACGCTGTCTGGAATGCAACCGTCGTGGCGCCCGCCGGCAAGTCACCGCCCGCCAGCCATGTCGCGGTATCGACCTCGCGGATCTCGGTGTCGTGGCGCGCGCGGATGGCGCGGGCATAGTGATGGAACGGAAAGATCTGGCTTTGCGGAATGCGGTGGTCGATCGACAGGATCAGCAGCCGACGCGCCGCATCACCGGAAAACGGCGCGCGCAGCGGGCCGCGGCGGCGGCTTTCGTGCTGCGCCACGGCAAGTTTGCGCCGGATGCGCCAGGCGATCATGCCATGCCCCCGCCGGGTCCGGATATGCCGGTTTGTGTCATCATTCGTCCCTGCTCGTTTGCGGGAAACAATACACGGCTCTCGGCCAGAATGATGACCAAATTCGGCCCATGCCGTGGCCCATTGGTGGGGCAGAGCAGGGTTGGCGCAGATTGACCCTTGCCGTGGCGGGCCGGAATGCGTTCCTTGGGTCATGTCCATTCGGCCGGGCCATGAACGCTGGGGCGATCACGCCTCCAACAGCGGCTGTACCCGTACCGCCAACATCATGGGCTCACCCGACTGGATGCGCGATAGCTCGCCGCCCGAGGCGTGCGGTGCCGGCTTGCCTATTGCAGGTCGGAAAAGGCCTCCTGCAGCCGCGTGATCGCCTCCTGCAGGCGCGGGCGTGCTGTGCCAACATTGAAGCGCAGGCAAGTCTCGCCGCCGGTGCCGAAATCGACCCCGCGCGAGGGCGCGATGCGCGCCTGCCCGTCGACCCTTTCCAGCACCTCGTCCATGCCCATGCCGGTGCCGGAAAAATCGACCCAGGCAAGATAGGTCGACTGCATCGGCATCGCGCGCAGACCCGGTATCTGCGCCATGCCGTCATTGAAAAGCTGCGCGTTGCCGGCCAGGTAGGCCACCAGCGTATCGACCCATTTCGCCCCGCGCGGGGAATAGGCGGCGCGGGTCAGCTCTATCCCCAGCAGGTTTGGCTGCACCTGGTGCGCAATCAGCGCGGTCTGAAACCGGCTGCGTTTTTCCGGGTCGGGGATGGTGACGGTGCCCAGCCGCGCCCCGGCGATGTTGAAGGTTTTTGACGCGGCGGTCAGCACCAGCGTTCCCGGCGCGGCCTCGGGCGCGGCCACGAGGAAGGGGGTAAAGTTCTGCCCCGGATGGATGAGGTCGTGATGGATTTCGTCGGCGATGATCAGCAGGTTGTGACGCTCGCAGATAGCGGCCAGGCGACGCAGTTCATCTGGCGTCCAGATGCGCCCTGCCGGGTTGTGGGGCGAGGAAATGAGCATCGCTTTTTCCCGCCCGGTCAGCCCGGCCTCGAGCGCGTCGAAATCCATGTGATAGACGCCGTCGCGGATGACCAGGGGTGATTCGTGCACGGTGCGCTCGCAAAGGCGGATCTTGTGCGAAAACTCGTGATAGACGGGTGAAAAGATGATGATCTCGTCGCCCGGATCGGTGAAGGTTTCCAGCACCTGCGCGATGGCGTGGCCCAGCCCGGCAGTGTTCGACATCCATTCTGGGTCGGCGTCCCATCCGTGGCGTTCGCGCATCCACCAGGCCACGGCCTGCCGCGCCGGTTCGTCAGAGGCGAAATAGCCGTAATTGGCCTTGTCGAGCAGCCCCTGCACCGCCTCTTGCAGAAAGTCGGGCGCGCGAAAATCCATGTCCGCCACCCACATGGCGATGCCGTCATCGGGCGAAACACCGCTATAGGCCTGCATCCGGTCCCATTTGGCCGAATTGGTTCCGCGGCGGTCGATCACTTCGTCGAAATTCATGTTGCCTCCGGTTTCGCCGATCTGCGGCACGCTATCGCATTGGCAGGCGGGCGCAAGGGCGTTGCGGATCGCGCGCCCATCACCTACATCAGCGCCATGAAACGGCCCATCCTGATCCACCCCGACCCGCGGCTGAAAAAGGTCTGCGCGCCCGTCGACGACCTGTCGGACGAGCTGCGCCGCCTTGCCGATGACATGCTGGAAACGATGTATGACGCCCCCGGTATCGGGCTGGCGGCGCCCCAGGTTGGGGTGCTGAGCCGCCTGATCGTGATGGATTGCGTCAAGGACGAGAACGAAGCGCCCCGCCCGATGGTGATGTTCAACCCCGAGGTCGTCGCCGCCTCGGACGAGATGAACACCCATGAAGAGGGCTGCCTGTCGATCCCCGAGGAATACGCCCCGGTCACGCGCCCGAAAGAGGTCGAAATCCGCTGGATCGACCCCGACGGCAACGAGCGACAGCAAGCCTTTGACGCATTGTGGGCAACCTGCGTGCAGCACGAGATCGACCATCTGAACGGCAAGCTGTTCATCGACTATCTGGGGCCGATGAAGCGCCAGTTGATCACCCGGCGAATGCAAAAGCTCAAGCGTGAAAAGGCGCGGGCGTGACGGTCAGGCGTTGCCTGCCCTGGCCCGACCGGCGGCTGCGGACCGCCGCCGCGCCAGTTGACCGGATCACCGATGAGACGCGCGCCACCTGGCAGGACATGATCGACACGATGGAGGCGATGCCGGGCGTGGGCCTGGCGGCGCCGCAGATCGGGGTGATGCAGCGGCTGGCCGTGGTCGATGCCAGCACCGAGCGCGGTCAGGCGGTGCGCATGGCCAATCCCGAGGTGCTGCATGAAAGCGTCCAGTTGCGCGCCCATGAAGAGGCCAGCCCGAACCTGCCCGGCGTGTCGGCCACCATCGAGCGGCCCCGCGCCGTGACCGTGCGGTTCCTGAACGATGACGGAGAGACCGAAGAGCGCGATTTCGTCGGCCTATGGGCCACCTCCGTTCAGCACCAGATCGACCATCTGAACGGGCGGATGTATTTTGACCGTCTCAGCAAGGTCAAACGGGACATGCTGTTGAGAAAGGCAAGAAAGGCGGGCTGAACCCCGCTCGAAAGGGTGCGATGCGCATAGTTTTCATGGGAACACCCGATTTCTCGGTTCCGGCGCTGGAGGCGTTGCTGGATGCCGGGCACGAGGTCGCGGCGGTCTATTGCCAGCCACCCCGCCCGGCGGGCCGGGGCAAGAAGCCCCGCCCCAGCCCGGTACAGGCGCGGGCCGAGGCGCTGGGCCTGCCCGTGCGCCATCCCGAAACCCTGCGGGACAAGGCCGCGCAGGCCGAATTTGCGGCATGGGACGCGGCCGTGGCGGTGGTTGTGGCCTATGGCCTGATCCTGCCGCAACCGGTGCTGGACGCGCCGCGCCTGGGCTGCCTGAACATCCACGCCTCGCTGTTGCCGCGCTGGCGCGGGGCGGCGCCCATCCAGCGCGCGATCATGGCCGGCGACGATGAGACGGGCGTATCCATCATGCAGATGGAGGCCGGGCTGGACACCGGGCCGGTGTTGCTGCATGAGGCGGTGCCGATCGGGGCCGAGGACACCGCCGGGGACCTGCACGACCGGCTGTCGGCGCTGGGCGCGCGGCTGATCGTTCGGGCGCTGGCGGAGTTCGATACGCTGACGCCCCAACCACAGCCTGACGCAGGCGTCACCTATGCCGGCAAGATCGACAAGGCCGAGGCGCGCATCGACTGGACCGCCACGGCGCAGGTGGTGGACGCACACATTCGCGGCCTTTCGCCCTTTCCCGGCGCCTGGACCGTGATCGGCGGTGAGCGGGTCAAGCTGCTGGCCTCGCGGCTGGCCGAGGGGCAGGGCGCGCCCGGCGAGGTGCTGGATGATGCGCTGACCGTGGCCTGCGGCGAGGCGGCGGTGCAAATTCTTCGCTTGCAACGGGCGGGCCGCGCGGCACAGGATGCAGATGCGTTCCTGCGCGGCATGCCGCTGCCACCGGGCACGCGGATCTGAGGGAGAGGCCATGTTCCTGCAGCTTTTCGGCACCGTCGTGATCGCGGGGATCGTCGGCTATGCCAGCGAACGCTCGGGCTTTACCCGCAACGGGTATATCCCCTCGATCATCATCTGCGTGGGCGGGGCTTTCCTGTTCTACTTCCTTCGCATCATGTTCGGGCTGGGGTTCGGTTCGCCGGGTGTGAATGCCATCATTTCCTCGATCGGTGCGTTGGTGATTGTGCCGACGCACTGGCGCAAACGGCGATAGGAGACCCTTGTCATGCTGGCTGTCTGGCTGATCATCATCGGTGCCGCGGCGGGGTTTCTGGCCACGCGGATGATGCGACTGGAAACCAATATCGTCACCACCATCGCCATCGGCATCGCCGGTGCGCTGGTGGGCGGTCTGGTGCTGCGGGTGCTGTTGGCGATGATGGGGATGCTGGCCGGGCTGGTCGGCGCGGTGCTGGGCGCGCTGCTGCTGATCTGGGCCTGGCAGACCTGGATCGAAAAGCGAAAGTAGCCGTCATTCATATCCAAAATCTTGAAAAGATTTCGGGCCGCTTTCTTTCGAAGAAAGCGGTGCGTTGCGCTGGCGTGTCAGCCAGCGCACGGGGCTGCGGTTGCAGAAAATCACGATCTGGCCGGCGTTTTCCGCCACCTGGTAACCGCGGCGGTCGATTTCCTGCATGAACCGGCCCATACCGGCGAAGCGTTCGATATCCCGGGCTTTGCGCCGGATCACGCCGCCCTGCTGGACTGCCTTGCAGGCGAACAGGTCGTTCAGCCAGATTTCCGGCGACAGGGGCGAATTGCGGCTGTGCATGCCGGCATGTTGCGGGAGGATGGTTAAGACAGGGTAAATCCGTGCCTGACACTCAGCCCTTGGCACTTGCGCGTTTGAACGGTTTCATCCCTTCGCGCGCCAATTCGTCGGCGCGCTCGTTCTCGGGGTGGCCGTCGTGGCCCTTGACCCATTCCCAGCACACCTCGTGGCGGGCCTGTGCCGCGTCCAGCCGCTCCCACAGGTCGGCGTTCTTGACCGGCTTCTTCGCGGCGGTCTTCCACCCGTTCTTTTTCCAGCCGTGCATCCAGGCGGTAATACCGTTCTTCACATAGGCGGAGTCGGTGACGATGGTGATGCGGCTCGGGGTTTTCAGGGTTTCCAGCGTGGCGATCGCGGCCAGCAGCTCCATCCGGTTGTTGGTGGTCACCGCCTCGCCGCCCTTGAGCTCGCGTTCCTTGACGACGCGGCCGCCGTCGAGTGCCTGCAACAGCACGCCCCAGCCGCCGGGGCCGGGATTGCCAGAACAGGCGCCATCGGTATGGGCGACGATCTCAACCATGGGCGAAACGCATGAACCGGCCGGACATCACGCCAGTGCCACCCCGATGACAAGGCATGTCAGAACAACCGCCGTCAGCGTTAACCGTATCCCCATCCACCATTGGGGTGCCGCCCCGTGCCGCCAGAACCACCAATCGAAGGTCAGGATGACGGCAAAGCCCGCGATCAGCGACAACCCCGACGCCATCGCGCCACCGCCGATCATGAAAAAGGCCCACAGCATCGGCAGGACCGACAGGATATAACCCTGGGTCGCGTTTTCGTCCGGAAGACGAGAGACGAACCCCAGCAAGGCGCCCCCCATGAAGGACAGAAGAACCGCGCCAAAATAGAGCATCACGTAAAGCCCGACAAAGCGGGGGCCGATCGTCTGCGCCGCCCAGAGGCCCAGATCGGGCAGGAGCACCGTCAGAGCCCCCCAGACAAAGGGGATAAGTCCGGCGAAATTCATGATCAGTGGCGTGCGGGGTATTCTCATGCGGCCTTCTCCATCGCAAGCCGCGCGCCCAGCGTCGCAAAGACCGCCGCGAACCCGCGGTTGAGCCAGCGCATCGCGCGTTCAGAGGCCAGCAGCCGGTTGCGTGCGGCTGATGCAAAGTTGCCGTAAAGAACGAAGACGACGAATGTCAGTCCCATGAAGACGGCTCCGAGGTTCAGCATTTCGATAGTTGCGGTGGACGCATCGCCGGACAGAAAAGGCGGCAGCAGCGCCAGGAAAAAGATCGAAAGTTTCGGGTTCAGGATGTTGATCAGCGCGCCGCGGCGGGCGATCCGCGGCGCGGGATCGGAGCGGCGGTTGGGGCGCACTGCCAGCGCGTCATCGGATTTCAGGGCCTGCCATGCAAGCCAGAGCAGATAGGCCACCCCCGCGAATTTCACCGCCTGAAACAGCAGCGCCGAGGTATGCAGCAACGCCGCCAGTTCCAACATCGCCGCCAGCAGGTGCGGCACGATCCCCAGGGTGCAGCCCAGCGCCGCCCAAGTCGCGGCGCGCCGGCCCTGCCCCAGCCCGATGGCGAGGGTATAGATCACACCGGTGCCCGGCGCGACGACGACGACAAGCGCGGTGATGAGAAATTGCAGGGTCATGACCGTGTTCCTGTTTGGCCGCGCCAGTGGGGCCACAGCCACGGCGGGGTGTCAACCCGGTCCGGGTCCGCCGGGGCCAGGGTCATGCCGGTTCCCGCACGGTGCGGGGCAGCTTGAACTCGACATTTTCGGTGGCGGTCTCAACCGTCTCCAGCGTCACCTCATAGCGTGCCTTCACCGCGTCGATCACCTCGTTCACCAGCACCTCGGGGGCACTGGCCCCGGCGGTCAGCCCCAGCCTGCGCACGCCGTCAAGCGCGCGCCAGTCGATATCGGCGGCCCGCTGCACCAGCTGGGCATAACCACAGCCCGCCTTGCGACCGACCTCGACCAGCCGGCGTGAGTTCGATGAATTCGGCGCGCCCACCACCAGCATCGCCTCGGCGCGTGACGCGATGGTCTTTACCGCCTCCTGCCGGTTGGTGGTGGCATAGCAGATGTCTTTCTTGTGGGGCCCGACGATGGCGGGAAAGCGCGCCTTCAGCGCGGCGACGATTTCGGTGGTGTCATCGACCGACAGTGTCGTCTGGGTGACGAATGCCAGCCTGTCGGGGGCGCGCACGTCAAGGCCGGCCACATCGGCGGGGGTTTCCACCAGCAGCACCTCGCCCGGGGGCAGCTGGCCCATCGTGCCGATTGTCTCGGGGTGGCCTGCATGGCCGATCATCACGATCTGCATGCCCGCCTCGGCGTGGCGCTCGGCCTCGATGTGAACCTTGGACACCAGCGGGCAGGTGGCGTCGACATAGATCATCTCGCGGCGGGCGGCCTCGGCCGGCACCGCCTTGGGCACGCCGTGGGCGGAAAAGATCACCGGCCGGTCGTCGGGGCATTCGTCGAGTTCCTCGACAAAGATCGCGCCCTTGGCGCGCAGATCGTCGACCACATATTTGTTGTGCACGATCTCGTGGCGGACATAGACGGGCGCGCCCCATTTTCCGAGCGCCATCTCGACGATCTTGATCGCCCGGTCGACCCCGGCGCAAAACCCGCGCGGGGCGGCAAGGTAAAGTGTCAGCGGCGATTTGGTCATGCGGCCTCCGGTCTGCGGGCAACAGGTAAAGCCATGCGCCGCCCGCGTCCAGAGCAAGGGCGCGCATTGGCGTCACGGGCCGGTCGGCCCGCGATGGCGGCGGGCCTCATTCCTCGGTGGAAAAGCTGCTTTCGTGCTCGCCGTTGTGATGATGTTCGCGCGGCGGGCGGCCGATCACGTCCTTCAGGTCGTCCAGTTCGATGAAATTGTCGGCCTGCCGGCGCAGGTCATCGGCGATCATCGGTGGCTGGCTGCGAATGGTCGAGACGACCGAGACGCGAACGCCCTGGCGTTGCAGGCTTTCCACCAGCGGCCGAAAATCGCCATCGCCCGAGAACAGCACGATATGATCGCCCCTTGGCGCCAGTTCCATGGCATCGACCGCAAGCTCGATGTCCATGTTGCCCTTTATCTTTCGCCGTCCCTGGCTGTCGGTGTATTCCTTGGCCGGTTTGGTGACCATGGAAAAGCCGTTATAATGCAGCCAGTCGGCCAGCGGGCGGATCGGCGAATATTCGTCGTTTTCCAGCAACGCGGTATAGTAGAAAGCGCGCAGCAACTTGCCCCGGCGCATGAATTCTGCGCGCAACAGCTTGTAGTCGATGTCGAACCCAAGTGCCTTTGCAGCCGCGTAAATGTTTGAGCCATCAATGAACAGCGCCAGCCGTTCGTCCTTGTAAAACATCCAAATCCCTTTCAGAATTCACGCCCGGTCCGGAATGAGTGGTAAGGAATTTATGCCGGAGAGGACGCTCGGAAATTAGGATTTTGAATGCCAATTCACAAGAGTTTTCGCCGGGACCAAGCGCCGCAAACCGCGAGGCGGGTGTTGCAATTTGTCACACCATAACGATTTTGTGATTGCTTTGGGGGCAAATCTGCCCTCGCCAGCCGGGGCGCCAGAGGTGACGCTGCGCGCCGCGATTGACCGGCTCACACGGCGGGGCGCGCGGGGAATGCGCGTCAGCCGGTTCTTTCGGACCCCCTGTTTTCCGCCGGGCGCGGGGCCGGATTACGTTAACGCCGCCGCGGTCATGCGCCTTGACGGCGGGCCGGAGGAAGCACTGGATTGCCTGCACGCGACAGAGGCCGAATTCGGGCGTGAAAGAGCGCGCCGCTGGGGGCGGCGGACGCTTGACCTGGACCTGATCGCGCATGGCGAACAGGTGCTGCCCGATCGCGCCACCCACGACCGCTGGCGCGGCCTGCCGCCCGAAAGCCAGATCGCGCATACCCCCGACCGGCTGATCCTGCCGCATCCGCGGCTGCAGGACCGCGCCTTCGTGCTGGTTCCGCTGGCCGATGTGGCCCCGGATTGGCGTCACCCGGTACTGGGAAAAACCGTGCGCGAGATGCTGTTGGCGCTGCCGCACGAGGCCCTTTCCGAGGTGGTGCCATTACCGGTGCAGGGGGCGTGATTAGACGCTTGTAAACCCTGCGGAGAGGCTATAGATACAGGTCTTCCCGCCGAATATGACAACCGCTTGGAGGTCTCATGGCCCGCGTGACAACCGAAGACTGCGTCGACAAGGTTCCGAACCGGTTCGAGCTGGTGATGCTCGCCGCGCATCGCGCGCGCGAGATTGCTGCCGGCGCTCCGCTGACAGTGGACCGTGACAACGACAAGAACCCGGTAGTGGCACTGCGTGAAATCGCCGAAGAGACGCAATCGGCCGATGATCTGCGCGAACGCCTGATCGAGTCGAACCAGACCCAGATCGAGGTTGACGAGCCGGAAGAGGATTCCATGGCCCTGCTGATGGGTGGTGAGCCCGACAAGCCGGCCGAGGACGATATGCCTGGCGAAGAGGATCTTCTCAGGCAACTCATGGCGGCGCAGGGGCAGGGCTGAAACCTGCCCCCGGTTCGGGGATTGGGCTAGGATGATCGCGGTCGAGGACCTCATCGAGCTGGTCCGCACCTACAACCCCAGAACTGACGAAAAGCTGATCACCGCGGCCTATGACTTCGGCCGCGAGATGCATGAGGGTCAGTGCCGCCATTCCGGCGAACCCTATTTCAGCCACCCCGCCGCCGTCGCCGCGATTCTGGCCGAACAGCGGCTGGACGATGCCACGATCGTCACCGCGCTGCTGCACGACACCGTCGAAGACACGCGGGCATCCTATGCGATGGTGGCTGAGCGATTCGGCCCCGAGATCGCCGACCTGGTCGATGGTGTGACCAAGCTGACCAAGCTGCAGCTTTCCAGCACCGAGACCCAGCAGGCTGAGAATTTCCGCAAGCTGTTTATCGCCATGTCCAAGGATCTGCGCGTGATCCTGGTCAAGCTGGCCGACCGGCTGCACAACATGCGCACGATCAAGGCGATGCGCCCCGAAAAGCAGCTCAAGAAGGCGCGCGAGACGATGGATATCTTTGCGCCGCTGGCCGGGCGCATGGGCATGCAGTGGATGCGCGAAGAGCTGGAAGACCTGGCATTTCGGGTGATCAACCCCGAGGCGCGCGCCTCTATCATCCGCCGTTTCATCACCTTGCAGAAAGAGGCCGGCGACGTCATCGAGCGCATCACCGGCGACATGCGTCTTGAGCTTGACCGCGCCGGGATCGAGGCTGACGTGCTGGGCCGGGCCAAGAAGCCCTATTCGATCTGGCGCAAGATGCAGGAAAAGGAGATGGGGTTTTCCCGCCTTTCCGACATCTACGGCTTTCGCGTCATCACCAGGTCGGAAGAGGATTGTTATCGCGTTCTGGGGGCGATCCACCGGCGCTGGCGGGCGGTGCCGGGGCGGTTCAAGGACTATATCAGTCAGCCCAAGTCGAACGGCTATCGTTCCATCCACACCACGGTGTCGGGGCGCGACGGCAAGCGAGTCGAGGTGCAGATCCGTACCCAGGCCATGCATGACGTGGCCGAAACCGGGGTTGCGGCGCACTGGTCCTATCGTGACGGCGTGCCGTCCGAGAACCCCTTTGCCGTCGATCCCGCGCGCTGGATCGCGACCCTGACCGAACAATTCGACAAGGAAGAAGATCACGAAGATTTCCTCGAGGCGGTCAAGCTGGAGATGTACACCGACAAGGTGTTCTGCTTTACCCCCAAGGGCGACGTGGTCAAGCTGCCCCGGGGTGCGACGCCGATCGACTTTGCCTATGCCATTCATACCCGCATCGGGCATGCCTGCGTCGGCGCCAAGATCGACGGCATGCGGGTGCCGCTGTGGACCCGCATCAAGAACGGTCAGTCGGTCGAGGTGATCACCGCCGACGGGCAGACGCCGCAGGCCACCTGGCTGGACATCGCCACCACCGGCAAGGCGCGCGCCGCCATCCGCCGCGCCCTGCGCGAACTGGACCGCGACCGCTATATCAAGCTGGGGCGCGAACTGGCGCGCTCGGCCTTTGAACATGTGCGTAAGCGGGCCACCGAAAAGGCGCTGACGACGGCGGCCAAGACATTGCGCCTGACCGATGCCAACGAGGTGCTGGCGCGGCTGGGCAGTGCCGAGCTGACCGCGCGGCAGGTGCTGAACGCGGTCTATCCCGACATCGTGCCGGACGACAGCAACGTCGTCGGCCGCGACCGGGCGGTGATCGGGCTGGGGCGCAACCAGAGCTTTGAGCGCGCGCGCTGCTGCCAGCCGCTGCCGGGCGAGCGCATCGTCGGCATCACGTTTCGCGGCAAGGGCGTGGTGGTGCATGCCATCGACTGTGCCTCGCTGTCCCAGTACGAGGATCAGCCGGCGCGCTGGCTGGACCTGCAATGGCACGCGGGCAAGCACCCGGCGGCCTATGATGTGACGCTTGACGTCACCATCGGCAATGACGCCGGTGTGCTTGGGCGCATTTGCACATTGATCGGCGAGCAGAAGGCCAATATCTCGGACCTGACGTTTGTCGACCGCAAGCCGGATTTCTATCGGCTGCTGATTGACGTGGAATTGCGTGATGCCGAACATCTGCATGGCATCATCTCGGCGCTGGACGCGGAAAGCGACGTGGCTTCGGTAGAACGCTACCGTGATCCGGCCCGCGCCGGTGGTGGCATGAAACACTAGGGTGGGGGTCGCGCGACGTGGTGTTCAAGCGCCGGGACAAACGCCCCTTTTGGCGGGCCGTGTTAGAAACCGTCTGGCCCCGGGGCGGCTGGACGCGGGCGTTCTATTACATCCGCCACCGCCTGCGCCGCCTGCCTGATCCGCCCCATCGCATCGCCCGCGGCGTCTTTGTCGGTATTCTCGTTACCTTCTCGCCGTTCTTCGGCATGCATTTCGTCCTAGCGGCGCTGCTGGCCAAGATTATGCGCGGCAACATCATCGCGTCCTTGCTGGCGACCTTTGTCGGCAACCCTCTGACGTTCCTTCCGATCGCGACGATCTCGTTTCAGACGGGGAATTTCCTGCTTGGGCGGACCTTTGACAGGGACTTTGGCGCGCATCGTTCCCTGGCCGGAAAATTTGCGGATGCCTGGGGGGACCTGACGCATAATTTCATGGCCATCTTCACAGACCAGACGGCCGACTGGCATGGTCTTTACATATTCTACGACGAGGTGTTCTTTCCCTACATGATCGGCGGCGTTCTTCCCGGTCTCATCGCCGGGGTCGTGGGGTACTATGTCAGCCTGCCGGTCATCCAGGCCTATCAGAACCGGCGCAAGGGTCGGATCAAGGCCAAGCTGAAGGCACTGAGGGAAAAGGCCGCGGCCCGGGTCGAGGCGGGCGATAAGGGCGATGCGGCCGTGCCGGGCCGCGAGCGGAAAGACGAGCGGAGAGACAAGGGAGGACGACAAGATGCCGGCAACTGAACTGCGTCTCGGCGTTAACATCGACCACGTTGCGACCGTGCGCAACGCGCGCGGCGGCAGCTATCCCGACCCCGTGCGCGCCGCCAAGCTGGCCGAAGAGGCCGGCGCCGATGGCATCACCGCGCATCTGCGCGAAGATCGCCGCCACATAGTGGACGCCGATATTGAGACGCTGGTGGCGGCGCTCTCGGTGCCGCTCAACTTCGAGATGGCGGCGACCGAAGAGATGCAGTCGATCGCACTGCGCCACCGCCCGCACGCGGTCTGCATCGTGCCCGAAAAGCGCGAGGAACGCACCACCGAGGGCGGGCTTGACGTCGCCCGCGAAGAGGACCGCCTGGCGCGGTTCATCGCCCCGCTGCGCGAGGCCGGCTGCCGGGTGTCGCTGTTTGTGGGCGCCGAGCGCACCCAGATCGATGCTGCCGCCCGTGTCGGCGCGCAGGTGATCGAGCTGCACACCGGCGCCTATTGCGATGCCCATGCCGAGGGCCGCATCGAGGCGCGCGACAGCGAATTCACTGCCCTGCGCGAGATGGCCGCCCACGCCCATTCGCTGGGGCTGGAGGTGCATGCCGGCCACGGGCTGACCTATGACACGGTCACGCCCATCGCCGCCTTTCCCGAGGTGAAGGAACTCAACATCGGTCACTTCCTGATCGGCGAGGCGATCTTTCGCGGCCTCAAGCCGGCCATCGCCGAGATGCGCCGCCTGATGGCCGCCGCCCGCGCGTCATGATCCTGGGCATCGGCACCGACCTGGCCAATATCGACCGCATCGCCGGCACGCTGGAACGTTTCGGTGACCGCTTTCGCAACCGCGTCTTTACCGAGACCGAACAGCGCAAGGCCGACCGGCGGGCCGACACTGCCGGCACCTATGCCAAGCGCTGGGCCGCCAAGGAGGCCTGTTCAAAGGCGCTGGGCACCGGGCTGCGCATGGGCATCGCCTGGCGCGACATGGCAGTGCACAACATCGACACCGGCCAGCCGATGATGGTGGTCACGGGATGGGCCATCGAACGGCTGGCCGGAATGACCCCGCCGGGGCACGAGGCGGTGATCCATGTGTCGCTGACCGATGACCATCCCTGGGCGCAGGCCTTTGTCGTGATCGAGGCGCGGCCGCTGGCCGGAACAGCCCAAGCTGTAACTTGACACCCCTGCCCCCAACGCCCAAGAAGCGCGGGGCACGGGCAGGCGAAAGGCACCGACAGGCATGGCTGAAGAAGGCAAGAAATCGGGCGCGATTTGGGAAACCGTCAAGACGGTCTTTTGGGCGCTGCTTATCGCGGGCATCTTTCGGACCCTCTTTTTTCAGCCCTTCTGGATCCCGTCGGGGTCGATGAAGGACACGCTGCTGATCGGTGATTTCCTGTTCGTCAACAAGATGGCCTATGGCTATTCCTACGCCTCCTGCCCGACCATCCGCATCGCCAGCCTCGGCGTGGATATCGACGCGCAAAAGCTGTGCGGTTTTCTTGACGGCGACAACACCCGCCTGCTGGGGTCGGAACCCGAGCGCGGCGACATCATCGTGTTTCGCCATCCGGTTCACGGGACTGACTTTATCAAGCGCCTGATCGGCCTGCCGGGCGACCGTATCCAGATGCGCGACGGGGTGCTGCATATCAATGACGAGCCGGTGCAGTTGCAGCCCGACGGAAACTTTTCCGAGGTAAAGGAACGCCAGGGCCCGCTGCAGTCAACGCCGCGTTGTGAGAACGACCCTGTCGGCCTGGGCGGCGAATGCCTGAAGTCGCGCCAGATCGAAACGCTGCCGGGCGGGCGCGCGCATGGCATCCTGAACATCACCCGCCAGTCGACCGACAATACCGGCGTCTATACCGTGCCGGAGGGTCATTATTTCTTTATGGGTGACAACCGCGACAACTCGACCGACAGCCGTGTGCCGCTGGCCGCCGGCGGAGTCGGGTTCGTGCCCTATGAAAACCTGATCGGGCGGGCGAACCGGGTGATCTTTTCCTCGGCCGGGCGGTCTATGCTGTTCTTCTGGACATGGCGCGGCGACCGCTTTTTCGAGCGGCTGGAATGAAACTGTCGGCCGAGATGAAAGCCTTTGAGGGCCGTCTCGGGCACCACTTCGCGCGGCCCGAACTGCTGGTTCGGGCGCTGACGCATCCGTCCATGTCATCGCCGGACCGCGATGATAACCAGCGGCTGGAGTTCCTTGGCGACAGGGTGCTGGGGCTGGTCATGGCCGAGGCCCTGCTGGAACGCGATAAAGAGGCTGAAGAGGGCCAGCTTGCGCCCCGTTTCAACGCGCTGGTCCGCAAGGAGGCCTGCGCCGATGTCGCCCGCGAAATCGACCTTGGCAAGGTGCTGCGGCTGGGGCGTTCGGAAATGCTGTCGGGCGGGCGGCGCAAGCAGGCGCTTTTGGGTGACGCGATGGAGGCGGTGATCGCGGCGGTCTATCGCGATGCCGGGTTCGAGGCCGCGCGCGACGTGGTGTTGCGGCTTTGGGGCGCGCGCATCGACACGGTCAAGGCGGATGCCCGCGACGCCAAGACGGCATTGCAGGAATGGGCGCAGGGCCGGGGCCTGCCGCCGCCCGACTATGTGCAGACCGCGCGCAGCGGGCCTGATCATGCGCCCCAATTCACCATCGAGGCGCGGCTGAAAAACGGCGAGGCTGCGACGGCGACCGCCGGCTCCAAACGCCAGGCCGAACAGGCGGCGGCCAAGGCATTGCTGGATCGCATGGCGTCCGGGGACGGTTAAGCGCCATGGTCGGTGGCAACGGGCGCGGCGCCGTCTTCATGATCCTGGCGATGGCCGCCTTCAGTATCGAGGACGTTCTTTACAAGTCGGCGGTGCAGACCTACCCGCCGGGTCAGGCGTTGATCCTGTTCGGCATCATGGGGCTGGGCCTGTTCGCGGCGCTGTCATGGGTGCGGGGCGAGGTGATCTGGCACCCCGCCATATCAACCCGCCCGATGATCCTGCGCTGCGTGTTCGAACTGGCCGGACGGCTTTTCTATGCGCTGGCGCTGGCCACCACGACGCTCGCGGCGACCTCGGCCATCCTGCAGGCGACGCCGCTGGTGGTCAGCCTCGGCGCGGTGCTGTTCCTGGGCGAACGGGTCGGCTGGCGCCGCTGGGGCGCGATGATCGTCGGCTTTGTCGGGGTTCTGCTGGTTCTGCGCCCGACGCCCGGTGCGTTCGAACCGGCGGCGATCTTTGCCGTTCTGGGCATGATCGGGTTCGCCGGGCGCGACCTGGCGACACGGGCCAGCCCGCCGGCGATGTCGATGGCGCAACTGGGCAGCCTGGGCTTTGCGATGCTGCCGCTCGCGGGCGTGGTGCTGATGCTGGCCGGGGGCGAGGCACCGGAACTGCCGCCGGTGGCCATTTTCTGGCGGCTGGGTGCGGCGGCAGCTGTCGGGGTTCTGGCCTATGGCGCGCTGACCCAGGCGATGCGGTCGGGCGAGGTGGGGGTGGTGACACCCTTCCGTTATACAAGGCTGGCCTTTGCGCTGATCCTGGCGGTGCTGGTGTTCGGCGAGCGGCCCGACATGCTGACATTGCTGGGCGGCGCGGTGATCGTGGCAAGCGGGCTTTACACCCTGGTGCGGTCGCGCGGGCAAAGGCTGGCGCAGCCCACTGATTTGGGCTAATGGGCGTGTCTTGACAAAAGGAGAGGCGCCCATGCCCACCCGCGCCGGTTTCATCGCCCTGATCGGAGAGCCCAACGCGGGCAAGTCGACACTGCTTAACCGCATGGTCGGGGCCAAGGTCTCGATCGTCACGCACAAGGTCCAGACCACGCGCGCGCGCATCCGCGGCGTGGCGATAGAGGGCGACGCACAGCTTGTCTTTGTCGATACGCCGGGGCTGTTTCAGCCGCGCCGGCGGCTTGACCGCGCGATGGTTGCCGCTGCCTGGGGCGGGGCGGCGGATGCCGATATCGTGGTGCTGTTGGTCGAGGCCCATCGCGGCATCACCGAAGGGGTGGAGCGCATTCTCGAAAAGCTGGCCGAGATCGCCCGTGGCCGCCCGGTGGCGCTGGCCATCAACAAGATCGACCGCGTGCGCGCCGAAACCCTGCTGGGTCTGACGCGCGAATTGAACGACCGGTTCGAGTTCGTCCGCAGCTTCATGATCTCGGCGGAAAAGGGCCACGGCGTTGACGATCTGCGCCACTGGCTGTCCGAGACCGTGCCCGAGGGGCCGTGGCTTTACCCCGAGGACCAGATCGCCGATCTGCCCCTGCGCATGATCGCAGCCGAGATCACCCGCGAAAAGCTGACCCTGCGCCTGCACCAGGAACTGCCTTATCAACTGACCGTCGAAACCGAGAGCTGGCAGGACCGCGACGACGGGTCGGCCCGCATCGACCAGATCATCTATGTTGCCCGCGACGGTCACAAGGGCATCGTGCTGGGCAAGCGGGGCGAGACCATCAAGGCCGTCAGCCAGGCTGCCCGCGCCGAGCTGGAAGAGTTCCTGGGCCGGAGGGTGCATCTTTTCACCCAGGTCAAGGTCCGGCCCGGCTGGCTGGAAGAGGCCGAGCGCTATTCCGAGATCGGTCTGGATTTCAAGGACGGGAACTGAGCCAGGTGTCCGAGTTGGCCGAATATGCGACATCACGGCCGAGCCGCCGGCTCGCGCGGCTGGTTTCGGCGCGGTTGAGATCTGAAAAATGGCTCGTCAGTGGAATGACACCATGCCTTCCCCATCAGAGATTTCTTTGGACTGAGGTTTGTCTCTGGCAATGGTTTGGCCCGGCGGGAACCGCCGGGCAGCGCCCGCCCGCCCGCCAGGCGGGCGCTTTCGCGCCCACCTCAGGCGAGCGCTGCCCTCTGCTTACTCTGGCTGGCGACGACCAATGACCCGGCTGACCGCCGAATTCTGGGTCAAGGCGTATCTTGCGCGCCTGCGCCTGCAGGGCATTCCCGCCTTTGTCACCGCCCATGGCGATGACACCGCCGGCACGGTTCTGGTCAAGCTCAACACGCTGGACGGTCAGGCGCGGGCCTATCAGCGCTCGTTCGACCTGATGACCGGCGCCCGCGCCTGGGTGGTGCTGTCCGAGGGGGCTGAAACCCTGGTCGATGCCGCCATAGCCCGGCAGCGAAAATCCGACCCCGATCTGTGGGTGATCGAGGTCGAAGACCGCGACGGGCGGCACCTGCTGGATGAACCGGGGCTTTCCGACTGACCGCCCCGGCGTTACTGTCCGGCTATTCCACCGTGATCATCCGGCGTGCCAGCACCGCCTTGTTGCTGACGTCGAGCAGGCGCAGTTCATACGCGCCCGCCCCGTCTGGCAGCGCGATCTCGACCGGCGGGGCGCCGGCGATCTTGACCGCCTCGATCCAGGTAAAGATCGCCTGATCCGGGGCCGCCACCGTGATGCGCCGGTCGGCGCTGTCGCTGTCGCTTTCCCAACTCACCTCGATCTTGCTGCCGGCGGCGGCCGTTTCAGGCGCACTGAGCGTCGCACCGGTGTTGAGCGCGGCATCCTCGGCCAGCACCTCGACCGGCTTGCGCGCCAGCACGCGCCCGCCCTCACGCAGGATATAGCGCAGCTCGTACAGCCCGGCCGCGGGCGGCGCGGTCATGTCATGCTCGGCGTTGTCGCGGACGGTGAAGTAGTTGGAAGAGTCGTCATCCGCACTGCCGATCGGTGCCAGCGCAACATAATCGCCTCGATCTACCGTGCCGGTCCATGTCACGCGCAGCTTGTCGGTCGCGCGCACCTGGTCTGGGCCGGATACGGTGACCTCGGGTTCGACGATCTCGATCATCGCGGTGGCCAGCGTCCTGGACCCCTCACGCAGGATGTAACGCACCTCGTAAAGCCCCGTTACCGCCGGCGCGCGCAGCTCCGCTTCAGCCTTGTCGCGAACGGTGATGTAGTTGCCGAACTCGCCCTCATCGGCACCGGCCGGCACGATGGCCATGTAGTCGCCGGCGGCAACCGTGCCGGTCCAGGAAACCGGGATCGCTGCGCCGGCCAGCGCGGTTTCCGGGGCGCTTACCGTGACCTCTGGCGCGACGATTTCTATCGGCGTGCTGGCCAGCGTCTTGCCGCCCTCACGCAGGACATAGCGCACCTCGTACAGCCCGGTCTCGGCGGGGGCCTGCAACTCGTGGTCGGTCTTGCCGCGGACGACGAAATAGTTGCCGTACTCGCCCTCCTTGGTGCCCTGCGGGACGATGCCGATGTAGTCGTTGGCGTTCACCGTTCCGGTCCAGGAAACCGGGAACTTGGCGCCGGCGGCGGCGGTATCCGGGGCGCTGACGGTCACTTCGCCCTCGACGATCTCGATTGGCGTGCTGGCCAGCGTCTTGCCGCCCTCGCGCAGGACATAGCGCACCTCGTACAGCCCGGTCTCGGCGGGGGCCTGCAACTCGTGTTCGGTCTTGTCGCGAACGACGAAATAGTTGCCGTACTCGCCCTCTTTGGTGCCCTGCGGGACGATGGCGATGTAGTCGTTGCCATTCACCGTGCCGGTCCAGGAAACCTCGAACTTGGCGCCGGCGGTGGCGGTGTCGGGGGCGCTGACGGTTACCTCGCCCTCGGCGATCTCGATCGGGGCGCTGGCCATCGTCTTGCCGCCCTCGCGCAGGACATAGCGCACCTCGTACAGCCCGGTCTCGGCCGGGGCCTGCAACTCGTGCTCGGTCTTGTCACGCACGACGAAATAGTTGCCGTACTCGCCCTCTTTGGTGCCTTGCGGGACGATGGTGATATAGTCTTTGCCGTTGATCGTGCCGGTCCAGCCGACCGGGAACTTTGCACCAGCGAGCGCGCGCTCGGGCACGTTCAGTGTCACCTCGGGTTCGGCGACCTCGATACTGCGGCTTGCCACCGTGACCTGGTCGACATTGAGCACATAGCGCAGCTCGTAAAGGCCCGGCTCGGGCGGGGCGGTCAGCGTCGCCTCGCTGTTGCCCCTGACGGCGACATAGCTCAGATAGCTGCCCGGCTCGGCGCCGGCAGGCACGATGGTGACATAGTCGCGCGGATTGATCGTCGGGGTCCAGGACAGGGCGAATTCGGCCCCCGTCAGCACCTTGTCGGGACCGTCAAGCGCCACCTCGGGCGGCGTGATTTCCAGCGTGTCGCGGCCCTGCGTGACATTGCCGTCACGATGCACATAGCGAATTTCATAAATGCCTTCGCGCGCCGGTGCATCCAGCCCCACGGTTACGCCGCTGCGCACCGCCTGGTAGGGGCCGAATACGCCCTCGTCCGCGCCCATCGGCACGATGGTGATATAGTCGTCCTCGTCAATGGTGGGGTCCCATGTCACCTCGACCATAGAACCGCCGACGGCGGTGCCGGGGCCGGTAACCGCGACCTCGGGCAGGGCCGGTTGGGGCTCTGGCTCGGGCTCGGCGGCCGGTTCGGGTTCGGGTTCCGGCGCGGCTGCTGCGACAGCGGTGCTGACGCTCGACATTGCGGCCTTGAGCTCGTCCGCGTTTGAGGCCTGGATATAGGTGCCGCCAGTTTCCTCGGCGATGCAGGCAAGCGAGGTGTCGTCCTGGTCCGCGCCCAGCCCGAAGCCCACGACATGCGCGGTGAACCGCACGCCGCCCTGTTCCAGCGTGCGCGCCAGTGCGCAGGGGTCGCGGTCGCAGCTTTCCAGCCCGTCCGAGATCAGCACCACGGTGGCGGGCTGGTCGGTATAGGACAGATCCCGCGCCGCGCGTTCAACCGCGGCGGTCAGTGGCGTCTTGCCGGTGGGCTTGACCTTTCTGACCTTGTCGAGGATCTCGGCCCGCGAACCCGCACCGGGCTGCACAAGGGTTTCGATGTCGCCGCAATCGCCGCGGCGGCGGTGGCCATAGGCCATCAGCCCCACTGCGCGGTCATCCGTCCAGTCGCCCAGAAGGGTTTCCATCACGTCGCGGGCGATCTCGATCTTGGCGGTGCCGTCGATCTGCCCCCACATCGAGTTGGAGCCGTCAAAGACCACCATCACGTTTTCCTGCGCCATCGCGGATGACGCCGCCAGCGTCAGACTGGCCGAGACCACGGCCCCCTTGATCATGGACGACATCGACACCTCTCCTGATATCCCCTAGTTGAACGCACCTAACCACATAAGACGTTTCATTTCCATTGCCCTTGGCATGGCCGGTATTCTGGTGTCCCATACGGGCCGGTGAGATGAGGTGCGGGCATGGAATGGCGCGATCAGGGTATCCTGCTGTCCAGCAGGCGGCACGGCGAAAGCGCGGCCATCATCGAGGTGTTCACGCCTGACCACGGGCGGCACGCCGGGGTGGTGCGCGGCGGCGCGTCGCGGCGACAGGCCCCGGTGCTGCAACCCGGCGCGCAACTGGACGTGACCTGGCGCGCGCGACTGGAGGATCATATCGGCACGTTCACGGTCGAACCGCTGCGTTCGCGCGCCTGGGCGATGGGCGACAGGATGGCGCTGTCAGGGCTGGGCGCGGTGCTGGCGCTGCTGATGTTCTGCCTGCCAGAGCGCGAGCGCCATGAGCGGCTTTATCGCAAGACCGAGGCGCTGCTCGACCTGCTGGGGCAGGGGGATGTTTGGCCGCTGGCCTATCTGCAGTGGGAAATGGCGTTGCTAGACGACCTGGGTTTCGGGCTCGACCTGTCGGGCTGCGCGGTCATGGGGGCGCGGGCAAACGACCTCAGCTATATCTCACCCCGCACCGGGCGGGCGGTGTCGCGCAAGGGGGCGGGCGAGTGGGCCGACCGGCTGTTGCCGCTGCCGCCCTGCCTGCTGGGCGAGGGGCCCGCGCCCGACGCAGAGATCGCCGAGGGCTTGCAGGTGACTGGCCATTTCCTGAACACCCGCGTCGCGCCCGAGTTGGGCAACAAACCCCTGCCAGATGCGCGCGCGCGATTCGTTCAGCGGTTCCTGGCAAAGGCAGAGGCCGAATAGGGCGCGCTACCTGAGCGCCAGCACCAGATCGACCAGAGACCCGATCGCCGCGCGCCGTGCGGCGGCGGTGTCATCCAGCAGCGTCATCCCCAGGGCAGCGGCATGGATGATCTGCGCCATCTCGGGGTTCGAGATGCCGGTTTCCTGCAGCAATGCCTGCAACGCGGCGCGGCGTGCGGTGTCTATGCGCCCGACGGCATCGCGCGCGGCGGCGTCGGTGGCGGCCCAGGCGCGGATCGCGGCCTCGGTGACGCGCCCCGGGCCGGGATCGGCCAGCGCCTGAGCCAGCGCGCGCAGCCGCGCGGCGGCGCTGCCGGGCTCTGCGATGGCGGCCTCTGTCGCGGCGGTGGCTGCGGCCTCCCACCTTGTCAGAAGCTGGGCGTGCAGGTCCGGCACATCGCGGAAATGCCAGTAGAACGAGCCCTTGGTCGTCTGCATGTGCCGGGCCAGCGGCTCTGCCTTCAGCGCCTCGGCGCCATGTTCGGCAAGAACGGCCTCGGCGGCGGCAAGCCAGTCTTCGCGGCGCAATCGTTTCCTGGCGGGTTTTGTCATGGGGCCAGAATGCGCGGGCGTATTCGCCGGCGCAAGGAAAAGCATGACCCTGTTTCATGCCTGCGGCCTGTGTGGGGTCAAGGCTATCACCCGGATCGAAGAGGCGCCCCTGATCCGGCCTTGTCGCTCAGAGGAGGCAAAGGCCAGACCGCCCAGGTGCCGGGCAATCTGCGGCAAGACTGTAGACAGCTATTGGTGTCGGGCGTGCTGCGGGTCTAGACAACTGGGTGGGTGTCCAACACGGGGGGCGACGAAATGATCAATTATGTCCAGGACGCGGGCGGGCTGCGGGCCGATACCTCTGCCGAGGCCGAGGAGGCGGCGATCTGGACCGACCTGGAGGAGCCCGAGGCCGAGGTTCTGGAGCGGCTTTCGGCGCGCCACGCGATCCAGTTGCCGACGCGCGAGGATCAGCAGGAGATCGAACAGTCCTCGCGGCTCTATATCGACAACGGGGTGCCGGTCATGACCGTTCTGCTGCCCTCGCGTACCGGCGAGGGCGAGATGCGGATCGAACCGGCCTCGTTCGTTCTGTTCGATGATCGTCTCGTCACCATCCGCCACCATGACCCGCGCCCTTTCACCACGTTTCCGGGCAAGGCGGGAAAGTCACCGCACGGGACGGTAACGCCGGACGCGGTGATGATCGGCCTGCTGGAAGAGATCATCGACCGCTTGGCCGACATTACCGAACAGTCGGGCCGCGAGATCGACCAGACCGCAAGGCGCATCTTCGGCCCCGAAACGATGCGGACCGAACAGTACCGCACCGCCCTGCGCGAGATCGGCCGCGCCGACGGGCAGGTGATGCAGCTGCGCGAAAGCCTGATGACGATCGAGCGGATGCTCAGCTTTCTCGGGCCGGTGCTGGAAGGGCGCAAGACCGGCAAGCCGCTGCGCGGCACGCTGAAAACGCAATACCGCGACGTGCGCACCATCGCCGAACAGGCCGGATACCTGCAGCAAAAGACATCCTTCATGCTGGATGCCGCGCTGGGCCTCATCAACATCGAGCAGAACGCCATCATCAAGATATTCTCGGTCGCGGCGGTGGCCTTTCTGCCGCCCACGCTGGTGGCGTCGATCTACGGGATGAACTTTGCCTACATGCCCGAACTGCAATCGCCGCTGGGCTATCCGATCGCGATCGGGGTGATGGTGCTTTCGTCGATCGTGCCGCTATGGTTTTTCCGGCGGCGCGGCTGGCTATGACAGGAGACAGGGGCAGCATGACCGCCGGGGCGCTGGTCGGCGTGGTCGGGCCATCGGGCGTGGGCAAGGACAGCGTGATGCAGGCCCTTGTCGCCGCGCGCCCCGACCTGCACCTGGTGCGGCGCGTGATCACCCGGCCCGAAACGGCGGGCGGCGAGGTTTTCGAGGGCGTGAGCGAGGCCGAATTCGCCCGCCGCCGCGCCGCGGGGGAATTTGCGCTGTGCTGGCCCGCGCATGGGCTGCAATACGGCGCGCCGGCCACATTGCGGGGGCAGTTGGCGGCGGGGCAGACCTGTCTTGTCAACCTGTCCCGCGCCGCGCTGGCCGAGGCCGAGCGCCTGTTCGACCCGTTCCTGACGCTGCACCTGACCGCCCCGGTGGCAGTGCTGGCAGAGCGGCTTGCGGCACGGGGGCGAGAGGACGCAAATGCCATTGCGGCACGGCTGGCGCGGGCCGACACCTCCTTGCCGGCGGGGCTGTCGCGGGTCGTCGAGGTGGCCAATGACGGCCCGCTGGAGGCGACCGTGGCGCGCGTCCTGGCGGCGTTTCAGGCCGAGAGGATATGACGATGCAGCAGGTGAAAGCAGCCGTCAGAATCTTCGCCCACCAGGCTGAGCCCGTCGATGACAAAGGGCGCAGGCAGGATGCCGGCCAGCGCGTCACCCACCACCGCCTGCACCGGCGCGATCTGCGCCTTGGGCAGCTTTCCGGTCAGTGTCATGTGAAAGCGGAACTCTTCCATGACATGGGGATAGCCCCAGCGCATGAGCAGCGCCTCTTGCGCTGGGGTCAGGCCCGCGCCGCGGCGGCGCTGCAATTCGGCGTCGTCGGGCGGGGCGCGAAAGGTGTCGAGCGTTTCCACCACCATCGCCGCCAGCCCGTTCAGCTGGGCCGTGTCGCCCAAGGGCTGCAACGCCAGAAACCGGCCCAGCCGGGACAGCGCCAGCCCCTCCAGCGTCACCGGCGGCACCTGGTCGCACAGCGCCGCAAGCGCGGTGTTCAGCGCCTCGATGCTTTGCCCCTCGGCCAGCCTGAAGGGCGGCTTGATGGTGGCGTGAAAGCCATAACGGCGCGGGGTCCGGGTGATCTCGGCCAGCGGCGCCGGCAGGCTGGCCTGCTCCGGCTGATGCACCGCACGGCCCGCCGCGATGTCCCAGCCCAGCCACCTTGCGCCGAACCCGACCAGCGCCGGGTCGGACGGGGTGTAATAGACTGCGTAGCGGCGATAGTTCATCGGCCTGTCTTTCGCATTTCATCGGTTCACGCGAGATTGGCCCCCCAGATGACACAGGAAACCGTTCTCGCCAATGCCGCCATTGTGTTGCCCGACAGGGTGAAAGCGTTTTGACTTGGCGGGCCTGTGGGGCGGATAATGGGGCACTGATGAAAGGACCGCCGATGCCCGCCAGCTATTTGTTTGACCCGCCCGCCGTTCCGGTCATTCCCGTCACGGGGGATGCGCGGCTTTTCCCGGTGCGCCGCATCTTTTGCGTCGGGCGCAACTATGCCGCCCATGCTGCCGAGATGGGCAACGAGGTCGACCGCGAGGCGCCGTTCTATTTCACCAAGTCGGCGCATGCGATTTGTCTGTCCGGCGCGGCGATCCCCTATCCGTCGGGCACGCAGGATTGCCATCACGAGATGGAGCTTGTCGTCGCGCTGGGGCAGGGCGGCGCCAGGGTGGACGAGGCGCAGGCGCTGGGGCTGGTTTTCGGCTATGCCTGCGGCATCGACCTGACCCGCCGTGACCTGCAGGCGGCGGCCAAGGACAAGCGCCGCCCCTGGGACCTGGGCAAGGATTTCGACAACGCCGCCGTGATCGCGCCGATCACCCCCGCCGCCGCCCTGGGCAAAATCGGGGATCAGCGTATATGGCTCGACCGTGACGGCGAGCGGGTGCAGGATGCGCGCCTGTCCGAGATGGTCTGGAACGTGGCCGAAATCATCGCCCACCTGTCGCGCTATTACCGGCTGGCCGCGGGCGATCTGATCTATACCGGCACCCCCGCCGGGGTGGGGCCGGTCGCGCCCGGCAGTGCGCTGGAGGGTGGCATCGACGGGCTGAAACCGGTGCGCCTGCGGATCGAGCCCGAGGGCTGAATAACGGGCTTTCGTGGTGGCGCGGCGTCATTGCCGTTGCCAGGTGCCATGGGTGGGTGCGAAGATGCGCGAACGGAAAGCCCCGGAAAATGGGCTCCGTATGCGCCGGAAATCCGGATTGGGAGGATACGAACCATGAAGATCGTCATGAAAGCAATGCAGGCGGCGCTGGCCGTCGCTGTGGCCGCGGGCCTGGGCACCGCCGCCCCGGCGCAGGAGGTGACACTGAAGATGCACCAGTTCCTGCCGCCGCAGGCCAGCGCCCCGACCAAGGTGCTGATGCCCTGGGCCGAACGCATCGAAGCGGCCTCTGACGGGCGCATCAAGATCGACCACTACCCGGCCATGCAGCTGGGCGGCAAGCCGCCGGAACTGGCCAGCCAGGTGGTTGATGGCGTGGCCGACATCATCTGGACGGTGGCGGGCTATACCCCCGGCCGCTTTCCCCAGGCCGAGGTGTTCGAACTGCCCTTCATGATGACCAATGCCGAAGATACCTCGCGCGCGTTCTGGGAATACGCCGAGGCCAACATGATGGACAGCGATTTTGCCGACATGAAGATCCTCGGCGTCTGGGTGCACGGCCCCGGCCTGTTCCATTCCAGAAAGCCGATCGAACAGCTTTCCGATCTCAACGGGATGAAGGTGCGCGGCCCGACCCGGATCATCACCGGGATGCTGGGCGAGTTGGGCGCGACGCCTGTGGGCATGCCGGTGCCGGCGCTGCCTGAATCGCTGTCCAAGGGCGTGATCGACGCGGCGGTGGTCCCTTGGGAGGTCACGCAGGCGCTGAAGATCGCCGAGCTGGTCGATTATCATACCGCCTTCGGCGATGAGGCGCTTTATACCACCGCCTTTATCTTTGCGATGAACAAGCAGAAATTCGACAGTCTGCCGGACGATCTGAAGGCGGTCATCGACGCCAATTCCGGCGCCGACCTGTCGGCGCTGGCTGGCCGCATGATGGCCGAGGCTGATGGCCCCGCGCTCGAGATCGCGGTGGATCGCGGCAACACCATCTTTGATGTGCCGCCCGAACAGGTGGCCGAGTGGAAAGCCGCCGCTGCCAATGTCGAGGCGAACTGGATCGCCGAGATGAACGAAAAGGGCTTTGACGGACAGGCGCTGGTCGATCAGGCCAGGGCGCTGATTGCAAAGCATAGCCAGTAAACGGCCCGTTTGCCCCGGCGCGCGCGGGCGTGCCAGGGCATCGGCAAGGCAGGGGGCATGATGGGCAAGCTCTTTCTGGCGCTGGCGCGCGGCATGGCGGTGCTTGGCGGCATCGTGCTGGGCCTGCTGGTGCTGCTGACCTGCCTGTCGGTCGCCGGGCGGGTGCTGAACACCGCGCTGCATGGCGAGACGGCGCAATCGCTGTTTCCGGGCCTTGCCGAACGGCTGCTGGACTGGGGCGTCGGACCGATCCTGGGCGATTTCGAACTGGTCGAGGCCGGCATGGCCTTTACCATCTTTGCCTTTCTGCCGCTGTGCCAGATCGCCGGGGCGCATGCCAGCGTCGACATTTTCACCGCCCGCCTGCCGGGGCGCGCGCGCCGGGCGCTTGAGGCGGTCATCGAGTGGGTTTTTGCCGCGGTGCTGGTCCTGATTGCCTGGCAGCTGTGGCTGGGGCTGCTGGCCAAGATGCGTTATAATGAAACAACCTATCTGCTGCAGTTTCCCATCTGGTGGGCCTATGCGGCCAGCCTCTTCGCCGCGGTGGTGGCGGCACTGACGGGGGTCTGGGTGGCGCTGGCACGCCTTGTCGAAAGCGTCAGCGGGCGGGTCATCCTGCATAGCGATACGGGGCCGGAGGCGTGAGCGATCTTGCCATCGGCCTGGTCTCGTTCCCGGTTCTGCTGGGGCTCATCTTTCTGCGGGTGCCGATCGGGCTGGCGATGTTCGTGATGGCGCTGGGCGGGCTTTATGCCATCACCGACGGCACGGCCATGGCGCTGTCGCGGCTCAAGAACGAACCCTTTTCGACCTTTTCCAGCTATTCCCTGTCGATCGTGCCGATGTTCCTGCTGATGGGCCATTTCGCCACGCTGGGGGGCATGTCGCAAGCGCTGTTCAAGGCGGCCGAGGCATGGCTGGGTCACCGCAAGGGCGGTGTCGCGATGGCGGCGGTGGGGGCCTGCGCGGGGTTCGGCGCGATCTGCGGATCGTCGCTGGCGACGGCGGCGACGATGGGGCAGGTTGCGCTGCCCGAGCTGCGCCGGCAGGGCTATGCGGGCGGCTTTTCCACCGCCACGCTGGCGGCAGGCGGGACGCTGGGCATCCTGATCCCGCCATCGGTGATCCTGGTCATCTATGCGATCCTGACCGAACAGAACATCGCCAAACTGTTCCTGTCGGCGGTGGTGCCGGGGGTGCTGGCTGCGGTCGGGTACATGATCACCATCGCCATCTATGTGCGACTCAACCCCGGCGCCGCACAACACCGAGAGGCCCTGCCGCTGCGCCTGCGGATGCGCGCGCTGGCCGATGTCTGGCCGGTGCTGCTGGTCTTTCTGCTGGTGGTGGGGGGCATCTACATGGGCTGGTTCACCCCGACCGAGGGCGCGGCGGTGGGCGCGTTCGGCACCGGGGTGATTGCGCTGCTGAACGGGGGGCTGACGCGGGTGCGGCTGATGCAGGCCTTTTACGCCACGGCTCGCAATTCGGCGATGATCTTTTTCATCGTGCTGGGCGCGGCGCTTTATAACGGGTTTCTCGCACTCAGCCAGGTCCCGCAGGAACTGTCGGCCTGGGTCGTAGGCCAAGGCATGTCGCCCTGGGCGGTGTTGGCCTGTATCCTGGCGCTGTACCTGGTTTTTGGCTGCCTGATGGACAGCCTTTCGATGATCCTGCTGACGATTCCGATCTTCTTTCCCATCATCTCGGTGCTTGATTTCGGGCTGACGGCCGAGGAAACGGCGATCTGGTTCGGCATCCTGGTGCTGATCGTGGTCGAGGTCGGGCTGATCACCCCGCCGGTGGGGATGAACCTGTTCGTCATCAATTCGATGGACCCCCAAACGCGGATACTGGATACCTACAAGGCGGTGTTGCCCTTTGTCATTTCGGATATCGTGCGGGTGATGATCCTGGTGGCGGCGCCGGGGATCACGCTGTTCCTGATGCGGCTGATGCACTGAACAGACGATTTGAGCTGGCGCAACATGCGCAACGCAATTATATGCGATATTTCGAATGTATTAATCGAGGGCGCCACGATGACAACGATTGTAGAGACCCCGGCCAGTCGGCTGGCAATGTTCCCGGTCACGTTCTTTGCGGTGGTAATGGGGCTTGGCGGGCTGGCGCTGGCGCTGCACGCGGCGGCCGCGCCGCTGGGCCTTGGCCCGGCGCTGTCGGGAATCGCTTTCGCCGTGGCGGCGGTGGTTTTTGTGCTGATCTCGGTGATCTACCTGACCAAGGCGGTGCGCCACCCGGGTGCCGTAGCGGCGGAATGGCATCACCCCGTCAAGCTGGCGTTCTTTCCGGCGATCTCTATCTCGCTGCTGTTGCTGGCCACGTCGGCGCTGACCCACGCGCCGGGGCTGGCGCTGCCGCTGTGGCTGGCGGGCGCGGCGCTGCATGCGGTGCTGACCGTCACCGTCGTTTCGGGCTGGATCGGCACCCGCGCCTTTCAACACGGGCACCTGTCGCCGGCTTGGTTCATTCCGGCGGTGGGCAATGTCATCGTGCCGATCGCCGGCGTGCCGCTGGGGTTTGTCGAGCTCAGCTGGTATTTCATGGCGGTGGGGCTGGTGTTCTGGAGCGTGCTGTTGACGCTGGTCTTCAACCGGCTGGTGTTCCATGATCCCCTGCCCGGGCGGTTGCAGCCGACACTGGTGATCCTGATCGCGCCGCCGGCGGTGGCCTATCTGGCCTGGATGCGGCTGACGGCAGAGACCGGGCCGTTTGCGCTGATCCTGCTCAACAGCGCCTATTTCTTTGCTCTCGTGGTGGCGGTGCAGTTGCCGCGCATCCTGCGTCTGCCCTTCGCCATGTCGTTCTGGGCGCTCAGCTTTCCCATTGCGGCAATCGCCATTGCCAGCTTTGCCCATGCCGGCAATACCGGCTCGGACGTCCACCGCCTGATCGGGGCAGGGCTGCTCGCGGTGTTGGTCATCGTCATCGCCGGGCTGAGCATTCGCACGCTGCGGGCGGTGGCGCGCGGGGAAATCTGCCAGCCGGATTAGGCCGCCAGCCGCCGCGCCGCGCGCGCATGACAATGGCGGGCGGGGCTTGACCTCGGGCCGGGGGCGGCGCAAGTGCTGCGGCAGACGCTGCCCGAGGAGACCGACATGACCGCCGACCGTTCGATCCTGATCGCCCCGTCCATCCTGTCCGCCGATTTTGCCGATTTCGGCCGCGAGATCCGCGCGATCGAGGACCAGGGCGCTGACTGGGTGCATGTCGACGTGATGGACAACCACTTCGTGCCCAACCTCACCTTTGGTCCCCAGGCGGTAAAGGCGTTCCGTCCGCATGTGAAAACCTTCATGGACGTGCATCTGATGATCTCGCCGGTCGATCCGTCCATCGAGTCCTATGCCGAGGCGGGCGCCGACATGATCACCGCCCATGTCGAGGCCGAAAGCCATATCCACCGCACCGTGCAGGCGATCCGCGCCACCGGCTGCAAGGTGGGCATATCGCTCAACCCCGCCACGCCGCTGGATCAAGTCGAATACCTGCTGGATGACGTCGACATGGTGCTGCTGATGACGGTCAACCCCGGCTATGGCGGGCAGAAGTTCATCACCAGCGGTGTCGAAAAGACCCGCCGGCTGAAGCAGATGATCGGCGACAGGCCGGTACTGATCCAGGTCGATGGCGGTGTAACGACCGAGACCGCGCCGGCGGTGGTGGCTGCCGGGGCCGATGTGCTGGTGGCCGGATCGGCCGTGTTCCGCGGCGGGTCGGTCGACAAGCCCGACGTTTATGGCGCCAACATCCGCGCCCTGCGCGAGGCGGCACAGGCGGCGATTTAGGCTGTTCGTGGCTGGAGCCATGCCCGGAACCAAGCCGCGCGTTGCGCGGCGCCAGGCAGCGCCCGACCGCGCCCCGGGCGGGCGCTTCTGCTGCGTCTGGTCACCGATCCAACCTGCGATGTGGCGGCGCCATAAAGTGACAGCCTCTTAGCGTTGTCAGCGCCCACCCGCGGACGGTCGCCGCCCGGCGCCGCGCCTTGCTTTCCCAAGCCGGCCTTTCGTTCCGGGCCTGACCGGTGCTACGGTGCCGCCAGGAAACGGAGCGAACCATGACCACCGCGGACAGGCTGACATCGGAAATCGAGGCGCGGCGCGATGACCTGGTGGCGCTGTGCCAGTCTCTGGTGCGCATCCCCACCGTCAACCCGCCGGGCCTGAACTACCGCGAAATCTGCGACCTGCTGGACCAGCGGCTGAGCGGATCGGGCTTCCAGACGGAACTGATCCGCGCGACCGGCGCGCCCGGTGACAGCGACAGCCAGCCGCGCTGGAACATCGTCGCCCGGCGCGAGGGGCGCCATCCCGGCCCCTGCGTGCATTTCAATTCGCATATCGACGTGGTCGAGCCCGGCCACGGCTGGACCACCGATCCATTTGGTGCGGAACTGCGCGACGGGCGCGTCTATGGCCGTGGCACCTGCGACATGAAGGGGGGGCTTGCCGCCAGCATCATCGCCGCCGAGGCCTTTATCGCCGCCTGCCCCGATTTCGCTGGCGCGGTCGAGATTTCCGGCACGGCGGACGAGGAATCAGGCGGCTATGGCGGCGTTGCCTACCTGGCCGAACAGGGCCGGTTCAGCCCCGGGCGGGTGGATCATGTGATCATCCCCGAGCCGCTGAACAAGGATCGTATCTGCTTGGGCCATCGAGGCGTCTGGTGGGCCGAGATCGAGACAAAGGGCGAGATCGCCCACGGGTCCATGCCCTTTCTTGGCGACTGCGCGGTGCGCCACATGGGGGCCGTCATCGCCGAGATGGAGACGAGCCTTTTCCCCGCGCTGGCCGAAAAGCGCACGGACATGCCGGTGGTGCCCGAAGGCGCGCGCCAGTCGACCCTGAACATCAACTCGATCCACGGCGGCGCAGCCGAACCGGAAGAGGGCTATACCGGCCTGCCCGCCCCTTGCGTGCCCGACCGCTGCCGCATGGTGATCGACCGCCGTTTCCTGATCGAAGAGGACATAGCCGAGGTGCAGGCCGAAATCCGCGCCGTGATGGAGCGGGTGCGCAAGGGCCGGTCAGGGCTGGATTATGAGATAACGGAGCTTTTCCGCGTCCTGCCCAGCATGACAGATGCCGACGCCCCGGTGGTGACCGCCGTCGACCGCGCCATCGCACAGGTATTTGGCCGTCCGGCGACCCATGTCGTCAGCCCCGGCACCTATGATCAGAAACATATCGACCGGATTGGCAAGCTGAAGAACTGCATCGCCTACGGCCCCGGCATTCTGGATCTGGCGCACAAGCCCGACGAATATGTTGGGGTCGAGGACATGGTGCAGTCGGCCCGGGTGATGGCGCTGGCGCTGGCGGATCTGCTGGGCGCGGACTGAGCCTGCCCCGGCTCGGGGCGGGGCGTGAAACGGGTCCGACCTGGCGAAACAGCCCTCAGACGGCGATATTGTCGATCAGGCGAACCCCGGCCAGCCAAGCGGCCGCGAACAGCCGCGCGGGCCGTGTGGGCGTGTCGAGCTGCGACAGGTCGTCAGCCGCGCGCAGGTCCAGGTAATCAACGCCGGTAAATCCCGCACGTTCCAGCCGTGCGATGGCGGCGCGCTGCAATTCCTCGAATGCCTGCCCCTTGGCCAGCCCCTCGGCAATGCCTTCCATCTCTTCGAACAGGCGCGGCGCGATGGTGCGGGCGCGATCCGACAACAGCAGGTTGCGCGAACTCAGCGCCAGCCCGTCGATGTCGCGGATGGTGGGGCAGCCGTGGATGGTGATCGGCAGGTCGAGGTCGCGCGCCAGCCGGGTGACCACCTGCAACTGCTGAAAGTCCTTATCCCCGAAAAACGCGTCCGTCGCGCTGGTCTGGGTGAAAAGCTTGGTACAGACCGTCGCCACGCCGTCGAAATGGCCGGGGCGGTGGGCGCCCTCCATCACGTCGGTCAGCCCGCTGACCGAAACCGTGGTGGCAAAGCCGTCGGGATATATCTGTTCGGCCCCGGGGGCATAGAGCGCGTCGATCGAAAAGCGCGCCAGCTTGGCGGCGTCGTCCTCTTCCGTGCGGGGATAGCGGGCCAGGTCGTCGGGGTTGTTGAACTGCTTGGGGTTGACGAAGATCGTCACGATAACCCGGTCGCAGCGCGCCTTGGCCGCCTCGACCAGCGACAGGTGGCCGTCATGCAGCGCGCCCATCGTGGGCACCACGCCGATGGTTTCGCCCTGTCGGTGCCAGCCGCGTGTCAGCGCGCGCAGGTCGGGCAGGGTGCGCAGGATCGGTGGCGGGGTCATGACGCGGGGGCCTCGTCGGCGAAGACGTGTTCAGGCGCGGGAAAGCGGCGCGCGCGCACCTCCTCGGCATAGGCATGAATCGCGGCCTCGGCATCCTCGCCCAGCGTGGCGTAGCGCTTGACGAATTTCGGCTTGAAGGCGGTGAAGAGCCCCAGCATGTCGTCCACCACCAGAACCTGCCCGTCGCAGCCCGCGGATGCGCCGATGCCGATGGTGGGAATGCCGATGTCTGCAGTGATGCGGTCGGCCAGTGACGCCGGCACCTTTTCCAGCACCAGCGCAAAGGCGCCCGCATCGGCGAGCGCATGCGCGTCGGCCAAAAGTGCGTCACCGGCGGCGCCGCGACCTTGGACCTTGTAACCGCCCAGCGTGTTGATCGATTGCGGCGTCAGCCCGATATGGGCCATCACCGGCACGCCCCGGGCAGTGAGAAAGGCGATGGTTTCGGCCATATGCGCGCCGCCCTCCAGCTTGACCGCTGCCGCGCCGGTGGTGCGCATCAGGCGGGATGCGTTGCGGAATGCCTGTGCAGGACCTTCCTCGTAGCTGCCGAAGGGCATGTCGATGACCAGCATCGAGCGCGTCAACCCACGGGCGACGGCCTGTCCGTGCAGCTCCATCATTTCCATCGTGACGCCGAGGGTAGAGCTAAGCCCGTGCAGCACCATGCCCACACTGTCGCCCACCAGGACGAAATCGCAAATTCCGTCCATCAGCCGCGCCATTGGCGTCGTGTAGGCGGTCAGGCTGACGATGGGGGCGGCGGTTCCCTTCATCGCGCGGATATCGTCCGGCAGCGGGGCTGTCTTGCGGGTGGTGGCGCTCATGCGGGGTCTCGTATTGTTGCAATGCGGCGTTCCCTAGCAGGAGTGATGCCGAAAATCCACGTCTCTTTCTGCCCCCCGTTTCTGCCCCCGTTCGCGGGGGGAGGCGGAATGCACAACCTGCGCGGTTTCCGGCGCGTCTCGCCCTTGCCGGGTGGGCGAAGGCATGAGGGTCGGTATTCGTGAAAGCATCCGGGAAAGGTTGAACGTTTGCCGGTTTACTGTGACACTCACCCGCGCAACGCAGGGATGCGCGACGCGCGCAAGGAGGAGAGCCGGGATGAAACCTTTTCGCATGGCCATGCTGGCGGGCGTGATGACGATGGCGGCGATGGCCGCGCATGCAAAATCCAGCCTTGTGGTCGGTCTGCAACTGGAACCGCCGCACCTCGACCCCACCAGCGCCGCCGCCGGCGCGATAGACCAGGTGCTTTATGCCAATGTCTTCGAGGGGCTGACACGGTTCGGCGCCGACGGGTCGGTTGGCCCCGGCCTGGCCGAAAGCTGGGACATATCCGAGGATGGCCTGATCTATACCTTTCACCTGCGCGCCGGCGTCAGCTTTCACGATGGCACGACATTCGACGCGCGTGACGTGAAATTCAGTCTGGACCGCGCCCGCGACGAGAACAGCCAGAACGCGCAAAAGGCGCTCTTTTCCGGCATCGAAAGTGTCGAGGTCGTGGATGATCTTACCGTGCGGGTCACGCTGTCGGCGCCCGATGGCGGTTTCCTGTTCAACATGGCCTGGGGCGATGCGGTGATCGTGGCGTCCGAAAGCATCACCGAGATCAAGCAAAAGCCTGTCGGCACCGGCGCCTTCCGGTTTGAAGACTGGGTGCAGGGTGACCGCATCACGCTGGTGCGCAACCCCGATTACTGGGGCACGCCCGCGCAGCTGGAGGAGGCGACGTTCAAGTTCATCTCCGATCCCACCGCCGCCTTTGCCGCCGTGATGGCCGAAGATGTGGACGCTTTCCCGGGCTTTCCGGCGCCGGAGAACCTGCCGCAGTTCGAGGCCGATCCACGATTCCAGGTGCTGGTCGGGTCAACGGAGGGCGAGACGGTTCTGGCCATGAACAACAAGCTGAAGCCGCTGGATGACGTGCGGGTGCGCAAGGCCATCGTTCACGCCATCGACCGGCAGGCGATCATTGACGGGGCGATGTTCGGCCTCGGCACCCCCATCGGCACCCATTTCGCGCCGCACCATCCCGATTATGTCGATCTGCTGGACCAGTCTGCATACGACCCCGAGCTGTCGAAAAAGCTGCTGGCAGAGGCAGGGTATGCGGACGGGTTCACCACCACGCTGAAATTGCCGCCGCCGTCCTATGCCCGCCGGGGCGGAGAGATCATCGCGGCACAGCTGCGGGCGGTCGGGATCGAGACCGAAATCACCAACCTGGAATGGGCGCAATGGCTCGAAGAGGTGTTTCGCGGCAGGGATTTCGGCCTGACCATCGTCAGCCATACCGAACCCCTCGACATCGGCATCTATGCGCGCCCCGACTACTATTTCCAGTATGACAGCGCCGAATTCCAAGAGATGTATGCCGCGCTGACCGGCGAAACCGACCCGGCGAAACGGTCGGATCTGCTGGCGTCGATGCAGCGCCGGATCGCGGAGGATTACGTCAACGGCTACCTGTTCCAGCTTGCCACGCCGACGGTGGCGAACGCCAAACTTCGCGGGCTGTGGATAGACATGCCGACGCAGGCCATCGACCTGACCGGGGTCTACTGGACAGAATGACCGGCCATCGCCGGGCCGGTTCGGGACCGAAGCAACAGCAGGGGCGTGGATGCTGCGCTATGCACTCAGACGCCTGATCTCGCTGGGCGTGACGCTGCTGGTGGCATCGCTCGTGATCTTCCTGGCGCTCGAGGTGGTGCCGGGCGACCCGGCGGCCTACATGCTGGGCGTCAACGCGCGGCCCGATACGCTGGCGGCGCTGCGGGCCGAACTGGGGCTGGATCAGACGCCACCCGCGCGTTACGCGGCCTGGGTGGCGGGGATGCTGACCGGCGATCTGGGCCTGTCCTATACCTATCGCACGCCGGTGGTGGACATGATCGTCGAGCGATTGCAGGTCAGCCTGCCGCTGGCGGTCTATGCGCTGGCGCTGTCCACCCTCATCGCCTTTCCCGCCGGCATATGGGCGGCTGCGCGGCGCGGATCGGTCGTCGACGTGGTGGTGATGGGGGTGACGCAGCTGGGCGTGGCGATCCCGAATTTCTGGTTCGCCATGCTGATGGTGCTGGTCTTTTCCATCAACCTGCGCTGGTTTTCCGCCGGCGGCTTTCCGGGGTGGGAGGCCGGCGTTGGCCCGGGACTGAAGGCGCTGACGCTGCCCGCCGTGGCGTTGGCGCTGCCGCAGGCCAGCATCCTGGCGCGGATCATGCGCTCGGCGCTGATCGAGACCCTGTCGGAGGATTATATCCGCACTGCCCGCGCCAAGGGGCTGAGCCGGGGGCAGGCGCTGTGGCGACATGCGTTGCGCAACGCCATGATCCCGGTTCTGACCATCATCGGGCTGCAGTTTTCGTTCCTGCTGGCCGGGGTGATCATCATCGAGAACGTCTTTTTCCTGCCCGGCCTGGGGCGGCTGGTGTTCCAGGCGATCGCGGCGCGTGACCTGATCGCGGTCGAATCGGTGGTGATGTTTCTGGTCTTTGCCGTGGTGGTGGTGAATTTCGCGGTCGATCTGGCCTATGCCTGGGTCGACCCCCGGTTGCGGGGGCGGCGATGAAGGCGGGCCTGATCCTGGGCGCCGGGCTGGCCGGTGTCTTTGTCGCGGCGGCACTGGTGTCATTCGCCTGGGTGCCCCATGACATCGGCGGGGTCGACATCGCCGCCCGGCTGCGCCCGCCCGGTGCCGGGCACCTGCTGGGCACCGATCATTTCGGGCGCGACATCCTGTCGATGATCATGGTCGGCGCGCGCACCTCGATCGCAGTGGCGCTGGTCGCCGTGGGCATTGGCATCGGCGTGGGCGTGCCGCTGGGGCTGTGGGCGGCGGCGCGGCGCGGCAGCTGGGCGGACGAGGTGATCAGCCGCGCGGGCGACCTGATATTTGCCTTTCCCAGCCTGCTGATCGCGGTGATGATCACCGCCGTCTTCGGCCCCAGCGCGGTGAACGCGATCATCGCCATCGGCATCTTCAATATCCCGGTCTTTGCCCGTCTCGCCCGCGGTGCGGCGATGAGCCTTTGGACCCGCGACTATGTCCTGGCGGCGCGGGTCGCGGGCAAGGGGGGCTTTCGCATCAGCGCCGAACACATCCTGCCCAACATCGCCAACCTGCTGATCGTGCAGGGCACGATCCAGTTCAGCCTGGGCATCCTGGCCGAGGCAGGGCTCAGCTATGTGGGGCTTGGCGCGCAGCCGCCGGTGCCCAGTTGGGGGCGGATGCTGGCGGACAGCCAGACCATGATCGCCATCGCCCCGCACATGGCGCTGTTCCCGGGGCTGGCGATCCTGCTGACGGTGCTGGGGCTGAACCTGTTGGGCGACGGGCTGCGCGACCTGCTGGACCCCCGGCTGCGCAGGCGGCGGACATGACCCTGCTGTCGATAGAGGGGCTGGGGCTGAGCATCGGCGCCGTGCCGGTGCTTCATGATGTCTCGCTGACGGTGGGCAAGGGCGAGATCGTCGGTGTGATCGGTGAATCCGGCAGCGGAAAGTCGATGACGGCGCTTGCGGCGACGCGACTCTTGCCCGAGGGCGCGCAGGCGCGGGGGCGTATCCGGCTGGCCGGGCACGACATGCTGGCCCTGCCCGAGCGCCAGCTTTGCCGCATCCGGGGGCGCGATGTCGGCATGGTGTTCCAGGAACCGATGACCGCGCTCAACCCGCTGCACAGCATTGGCCGGCAGGTGGCGGAAACCATCCGCATTCACGAACGCACCAGCCGGGCGGATGCGATGGCGCGGGCCGCGCGCGCGCTGGAACGGGTCGAGATGCCGGCGGACCGCTTTCCGCCGGGGCGTTTCCCGCACGAATTGTCGGGCGGGCAGCGTCAGCGGGTCGGCATCGCCATGGCCATCGCCCTGCGCCCCAGGCTGCTGATCGCGGACGAGCCCACCACCGCGCTTGACGTGACCACTCAGGCCGGGGTGCTGCGCCTGATCCGGCGGCTGGTGGACGAAGACGGGATGGGCTGCCTGCTGATCAGCCATGACTTGGGGGTGGTGGCCGACATCGCCGACCGCATCGTCATCATGCGCGCGGGCCGCGTGGTGGAAACGGGCCGGTTCGACACCCTGTCGCACCCCTATTCCCAAGCGCTGCTGGAAGCATCGACCCATGTGGCGCCCAAGGATGCGCGCCCGGCCGGTGCGCCGCTGCTGCAGGTCAGCGGGGTGGTGCGCGACTATCCCGCCCCGCGCAGGGGCTGGTTGGGGCGGCCGGGCCAGTTTCGCGCCGTCGATGGGGTGAGTTTCGATGTCGCACGGGGCGAGAATGTCGGGCTGGTGGGCGGGTCTGGCTGCGGCAAGTCCACGCTCGCCCGTGCCATCCTGGGGCTGGAAGAGGTGCAGGCGGGGGAAATCCGGTTGGATGGGCAGCCGGTCTTTGACGGCCGCCGCGCCAACCGCGCCGTGCGCGGCCGCATGCAGGTGGTGTTCCAGGACCCGTATGGCAGCTTCAACCCCCGCCACCGGGTTTTGCGGCTGGTGGCCGAGCCGTTTCACCTGCTCGACGATGCCCCCCGCGGCGCTGCACGCGATGCCGCCGTGGCCGAGGCGCTGGAAAGCGTCGGCTTGGGTGCCGAGGACCGGCACAAGTACATCCACGAGTTTTCCGGCGGCCAGCGCCAGCGCATCGCCATCGCCCGCGCGCTGGTGATCCGGCCAGAGCTGATCGTTCTGGACGAGGCCGTCAGCGCGCTGGACGTACAGGTGCGGGCGCAGATCCTCGACCTGCTGGCCGATCTGGGCCGTCGCTTTGGACTGACGTATCTCTTTATCAGCCATGACTTGTCAGTGGTGCGCAATGTCACCGACCGGGTGCTGGTGATGCAGTCGGGCCGTATCGTCGAATCCGGTCCGACCGAACAGGTCTTTGCCAATCCCCGCCACGCCTACACCCGGTCGCTGATCGAGGCGGTGCCGGCGCTGCCCAGGGTTGGTTGAGGTTTTCATGCCGCCGTGCATATGCTGGCGGCAACGCGAGTATTTGACAGGAGGACAGGCCATGCGGCTGAAGGACAAGACTGCAATCGTGACCGGCGGCGCCAGCGGTTTCGGCGAAGGAATTGTTCGTCGGTTCCTGGAAGAGGGCGCGCAGGTGATGATCGCCGACATCAACGGCGATGGCGCGGCGCGGCTGGCCGAGGAACTGAACGCCTTTTCCTGCGCCGTCGACGTGTCCGACCCCGCCAGCGTGGCCGGTATGGCGCAGGCGGCGGACAAGACATTCGGCATGCCCGACATCTTCGTCAACAACGCCGGCGTCACCCACCTGCCGCAACCGATGGAAGAGGTGACCGAGGCCGATTTCGACCGCGTGATCGCGGTCAACTGCAAGTCGGTCTACCTGACCGCGCGCGCTTTCGTTCCGGCGATGAAGGAGCGCGGCAGTGGCGCGATCCTGAACGTCGCCTCGACCGCCGGAGTCAGTCCGCGCCCATGGCTGAACTGGTACAACGCGTCGAAGGGCTGGATGATCACCGCCACCAGGACGATGGCGGTCGAGCTGGCATCGGTCGGCATCCGCGTCAATGCGCTTAATCCGGTGGCGGGCGATACCCCCCTGCTGAAAAGCTTCATGGGCGAGGACACGCCTGAAATGCGGGCGAAATTCCTGTCCACGATCCCGCTGGGGCGGTTCTCGACCCCGCAGGACATGGGCAACGCGGCGGCGTTCCTGTGCTCGGACGAGGCCAGCATGATCACCGGCGTCTGCATGGAGGTCGATGGCGGTCGCTGCATCTGATCGCCCCCGCGCCGGGCCTGTTCATTCACAGGCCGAGCGATTATTGGGGTGGATGAGTTGAGCGTGAGGACAAGCGACGTGAAAACAGCATTGATCACCGGGGTCACCGGACAGGATGGCGCCTATCTGGCCGAATACCTGCTGGACAAGGGGTACGAGGTGCACGGCATCAAGCGGCGCACGTCGCTCTTCAACACCGCACGCATCGACCACCTGTTCGAGGGCGAGCCGGGCAAGACTGGCCAGTTCCAGCTGCATCACGGCGACATGACCGACAGCTCTTCGCTGACCCATATCCTGCAGGTGGTAAAGCCCGACGAGGTTTATAACCTTGCGGCGCAAAGCCATGTCGCCGTCAGCTTTGAGGAACCGGAATACACCGCCAATTCCGACGCCATGGGCGCGCTGCGCCTGCTGGAGGCGATCCGCTTTCTGGGGCTGGGCGACAAGACCCGGTTTTACCAGGCGTCCACGTCCGAGCTGTATGGCCTGGTGCAGGAAACGCCCCAGCGCGAGACGACGCCGTTTCACCCGCGTTCGCCCTATGCGGTGGCCAAGCTCTATGCCTACTGGATTACCGTGAACTATCGCGAGGCGTATGGGCTTTATGCCTGCAACGGTATCCTCTTCAACCACGAAAGCCCGATCCGCGGCGAGACTTTTGTTACCCGCAAGATCACCCGTGCGCTGGCCCGCATCAAGCTGGGCACGCAGGATGAACTGCGGCTGGGCAACATGGATGCCAAGCGCGACTGGGGCCATGCGCGCGACTATGTGCGGATGATGTGGCTGATGCTGCAACAGGACCGGCCCGAGGACTATGTCATCGCCACCGGTCAGCAGTATTCGGTGCGCGAATTCGTGGCCCGCGCGGCCGAGGTGCTGGGCATGACCGTCACCTTCGAGGGCGAGGGAGTGAACGAGGTCGGCCGCGATGCCGATGGCCGCGTGATCGTGCGCGTCGATCCGCAGTATTTCCGCCCGGCCGAGGTCGAAACGCTGCTCGGCGACGCCAGCAAGGCGCGTCAGCAACTCGGATGGGAACCCGAAACCGATTTCGACACGCTAGTGCGTGAAATGGCGCTGTCCGACATGGCAGAGGCCGAAGCGGAGATGCGCGCGCAGGCACGGAAATGAAGGTTTTCCTGACCGGCGGGCGCGGCATGGTTGGCCGCGCGATCCGCGAACATGCGGGCGCGCGCGGGCACCAGATCGTGGCCCCGACCAGTGACGAGCTTGACCTGACCGACCGCCCGGCGGTGATGGCGGCGCTGGCCGCCGAGCGGCCTGACCTGGTGATCCATGCCGCCGGCCGGGTGGGGGGCATCCAGGCCAATATCGCCCATCCCGCGGCCTTTCTGACCGAGAACATGGATATGGGACTGAACGTGGTGATGGGCGCGCGGGCAGCGGGGGTGACGCAACTGCTCAACCTCGGCTCGTCCTGCATGTATCCCCACGACGCGCCCAACCCGCTTGCCGAGGAAAGCCTCGGCCATGGCGCGCTGGAACCCACCAACGAGGGCTATGGCCTGGCCAAGCTGGCGGTGGCGCGGCTGTGCAGCTTTGTCGCCCGTGAACAGCCGGAGCTGGTCTATCGCACGCTCATTCCCTGCAACCTTTACGGGCTGCATGACAAGTTCGACCCGAAGGTGTCGCACCTGCTGCCCGCGATCATCCGCAAGATCCACGAGGCCAATACCCGTGGCGACGACACGGTCGAGATATGGGGCGACGGTACCGCCCGGCGCGAGTTCATGTTTGCCGCCGACCTTGCCGATGCCGTCTGGTACATGGCGGCGCGCATCGGCACTCTGCCCGATTGCCTGAACATCGGGCCCGGGCACGATCATTCGATCAACGACTACTATGCCGAGGCCGCGCGCGTGATCGGCTGGGAGGGTACGTTCACCCATGACCTTTCCCGCCCCGCCGGCATGCGGCGGAAACTGATGTCGGTCGAACGGCAAAAGGCGCTGGGCTGGGCGCCCGCGACCAGCCTGGCCGACGGCATCGCGCAGACCTATGCGCATTTTCTCGACCGTGTCGAAAGGGGCGAGGCATGAGTGACGACATCCGATTTCCGCTGGCGACCTCCAGCTGGGACGAACGCGAATATGCCGCCATTGATCGGGTGGTGAAATCGGGCATGTTCTCGATGGGGCCCGAAGTGGCGCGGTTCGAGGAAATGTTCGCCACTGCCATGGGCAGCGCCCATGCGGTGATGGTCAATTCCGGCTCGTCCGCCAACCTGCTGATGGTGGCGGCGCTGAGGTATCACTCAAACCACCGGCTGGAAGAGGGGGCAGAGGTGATCGTGCCGGCGGTCAGCTGGTCGACCACCTATTTCCCGCTGCACCAGTACGGGCTGCGGCTGGTCTTTGTCGATATCGACCCGCACACGCTGAATTTCGATCTCGACGCGCTGGCATCGGCAATCGGGCCGAAAACCCGCGCGATCATGGCGGTGAACCTGCTGGGCAATCCCAACGACTTCGACCGCATCAAGGCGCTGATCGACGGGCGCGACATCCTGCTGCTCGAGGACAACTGCGAATCGCTGGGCGCCGTCTATGGCAGCCGGCAGGCGGGCACGTTCGGCATCGCCGGCAGTTATTCGTCGTTCTTCTCGCACCACATCGCAACGATGGAGGGCGGGCTGGTCGTCACCGACGACGAAGAGCTTTACCACATCATGCTTTCCTTGCGTTCGCACGGATGGACCCGGCCTTTGCCAAAGGAAAACCTGGTTACCGGCACCAAGAGCGACGATCCGTTCGAGGAAAGCTTTCGCTTCGTGCTGCCGGGCTACAACCTGCGCCCGGTCGAGATGAGCGGCGCCATCGGGCAGGAACAGATCGCCAAGCTGCCGATGATCGTGACCGAAAGACGGCGCAATGCCGAAGCGTTCCGCGCGCTGATGCAGGGTTATCCGCAGTTGCGCATCCAGCAGGAAATCGGCCAGTCCAGCTGGTTTGGCTTTTCGATGGTGGTCGAGCCGGGCGCGCCCTTTTCCCGCGCCGATCTGATCGCCGCGCTGGGGCGGCACGGGGTCGAATGCCGGCCCATCGTGGCGGGTAACTTTGCCCGCAACAGCGTGGTCTCGCGCTATATCGACCATGCCATTCACGGCGAGTTGCGCAACGCCGACGATATCGACCGCAACGGGCTGTTTATCGGCAACCATCACTATCCGCTCGACGACCGCTGGCTGCTGTTGCAGGCCGCGCTGGACGAGGTGACCGGCTAGCGGGGCAGCGCCCCCTGATCAGGCCACGCCGGCGCGCAGCGCGTCGTGGATATGCACCAGCCCCTGCAGGCGGCCATCGGCATCGACGGCAAAGAGCAGGCTGATCTTGCTGGCGTTCATGATGCCCAGCGCCTCTGTCAGCAGGGCGTCAGGGGCGATGGTGCGGGGGTTGCGGGTCGCCACCTCGCCGGCGGTGCGGCCCAGCAGGTTGTCGAGATTGCGCCGCAGGTCGCCATCGGTGATCACGCCCAGCAGGCGGCCACCCTCGACCACCGCCGCGACGCCGAATCCCTTGGCGGTCATTTCCAGCAGGGTGTCGCCCATCGGGGTCGACTCGGCCACCACGGGCAGATCGTCGCCCTTGTGCATCACTGCCGAGACGCGCAGCAATTGCGCGCCCAGCGTGCCGCCGGGATGGAAGGCGAGATAGCTGTCGCGGTCAAAGCCCCTGAGCCGCATCAGCGCCACCGCCAGCGCGTCGCCCAGCGCCATCGTGCAGGTGGTCGACGTTGTCGGCGCCATGCCGATGGCGCAGGCCTCGGGCGCGTCGGGCAGCGGCAGGACGTGATCGGCCTGGCGCGCCAGCGTGCTGTCGGGCTTGCGGGTGATCGCCACCATCGGGATGGCAAAGCGGCGGGTGTGGCCGATGATGTCGGCCAATTCGCGTGTCTCGCCGGAATTCGAGATCAGGATCACCGCGTCGACGGCGGTGATCATGCCAAGGTCGCCGTGGCTGGCCTCGCCGGGGTGGACGTACTGCGCCGGCGTGCCGGTGCTGGCCATGGTGGCGGCGATCTTGGCGGCGACATGGCCCGACTTGCCCATACCCGAGACAATCACCCGCCCCGAAACGCCCAGCAGCAAGTGAACGACCGCATCGAAATCGGCCGGCAATTCGTCATGCAGGCGGGTCAGGGCCGCGCTTTCGATGGCCAGCACGTCGCGGGCGATCTCGGTCGGGCGTTGCGTGGCGGTCATGGCGTGGCTCCGGCTGTTGGGCCAGTGCAGCCATACCGCGCCGCCGCGCCAAGGCCAAGCCCGGGCGATTTTCGCTATGGAACCCGCCGCGGCGGCGTCCTAACGTCGCGCCCATGACCGGGGCCGATATTCTTGACAGCCGTTATGCCTGGGCGCGTCTTGCCATTTCGCTGGCCATAGCGATGGTGGGCAATGTCGGCATGTGGGCGATCATCGTGGTGATGCCGGCGGTGCAGGCCGATTTCGGTGTCGACCGCGCGGATGCGTCCCTGCCCTATACCTTTGCCATGCTGGGGTTCGCGCTGGGCAACCTGGTCGTCGGGCGGGTCGTCGACCGTTTCGGCGTTACAGTGGCGCTGACCCTGGCGGCGCTGGTCATCGCCGCGGGCATGGGGATGTCGGCGCTCAGCCCCTCGGTATTGGTCCTGTCGGTGGCGCAGTTCATTGTCGGGCTTGGAACGGCGGCCAGCTTTGGCCCGCTGATCGCGGATGTCTCGCTGTGGTTCCTGCGCAGGCGGGGCATCGCGGTGGCGATTGCGGCCAGTGGCAATTATCTGTCGGGCGCGATCTGGCCGGTGCTGCTGGCCGGCATTTTGGCCGGGCAGGGCTGGCGCGCGGTCTATGTCGTGCTGGCGGCGGTGACGCTGACGGTGGTGGTGCCGCTGGCGCTGTTCCTGCGCAGACGCCTGCCGCTGGAGGCGCGGACCCATGCCGACAACCTGTCGCGGTTGCGTGCGCAGGCGGCGGGTTTTCCGCCGCGCCTGCTGGCGTTGATGCTGGGGGTCGCAGGGATAGGCTGTTGCGTGGCGATGTCGATGCCGCAGGTTCACATTGTCAGCTTTTGCGTCGATCTGGGCTATGGCCCGGCGGTGGGCGGGCAGATGCTGTCGCTGATGCTGCTGGGCGGGGTCGTGTCGCGCCTGATCTCGGGGCTGGTCGCCGACCAGCTGGGCGGGGTGCGGACACTTCTGGTCGGCTCATTGCTGCAATGTCTTGCGCTGTTCCTGTACCTGCCTTTTGACGGCATGGTGTCGCTCTATGTCATCAGCGCGATATTCGGCCTGTCGCAGGGCGGCATCGTTCCCAGTTATGCGCTGGTGGTGCGCGAATACATGCCCAGCGCCGAGGCCGGGCGACGCGTGGGGTTCGTGATGATGATGACGATCCTGGGCATGGCGCTGGGCGGCTGGATGACCGGCTGGATCTATGACGTGACCGGCAGCTACCAGATGGCGTTCATCAACGGGATCGTGTGGAACTTCCTGAACATCGGGATCATGGTGGCGATCCTGATGCGCACCCGGCCGCGGCGCCCCTCTGGCGCGGTGGCGGCCTGAGCTATCAGCCCTCGGGCGTGGCGCCCAGGTGGCGCTGGCCGCGCGCGGCGGCCAGGCGGATCTGGCGCTGGCGCTGGCGAAAGCGGGCCTTGTCCTCTGCCGTCGTCTGGTTGATGCACCGGTGGCAGGAAACGCCCTCTTCGAACTCGGGGCGGTGGGTGTCCGCCGGCTCAAGCGGCCGGCGGCAGGCGTGGCACAGCCGGTGCGGGCCGGGTTTCAGCCCGTGTTCCACCGACACGCGTTCGTCAAAGACAAAGCACGCCCCGCGCCAGAGGCTTTGTTCCTCGGGTACCTTTTCGAGATAGTTCAGGATGCCGCCCTTGAGGTGGTAGACCTTGTTGAGCCCCTGCCCCAGCAGGTAGTTGGTGGATTTCTCGCAACGAATGCCGCCGGTGCAGAACATGGCGATGCTCTTGCCGGCAAAGCGGTCTCTGTTTTCCGCCCACCAGTCGGGAAATTCGCGAAATGACTCGGTGCCGGGGTCCATGGCGCCCTCGAAAGTGCCGATGGCGACCTCGTAATCGTTGCGGGTGTCGATCACGGCCACGTCGGGGCTGGTGATCAATTCGTTCCAGTCGGCCGGGTCGACATAGTGGCCCACGCGGGCGAGCGGGTCGACATCGGGCTGTCCCAGCGTCACGATCTCGCGCTTGAGCCGTACCTTGAGACGGGCGAATGGCGCGATTTCGGCGGTGCTTTCCTTCCATTCCAGGTCGGCGCAGCCGGGCAGGGTACGGATATGGGCAAGTCCGGCGTCGATGCCTTCACGCGGACCGGCGATGGTGCCGTTGATGCCCTCATGCGCCAGCAGCAAGGTGCCTTTGACCCCCGCCTGCCGGCAGATGTCGATCAGGGGCGGGCGCAGGGCCGCCGGGTCGTCGAAACGGGTAAAGCGATAGAGTGCGGCAACGATGTACATGGGCGCGCGGTCTACGCCGCCGGGGCGGAGTCGGCAAGGGTGGTGTCAGCCCGCGGCTATTGACCCCAAAACCATGCTGCGATGTTCAGTGGCAGTGGTAAGGCTTGGACCCGGCGTGACAGCATTTCCCCCGGGGTGAACTCTTGCGGCAGCCCCCGCTATGTTCGACTGCCTCGGATGAAACCGTGACGGCGGGCGTTGACGTGCTGTACCCTGCAAGGGCGTGCTGGTTGCCAAGCGGCATTACGAATGCCGCGGCTACGACAAGGGCCTTCATGCTATTCTCCTTTTGCGTGGAACGTACCCGAGATCGGGGTGCAAAAACGTGGCACTCGCAAAGGTGCAATGGTGATACACCTTAGCATTAACCTTTCCAGGGACCAAAAGATATCCGTCCGCCAGCCGCGGCACAGGCGACGTTGACGGCGCGGCGGCGGCGGCATACCTCTGAACCGCAAGCGGAGGAACCTGCCGATGACCCATGCCCTGATCGTGATCGACATGCAGAACGATTTCTGCCCCGGCGGTGCGCTGGCCGTGGCCGGCGGGGACGAGATCGTTACCGGCATCAATGCCCTGATGGGCGATTTCGATGCGGTGATCCTGACCCAGGACTGGCACCCGGCGGGGCATTCCTCGTTTGCGTCCTCGCACCCCGGCAAGGCCCCGTTCGAGACGGTCGAGATGGCCTATGGCACACAGGTACTGTGGCCCGATCACTGCGTGCAGGGCAGCGCCGGCGCGGCGTTTCACGACGCGCTGGACGCCACGCGCGCCGACCTGATCCTGCGCAAGGGCATGAACCCGGCGATCGACAGTTATTCGGCGTTTTTCGAAAATGACCACGAAACCCCCACAGGCCTGCACGGTTATCTGCAGACCCGTGGCATCGACCGCCTGACGATGGTCGGGCTGGCGACCGACTTCTGCGTCAACTTCTCGGCCGTGGATGCGGCAAGGCTGGGCTATGCGGTGACGGTGAACGAGGCGCTGTGCCGCGCCATCGACCTGGACGGATCATTGGCGGCGGCGCGAAAGGGGATGGCAGATGCGGGGGTCACGGTGGCCTGAATGGCCCCGCTTGCAGACGAAATCGCCGCATGCCGGCTGTGCGCCGGGCGTTTCGCGGCGACAAAGACCGCGCATGAACCCCGCCCGGTGATCTGGTTTCGCCCCGGTGCGCGCCTGCTGATCGCGGGGCAGGCGCCGGGGATGCGGGTGCACAAGTCGGGCAAGCCGTTCGACGACCCGTCGGGCCAGCGGCTGCGCGACTGGCTGGGGATGATTTCGGAAGAGTTCTATGACCTGTCCCGCGTCGCGGTGGTGCCGATGGCGTTCTGCTTTCCCGGCTATGACGCGGGCGGAAGCGATCTGCCGCCGCCGCCGCTGTGCGGGCGGACATGGCATGATCGGGTGATGGCGGCGCTTGAGAGCGTCGAGTTGACTGTGCTGGTGGGCGGTTACGCGCAGAAGTATCATTTGGGGGTCAGGACCGGCGTGACCGAGACGGTGCGCGACTGGCGCGCGCGTGCGCCGGGCGTGTTCGCGTTGCCGCACCCGTCCTGGCGCAATACCGCGTGGCTGAAACGGAACCCCTGGTTCGAGGTCGAGTTGCTGCCGGCGCTGCGGGCGCGGGTCAAGGAGGTGATGGATGGCTGAGACGACAAGGCTGGACGCCGCGCACGAGGCGATGGAGGCCGCCCCCGGGGACGAGGCCGCGCGCCGCGCCTTTTATGCCGAACTGGCAGCGACAGAGCTGTTTCTGCTGCTGGAAGAAGAGGCGACAGCCGACAGCGTGTCGCCCAGGACACTGCCGGTGGAGGGGGCGGAGTATGTTCTTGCCTTTGACCTTGAGGAACGGCTGGCGCGGTTTGCCGGCGGTCCCGCGCCGCTTGCGGCGCTGTCGGGCAGGGCGCTGGCCGGCATGCTGGCGGGGCAGGGGCTGGGGCTGGCGCTGAACCTCGACGTGGCGCCTTCGGCGATCTTGCTGCCGACTGATGCCGTGGCGTGGATGGCCGAGATGTTGGCCCCTGAGCCGGATCAGCAAGAGGCGCGGATACGGGCCTTTCATGCGCCCGACGGGGTGGCGGAAAGCCTGTTGTCGGCGCTGGATGCGCGGCTGGCGGGTGCGGCGGGGCTGGCCGAATGTGTGTGGCTGGCCAGGGCCGAACACGAGGATGGCGGTGCGGGGCATCTGCTGGCGGTGATCGGCGCGGTGCCAGAGGCCGCGCCGGCGCTGGCGCGGGCGGTGTCGGACCTGTGGCGGCTGTCGCGGCCGGAGGCGGACGCGTTCGATGTGGTGTTCCTGGATGCGGACGACCCGGCGGTGGCGCGACTGGCCCGTGTCGGGCTGCGCTTTGACCTGCCCCGGCCCGAGCCGCTAGCGCAGGTGCCGGGTGCTGCGCCGGGCATGGACCCCGACGCGCCGCCGCGGTTGCGGTAAGGGCATAGCGCGCCGGATCGAAGCCAGCCATTTGTGACCAGAGGGCATGAGGCCGCCCTGGCGGGCGCATGCCCGGCCCACGGCGGGCCAGGAGGATCAAGCTGATACGCGCCAAGTCCCTCGGCAGACTGCCGTACCCACCAATCCTGGCACTCCGGCCGTATTTCTCTTGCCCAAGGCCGCTGTCCCGGGCATTCCTTGGGAAACATGGAACTGGGTCCGTATATCCTTTTAGCCTCGATCGAAGGCGCGGTGATGGCGGCGGTGCTCGCGCTGACGGCGGTGGGGCTCAGCCTCGTCTTCGGGGTGATGCGGGTGGTCAACATCGCGCATGGCGAATTCTTCATGCTGGGCGCGGTTATTGCCTGGTATGTGGCGCAGACCGTGGGCGGGCATCCGGCCATCGGGTTCGTCGCGGCACTGGTCATCGCGCCGCTGGTGGTGGGGGCGATCGCGGCGGCGGCCGACATGACCATCCTCAAGCGCATCGCCTATGATCCAGAGCGCACCATCGTCGCCACCATCGGGCTGCTCTACATCATCCAGCAATTGACGCTGATGACCTATGGCCCCGACGCGCGCCCGGTGGAGGCGCCCTTTAACCAGCGCATCGCGCTGCCGTGGGTGGAATGGGGCGAGGACGGGCTGTCGTTCTTCCATCCCTGGGGGCTGGCCACCACCAGCTACAAGCTGTTCGTGATCGTGGCGGCGGCGGTGGTCCTGACCGGGGTGCGCATGATGATGACGCGCACCCGCATCGGCCTGCTGATGCGCGCCACCCAGGCCGACAGCGACATGGCGCTGGCCTTTGGCATCCCGGTGGAACGGGTCTATGCGATGGTATTCGGCATCGGCGCCGGGCTGGCGGCGCTCGCGGCGGTGCTGATCGTGCCAATCAGCCAGGCGCATTACCTGATGGGGGCCGATCCGCTGCTGTTGTCCTTTATCGTCGTCATCATCGGCGGCCTCGGCAGCCTGCCGGGCACGGTGGTTGCGGCGGTTCTGATCGGGCTGTCGGACGGGATCATATCGGTCTTCTTCTCGCCCACCCTGGCCAAGATCCTGGCGACGCTGCTGGTCGGGCTGGTGCTGGTGTTCCGCCCGCAGGGCCTGTTCGGGACCCGCGCCCCATGAACGGGTGGGTGCGCGTGCTGGCGCTGCATGGCGGGCTGTTGGCGGTACTGTTCGCGGCGCAGTTCCTGCTGCCGGCCTATCACCACGGCAACCTGGCGCGGATCATGGTGCTGGCCAGCTATGCCATCGGCTATAACATCCTGTTCGGCTATACCGGGTTGCTCAGCCTCGGGCATGCGCTGTTCTTTGCCGCCGGGATGTACGGCATGGGGCTGGGGGTGCAGCACCTTGGCCTGACGCCCGCACCGGCGCTGCTGGCCGGGATCGCGGCGGGCGCGGTGGTGGCGCTGGCGCTGGGGCTGCTGGCGCTCAGGACCGTCGGTGTCGCCTTCATGATCGTGACACTGATGTTCGCGCAGGCGGGCTATTTCACCATCCTCTATTTCAGCGAGATCACGCGCGGCGACGAAGGCTTTGTCATCGCCCAGGCGCAGCGGGTGCTGTGGGGGATCGACCTGAGCGCATCGGCGAACCGTTATTTCGCTGCCTGGGCGCTCTTTTCGGCCTGCCTGCTGGCCTGCCTGTGGCTGGTGCGCATGCCATTCGGCAAGACGCTGGTGGCGATCCGCGAGAACGAGGAACGCGTGCGCATGCTGGGCTATGACACCTTCGCGCACAAGCTGGGGGCGATGGTGATTTCGGGCGCCATCTCCGCCGCGGCGGGGGCGTCCTATGGTCTGCTCTTCGGCAGTGCCGGGGCCAGTTTCGCCGGGGTTCAGTATTCGATCCTGCCGCTGTTGTGGGTGCTGCTGGGCGGGGCCGGCACCGTGCTGGGGCCGTTCGTCGGCACGCTGTTCATGTTCTACCTGATCGACCTGAGTTCGGGCATCACCACCGCCTACATGCTGATCGCGGGGGTGGTCCTGGTGGTGCTGACGCTCTTTGCGCCGCAGGGCCTGATGGGCGAGCTGCGCCGCAGGTTCTGGCGGGGGTTGCCATGACGCTGTTGTCGACACGCGGGCTGTCAAAGCACTTTGACGGGCTGCAGGCCGTCGACGGGGTCGATTTCGACCTGCCGGAGGGCGAAGTGCGCGCGCTGATCGGCCCCAACGGCGCGGGCAAGACGACATTCGTGGGCATGATCTGCGGCCGCATCGCGCCCAGCTCTGGCAGCGTGGTCTTTGACGGTGCCGACATCACCGCGCTGCCCGCGCACAAGCGCATCCTGCGCGGCATGGCCTATACGTTTCAGATCACCTCGGTCTTTCCCCGGCTCGACGTGGCCGAAAACGTGGCGCTGGCGGCCCGCCGGCGGCTGAAGGGGCGCGAGATGACGCGCGCGGTCGATGAGGTGCTGGCGCGGGTGGGCCTGCTGGAGCGCAGGGACGAGGAGGCGGGCAACCTCAGCTATGGTCATCAGCGGCTGCTGGAAATCGCCATGGGGCTTGTGCAAAAGCCCAGGCTGCTGATCCTTGACGAACCCACGCAGGGTTTGTCCGAGGGCGAGATCGCCAGCTTCAAGGAACTGCTGCGAGAGGTCGCCGGCCAGACCACCATCCTGCTGATCGAGCACAACATGAGCGTGGTGATGGAAACCGCCGACCGGGTCAGCGTGCTGGATTTCGGCCGCCTGCTGGCCGAGGGCACGCCGCAGGAGATCCACGAAAACGCCGCCGTGCAGGCGGCCTATCTGGGGACGGGATGATGCTGGAACTGCAGGCGATCAGCGCCGGTTACGGCCGTGCCCAGGTGCTGCGGGAACTGTCGCTGACGGTGGCCTCGGGCGAGATCCTGTGCCTGCTGGGCCGCAACGGCGCTGGCAAGACCACGACGATGCAGGCGATCATGGGGCTGTTGCCGCTGATGGGGGGGCAGGTCCTGCTGGATGGTGTGCCGATCAGCGGACGCCCCGCGCATGAGGTGCCCAAGGCGGGCATCGGGTACATCCCGCAGGGGCGGCGGCTGTTTGCCGGGCTGACGGTGGCCGAGCACTTGGAAATCGGGCTGCGGGCACGCGATGCGGGACCCGAGGTGCGCGACGAGGTGCTGGCGCTCTTTCCTCGTCTGGGCGAACGGCTGGACCAGCGGGCGGAAACGCTGTCAGGGGGCGAGCAGCAGATGCTGGCCACTGCCCGCGCGCTGTGCCTGCGGCCCAAGGCGCTGTTGCTGGACGAGCCGACCGAGGGGCTGCAACCCTCGATGATCGAGGCCATCCGCCAGGTGATCGTCAAGATGCGTGCGGCTGGCGTGGCGATCTTGCTGGTGGAACAGCGGGTCGATGCGGTGCTGTCGGTGGCCGACCGGGTGGCGTTCATCGAAAACGGTCGCGGCGGCGAGGTGATGCCGGCCGAACGCCTGCGCCAGGATCACGGCATCGTCGAACGCTACGTGGGCGTCTGATCGCGGCGCGCCGCCCGTTGACAGGGCGCAGACGCTGCCGCACCATCTCCCTGACCGGCTTGCCGGGATAACTACAACAACAGGGGGATCGCCATTGGCCGCATATCATCGGCCCGAAACCCTGGAGGCGGCGCTTGACTTGCTGGCGGCGGCGCCGGTGACCATTGCCGCCGGCTGTACCGACCTTTTCGCCGCGACCCCGGCAAGGGCTCTGCCGGGCGAGGTGCTGGATATCACGGGGATTGCCGAGCTGCGCGGGATCGGACGCACCGACACCGGCCTGCGGATCGGCGCCGCGATGACGTGGTCTGACGTGGTGCGTGCCGACCTGCCGCCCGCCTTCGACATGCTGAAACAGGCCGCGCGCGAGGTGGGATCGGTGCAGATCCAGAACGCCGGGACGATGGCCGGAAACATCTGCAACGCCTCACCCGCCGCCGATGGAATGCCCTGCCTGCTGGCGCTCGATGCCGAGGTTGAACTGGCCTCAAGCGCGGGCCGGCGCCGGATGCCTCTGGCGGATTTCGTCACCGGCCCGCGCAAGACCGCGCTGGGCAAGGGCGAGATGGTGATCGCGGTGCATGTGCCTGACGCGGCGACGCGCGGGCAGTCGCGGTTTGAAAAGCTCGGGGCGCGGAAATATTTGGTGATCTCCATCGCCATGGTGGCCGCGCGGCTGGAACTGGACGGCGAAACGGTTGAACGCGCGTCCATCGCCGTGGGGTCCTGCGGGCCGGTGGCGGTGCGGCTTGGCGCGCTCGAGGTGGCGCTGACCGGCGCGCCGCTGGCAGGGCTTGGCGCGCGGGTCACGCCGGAGTTGGTGGCGCGGCACCTGTCGCCCATTGACGACATTCGCGCCGATGGCGGCTATCGCGCGCAGGCGGCGACGGAGCTGGTGCGCCGCGTGCTGGACAGCCTTGCCGGCGGATGCGAGGCGGCGGCATGAACAGGGGCTTTGATTCATTCGCGCTGAGCGTCAACGGCGACCCCGTTCGCGTGCCGGCCGAGCCCGGTCGCCGGTTGTCGGAGGTGCTGCGCGAACGGCTGGGCCTGTTCGGCACCAAGGTGGGCTGCGACGCCGGCGATTGCGGCGCCTGCACGGTGCTGGTCGATGGCGCGCCGGTCTGTGCCTGCCTGACGCCGCTGGCGCAGGTTGCGGGGCGCGCGGTGACGACGGTCGAGGGGTTGGATGACAGCCCGCTGCAACGCGCCTTTCTGCGCCGCGGGGCGGCGCAATGCGGCATCTGCACGCCGGGGATGCTGATGGCGGCAACGGCGCTGTTGCGCGACACCCCTGCGCCGGACCGGGAACAGGTCGAGGCGGCGCTGGGCGGGGTGCTGTGCCGCTGCACCGGCTATGCCAAGATCGTCGAGGCGGTGCTGGACACCGCGCCGGGGGCGGGGCCCGGCCTGCCCGACGCGGGCGCGGCCGTGGGCGCGCGGGTCGAGCGTCTGGATGGCGGCCCCAAGGTGGCCGGGAGCGAGGTTTACGGTGCCGACGCCTGCCCCGAGGGGCTGCTGCTGGTGCGCGCGGTGCGGGCGCCATACGCACCAGTATTGTTCAGTTTCGGTGATATCCATGCATTTGCCGCGCATCACGGTGTCGAGGTCTTTACCGCCGCTGACATTCCCGGTGTGAACGCCTTTGGCACCATCCCCGCCTTTGCCGACCAGCCGGCGCTGGCCGAACGCCACGCCCGGATGCGGGGCGAGGCGGTGGCGCTGGTCGCGGGTGATCCGGCGGTGATCGAGGCGCTCGATCTCGAGACCTTTCCGGTGACGTGGCAGACGGGAGACGATGCGGCGCTGGTGCATGACACGCGTCCCGACAACACGCTGATCACCGGGCTGGTGCGCCGGGGCGATGCCGAGGCGGCGCTGGCGGGGGCGGTGCATGTGGCCGCGGCCGGGATGGAAACCCCCTATGTCGAGCACGCCTATATAGAGCCGGAGGCCGGCATCGCCTGGATGGAGGGCGACACGCTGGTCATCCAGGCTTGCACCCAGGCGCCGGTGATGGACCGCGACGACATCGCACGTGTTCTCGGGCTGGCGCCGGAAAAGGTGCGCATCGTGCCCTCGGCCGCCGGAGGCGGTTTCGGCTCCAAGCTCGACCTTTCGGTGCAGCCGCTGATCGGGCTGGTGGCGCTGAAAACCGGGCGACCGGCACGGATGATCCTCAGCCGTGCCGAATCGATGATGTCGACGACCAAGCGCCACCCGGCGCGCATGAGCGCGCGCATCGGGGCGGATGCGGATGGGCGCATTGCCGGTTTCGTCTTCGATGGCGAATTCAACACCGGCGCCTATGCCAGCTGGGGGCCGACGGTGGCCGGGCGGGTGCCGGTTCACGCCTCGGGCCCCTATCATACGCCGGCCTACCTGGCCCGGTCGCGCGCCTATCACAGCTACGAGCCGGTTTCGGGCGCCTTTCGTGGCTTTGGCGTGCCGCAGGCGGCGATCTTGCAGGAGACGCTGTATGATGAGCTGGCGGACAAGGCGGGGATCGACCGGCTGGAATTTCGCCGTCTCAACGCGCTGCGCGACGGTCAGGCCACGGTTTGCGGGCAGGTGCTGCAGGGCGTGGGCATATCCGCCTGTCTGGATGCGTTGCAGGGGCCGTGGCGGGCGGCGCTGGAACGGGCCGAGGCCCGGAACGCGCGTGGCGGGTGCATCCGCCATGGCGTCGGGGTTGCGTCGTGCTGGTATGGCTGTGGCAATACCGGGCTGCCCAACCCCTCGACCGTGCGCGCCGGGATCACCGCTGACGGCGCGCTGCGCCTGCATCAGGGCGCGACCGATATCGGCCAAGGGTCGAACACAGTCATTTCGCAGATATTCGCCGATGCGGTGGGGCTGCCGCTGTCGCACTTGCGGCTGATCGGGCCCGACACCGCGCTGACGCCCGACTGCGGCAAGACCTCGGCCTCGCGCCAGACCTATGTCACCGGCAAGGCGGCGCTGCTGGCGGGGCAGGCGCTGCGCGCGCGCATATTGATGCTGACCAACACGGGCGAGGATGCACGATTGTCGCTGGATGGTGGCGTGCTGAGCGCGACGGACGGGCGCGGCAGCCGCCGGATCACGCTGTCGGAGATGCCGGCGGATGCGAACGGCTATGTTTTGGCGGCAGAGGAAACCTATGACCCGCCGACCGTGCCGCTGGACGAGAACGGGCAGGGTGCGCCCTATGCCGTCTACGGGTTCGGCGCGCAGATGGCCGAGGTGGCGGTGGATTGCACGCTGGGCACGGTCCGGGTGACGCGGATCACCGCCGCGCATGACCTGGGGCGGGTGATCAACCCGCTGCTGGCCGAGGGGCAGGTCGAGGGTGGCATCGCGCAGGGGCTGGGCATGGCGCTGATGGAGGAATACGTGCCCGGCCGCACCGAGAACCTGCACGACTACCTGATCCCCACCACCGGCGACATGCCCGAGATCGAGACGATATTCGTCGAGGTGCCCGACCCCGAGGGCCCGCTGGGCGCCAAGGGGCTGGGCGAGCATGTGCTGATCCCGACCGCGCCGGCGATCCTGAACGCGATCCGGCACGCCACGGGTGCCCGCATCACCCGGCTGCCGGCGCTGCCGCACCGGGTACTGGCGGCGATGGCGGAGGCGTGGAAATGACAGAAAAGCGGCGCGTGAAAGAGGAAAAGATCCGCTGCGACGCCTGCCCGGTGATGTGCTACATCGCCGATGGCAAGGTAGGCGCCTGCGACCGCTACGCCAACCGTGGCGGCAAGATCGTGCGTTGCGATCCGCTGACCATCCTTGACCGCACGTTGGAGGCCGGAGGCGAGGTTCGCCCCTTCCTGGCCCGCGACTGGGACGGACGGATGCTGGAGGGCGACGACCTGTTCGTTTCCGGCGTGGGGGCGGGCACCACCTATCCCGACTACAAGCCCGCGCCGTTCATCGTCAGCCGGGACGTGGAAGGCGCCGATTTCATCACCGTGGTGACCGAGGCGATCTTTTCCTATTGCGGCGTCAAGGTGAAGATCGACACCGACCGCCACCTGGGCGCCGAGGCCGCCACCGTGCGCTGCGCGGGCGAACCGGTCGGCCATGTCACCACCGCGGAATACGGCAGCCAGATGCTGTCGCTGGGCGGGGTGGCGCATTTGACCGGCGGCAGCAAGGCCGAGGGGCGGGTGACCTGCGATGCCCTGCTGAGGCTGTGCAACCGCGAGGCGGTGGAACTGACCATCGACGACGGCGCCAGCGTGGTGGTTCAGGCGGGGCAGCCCCCGATCGTCGATGGTCACCGCGAGGAACGGATGCGGGTTGGCTGCGGGTCGGCCACCATCGGGATGTTTGCCTCGCAATGGCACGGGCTGGTGGACGAGGTGGTCGTGGTCGACGATCACATCACCGGCGTCGTCAGCGAACACCAGGCGGGTAAGGTGCTGGGATGGCCCGATACCGGCATCCGCATTCGTGGCCGGCGCTCCACGCCCGGGCGCTATTTCCAGGTGGCGCAGCCGGGTCGGGGCTGGGGCGGCACCGACATTGAGGACCCGCTGACCATTCTTGACCCCTGGCAGGAACGGAAGGGCGCGCGCCCCGGTCTGACGTTGCTGATGGTGTCGACCACGGGTGAGCAATACGCCTATTATGTGCTGGACGATGATCTGCGCCCGCAAGAGGCCCCCCTGCCCGAGGCGCTGAAACCCTCGGTGGATCTCATTGCCGAGAACTGCGAACCGGCGCTGTGCACGGTGATGTTCCAGGCCGGGGCGGGTGGCTCGTTACGCTCTGGCGTCACGAAAAACCCGGTGCGGCTGACGCAATCGGTGCATGCACTCAGAACGCGGGTGACTTGCGGCGGCGTGCCTACCTATGTCTGGCCGGGCGGTGGCATCACGCTGTTGGTGGATGTCTCGAAGATGCCGCAGGGGTCGTTCGGTTATGTGCCCACCCCGGCGCTGGTGGCGCCGCTTGAATTCACCTTGTCGCGCGAGGATTACACCGCGCTGGGCGGGCATGGCGAACAGGTGCGCAGCGTTGCCGACGTGCTGGAAAAGGGCGGCGAATACGGCGCCGAGCTGCGCGCGGTGGGCGACACCCGCCCTGCTGGCGGGGTGCAGGGGGCATGAGCGGCCAGGCACAGGCGGCGTGGCTGCCCGACGGGCGGCGGCTGCACCTGCATCACGGCCCCATAGACATGATCGTTGACGCCACCGGGCCGGGACGCGCGGCGGCGCTGGAACGGGCGGTGGCGCGCTTCGACACCCTGCTGGATGAGCTGGTGGCCGAGCTGCCGCGCTTGCGCGCGCCGACCGGCCCCGAGTCGAAGGGAGAGACCGCGAAACGCATGGTTGCGGCGGTCGCCCCCTTTGCCCCCGTTTTCGTCACGCCGATGGCGGCGGTGGCCGGGGCCGGGGCGGAAACCGTTCTGGCGGCGGTTTGCGACGGGCCGGGGGTGGACAAGGCCCATGTCAACAACGGCGGTGACGTTGCCTTTCATCTTGGTTCGGGACAACAGATGAGGGCGGCCATTGCCGCGCCTGGCGCCGGGACGATCCGTATCCAATCTGATGACCCCGTGCGCGGGGTGGCGACATCGGGGCGCGGCGGGCGCAGCCTGTCGCTGGGCATCGCAGACAGCGTGACCGTGCTGGCGCGCGGCGCGGCGCTGGCCGATGCGGCGGCGACGCTGATCGCCAATGCCGTCGATCTGCCGGGTCATCCCGCCATTACCCGCACTCCGGCCTGCGAAATCTCGCCCGACAGTGACATGGGCGAACGCCTTGTGACCGTCGACGTGGGGCCGCTGACGCGGGCCGAGGTCGAGACGGCGCTGGATGCCGGGCTGGCGCTGGCCGAGAACTGGCGCCGTCGCGGGTTGATCTGCGGCGCATGGCTGACCCTTGGCGGCCTTTGGCGGGCAACCGGCGCGCTGGCCTTATCTCAACAAAAGAAAGATCCTGTTCATGCCTGAGTTTCCCCTGCGCAAGACCGCGCTTTTCATCGAGGATATCCACCATGACGGCGGCCCCGCGCCCAAGATGCCGCGCCGGCGCGCGGCCATAGCGGCGCTGGTCGGCAACCCGTTTGCCGGCGGCTATACGGCCGAGTTGCAGCCGGCGATGGAGGATTTGAAGCCGCTGGGCCTGATGCTGACCGACCGGCTGGTCGAGGCGATGGGCGGGATAGAGGGCATCGACGGGTACGGCAAGGCGGCGATGGCCGGCGAGGCGGGCGAGCTGGAACACACCGCGCTGTGGCATGTGCCCGGCGGCTATGCCATGCGCGCCCGGCTGGGCGAGGCCCGCGCGATTGTGCCCTCGGCGATGAAACAGGGCGGCCCCGGCACCCGCATCGACGTGCCGCTCGGGCATATCAACGCCGCCTATGTGCGCAGCCATTTCGACGCGATGGAGGTGGGGCTGCCCGATGGCCCGCGCGCCAATGAGCTGCTGTTCGTCCTGGCGATGAGCCGCGGCGGCCGCATCCATGACCGCATGGGCGGGCTGAGCGTGGACGAGGTCAAGGGCGAGGACGGGCTGAGATAGCCCCCGAACGCGCAAATCATGGGCTGACCTTTGCGCCCGAACCCACTATAGGCAGGCGAAGTCTTGTAACGGGCCCCCCATGACCGACACAGCCAAGCCAAAACGCCAGCCGCTCTTTTCCGGACAGGACCGCGCCAACCTGCGCTGGCTGTGGCGCCGATACCTGAAAAAGCGCGCGGGCTGGCTGGCGCTGGCGCTGGGCATGATCCTGGTGCAGGGGGTGATCTATCAGCAGTTTCTGTCGATGACCGAAAGCGGCTTGCGGGTGATCTTTGACAGCGGCGCGATGAGCGACCTGGTGCTGGTCTGCGCGGTGGTGTTCGGCCTTTTTGCCGTGCGCGGGGCGATGTCCTATCTGGTGCCGCTGATCACGGTGCGGATTTCCAACGCGGCCGTCAGCGAGATGCGCCGCGACCTGATCGAGCACATGATGTCGCTCGACCTGGCCTATTTCGAGCGCACCAAGTCCGGCGAGATCATTCACCGGCTGGTCACGCAGACCCAGCAACTGGGCGTTTTCTTTGGCCTGGCCACGGCAGGTGCGGTGCGCGATGCGGTGACGGTGGTGATCGTGTCGGGCTACCTGATCTGGAAAAACCCGTTACTGTTCACCGCAGCGGTTGTGGTGCTGCCCTTCATCATCTGGGTGATGAATTATGTCTCGGACCGGGTGAAGCACGGCCAGCGGCAGGCAGAGAGCGCGCTGGGCGACTACATGACCAATATCGAGGAAACGGTCAGCGGCATGCGCACCGTCAAGATCGCCAGCCAGGAACGGATGGAGGAAAGCCGCCTGATGCAGGGCACCAGCGCCATTCGCGGGCTGATGACGCGGGTGCAGTCCACCCAGGCGCTGGTGATGCCGTCGATCGACCTCAGCTCGGCCTTTGTCTATGTGCTGGTCATCGGCGGTGGCGGCTACATGGTGCTGAGCCCCGATTTCGACGTCGATGGTGCCGGCATCATCACCTTCCTGCTGGGCATGGTGATGGTCTTCGACCCGGCCCGCCTGCTGGCGCAGTTCTTCGGGTCGCTTCAGACGAACATGGTGCTGCTTGACCGGGTGCGCAGCCTTTACGATGAACAGCCCACGATCAAGGACGCGCCCGATGCGATAGAGGCGTTCGACACCAGGGGCGACATCGTGCTTGAGGATGTGCGCTTTTCCTACAGCGACGAACAGCCGCTCTTCGACGGGCTCAGCATGACGTTTCGCGGCGGGCAGGTGTCGGCCATCGTCGGCGCCACCGGATCGGGCAAGACCACGATCCTTTCGTTGCTGACGCGGCTTTACGACGTCAAGGGCGGGCGGATCACCATCGGCGGCGTGCCGGTCGAGCGGCTGAAGGTCGCGGCGCTGCGCGGGGCGTTCTCGGTGGTGGCGCAGGACATCGTGATCTTCAACGCCTCGATCCTGGACAACATCCGATATGTGCGCCCCGACGCCAGCGAAGAAGAGGTCTGGCGCGCCGCCGAGGATGCCGAAATCGCGGCGCTGATCCGCCAGCGGGGGGATGCGCCCGTGGGGCCCAAGGGCGCGCAGCTTTCGGGCGGGCAGAAACAGCGCATCGCCATCGCTCGTGCCTTTCTGCGCGACGCGCCAATCCTGCTGCTGGACGAAGCGACAAGCGCGCTGGACCAGGCAACAGAGGAACGCATCCGCGCGGCCTTGTCGCGCCTGACCAAGGGGAAAACGACCATCGTCGTCGCGCACCGGCTGTCATCGGTGGCCGATGCCGACCGGATTTTCGTGCTGGAATCCGGGCGACTGGTCGAAGAGGGGCGCCATGCCGACCTGCTCGATCATGGTGGGCTTTATGCCCAGCTCTATCAGGCGCAGAAAAAGGGGTATGACGGGCGCTGACAGGCCCGCCATGCTGGTGCGGCGTTGCCTTGCCCTTGGTCCTGCTTGGCTGTAGGTGAATGGCGCACGGAATTTCCCGGGGGGCGACATGACGCAGGACGATCCCAAGACTCTGGTTTCGACGGGCTGGCTGGCCGACCATTTGCAAGACCCGGACCTGCGCGTGCTGGACGCGACATGGTACCTGCCGCCCGAAACCCGCGACCCGCGCGCCGATTATGACGAGGCCCATATTCCGGGCGCGCGGTTCTTTGACATCGACGATGTCTGCGACCAGCGATCCGACCTGCCGCACATGGCGCCGCCGGTGGAAAAGTTCATGTCGCGCCTGCGGGCGATGGGCGTGGGTGACGGCCACCAGGTGGTTGTCTATGACGCGCAGGGGCTGTTTTCGGCGGCGCGGGTGTGGTGGCTTTTCCGCCTGATGGGGCAGGACAATATCGCCGTGCTCGACGGTGGGCTGCCGAAATGGCTGGCCGAGGGGCGCCCGACCGAAGATATCGAGCCGGTGATCCGCGACCGCCACATGACCGGGCGGCGCCAGAACCACCTTGTGCGCGATGTCACCCAGGTCGCGGCGGCGGCCAAGCTGGGCGATCACGAGATCCTTGATGCGCGTTCTCCCGGCCGGTTTCGGGGCGAAGAGCCGGAACCGCGGCCAGGCCTGCGCAGTGGCCATATTCCGGGCTCGAAGAACGTCCATTACCGGACGCTTCTGAAAGAGGACGGCACGATGAAGACGATCGAAGACCTGCGCGCGGTGCTGGCCGCGGCCGGGGTCGACCTGGCCAAGCCCGCGATTACCACCTGCGGGTCGGGTGTCACGGCGGCGATCATCAACCTGGCGCTGGAACGCATCGGCAAGACCGACCACGCGCTTTATGACGGGTCATGGACGGAATGGGGCGCCTTTCCGACCGTGCCCGTTGCAACCGGAGACGAATAACATGTTCGAGAACCTGCACGAACAGCCCGCCGACAAGATCCTGCAGCTGATGCAGGCGTTCCGCGAAGACCCGCGCAAGGACAAGATCGACCTTGGTGTCGGGGTCTACCGCAACGCCGAAGGGGTCACCCCGGTGATGCGCGCCGTCAAGGCGGCAGAGCGCAAATGGTGGGAAGAGGAAACCACCAAGGTCTATACCGCGCTGGCCGGTGAGCCCGCTTTTTGCGACGCGATGATCGGTCTGGTCCTGGGCGACGCGGTCGAACGTGATGCGGTGGCCGCCGCCGCCGCCCCCGGCGGCACGGGGGCGGTCCGGCAGGGTTTTGAACTGATGCGCATGGCCAACCCGAAGGCGCGGGTCTTTGTCTCCAGCCCAACCTGGCCCAACCATCTGAGCATGCTCGATCACCTCGGCATCGAGGCGGTGCCGTACCGCTATTTCGACGCCGACACCTGCGCGGTGGATTTCGCCGGCATGCTGGAAGACCTGGAAACCGTGCACGCGGGCGACGTGGTGCTGCTGCATGGCTGCTGTCATAACCCCACCGGTGCAAACCTGAACCTCACCCAGTTCAAGGCGGTGATCGAACTGTTGAACGCCAAGCGCGCCACGCCGATGATCGACATTGCCTATCAGGGCTTCGGTGACGGCCTGACCGCCGACGCGCTGGCGACGCGGGCGGTGGCGGCGGGCTGCCCCGAGACGCTGATCGCGGCGAGCTGTTCCAAGAATTTTGGTATCTACCGCGAACGCACCGGCATCCTGATGGCCGTCAGCCACGATATCGGACGCCGGGCTGTGGTGCAGGGCAACCTGGCCCACCTTAACCGGCAGAACTTTTCCTTTCCGCCGGATCACGGCGCGCGGATGGTCACGCTGGTGTTGTCCGACCCCGAGCTGCGCGCCGACTGGGAGGCCGAGCTGGAAGAGGTCCGCGAGGGCATGATCGCCCTGCGCGAACAACTGGCGGCCGAGCTGCAGCGGCTGACCGGGTCCGACCGTTTCGGATTTGTGGCCGAGCATCGCGGCATGTTCTCGCGGCTGGGGCTGGCACCCGAGGTCGTCGAGACGCTGCGCGTTGATCACGGCATCTACATGCTGGGCGATTCGCGCATCAACATCGCCGGGCTGAACAGCCAGACCGTGCCGGTGCTGGCGCAGGCGATCGTGTCGGCGGGCGGCTGATCGCCGCCTGGCCTGGCCGCCTGGTCTGAAGGGGCGCCATTTTGGCGTGTCGTGTTGAATTGCGCCCGCTGCACGTCCCGGCCCCCGAACCGGAACCCTGGGGAGACGGGATGCGGCCCCGGGTCAAGCCCGGGGCGCGTATTTTGAATCAAACCCGGGGTTGGTGTCTTGATGCAAACCCGGGGCGGGTGTTTTGATTTGAACGCGGCGCGCGCTTAGCTGCGCACCAGCTTTTCGTAGGTTTCGGCAATGTCGCGGGTCAGCGCGCCGACCTCGAAATTGTAGTCCCCGATCTGGCCCACCGGCGTCACCTCGGCGGCGGTGCCGGTCAGCCAGCATTGCTGAAAGCCTTCCAGCTCTTCGGGCATGATGTGGCGTTCATGCACCTTGATCTGCTTCTCTTTCAGGATGCCGATCACCGTCTGCCGGGTCAGCCCGTTGAGAAAGCAGTCGGGTGTGGGGGTATGCACTTCGCCGTCCCGCACGAAAAAGATGTTGGCGCCGGTCGCCTCGGCCACGTAGCCGCGATAGTCGAACATCATCGCGTCCGAACAACCCTTTGCCTCTGCCGCGTGCTTGCTCAGTGTGCAGATCATGTAAAGCCCCGCCGCCTTGGCGTGGCAGGGGATGGTTTCGGGGCTGGGGCGTTTCCATTTCGAGATGTCCAGCTTGGCACCCTTGAACTTGGCGTCGCCGTAATAGGCGCCCCATTCCCACGCCGCGATGGCCATCCGCACCGGGTTGGCGGCCGAGGCCACGCCCATGTCGGAGCCCGCGCCGCGCCAGGCCACCGCACGCACATAGGCGTCGTCCATACCGTTGGCGGCCAGAACCTCGGCCTTGGCGGCGTCGATCTGGTCGACGCTGAACGGGATCTCGAAATCAAGCTCGCCGGCCGAATAGTGCAGACGTTCGGAATGCTCGCGGCTTTTGAAAATCTTGCCGCCATAGGCGCGCTCGCCCTCGAATACCGAACTGGCATAGTGCAGCGCGTGGGTCAGGACGTGTACGTTGGCCCCGCGCCAGTCGACGAGGGTGCCATCCATCCAGATCTTGCCGTCGCGATCATCATAGTCAGCCATTTTCGGGCTCCTCTGCAGGCCGATTTCCATTTGTTGCGCCAAATGCGTCCGGTTCGGACATATAATTGCGCGAAAACTACGATTCGCTACCAGTTTGATATTGGAATGTCAATAAAGCTGACATAATGTCATGGATAGCGGAGAATTATTATGTCGGAGCGCACCATGTCGGACGTTCAGGGCGGTGAAAATCTGCTGTTTCTGACTGATGAACAGATCAGGCAGGGCATCGAGGCGATGTTCTTTGCCTATCGCGGTTTTACCGCCGATCCTGATCGCATCCTGGCCGAGATGGCCTATGGCCGGGCCCACCATCGCGCCATCCATTTCATCGCCCGCAGCCCCGGCACCACGGTCAACAACCTGCTGGGTATTCTTGGCGTCACCAAGCAGTCGCTCAACCGGGTGCTGCGCACGCTGATCACCGACGGGCTGGTCGAAAGCCGCGTTGGCACCAACGACAAGCGCGAGCGTCATCTTTACCTGACCGACGAAGGCGAGGCGCTGGAACAACGGCTGTCGGATGCCCAGCGGGCGCGGATGCGCACCGCCTATCGCAGCGCGGGCCCCGAGGCTGTGGCGGGCTTTCGCAAGGTGTTGGAGGCGATGATGGAGCCCGATCTGCACCGCCGCTACCACGCCATCCGAGAGCACGGCGTATGACCGATCCGGCCCCGCACCTGCTGATCGTGGATGATGACGAACGTATTCGTGGCCTGTTGCGCAAATTCCTGATCCGCAACGGGTTCCTGGTGTCGGCCGCGCGCGATGCCGAACATGCCCGCAAGCTGTTGGCGGGGCTTGAATTCGATCTGATCGTGCTGGACGTGATGATGCCGGGCGAGGACGGGGTGACGCTGACGCGCGCCCTGCGCGAAACCCTGACGACCCCCATCATGCTGCTGACCGCCAAGGGCGAGACCGACGACCGTATCCGCGGGCTGGAGGCCGGGGCGGATGATTACCTGCCCAAGCCGTTCGAGCCCAAGGAGCTGCTGCTCAGGATCAACGCCATCCTGCGGCGGATGCCGGCGACCGAACCCGACCACATCACCCCCAAGGTGCTGCAGATGGGCGCGGTGCGCTTTGATATAGAACGCGGCGAATTGATGAATGGCGAGGTGTCCGTGCGTCTGACTGCGACCGAGATGCAGCTGATGCGCATCTTTTCCGAACACCTGGGCGAACCTGTCAGCCGTTCCAGGCTGGTCGAGGATCTGGGCCGCGACAAGGGCCAGGCCCAGGAACGCGCGGTCGATGTCCAGATCACCCGGCTGCGGCGCAAGATAGAGGCCGACCCGAAACAGCCGCGTTATCTGCAGACGGTGCGCGGCGAGGGCTATATGCTGACCCCCGACTGAGCCCTTGTCTGGGGGCGCGAATGCGACTAACCCCGCTGCATGCTCGACGATGCCGACGAAATTCACCCGCTCTTTGCCGGCGCCCCGAAAACCACCGGGTTCCGCAAGCTGCGCAAGCGTATCGTGCGCCAGGCGCGCGAGGCGACCGAACAATACGGGATGATCGAAAAGGGTGCGAAATGGCTGGTTTGCCTGTCGGGCGGCAAGGACAGCTATACCCTGCTGGCGGTGCTGCATGAGCTGAAATGGCGCGGGCTGCTGCCGGTCGAGTTGCTGGCGTGCAACCTGGACCAGGGGCAGCCGGGCTTTCCCGCCACGGTGCTGCCGGAGTTTCTGCAATCGCGCGGTGTGCCCCACCGGATCGAATACCAGGACACCTATTCCATCGTCACCGACAAGGTGCCGCAGGGGCGCACCTATTGTGCACTCTGTTCACGGCTGCGGCGCGGCAACCTTTACCGTATCGCCCGCGAAGAGGGGTGTTCGGCAGTTGTTCTGGGGCACCACCGCGACGACATCCTTGAAACCTTTTTCATGAACCTCTTTCACGGTGGCCGGCTGGCGACGATGCCGCCCAAGCTGTTGAACGAAGAGGGTGACCTGTTCGTCTATCGTCCGCTGGCCCTTGTCGCCGAAGCCGATTGCGACCGCTTCGCGCGCGCGATGAACTATCCGATCATTCCCTGCGACCTGTGCGGCAGCCAGGACGGGTTGCAGCGCCAGCAGGTCAAGCGCATCCTCGACGGGTGGGAGGCCAACGCGCCCGGCCGCCGACAGGTGATGTTCCGCGCGCTGATGAACGCCCGGCCCTCGCACCTGCTCGATCCAAAGCTTTTCGATTTCGCGGGGCTTTCGCGGGAATCGGTCGAATTCGAATCAAATCCCGAACCGGTTCCCCGGCTGCGTTAAGAGGTTGTTGAAGCACCATTCCTAGCCTTGCCTGCGCAAGCTTGGGATGCCGCATGATACGTCGCCTTTATCACAGCCTGTTTTCCCTGCGCCGCCGCGCGGCGGCGCTGCTGACCGGCCCGATGGCGGTGGCGCTGTTACCTGTGGTGCTGTTCCTGGGCCACCGCGTGGGGGGCGAGGATGCGCTGGCGCTGGCAACACTGGCGGTGCCCGCGGCGCTGCTGTTGGCGGGCGCTTTTGGCCGGCACCGGCGCGGCACTGCGGATATCGGACCCCCGGTGGTGTCGGGGCGGTCGCTGCGGCAGGCGCTCGATGCGGCGCTTGGCCATCCCGGCGGCGGGATGGCGGCCTGCATCATGCTGCAAATGGATGATCACGACCGCCTGCGCGATGGCGAAGGGCTTGCCGCCGCCGCCCTTGCTGATCATGTCGCGCTGCACCTGCAGGCCAGCCTGCGCCGGCGCGATCGCATCTTCTTTCTTGGAGGCGGGCCATTCGGCATCGTGCCTGCCCCGGCGCGCCGGATGACCGCCGATGCGCTGTGGCAGATGGGCGCACGCCTGCAGGAGGGGTCGCAGCGCATCGATGGCAAGCCCGGCGCGGTGGCAGGTTTTTCCGTCTGTATCGGCATTGCCATGGCAGCGGTCGGGCGCGACACCGGCAAGGACCTGATGGCGGCGGCCGCCGCCGCCCTGGCCGAGGCGCGCGAAACCGCCCCGGCGACGATCTGTCTGCGCCGGTCGGGGCCGAAACGCGGCCCCGTTGCGGGGCCGCGCCCCCTGCGTCTGCATGACGAAGCGGTTCGCGCGCTTGAGGGGGGCGAAATCACCGCCTGGTTCCAGCCCCAGCTTTGCACCGATACCGGCCGCGTCTCGGGGTTCGAGGCGCTGGCGCGCTGGTGTCACCCGCAGCGCGGCGTTCTGGCGCCGGCGCGTTTCCTGCCCTATCTCGAACGTGCCGGGCTGGCCGCCCAGCTGCAGGAGGTGATCCTGCGCGATGCGCTGGGTGCGCTGGGAAAATGGCGCGCGCTGGGCTTTGGCATCCCCAGCGTCGGGGTCAATTTCTCACCTGTCAGCCTGCGGGACCCGGCCCTTGCCGATGCCATCGCGTGGGAGTTGGATCGTCACGACCTGCCGGCAAGCTGCCTGACGGTCGAGATCCTCGAAGCCGTGGTGTCGGTCTCGCCCGACGATGCCACCGCGCGTAATATCCGGCGCCTGTCCAAGATGGGCTGTCGCATCGACCTGGATGATTTCGGAACCGGGCACGCGTCGATTTCGTCGCTCAGGCGGTTTCAGCTCAACCGGTTAAAGATCGACCGGTCCTTTGTACGGGGTATCGACGGCGACCCCGATCAGCAGCGGATGGTCGCCGCGATCCTGACGATGGCAGAGCAGCTGCAGCTCGACACACTGGCCGAGGGGGTGGAAAGCGCGGGCGAGCATGCGCTGCTGGCGCAGCTTGGCTGCGGCCATGTGCAGGGCTTCGGCATCGCCCGCCCGATACCGTATGAGCGCACGCCATGCTGGTTGAGCGAACATGCCGCGAAACTGGGGTCGCCGCCCGAGATCGGGCGCGCCATGCCCTGAGCGGACCGGGGCCGCCAGGCCTGACCGCGGGGGCTTGATTTGCGGAATTCTTGCCGGGCTTGGGCCGGCGCGACCGATAATCCACTTGACCTTTTGGCCGTCACTCTGTTGAACCCCCAAGACTGGGAACAGGACAGGTGATCGCCGGCGATGGACGACCAGAACAAGAACCTCCTTCTTGCAACCGCGCTCAGCTTTCTGGTGATTCTGCTGTGGTTCGTGTTGTTTCCGCCGGCAGAAGCGCCCGAACAGGCCAGCCTGACAGCGCCCGAAAGCGCCACCCAGCAGCAGGCCCCGGCCGATGGCGTGGCCAGCGCCCCCGTCGCCACGGAACCGGGCGCCGCGATCCCACCGGCGGCCACCTCGGGCGTCACCGGTGACGCCAGCGCCGGCGCGGTCGAGCAGACGCAGGACGACACGCCGCGTATCACCATCGACACGCCAACGCTGAAAGGCTCCATCTCGCTGCGCGGCGGGCGCATCGACGAGTTGTCGCTGAAGGGATACCGCGAAACGCTGGACCCGGATTCGGAGATCGTCACGCTGTTGTCGCCGGTCGGCAGCGATCAGCCCTACTATGCGCTCTTTGGCTGGGCGCCCGGGGCCGGGCTGACCCCCGACCAGGTGCCGGGCGCCAACACGATGTGGCAGGTTGAAAGCGGTGGCCCCCTTACCCCTGAAAACCCCATCGTCCTGAGTTGGGACAACGGCGCCGGGCTGACCTTCCGCCGTGAGGTGCAGATCGACGACAAGCTGATGTTCACCGTCACCCAGTCGGTCACAAACGCCGGCGGCGAGACCCGTGCGCTGGCCCCCTATGGCATTCTTGCCCGGCACGGCCTGCCGGCGGACCTCAAGAACTTCTTCATCCTGCACGAGGGTGGCATCCAGATGGTCGACGGTGAGCTGACCGAGATCGACTATGACGATTTCGAGCCGGCCAGCGCGCACGAGACCATCGCCGTGGAAGAGGCCACCTGGACCGGCTTTACCGATCACTTCTGGATGACGACGCTGATCCCCGCATCGGGCTCCGGAACCCATATAAGCACCTTCCAGGATACCCGCCGCGCCATCTATCAGACCACCGCCAGGCAGCCCACCGTCACGCTGGCCCCGGGCGAAAGCGCGACCGCCTCGACCCGGCTGTTCGCCGGCGCCAAGGAATGGGACACGATCCGCAGCTACCAGAACGAGGCAGGCATTCCTAAGTTCATCGATTCGATCGACTGGGGCTGGTTCTTTTTCCTGACGAAACCGATCTTTGCGGTGCTGCACTGGCTTAACCAGGTGATCGGCAATATGGGCTGGGCGATCATCGCGCTGACCTTCTGCATCAAGGCGCTGCTCTTCCCTCTGGCCTACAAATCCTACGTCTCGATGGCGAAGATGAAAGAACTGCAGCCGCAGATGGAAAAGCTGAAAGAGACCGCCGGCGACGACCGCCAGAAGCTGCAGAAAGAGATGATGGCGCTCTACAAGCGGGAAAAGGTCAACCCCGCCTCGGGCTGCCTGCCGATCCTGTTGCAGATCCCGATCTTTTTCTCGCTCTACAAGGTGATCTTCGTCACGCTCGAGCTGCGCCACGCCCCCTGGATCGGCTGGATCCGCGACCTGTCGGTGCCTGATCCTTCGTCGCTCTACAATCTCTGGGGTTTGCTGCCCTGGGACGCGCCCGAACCCGGATCCGTGCTGGCGCTGATCTTCATCGGGTTCCTGCCGCTCTGCTTGGGTGTCTCGATGTGGCTGCAGCAAAAGCTCAACCCCGCGCCGACCGACCCGACGCAACAGATGATCTTTGCCTGGATGCCCTGGGTGTTCATGTTCATGCTGGGCAACTTTGCATCGGGGCTGGTGTTGTACTGGATCACCAACAACACGCTGACCTTTACCCAGCAGTACCTGATCATGCGCAGCCACGGCTACAAGCCGGACGTGTTCGGCAACATCAAGTCCAGCTTCAAGCGCAAGTCCGGTGCGGAGGACAAGTGATGGCCCGCGTCGCCGCGTTGTGGCGGCATCCGATCAAGGCCCACGGATGCGAATCGCTGCAATCGGTGACACTTGCCGCAGGGCAGACCATGCCGTGGGACAGGCGCTGGGCCGTCGCGCACGAGGCTGCGCGCGCAGACGGCAGCGCCTGGGCGCCCTGCGCCAACTTTTCGCGCGGGGCCAAGGCAGCGGCGCTGATGGCAATCACGGCGCGATCCGACACCGCCGCCGGCACGGTCACCCTGTCGCATCCCGACCGCCCCGACCTGACATTCGATCCCGACCGCGAAGAGGCGGTGTTTCTCGACTGGGTGCGTCCGTTGATGCCGGAGGAGCGCGCGCAATCGGCGCGCATCCTGCGGGTCGAGGGGCGTGGCATGACCGATACCGAGTTCCCGTCGCTGAGCCTGGTCAACCTCGCCTCGGGCGAGGACCTGGGCCGGCGTATGGGCCAGGTGCTGTCACCGCTGCGTTGGCGCGCCAATATCCACCTTGAGGGGCTGGAGCCCTGGGCCGAACGGGAATGGATCGGTCGCCGCCTGCGCGCCGGCGGGGCGGAACTGACGGTGCGCGAGGCAATCGGCCGATGCCTTGCGACCGCTGCCAACCCCGAGACCGGCAAACGCGACGCCGATACGCTGGGCGCACTAAAAAACGAGTTCGGGCATACCGAGTTCGGCCTGTATGCCGAGGTCACCAGCGGCGGCGTGCTGGCCGTCGGCGACACGGTCGAGCCGCTGACATGAACAGCCTGCCCTTTCCCCTTGCACCCGAACCGCCACACGAGGTGGCAGAACGCGGGCGGCGGCTGTTCGCCGGGCCGGTCACCTTCGTCAAGGGCGTGGTGGCGATGTCGGGCTTGCCGCCGGGCGACAGGCCCGAGGTCTGTTTCGCCGGGCGCTCGAACGTCGGCAAGTCGTCGCTGATCAACGCGCTGACCGGGCGCAAGGGGCTGGCGCGGGCGTCGAACACCCCGGGCCGCACGCAGGAAATCAACATCTTTGCGCTGGGCGAAAGCCACTACCTGGTTGACCTGCCGGGCTATGGCTATGCCCAGGCGCCGCGGGACAAGGTCGCGGCGTGGCAGGCGCTGCTGAAACAGTACCTGGCCGGGCGCGCGACGCTGCGCCGCGCCTTTCTGCTGATCGATGCCCGCCACGGGGTCAAGCCGGTGGACGAAGAGATCATGTCACTGCTCGACAGCGCCGCCGTCACCTTTCAGTGTGTTCTGACCAAGGCCGACAAGGTCAAGGCGCAGGACCTGGACCGAGTGCTGGAACAGACGCGTGGACGCTTGGCGACCCATCCGGCCGCCTATCCCGAACTGATCCTGACCTCGTCCGAAAAGAGCGAAGGGCTGGCCACGCTGCGGGCGGAAATCGCCGCGCTGGCCTGACGCCGGGCGTTCAGCCCTCGCCCGGGGCGGTGTCGGTGATGATCTTGCGCAACATTGCCTTGGCGCTGTCCGAACTCCAATGCGCGTCGCCCAGCATGCGCGCCACCTCGCGCCCGTCCCGGTCGAGAATCAGCGTGACCGGCAGGCCGGCAACGCCCATCTCGCGCGCCATCTGCTGTTTGGGGTCGCGGTGCAGCGGCAGGTTGTCGACGCCGATCTCGGCAAAGAAATCCTTCATCGCCTGCGGCGGGTTGCGCCCGGTGGCGATGGTGACGACCTCGAAGTCGCCGCCGCCCAGCTCGGTCTGCAACTCGGCCAGCATCGGCATTTCCTTGCGGCAGGGCGCGCACCAGGTGGCCCAGAAATTGACCAGCGCGATCTTGCCCTTGAAGTCGGCCAGCGTTCCAGTGCCGCCGCCATCAGCCTCGAACGCGGTTTTCGTCACTGGCTTGGAAGAGCTGTGAAAGACGAGCTTTTTCATGTCGTCATCCAGCATCGCGGCCAGCTCGGAATGGGCGGCACCGCCGGTGCCGCCATCCGCGTTGTCGGCGGGCATGAGGTACAATGCGGCTGCGCCGATTGCACAGGCGCCGGCGGCTATATAAAGCAGGGCGGAGAGATTCAGGCGCATTCTACCTCCCGGGAGGGCCAGCATGACGGACAAGACCTCGAACCAGATGTGGGGCGGCCGCTTTGCCGCCGGACCGGACGCGATCATGGAGGCCATAAACGCCTCGATCGGGTTCGACAAGCGGTTGGCGGTCCAGGACATCGCCGGGTCGAGGGCCCACGCCGCGATGCTGGCGGCCACGGGCATCATCAGTGATAGCGACGCCGAGGCCATCGGGGAAGGGCTGCTCACGGTGTTGTCAGAGATGGAGGGTGGCGAATTCACTTTCTCGACCGCGCTTGAGGACATTCACATGAATGTCGAGGCGCGGCTGAAGGACCTGATCGGCGAACCGGCCGGGCGGCTGCACACCGCGCGTTCGCGCAATGACCAGGTGGCGACCGATTTCCGGCTGTGGGTGCGCGACCAGATCGACGCGGTTGATGCGGCGCTGGTGACACTGTGTCGCGCGTTTCTGGCGCAGGCCGAGGCGGGCGCCGATTGGGTGATGCCGGGCTTTACCCATCTGCAGGTGGCCCAGCCGGTGACCTGGGGCCATCACATGATGGCCTATGTCGAGATGTTCGGCCGCGACCTGGGGCGGTTTCGCGATGCGCGGGCACGGATGAACGAATGCCCCCTTGGCGCAGCGGCGCTGGCGGGCACGTCCTTTCCCATCGACCGCGAGATGACTGCGCGCGCGCTGGGGTTCGACCGGCCCTGCGCCAACAGCCTCGATGCTGTCAGCGACCGCGATTTCGCGCTGGAATTCCTGGGCGCGGCGTCGATCTGTGCCATGCATCTCAGCCGCCTGGCCGAAGAGCTGGTGATCTGGTCGTCGGCGCAGTTCCGTTTCGTGCGCCTGTCGGACCGGTTTTCAACAGGCTCGTCGATCATGCCGCAAAAACGCAACCCCGACGCGGCAGAGCTGATCCGGGCCAAGACCGGGCGCATCTTTGGTGCCGGGGTCGCGCTGTTGACGGTGATGAAGGGGCTGCCACTGGCCTATTCCAAGGACATGCAGGAAGACAAGGAACAGGTCTTTGACGCCGCCGACAACCTGATGCTGGCGATTGCCGCGATGGCCGGGATGGTGGCGGACATGGCCCCCGACCGCGCCGCGCTGGAGGCGGCGGCGGGCACCGGCTTTGCCACCGCGACCGACCTGGCCGACTGGCTGGTGCGGGTGCGCGGCATGCCGTTCCGCGATGCGCACCACGTCACCGGCCGGCTGGTGGCTCTGGCCGAGGAAAAGGGTTGTGATTTGCCCGACCTTCACCTTGCTGACATGCAGGCAGTGGATTCGGGCATCACTGATGATATCTTCGAGGTGCTGGGCGTGCACAATTCGGTGGCGTCGCGCACAAGCCTTGGCGGTACCGCGCCCGAACGCGTGCGCGAACAGATCGCCCGCTGGAAGGAGGCCCTGAAATGAAACGTCTTTGCGCAGTCCTGATGCTGGCCCTGCTGGCCGGTTGCGGCGTCGATGGTGAGCCGATTGCGCCCTCGATGAATGCCAATGTCGGCGCGGGGCCGCACGGCGTCAGCGGCTCGGCCGGGGTGACGGTCAAGAACGGCCCGCTTTCGGTGGGCTGGGGCGTGGGGACGTGAGCCGCGTCAGCGGTCATGCCCGGCATGTGATTTCGTATCGTTGAATTGGCTGGCAGGCGGGGCCGGGGATGGACCACTTTCTTTATCGTGACGGCGCCTTGTTCGCCGAGGACGTACCGGTGGCGGACATCGCCGCAGAGGTGGGTACGCCGTTCTACTGCTATTCCACCGCCACGCTGACGCGGCATTTTCGACTGTTCGACGAGGCGCTGGAGGGGCTCGACCATCTGGTCTGCTACGCGATGAAGGCGGCCAGCAACCAGGCGATCCTCAAGACGCTGGCGGCGTTGGGCGCGGGGATGGACGTGGTTTCGGGCGGGGAATACGCGCGTGCCAGGGCGGCCGGCGTGCCGGGCGAACGCATCGTCTTTTCCGGCGTGGGCAAGACGCGCGAAGAGATGCGCGCCGCGCTTGAGGGCGGCATCCGTCAGTTCAACGTCGAGAGCGAGCCAGAGATGCTGATGCTCAACGAGGTGGCGCTGGGTTTGGGCCGGGTTGCGCCCATTACCATCCGGGTGAACCCGGATGTGGATGCCAAGACGCATGCCAAGATCGCCACCGGCAAGTCGGAGAACAAGTTCGGCGTGCCGATCGCGCGCGCGCGCGAGGTCTATGCCCAGGCTGCCGCCCTGCCGGGGCTGCAGGTGGTGGGCATCGACGTGCATATCGGCAGCCAGCTGACCGACCTGGCGCCGTTTCGCGCCGCCTATGAAAAGGTGGCCGACCTGACCGAAGCGCTGCGCGCCGATGGCCATGACATCCGCCGGCTCGACCTGGGTGGGGGGCTGGGCATTCCCTACACGCGCTCGAACGAGTCGCCGCCGTTGCCGATGGATTACGGCGCCCTGATCCGCCAGACGCTGGGCCACCTGGGCTGCGAGATCGAGATAGAGCCGGGGCGCCTGGTGGTCGGCAATGCCGGTATCCTGGTGGCCAGCGTGATCTATGTGAAATCGGGCGAGGGCCGCGATTTCCTGATCCTCGACGCCGCCATGAACGACCTGATCCGCCCGGCGATGTACGATGCCCATCACGATATCGTCACCGTGGCAGAGCCCGCGCCGGGGGCCGAACAGGCGCCCTATGACATCGTCGGGCAGGTCTGCGAAACCGGCGATACATTCGCCCGCGGTCGCATGATGCCGCCCATCGCGCAGGGCGACCTGGTGGCGTTTCGCGGCGCCGGCGCCTATGGCGCGGTGATGGCCAGCGAATACAACACCCGCCCGCTGGTGCCCGAGGTGCTGGTGGCGGGGGATCGCTTTGCCGTGATCCGCGCGCGGCCGAGCTTTGACGAGATCATAAATCGCGATACCATCCCCGAATGGCTGTAAGGCGCGCGGAACCCCGCGCGCCCCGACCCGGCCAGGGATAGGGAGCATGGCGAAAAACACCCCCCCCAGCGCCATCATGGCGCGGCTGAGGCTGCCGCTGGCCCTGACATGGGCCGGACTGGCGGCCGAACGGCTGGTGCGTGCCTTCTGGCCGCTGTGGACGCTGGTCGCCGCGGTGGTGGCGGTGCTGATGCTGGGGCTGCACGATCACTTGCCTGCAGGGGCGCCCTGGCCGCTGGCGTTGCTGGCCGGGGTGGCGATGGTGGTCTTCGCGGTGCGGGGTGCGCTGGTGTTCCGCTGGCCCGCGCGGCACGAGGCGCTGGCGCGGATCGACAGCCATCTTGCCGGCCGGCCGCTGAGCGCGCTGGCGGATGCGCAGGCGGTCGGCAAGGGCGACCCCCAGTCAGAGGCACTGTGGCGGGCGCATCTGGCGCGCATGGCCGAACGGACGGCCAGGGCGCGGGCGGTGGCGCCCGATCTGCGGCTGGCGTCGCGCGACCCGTTCGGGCTGCGCTATGTGGCGTTGCTGATGCTGGTGGTCGGGCTGATGTTCGGTTCGGTGCTGCGGGTGGGCACGGTGGCGCGGGTGGGGCCCGGCGGTGGTGCACTGGCCGGCGGCCCGGCGTGGGAAGGCTGGATCGAGCCGCCCGCCTATACCGGATTGCCGAGCCTTTACCTGAATGACCAGAATGGCGAGATCCGGGTGCCCGAGGGCAGCCGCGTGACGCTGCGGCTTTATGGCGAGGTCGGCGCGCTGGGCGTGGCCGAAACCGTGTCGGACCGTGAGGTCGGGCAGGAACCCGTGACCGGCCCCGAGCAGTTCTTTGACGTGGCGCGCGACGGAACGCTGGAAATCGCTGGACCCGGCGGGCGGTCCTGGACCGTCACCGCCATCCCCGATACCCCGCCCGAGGTGGCGCTGATGCCCGACGGGGCCAAGACCGATTTCGACGGGCAGATGAGCCAGCCGTTTCATGCCCGTGACGATTATGGCGTGGTGCAGGGACGGGCCGTGTTCCGGCTGGACATGGCGGAGCTGGACAGGCGTCACGGCCTTGCGGTCGAGCCCGAGCCGCGAGAGGATATCGTGCTGGACCTGCCGATGCCGATTGCCGGTGATCGCAGCGACTTTATCGAAACCCTGATCGAAAACCTGTCGCAGCACCCTTGGGCGCATCTGCCGGTGGTGCTGGAACTGGAGGTGCACGACGAGGCCGGGCAGGCGGGGCAAAACCTGCCGGCACCGATGACGCTGCCGGCGCGGCGGTTCTTTGACCCGCTGGCGGCATCGGTGATCGAACAGCGCCGCGACCTGCTGTGGTCGCGCGAGAACGCGCCGCGCGTGGCGCAGGTGATGCGGGCGATTTCGCACCGGCCCGAGACCGGGCTGTTCCGCTCGAATGGTGCCTATCTGCGCTTTCGGGTGATCCTGCGGCGGCTTGAAACACTGATCCGCGAGGATGCGCTGAGTATGCAGGCGCGCGACGAGATTGCGCAGGCGCTGTGGGATTTGGGCGTGATCCTCGAGGATGGCGATATCGGTGACGCGCTGGCGCGGATGCGCGCGGCGCAGGAACGGCTGGGCGAGGCGATGCGCAACGGCGCCAGCGAGGAAGAAATCGCGCGGCTGATGGATGAATTGCGCGACGCAACGCAGGACTATCTGCGCCAGAAGGCGCAGCAGGCCCAGCGCGAGGGCGATCAGCAGGACGGCGACCAGGAGCTGTCAGAGAACATGATGATGCTCGACGCCCAGGACCTGCAGGACATGCTGGACCGCATACAGGAGCTGATGGAACAGGGCCGTTTCGCCGAGGCGGAGCAGGCGCTGCGCGAGTTCCAGCAGATGATGGAAAACCTGCGCATGGCCGAGGGCCAGCAGGGTCAGCAGGGCCAGAGCCCGGGCGAGCAGGCGATGGAGGGGTTGGCCGACACGCTGCGCGATCAGCAGGGGCTGTCGGATCAGGCGTTCCGCGACCTGCAGGAACAGTTCAACCCCGGCGCGCGTTCGGGCCAGTCGCAGGAAAACGAGGGCCGCGACGGCGGCCTTGGGCGCGGGCAAAGCCACCAGCCCGGACAGGGCGAGGGCCAGGGCGGCGGCCAGGGTGAACAGCCCGGTGAGGGCCAAGACGGTCAGAGCGCCGAAGGGCAGGGGGAAGGATCGCTGGCCGACCGGCAAGAGGCGCTGCGCCGGGAACTGGAACGCCAGCGCGGCAGCCTGCCCGGCGCCGGGACCGAGGGCGGCGACGCCGCGCGTGAGGCGCTGGACCGCGCCGAACGGGCCATGCGTGGGGCTGAGGATGCGCTGAGGCGAGAGGATCTGGCCGAGGCGCTTGACAGCCAGGCCGAGGCGATCGAGGCGCTGCGCGAGGGTATGCGCAACCTCGGCGAGGCGCTGGCCGAGAACAACCGCACTCCCGGCGGCCAGGGCGAGGCGATGGGCCGACCCGGCGACGAACAGTCCGATCCGTTGGGCCGGCGCGCCGGCCGAGGAGCGCAGCTTGGCTCGCCGGACAGCCTGCTGCAGGGCGAAGACGTTTATCGCCGCGCGCGCGAACTGCTGGATGAAATCCGCCGCCGTTCGGGCCAAGGTGAGCGCCCGGATGTCGAGCTGGAATATCTCAGACGGCTGCTGGAACGGTTCTGATCCGCGCAGAACCGCCGTCAGGGCTGCGCCAGCATCCCCGACACCTGTTCGTTCAGCATGACGCGCAGCTGGTCCACGGCGCCGACATAGGTGGCCAGCGGATCGGCCAGCGCCGGAACGGCGTCAGCCAGCTGAGGCGCAAAAAGATAGAGCGCGGTGGCGATAAGCGCCAGCAGGATGGCCATGCGCAGACCCCGGCCGAACCCGCCGCGCGCGGGCTGGTCGGTGGCCCTGGTGCCGTCGCGGGCCGAACTGTCATCACTGTCGGATGGCGTGTCGGCGGCGAAGGTCGAGTTGATTTCGTCGATGTCAGGCAACAGGTCGCGGCGGGAGCCCGGGTTGATGTCGTCCTCGACGGGTTCGGGCTGAGGGTCCGCCGTGCCCTGCAGGCGTGCAATCCGCGCCCGCGCCTGGTGCGAACGTTGGTCAGTATCGTCCTGCGGTTCGGACAGCCCCAGGTCGGGCTGGGATTCCAAATTGGCGGCAGCCTCGGCGGCGCGGGCCTGTGCCTCGCGCTTGGCCTCTTCGCGCAGCACGCTGGCGACGTCGTCATCCAGCCCGCGGCGCTGGGCCGCCTGGGGTTCTTCGTCCGGTGCGGGTTCGGCGGTGTCGTCACCTTGCGGTTCGGGCCAGTCCTGGCCGGTTTCGTCATCCGCACCGGCAGGTTCGTAGTCCGCGGCCATCTCTGGCGGTGCGTCGTCGCCATGCGCCTGGAACCAGGTCTCTCCGCAGTTCGAGCACTGCACGTCACGCCCGTTTTCGGGAATGACCTCGTCGGGAACTTCGTACTGCGCCCCGCAATTGGGACAAGTGAGCCTCATGTCGTCACCCGTTGCCTTGTTTCGGCCCCCGCCGGTTTGCGTCCGGCTGTCTTTTCGACCATAGGTGTAACGACTGCACGGCGAAAGGGCAAAGCAATTTGGGCACTTGCCGTTGCGCCGTCGCGGGCTCTGGGGCATGAAAGGCCCGTTGCGCGAACGAGGGTCGGCTTTGATCGAGCTGGAAAATGTGGCCTACAACTATGGCGGTGGCGAGTTGCTGAGCGATATCTCGCTTCGGCTGCAGCCGGGGTCGTTCCATTTCCTGACCGGTCCGTCCGGGGCAGGCAAGACCACGCTGCTAAAGCTGTGCTATGGCGCGCTGGTACCCACTGCGGGCCAGGTGCGGCTGTTCGAGCGCGACGTGCGCGAGATGGAGCGCGACGACATCGCACTGATGCGGCGGCGCATCGGTGTGGTCCACCAGGATTGCCAGTTTCTCGACCATCTCAGCGTGTCGGACAACATCGCGCTGCCGCTGATGGTGGCGGGGCGCGACCTGTTGGCGGAAAGCGCGAACCTTAAGGAACTGACCAACTGGGTCGGGCTGACCGAGCGCGCCCATGCCCTGCCGCCCGAACTGTCGGGCGGTGAGCGACAGCGCGCGGCGCTGGCGCGGGCGGTGATCATGTCGCCCGACGTGCTGCTGGCGGACGAGCCCACCGGCAATATCGACTGGGAAATGTCCCAACGCCTGATGCGCCTGCTGATAGAGCTGAACCGCATGGGCAAGACGATCATGATCGCGACCCATGACATCGCCCTTATCCGCGCGGCCAAAAGCCATGTCCAGGCGCGGGTGCTGCGCATCTCGAACCGGCGCGTGCAATTGGCGGGGGCGGACCTGTGAGGCGCGTACTCGGCATGTTGGCGGAATTCCTGGCCGGCGACGCCCAGTCGGGCAAGGTGGTGCCGCCGACCGGCTTTACCGCCCGGCTGACCCTGTTCAGCGCCTTTGCGATGGCGTTCCTGACCGTGTTCGCGCTGGCGCTGTCGCTGGCCACCGGGCGGCTGGCCGATCGCTGGGGGGCCGAGCTGGCGCGCACCTCGACCGTCCGCATTTCTGCGCCGGCGGGCGAGATGGCGGCGCAGACAGAGGCGGTGCTGAAGGTGCTGGAAACGACCAAGGGCGTGGCCAGCGCGCGGGCGCTGACGGACGAAGAACAGCGTGCCCTGCTGGAGCCGTGGTTCGGCCCCGATCTGCCGGTCGAAACCCTGCCGATCCCCCGCCTGATCGAGGTAATCGAGACCGAAAAGGGTTATGACGCCGACGGGCTGCGCCTGCGGCTGGCGGCCGAGGCACCGGGCGCGGTGCTGGACGATCATACCCGCTGGCGCCGCCCGCTGGTGCGCGCGGCCAGCCGTCTGCGGCTGTTGGGCTGGGCGTCGATCCTGCTGATCGCGGCGACGACGGCGGCGATGATCACCCTGGCCGCCAACGCCGCGCTGGCCGCCAATGCGCAGGTGATCGGCGTGCTGCGGCTGGTCGGTGCGCGCGATGCCTATATTGCGCGCGCGTTCGAGCGGCGCTTTACCTTGCGCACGCTGGCCGGGGCCGCGCTGGGCACGGTTCTGGGAGCGCTGGCGATCGTCGCGCTGCCGCAGGCCCAGCCCGAGGGCGGTTTTCTGACCGGGCTCGGGTTTCGGGGCTGGCACTGGCTGTGGCCGCTTATCATTCCGCCGCTGGCGGCGCTGGTGGCCTTTGCCGCCACCCGGGCCGCCGCCCGCCGAACCCTGAGGAACATGCCATGAGCCACGCGCTGCAGTGGCTGCGTTCACTGGTCTTCGTGGCGTCGATCTATCTGATGATGGGGCTGATGGGGGTCTTTTTCCTGCCCTGGGCGGCGGTCAGCCGGCGCGGGGCGCTTTATGCCTGCCATGCCTGGTGCCGCTGGGTACGATGGAGCGCACGCTGGATGGTCGGCCTGCGCACCGAGGTTCGGGGCACCCCGCCCAGCGGCGAGGTGATGATCGCGGCCAAGCACCAGTCGTTTCTGGATATCATCCTGATTTTCGGCGCGGTTCCGGACGGCAAGTTCATCATGAAGCGCGAGTTGATGTGGGCGCCGGTTCTGGGGCTATATGCGCTGAGGATCGGCTGCGTTCCCGTCGACCGGGGCAAGCGCAGCGCCGCGATCCGGCAGATGGTCGCGGACGTTGCCAGGGGGCGGCAGGCGCCGGGGCAACTGATCATCTATCCGCAAGGCACACGCATCGCCCCCGGCGTGCGTGCGCCATACAAGATCGGCACCGGCGTGCTGTACGAGGAGCTGGGCCAGCCCTGCGTGCCGGCAGCCACCAATGTGGGCCTGTTCTGGCCACGCAAGGGCATCCTGCGCAAGCCAGGCCTTGCGGTGGTCGAATTCCTGCCGCCGATCGAGGCGGGGCTGGACAAACGCGTTTTCATGACCCGGTTGGAGCGTGAGGTCGAGGATGCCTCGAACCGGCTGATGAAGGAGGCGGGATTTAATGCGGAAAATCGAAACGGTTGAGGAACTGACGGCGCTTTACCCCGAACCGGTGCCACTGGCGCTGAAAAAGGTGGCGACGCGGCTGACCCCGCTTTACCGGCAATGGATCGAGGGCTCGCGGTTCTGCATCCTGTCCACCGCGGGGCCTTTGGGCGTGCATGGCAGCCCGCGCGGGGATGACGGCCCGGTGATGCGGGTGCGCGACGAACGCACCATTCTGATGCCCGACTGGCGCGGAAACAACCGCCTGGACGCGCTGCGCGACATCGTCGAGGACGGGCGCGTGGCGCTGCTGTTCCTGGTGCCGGGATCGACCACCACGGTGCGCGTGAACGGACGTGCGGTGCTGACCGATGACGAGGCGCTGCGCGGCAGCTTTGCGCGCGGCACCACCCTGCCCGCGACGGTGATCGTGATCGAGATTGCCGAGGTCTATATCCAGTGCGCCAAGGCGCTGTTGCGGTCGGGCCTTTGGGGGCGGGATGACCGCGACAGCGTGCCCACCACCGGCCAGATCCTTGCGGAAATGACCGATGGTGAAAATGGTGGCGCGGCCTACGACGCCGAGTACGAAAGGAACGCGCGACCGCGGATGTGGTAGGCGCCTAGCTGTGGATGGGCCCGTCGCCGCAGGCGAGCGCGGCCTCGCGCACGGCCTCTGAATAGGTCGGGTGGGCGTGGCAGGTCAGTGCGATGTCCTCGGCCGCGGCGCCGAATTCCATCGCGACGCAGATCTCGTGGATCAGGTCGCCCGCCGCCGGGCCGATGATATGGGCACCGAGAATGCGGTCGGTTTCCTTGTCCGCCAGCAGCTTGACGAAGCCATCGCCGGCAAACACGGCCTTGGCGCGCGCGTTGCCCATGAACGAGAACTTGCCGACCTTGTAGGCGCGCCCCTCTTTCTTGAGCTCTTCCTCGGTCTTGCCGACGCTGGCAACCTCGGGGTGGGTGTAGATCACGCCGGGGATGACGCCATAGTTGACGTGACCAGCCTTGCCGGCGACGACCTCGGCCACGGCCATACCTTCGTCCTCGGCCTTGTGGGCCAGCATGGGCCCGGCGATCGCGTCACCGATGGCGTGGATGCCCTTGACGCTGGTCTGCCAGTGCTCGTCCGTCCTGATCTGGCCGCCCTTGGACAGCTCGACCCCCAGCGCGTCCAGGCCGAGCCCGTCGGTATAGGGTCGCCGCCCGGTGGCGACCAGAACGACGTCGGCGTCAAGCTGGTGTTCGCTGTTGTCCTTGCGGAGGGTGTAGTTGACCTTGGCCTTGGCCTTGGTCTTGAGCGTCTCGACACCCTGCACGGCGGCGCCCAGAACAAAGGTCAGCCCCTGTTTCTTGAGCATGCGCTGAACGGTCTTTTGCACCTCGCCGTCCATGCCCGGGGTGACGTGATTAAGATATTCCAGCACCGTCACCTCGGACCCGAGCCGGGCATAGACGCTGCCCAGTTCCAGCCCGATCACGCCGGCGCCGATCACCGCCAGCTTTTTCGGGACCTTGGGCAATTCCAGCGCGCCGGTGGAACTGACGACGATCTTTTCATCAACCTCGACGCCCGGAAGGGAAGAGGATTGAGAGCCGGTCGCGATGATGATGTTGCGGGTCTCGTGGACCTCGTCGCCGACCTTGACCTTGCCGGGCTCGGGGATGCTGCCCCAGCCCTTGAGCCAGTCGATCTTGTTCTTCTTGAACAGGAACTCGATGCCCTTGGTGTTCTGGCCGACGACATCGTCCTTGTAGGCAAGCATCGCCTTCCAGTCGACCGAGGGCGCCTTGCCCTTGAGGCCCATCTTGGGAAAGTTGTGCTGGGCCTCGTGCAGCTGGTGCGAGGCGTGCAAGAGCGCCTTGGAGGGGATGCAGCCGACGTTCAGGCAGGTGCCGCCCAATGTTTCGCGCCCCTCGACACAGGCGGTTTTCAGCCCCAGTTGGGCACAGCGGATGGCGGCGACATAGCCGCCGGGGCCGGCGCCGATGATGATGACGTCATAGGAAGTCATGAGGGTTTCCTTTTTTGTTGGGCGGAGGCGGGGGCGCTGCCCCCGTCCCGGATCAGGTCCGGGACTCCCCCGAGGTATTTAGAGCCAGATGAAGCATTCAGTGCGGCGTGGCGAGGGGTAACGCCCGACGCCCCCCTCGGGCGGGCGCTGCCCGTTGTTTGGCGTGGGCTCACAAATCCATCAGCAGACGGCGCGGGTCTTCCAGCGCTTCCTTGACGCGCACGAGGAAGGTGACCGCGCCCTTGCCGTCGACGATGCGGTGGTCATAGCTGAGCGCCAGGTACATCATCGGACGGGCGACGATTTCGCCGTTCACGACCATCGGGCGCTGCTGGATCTTGTGCATGCCCAGGATGCCCGATTGCGGCGGGTTCAGGATCGGCGAGGACATCAGCGAGCCGTAGACGCCGCCGTTGGAAATGGTGAAGGTGCCGCCTTGCATCTCGGCCATCGACAACTTGCCGTCGCGGGCGCGGGCGCCCTTTTCGGCGATCTGCTTTTCGATGTCGGCGAATGACAGGCTGTCGGCGTCGCGGATCACCGGCACGACAAGGCCGGTGGGCGTGCCGGTGGCGATGCCCATATGCACAAAGTTCTTGTAGACGATGTCGGTGCCGTCGATTTCGGCGTTGACCTCGGGCACCTCTTTCAGCGCGTGACAGCACGCCTTGGTGAAGAAGGACATGAAGCCCAGCTTGACCCCGTGCTTTTTCTGGAACTCGTCCTTGTAGGCGGTCCTGAGCGCCATCACCTCGGTCATGTCGACCTCGTTATAGGTGGTCAGCATGGCGGCGGCGTTCTGGGCGTCCTTGAGCCTGCGGGCGATGGTCTGGCGCAGGCGGGTCATGCGCACGCGCTCTTCGCGCGATGCGTCCTCGGCGGGGACCGGGGCGCGCGGGGCCTGAGCGGGGGCCGCTGCCGGGGCAGAGGTGGTGGCGGGGCCAGTGTCGGCAGCCGCCGCGGCCTTCGCCACGTCTTCCTTCATGACGCGCCCGTCGCGGCCGGATCCCTGGACCTGGTCGGGCGAAAGGCCTGCCTCGGCCATCGCCTTGCGGGCCGAGGGGGCATCCTCGACATCCTTGCCGGTTGCGGGTGCTGCGGGGGCGGCCTGTTGCGCGTCGCCCGCCGGGGGCTGCTGTGCGGCTGCGCCGCTGCCCGAGGCCATTTCGGCCAGCTTGCCGCCGGCCTGCACGGTGTCGCCTTCGCCGGCGATGATATTCGTCAGCGTACCGGCGGCAGGGGCGGGCACCTCGACCGAGACCTTGTCGGTTTCCAGCTCGCACAGCATCTCATCAGCGGCGACGCTGTCGCCCACCGCCTTGAACCAGGTCGAGACGGTGGCCTCTGTCACTGATTCGCCCAGCGTCGGCACCATCACGTCGATGCTGTCGCCCGAGGCGTCGGCGTCGGCGGCGGGGGCATCGCCCGCCGGTTTGTCCGCATCGGCGGGTTCGGTGGCGGCGGGTTCGTCATCGGCGCCGGCCCCTTCGGAAATCGTGGCCAGCAGGGCATCGACGCCTACGGTCTCGCCCTCTTTGGCGATGATCTCGGCCATCTTGCCGGCGGCGGGGGCGGGCACCTCGACGGTGACCTTGTCGGTTTCCAGCTCGCACAGCATTTCGTCGGCTGCGACGACGTCGCCGGGTTTCTTGAACCAGGTCGCCACGGTGGCCTCGGTCACGGATTCGCCCAGCGTGGGCACGCGTACTTCGATGGTCATCGGTTCACTTTCCTTCGATGGTCAGGGCGGCGTCGATAAGCGCCTGCTGTTGGGCCTTGTGTTGCGAGGCAAGCCCGGTGGCGGGCGAAGCCGAAGCGGGGCGGCCGGCATAGATCGGCCGGGTGTGCCTGGCCCCGATGCGGGACTGCACCCATTCGATGTTGGGTTCGATGAAGCTCCAGGCGCCCTGGTTCTTGGGCTCTTCCTGACACCAGACGATATCGGCCTGCTTGAATCGCTCCATCTCCTTGACCATGGCGAGGGCCGGGAACGGGTAAAACTGCTCGATCCGCATCAGGTAGATGTCGTCGATGCCGCGTTTGTCGCGTTCTTCCAGCAGGTCGAAATAGACCTTGCCCGAGCACAGCACCACGCGGCGGATCTTGTTGTCGGGCTTGAGCTTGGTATCGGAGTGGCCTTGTTGGGCATCGTCCCACAACACGCGGTGGAAGGACGAGCCAGTGGTGAAATCATCCGTACCTGAAACGCACAACCGGTGACGCAGCAGCGATTTCGGCGTCATCAGGATGAGCGGCTTGCGGAAGGTGCGGTGCAACTGCCGGCGCAGGATGTGGAAATAGTTGGCCGGGGTGGTGCAGTTGGCCACGATCCAGTTGTCCTGTCCGCACATGGTCAGGAAACGTTCCAGCCTGGCGGATGAGTGTTCGGGGCCTTGCCCCTCGAACCCGTGGGGCAGCAGACAGACGAGGCCGGACATGCGCAGCCATTTCGATTCGCCCGAGCTGATGAACTGGTCGAACATGATCTGGGCGCCGTTGGCGAAGTCGCCGAACTGGGCCTCCCACAATGTCAGCGCGTTGGGCTCAGCCAACGAATAGCCGTACTCGAATCCCAGAACCGCGTATTCCGACAGCATCGAATCGATGACCTCGTACTGGGCCTGGCCCGCGCGGATATTGTTGAGCGGGAAATAGCGTTCTTCGGTTTCCTGGTCGATGAAGGCAGAGTGGCGCTGTGAAAACGTGCCGCGGGTGCTGTCCTGCCCCGAGAGGCGAACAGGGTAGCCTTCGAGCAGGAGCGAGCCAAAGGCGATGGCCTCGGCGGTGGCCCAGTCAAAGCCCTGGCCGGTCTTGAACATCTTTTTCTTGGTTTCGATCAGGCGGGCGATGGTCTTGTGCAGGGGAAAGTCCTTGGGCACGGATGTCAGTGCGCGGCCGATTTCCTCGAACGTTTCGGGCGCGATCGCGGTTGCGCCGCGCTGATAATCGTTGTCCTGACGGTCGAGATGCGACCACTTGCCGTCCAGCCAGTCGGCCTTGTTGGGGCGGTATTCCTTGCCCGTTTCGAATTCGTCGGCCAGGTGCGCCTGAAAGGCGGCCTTCATGTCCTCGACTTCGCCCTCGGGGATCAGCCCGTCCTTGACCAGCCGGTCGGTATAGAGCGCCAGCGTGGTCTTGTGGCCCTTGATCTTTTTGTACATCAGGGGGTTGGTAAACATCGGTTCGTCCCCCTCATTGTGGCCAAAGCGGCGATAGCAGAATATGTCGATGACCACGTCCTTGTGGAATTTCTGGCGGTATTCCGTGGCCACGCGGGCGGCGTGGACGACCGCCTCGGGGTCGTCGCCGTTGACGTGAAAGATCGGCGCCTCGACCATCAGCGCGATGTCGGTGGGGTAGGGGGACGAGCGCGAAAAATGCGGCGCCGTGGTGAACCCGATCTGGTTGTTCACGACGATGTGGATGGTGCCGCCGGTTCGGTGCCCCTTGAGGCCCGAGAGACCAAAGCCCTCGGCCACGACCCCCTGACCGGCAAAGGCGGCGTCGCCATGCAGCAGCACCGGCAGAACCTTGGTGCGATCGGCGTCGTTCCACTGGTCCTGCTTGGCGCGGACCTTGCCCAGAACCACGGGGTTCACGGCCTCGAGGTGGCTGGGGTTCGCGGTCAGGCTGAGGTGAACGGAATTGCCGTCGAATTCGCGGTCCGACGAGGCGCCAAGATGGTATTTCACGTCGCCCGAGCCGTCGACCTCGTCCGGCTTGAAACTGCCGCCTTGGAATTCGTTGAATATGGCGCGATAGGGCTTGCCCAGAACGTTGGCCAGCACCGAAAGCCGACCGCGGTGGGGCATGCCGATGACGATTTCCTTCAGGCCCAGCTGGCCGCCGCGCTTGATGATCTGCTCCATCGCCGGGATCAGGCTTTCGCCACCATCAAGGCCGAAACGCTTGGTTCCCATGTACTTGACGTGCAAGTATTTTTCGAACCCTTCGGCCTCGACCAGCTTGTTCAGGATCGCCTTGCGGCCCTGCCGGGTAAAGCGGATTTCCTTGTCGTAACCCTCGATCCGTTCCTTGAGCCATGCCGATTGCTCGGGGTCGGAAATGTGCATGTATTGCAGCGCGAAGGTGCCGCAATAGGTGCGCTGGACGAGGCCGAGGATTTCGCGCATCGAGGCCACCTGCAGCCCCAGCACGTTGTCGATGAAGATCGGCCGGTCCATGTCGGCCTCGGAGAAACCATAGGACTTGGGGTCGAGTTCGGGCCGATAGCCGCTGTCGCGCAGGCCCAGCGGATCAAGGTCGGCGGCCAGGTGGCCGCGGATGCGGTAGGCGCGGATCAGCATGAGCGCGCGCACCGAATCGAGCACCGCGCGCTTGACCGCTTCGTCCGACACCTCTGCGCCGATCTCGGCCGCCTTGGTCTTGATCTTTTCGCCCGCCTTTTCCGCCTCGGCCGGCCATTCGCCGGTCAGCGCGCCGGTCAGGTCATCCATGGGCTGGGGCGGCCAGTCGGACCGCGCCCAGGAGGGGCCTGCGGCTTCCTTGCGGATGTCGGCCTCGCCGTCGCCGAGTTGCTTGAAAAAGTCCGCCCAGGCAGCATCGACCGCGCCGGGGTCTTCGGCATAGCGGGCGTAGAGCTGTTCGAGATACTCGGCGTTTGCCCCCTGCATGAAGGAAGAGGCGTGGAAGCCGTCGTTCGGGGATTGCTCGGTCATGGGATTTGCCTCCCGGTTTCTAGTTGAACCATTTCATCCAAAGTGGAAATTCGAGGATCTGATAAAGAACGTACCAGATCGCGATCAGGCCGATAAAAGCCAAGGCGCCGACGATAGCCGGTATTATCCGGCCCTCACCTTTTTCAGTGCCCCAGTTGTAGGCCGTGAAACCGGCAATGAAAGGCGTGGTGATTGTCAGCCAATTCAGCGTTTCCAACATCTGGTGAACCCCCGCCCGCCTTCATAAGCGTGGGCTGCTCCTCCGCCCGCGGACGGGGCCGCCCTTGGCGCATATGGGAAACCGTTGCGAATATTCTCGTCCTCATGCCGCCGGCGGAGGGCCATAGGCGTTCGTTTCCGGTTCGGACGGGCGGGTCAGCCAGTAGATGTACACCACCGCGATGGCCAGGCCGATGAGGCCGAAGATGGCGCTCAGCACCATGCCGCCGGTCGAAGGCAGTTCCGTCGGCATGCCGCTGGTCGGGTCGATCTCGGGATTTCCGAAGCCCAGGAACCGCATCGCGAGGTTGTAGAGCGAGGGGATCAGGAAATACCAGCCCGGCCGGCCGGTGTCCTGCAGGCGGCGGAACCCGACCGCCAGCATCGGAACGAACAGCGCCAGAACATAGAGCAACGGCAGAACCGGAGCGAGGGAAACGACCAGCATGCCGATGACATAGGCCAGCACGAACCACCAGAATTCCGACCGCGAGGCGCGGCCCGAAAAGGTGGCGTATTTCTGCGTCAGGCAGGTCTTGACGGCAGTTACGAAATCCATGTGCGTTCCCCTCTGTTGTGTGGCGGACGGTCTTTGGTGTCCCCCTATTTCTTTCCGATCACCTCCAGCACCGCCTCGCCCAGCCCGGCGGGGCTTTCGCTGACGACGATCCCGGCAGAGCGCATCGCCTCGATCTTGTCGTCGGCGCCGCCCTTGCCGCCGGCGACGATGGCGCCGGCATGGCCCATCCGCCGGCCCGGAGGTGCGGTGCGCCCTGCAATGAAGCCGGCGACCGGTTTCTTGCGGCCTTTCTTTGCCTCGTCCTTGAGGAACTGCGCCGCCTCTTCCTCGGCCGAGCCGCCGATTTCACCGATCATGATGATAGATTCGGTTTCGTCATCGGCAAGGAACCATTCCAGCACATCTATGTGTTCGGTCCCCTTGATAGGGTCGCCGCCGATGCCGACGCAGGTGGACTGGCCCAGCCCGACATCGGTGGTCTGCTTGACCGCCTCGTAGGTCAGCGTGCCCGAACGCGATACCACGCCGACGGTGCCGCGCTTGTGGATGTGGCCGGGCATGATGCCGATCTTGCAGGCGTCGGGGGTGATGATGCCGGGGCAGTTGGGGCCGATCAGCACCGACGTGCTGTCCATCAGCGCACGCTTCACGCGCATCATGTCCAGCACCGGGATGCCCTCGGTGATGCACACGATCAGCGGCATGCCGGCGTCGATCGCCTCGAGGATCGAATCCGCGGCGAAGGGCGGCGGAACATAGATCACGCTGGCGTTGGCGTCGGTTTCGGCCATCGCCTCGTGAACCGAGTTGTAGACCGGCAGGTCCAGGTGCGTGGTGCCGCCCTTGCCGGGGGTGACGCCGCCGACCATCTTTGTGCCATAGGCGATGGCCTGTTCAGAGTGGAACGTGCCCTGGCTGCCAGTCAGGCCCTGACAGATGACACGGGTGTTTTCGTCTACGAGTACGGCCATTGGTGGCGTGCTCCTTCATGTTTCTGCCGCCGGTGGGCGGCCGCTATGATGACGGGTCAGCCGTCGCGGCTGTCCGGAGTGAAGCGGGTGACGGTATACGTGGTGACGCGCATGGCCGCCATTCCGATTACCCCTTCACCGCCTTCACGATCTTTTCGGCGCCGTCCTTGAGGTCGTCGGCGGCGATCACGTTCAGGCCGGACTGGCCGATGATCTCTTTGCCCTTTTCGACATTGGTGCCTTCGAGGCGCACGACCAGCGGCACCTGCAGGCCCACTTCCTTGACCGCGGCGACGACGCCCTCGGCGATGACGTCGCAGCGCATGATGCCGCCGAAGATGTTGACCAGGATGCCTTTGACCTGCGGGTCGGAGGTGATGATCTTGAACGCCTCGGTGACCTTTTCCTTGGTCGCGCCGCCGCCCACGTCGAGAAAGTTCGCCGGTTCCGCGCCGTACAGCTTGATGATGTCCATCGTTGCCATCGCCAACCCGGCGCCGTTGACCATGCAGCCGATCTCGCCATCGAGCGCGATGTAGTTGAGATCGTATTTCGAGGCTTCCAGTTCCTTGGGGTCTTCCTCGGACACGTCACGCAGTTCGGCGATGTCGGCATGCCGGTAGATGGCGTTGGAATCGAAGCCCATTTTGGCATCGAGGCATTTCAGGTCGCCCCCGTCGGTCAGGATCAGCGGGTTGATTTCCAGCATCTCCATGTCCTTTTCCAGGAACACCTGATAGAGCGTTCCCATCAGCGCGACGCATTGCTTGACCTGCTTGCCCGAGAGCCCGAGCATAAAGGCGATGCGGCGGCCGTGGAACGGCTGATAGCCGGTGGCCGGATCGACCGAAAAGCTGAGGATCTTGTCGGGGGTGCTTTCGGCGACTTCCTCGATATCCATGCCGCCTTCGGTCGAGCAGACGAAAGAAACCCGGCTGCTGCTGCGATCGACCAGCAGGGCAAGGTAGAATTCCTTTTCGATGCCGGACCCGTCTTCGATGTAGATGCGGTTGACCTGCTTGCCGGCGGGGCCGGTCTGCTTGGTCACCAGGGTCTGACCCAGCATGCGCTTGGCCTCTTCTGCGGCCTCTTCGACCGAGCGGGCCAGCCTGACGCCGCCGCCTTCGCCGGCGCGCGGTTCCTTGAAGCTGCCCTTGCCGCGGCCGCCGGCGTGGATTTGTGCCTTGACGACCCAAAGCGGGCCGTCCAACTCGCCCGCGGCGGTCTTGGCCTCTTCGGCGCGCAGCACGATACGGCCGTCCGAGACCGGCGCGCCGTAAGAGCGCAGCAGGGCCTTGGCCTGATATTCGTGGATGTTCATGAAACTCTTCCGTCCTGACTAACAATCAGAACCCGTATACGCGCATTCGCGTGGTCATTTGAAAGAGGTTTTGGCGCTGAGTGGGGATTTCCGCCGAATTATCCATATTTGTGATCACACGCTCCAAACGCGTGATCACAACAGCCGGAAGTGCCGGGGCGTTGTCAGGGAGAAAAGAATCAGGGCCGGTCGCGGCCGGCCCTGTCTGAATCACATCGTGCCCGGTCCGGTATGGTTGAAACCGGGTCGGCGCCTCATTTGAGCGAGGCGTCGATTTCCTTGCAGGCCTCGACCAGGCCCTTGACCGCCTTGACGGAGGTGTCGAACATTTCCTGTTCCTGCTTGTTGAGCTTGATGTTCACCACCCGCTCGATCCCGCCGGCGCCGATCACGGTGGGCACGCCCACATACATGCCCTTGACCCCGAGATCGCCATCGCAATAGGCGGCGCAGGGCAGCACGCGTTTCTGATCCTTGAGATAGGCCTCGGCCATCTCGATGGCGGCGGTGGCGGGGGCGTAAAAGGCCGACCCGGTCTTGAGCAGGCCGACGATTTCGGCGCCGCCGTCGCGGGTGCGCTGCACGATGGCGTCCAGCTTGTCCTGCGTGGTCCAGCCCATTTCGACCAGGTCGGGCAGCGGGATGCCGCCAACGGCGGAATAGCGCACCGAGGGCACCATCGTGTCGCCGTGGCCGCCCAGCACGAAGGCGGTGACGTCTTTCATCGACACGCCGAATTCAACGCTGAGGAAGTGGCGGAACCGCGCGCTGTCCAGCACGCCGGCCATGCCGCAGACCTTGCGTGTCGGCAGGCCCGAGAACTTCTGCAGCGCCCAGACCATCGCATCCAACGGGTTGGTGATGCAGATGACAAAGGCGTCGGGCGCGTTGGCAGCAATGCCTTCGCCGACCGATTTCATGACCTTGAGGTTGATGCCGAGCAGGTCATCGCGGCTCATCCCCGGTTTGCGCGGCACGCCGGCGGTGACGATGCAGACATCGGCGCCGGCGATATCGGCATAATCCTGCGTGCCCTTGAGCGTGGCGTCGAAACCTTCGGACGGGCCGCTTTCGGCGATGTCGAGCGCTTTCCCTTCGGGGACGCCTTCGGCAATGTCGAAAAGAACGACATCGCCCAGTTCCTTGAGGGCGGCGAGATGGGCGAGCGTGCCGCCGATTTGTCCGGCGCCGATGAGGGCGATCTTGGGTCTGGCCATGGGAACAATCTCCGCTGGTTGGATTTGCGCATTGGCCTAGTCGCAAAGCTCGCCGCGTGCAAGGGTGCCGCGACGCGGCAAATCTGTTAGGCCGGGCAAACCGGCGCCGCCGTGACCGGATCAACCCGAAAATTCAGAGGGTTTCGGCGGGCTTCGCCGCTGGTGGCGCACATATGTATGACGTCTGTGCGCGTGCATGGCGCGGTCATCCTTGCAGGTGTTTCCGGGGGTGGAACCGGCGCGGATGCGGGCTTTTTCGGGGCGGCGATTCTGGCTGGTGTGGGCGATAGGGGACGGCGGGCGTTCAGGCGTCGTCGCCCGGTGCGGGTGCTGCCGCCGTCATCGCCTCAAAGGCGTGGCCGCTGGCGATCAGGCAGGTGATGCCGTGTGCGTTGGTCGCGGTGATCGTCCAGGTGCCTGTTTCGGGTGCGGCGAAGACCTCGACCACCGTGCCCTGCGAGGCCAGCCCGATGGATTGGCGCGATTCGCCGAAACCCGCGGCCAGCTCTTCGACAACCGTTTCGCGTGGCGCGCAGCTGTCGGCGGATGCCGGGTTGCACAGGCAGGCCGCGATGGCGGCCAGTATCACCGTGGGTTTCATCACGTCTCAAGCCCCTTTCCAGGTTCGGTCCTTGCCAAAGCACTGGGAACAGCCTGCGGGCCGTGCGCCAAGAGCAGGTTAACGATGCGCGCGGAGGGGCAGCGTGGCATGGTGTCAGGCTGCCGCCGCATTCTGCGCTGCGGCGGAAAAGGGCTTGAACAAATCGGGCGAAAAATGGCAGGACAGCGCAAGAATATTTCCGTGACCCCTGTTGAGGACGTGCCGATGGAGACGACGACGCAACCTTTCCGCTCTGTTCTATATATTCCCGGATCGAAAGAGCGGGCGCTGGAAAAGGCGCGCGGGTTGCCGGCTGATGCCATCATATTTGACCTTGAGGACGCGGTCGCGCCCGACGCCAAGGCCGAGGCCCGCCAGACGCTGGCGCGCGCGCTGGGCGATGGCGGCTATGGCAAGCGCACAAAGATCGTGCGGATCAACGCGCTGACCTCGGAATGGGGCAACGAGGATGTGCGCGTGCTGCGTGACGCCGGCGCCGATGTCTTTTTGCTGCCCAAGGTCAACAACCCCACGGATGTCGATGCGCTGGCCGACCTGCTGCCGCCCGAGATGCCGGTCTGGGTGATGATGGAAACAGCCGCCAGCGTGTTCGAGGCGCGCGCCATCGCGGCGCATGGGCGGGTGACGGGGCTGGTGGCGGGCACCAACGATCTGGCCAAGGATCTGGGCTGCCGCATGCGCGCCGACCGGCTGCCGATGATGCACGCGTTGCAGACCGTGGTGATGGCGGCGCGCGCGGCGCGCGGGGTGGTGGCCATCGACGGCGTCTATAACCGCTTTCGCGACGAAGAGGGGCTGAAGGCCGAATGCGAACAGGGCTGCGACCTGGGGTTCGACGGCAAGACGCTGATCCACCCGGCGCAGGTCGAGGTGACGAACCGCGCCTTTACCCCAGCCGAGGAAGAGGTCGAACTTGCCCGCCGCCGGATCGCGGCGCACGAGGAAAGCGAGGCCGCGGGGCAGGGCGTGGCCGTGGTCGACGGACAGATCGTTGAGAACCTGCATGTGATGGCCGCCAAGCGCCTGCTGGCGCGGGTTCAGGCCATTTCCGAGATGGAAAAGGAATAGAACACATGGCCTGGCTGATCATCGGTTTGCTGGTGTGGACCGTCGCGCACCTGTTCAAACGCCTGGCACCGGGGCCGCGCGCGGCGATGGGCGATGCGGGCAAGGGCGTGATTGCGCTGGCGCTGCTGGCCGGCGTGGTGCTGATGGTGATCGGCTATCGCCAGGCCGACGGCGCGGTTTTCTGGGGGCGCAGCCCGGCGACGACGGGGGTCAACAACCTGATCATGCTGGTGTCGGTCTACCTGTTCGCTGCCTCGGGCATGAAAACGGCGCTTGCGCGGCGGATGCGGCACCCGATGCTGGTGGCGGTCATGCTGTGGGCCGCGGCGCATCTGCTGGTGAATGGCGATGTCCCCTCGATCGTGTTGTTCGGCGGGCTGCTGGCCTGGGCCGTGGTCGAGGTGGTCGCGATCAACCGCGCGGTGCCGGGCTGGACCCCGCCGCCGCCCGCCCCGGCAAAGCGCGAAGTCATGGCGCTGGTTGGCGCGGTTGTGGTCTATGCCGCCATCGCGGGCGTGCATTACTGGCTGGGCTATCCGGTCTTCGGATGAGCGAGATGCGGCTTTATCGTTTTCTGACGGGCGAGGACAACTCCGCCTTTTGTCACAAGGTCACCGAGGCGCTGAATAAAGGATGGGAGCTGCATGGCTCCCCCGTCTATGCCTTTGACGCAAAGGCCGGGGTCATGCGCTGCGGCCAGGCCGTGGTGAAAGAGGCAGAGGGCACCTATGCGCCCGATATCAAGCTGGGAGAGCAGTGATCATGGCCAAGACCAATCCGGGCCGCTTCTTTGAGGATTACAGGGTCGGCGAAACCATCGTCCACGCGGTACCGCGCACCGTGTCGGGGGGCGAGCGGGCGCTTTATCATGCGCTTTATCCGGCGCGGCACGCGCTGCATTCGTCGGACGAGTTCGCCCGCGCCTGCGGCCTGACGGCGGCGCCGATCGACGATTGGGCCGCCTTTCATCTGGTCTTTGGCAAGACCGTTCCCGACATCTCGCTCAATGCGCGGGCCAATCTGGGTTATGCCGAGGGGCGCTGGCTGGGGGCTGTCTGGCCGGGCGACACGCTGCGCGCGGTGTCCGAGGTGATCGGGCTCAAGCAGAATTCCAACGGCAAGTCCGGGGTGGTCTGGGTGCGTACCCGCGGGCTGAACCAGCGCGACGAGGTGGTGCTGGAATATGTGCGCTGGGTGATGGTGCTCAAGCGCGACACCGAAGCGCCTGCGCCTGAAACGGTGATCCCCGAATTGCGCCCGGCACTGGCCGCCGGCGATCTGATGGTGCCCGAGGGGCTGAATTTCACCGGCTACGACTTTGCCCTGGCCGGTGAGCCGCATCGCTGGGGCGACTACGAGGTGGGCGAGCGGATCGACCATGTCGATGGCGTCACCATCGAGGAAGCCGAGCACATGATGGCCACGCGGCTGTGGCAGAACACGGCCAAGGTGCATTTCGATGCCAGCCTGCGCGAGGACGGACGCCGCCTGATCTATGGCGGGCATGTGATCTCGCTGGCGCGCGCGCTCAGCTTCAACGGGCTGGCCAATGCCCAGGTGGTGGCGGGGCTGAATGCCGGCGCGCACGCCAACCCCTGTTTCGCGGGCGATACCGTGCGGGCCTGGTCCGAGGTGCTGGACAAGGCCGAAACGGCCGCACCGGGCGTCGGCGCGCTGCGCCTGCGGCTGGTGGCGACCAAGGGCGGGGCGCCTTTCGCGCTGAAGGGCGAGAATGGTAAATACCTGCCCGAGGTTCTGCTCGACCTCGATTACTGGGCGCTGGCACCGATGTGAGTCGTCCTTGGCGTGTTTGTGATCACGATTGATGGGCGTTCCTGCGGTCGTGCCAGCATGGGGCGAGCATGAGATGGCGGGATGTCGGACCCGTTCTCGGCCATAGGCGCACCGATAGGCCGGTTTGTGCGTGATCACATCAATTTGAGCGTGATCACAAACCAGCAAAAATGCGACGATATGCCGTCCGAATTTCGGATTTCCGGCTTTGCACACGTGACATGCTGATTAAAAAGTACCACAAAGGGTCCGCGCGGCCGGCCACCAGTTGACCGATCAAGCGGCCCTGCCCGCCACGCACCCGGCGCAGCAACGAAGGGAACCGATTTCATGGCAGACGTGAACAGGGGCGATCGCCCGCTTTCCCCCCACCTGTCAATCTACCGCCCGCAAATGACATCGATCAGTTCGATCCTGACGCGGATCACCGGCAATGCCCTGATCGTCGCGGTGGTGCTGATCGTGTGGTGGCTCCTGGCCGCCTCTGTCGGGCCGGAGTATTTCGCCACCGCCGACGCGGTGCTGACCTCGTGGTTCGGCGACCTGGTGCTGACGATGTCGCTCTGGGCGATCTGGTATCACTACCTGGCGGGGCTGCGGCATCTCTATTTCGATGCCGGCAAGGGGTTGGAGTTGCCCACGGCCGAACGGCTGGGCTGGGTCTGCGTCATCGGTTCGGTCGTTCTGACCGTCATCACAATCGCCATCGTCTGAGGGGGAGGGGAGCATGCGTTACCTGACTGACCGCAAGCGCGCCGAGGGCAAGGGAGCGGCACATACCGGGCCCGAGCATCACTGGCACATGATTGTCAGCTCGGCAGGGCTGGCGCTGATCGTTCCGATCTTCCTGTATGTCTTTGGCCGCACATTGGGCGGCAGCTATGACGAGGTGATCGCGCGGCTGTCGCATCCCGGCATCGCGTTGCTGACCGGGCTGGTGCTGTTCGTCGGAATGATCCATTTCCGGAATGGCGCCACGGTGATGATCGAGGACTATTCGCGCGGTAGCGCGCGCAAGCTGCTGCTCATTGTGGTGGCCTGTCTGACCTACGGCACGATCGCCACGGGCCTGTTCGCCCTGGGCCGGATCGCCTTTTGACCGACGACTGACGCGGAGTACTGCACCGATGGCTGCTTACGAATACGAAACCCACGAATATGATGTCGTTGTGGTCGGGGCCGGCGGTGCCGGGCTGAGGGCGACGCTTGGCATGGCCGAACAGGGGCTGCGCACCGCCTGCGTGACCAAGGTGTTTCCCACCCGGTCGCACACGGTTGCGGCGCAGGGCGGCATCGCCGCGTCGCTGGGGAACATGGGACCCGATAGCTGGCAGTGGCACTTGTACGATACCGTCAAGGGCAGCGACTGGCTGGGCGATACCGATGCGATGGAATACCTGGCCCGCGAGGCGCCCAAGGCGGTTTACGAGCTGGAACATTACGGCGTTCCGTTCTCGCGCACCGAAGAGGGCAAGATTTACCAGCGCCCCTTTGGCGGACACACCACCGAGTTCGGCGACGGCCCGCCGGTGCAGCGCACCTGTGCCGCCGCTGACCGGACCGGGCACGCGATCCTGCACACGCTCTATGGCCAGAGCGTGAAGCAGAAAGCAGAGTTCTATATCGAATATTTCGCCATCGACCTGATAATGAACGACGATGGCGCCTGCACCGGCGTGGTGTGCTGGAAGCTTGATGACGGCACTATCCATGTATTCAACGCCAAAACGGTGGTGCTGGCGACTGGCGGTTATGGCCGGGCCTTTTTCAGCGCCACCTCGGCGCACACCTGCACCGGCGATGGCGGCGGCATGGTGGCGCGTGCGGGGCTGCCGCTGCAGGACATGGAGTTCGTGCAGTTCCACCCCACCGGCATCTATGGCGCCGGCTGCCTGATCACCGAGGGTGCCCGCGGCGAAGGCGGCTATCTGACCAACTCCGAGGGCGAGCGGTTCATGGAACGCTACGCGCCCACCTACAAGGACCTGGCGCCGCGCGACTATGTCAGCCGCTCGATGACGCTGGAAATCCGCGAGGGCCGCGGCGTCGGCCCCAAGGGCGACCACATCCACCTGAACCTGTCGCACCTGCCGCCCGAGGCGCTGCAACTGCGCCTGCCTGGCATTTCGGAAAGTGCGCGCATCTTTGCCGGTGTCGATGTGACCAAGGAACCGATCCCGGTTCTGCCGACGGTGCACTATAACATGGGCGGCATTCCGACCAACTATTGGGGCGAGGTGCTGAGCCCGACCAAGGACGACCCCAACGCCGTGGTGCCGGGGCTGATGGCCGTGGGCGAAGCCGCCTGCGCCAGCGTGCACGGCGCCAACCGGCTGGGCTCGAACTCGTTGATCGATTTGGTGGTGTTCGGTCGCGCGGCAGCGATTCGCGCCGGCAAGGTGGTGAACCCCGAAAGCGCGGTGCCGGACACGAACACGGCGCAGGTCGACAAGGCGCTTGATCGGTTCGACACGCTGCGTCACGCCGATGGCGCGGTGCCGACTGCCGATCTGCGCGAAGAGATGCAGCGCACCATGCAGGAAGATGCCGCCGTTTTCCGCACCGACAAGTCGTTGGCCGAAGGGGTCAAGCGGATGGATGCTGTGGCCGCCAAGGTGGCCGATCTCAAGGTCGCCGACCGGTCGCTGATCTGGAACACGGACCTGATGGAAACGCTGGAGCTGACCAACCTCATGCCCAACGCGCTGGCCACCATCGTCGGCGCCGAGGCGCGCAAGGAAAGCCGCGGCGCCCATGCCAGCGAGGATCATCCCAAGCGCGACGACAAGAACTGGCGCAAGCACACGATCGCGCGCGTCGATGACCGCAAGGTCAGCCTCAGCTATCGCCCGGTGATAGAGGACACGCTGACCACCGTCGACGAGGGCGGCATCGACCCCGAAAAGATCGCGCCGAAGGAACGGACGTTCTGAGGCGATGCGCGAACACTGCGCCATAACCACCGGCGGCAAGCGGGCCGCGGCGTCGCCCTTGGGGGCCTGGCGATGACCGCCTGGCAGGCCTTGGGGATCGCGCCCGGCCCGGTGCTGCGCGTCTATGGGCTGCGGCGGTCGGGCAACCATGCCGTGATCAACTGGCTGCAGCGCAACGCGCCGGGGGGCAGGGCGCTGTTCTTCAACAACTGCAAGCCCGGGCGCGACCCCTTCACGACCTTTCGCGCGGCCGAAATCGACGCTCGCCGCGTGGCCGGGGCGGATGCCGATGCCGCCGCCATCGCCCAGCAAGCGGGCGACGGCGCGGCGCTGATCCTGTCTTACGAGGACGTGATGCCGGGCAAACGCCGGCGTCCTGTCTCGACGGGGGTCGATGACGCGGCGGTGGATCACGAGGTGATCGTCGCGCGCGGGTTCATGAACTGGGCGGCGTCGCTGGTCAGAAAGCTGCAGGCGAACCCGGCCTATTCCGCCCCCAAACGGGTGGCCATCGTGCTGACGGCGGTGACGACATATACGGCGATGCTGAACCTGATGACCGGCGAAGCCGAGCCGCGCAGCATCGCGATCAGATACGACGACTGGCGGGTTTCACCCGACTACCGCGCCGGCCGCCTGGCGCGGCTGGGGTTCGAGAACCGCGACGACACCCTTGGCCCGGTGCAGGGCTACGGCAACGGTTCGTCCTTTCCCGACACCGCCGAGACGGGCGAAGACCTGCGCGCCAACGAACGCTGGCGCGAGATGAAGGACGACCCCGAATACCGCATCGTGCTGTGGCTTGCCGCGCAGGATGCCGGGCTGTGCGAGGGGCTGGAACGGGTTTTTCCCGACGATGCCGCGCGCCTTGCCCGTCTGGCTGCGACCGTCCCGGTCGATCCGGCCGCAACATCGACGCTTTCGGCGCACGGCGACGCGCCCGAGAATATCTTCAGGAGGAACTGACATGGTCCAGCTGGCACTGCCGAAAAATTCTCGCATCCGCACCGGCAAGACCTGGCCCAAGCCGGACGGTGCCACCAATGTGCGCAAGTTCCAGATATATCGCTGGAACCCGGACGACGGCCAGAACCCGCGCGTCGATACCTATTTCGTCGATATGGACCGCTGCGGGCCGATGATTCTGGACGCGCTGATCAAGATCAAGAACGAGATCGACCCGACGCTGACCTTCCGCCGGTCCTGCCGCGAGGGAATTTGCGGGTCCTGCGCGATGAACATCGACGGCATCAACACGCTGGCCTGTATCTATGGCATGGACGAGATCAAGGGCGACGTGAAGATCTATCCGCTGCCGCATATGCCGGTGGTCAAGGACCTGATCCCCGATCTGACCCATTTCTATGCCCAGCACGCCAGCATCATGCCGTGGCTGGAAACCAAGTCGAACACGCCGGCCAAGGAATGGCAGCAGTCGATCGAGGATCGGGAAAAGCTGGACGGCCTTTACGAATGCGTCATGTGCGCCTGTTGCTCGACCTCCTGCCCCAGCTATTGGTGGAACGGCGACAAGTACCTGGGCCCGGCGGCGCTGTTGCATGCCTATCGCTGGCTGATAGACAGCCGTGACGAGGCCACGGGAGAGCGGCTGGACGACCTGGAGGATCCCTTCAAGCTGTACCGCTGCCACACCATCATGAACTGCACCAAGACCTGTCCCAAGGGGCTTAACCCGGCCAAGGCCATCGCCGAGATCAAGAAGATGATGCTGGACCGCACGGTCTGAGCGTGGGCAGGGGACAGCCGGGCGCGCCCGGGCGATGATCGTCGTCGCCGGGCTTGTCCTGGTTTTCGTGCTGATCCTGATCTTCGGCAACCGCCGCACCCGCGCCTGCCGCTGGCGTCGGCAACGCGATGGCTGGCGCTGTGCAAGCTGCGGGGCAAGGGCCCCGGGCGAGGGGACGCACCCGCCGAAGGTCTGTCTGGACGAGGGTTACAGGCGGGGCTGAGGCGTAGCCCTGCGCAAGGTGATCCCCGGCCAGCTTATGGCCGGGTTGCGAGGCGGAACAAAAAAATTTCGTGCGCATGAAAAAAGTCTTGAGATAATGCGCGATCGGACGCATATGCGGATCTTAAGACGCCAACGCACGCGCCTCTGTCACAGGGGGTTCTGCCCCTTCGGTTACGTAGCGACGGTAACGTCTCTGAACTGAACTTCGCGCCCCTGATGGGCCGGTCTATTTGGAGATGACCATGAACGCATACGTGGCCGGCCCTTCGGGCGGCGTCGCAGTCGATTGCCGTTCCCGCATCGAAACCTATCTGCAAACAGCCCGGTTCGAACGCCCGACCCTGGTGCTGGATACCGAGGCCGTGACACGCCATTACGCGGCACTTGCACGGGGGCTGGGCCGGGCGCGAATCCACTATGCCGTCAAGGCAAACCCCGCCCCGGAGGTTGTCAGGACCCTGGTCGCCGCGGGGTCCGGCTTTGATGCCGCGAGCCGCGCCGAGATCGAGCTTTGCCTTGCCTGCGGGGCGGTGCCGGGGCGAATCTCCTTTGGCAACACGATCAAGCGCCCGTCCGACATAGCCTTTGCCCACAGCGTCGGCATCCGGCTTTTCGCCGCTGACGCCGAAGAGGAAATCGAGAAGATCGCCGAACATGCGCCGGGGGCCGAGGTCTATGTCCGCCTGTTGGTCGATGCGTCGCCCGCCGATTGGCCGCTGTCGCGCAAGTTCGGCTGCTCGGGCAGGATGGCGATCGCGCTGCTGGGACGGGCAGCGGAACTGGGGCTGAAACCCGCCGGGCTGTCGTTTCACGTCGGCAGTCAGACCCGGCGGGCCGGAATGTGGGCGCCGGTCCTGGATGGCGTCGCCCAGACCTGGCATGCCGCCCGTGCGGCTGGTTTCGACCTAGATCTGTTGAATATCGGTGGTGGATTCCCAGCGTATTACGGCGATGAAATCGACGCGCCCGAATTCTACGGCCGCCGGGTCATGAAACTGGTGTCGGAACGATTCGGCCCAGTGCCGCGCGTGATGGCCGAGCCCGGCCGAGGATTGGTAGCCGAGGCAGGCATGATCGCGGCCGAAGTGCTGTTGGTATCGCGCAAGTCCGCAGGCGACCTGCATCGCTGGGTCTATCTGGATATCGGAAAATTCTCGGGCCTTGCCGAAACTATGGATGAGGCGATCCGCTATCAGTTCATCACTGGCCGCGACCATGAACGCACCGGCCCCTGCATCCTGGCCGGGCCAAGCTGTGACAGTGCCGATGTGTTGTACGAACGCTGCATGGTCGATCTGCCGCTGGGCCTGCGGGCAGGCGACCGCGTGGCGATCCGCGCCTGTGGCGCCTACACGTCATCCTATGCCAGCGTCGGGTTCAACGGGTTTCCACCGCTCGACGTGGTGGTGATCTGAAACCGTCTTTCACCGGCCGGAAATTCGGGGCATCTTGCGGGCATGCCGGACAGGAAAGACCCAGGGATGCCCACGATACCGGACGATGCCGCCGTGCGCCGTGCCGCCCCGCCGGTGATCTGCTATCCGACCGAAACGCTGCCTGTGCCCGACATGGCGCTCTATGCTGCTGCCCGCGAACAGGCCGAAAAACTGGCCGAGGTGGTCGTACCCCCGCGCGAGGCCGCCACGTTTCGCGCTGAAGCGGGGCAGTTCTTTCGCATCACCAGTATCGAGGGGCCGCAGGTGGGCGATCTGAACCTGTGGAACGCGCATGATCTTTCCGAACGGTTCTACTCGGGCAAGACGCGGGCATTGCACGGCACGCATCTGACAACGGGTGCGCGGATGTGGTCGGCCTTTCCGCATCTGCGGCCGATGGCGACAATCGTTGCCGATACGCTGGGCTGGTACGGGATCGACGCCTATGGCGGCGCGGTGCATGACGTGATCGGCACCCGCTACGACCCCTATACCGGCAACCTGCTGCAGGGCACGCAGTACCACCATTGCTGTCATTCCAACCTGGCCGATGCGCTGGGCGTGCCGCTGGCCGAGGCCGAGCCTTATGTGCATGACGTTCTCAACGTCTTTATGTGCACCGGCTTTACCCGCGAAACCGGGCAGTATTTCATGAAGGCAAGCCCGGTCCGCCCCGGCGATTACCTGGAGTTCTTTGCCGAGATCGACCTGCTGGGCGCGCTGTCGGCGTGCCCCGGGGGCGATTGTTCGACCGAGCATTCCAGCGATGCCGCTGCGTGTCATCCGCTGCTGGTCGAGGTGTTCCAGCCCCGGCCCGAAACGCTGAAAGGATGGCAAAGTCCATCCCCGAACGGCTATGACCGCAGCCATGGGCGATAAGGATATTGTGATCCGGTCGGCGGACCCAGATGACGAACCCGCCGTGCGCACCTGCGCCCAGGCGGCCTATGCGCCCTATATCCCCCTGATCGGCAAGGAACCCGCGCCGATGATGGCCGATTTCGCGGCGCAGATCGCCGCGTCGCAGGTGCATGTGGCGGAAGAGGCGGGCCGATTCGCAGGCTTTATCACGTTCTTTCCCGAAGACGGGCACATGTTCCTGGAGGCCGTGGCGGTCTCGCCCGCAGCCAAGGGGCGGGGTATCGGCGGCAGGCTGATCGGCTTTTGCGAGGATCAGGCGCGCCGGCTGGAGCTGGCCTCGGTGCGGCTATATACCAACGAGATGATGTCTGCGAACCTCTCGTTCTACCCGCACCTGGGCTATGTCGAGACCGGTCGGCGGCACGAAGACGGGTATGACCGCGTCTTTTTCGGAAAAAGGCTCGATTAGGGGGTGTGACGAAAAAGACCCCGCCGGCGGCGGGGTCTTTTCCAGTTTCGCTATCGAAGCGGTTCAGCCCTGGCGGGCCTTGAACCGTCTTTGCGTCTTGTTGATCACGTAGACGCGGCCTTTGCGGCGCACGACGCGGCAATCGCGGTGCCGGTTCTTGAGCGAACGCAGCGAGTTCCTGACCTTCATCGGTCGTCTCCTATGTCGCGGCGCGGGCCAGCGCCTGGGGTTGCGGGTGCCCCGCGCCAGGCGTGGGGCAGTGAATATGGTGGGCGATACAAGGATCGAACTTGTGACCCCTTCGATGTCAACGAAGTGCTCTACCGCTGAGCTAATCGCCCGTAATGACCGCCGCCGAAACCGACCCCAAAGAAATTGGGGCGCGGAAATCCGCGCCGGTGCCCGAGGTCTATAAAAGGAGTCGAATGCAGGATCAAGGGCTTTCAGCACAACGATTTCGCACTATGATGACGCTGGTCAGAGCAAGCGCCGGTCAGGAGGGGCCATGAACGATCACGCGGTTCACATTTCCAGCCCGGCAAGGCGTGAAACCAGCGTGGTCTTTTCCTCGCCGCATAGCGGGCGGGACTATCCGGAAAGCTTTCTGAACCAGTCGGTGTTAGGCGAAAACGCGATCCGCAGCTCCGAGGATGCGTTCGTTGACCGGCTGTTCGAAAGCGCGCCCAGCTATGGCGCGCCGCTGGTCTGCGCCAGGGTGCCGCGCGCCTTTGTCGACCTCAACCGCAGCGCCGATGAACTGGACCCGGCTGTGATCGAGGGGGTTCGGCAGGTGGGGCACAACCCGCGCGTGGCCTCGGGCCTGGGATTGGTGCCGCGGGTAGTGGCCAACGGGCAGGCGATCTATCGCGGCAAGATCACCCGCGCCGAGGCAGAGGACCGGATCGAACGCTACTGGCGCCCCTACCACGCCGCGTTGCGCCAGGAACTGGACCGCGCGCAGGCGGCGTTCGGCCAGGCGATCCTGATCGACTGCCATTCGATGCCGCACGAGGCGATGGATCAGGTCACACGCTCGGGTCTCGGGCGGGCCGAGGTGGTGCTGGGCGACCGGTTCGGCGCCGCCGCCGGCGAAGAGGTGGTCGACCGGGTCGAGCGCGCATTTCGCGACGCCGGGCTGGTGGTGGCCCGTAACACGCCCTTTGCCGGCGCCTTCGTGGTGCAGCATTACGGCCGCCCGGCGGCAGGCCGCCACGCGCTGCAGGTCGAGATCGACCGCGCACTTTACATGGACGAACGCACGATCACCCCAAAGCCGGATTTCGACGACTTCAAGCGGCTGATCGAGGGCGTGATCGCCGATGTCGCCGCCATAGGCCGGCCCGGCGAAAACGCCCTGGCGGCGGAATAGGTCCGGGCGGGGCTGTTCAGCGCAGGGCGCGCCCCTTGACGATTGCATCAGGTCCGAATCGGCGGCGGATGTCGTCGGTGGCGCGCTCGGCCAGCCCGCGCGCCCGCGCCTGTGTGTCCAGCAGATCACCAGAAATATCGCCCGGCAAGGCAGGGCCGAGATCGGACAGCCCGACCCCGATCAGCCGGTAGGGAGCCGCGCTATCGACCCGGCTGAGCAACTGCTGCGCCGTGCGCCAGATTGTGTCCGCCATCTGGGTAGGTTCGTGCAGCGACCGCCGCCGGGTCAGCGTGGTGTGGTCCGCTCGTTTCAGCTTGAGCGTCACCACCCGCCCCGCCAGATTGCGGGCCTTGGCGCGGTCGGACACGTTTTCGGACAATCGCCACAGGTGCCCTTCCAGCCGGTCTATATCGGCGGTGTCCTCGGCAAAGGTGGTCTCGTTCGAGATCGACTTGACCGGCGCGTCAGCCTGCACCCGGCGGTTGTCCTGGCCGCGCGCCAGGTGCCACAACCGCGCGCCCATGGCGCCAAAGCGGGCGATGAGGTCGGTCTTGTCCCAGCGCCACAGGTCGGCAAAGCTGGTGATGCCCGCAGCATCCAGCGCGGTGCGGGTCGCCGCCCCCACGCCCCAGATCAGGCTGACCGGGCGGTCGCGCAGAAAGGCGTCGGTCTCGGCCAGCCCGATGACCGAGAACCCCTGCGGTTTGTCGAGATCCGAGGCTACCTTGGCCAGAAACTTGTTGTGGCTGAGCCCGACAGAGCCGGTGATCCCCAGCTCGTCCTGCATCTGCCGCAAGAGCCGCGCCAACAGCACCGCCGGCGGCGCCCCGTGCAGCCGGGTGGTGCCGGTGAGGTCCAAAAACGCCTCATCCAGTGACAGCGGTTCGATATCCGGCGTCAGTTTCAGCATCATCGCCCTGATCTGACGGGAAACCTGCGCATAGGCGTCCATGCGCGGTTTCAGCACCACCGCGTCGGGGCAGAGTTTCAGCGCCTGGAACATCGGCATCGCCGAACGCACGCCGCGGATGCGGGCGATATAGCAGGCGGTCGACACCACCCCGCGCCGTCCGCCGCCGATGATCACCGACTTGTCGCGCAGGCTGGGGTCGTCGCGTTTCTCGACGCTGGCATAGAAAGCGTCGCAATCCATGTGCGCGATGGAAAGCTGAAAGAGCTCGTCATGCACGATCACCCGCGGGCTGCCGCAGGCGGGACAGCGCGGACCGGTGTCAAAGCAGGTCAGGCAGGCGCGGCAGAGGGCGGGCATGGGTTTGGCCAGTAGGTCGGTTGTCGCGTCAGCCTACACCGCCGGCGCGCAAAGATCATCTATTCGCGTGGGCGTCGGCGGCAGGAGATGGGTATTTGAGACCAGAAAGAATCATGTTGGCTGTGCTTCTTTCTGGTCTCAAATACCCCAATCGGCCGGCCGCCTCATGCGATCTGGTTGAGAATGGCACGGGCGGCGGCGGCCGGGTCGGGTGCGGCATGCACGGGGCGGCCGACGACGATGTGATCGGCACCGGCGGCCAGCGCCTCGGCCGGGGTGGCGATGCGTTTCTGGTCGCCCAGCGCGGCGCCGGCGGGGCGCACGCCGGGGGTGACGATCAACCGCCCCTCGGACTGTGGCAGGGCGCGGATCGCCGCGGCCTCTTGCGGCGAGGCGATGACGCCGTCGGCGCCCGCGTCAAATGCGCGGGCGGCCCGCTGGGCGACGAGATCGGACACGTTGCCGGGCACGATCAGGGAATCATCCAGATCGCCGCGATCGAGCGAGGTCAGGATGGTAACCGCCAGGATGCGGGTGGCGCTGCCTTCGGCCCCCCGCCTGGCCGCGCGCACCACATGCGGGTCTCCGTGAACGGTGAGAAAATCGAGATCGAATTGTGCCAGCCCGCGCACGGCCGCCTCGACCGTGGCGCCGATGTCGAACAGCTTGAGATCCAGGAATATCCGCTTGCCGTGTTCCTGTTTCAGCTCGTTCGCCAGCGCCAGGCCGCCGCCGGTCAGCATGCCAAGCCCGATCTTGTAGAACGACACCGCCGGCCCAAGCTGCCTGGCCAGTTCCAGCCCGGAATGGGCATCGGGCAGGTCGAGGGCGACGATCAGGCGGTCATCGGGCATCTTGCGGGGCTCCGTTTGGATGTCAGGCCGTTCTGGCCAGTGCCGTGGCCGCCGTCAAGCGCGGGGCATGAAATCGGGTTCCATCAGAGACTTGAAGATCACGCGCAGGTTACCCATCTCGGTTGTCGAGGTTCCCGACTGCCGCATGCCTTCTGACAGGGTGCGCAACCGGGGTAACGCTTGAAAAAAGGAGAAAAGGCATGGACTTGTCAAAGTTCACCGAGCGGTCGCGCGGATTCTTGCAGGCAGCACAGACGATCGCGCTGCGGGAGAACCACCAGAAACTGGCCCCCGAACATTTACTCAAGGCATTGATGGACGACGAAGAGGGGCTGGCGAGCAACCTCATCCGGCGCGCCGGCGGTGAGCCGAAAACCGTGGTCCAGGCGCTGGACCTAAGCCTTGGCAAGATCCCGAAGGTCAGCGGCGACGCCGGGCAGGTGTACATGGACGGCCAGACTGCCAAGGTGCTGGACGAGGCGCAGAAACTGGCCAAGAAGGCCGGCGACAGCTTTGTGCCGGTGGAACGGCTGCTGACCGCGCTTGCGGTCGTGCGCAGCCCGGCCAAGGACGCGCTGGACCAGGGCGGGGTGAGCGCGCAGTCGCTCAATGCCGCTGTCAACGACCTGCGCAAGGGCCGCACCGCCGACAGCGCCAGCGCCGAGGACACCTATGAAGCGCTGGAAAAATACGCCCGCGACCTGACCGAGGCCGCGCGCGAGGGCAAGATCGACCCGATCATCGGGCGCGACGATGAAATCCGCCGTGCCATGCAGGTGCTCAGCCGGCGGACCAAGAACAACCCGGTGCTGATCGGTGAGCCGGGCGTCGGCAAGACCGCCATCGCCGAGGGCCTGGCGCTGCGCATCATCAATGGCGACGTGCCGGAAAGCCTGCGCAACAAGCGGCTGCTGGCGCTGGACATGGGTGCGCTGATCGCCGGGGCGAAATACCGCGGCGAATTCGAAGAGCGCTTAAAAGCGGTGCTGAACGAGGTCACCTCTGCCGCCGGCGAGGTCATCCTGTTCATCGATGAGATGCACACGCTGGTTGGCGCGGGCAAGACCGATGGTGCCATGGACGCCGCCAACCTGATCAAGCCGGCGCTGGCGCGCGGTGAGCTGCACTGTATTGGTGCCACCACGCTGGACGAGTACCGCAAGCACGTTGAAAAGGACGCGGCCCTTGCCCGTCGGTTCCAGCCGATTGTTGTCGAGGAACCCACTGTCGAAGACACGATCTCGATCCTGCGGGGCATCAAGGAAAAGTACGAGCTGCACCACGGCGTGCGCATCTCGGACAGTGCGCTGGTTGCGGCCGCGACGCTGAGCCACCGTTACATCACTGACCGTTTCCTGCCCGACAAGGCGATCGACCTTGTCGACGAGGCGGCGAGCCGGCTGCGCATGGAGGTCGACAGCAAGCCCGAAGAGCTGGACACGCTCGACCGCGAGATCCTGCAAAAGCAGATCGAGGCAGAGGCGCTCAAGAAAGAGGACGACGACGCCAGCCGCGACCGGCTCGAAAGGCTCGAAAAGGAACTTTCCGAGCTTCAGGAACGGTCTGCCGAGATGACCGCGCAGTGGCAGGCAGAGCGTGACAAGCTGGCCTCGGCCCGCGACATCAAGGAACAGCTGGACCGTGCGCGGATCGAACTGGAAACCGCCAAGCGCGACGGCGACCTGACGCGGGCCGGCGAGCTGAGCTATGGCATCATTCCGCAGCTTGAAAAGCAGCTTGCCGACGCCGAGACCGCCGGAGATGACGGCGTGATGGTCGAAGAGGCCGTGCGCCCCGAACAGATCGCCCAGGTGGTCGAACGCTGGACCGGCATCCCCACCGCCAAGATGCTGGAGGGCGAGCGCGAAAAGCTGCTGGGCATGGAAGAGAACCTGCACCGCCGGGTGATCGGCCAGGATACCGCGGTCAAGGCCGTGGCCAACGCCGTGCGCCGTGCACGCGCGGGTCTGAACGACGAGAACCGACCGCTGGGCAGTTTTCTGTTCCTGGGGCCGACCGGCGTCGGCAAGACCGAGCTAACCAAGGCGGTGGCCGAGTTCCTGTTCGACGACGACAGCGCGATGGTGCGTATCGACATGTCGGAGTTCATGGAGAAACATTCGGTCGCGCGGCTGATCGGTGCGCCTCCGGGCTATGTCGGCTATGAAGAGGGCGGCGTTCTGACCGAGGCCGTTCGCCGGCGGCCCTATCAGGTGGTGCTGTTCGACGAGGTCGAAAAGGCACACCCGGAGGTCTTTAACGTGCTGTTGCAGGTGCTCGATGACGGTGTGCTGACCGATGGTCAGGGCCACCGGGTCGATTTCAAGCAGACGCTGATCGTGATGACCTCGAACCTCGGCAGCCAGGCGCTGAGCCAGTTGCCCGAAGGGTCTGATGCAGCCGACGCCAAGCGCGACGTGATGGATGCGGTGCGGTCGCATTTCCGGCCCGAGTTCCTGAACCGGCTGGACGAGATCGTGATTTTCGACCGGCTGACGCGTGACCAGATGGACGGCATCGTCGACATCCAGATCGCGCGGCTGCAAAAGCGGCTTGCCTCGCGCAAGATCCGGCTGGAGCTGGACGATGCGTCGCGCAAGTGGCTGGCCGACGAAGGGTACGACCCGGTCTATGGCGCGCGTCCGCTCAAGCGGGTGATCCAGAAGGCGCTGCAGGACCCGCTGGCCGAGGCGCTGCTGGCCGGTGACATCGTGGATGACGGTACGGTGCCGGTAACCGCCGGCGCAGATGGGCTGATCATCGGCGAACGGGTGGGAAACACCAACCGTGAACTGCCGGGCGACGCGGTCGTGCACTGACCGCCCCGGACATCGCGCAAGAGGGCCCCGCCGGAAACGGCGGGGCCTTTTGTTTTTCGCCCGCATGCGCGGGCAAAACCGCCACGCAGGCGGCCGAAAGCGCGGCGTGACAGCGCCCTGCAAGGACAACGCAGTTGACCGGGCAAGCGGGCCTGCCGTATCCAGAAAAGAGAGCAGCGCGGCACGCGGACATGAACAAGGGTAAACCCCATCCGGGCATATCGACCGGGCCGACCCGACGGGCTGGAGGGCCGCCATTGACACGAAATTCACTGACCTGCGCGATACCGGGGTCGTCGTGGGTCCAACCGCACCGGCAGCGCAGGGTTGGAGGGCGCCTTGGGAATTGACGCACAGCTTGCCTGCCAGTTGATCGCTGCGCGCGGCCTTGTCGCGGACAAGCGCGACTGCGTGATGCTGGGGCGGCAGAAATTTCACATAAAGGGCAAGTTCCGTCGCCACGTCCGCCAGCAGCTGCGGCGCGCGGGGCTCAGCCCCGACATACCGGATTATGAACAGGAAGACGGCTTTGCCGAGACCTTTCTACGCAAGATCGGGTATCCCGAGCCGAAATCGCTCGATGCCTCGGCCTATGAGAATTGCGACCTCACGCATGATCTGAACGAGCCGCTGCCCGATGACCTGCGCGGCCGTTTCGATGTGGTCATAGATGGCGGTACGCTTGAACATGTCTTCAATGCGCCGCAGGCGCTGGACAATGTCTTTCACATGCTTCGCCCCGGCGGCATCTTCCTGTCGATCAACGGTATCACCGGCTGGGCCGGGCACGGATTCTACCAGTTCAGCCCCGAACTGGTCTGGCGTTACTGGAAAGACGCGCGCCGCTGCATCCTGCACGAATGCGCCGCCGTGCCGTTCGACGTGAACGCCGATCAGCCGCGCCCTGCGCCCGACACCGGGCAGGATGGCCGGCGCTTTCGCGGCGCCGGGATGGAGGGGCGCTGGTACCTTTTCTATATCATCGAACGCGGCCCCGATGCGGTGACAGCCGAGCGGATCGGCAACGTCTCGCAGGGTGATTATTCGGTGCGCTGGGAGGCCGGCGAAGAGCAGGCCGTGGCGGGCGAGTAGGCCGGTGAGCGCACGCGATAACCCCGTCGCCCCGAAGGCGAAGCAGGCCGCACAGCCGATATGGCTGGATGAGATCGGCCCGTGCGGCACCGCCAGCGGATTTCTGGAGGCCGATCCCCGCCACCCGATGCTGTTCGTGCGGCGGCGCCGATCGGTGCTGCTGGTCACCTTCGACAACCTGGCCAATGTCAGGGACCGATCGCCCGACCGCCTGCCCTGGGCCTACAAGTTCGCCCGCGACAACCAGGTCTGTCACCTCGGCGTCTATGCGCATCTGCCGAACTGGTACCGCGACGCCGACCTGATCGCCCGGATGCAGCGGCTGGCCGATACCGGGTTCTTTGCCGGTTATGAACGCTGTGTCTTTGCCGGCTCGTCCATGGGGGCGTTCGCGGCGCTGACATTTGCGCGGCTGGCGCCGGGGGCGGTGGTGCTGGCCTTCAACCCCCAGTCGACGCTGGACGAGGCGCTGGTACCGTTCGAGACGCGCTATCGCGCCGGGCGGCGGCAGGACTGGTCGCTGCCCTTCAGCGACGCGGCAGAGGCGGTGGCCGATCTGGGCCGGGCGCATGTGTTCTATGACCCGTATTTCGAGCTTGATCGAAAACACATCGCGCGCCTTGTCGAGGCACCTGGCGCCGAGAGGCGGGTGATGCCGCTGAAATGCTGGTTTTCCAATCACAAGTCGGCGGTGTTCCTGCGCAAGATCGACGCGCTGAAACCGGTGATGCAGGCGGCGCTGTTCGGTGACCTGACAGCGGCGGAATTCTATGCGCTTTATCGTGGCCGGCGGCAGTTGCCGTGGTATCGCGGCTCATTGGTGCATTATTTCGAAAAGGATGGGCGCACGGCGATGGCCGAACGTGCGACCCGCGCCTTTCGCAGCAACATGCGCGAACAAAAGGGCCGGGTCGGGGCCGAGCGGGGCGCGTGATGGGCGAACGGGCCTGGATCGTCGCCGCGCCGGGGAACGAGGCGCCCTATCTGCTGGAATGGATCGCCCATTACCGAACGCTGGGTTTTGACGGGGCGATCCTGTTCACCCATGCCCCCCAGGACGGCACCGACCGGATGGCGGCTCGCCTGCAGGAGCTGGGTCATGTCCGCCATGTACCGCTGAAACCCCATATCAAGCGCGACCCGATGCGCCGGGGGCTGCGCGCGCTGCCGCCGATCCTGGCTGATATTGGCGCGGCCTGGGCGATGCCGGTGGATATCGACGAATTCCTGGCCATCCGGACCGAGGCGGGCGATCTGCCTGCACTGTTGGATGCGGTCGGGCCGGCGGATGCGATATCGGTATGCCGCAAGCCGTTTGGCTGTGGTGGCCGGCGGGGGTTGCCCGGAGGGCAGCTGCGCGAGACATATCGCATGGCCGCGGCCGAGAAGGCGCGCGACCGGATGATCGCGCGCGGCATCCGGACCCTGTTTCGTCCCGAAACGGTCGAAAGCATTGGCCCGCACAGGCCCCGGTTTCGTGCCGGGCCTAGCGAGGTGACCTGGCTGGATGCCGGCGGGGCGGTGATGCCCGAAAGCTACTTCAAGGGACAATGGGCCGCGTGGAAGAAGTTTTCCCACCGCTTCGCCCGCCTGCATTACTACGCGGTGCCCAGCCCCGAGACCTTTCTCATCCGCCGGGGGGTGCCGCAGGATGACGAGTCGGAAAAGGCGCTGCTGGCGGAATGGCGACTGCTCGACCAGACGGGCGAGCGTGATATGGCCATGAAAAAGGTGGTACGCCGGTCGTTGGCCCTGCTGGACGAACTGCGCGGTGACGCGGCACTGGCGGCGCTGGAACAGGCGGGGCGCGACTGGAACAGTGCCCGCGCCGGGGAACTGGCGGCAGACCCGCGCGCGGTGCGGCTGATGGCGGCGATGGCCGGGCCGGATGCCCCCGCCGCGCCTGAGAAACGCAAGAACGCCGCTCAGCCGGTGCGCACCTCGCCCCGTGGTGGCGGCGGCACCTATGCGCCCCCGCCAGTGCGCCCGGTGCGCTTTGACGTCAAGGCGTCGCCGGACGGGACCAGCCACGCGGTGTTGCATGCCGGGTTTCACAAGACCGCAACCACCCACCTGCAAAACCTGCTGGAGGAGAACGCCCCCTGGCTGGGACGGCAAAGCGTCTATGTCGTGCCGCATCAGAAACTGCGCAAGCATGTGACCTTTCCCTCGCAGCTCGACGCCTACCGGCAACTCAAGATCAAGCGCCGCACGCAGTTTACCGAGGAAGAGTTGCAGGGATTTGCCGATGCCTTCTTTGCCGAACCCCTGGCGCTGGGGCCGCGGCGGATGATCCTGTCGGATGAAAACATCCCCGGTCTGCCGGCGCATTGCGTCACCGACGGCACGCTTTACCGCCACCGTAAGACCTTTTTCACCGCTTTCGCCAAGCGCCTGCCGCTGCCGGTCATGGATGTGTTTCTGGCGGTGCGCAGCTATGCCGATTTCTTTGCCTCGGCCTATGTGGAATACCTGCGCGCGGCCACGGTGACGACCAAGGGGCACATGATAACGCCCGAGCAGATGCGCAGCAATGTCTTGTCGATGCTGCCGACGTGGGGTGCAGTGCTGACCGATACGGCCGAGGTCTTCGCCGATGCGCGCATCCATGTCTGGCGGTTCGAGGATTTCGCGGAACTGCGTCCGGCGATCCTACAGCTCTTTTGCGGCGATGGGGTGGATGCCGCCAAGCTGAAGGAAAAGGGCGAGTCGCGCCCGCGCCCGACCGCGTCCGCCCGTGCGGTCGAGGAACTGGTCCTGATTTCCGAGATGGAGGGCGCCGCCGCCATGGCCGCCCGCGCGCGCGAGGTGCAGGAGCGGTTCCCGCAAGATCAGAACAATGGCCGCTTTGACCCCTGGACGCCCGAGGAACGCGCCCATCTTGGCCGGCTATATGCCCGCGACTGGGAGGCGATCCGCAACGACCCGCGTTTCAACGTGCTGGAGCCGTAAAATAACAACCTGAACCGCCTCGCCCCGACCCCTGGTTCGCGTGGGCAGACCCCGGGTCAAGCCCGGGGGGGGGGGGCGCGCGAGGAGCTGATCTGACGCATGCGCCCTAACTCGCGCCGCTGCTGTTCTCGGCCACCGCGCGTAAGAGTGCGGTAATTATCCGGCGTTGGTCGTCGGTGAAGCTGGGTGTGGCGATCTCGGGCTCTGGTCCGTCCAGGTCGTCGGTTGCAAAGAGCGCGTTATCGCCGGGAAAGAACCGCTGGCACAGCGCCGCGTTCCCGTCGGCGAACTGCGCCAGCAGGGCGCGCGCGGCGGTGTTTTCCATCGCCCGCCCCCGGAACCGGGGCAGATCGGCCACGGGCAGCGCGCGGAACACCTTGCGCGCGTCGACGCCGGGAATGCGCGCCACGATCTGCATCAGGTCCAGCAGGTCGATAGATGGCGTGGGGTTCGCGGGCTCGGCGGGCGGCGGTTTGCCATCGGTATCAATATCGAGGCCCAGCAGCGCGGTGAAATCGTGCACCACGTCGCCGCGCACCAGGCCCACCGGATCGAACCGGCGAAAGATGAATGTCGCCTCGGGCCAGGCCGCCTGCCACGCATCGACGATGCGGCGATAATCGCCGCCCCGGATTCCGAACTTGTCGACATAGTTCTGAAAACCAGGCGCGACCTTGCCGGTCTTCATCTTCTGCTTGTAGGAGCTTTCGAGATAGCGGTCCTGGCGGCGGAAATAACCGATGATGCGGGTTTCCGGCATGGCCGTCAGCGCCAGCGCGTCGCGCAACCTGGCCGGATCAACCCCGGTGAACATCTCCGAACTCAGGACAAAGGTTCCGGCATCGCTTTCCTCCATACGCTTGCGTATGTCTGTGGCGATTGTGGCAGCGGCATCGTGTTTGCCGCCCCGCAGGCTGATCGCCAGGTCGTTATAGGATGCCAACCGCCCACGCAGCAGAAAGTCGATGCCGCGCGAGGCAAGATAGGGCTGATGCGCGCGGGCATACCGCTGGATCGCGGTCGAGCCGGTCTTGGGTGTGCCGATATGCAGGACAAGCCGGGCCATCGCGTCAGGCGGCCTCGGCCCGGGTGACGGCCTCGTACATCTCGAAATCGCGGGCGAAGGCGCGTTCGACGTTGCGCCGGTCGGCGGCGGTCAGGCTGTCGCGAAGCTTCTGGCTGTCGGTTCGATGGCCAAGATGGGTGCGGGCGTCGGGCACCTTGACCGCCTCGGCGCCGGGCCCGAACAGCGCAGCGACGATGGCGCTACGGGCGGCCGGCATCGCCTCGACCCGGCCGATCAGGTCGTAGGGCACCAGCCCATAGCTGATTTCCTTGTGCTGCGGCCGCCAGTGGCGGTCAAGGTCGCGCGCGCCCTCGTCCTGCGCCAGGATGTCGAGAAAGGCGGAAAGCCCGATTTTTTCATCTAGGTCGCGGCCCAAGTACTGCATGAGGTCGCGCCTGTGGCGAGGGTTGGTGGCAGAGTGCAGCTTGTCGGCCCATGCCGACACCGTCCGGCTGAGCGGGTCGCGCACCACCGTAAAGCGAAACCACCCCGGCCCGGTCAGCGCATCCCGCGCCGTCGACCAGTCGAGCCCGCGCGCGCCGGCGCGCAGATAGTCGGGCGACAGGTCGTGCAGTGCATCCATGCTGATCTGAGGCGGTGTCGGGCCGCCCAGCGCATGGTGCATGTGGGTGACAAGCAGCGTCAGCACGTTGGTGCAGGCGGCCTTGTGGTTCTTCATGTACAGGAAACGCGGCCCGCCATAGTCCCGCGCCGGCAGGTGCATCGTCTGCAACAGGTGGCGGCGGCTGTGATAGTTTTCGAGGATCTCGGAAAGCGTATCCATGCCGTCATTTCCCCGCCGCGGCGTCGATAGGGGCAGCAGCAGGTTCAGGCGCCTCCTTTGCCGGTGGCGCCTTGGGCGCGGGAACCCCGCTGTGGCCATAGACCATGTCGATGAATTCCGCCCAGTTGGGGCGTGCCTTGATGTCGGCGATCTGTTCGCGGTGCCATGCCACGGCCTGTTGGTGCAGCTCGTTCAGCACCTTGTCGCTGCGCAGGCGCGCCAGTTCGCGCATCATGCCGGGCATGTGCCGCAGGATGGAATAGTCGCGGGCATGGTTGGTGTTCATGGCGTCGAAATATTCGCGCCCCTGGTCGACATGGATATGGTTGGTGCGCCCGCGGTCGCGCTTGACCAGAAAGCTGTCGCAGCTGCGAATGGCATAGTGGTGCAGCCGCGCATGGGTGTGGGTGAACCCCTTCCATGTGCGCCAGCTGATCTCGTTTCCGTCGACGATAACACCGCCGGCATCGCGCCAGGTGACGTGGGCATAGGGATTTTCCGGGTCGGGGGCGCGGCCCGGGTTCACCTTGGGCCGGTGCACCCCCATGCGATGAAACGCGCCGTTGTTGCGAAACAGGGTCTTGATCCCGGCGCCACGGAAATTGGTATATCCCTGTTCGGGCGCACAGGCGAAGAACTGTTCGATGATCGGCGTGTCCTCGTACTGACGCCGACAAGCATTTCCGAACAGTTTCCAGCAGACCGAAATTGCATCAGCAGGCCCGCAGGCGTCGACCAGGTCGGGCAAGGTCTGGCCCGTGCGGATGTTGAGGAATTCATCCGCGTCCGAGCAGATGATCCAGTCGGCCGCCTTGTAGCGTTCATGCCCAGTGGCCAACCGCAGCGCGGCCCGCTGGGGCGACAGCATGGCCCCCTTGCGGCCGATAGCGCGGTCGTTGTTGTCGATATGGGCGGCAAGGCCCATCTCCTGCAGGCGGAGGGCGATGGCGTCGGTGCCGTCGGTGCAGTCGTTGGTGTAAATCAGGAAATCGTCATAGCCGATGGCGCGGTTGTACGCGATCCATTCCAGCATGAACGGCGCCTCGTTCTTCATCGTCGTGACGATGAGAAAGCGTTCCTTTTTCTTTCGTGAGGCCATTCAGCCTGCCCTCTTGCTGCCCGGGGCGGAGTTTCCCATTCCTCGTGTTTTCAGGCAACAACCATTTCCGGGCGCGGGTGCGGTGCGTGGCTTGTCGGGAACGGCGACCATTTTAACCGATGCCCAGTCGGCGCGCGTCCTCGGGCGCGGTGGCGGCCAGGTCTTTGCGTGCCGCGACCAGCCGCCGGCGATGCCAGGCCAGGCTGCGGTCATGCAGCAGTGCTAGGTGCGGGTGATCCGATTTCAGTCGCGCAATCGCTTCCTTCAGGGCCGGGACGTGCCGCTGGATGCTGCAATCCTCGGTGTCGTTGGCGTTGAAGGTTTCGAAATAGGAAAAATCGATCCGCTCGGCGTCGGCGCTGTTGGCGGTGCCGCGATAGCGTTTCATCAGGAACGCCTCAGACGACTTGATCATGTAATGGTTCATGGTGACCAGATCGTCGCCATAGCTGTCGGCATCGCTGCGCCATCCCTGGCGCAGATAGCGTTCAGGCATCAATGCGCCCGCGCCGTTGACCCAGGTCACCTGTGCGCCACCATCGACATAGCGCGGGTAAAGCCGCGGGCGGTGGATGCCGAGTTTGCGCACGACCTTGGGTCGAAACAGCGTCTTGAAGGCCGTCAGGCGCTGGGTGGGGTGGATGCCGGGTGCCGCCGCGTGGGTGAACTGGGCGATCACCGGCTCGTCAAGGAACTCGATGATGCTGCCATTGCCGAACACCCGCCATGTGGCCGATATGATATCGACCTGCCCGCCGGCGCGCGCCTCTGCCGCCTCGATCAGTGCGTCGAGCGTGCCATCGCCGGTGCGGATGTTGAGAAACTCGTCAGCGTCGCCGACCAGCACCCATTCCGACGCGCGAATGCCCTCATCGGCCCAGAAACGCGCATAGGCGCGGTTTTGCGGGTCGGCTGGCTCGCCCTCGTGCCGGGCGCTGTTCTCGACATGCTCGATCTCTCCGACGGTATCGAGATAGTCGAGCATCTGGCGCGTGCCGTCGCCGCAATCGTTCGAGGCCACGACGATGCGATCAAACCCGATCAGCCGATGATAGCATATCCATTCCAGCAGGTAGGGCCCTTCGTCCTTGACGGTGCCCAACAGCGTTCTTGCCGGCCGGTCTGTCATGGTACTGCTCCGCTGCCCCGGCGTCGGTGCCTGATCCCAAGGGGTACGCACGAAGCGCACACCATGCAAGGGCGGACGCCGTGAAACCTTGGGCGGGGGACAGCCCGTGCTTGCCGGAAACCGGGCAATAAGCTAGCATCCCGGCAATAAATAACGTTTTTTGAGGCAAGCAGCATGGCAGATCTTCCCCCCGTCGGCGCGCTGTGGATCGGCGGGTCGCTGACTTGGCTTGAACAGCTTTGTCTGAAGTCCTTTGTCGATCAGGGGCATCCGACGATCCTTTATACCTATGATGAGGTCGGCGGCATCCCCGAGGGGGTCGAGCGGCGCGACGGGCGCGAGGTGCTGGATACGGACAATTTCGTGACCCACGCGCGCACCGGCAGTGTGGCGCTGTTTTCAGACCTGTTCCGCTTTCACCTTTTGGCCGCCGACCCCGAGATCATCTATATCGACACCGACGTCTATTCGGTGCGCCCGATACCCGGGGGCGAAAGCCATGTATTCGGCTATGAATTCTGGCTGGAAGACCGGCAGAAAGGCCAGATCAACGGCGCTATCCTGCGCATGCCGCAGGATTCACCGGCATTGCAGGGCCTGCTGGAGTTCACCAAAGAGGAATACCCGGTGCCCGAATGGCTGCCGCCGCGGCACTTGAATGAGATCCGCCAGCGGGCCGAAGCGGGCGACCCGATGCATGTCTCGGAAATGCCGTGGGGCATCTGGGGGCCGTTGGGGGTGACAGCTTATCTGCAAAAGACCGGCGAGGATAAATATGCCAGCCCGCCCGAGGTCTATTACCCGGTGCACTATGCCAACCGCCGCGTCTTTGCCAAGCGACCAGAGCGCACCTATCAGCACCTGACGGACACGACCCGCTGCATCCATATCTGGGCGCCGATCAAGCGGTTCTGCGCCCGTCGCAGCGGCGGGGTGCCGCCAGAGGGCAGTTTCCTGGCCGAATTGCTGGAAAAACACGGCATAGATGCCGCTGCCGCCGCCGTGCCTGACCAGGCGGACCGGTCGGTTCTGGCCTAGATGCCGGCCCCGGGCCACGCGGCGCCACGGCCCTGGCACATGTCGGGCCGGTTGCGGATAACCAGCCTTGAGGGGAGCGATCCGCGCCTGGTGGTGTCATTCGCCGGCGTGGGCAAGCCCGGCGACCCCCAGCAGGTGGAAGAGTTCGTCGGCAGCGGCCGGCAGGGCGGGCGCAATCATGTTCTCTTTGTCGCCGACACGCTGCGCAGCTGGTACAACGACCCCGGTATCCGCGATGAAATCATCGCCGCCGTCGATGCCTATCGGCGCGAACACGGCATCGAACGCACGGTGACCTTTGGCAACTCGATGGGCGGCTATGGCGCGGTGCTGATGGCCGGGGCGTTGGGGGCCGTGGGCTGTCTGGCGCTGTCAGCTCAGTATTCTGCCGATCCGGCGGTCGTGCCAGAAGAGACACGCTGGCGCGAATACCGCGACCGCATCGTGCGCTTTACCTGCCCGCCGCTGGAGGATGCGCTGAGCCCCGATTGCACCTATTTCGTTCTGCATGGTGGCGGGCGGCTTGAGCGGCCGCACTGGTCGCGCTTTCCGCGCAGTACTAACATTCATCACTATCTGGTCGGCCGTGCCGGTCACGGCGTGGGCCGGCGGTTGAAGGCCGCCGGTGCAATGGGGCAGGTCGCAAGCCACGCCATTGACCTGCGTCCGGTGGCGTTTCGCCGGGCCCTGGCCGGTGCGGTAGAGTTCCGGCGTCTGCCGCGTACCGTGCCAGAGGGGGCGGGTGCGACCGGGTGACGGCGCGGCCCGAGCAGGGGCAGTCACACAGTCAGTCGCCATCTGTTTTCTGGCGGATCGTGAAGGCCAAAAGAAAAGCCCCCGCCGATGGGCGGGGGCCGGTTAGCTGCCGGGTTCGGCAGCAATTCTCTTCAGGTCATTGCACGCAGGCGCGGACCTTTTCGATGTCGGGCCCATTGGGCGTGCGGCCCAGGTTGAAGGGGGCCGAGGCATCGCGCCATTTGGCATAGTCGGCCAGGTATTCGAGTTGGCTGAGATAGACCTTGGCGGAATCGGGGTTCTCGCAGGCGGTCGTCTCGATCACCTCGTTGGCCATTTCCTGAACCTTGGCGAGGGTTTCATCGTCATAGCGCGTGATCTCGACGCCAGCATCCAGGAACTGCTGATAGGCCTCGGTCGCGCGCTTTTCGGTAAAGGCCAGCGACCAGATCAGGTTGGCTTGGGCGGCGATTTTCAGGGCTTCCTGGGTCTCGGGCGACAGCGCGTCCCACGAGGCCTTGTTGATCATCACGCCAAACGCCGACGCCGACTGGTGCCAGCCGGGGGTGGCCCAGAACTTGGTCACCTGGTGGAAACCGCCCGAGAAGTCGACGTTGGGGGTCGAGAATTCCGCCCCGTCGATCACGCCGCGTTCCAACGCCTGGTAGATCTCGCCACCGGCCATCGAAACCTGGCTGCCGCCGAGTTTTTCCAGGATCCGGCCCTGTTCCAGACCCGACAGGCGCAGGCGCATGCCTTCGAGGTCGCTGAGGTTGCGGATCGGCTTGTTGGTGCGGAAGCCCGATTCGTTGTTGGTCACGCCGTAGGGCAGGTAGACCATGCCGAACTTGCCGTAGATATCGTTATAGAGATCGGCGCCGCCCCACTGGTTGATCCAGTTGACGTAGTCGATGGCGTTGAACAGGCTGGATGTGGTCGCCAGAGGCGAAAAGGCCGAGTTGCGGCCGGCCCAATAGCCCGGCCAGTCGCCGCCGGCCTGGATGGTGCCTGATTCGACGGCGCCGAATACCTCGCCCGCCGGGACCAGCGAACCGCCATCGAAGAACTCGATGGTCAGATCGTCGCCGGTCAGGGCGTTCGCCAGTTCGACGAAGTGGCGGTCGATCTCGATCAACTCCAGCGAGCTGGGCCAGGTCGTGGTCATGGTCCAGCTTTCCTGTGCCGCAGCCTGGGTCGCCAGGCTGGCCGCCAGGGCAACACCTGCCATTACGGTTCTTTTCAGAGTCATACCAAGTCCTCCTCAGGGTTTTTGGTGGTAAAGAGTATCGGGCAGCCATGTGACAAGTTCCGGCACAAAGGCTACGGCGAGACACATCAGGATGATCAGCCCGATGAAGGGCATCACCCCGGCGATGATCTGCGAGGTTCGTACGCTTTTTGGCGCTATGGCCCGCAGGTAAAATAGCGCATATCCGAATGGTGGGGTCAGAAAGGATGTCTGCAGCACCACGGACATCAGCACCACGAACCACAGCAGGTCAAAGTTCATTTCCTGCACGATCGGCAGGAAGATCGGGAACGACAACAGCACGATGCCGGTCCAGTCCAGGAAGGCGCCGAGGATGAAGATGATGAACATCATTACAGCGATCAGCAGCCAGGGGGCCATGTCCATGTTGCGGATGATTTCCTGCGTCGCGCGCAGGCCGCCGGTGATGTTGAACACCCCGGTGAACGCGGTCGCGCCGATGACGATGAACAGGATCATCGCCGAGGTCCGCCCGGTTTCCAGCATGGCGCCGTAAAAGCTGCGCCAGGTGAACTTGCCCCGCAGGATCACGATTGCCAGGGCCAGCGCCGCGCCGATGGCCGAGGCTTCGGTTGCGGTGGCGATCCCGGCCAGGAGAGAGCCGAGGATGCCGAGGATCAGAACCAGCGGCGGCACCGCTTCGATCACCAGCATCCGCAGCAGCTCGGCGCGCGGGATCCGTTCGTCGGGTTCCACCGCCGGGGCCATGTCTGGCCGGAATCTGGACACGACCATCACCCACACTGCATAAAGCAACCCCAGCAACACGCCGGGGATCATCGCGCCGGCAAACAACTCGCCCACCGAAAGGGGTGAATAGCTGGCCATCAGGATCAGCATGATCGACGGCGGGATCAGGATGCCAAGGCAGCCCGACGCGGCAATCACCCCGGTCGTCAGGGTCGGCGAATAGCCGTATTGCAGCATCGGTCGCAGCGCCATCACCCCCATGACGGTGATCGATGCGCCGATGATGCCGGTCGTCGCGGCCAGCAGGATCGAGATGAACACCACCGCCAACGCCAGCCCGCCGCGCACGTTCGACATCAACAGGCGCAGTGATTCGAACATCTTGTCGGTAACGCCGCTGTCGGACAGGAACCGCGCCATCAGGATGAACAGCGGGATTGCGATCAGCGTGTAATTGTCCAGGACGTCACCGAAAATCCGGTTGATGACGATCCCCAGAACCATCGGCTTTCCGGCGATCAGGGTGCCCAGTACGGCGCTGCCGCCCAGCACGAATGCCAGCGGATGCCCCATGAAAAGGCCCAGCAGCAGCAGGCCGAACATGGCCAGGGCGATGAGTTCAGGCGTCACGGGGGCTCTCCTGCCGATTGAGTACGAGTTTCAGGAATTCCGACACGCCCTGGATCAGCAGCAGCGCGGCGGCGACCGCCATCGCCATCTTCAGCGGATAGACCGGCAACTGAACAGAGCCATAGGTCGTTTCGCCTTGGGTGAAGGCTCGTGATGCGAATTCGTAGGACCGGGTCATGAACACCCAGGCGAACGGAAAGAAGAATATCACATAGCCCGCCGCCTCGACCCAGCGGCGAACGGTGGCGCTCAGCGTTTCGGTAATAAGGTCAACGCGCACATGCGCCTGGTGACGCAGCGCATAGCCGCCCAGCAAGACGAAGTAGAAGCCATATAACTGTTTGGTCACGTCAAAGGCCCAGCGGGTGGGGGCGTTCATGGCGTAACGCATGAAGACGTCATAGATGATGATTGCGGCAAAGATCGCGGCAACCACCGACACAAGCCGCCCGACAATTTCGTTTAGCCCGTCGATGATGCGGAAAAGCATTCTTCCCCCCTTGGTGATCGTGGTGAGGATTAGCTAATCGTGCCGGAATGGCAAGCACCCGGCGCCGGGGAGTGTTAATTTTTTTGTACGCCAATCTACCTTCTGTAACATTTCCGCTGGAGACGGCGGACCCTTGTTCGTGGCCATGGAAAGGGCGCGCGCAGCACCGCGGTCATCCGGTCGATCACGCCGGCCTGAGCCAGTTTGAAGAGGCGCCTATACAGGCGCCTGTATATAGAGTGTCGGACTTGCTCGTACCCGACCGCGACCATGGGCCGATGCCGGGTCGGTGCGGGATATGCGGTGCGAGTGGTGATCTGCGCCGGTAGCAATGGCTGGCCGGTCTGGGTTTGGCGGGTATGATGGCCGCAAGGCGACGACAAGGGTTGGTAAAGAGAGGCAGTATGAACATGGACATGTATTCCGCCGTACAGTGGAGCGAGCTGTTGGCCGGGCTTTTCGTGCTGGCGATGCTGGTGGTGCTGGTGGTGGTGGCGGTGTTTTTCGTTATCGACCGGATGCAGACCGGCGACGCGATCAGGCGCAACTATCCGGTGATCGGGCGGTTCCGCCGCATATTCACCGAGCTGGGCGAGTTCTTTCGCCAGTATTTCTTTGCCATGGACCGAGAGGAGCTGCCTTTCAACCGCGCCCAGCGAGAGTGGGTCGAGCGCGCGACCGAAGGCGGGGGAAATACCGTTGCCTTCGGCTCCACCCGCAGCATGGCTATTCCCGGCACGTCGGTATTCGTCAACGCGCCGTTCCCGCCACTTGATGACAAGCATGCGAAATCCGCGCCGCTGGTTATCGGGCCGCATTGCCGCCAACCCTATGCGGCGCCATCGCTCTTTAATATCTCGGGCATGAGCTATGGCGCGATCTCGCGCCCGGCGGTGCGGGCGCTGAGCCATGGCGCGCGCAAGGCCGGTATCTGGCTGAACACGGGCGAGGGCGGGCTGAGCCCCTATCACCTGGAGGGGGACTGCGACATCGTCTTTCAGATCGGCACCGCGAAATACGGGGTGCGCGACGCCCTGGGCGGGCTGTCCGACGAGCGGCTGCGAGAGGTCGCAGCGCATGACACGGTGCGGATGTTCGAACTCAAGCTCAGCCAGGGTGCCAAGCCCGGCAAGGGCGGCATCCTGCCCGCGGAAAAGGTCACGCCCGAGATCGCGCAGATCCGGGGCATCCCCGCCGGGCAGGCCAGCATTTCACCCAACCGCCACCCCGAGGCGGCGCAGTTCGGCGAGTTGCTGGATATGGTTTCTCATATCCGCGAGGTCACGGGAAAGCCTGTGGGGCTGAAGATGGCTGTCGGCTCCGAAGCGGCGATGGAGGCCCTGTTCGAGGCGATCGTGGCGCGCCGGGTCGAGGAGGCGCCGGATTTCATCACCATCGACGGCGGCGAGGGCGGCACCGGCGCGGCGCCGATGCCGCTGATGGACCTGGTTGCCTTGCCCGTGCGCGAGGCGCTGCCGATAGTGGTCGATATCCGCGACCATCACGGCTTGAAGGGCCGCATCCGCATCATTTCCAGTGGCAAGCTGATCAATCCCGGCGATATCGCCTGGGCCATATGTGCCGGGGCCGATTTCGTCACCTCGGCGCGCGGCTTCATGTTCTCGCTGGGCTGCATCCAGGCGATGCGGTGCAATCGCAACACCTGTCCGACCGGGGTAACCACGCATGACGCGCGCCTGCAAATGGGGCTGGTGGTCGAGGACAAGCAGGACAAGGTGGCGCGCTATGCCCGCCGCATCATCGAAGAGGTCGAGATGATCGCCCATTCGGTCGGCGTGTCAGAGCCGCGCCTGATGCGCCGGCGGCATGTGCGCATCGTGCAGCCTGACGGCAGTTCGGTGCCACTGAGCCGGCTGATACCCAATAACGATGCGCATACGTTTTCGTGAGGTGGGTTGCCTTGTGGGCCTAGGCGGCAAATCTTGAAAGGGCGCCAGATCCTGGCACGGCTACGGAGGCAAGGACATGGCCCATCGCTGGAAAAACACCCTGACCGACAACGACGTGACACCTGAGCGTGTCTTTCTGAACCGCCGGCAGATCATCGGCGCGGCGGCGGCCGGGCTGGCGCTGTCGGGGCTGGGGGGCAGGGCGCAGGCCGAAACGCTGGAACCCACCGGCTGGGACGACATCACCAGCTACAACAACTATTATGAGTTCGGCACCGGCAAGGGCGATCCGGCCACGAATGCCCACAAGCTGACCGTCGAGCCATGGAACGTGCGCATCGACGGGCTGGTCGACAGGCCCGGCGACTATGCGTTCGAGGACATCCTGAATAAGATGACGATCGAAGAGCGGCTTTATCGCCTGCGCTGTGTCGAGGCATGGTCGATGGTGGTGCCGTGGAACGGGTTCGAGCTGGCCGACCTGCTGGCGATGGTGGTCGTACAGGGCGGCGCAAAATACGTGGCGTTCGAAACCGCGCTGCGCCCTGACGAGATGCCGGGCGTGCATCGCCCGGTGATCGAGTGGCCCTATGTCGAGGGGCTGAGGCTGGACGAGGCGATGCATCCGCTGACGATCATGGCCACCGGCATCTATGGCCGCGACATTCCCAACCAGAACGGCGCGCCGCTGCGGCTGGTCGTGCCGTGGAAATACGGCTTCAAGTCGATCAAGTCGGTGGTGCGGATCACCCTGACCGACACGATGCCGCCCACCACCTGGAACAAGTCCAATGCGCGCGAATACGGATTTTACAGCAACGTCAATCCGCAGGTCGATCATCCCCGCTGGAGCCAGGCAAGCGAGCGCGTCGTCGGCACCGGGCTGTTCGCCCGCCGGCAACCGACGCTGATGTTCAACGGCTATGGCGAAGACGTGGCCGGGCTTTATGCCGGCATGGACCTGGCGAAGCATTTCTGATGGCGACCTTGCTGCCGGGGGCCGCATGAGGCTGGCTGACGCCCTCAACCGGGCGGTCCGCCGCCTGCCGGCGTGGCCGGTCTATGCCGGTAGTGCGGCCTATGCCGGCTGGATGTTCTGGCGGGGTGTGGCCGGCGGGCTGGGCGCCAACCCGGTCGAGGCGCTGGAACACGCCTATGGCGAGGCCGCGCTTTACCTGCTGATCGCGGGCCTGGCGGTCACTCCGCTGCGCCGGATTGCCGGGGTCAACCTGATACGGCTGCGCCGGGCCATCGGGCTGGCGTGCTTCTTTTTCGTGGTGGTGCATCTGCTGACCTGGGCGGTGCTGGATATTCAGTCCATTAGCCGGGTCTGGGCCGACATCGTGAAGAGGCCATATATAACGGTAGGCATGGCCGGGTTCCTGATGCTCTTGCCGCTGGCGCTGACCTCGAACGACTGGTCGGTGCGCAGGCTGGGGCCGGCCTGGCGCAGACTGCACCGGCTGGTCTATCCGGCCGCGATCCTGGGCGGGGTGCATTACCTGCTGCTGGTCAAGGGTTGGCAGATGAAACCGATGGTGATGCTGGCCCTGATCGCCGGGCTGTTGGCGCTGCGGCTGCTCTTTGTGCGGACGCCGCGCCGCCCGATTCTGCGCGGAGCAGCCGTGCCGGCGGAATCGCAGCGCTAGAATCCGGTTCGTCTGGCGATGATTCCGCGGCGAGTCTGCCGTGAATCGACAGAGATTCCCCCGGAACCTCCACGATCCCGCGGATTTGTCGCCTGAAAGCCGGGGGGGAAGATGGCGCGTGCTCCGTGAATTATAAGTGAAGATTTTGTAACACACTGATAACTAACAGTAATTTAGAAAATGGAAAAAAATGCGAGGTTTCCTGAAAAAAGGGGTTGCGAGGGCCAGCATCAATCCGTAAATACCCCCTCACCGGCGGCGCTGAGGCGCTACACGGTACGCCAAACGGGCCACACGGCAACGAGGCGGAACACAAAAAACGAGAGATAATGAGGCGGGGCGCGCCAAAAAGAAATGGCGCATCCGGTTGATTTTGTCTCTCACGCTCTTTGAAATCGCGGGTTACTGAAGAGATATGTGGGCGGTTTGGTCCGGTACGATGGACTGACACTGCATATCGAACTACCTAGGGCGCCAGGCTTTGCCGGGACCCGATTATGGTTAGTCAGCTTCACTGTTTGTTTGGACACCGTCCTGTATGGACGATGCACAGCAAACAGAGACGGATCCTGCCCTGCCGGGCAGGTGACGATGTGCAGAGGTCAGACGTCAAGGTTAGGTCGGTAACGACCTTTCAACCTGAGAGTTTGATTCTGGCTCAGAACGAACGCTGGCGGCAGGCTTAACACATGCAAGTCGAACGAGATCTTCGGATCTAGTGGCGGACGGGTGAGTAACGCGTGGGAACGTGCCTTTCACTACGGAATAGTCCTGGGAAACTGGGTTTAATACCGTATACGCCCTTCGGGGGAAAGAATTTCGGTGAAAGATCGGCCCGCGTTGGATTAGGTAGTTGGTGGGGTAATGGCCTACCAAGCCGACGATCCATAGCTGGTTTTAGAGGATGATCAGCCACACTGGGACTGAGACACGGCCCAGACTCCTACGGGAGGCAGCAGTGGGGAATCTTAGACAATGGGGGAAACCCTGATCTAGCCATGCCGCGTGAGTGACGAAGGCCCTAGGGTCGTAAAGCTCTTTCAACGGTGAAGATAATGACGGTAGCCGTAGAAGAAACCCCGGCTAACTCCGTGCCAGCAGCCGCGGTAATACGGAGGGGGTTAGCGTTGTTCGGAATTACTGGGCGTAAAGCGCGCGTAGGCGGATTGGAAAGTTGGGGGTGAAATCCCGGGGCTCAACCCCGGAACTGCCTCCAAAACTATCAGTCTAGAGTTCGAGAGAGGTGAGTGGAATTCCGAGTGTAGAGGTGAAATTCGTAGATATTCGGAGGAACACCAGTGGCGAAGGCGGCTCACTGGCTCGATACTGACGCTGAGGTGCGAAAGTGTGGGGAGCAAACAGGATTAGATACCCTGGTAGTCCACACCGTAAACGATGAATGCCAGTCGTCGGGTAGCATGCTATTCGGTGACACACCTAACGGATTAAGCATTCCGCCTGGGGAGTACGGCCGCAAGGTTAAAACTCAAAGAAATTGACGGGGGCCCGCACAAGCGGTGGAGCATGTGGTTTAATTCGAAGCAACGCGCAGAACCTTACCAACCCTTGACATCCCTGTCGCGGGTACCGGAGACGGTATCCTTCAGTTCGGCTGGACAGGTGACAGGTGCTGCATGGCTGTCGTCAGCTCGTGTCGTGAGATGTTCGGTTAAGTCCGGCAACGAGCGCAACCCACATCCCTAGTTGCCAGCAGTTCGGCTGGGCACTCTATGGAAACTGCCCGTGATAAGCGGGAGGAAGGTGTGGATGACGTCAAGTCCTCATGGCCCTTACGGGTTGGGCTACACACGTGCTACAATGGTGGTGACAGTGGGTTAATCCCCAAAAACCATCTCAGTTCGGATTGTCGTCTGCAACTCGACGGCATGAAGTCGGAATCGCTAGTAATCGCGTAACAGCATGACGCGGTGAATACGTTCCCGGGCCTTGTACACACCGCCCGTCACACCATGGGAGTTGGGTTCACCCGAAGGCCGTGCGCCAACCTGTTTACAGGGGGCAGCGGACCACGGTGAGCTCAGCGACTGGGGTGAAGTCGTAACAAGGTAGCCGTAGGGGAACCTGCGGCTGGATCACCTCCTTTCTAAGGATGCGTCCATATCGGTTCGATCCTGGTTTTCCAGGTCAACCCTTCGACGCACTTAGCAAGACCCCCAAGTCACGGGGGTCACAACATGCGGTCCAGGCCGTCCTCGTATCTCTTCAGTCATTCAACGGGTTGCCGCCCGTTCTCTGGGTCGGTAGCTCAGGTGGTTAGAGCGCACGCCTGATAAGCGTGAGGTCGGAGGTTCAAGTCCTCCTCGACCCACCATTTCCCTGAGGGGGTAAAGTGGGGGCCTTAGCTCAGCTGGGAGAGCGCCTGATTTGCATTCAGGAGGTCACCGGTTCGATCCCGGTAGGCTCCACCAGCCTTTCCGGGGCCGTAGCTCAGCTGGGAGAGCGCTGCAATCGCACTGCAGAGGTCGGCGGTTCGATCCCGCTCGGCTCCACCAAATTCAGAATGAAACCCGAGATATATAGCACGATTTGACCGCCGAACGCTTTTCCAAGCGTTTCGCCGTCCAATCGGACGCTTTGACATCGTTTAGAGAGATACAATCAACCTTGCTGGGTTCTGCGAGTGTGCAGAACTCTCCGGTGTAAGCCGGATAAAAAGCAAGTGTTGTCCAAGTCAAGTACACTAACCAAAATGTTCGGGTGTGGCGCAAGCCGCGCTCGAGCGGGAATGTACGACTTTTGGTTCGGAGGAATGGCGCGTCAGCTTGCCGGTTGCGCGCCTCTGCAGTCCGGTTCCCAAGCCCGCAAGGGCGAAGGCATCGGAGTCTTGCTTCTTCCGGATCAAATCAAGCGCGAAAAGGGCGTTTGGTGGATGCCTAGGCAGTAAGAGGCGATGAAGGACGTGATACTCTGCGATAAGCTAGGGGGAGCCGAGAATAGGCTTTGATCCCTAGATCTCCGAATGGGGCAACCCACCTGAATGTATGTTATTATCTGCTTTCGCAGTTGATAATGTGCATAAACAGGTACTTAAGGACTGAATACATAGGTCTTTAAGAGCGAACCCGGGGAACTGAAACATCTAAGTACCCGGAGGAAAGGAAATCAATTGATACTCCCCTAGTAGCGGCGAGCGAACGGGGACCAGCCGAGCCTTGAGAGTGACCAAAACATGCTGGGAAGCATGGCCATAGTGGGTGACAGCCCCGTATGGGAAGCTCAATAGGACGTATTAAGTAGGGCGGGACACGTGAAATCCTGTCTGAAGATCGGAGGACCACCTTCGAAGGCTAAGTACTCCTTACTGACCGATAGCGAACCAGTACCGTGAGGGAAAGGTGAAAAGCACCCCGACGAGGGGAGTGAAACAGTACCTGAAACCGGACGCCTACAATCAGTCGGAGCTTGACTGGACTCTAATGACAATCTGCTGCATCAACATGACAACGAGTCATGTTGGAGGTTGCAGTGTCGGATATAGCATTTGTTACGGACGGAACCGTGGCGGTCATTGGCCTCATTGCAGGTCTGATCGACATGGGCATAAACCACTGTCCAAACGATGGTTGCCTGGCACGCAATGACGTCGCCGCGTATAACAGCCTGGCGATCGGCGAAACCTACTTTCAAGAATCGGCCTCGGGCGAGGAGATATATTATCGCCGCGACACCGGGCTGGCTTTTGGACCGTTCCAGACCGTCTGGGGCCTTTCGGCCACCACAGATGGAGAATTCTGGGCCGGCGTGGGGCAAGCCTATACCGTCAACCTCTTCAATGAACGCACGTTTCTTCAATTTCACACGATGGCCGGTCTTTACGAAGGCGGGAGTGGTGTGAACCTGGGGGGCGAGGTGCAGTTCCGATCCGGTGTCGAGCTCGGCTATCAAGCGCCGAACGGCACCCGCGTCGGGCTCGGCTTTGACCATCGGTCGAATGCCGGGATCTACAGCCGCAATCCGGGGTTGGAAACCGTACATCTGCGCGTTTCCATCCCGATCAAATGACCGGTTGTCATTAGTGTCCAGTCTTGTGACGGCGTACCTTTTGTATAATGGGTCATCGACTTGGTCTATCCAGCAAGCTTAAGCCGTTAGGTGTAGGCGCAGCGAAAGCGAGTCTTAATAGGGCGTCGAGTTGGATGGATCAGACCCGAAACCGAGTGATCTAGGCATGGCCAGGCTGAAGGTAAGGTAACACTTACTGGAGGGCCGAACCCACTTCTGTTGAAAAAGAACGGGATGAGCTGTGCCTAGGGGTGAAAGGCCAATCAAACTCGGAGATAGCTGGTTCTCTGCGAAATCTATTTAGGTAGAGCGTCATCCGAATACCCCCGGGGGTAGAGCACTGGATGGGTAATGGGGCCCCACAGGCTTACTGATCCTAACCAAACTCCGAATACCGGGGAGTACTAGATGGCAGACAGACTGCGGATGCTAACGTCCGTAGTCGAGAGGGAAACAACCCTGACCTCCGGCTAAGGCCCCTAATTCGTGGCTAAGTGGGAAAGCAGGTGGGACGACCAAAACAACCAGGAGGTTGGCTTAGAAGCAGCCATCCTTTAAAGATAGCGTAACAGCTCACTGGTCTAATTAAGTTGTCCTGCGGCGAAGATGTAACGGGGCTCAAGCCACGAGCCGAAGCCGAGGAGTGCGTAAGCACTGGTAGCAGAGCGTAGTGTGATATAGTCTCATTCCTCCTTAGCGGTTTCGACCGCATTGGAGGAGCGAGGCTTTCGATGAAGCCGGGGCGTGAGCCATCCGGTGGAGAGATCACTAGTGAGAATGATGACATGAGTAGCGACAAAGAGTGTGAGAAACACTCTCGCCGAAAGTCCAAGGGTTCCTGCTTAAAGCTAATCTGAGCAGGGTAAGCCGGCCCCTAAGGTCAGGCCGAAAGGCGTAGCCGATGGGAACCAGGTTAATATTCCTGGGCCAAGAGGTGGTGACGGATCGTGAAGGTTGTTCGCCCTTATTGGATTGGGCGGGCCGCTAATCGGTTCCTGGAAATAGCCCCTCTATTGGACCGTACCCTAAACCGACACAGGTGGACAGGTAGAGTATACCAAGGCGCTTGAGAGAACGATGTTGAAGGAACTCGGCAAAATACCTCCGTAAGTTCGCGAGAAGGAGGCCCGCTTTGCAGGCAACTGTGGGGCGGGGGCACAAACCAGGGGGTGGCGACTGTTTACTAAAAACACAGGGCTCTGCGAAGTCGCAAGACGACGTATAGGGTCTGACGCCTGCCCGGTGCCTGAAGGTTAAAAGGAGGGGTGAGAGCTCCGAATTGAAGCCCAGGTAAACGGCGGCCGTAACTATAACGGTCCTAAGGTAGCGAAATTCCTTGTCGGGTAAGTTCCGACCTGCACGAATGGCGTAACGACTTCCCCGCTGTCTCCAACATCGACTCAGCGAAATTGAATTGCCTGTCAAGATGCAGGCTTCCCGCGGTTAGACGGAAAGACCCCGTGCACCTTTACTACAGCTTCGCACTGGCATCAGGATTGTGATGTGCAGGATAGTTGGTAGGCTTTGAAGCAGGAACGCTAGTTTCTGTGGAGCCACCCTTGAGATACCAACCTTCGCACTCTTGATGTCTAACCGCGGCCCGTTATCCGGGTCCGGGACCCTGCGTGGTGGGTAGTTTGACTGGGGCGGTCGCCTCCTAAAGAGTAACGGAGGCGCGCGAAGGTTGGCTCAGAGCGGTCGGAAATCGCTCGTTGAGTGCAATGGCATAAGCCAGCCTGACTGCGAGACTGACAAGTCGAGCAGAGTCGAAAGACGGCCATAGTGATCCGGTGGTCCCGAGTGGAAGGGCCATCGCTCAACGGATAAAAGGTACGCCGGGGATAACAGGCTGATACTGCCCAAGAGTCCATATCGACGGCAGTGTTTGGCACCTCGATGTCGGCTCATCTCATCCTGGGGCTGGAGCAGGTCCCAAGGGTATGGCTGTTCGCCATTTAAAGAGGTACGTGAGCTGGGTTTAGAACGTCGTGAGACAGTTCGGTCCCTATCTGCCGTGGGTGTAGGATACTTGAGAGGAGTTGCCCCTAGTACGAGAGGACCGGGGTGAACGATCCACTGGTGGACCTGTTGTGGCGCCAGCCGCAGTGCAGGGTAGCTATGATCGGACAGGATAACCGCTGAAGGCATCTAAGCGGGAAGCCCCCCTCAAAACAAGGTATCCCTGAGGGCCGTGGTAGACCACCACGTCGATAGGCCGGAGATGTAAGCGCAGCAATGCGTTCAGTTGACCGGTACTAATTGCCCGATAGGCTTGATTTGATCCGGTAGAAGCCAGACTCGTCAAACGAGGCTGTGACAAACGGACCAAAAGCGTACGCACCGCGTGTGCTTGACTTGGATTTCAGGTGTCTTTTTCGGTTTGGTGGTCATGGCAAGAGCAAAACACCCGGTCCCATTCCGAACCCGGCCGTTAAGTGCCTTAGCGCCGATGGTACTGCGTCTTAAGGCGTGGGAGAGTAGGTCGCCGCCAAACCTAGAAAGACACCTGAATGTATCTCTCTGACGATTTTGCCCCAGCTTGCAAGCAGGGCATACAAAACTGACGCGGGATGGAGCAGTCTGGTAGCTCGTCAGGCTCATAACCTGAAGGTCGTAGGTTCAAATCCTACTCCCGCAACCAAATCCAACAAAGATAACAGGCGCTTGGCGGGTGGTATACAAATACCATCGGCCTTTTCGCGTTTACATCAACGCCACATCAACACCGCACCCGAAAATTGGCATTCGACCACGTTCGCACGCAATCGCCGACGCTCAGCGACAAGCGCGGGCATCACCCCCTCGGGTCACATGCCGCGCCCCTACCGGTGGAAATCTGCCGCCACGTGGCCGGTTTTTACTCCGCCATTGACAGGTGATCTACCAGTCACGGTGTCGGAGCATAAAGCAGCAAGTTCCGGCGTGAGAAACCCGAGCCCTTGCGTCTTTGCCGCGAAGACGTACAATCCTGACGCCTTGCACCCCAACTTCGACAGTTCGCGGCTGATTTTTCCGGATTTCGTTTGGCGCAGGTCAACAAAACAAGGCGTTTTGTATCGCGAAGCGGTAGATTTCGTGGGATCGTTGTTGTGGCACGTGGTGTGATTTT
>NZ_QITQ01000060.1 GCF_003260265.1 Roseovarius amoyensis
GGAGCAATTGGAACTCTTCGATGCACTGAGCCTGAAAACACCCTCCTGAAACGGCCCGGTTGTGGCAAAAGCAGATATCCCGCATCAATAATATCAATCACTTACGCGTTTAACTGTTGAAGTTGGGTTGCACGGAACGGTTGAGTCTCGTTGGGGCGCGATGTACTGGAATTACGCATTGCTTTGACTGGATTTTCTGGAGCGAGCGGACAGATGGATAAAGTGTTATCCCAGCTGACGACGCTCAACCGTCGGACCAAACAAGCTTTTCAGATGGTGTGCGACAGTCTGCTGGTGGTGGTGTGTTTCGTCATGGCGATGTCGCTGCGACTCGAAAGCAACGCCTTTTTCGCCAGTACCCCGGTCTGGCTGACGATCGTGCCAACAATCCTCGGGACGCTCCTGACGTTTCATGCGCTGGGTCTTTACCGTTCGGTCATCCGCTTTATCAATGGCCACGTCCTGCAGGAGATCCTGATCGGGGTGTTCGCCTCGTCGGTGTTTCTTTTTCTCAGCGCACAGCTGCTGGTGGCACCGGTGCCGCGTTCGGTGCCGGCGATCTATGCGCTGCTGCTCTTCGTGACCGCCGGCGGTCTGCGGTTCCTGATGCAAAGCCTGTTGCGCCAGGTTCGCCCGCACCGACGTCAACCGGTCATCGTCTACGGCGCCGGCGAGGCCGGACGCCAACTGGTGAGCGCGCTGGCGCACGATCGCGAATTCGCGCCGGTGGCGTTCATCGACGACGACCCGCGACTGCAACAAAACTGGGTCGAGGGCAGACGGGTCTATGCCCCCGATCAGTTGCCGTGGCTGATCGAACGCAAGGGTGTCGGCTGCATCCTGCTGGCCATCCCCAGCGCCGGCCGGGGGCGGCGGCGCAAGATCGTCGCCAGCCTCGAGCCGCTTGGCATCGACATCCGCACCATCCCCGGTATCGCCGACATCGTCGACGGCCGCACCACCATGAGCGACCTGCGCCGGGTGACGCCCGAAGACCTGCTTGGCCGCGAACCGGTACCGTCTCGTGACGACCTGATGGCGCGTAACATCACCGGCAAGGCGGTGCTGGTGTCGGGCGCCGGCGGCTCGATCGGCTCGGAACTCTGCCGCCAGATCATCCGTCACGATCCGGCTGTGCTGGTCCTGCTCGAGGTGTCGGAACTCGCCCTTTACACCATTACCGGCGAGTTGCGGGAAACGCTGGAACGCACGGGCCGCAGCCTGCGTATCGAGCCGGTGCTGGGATCAGTCCAGAATCCCCGGCGCGTGCGCGCCATCCTGCGTGGCTTCGGCGTGCAGACGATCTATCACGCCGCCGCCTACAAGCATGTGGTGCTGGTCGAGGAAAACGTGGCCGAGGGCATCCGCAACAATGTCTTCGGCACCCGGGTCATCGCCGAGGCTGCGGCCGAGATGGGAGTCGAGCAGTTCATCCTGATTTCGACCGACAAGGCGGTGCGCCCGACCAATTTCATGGGCGCCTCCAAGCGGATGGCCGAACTGATCTGCCAGGCGCTGGCGCAGGACGCGCCGCGCACCACCTTTTCGATGGTGCGGTTCGGCAACGTGCTGGGCTCGTCGGGCTCGGTCATCCCGCGCTTTCGTGCCCAGATCGAACGCGGCGGGCCGGTCACGGTGACGCATCGCGATATCACCCGCTTTTTCATGACCATCCCCGAAGCCTCGCAATTGGTGATCCAGGCCGGCGCGATGGCCAGGGGCGGGGACGTCTTCGTGCTGGACATGGGCGAACCCGTCCGCATCTTCGATCTGGCACAGACCATGATCCGGCTCCATGGGCTGAAGCCCTATGTCATCGACGAGCAGGGTGGCCAAGGCGGCGAGGACGGCGATATCGGCATACGTATCATCGGGCTGCAAAAGGGCGAAAAGCTCTTTGAGGAGCTGCTGATCGGCGCAAACCCGCGCGGCACCGAGCACCCGCGCATCATGACCGCGACCGAGGTGTCGCTGAGCCGCGACGAGGTGGAATACTACCTCGACCGGCTTGCCCGCGCCTGCCAGGCCTTCGACGTGCCCGAAATCCGCAGGATATTCCTCGCGGCGCCGCTGGCCTTTCAGCCCGATGGCAACGAAGTGCATGACCTGATCTGGAATGCCGCCGGGCGTGACGGGCGCAACCGATGCGACGAACCGCCGCTGATGCTGGTCGAGACCTGACAAAGACCACCGCGCGCGGGCTCCGCACGCAGGCTCCGGGCGCGGTCGGGTTTCCGCCGGGTTCACGGAGAGGGCATATGGCCGCGCCGTCGCCGCGGCGGCGTGTCTTTAGACACGATGGCGGGCGCATCTCCGGGCCGCAAGTCAGACCGTACCGTCGTGGTCGGTCGCGTCCAGGTGGGTCAGGCGCCGCCTGCCATCGGACGTGAGCACCAGCAGTCTTTGCAGTCGGAAGTTGCCTGGCCGTCAGGCGCGATGTGCGCACGAACCATCACGTCGAGGCGAGCCGGAAAACCAATTCCGCCGTCAGAGTGTCGGAGAAACTGGGGACCGCACTGAGGGTCGAACTTGATGGTCTCGTCGTGTTTGCGCACGAAAGCACGGTATCTGGCGGCGCTCCCGGTCTTGGCACGCGTTCTCACACCGTCCTGAGCTGCTCCACGGCGACCGCAACCCGGGTCTGCCCGCCCATGATCTCCATCAGCACCCAGATGCGACGGTCCGGGGCGATGCTCTCGACCGTCGCCACGAAATCCGCAAACGGGCCCTTGGTCACAGTGACCTCATCACCGGGCTTGAGCGGCTTCAACGTCATCAGCCCGCTCTCACGGTCACAGCGCAGCATCAACTGGCTGATCAGGTCGGGCGGTACAGGTGTGGGTTCCTTGCCGAGGGAGACCAGCCGCGTAATGCCGTAGGTGGAGTTGACCGTGCGCCAGCCGCCTCTATTCACATCGAAAGCCACGAACAGATAGCCGGGGAAGAGCGGACGCATCTGGGTGGTGAACTTGCCTCGCGTGCGCCTGGTTTCCTCCTGCAGCGGCAGGAAGGTTCGGAACCCTTGCCGGGCAAGATTGCGTTCGGCGATGCGGTGGCTGTTGGGTTTCATCTGCGCCAGAAACCAAGTGGTGCCACGGTCATGGCAAATCATGAAATCTCCTGCGCTCAAGTTCGAGCGGAAGATGCGCTCAAACTCGAGCGGATTCAACCGATGATTTCTGCAGCTGCGAAGAACACTATCGAGCCATGCGGGCTCAGCGCAAAACCCCCTTGGGTCCGAAATCCGGCGCGCGACCCAAGCTGCCGAACTCGGCTCACTCGCTGGTCAAGATTTACCAGAAGGAGGTCGCGCGCCAGCAGAAGATGGTGCTGAAGGCCGAACATGCACATCAGCAGATCCTGCTGGGGTGACGTCCCGGGAAGTGGTGTAGCTTGCGGTGGCCATCGGGTTTCTCGGTAGGGTCGGGTTGTGAACACCAACCTGAACTGAGGACTACACCCGATGACCAAACAGATGATGGACCTGCGCGCGCTCGTGGAAAAGAGCGCTGATGCCGACCTG
>NZ_QITQ01000061.1 GCF_003260265.1 Roseovarius amoyensis
GTCTCCGCCCCCGGCAACACCGCACCCACCGCAGATGCAGGCCTCGATCAAGCCGTCGCCTCCGCCGCCTCCGTCACGCTGGACGGCTCCGGCTCGGATGCAAACGACGCGGGCCAGACCCTGACCTATGCCTGGACCGAGACCAGCGGCACCGGCGTCAGCCTGACCGGGGCCACCACCGGCAGCCCCAGCTTTACCGCGCCGACCCTGGCCGTGGGCGATGCGCCCGTCGTGCTGACCTTCGCGCTGATCGTCAACGACGGGATCGATCCTTCGCCTGCCGACAGCGTCACCGTGACTGTCTCCGCCCCCGGCAACACCGCACCCACCGCAGATGCAGGCCTCGATCAAGCCGTCGCCTCCGCCGCCTCCGTCACGCTGGACGGCTCCGGCTCGGATGCAAACGACGCGGGCCAGACCCTGACCTATGCCTGGACCGAGACCAGCGGCACCGGCGTCAGCCTGACCGGGGCCACCACCGGCAGCCCCAGCTTTACCGCGCCGACCCTGGCCGTGGGCGATGCGCCCGTCGTGCTGACCTTCGCGCTGATCGTCAACGACGGGATCGATCCTTCGCCTGCCGACAGCGTCACCGTGACCGTCTCCGCCCCCTTGGACACGGAACCTCCGGTCATATCTGATGTTGCAGATATCGCTGTGGACACGGATGCGGGGGCCAACACAGCTTCCATCGTACTGACCGCAACGATCACCGACAATTCTGGTGACGCTATTCTTCCAATTTTCTCAATCGACGGGACCGTTATCACCAGCCCCTATGATTTTCCAGTCGGCACCACGACAGTATTCGTCGATGCTCAAGACGGCGCGGGGAACGAAGCGACCCAACAGTCCTTTATGGTGACTGTGACGGATATGACACCTCCGAATGCGCCGGTCGTGGCAACACTGACCGCCACTCAGGACGGCCGCGTCGATCTTGCGGGCACTGCGGAACCGGGCAGCACCGTGACCATAACGTTCCCCGATGGCCGCACCGGGAGTGTGACAGCGGATGCCAGCACCGGAACGTTCGCCATTACGTCCGACACGCCGCAGCAATCGGGGATGATCACCCTTGTCGCCGCGGACTCTGCGGGCAATGATTCCGCACCCACGAATGCCGATTTTGTTGGCGACGATACCCCACCGACGATCTCTATCGGCGCGCTCAGCGGACCAATCAACGGCACTTATACCGCGGCGATCAGCATATCCGAGGACAGCACCGACTTCGGCGTCGCTTATCTGACCCTGGACAATGCAACAGTAACCCTCACCGGCTCGGGAAGCAACTACACCGCGATATTGACCCCGGACGCTGATGGCACAATCACCCTTTCCGTGGCCGCGGGCACATTTACCGACGCCGCAGGCAACGCAAACGAAGCCTCGAACACGGTCAGTGCCGTTTTTGACGGAACCGCCCCAACTGTCAGCATTTCCGGAGCACCCGAGACCCTTGCGGGCGACAGCTCGTTTTCCGTAACGATCACATTCTCGGAAAGCGTTACAGGCTTCGTGGCGGATGACATCAGGACCACCAACGCCACGGTAATCAGTCTGAGTGGTGGCGGCGCATCTTATGCGGCCACATTGCGCGCGTCAGGTGCCGGGGATGCCCAGGTTTCTGTCCCTGCCAATGTGGCTGTTGACGCAGTTGGAAACGGCAACCTAGCTTCAAACCAAGTCGGAATTATCGATGTCACAGTAGAACGGACACAGGAACTCATCGCATCCTACATGCAGACCCGTGCGGACCAGTTGATCCGCAACCAACCCAGCCTGATACCGTTCCTGTCGGGTGCCGGACAGAATACGTTCAATTCCGCTGCGACGCGCGGTTCGGGGAACTTTGATTTCGCGACCAGCGGCGATTACCCGGTCTGGGTTCGGGCGGACGGATCATGGACAACCGACGGCGACAGCAGAAGTATGTATGTTTTCGGGGCACTTGGCAGTCACCGGGCCATCAACGAGAACCTGCTGGTCGGGGCAATGCTGCAATTCGACCATCTAAGCGAGGACACCGGTGTGGCGTCGGTCAGCGGGACAGGCTGGATGGTCGGCCCCTATTTCGTTGCCAGAAGTGCGAGCCAGCCGCTATATTTTGAGGGTCGTTTGCTCTATGGTGAAACCAGCAACAACATTTCGCCCTTCGGAACCTACGAGGATAGCTTTGATACCACACGTATGCTGGCTCAACTGAGGATTGCCGGAGAACTCAGATTCGGAAAGACAACACTGACCCCCTTCTTGGACGCCTCCTATACCACCGACGACCAGCACAGCTATATGGACAGTCTGGGCAACACCATTCCCGAGCAGGGCATCGCGCTTGGCCAGATCGAGATCGGAACGGATTTCAGCAGGATGATCCCGGTCAGTAGCGGTGAGCTGGAACTTTTGAGCGGGGTCTCGGGAATCTGGTCACATACAAGTGGCAGCGGCTTCGCCTCGACCGTAACACCCGATTACGAGGGTGGCAGGGCGCGGATCGAACTGGGCGTTAATCGCACGATGTCTGCGGGCCAAAGTTTCACCGCCGCGACCTATTATGACGGTATCGGTGCGAACGACTTCGAAAGTTACGGACTGACACTCGGGTACGAAATGCAGTTCTGATGCGGCTCGTGACTTGCTAGGCTCAGGACCCATTGATTTTCGCTCTGCGGCATGATTCACGGCTCTGAAAACGGAGCGGTGATATGTCTGATCTTTTCTGGCTGACGGACGCGCAGATGGCGCGGCTTGAGTTCTACTTCCCGAAGTCCCATGGCAAACCACGCGTCGATGATCGGCGTGTCTTGAGTGGCATTATCTTCATAAATCGCAATGGGTTGCGTTGGCGTGATGCTCCGAAGGAGTACGGGCCACACAAGACCCTGTACAACCGATGGAAGCGCTGGAGTGACAAGGGCATCTTCGCTCAGATGATGGCTGGTTTTGCGGCCGAGCATGGTGAAAAGAAGACGGTGATGATCGACGCCACCTATCTGAAAGCACATCGCACGGCGTCCAGCATGGGCGTCAAAAAAGGGGGCGTGGCCGCCTGATCGGCCGGACCAAGGGGGGCATGAATACGAAGCTCCACGCCATCTGCGACAGCCAGGGGCGCCCGCTGGACTTCTTTGTCACCGCCGGACAGGTCAGTGACTACATCGGCGCACGAGCCCTGCTCGGCAACCTGCCAAATGTGGAATGGCTCCTGGGTGACCGTGGCTATGATGCGGATTGGTTCCGAGAAGCCCTGAAAGACAAGGGGATAAGCGCCTGCTGAGCTACCCCCCGAAATTCGGACAGTGACGTAAGCTACGATTTGCAGTCTGCTGATCTTCGACGAGAAGGAGATCAGAGATGTCGAAACGCAAACAACATGCGCCCGAGTTCAAGGCGAAGGTCGC
>NZ_QITQ01000062.1 GCF_003260265.1 Roseovarius amoyensis
GCGACCTTCGCCTTGAACTCGGGCGCATGTTGTTTGCGTTTCGACATCTCTGATCTCCTTCTCGTCGAAGATCAGCAGACTGCAAATCGTAGCTTACGTCACTGTCCGAATTTCGGGGGGTAGCTCACTATGCCGCCCTCTGACTTAGGAATGGCGCACCCATCGGATTCGAACCTACGGTGTTCACCCCGAGAAAAAAGGTGGCGGGACTATCGCGTAAGCAGCGCGTAAGCACTTCTCCCAAAAGGTTTTTGATTTGCAAGCTTCTGACTTATAAAGGGAAATGGCGCACCCGAGAGGATTCGAACCTCTGGCCTCCGCCTTCGGAGCAATTAATCGTGGTCTATCCGAAATGCGCGACGCAGCACGCCACGGCACGATAACATATTAAAATTGCTTGTGTTTAAGTTCGCTCGTCGTCGAAACCCATAGCCGCAACTACTCCGTAGCTTTCGCCCGACTGCTTACGTGGTGCTTACGCGGCTCAGTTGCTCTGATGACGAGGTTGATGATGCCAAAGATCACAAAACGGCTGGTTGAAAGCGTCAAGAGCCAGAAGAAGGACTACGTTGTCTGGGACAGCGACCTGTCTGGCTTCGGGTTGCGTGTTTTCGCTTCTGGGAAGCGCAGCTACGTGATCCAGTATCGCCGTGACGGACGGTCGCGCCGCTATACGATTGGCCTCCACGGTATCTGGACTGCCGAAACAGCCAGACGAGAGGCCAAGGTCCAGCTAGGACGCGTCGCTCAGGGCGAAGATCCGGCCGAAGAGCGCCACGAAGACCGACAGGCCATGACCGTGCAACAGCTCTGTGAGCGCTACGTCGAAGACCTGCACGCCGGCCTCATCCTCGGGAAACGTGGACAGCCCAAGAGACCATCAACGGTCTCCACCGATATCGGGCGGATCAACGGGCATATCATCCCGCTGATCGGGAAGAAGAGGGTGCGTGATCTGACCAAAGTGGATGTTACGAAGATGATGAATGACATTATCCTCGGCAAAACCCGCGCTACGCGAAAGACCAAGAAGCTAAGAGGCAAGACGATCTTGCGGGGTGGCCAGGGTACAGCAACCCGGGCGGTCGGCTTGCTGGGCGGTATCCTCACCTATGCTTCGGAGGCGGGCATCATCGACACGAACGTCGCGCACGGCATCAGGAAGCCAAAGGATCGCGTTCGTGACCGGCGTCTGACACACAGCGAGTATCAGTTGATGGGTAAGATTCTGAACAAGGCGGAGCACGATGAAAACCTCGCCACAATGGTCAGCATCGTCCGCCAGATCGCCCTCACGGGCTGCCGGCGCAGCGAGATTATCGAACTCCGCTGGTCCGATGTCGATCTTCCCAACAGCTGTCTGCGGCTATCAGAGACAAAGGAAGGAGCGTCCACACGACCGATAGGACTGGCGGTTGTCGAGTTCTTGGAAACGCAGAGCTTGAGGAAGAAAGGGCCGTTCGTGTTCCCAGGTGTGCGCGGAAACAACGCATTCGGCAATTTTCCGAAGCAATGGAGCCAGCTGTTCGAGAACACCGAACTCTCCGATATCACCGCGCATGTCTTGCGCCACAGCTTCGCGAGCATAGCGCACGAACTCGGCTTCAGCGAAATCACCATTGCGGCCCTCCTCGGGCACTCGAAGGGATCTGTAACGAGCAAGTATGTGCATACCCTCGACAGCAGCCTCGTCATGGCCGCCGATACCGTCGCGGGCTACATCTCAGGACTTCTGACTGGCAACCAATTCAAACAACCAGCTTACGCTTTTGATCGGTCTGCCAGAAAGCGTTCCCTGGACCAGTTCCTCGACGGGGTGGCAATGGCGCGCGACGAGTTGGGTACATGACGCTTGGGCCGTCTGGGTAAACGCCCGGCCGCCGCGTTGATCGAGGCGGGCATTTTTTGCAACGCCTCGAATTAGGGCTTCCACGACAACAGCAGCGCCAAGGCAGCCGAGATGGCGCCTAAAGCGCATGTGCCGCTCCAGCCCCATGCTGCATAGGCAGCACCACCAATGCCGGCTCCGACCGCGCCACCAGCGAGCATGGTTGCCATGAATATGGTGTTAAGCCGGCCGCGCGCGTTCGGATCGAGTGCATAGACGCGCGACTGGTTGGCAACTTGGGAGGATTGCACAGCGAGATCCATGATCACGATGCCGGCGACCAACCCAATAATGGAACCTTGCCAGAGCCCGAAAATGAGGAAGGCCAGTATCACGAGCCCCGCGCCCATCGACGCAACCATGGCGGGCCCACGCCTGTCTGAGAAACCGCCTGCGATAGGCGCGGCAAGTGCACCGACGACACCGACAAGCGCCAGAAGACCTACAGCTGTTCCTCCGAGTTCATACTGGGGCTCAGCCATCAGAAGCGCGAGGTTCGACCAAAAACTGATGAAAGCCGCAAAGATCAGGAATTGCACCGCGACCACGCGCCGGAGAACGCTATGCTTGCGTACCAACGTCCAAAGAGAGCCAAGCAGGCGCAGATAACCCAAGTTGGTCGTCGGCATCGCACGCGGAAGCCAACGCGCCAGCGCCGCGCCGACAATGCTCATCACCACCGCGGCCAGCCAGAAGACGTAAGGCCATCCCCAAAGGTCCGAGACTATGCCGCTGACCGTGCGGGCAAGCAGAATACCGATCAGGATGCCGCCTGTTACCGTGCCGAGTGTACGACCTTGCTTGTCGGGCGGAGCCAGATGCACGGCGAGCGGCACGATCTGCTGGGCGACCGTGGCGAACAGGCCGACCGCGAAACTAGCAACAGCGAGCCACACGAAGCCGGGCGAGACAGCCGCACCGATCAGCGCCGCCACGAGGGCGGCGATGGTCACGAGGATAAGCGACTTACGCTCGAGGCGGTCCCCGAGTGGTGCGAGGAAGAGCACCCCAAGCGCGTTGCCCGCCTGCGTCAGCACGGGCACGATGGCGGCGGTGCCAGCCGTCAGCCCGAAATCGGCTGTCAGATGGCCGAGGAAAGCCTGATTATAATAGCTGTTGGCGACGGCCGCGCCGGCACCAACTGCCAGAAGGCGGATCAGAGCGGCAGATAGATGTTCGGAAAGGACACGGCCTGTTTGCATAGCATCAGACATGCACTACGGCCTTGTTCGCACAACTTGTCTGACGTCAGCACCTGTGGGACAGATTTGAGGATTTGAACACCGGAGGGGTTCTGGTTCATCGTAGCCTTTAAGGAGCGAAGATGAACAAGAAACCCGGAACATCAAAGGACAGCGCCGACAAG
>NZ_QITQ01000063.1 GCF_003260265.1 Roseovarius amoyensis
AAAATCACACCACGTGCCACAACAACGATCCCACGAAATCTACCGCTTCGCGATACAAAACGCCTTGTTTTGTTGACCTGCGCCAAACGAAATCCGGAAAAATCAGCCGCGAACTGTCGAAGTTGGGCTCGCCGTCCTCGGGGTTGAACACCGCGGTCAGGCGGCCGTCTGCGTCCAGCAGGTACAGGCCCGCATTGTGCGCGTAGCCGCCCATGCCGTCGGGGATCACCACCACCTCCGCAGTAGCGAGCAGCGCCTCGCGCTCTGCATCTCCGGCCACTCCCGCCACCCGCCAGCGCGGCGGTGTGGCCCCGTAGCGGTCCGCGAACCAGCCAAGGCGCTCGGTATCGTCCGCCGGATCAAAGCTTATGCTGAGCAGCGCCGTATTCGGCGGCAGCGTCGTCGCGAGCCGCTCAAAGGTGGAGCCGAGTACGAGGCAGATGTCGGGGCAGGTCGCATAAATGAACTCAAGCACCGCCGGGGCGCCACGGTAATCCGACAGACGAAAGCTCGCGCCGGTTCGGTCTGTCAGCGCCGTATCCGGAAGCTGGCGCGGCGTGGTTGCGATATCGAGTCGTCGCGCCGCCTCGGAAGTGAAGGCTCTCCCACCGTCGGTTCCCCACCACAAGACCGCAGCGCCGAGGGCAGCTGTGGCCACCGCCGTGACTGCCGCCCGCATCGGCCTATCCTTGCCGCAGGATCTGCGGAATGCGGGCAAGGAAAGTCGCGATAAAGACGGTGGCAAGCACGATCACTCCAGCAGCGGCTAAGGTGGCAATGCGGTCATAGACCATCCACTCCGGCAGGTGGACCGCCCAGCGGCGTGGAACGCTGGCCCAGCCGCCCAAGAGAAACATGGCGGTGAAAGTCAGCCCAAACAGTAGGTAGAGGACGGCCATTACATCGCCACCACGCGGGGCGGTCTCCTCGCCGCGTGCCAGGTAGATCATGAAGGCGAAGAACATCGGCAGGAGGCCAAGCAGCAGGTAGAAATGGAAATGCCCCGGCACCCACATCGTGTTGTGCATCACCGAGTTGACCGCAATGGTCGCATCGACCACCGCCGGGATTACCCCTGCCATCCAGCCAAACATCGAGATCAGCAACAGCGTTGCAAGCAGGTCCCAGCGGATCCCCGACCGGTTCAGGATGGCGAGTGCGCCCAGGCCGGTCACGATCAGCACCGGGAAGGAGTTCACATAAGAGAAGACCTGCCCGATCACCATGGTCCAGTGCGGCATCGCGAAGTCCATGAGCAGATGGTGCGGGTAGATGATCAGCACCATCACCGTGGACAGTGTCCAGGCGGCCAGAAAGACCTTAGAGGTTTGCCACGGCCGGCCGGTGATGCGGGGCAAAAGCTCGTAGACGACCGTCACCGCCATGTAGATCGTCGCATTGATGATGGTGTGGCCGAAGAAATAGATCAGGTTCTTGATCATCAGTGGGTTAATCGCGACGTCGGGAAAGTAGAGGTTTACCAGACTCATCACTAAGGATGCCGCGCCCGCGATCATCGCTGGTGTGGTCACGATCACCACCATGGTCGAGGCGACAACAGTCGGCGGCGGCACATTCTTGGTGCTGCCGGCGAACAGCACATGCCACCCAAGACCGCGGCTGAGACCGCCATACCCGACGATGATGGCGCGCCCCAATTCGAGGCAGACCAGCAACAGCCCCACGCCGATTACCAGCAGCCCGGCCAGATGCAAGCCCGCCGCCCATGTTTCCCATAAACCGCCCGACAGGGCAGGCAGCGGATAGAGGTAGGTCCAGGCACCACCAAAACCGCCGATGAAATCTGCCCAGAGGATCGCCACGACACCAATCAGGAACAGCACAAAATTCGCTGCTAGAATCGAACGGTACAGCGACACATACGCAGACAGGAAGTGCCACATCACCGCCACACCGCCGAGGGCTGCGATGCCCACCATGCCGGTGCCGTGGACTGTCATCATCTGGTAAAACAGCGCCGAGTCGATATACAGCCAGCCGCTCTGGGCCATCCGCATCAGCAAGCCGAGCAGCATCATCAGCAGCAGGACGATTCCGGTCGTGGCCAAGTAGAGGGTGACCCAGAGCCGCGCGCGATCTGTAGTAACCTTTCCCGGTAGTGCGGTTGCATGCGCCTCAGCCATTGGTGCCTCCTGCCGCAGTGACGGTGATCTCGGTCATCATATCGTGATGCGCCAGCCCGCAATACTCCAAGCACAGAATTTGATAGGTGCCGGGCGTGTCGAAGGTATGGGTCAGATGGTTGACATATCCCGGCATCGCCTGCACCTGCGCCACCAGGCGCCCGGTCTCGTCATAGATACCAAAGCCATGATTGACATCGGTGCTGGTCACGTTGAATTCGACGGGTTCACCCATCGCCACGTCCGTGCGATCAAGGTCCCAGAACCATTGCGCTCCGGTGGCGTTCACCACCTGGGCCCCGGTCGGGGCGGCAGCGTAGGGTGTGATGCGTAAGAGCCACACCGTGGCCGGCAGGCCGACCAGCACCATGCCCCAGAACAGAATGGCGCGAAACCGGTAGGCACGCCTCTGAACCGGCGCATAATCCTTAGCCGCGCCCGCCCTCAGGCGCACCCGCAGAAATATCGCAGTGAGCGCCAAGATCGCCGCGAAACTGAGCAACAATGACAGGGTCTGGACCGTCATGGCTCCGCCTCCCTTCTTCAAGTGGAATGCGGTGACGGTAGGTCAATACTCGATTTCAGACAATGCGGCGCTTTGTCAATATGGATCATCGCGGAATGGCAGTGTCAGGGGCATGATGCAGAAATGCGCCCGGGTAGAAGTCGGTGGGCCACCGTGTCGTGCCAACCGCGAAAGCGACAGGCACTATACCTTTGCCGAAAACCGGAAAGGTGTCAGTTTCGACAAACTTTTCGGCACTTGTCCATGGCGAATTGTCGCAGGTTGTCCCTCCTGTCTGACGTCAGCACCTGTGGGACAGATTTGAGGATTTGAACACCGGAGGGGTTCTGGTTCATCGTAGCCTTTAAGGAGCGAAGATGAACAAGAAACCCGGAACATCAAAGGACAGCGCCGACAAG
>NZ_QITQ01000064.1 GCF_003260265.1 Roseovarius amoyensis
GGAGCAATTGGAACTCTTCGATGCACTGAGCCTGAAAACACCCTCCTGAAACGGCCCGGTTGTGGCAAAAGCAGATATCCCGCATCAATAATATCAATCACTTACGCGTTTAACTGTTGAAGTTGGGAGCTGCCGATCTCGGGTTGGCATGACATGATCGGCGACCCCACCATTGCCGACGCCATCCTCGATCGGATCGTTCACAACGCCCACCGCATCGAACTCAAGGGATACAGCACGCGCAGAAAGGACCGAGACGCGAACTTGACCTTCGCGGAAAACACCGAGACTATCCGAACCGAAACATGATCGCAGGCAGATGATCAGCCGTGCCCGAATTGTCCGGGAATTACTGAAACGGCTGTCCGGGAATTAGCGTAATCGCTGTCCGGTATTTCTGAAATCCGCATATGCCACATGCAAGAGAATACCATCACCCAGCGACCCGATCCATCTGGATTTGCACCGGATGCGTTGACCGACATTATCCGCGATGGCACGCGCAGTATGATCGAACGGGCACCAACCTGCAGACTCTCGTCATGAACGAGGGACCAGTGGGGGGCAGGTCACCCGCGAAAGACACCGAATGCCAATGCGGCGGAAAGCTCGAAAGCGCTTGACCTAAACGCGCCGAATAGAGAAGGGCGGACTAAGAAGGCTCTGTCAGAAAAGGAAATGATCTCGGGTGGTCTCTTACCGATGATACAAGATGAAATCGTCGGTTTGGGGGTGCTCCATGCGCTGCCAATATTCGCCTATGCTCCATGGACTGTTAGTCGTGACGCGGCCTGCAGCATTGGTAAACCAGTTGCGCGCGCGGGCCGCAGACCAGACAAGGGTGTTCAGCCGTTCGTCAACCTCGATGTTATAGGCGTCACAAGCCTCCGCGCGGCATTCGATAGCCTTAGCGCCTTGAGCCTGCATTAGCTCGAGACAGCGCAGAATATAGGTGGATTGTATTTCCGAATGAATGATCGCCGATCCACCAAAGGCTAAGTTTGTATTCGGGCCATACATGACAAAAAAATTCGCGAAGCTTGGCACAGTGACGCCCAGATATGCGCGCGCATCGTCCTGACACCACAGATCATGTAACTTTTGCCCTTGAGTGTTTTCAACCTCGAATGTTTGCAACATACGGCTGGCCTGAAATCCGGTTGCCAGAATGATAAGATCAAGCTCGTGATGCCCGCTGGCCGTCGTGATCCCGGTCTTGGTGAATTTTTCAATCGTGCTGCATTCAAGGGATACGTTATCGCGAAGGAAAGTCTGATACCATTGGTTGTCCAGCAGAACCCGCTTCGTATAGGGTGGGTAATCAGGGGTCATAATCGGAATAAGTTCGGGCCGCGATGCCAGCTCGCGCGCGATATGTGCCTTCATCATATCGCGAAGGTGAGCGCTCTTCGGATTAAGTGCATCCGAGCTCTTACCTTTCCAGGTCGGCGTACGCTTCAAAGCTGGAAAGACCGAATCTCCATAGGTCCAATTGTAAACCAAGCGCTTCCAAGCAAGATACGGTGGGAAATCTCTCAGAAGCTCGGTTTCGTTTTGCCCAACCTCGGCCAGATACTGGCGATTCGGCATTACCCAGTGGGGCTGGCGTTGAAAGACTGTAAGGTGCTTGACATCAGGGGCAATGGTGGGCGCAACCTGCATGGCACTGGCTCCGGCACCAATAACCGCAACCCGTTTGTCGCGATAGACGATATCCTCCTCCCATTCGGCTGTATGGACCAGATCGCCCCTGAAATCCCCAAGCCCCGGGATCTCGGGATAGGCGGCGGTATTCAGTTGACCGACAGCAGAAATCAGAATGTCAAAGTCTTCGACAACTGGCTCCGAATTCGAGGTTTGGCTGGTCACCTGCCATCCAAGCGTGGGGTGCTGTTTACACTTTATAACTTCTGTGTCGAACTGAATGAAGGGCGTGATCCCGAACTCATCGGCTACCTGGTTAATATAATTGTCAATCTCCGTCCGGCGTACGAAATAACGCGTCCAGTCAGGTTTTTGAGCCCAGGAAAAGCTGTAAACATAGCTTGGCGTATCGACGCCGCAGCCCGGATATCGATTCTGATTCCAAGCGCCAGAAACAGCCGATAGACGTTCGAAAAGAGTAATCTCGTGTCCTGCTTTTCTGAGGTCATGGGCCGCGGCAATCCCCGAAACACCGGCACCGATGATCGCGACTTTCAGGGGCGTTGCAGCGGGCGCTACCGGCCTGCGTGAAAGCAGGGCCGATTGATCAAGTAGCTGAGAGCGTTCGGCTAAAGTCGGTTTTGAGGCGGTGCAGGCCTCGACGAGAAGTTGGGCGAGTTCAGATGTTGCCGCCAGAGGCCTCGGCGTTTGACCGAGAATTTCGCCGGCCCCTTCCATTATGATCCGACTTAATTCGGGTGAAATTTTGCCCTTACCATAGACCTGAACCTCACTATGCAGGCGCTTAGCAAGATCCAAGTCTTCGGTCTGCGCCGCAACGGCGGCTCCAAACGCTACCCGCTCCTCAGTCAAATTCAAGCGCTGCTCTTCAGCTACCTGACGCGCCAATTGCATTCGCAGGTCTCCCTCAAAATCCGAATATATTAAATGAAGTAAGTTGATACCAAACAGCATGAAGTAAGTTGATACCAAACAGCATGTCAACCCGCCTTAATCATCCAAGAGGTCGGGAATGGTTGCGTGCGCCTGAAAGGGCGATGTCAGAGGAACCTGGCTTGAGCCTGACTGATCCCCCCTACCCTGCCCGCATGACAAAACGCGACCCTTTCAAATACTTCAAAACCAGTCGAGAGATCATCCACCTGGCGGTGATGATGTATGTTCGGTTCCCGCTCTCGCTTCGCAATGTCGAGGACCTGGCTCGCACGAACGCGGCATCGATGTCAGCCGCGAAGCTGTGCGGTTTTGGTGTCACCGGTTCGGGCCGCTTTTTGCCGCCGAGATCCGAAAGCG
>NZ_QITQ01000065.1 GCF_003260265.1 Roseovarius amoyensis
GCGCGTAAGATGGATGAATACGAGGCGCTGCGGGCGGAAATCGAAGCTGTGCAAACAGAGATCGCCTCGGATGAGGCACGGGAGGGCGGGACGTGAAGATCACCATGATCGGTACTGGCTATGTCGGGCTTGTATCCGGTGTCTGCTTTTCTGATTTCGGTCATGACGTGATCTGCGTTGATATGGACGCCGACAAGATCGAGCAGTTGAACCGGGGTGAGGTGCCGATATTCGAGCCGGGCCTCAAGCCGCTGCTGGAGCGCAACGTCAGCGCCGGGCGGCTGTCATTCACCACCGATCTGGCTGCCGCCGTCGATGGCGCCGATGCTGTGTTCATCGCCGTGGGCACGCCCACCCGCCGCGGCGACGGGCACGCCGACCTGAGCTATGTCATGGCCGCGGCCGAGGACGTGGCTCGCGCGCTGACCGGCTATGCGGTCATCGTCACCAAGTCGACCGTACCGGTGGGCACCAACCGCAAGGTCAGGCAGGTCATCGCCAAGGCCAACCCCGATGCCGAATTCGACGTCGCGTCGAACCCCGAATTCCTGCGTGAAGGGGCGGCGATCGAGGATTTCATGAAACCCGACCGGGTGGTGGTGGGGGTGCAGTCCGACCGCGCGGCAGAGGTGATGGCCGACATCTATCGCCCGCTCTACCTGCGCGATTTCCCGATCGTCACCACCGATCTGGAAAGCGCCGAGATGATCAAGTATGCCGCCAACGCCTTTCTTGCCACCAAGATCACCTTCATCAACGAGATCGCGGCGCTGTGCGAACGCGTCGGCGCCGACGTCAACGAGGTCGCCCGCGGCATCGGGCTCGACGGGCGCATCGGCAACAAGTTCCTGCACGCGGGCCCCGGCTATGGCGGGTCGTGCTTTCCCAAGGACACCTCGGCGCTGGCCCGGATCGGGCAGGAACACGCGGTGCCGCAGATGATCGTCGAGGCGGTGATCCGCGTGAACGAGACAGTCAAGTCGCGGATGATTGAAAAGCTGCGTGACCTGTGCGAGGGCTCTTTCAACGGCCACACCATCGCGGTGCTGGGCGTGACGTTCAAGCCCGGCACCGACGACATGCGCGAGGCCGCGTCGCTGACCATCGTGCCGGCGCTGGTGGGCGGGGGCGCCAAGGTGCGCGTGGTCGATCCCCAGGGCCGGCGCGAGGGCGAGGCGCTGCTGCCCGGCGTGGTCTGGTGCGACGATCCCTACAAGGCGGCGCACAACGCAGATCTGCTGGTCATTCTGACCGAATGGAACGAGTTCCGCGCGCTCGACCTCAAAAAACTCGCACGCAAGATGGCGCAGCCGCGCATGGCCGACCTGCGCAACATCTATTCCGCCCGCGACGCCAAACGCGCGGGCTTCGAGGCGTATGAGGGCGTGGGCCGACGAGCCGCCGCAGCGAGAGGACAGCCATGAGCGACGAGCAGAATCCGGTGCCGGAACCGATGTCAAGCTGGCCCCCCGGAGCGATCGACGCCGAGCTGGAACGGCTGCAGAGCAAGTATTTGCCCAGCCGGGAAGAAATCGATTTCGCGGGGCTTCTGCAAGATCCTGCGCTGAAGCAGGCGGCGATCGTTTCGTCCTTCGGGGCGGAAAGTGCTGTCCTGCTGCACTGGGTTTTGAGTATTCGTCCCGAAACTCCGGTCATTTTCATCGATACCGGCAAGCACTTTGACGAAACCCTGAAGTATCGGGACAGGTTGCATACGCGGCTCGGATTTCGGCTCATCAATGCGGTGCCCGATCCGGCGACACTGCTGGAAGAGGACCCCAGGGGGACGCTTAACCAAATTGACCCGAACAGTTGCTGCACAATCCGCAAGACCTTTCCCCTGCAGGATGCGCTCAACAGCTTCTCCTCGTGGATCTCTGGTCGCAAACGCTTTCAGGGGGCAAGCCGCGCCGCGCTTCCGATTGTGGAACGCGACGGGGCGCGGATCAAGGTCAACCCTCTCGCCTTATGGTCGCGCGACGAGATCGAGCGCTATTTCCGCGATCACGACCTGCCGCGGCACCCGCTGGAGACGGCAGGGTATGCATCGATCGGATGCGCGCCCTGCACGCGACCGACAAGCGAGGGCGAAGATCCGCGTGCCGGCCGCTGGCCGCAGATGCCCGACAAGTCCGAATGCGGCATCCACCTCGGGCCTGACGGGCATTTCGTGCGTGTGTCGGCCGCCCGGTAGGAAAAGGACCGGCCATGAACTGGCTTGTTCCGCAGGGCGTGCCCCCTATCAGCCTCAGCCTTTTGCCGCGCCACCGAATGGCGGCACACAAATGTAGAACACGCTCTGCTTTCAGAGTGTGGTATCCAAGAAAAGGGTAACCGAAGTGCGCCTTGCAGAAGGCGTCGAACCTCGTCCGTCGTGCCGCCTGGCTGGGCCTCTTGACCTTGGTGGCGGCGATGATGTGGCTCAGACTATCAAGCAAGCCGTTCAGGCCGAACTACTTGCAGGTGGGGTTTACAAATCTGGTGGCACCCCATTAGTATAAATGTAACTACATTGAAGCCGAATTCTTTTAATCGCCAGTGGACTATTGAGTTCCAAGCTTACTCAAGCCGTTCGCAAGGCTTCTCAGTGAAGTCAGTGACTGATTTCAACACAAGCTTCTCTGCTGTTTCTGCTTGCAACAACACCGCGACCGCATTCAATCGCGCACTGTCCGACGCTATCAATAAAATGGTTTCTGATCCGCGTTTTGCACAGATGATATAAAGCGTTAAGTTCGTTCAAGATCGCAAGAGTGATCTTGAACGAACCATTGCCTCAGAGAGAGCTATGCCCAAAAGTTGGTGACGGCGTTTGAGCTACTCCCCATCGGTTGGACAGGATCTGGCGTAATTCAAGCTACTCTTTGCATCTGCTGATCGGGGTTGGTTGTTTCATTTCTCTGCCAATAGACCACGGCGGGTGGTCTGCCGCCAAGGGCC
>NZ_QITQ01000066.1 GCF_003260265.1 Roseovarius amoyensis
CGCCGCGCGGACCTACGATGACCTCTGGCGCGCGGTCGGTCACGTCTGTGATCTCTTCACTGACGAGGAATGCTACAACTTCTTCAAGGCTGCAGGCTATGAAACCGATTAGACGCAACCCGCTCTAAACGCGCCGAATAGAGAAGGGCGGACTATCTCAAGGGCAGACTTCTGAAGACGGTCTTAAACATCAACAGCAGGTCGAAGCAGGCGGTTCGGTTGGCCTGATATATGAGGTCAAGGCGCGCTTTTCTTGGGATGCATGCGCGGGAATACACCTCATCAGTCTTTTTGACAGTATTGCACTGGCTCAGAAGCCACTCCTCGTGGCTGTGATAAACGATCGAGGCGAGGCCCGTCACGCCCGGGCGGGATTGTAATACAGCTTGATATATGTCTGGAAATCGCTCGACATACTGTCGCAAGGGCGGTCTTGGACCCACGAAGCTCATATCGCCGCGAAGGATGTTCCAAATTTGCGGCAATTCGTCGAGCCGGGTGCGCCGGAGAAAATGCCCGGTCCGTGTGATCCGCCCGGCCTTGTCTCCACCGGTCACCCCGGCGTCGGCCACGTCCGCCTTCATCGTGCGGAACTTGACGAGCTTGAAGGCACGCCGAGGGGTCTGCATGCGTTCCGACAGATAAAAGACAGGGCGACCATCAATCAACAAGATCACAAGAGCTATCAGGGCGATAACCGGTAGCAACACCAGCCCCAGAAGAAGCGACAACACCACGTCGAACAGTCGTTTTTCGGGAGTCATGCATATGCCTTGGAGAAACTGAGTTGGCGGCTCATCTCGGCTGGGTCAGAGGTCTGAGGCTGGCCATGCATGAGCGCCCAAAGGCGACCGCAGTCAAGGGTGATACGCTGGAGGCGCGCATCCGGCTTGGGCCTCGGGCACCAGCGCAGTCCCGCAGCCTCCGCCAACTCACCCATCTGCACCGGTACAGGGGCACCGACATTCAGAATCGGGGGCAAGTGGTCCCGAATATGCGCGAGTTTCAGCAGAACCTCCGCAAGTGTGCCGGGGCCGATATAAGAGCGCAACGGTGTGCCACCGTCGTTGAACTGGTCGATTACCGGTTGCCTATCGCCCGAGGTGCCAATCTGCGAGAGCAACGCATCGGCACCGGCAACGTTTCCGATCCTGAGACAGGTTACCTGAAGGTCAGGCGCGGCCAACCGTTCACATTCCTTTTCCATGACGAGTTTCGCGGTGCCATAAGCATTCATCGGATGGGGATCGTCTTCTTCCGAAAACGGCCGGTCGAGATAATCCCCGTAAACCGCCGAGGAAGAAGCAACAAGCGCCCGAGGAATTGCGACACTTCGGGCAGCAGTAAGACACGCCTCGGCAATTCGCGTGTTGTCTGACAGGGTCTTTCCGCTTCGCGGCGTAACGCCCGCGAGAACAATCATGCAGGATGCGCGCTCATGGGAGGAAACCCATCTTTCCAGGGCATCCGCCCCGTCATCAGGATTCCACTTCAACACCTTGCCCCCTGTCCACGGCGAAATCGTGCCACGATACTGAAGCAGAACCGGAGCCGACGTGCTTTGCCAATGTGGCACAAGAAGCCTGCCGACTGTGCCGGATGCGCCGACGACGACAACGGTCATGTCCATACGCCGCGGCTGCACGCCTGCTCGGACGAGCATGGGACGAGGTGCTCCCTCAGGAGCGGTCGCGGCCCGACGAGGCCCATCTCGCCCCTGAGCGCGTTCCAGAGCTCGGGCAGCTCATCGAGCGAGCTGGCGCGCAGGAACCGGCCGAGCCGTGTCAGGCGCTCGGCATCCGGCAGCGGGTTGCCTTGTCCGTCATTGGCCTCGCGCATGGTGCGAAACTCGATCATCTCGAAGGGGTGACCCTGCGGCCCCGGTCGGAACTGACGAAGAATGACCGGCCGCCCCATCTGCCACAGGATCAGCAGTGCCACAACCAGAAAGACGGGTGACAGCAACAGCAGCGCGACACCCGCGCCGAGAATGTCAAGCAATCGCTTCATATGTCCAATGGCTCCGCGCAACGTACGCCAGATCAGGTAATTCCTAATCTGGGTGCCGGAAAACGCCGCGCAGGTCAACCGGCATAGCGGACTTGCGCGTACCTCTCGCTACAGGAGTTACCATGAATCCCTTCGCCAACCGCGCACTCTCGCTCTCGGGTCCGGCCATCGACGCGCTGCCGGTCACGCCCGACGACACCACCGATCTTTCGCAAGTGGCGATCGGCCTCTATATCGAGACCGGCGGCACGATCAGTATCGACACTGCCGCGGGCGGGACACGCACACTGAGCGTTGCCGATTTCTGGATCCTGCCCTTGGGCGTGGGCCGCGTGCGTGCGACCGGAACGACGGCGGCAGGCATTCACGCGCTGGTGCTGGCATGAAGATCGTCCCCGATCTTTCCGTGACGTCGGCGCCGGCGCGGCCGCGACTTGGCCGGAACCCCGGCTGGCTGTTCCGGGGCGGCTTGAACGGAGCATGGTACGACCCGAGCCGACAAATCCGCGTCTGGGCGGATATTGGGGCCACCCAACGCGCCAGTGCGGGTTTCGCAAATTCCCGGACACTCGTTTCGGTAATTAGTTCGCCCTGAACATCGCCGTCAGGCTGCCAGTTTGTCGACTTGAACTCTTCGGTCACGTGCCATTTCCTCGTCAACGATCATGCAAGTTCGGCAGATCAGCCAAGTCAGCTGGCGCAAAAAGACCC
>NZ_QITQ01000067.1 GCF_003260265.1 Roseovarius amoyensis
GGTCCAAGTCCGTATCGCCATCATGAACGGCTATACCGCACTCGGCATACCTGTCACGAAAACTGCGGGATAACTGTGTCCGGGGAAAGGGGCACTCCGGTCAGCAAGTGCTTTGTGCAACAGAGCCATAGGGTTGGCTTCCTTCTTCTTTGATGCAGTTGTTCATGTTTTGGGCTTTCGTTGCTTTCCGTGATGCTGACCATCATCCCCATTTTCGGCGAATGCCAACCCGCTCGGCCATGCCGTAGAAGAACCCGAGATCCTCAAAACGGAAGGCCTCGAAGGCGATGCTGGTGCGGTTGCAAAGGCGGATTTCTTGCCGGGGAAGATCGAGCCAGGGCAGCAGGTAGTAATCGAGCTCCTCGCGGTTGTCGGGATCGAGCCGCACGGCCAGCGTGACGTCGGCCTGGTAGCGCATCGGGTCAAACCGGATTCTCCAGCGCAGCCGTCCGTCGCCCTGCGGCTGGCAGCGCGCCAGAACCAAGCTGACGACCATCTCATCGTTGATGGCCAGCAGATCGGTCTTGGGATCACGCGCCACCGTGCCACCCACGGCCGCGATCGCGGCCTCGGTCCGGGCTATGATCTCTGGATGCATCCTGCGGAGGCGCTTGTTAAGCGCAATACGCTCTTGATCGCGGTCCGAGCGATAGCCAATCATCTCGTAGGCCCGCGCGAGTGACCCGAACCGGTTTCGATAGGCCGATGACGACGGCATGTCCGGCGTTTGGTCAATCAGCACCCCAGAAAGCTGGCCCGTGTCCGCGTAGAGGCGCTTCAGGTGCTCCAGCAGCTCTTCGTCCGACAGGCGTGCGGATCGCGCGGTGATGATCTCTTGCGCTGTCAATAAGAACTCGAGCGGCACAATCCCTTCAAAGGTGCCTTCCTTGCGCACCCACATGTCGGGCGGGTTTTCTACATGCAGCTTCTTCAGCTTGAAGGAGGATCGGTTGTAGACGTTGTTGCCGATGTATTTCTCATTTGTCAGGACCGTGCGCACCGTGCCAGAATTCCAAGGCCTGTTCAGATCGGTGGTGACGCCTTCCTCATTCAGGCGATCGGCGATTTCGCGGAAGGACAGATCCTCCTCGATCTGCCAGCGATACATCTTGTTGCCCCAGGCCACTTCCTCGTCAGGCCCGGGCATCAGGATGACACGGTCGGTCTGCAGCGACTTATGTTCGCCGCGCTTCAACTCGCCCTTGGTCTCGCCGCGTTCGTTCACCAGAACCCGGCGCAATCCAAAACCTGCCGCGCCGCCCTGGCGAAAGCCCAGCTCAATCAGGCGACACTGGCCAGCGAAGACCTTGACCGAGAGCTCCCGACTGTATTCCCCGGCCATAGCGCGTTTGACGCCCTTGACGATGGTCGATACGGGGGAGCCATCATTTTCGAACTGCTCCGCGCAGTAGGCGACGTTGATGCCAGCGCGTTTGCAGATATATTCGTAATAAGCGCTTTCATCCGCGTCCTGAAACCGCCCCCAGCGGCTGACGTCATAGACCAGGATCACGTTGAAATCGGCCGCGCCGGATTCCACATCCGCGATCAGATGCTGCAGGGCAGCGCGCCCGCCGATGGACAGGCCGCTCTTGCCGTCATCGGCGTAGGTCTTGATGATCTCGATGCCGCGCTTCTCGGCATATTCTCGGATTTTGTCGGACTGGTTGTGGGTTGAATACTGCTGGTGCTCCGTCGACATGCGCACATATTGCGCCGCCCGAAACTCGGTAATTTTACCACTCCCGTCCAACTCAGCCTCCGATCCGTCTTCAAGTCGGTTGGAGGTTTGCTCTGGTGGCGAAGGGTATCAAGCTGATAGTGCTGGATTATCTCATTATATCAACACCCTGAGGGCAGTAGGCGCTATCATCTTCATCAAACGTCACATCACTCCTGAAAAAGCTTACTTGCATCCGTTCGAATCTGAGCGATAAGTATCGAAATTATATCTATGAGGTTGCAAGATGACATTTCACGATCACGGCACAAGCTGGTTTCTGGCGCAGCTGAAGCCGAACTGTGCCAGCATCGCAGACAAGAACCTCAAGCGCCAAGGCTTCAATACCTTCCTACCGATGGAAGAGGAGACACAGCAGAGGAACGGCAAGTTCGTCACGGCCATGCGACCGCTGTTTCCAGGATACATCTTCGTCTCCTTCGATGTGGCCCGCGGGTTCTGGCGGACGGTCAACTCAACCTACGGCATCACGCGGCTGGTCAGTTTCGGCAAAGAGCCGACGGCTGTGCCGCTGGACCTGGTCTCGCAGTTGATGCTGCGCTGTGATGCGAAGGGCAAGTTGCTGCCGCCGAAGCTCCTGAAGCCCGGCGATCAAGTGACCCTGACAAAGGGCCCGTTTGCCAATTTCGTGGCAGAGGTGGAAAAGATCGCACCGGATCGGCGCGTCTGGGTCCTGATGGCGATCATGGGTGGCGAGACCCGCGTAGCGGTGGGAACGGATCAGCTGCGGGTGGTGTGAGGTTGCAAATGATAGGTCACATTGATAATCGGAAATCTGACATACACGCTATTCAATCAACCGATGTTCGTCCGTTAGGCCGTGTTGACAAAATGGATTCCCATCAGGCTTTGGGCATGATTCAAGCTGGTATCTGCGATGGAGACCAGCTTGGCACGAAACCTTATGTCAGACGAGGAATAGGCCTTCTTTGAGGGGTTCA
>NZ_QITQ01000068.1 GCF_003260265.1 Roseovarius amoyensis
CGCGGCCTGTACGACGAGGCCAGGCTGGACGTGGAAATCCTGCCCTATTCCGATACAAGTTCCACCGCGTTGCTGGCGGCTGGGATCGCGGATTTCGCCTACATGACCTCGCTTGGCTTCATGAGCGCGCGCGCCTCGGGTATCGAAATCGTCGCGCTCTGGGCGACGATGCAGCACGAGGCGGGGCGGCTGGTCTACAACAGCGCCAACACGGAGATATCCCGCCCCGCCGATCTGTCGGGCAAGACCTATGCGGGCTTCGGCAGCGACTGGGAGGATGCGCTGATCTCGACCATGATCCGCAATGACGGCGGTGATCCGGTCTATGACACGGTGACGCTCGGCACCGGCGCCTACGAGGCGCTGGCCACCGGCCGGGTCGACTTCACCCTCGAAGTCGCGACCTGGGAAGGCGTGAACAGCGAGCTTCTGGGGCGCGAGCAATCCTCCTTCACCTATGCCGATTATGGCATTCCCGACCAGCAGACCGGCTATATCGGCACTCGCGCCGAGATCCTGCATGACGACCCCGAGGTGGTGGTGGCCTTCATGACGGCGACCCAGGCAGGTTACGAATGGGCCGCCGACCATCCCGACGCGGCGGCCGAGATGCTGATCGCCGCCGGTGACTTCCCGAACGCGGCGCTGGTGCACGGTTCGATGGACGTGATCGTGCAGGGCAAATACCTCCGCGACGGCGATACCCCGGTCGGCCGGATCGACGCCGGCCGCTTCGCACAGATGGCGCGGTTTCTCCATGAGAGCGGCGTACTCAAGGACACGAGTGGCGCGCCCCTCGAGTGGCCGGGCAACGTTTCGGACTGGTATGACCAAAGCTGGATGTCCCGGTGACCCTGAACGCGGTCCTCTTCGGTCATGGCAGTCAAGAGGCGGCCTGGCGCGCGCCACCGCCCGACCCGAATGATGGCGACCGTTTCCTTGTAGCTTCCAGCGCGACAGGGAATTGGACGGGCTGGGACAACAGCATCGCATAGTGGGTCGATGGTGCCTGGCTTCAACTCCGACCTCGGGCCGGCTGGCGGGCGTGGGTTGAGGAGTTAGACGGATCAGCAAACTCTCCGGGGGAGAGTTTGCCCGGAGAACGACTGCTGCTGGTCTACGACGGGTTCGGCTGGGTCGGAACCACCCCGGCGGCGTTGCAGAACCTCGCGCTGCTCGAGCTCGGCACCACGGCCGACGCCTCGAACCCGTTCGTGGCCAAGCTGAACGCCGCGCTGTGGACGGCGAAGACCGTCGCCAAGGGTGGCACCGGCGATTTCTTCTTGCAGCTAAACAAGGAGGCCGCGGGCGACGATCTCGGGCACACGCTGCAAACCGGTTTCGTGACCAAGGCGCTGGTCAGCCTCTTCGGCTCGGACCGCTTCCGGCTCGCGGTCTCCGCCGACGGCAGCACCTTCTTCGACGGGCTGAGCGTCGACAACGCCAATGGCATCGTCGACCAGCCCCGGTTGCCGCGGTTCAAGGCGTACACGAACTACGACAAACATGTTGGCGTCGGGACCTGGACGAAGATCGGCCTCAACAACACCGACTACAACGATCAGGGCGCGTTCTACGCCGCCAACAACCATTTTGTGGCGCCAGTCGACGGCACCTACCTCTTCGGCGCGACTCTCATGTACAAGGTCAATGCCAGCTCCTCCGCGCGCATGCGCGGGCGCCTCGTGCTGAACGGCACCACCGAAATCCGCGGCCCCCTCGGAGAAATCTCGGCCACCCACGTTTCGCTCGCCACCGCCATCTGGCTGCAGACCATGGTGCCACTGACGGCCGGTGATACCGTCGAACTGCAGGGGTATTTCCGGGCGCAGGATGGGCACTTCGCGGCCGATCACACGTCCTTCTGGGGCGCGAAGGTGGGGTGAGCGGTGGGATGTCCGGATAAGGCTGCACCCGCATCTGACGCGAAACACTGCGCACTGTCGGCGATATGGCGCCGCCGCAAAGTCGGCAGACCTCAGCCCGGCTGGTCGAGCAGCGCAAGGATATGGCCGGTCACCTCGTCTTGCTGAGCGTCGCTCATGTCGGAGCCCGAAGGCAGGCAGAGCCCGGTCTCAAACAGCGTCTCGTCGACGCCGGAGCCATGATAGGGCGTGCCTGTATAGAGCGGCTGCAGGTGCATCGGCTTCCACAGCGGGCGCGACTCGATCCCATGCTCGAGCAGCATCAGGCGGATGTCTTCGCGCGACACGCCGGTTTCGGCCGGATCAATGGTCAGGGCCGTGAGCCAGCGGGTCGAGTGAAGTCCCTCTGGTTCGGGCATGAAGGCGATACCGGGGCGAGAGAGCGCCGACACGTAGCGGGCAAAGATTTCGCGCCGGCGCGCAACCCGAGAATCGAGTACCTGCATCTGGCCCAGACCGATGGCGGCGCAGATGTTGGAAAGCCGATAATTGTAGCCATAGGTCGAATGCTCGTAATGCGGCGCCGGGTCGCGGGCCTGTGTGGCGAGAAAACGCGCCTCATCGGCCTGTCTGACGTCAGCACCTGTGGGACAGATTTGAGGATTTGAACACCGGAGGGGTTCTGGTTCATCGTAGCCTTTAAGGAGCGAAGATGAACAAGAAACCCGGAACATCAAAGGACAGCGCCGACAAG
>NZ_QITQ01000069.1 GCF_003260265.1 Roseovarius amoyensis
TAAGCCCAGACGGCATAGGAGATGATCTCGCGGGGAAAACGAAAGCCCTTCAGGCGTCGAATTGTCAGTACGGTTTTCATGATGACCGCCTATCCCGACGGTACGCCGTGATCAACTTGGCAATGCCCATAGACCTTGTACCAAGGACAGTCGGCAACAAGCCCGACGACCTCTTCCCAGATGTTGAGGTGCTCCGACCAGTTGTTCCGGTCAGGCGGGACGAGCAACACTTGACAGATGATCCGGCGCATGACGGACGGGCTCATGCCGATGTCCTGCCCAATCAGCGGGATCGCATAGCGCAGGTTTTCGGGCGCGTCTTCGTGAACGGTAATCTCCGCGTCTACGCTGCGGTAGCCGTGCCGGTTCGAAAAACTCTCTGCCATTCTGCCAATCCCCTACGCTATCGGCACTGTGTGCAAATGGGCTTCAATCGCCTTGATCGCATCCGCAGTCAGCGGCAGGTTTCCCTTTTCGGCCTGCCAGTGCTCATGGAAGCGCGCGACAGTCTCGCGTGCGGTTCCCAGAACCAGCTTCTCGGATAGACCGGCGTTTGCAGCCAGGTGCGACAGCTCGTCCTTCGAGAACCCGGAGAACTTCTTGGTGCGGCTAAAGGTGAGCGCCGCCCTGTCGTCGTCTATGTAGGCAATAGTCGAGACAAAATCGTAGCACGGCGCGAGCGCCGCCTGCCTTCGATCCGGATAGATCAGCGACCAGTTCTTGAGGTGCATGTCGGCATTGCCGATCAGCACATTGAAAGTCAGCCGCCGGATAAACTCGGCGATGTCGGCCTCTCCGCATTCAGCGGCCAGTACCTGTGCGATGTTGCGCTGGCTTGCCTTCTCGTACTTGTCCTTGGGATAAACGCGAAAGACCTGCGCGAAGTCTTCAATGTGGACGGCACTGCCATCACTCAGACGGTCAAATCTTTCGACAGCCAGCGCCTGACCGCTGACCTTGTCCATGCCTTCTGGCAGATTGCCGATCTCGGCAACATCGATCAACCTGATAGGCGGAACGTCCATGCCGCAGAGACGCGCGAGCGTCATCATCGAGAATTCATTCTCGGGGACAGCATCGAAGCCTTGCGCTGGGAACTTGACGATCCAGGAGCCGCCGACCCCCTTGGCCGGAATCGCAAGACCGCCTTGTTTGTCTCCCAAAGCCGAGAACTTCAACTGAACGCCTGCCAGCGAGAACCTCAGCGCCTGATCTCGATGATCATCGTGATGATCTTCACCATCATCAGCGTCGGGGGGCCACGCCTCACCATCGGCGGGCCGAACAGTGACCGCACCGGGAAGGTCCTCGCCGAGAACCCAGAGCAGGAAAAATTCACGGACGGGCTTCACGCCCGCGCGCTCGGCGAGATAGTCTCGCATGTGACCTTCGGGCAGAAGATTTGAGAAGAAGGGCAGCAGGTGCATGTTCTGCGTACCGAAATCAGTGGTCAGTTCCCCAAGCTCATTCTTGAAGCCGAGGCTCAGAACCGGCCTGCCCGTATCGGCGACATAGCCTTCAGAGAAAGCAAAGAGCGAGGTATCACCGCTGACCCGCGTCAGCGTACCTATCGGCTCTCCGTAGAGCAGGACTTCAAGGACACTGACATCAGCCACGATCGTCACCGTCCAGACGATAGGCCGGACGCGGCAAGGATGGTGCAGATATACCCGCGCCATGGGCGAGTGCGTTGCGCAACATGCGCAACTGGCTCTGCGCCTGCTCGACCGCTTCCAAGTTGCGCGGATCGCTCAGGAACTCCTGCATGGCAGCAGACGCTTCTTGCAACTGAACAAGATCATCGGCTGAAAGCTTGAAGTGCATCAATTCGCGCGCCCGGCGCTGCAACTCCTGAACGACAATCTCAGAGAGCGTTTCACTGGGAAGCGCTGCTATCTGGTCATCAAGGCGCTGCAATAGGTTCGTCGCCTTACGCGCGCTCTGAACGTCACGGTGACCATCATCATCACCGCGAATGATCGCCCGAACGGCAGGCAGCTTCTTGCGCGGGACCAGAGTCAATTCCAGATCAAGTACACGTGCAAGCTCGACCAGGCTGGACAGACGCAGATCGACCGCCCCGTTCTCGATCTTGGAGATGTGGCTCTGTGGAACCCCCGCCTTCGCACTGAGCGCGCGCTGAGAGAGCCCCTTGCGTTCCCGCGCGGCTTTGAGCGACTCTGCGATGTGCTCTGTTGCGTAACTCATGATCTATCTTGCTGCTTCGTTTGCCATTTATGATATGCATAAACATATCACTCACTGAGGTAGACTTCAAGATTGATGTCGAGTTCTATATCAAGGCATGCGCATGATGTGCTTTTATGTATCAAACGCCAGAGAAGTCACTTGCCGAAAAAAGATCCGCTGGAAACTCAAGAGCTTCGAGGAACGACGATCATATGCTCTTAACAGCATCCATGGAGCCGACGGCGTGCTCGGTGTGCTGCTTCTAAATGTACTTCCGATGGCATTGCCAAGTTGATCACGGCGTACCGTCGGGATAGGCGGTCATCATGAAAACCGTACTGACAATTCGACGCCTGAAGGGCTTTCGTTTTCCCCGCGAGATCATCTCCTATGCCGTCTGGGCTTA
>NZ_QITQ01000006.1 GCF_003260265.1 Roseovarius amoyensis
AAGGTCAATCATGGTCCCGGTCATCGTGCTCTCCATCGTTGTCATCGGTCGTTGAACAACCTCAGACTACGAAGATGCGCGGTGGCCGCCAGCCCCGGCCGCGCGCTGCGCTACGCCAAAAGGCTCCACGCGCGGCCTCTTACACCACCCGGTGGGGCACTACCCCTGAACCAAGGCAAGCAGAAGTGATGAGTCTCACTACTGCTTCAATATAGGCTTCGACGGTAACCTTGCGGCGGCGGTACTTTGCTCGCTTTACATACCAATCTTGAAGCAGTGGTTTTACGAGCGCTGCGATCAATGGGCTTGTATCAGGATCAAAACATCCGTTCTTGATTCCAGAGTTTATCACCTCCGCGAAATATTGTTCGGTACGCTCTTCACTGTCGACCGCCATGCGTCGCTCAAGCGGCGGAAAATTCTTCGCCTCGATAAACGCGAAAGAGAACCATGGTAGCATAGCTTCGGTTAGGCGCACATGCGTTGCTATGAGCCATTTCAGATGGTTTAGAGGATCGCCTGCGACCTCTGGAGGCGGGTCCGACAAGACCTGTTCAACGACCGACGAAACCTCACCAAGTATCATCCGCAGCAACGTCGTCTTGCTGTCGAAGTATGCGTATAGCCCTCCCATCGAGACGCCGGATTCTTCGGCAAGATCGCGAAGAGACATCGCATGAAAGCCCTTTCGGTTTGAAATCTTGAGCGCCGCAGTGATGATCACGTTCAACTTTCGAACGGCGAAGTCTGGCTTCTGAACGGCAATCGTTTCGCGGTGCCGCTTAAGGATGGAGCGGCATAGTGCGTCAGTTGTCAAACTTTCGGTATCCAGCATCGCTTTCGCTCCTATGAAACCACATACGCCCATTATTGTGCTAGATTTCGTCTTGCTTGTTAAGGTGGTGGAGGGTAAGTCTAAATCGAGCGAACGCTCGAAAATAGGGGGCTATGATGCAAATTGGCTCGGGCGGTAACGGGCCCGCGGTAACGGCGGCTCTGGCTGGCAGGACTGCAATCGTAACGGGCGCATCCTCTGGGCTTGGACGTCATTTTGCCTTGGTACTTGCCTCGGCGGGCGCATCTGTGACTGTGGCAGCTCGCAGGCGCAGCGCGCTGGAGCAGACCGCAGGAATTATCGAGGCTGCTGGCGGCAAAGTAGCTATTGCAGAGATGGACGTCACGGATCAGTCGAGCATCGACGCGGTCTTTGCGACGACAAAAGGCCCCTTCGATATCGTCGTGAACAATGCCGGTGTGACCCATTCCGGCCCTGCGCTGGAGACAAGCGAAAACGACTGGGCGCGGGTGATCGACACCAATCTGACCGGCGCGTTCCGCGTCGCGCAGGCTGCAGCCAAAGCACTGGTCGCCGAGGGCAGGGGCGGCAGCATCATCAATATCGCCTCAATCCTCGGGCTGCGCGTCGCTGGCAACCTCGCCGGCTACGTCACCGCCAAGGCTGGCCTCGTGCAGATGACGAAAAGTCTGGCGCTGGAATGGGCGCGCTACGGCATCCGCGTAAACGCGCTGTGCCCCGGCTACATCGAGACCGACCTGAATCGCGATTTCTTTGCCTCCGACGCGGGCAAGGCGCTGATCAAGCGCGTGCCGCAGAAGCGTCTCGGCCAGATGCCGGACCTCGACGGCCCGCTCCTGCTGCTGGCCTCCGATGACAGTGCCTTCATGACGGGAGCCGAGATTGTCGTGGACGGCGGGCATCTCGTGTCCTCTCTCTAAGGAAAGATCCATGGATTTCACAATCTCCCCCCGCATCGAGGACTACCGCACCCGCATCGCGCGTTTCGTCGAGGACGAGATTATGCCTCTGGAGGAGGACCGCTCGAACTATGACCCGCACGAGAACATCAGGGCCGACGTGCTGGAATGCTTGCGCGACAAAGCGCGGGGCGAGGGGTTGTGGTGCCTCCAGCTAAAAGAGGAAACCGGCGGGCAGGGCCTGGGGAAGGTGGGCATGGCCGTCTGCTACGAGGAGATGAACCGCTCGATCTTTGGTCCCGTAGTCTTCAACGCCGCCGCGCCCGACGACGGCAACATGCAGATTCTGGAAAAGGTCGCCAACGACTCCCAGAAAGAGCGCTGGCTGCAACCTATCGTGACAGGCGACGTCCGCTCGGCCTTCGTGATGACCGAGCCGCACCCCGGCTCCGGCTCCGACCCGGGCGGAATGATGCTGACCACTGCCAAGAAGAAGAACGACCGATACATTATCCGCGGCCGCAAGTGGTTCATCACCGGCGCCGAGATTTCCGATCATTTTATCCTCGTCGCCCGCACCTCGGACGACCCGCGCAAAGGGCTGACGGCGTTTCTGCACAGCAAGAACACGCCGGGCTTCCGGATCGAGCGGCGCATTCCGATCATGGGACCAGAAGAACATGGTGGCCATTGCGAGATCGTCTACGAGGACATGGAGATCCCCGCCGAGAACGTGCTGATGGAGGAAGGCGACGGGCTCAAGTTGACTCAGATCCGCCTTGGCCCCGCGCGGCTGACCCATTGCATGCGCTGGCTGGGCCTCAGCAAGCGCTGCGTCGAGATCGCCAGCGAGTACGCGCACAACCGTTTCGCCTTTGGCGAGCGGCTGTCCAAGCGTGAGAGCGTTCAGATGATGCTCGGGGATCTGGCGATGCAGATCGAGATCGGCCGGATGCTCGTGATGAAAGCTGCGTGGGAACTGGATCGCGGCGGCTTTGCCCGCAAGGAAGTGTCGATGGCGAAAATCCAGGTCGCCAACGTACTTCACAAGGCCGCCGATACGGCGATCCAGATCAACGGCGCGCGGGGCTACTCCAAGGATTCGCCGCTGGAGTGGATCTATCGCTACGCCCGACAGGCGCGGCTGGTCGATGGCGCGGACGAGGTCCACAAGATGGTGCTGCACCGAAATGTCGAGGCCGATGGGCGGCGCTTCTGGAGCTGGGATGTAGCCGAGGCCTGAGGGGGTGCTGGCGATGCAGGAGGAGACATTTCTCACAAGGCGAGAGGCGAATTTCAGGCCGCTCACACCGCTGGATTTCCTTGAACGCGCCGTCTCGTGCCACCCGGACCGGAGAGCGGTGATCTGGCACGACCGAACCTGGAGCTACGGAGAACTGGGCGGCATCGTGCGGGATTTCGCCGCCTGGCTGGAGGCGCAGGGCGTCGGCCCCGGTGATGTCGTCTCGATGATGTGCACGAACCGGCCCGAGATGCTCGCGGCGCATTACGCGGTGCCGATGCTGGGCGCGACGCTCAATTCCATCAATACCCGGCTTGATGGCGGCACCGTCAGATTTATCCTCGGCCATTCCGAAAGCCGTCTGTTGATCGCCGATCCCGGCTGCGCGCCGGTGGCCATCGAAGCGGCGGGAAAGGCGGGGGTGCCGGTCTTTACGCTGGCGCCGGATGGCGGTGACGCGGCGGTCGGGCTGGCGTTTCTCGACGCTGTCCCCGCCACCAAGTTGGATGCGACGTCGCGGGTGACAGATGAATGGCACCCCATCGCGCTCAACTATACGTCCGGAACCACCAGTTATCCGAAAGGGGTGGTGCTGCACCATCGCGGCGCCTATCTCAACGTGCTGGGCAATATCCTGACGCTCGGGTTCAACCACCAAACGGTCTATCTATGGATCCTGCCGATGTTCCATTGCAACGGCTGGTGCCACACCTGGGCGATCACGGCGGCGGGCGGGACGCATGTCTGCCTCGACCGGGTCGATCCGGCGGAGATTTTCCAAACGATCGAGAGGGCCAGGGTCACGCATATGGCCTGCGCGCCGGTGGTTCTCTACATGCTTATCAACGACGAAGCGCGCGGCCTCCGCGATCCGTCGAAACCTGTGACCGTCGCGTCGGGCGGGGCGGCACCCACGAGCGCGCTGATCTCCCAGATGGACGAGTTGGGTTTTGAGTTCATCCACCTCTACGGGCTGACCGAAAGCTATGGTCCCGTCTCGCTGCGAGTGTTGGACGCCTCCGAAACCTCTCTGGAGACAAGCGAGCGCGCGACGCTGCTGGCCCGCCAGGGCTTTCGCCACATTACGGCCAACCGGATCCGCGTGGTGAACGACAGCATGGACGAAGTGCCCCGCGACGGAGCGACAATTGGCGAGATCGTGCTGGAGGGCAATACAGTCATGGCCGGGTATCTGAAGGATCCCGAGACCACGGGGGAGGCCTTTCGCGATGGGGTGTTTCACACCGGGGATCTGGCCGTGATGCACCCAGAGGGTGAGATCGAGATCAAGGACCGTGCCAAGGATGTCATCACTTCGGGCGGCGAGAACATATCGAGTCTCGAGATCGAGAACGTCCTGCATCTCCAGCCGGCGGTGATGCTGGCTGCGGTTGTCGCCAGGCCCGATTCCAAATGGGGGGAGACCCCATGCGCCTTCGTCGAGATCAGACCGGGCCAGTCGGTGGATGCCGAGGAATTGCGGCTCTTTTGCCGCGAACATCTGGCGCATTTCAAGGTGCCCCGAGAATTCGTTTTCGGCGAGCTGCCAAAGACGGCCACCGGAAAGATCAGAAAGTTCGAGCTGCGTAACAGGCTCCGCGACGCGGGAGTATCGAGATGAGCGCCGGGACCTTGCCCAATATGGATTTCAAGCCGGGTGCGCTGCGCGGGTTTCTGGATGCGCGCTTCGGAAAGAGCGGGCATTTTGAAATCGAAAAGATCTCCGGCGGGCAGTCCAACCCGACCTATTTCGTCACTCACGGCGACCGGCGCATGGTGTTGCGCAAGAAGCCGGCGGGGCCGATCCTGCCCGGCGCCCACGCGATCGAGCGGGAATACCGGGTCATTTCCGCCTTGTATCCGGCGGACGTTCCCGTGCCCAGGCCGGTTCTGCTGCATGAGGACCCGGAATTGCTTGGCACTCCCTTCTATCTGATGGAGCGGGTCGAAGGCAGGGTGTTCGAGGATTGTGCGCTGCCCGAGCTTGCCCCCGAGGAGCGGCGCGACATCTGGATGGCCCTGGCCGATGCCATGGCCCTAATGCATTCCGTCCGCCCGGAGGATGTGGGGCTCGGCGATTACGGCAAGCCAGGCAATTATTTCGAACGCCAGATCGGCCGCTGGACGAAGCAGTGGCGGCAATCCGAAAGCGACCCAATCCCCGCGCTTGACAAGCTGGCTGAGTGGTTGCCCGCGAACCTGCCCGAAGACGACGGAATGGTGCGTCTGGCCCATGGCGATTTTCGCATGGGCAACATGCTGTTTCATCCGACCGAGCCCAGGGTTGTTGCGATCCTCGACTGGGAGTTATCGACGCTCGGCCACCCGCTGGCCGATCTCGGCTTTTGCGTCGTGCCCTGGCACAGCACGCCCGACGAATATGGGGGAATTCTTGGCCGCGACCAGGGGGCGCTCGGTATTCCCTGCGAGAGCGAGTTTGTCACGCGCTACATGGAGGGCGCACCTGACAGCGCTCCGCTTCTCCCGTTTCACAAGGCCTTCGCCCTGTTTCGTTTCGCCGTCATCTTTGTGGGCATCGCCGACCGGGCCCGTGCAGGGAGCGCGGTGGCGGAGAACGCCGCCGATGTCGGCCCGCTTGCGGAACGGTTCGCGGAACGGGCGCTTGAGATCGTTGAGGGTCGCGCACATGCCTGTTGAGCGCGGCAGCATAGTCTTAGCACTTGGTTTTGGATCTCCCGTGAAGCACTCGGACGGGAGCGGAGCAACTTTTAGAGAGGGTTGAAATGGGAAATGAAGTCGTCATTGTATCGGGCGTTCGCACCGCCATCGGGGATTTTGGCGGGGCTCTTGCAGGTATCGCGACCTGCGAACTCGCGGCGATTGTGGCGCGTGAAGCCATCGCGCGGTCCGGTGTCCCCGCGAGCGAAATCGGACAGACGGTCTTTGGCAACGTGATCCACACGGCGCCCGAAGACATGTATCTGTCGCGCGTCGCAGCCATCCGCGCAGGCGTACCGGAAACCTCCCCGGCGCTCACCCTGAACCGGCTCTGCGGATCGGGCTTGCAGGCGGTCGTCACCGCGGCAGAAGCCATCCTTCTCGGGAATGCCGAGATCACCTTGGCGGGCGGCGCGGAGAACATGAGCCGGATCGGTCATCTGATGACACAGGCCCGGTTCGGTCAGAAAATGGGTGACGTCGCCGCCACCGATATGATGATCGGCGCGCTGACCGACCCGTTCGGCAACGGCCACATGGGAATGACGGCCGAGAATGTGGCAAAGAGATACGGCATCGACCGGGAAACGCAGGACAGATTTGCCGTAGAGTCACACCGGCGGGCCGCGCAGGCCATCGCCGAGGAGCGCTTCAAGGAGCAGATCCTGCCGATTACCGTGAAGATGGGGCGCACCGAGGCCATTTTCCACACCGACGAGCATGTTCGCGCCGAAGCCACTCTTGAAGATATGCGTAAACTCAGACCGGCCTTCGATCGCGAAGGTTCGGTTACTGCCGGCAACGCGTCCGGCATCAACGACGGCGCAGCGGCCCTTGTTTTGATGGACGGCGCGCTCGCGGCCGACCGCGGTATCGTACCGATGGGACGGATCGTGTCCTATGGCCTAGGAGGCGTGGCGCCCGAGGTCATGGGTCTGGGGCCGGTTCCCGCCGTGCGACAGGCCATGGAGCGGGCCGGTTTGAGCGTCGCGGACATGGATGTCATCGAAAGCAACGAAGCCTTTGCCGCCCAGGCCTGCGCGGTCGCGGGGGACCTGGGATTTCCGGAAGAGAAAACCAACCCGAACGGTGGCGCTGTCGCCATGGGGCACCCGGTCGGCGCGTCGGGGGCCATCCTGCTCGTAAAGCTGATCTACGAACTCAGAAGGACGAACGGACGGTTCGGCCTGGTCACGATGTGTATCGGCGGCGGGCAAGGCATTGCCGTCATCGTCGAGAACACCCCGGAATGACCGCGACCGATGAAATCCGCGCTTCTCTCTGGCTTCCAGAATTACCAGGCAAAGCGTCTACAATTCCAGGGGCACCTCATAACTCTGATCCACCCGACCCTGAACGCAAACATGCGGTGTCCCATGCGATGACCGCGGAGAGAACCAAAGAGCCCGGCGCGCAGAATGAACCGTAGACAAATCAGTTCTTGACCATGGTGATCAGAGAACGCCCCGGGACACTACCTTCTTCCGCAGGGCAACAATGGTATCGCTGTCAATTCCCCTCGTTGAGGTTGTTATGCTGCGGGTTCTGACCGTCGGTGGGAGCACAACCATATTGGTTGTCCTACAACTGCAGACCTAACCGGTAACCCTCGTCAATGGCGCGGGCGGCGTCTAGTTCCGCAGCCGAGCGCGCGCCGCCAATCAGGTGAACCGGCAGGCCGGACTGTACCGCCACCGGGTGGGGGTCCTGTCCGGTGCATATCACCAGCGTATCCAGCGCGACGACTGCGGTTTTTTCGCCTTGTTCAATGTGAAGACCCGCCGCGTCCAGATGCGAGTAGGTGACACCGGTCAGCATATCCACGCCATATTGCTGCAAGGTACTCCGTCCGATCCAGCCGGTCGAAACCCCGAGAGAAGCACCCGGCCGGCCGGGTTTTCGTTGCAACATGGTTACCTGGTGATGCGGGCCCTGGGCCGGCACCGGGGTTTCCAACAAACCGCCCGCCTGTTGCACAGAGGTATCAAGCCCATAATAGCTCTGGAATGCCTCGGGGTCTGTTGCCAGTTCGCCGGGAATCAGCAGGAATTTTGCCACGTCAAAGCCGATCCCGCCCATGCCCATGATCGCCACGCGCGGTCCCGCCGTGACGCGCCCCGCCAGCAGGTCGTCATACATCACCACGCGGGCATCGCCCGCCAAACCGGGCAGACTAGGCTGGCGAGGCAAGGATCCGCTGGCCACCACAACCGCGTCAAACCCTTGTCCGGCAATCGTTTCGGCATCTGCGGTCCTGCCGGTGCGCAGGGTCACACCGGTTGTGTCCAGACGGGTCCGATAGTAGCGCAACAGCTCATTGTATTCTGTTTTTCCGGGCACATGGCAGGCAAGATTGATCTGGCCGCCGATGTGGTCAGCGGCCTCGAACAGGGTCACGTCATGGCCGCGCGCGGCGGCGGTCGTCGCACAGCTAAGCCCCGCAGGCCCGCCGCCGATGACGGCGATCTTGCGGGGCCTGGCCGCAGGGGTTTCGTCGAACTGGGTTTCACGCGCGGCAGCCGGATTGACCAGACACCCCGCCTCGCGGTCGGTCATAATGTGATCGAGGCACAACTGATTGCAGGCGATGCAGGTGTTGATCGCATCGGCTCGGCCATCCCGCGCCTTGGCGACGAAATCGGCATCCGCCAGAAACGGGCGCGACATATAAACCATGTCGGCCTCGCCGCGGCTTAGAATGTCATCCGCGACCTGAGGCGTGTTGATCCGGTTGCAGGCCGCCACTGGCACACTCAGCCCTCGTTTGAGCCGGTTGATCGCATAGGTAAATGCCGCGCGTGGTACCGGATAAGCCACGGTGGGGATGCGCGATTCATGCCACCCGACATAGCCGGTGAACAGGTCCACTCCGGCCCCGGTCAGCGCGGCTGCGAGTTGGTCTATTTCCGCACCGGTCTGCCCGTCCTCGACCAGATCAGCGGCCCCGATCCGGTAGGTAATGAGGAACCCCGCACCCTGCTCGGCGCGGATGCGCCGGACGATCTCGACCGGCAATCGGTGGCGATTTTCCACGCTGCCGCCCCAAATGTCGTCGCGTATGTTGGCGCGCCTTGTGGTGAACTCACTTAACAGATAGCCGCCCGAACCGATGATCTCGACACCGTCAAACCCCGCATTGCGGGCAAGCCGGGCGCAATTGGCAAAGTCGTCGATAGTCTGAATGATGTCGTCATGGCTCAGCGCGCGCGGTGTGAACCGGCTGATCGGCGAACGGATTTCCGAGGGCGCGACAAGACCTTCATGGCGCGCGGACCTTCCGGTATGGGAAATCTGAAGGCAGATTTTCGCGCCAGCCGCATGAACGACCTCTGTCACCTGCTCCAGATCAGCGGCCTGATCCTTGGTCATCAGGAACGGGCCATCAGCGTCGTAACCGCCTGCCGCATTGGGCGAATAGCCACCGGTGATGATCAGCCCGACGCCGCCGCGTGCGCGTGCTCCATAAAAGCCTGCCAGCCGCTCGCCGGCGTTCTCGGCGAATTCGACCCGTGTGTGCATACCGCCCATGATCACACGGTTTCGCAGAACCGTGTGACCAACCTTTATCGGACTCATGAGCGTGGGGTATGGGCCTGTGCTCATCCTGCGCTCCGGTTTCAGCGCGAAATGCGCAGGGTTTTCAGGATGCCGTCCGGGTCGATCTCATTCCGGATCAGGGTCAGCTCCAGATCACTCGGAGCAGCGGTTTCAGCGATGGTATCGGGAATGATCAGATCAAACCCGGTTTTGTCCTGTACCTCTTCCAGCGTTACGCCGGGATGCAGAGACACCACGCGCATGGTCTTGGTATCCGGGCCATCTTCGCAGAAATCAAACACGCCCAGCGGGGTGAACACTTTTTGCGGGCCGATACAGGCGGGTGGCACAAATTCGGCGCGTTTCCCGGTGTGACCGACCGAGGATACAAAATCGACCGTATCGACAAACACCTGTTTGTTGTGGTGCATGGTAAAGAAATACACCAGCGTGAACGACACGCCAAAGGCCAGCCCGACAGTGCCGACACCGCGCACGGTCGGGTTCTCGTAATCGCCCACCGCGACCATGTTACAACTGCCCTGCTTGTCGATCTGGATGCCGCCGACGACCCCGACCACCTGTTCGCGGCCCCGGTTGTAACGCCACATTTCGATATCGACGATATCCTCCATGTTCATCATGTATTCTGCGCCGCGCATCACCCGGTGATCCGACGTGGACTGCACCAGTTTCGAGGTCGAATTGATCGCCCCGCCGCCACCGGCAAGCCACCACATATTTGGCGCATAGATCATCCGCGCCAGTTTCATCGACGCCATGGGCAATTGAGAATAGGCACCAACGGCAGCCCAGTCGTGATCGTGATTGCCCATTTGGCGGGCGATGGCCGACACCATCAGTTCGCCGATGGCATAGTCGGGGTTGTTATGTGCATCTGTCATGTTTTATTCTCCCGGCTATATCTGTTCACGCAAACCCATAAGATGCTCGATGCCGAACTTCTCAAGGTATTCGAAATGGTCTTTTACGCCGAAGACATATTCATCCAGATAGGCGCCAATATCGCTTTTGACGTAGGATTTTATGTGGTCTTCGTCGTGGTTGTAGATGCCGTGGCAGGATAGCGGATGCGCGCCGTAAGGCACCTGAACCACCATGTCGATGTAATGCCCGGGAATGGTGGTGCGGCGCGGATCGGCGCGAATGCTGTCATTGGTGACGATTTCATCGCAGGTGACAATCGTGTGGGTCGATGCCTTGGCCAGCAGGTCATCGGCCACGACCGAGCCAAGATGCACTACATTGCCATAGATGTCAGCGCGCGGCACATGGATGATCGCCACATCGGGCTGAATCGCCGGGGACACGATGATTTCCTTGCCGGTATAGGGGTCGGTGGTGCGCTTATAGGTCTTTTCAAAGATCGGATTGTCGCGCGCTTCGTGACCGGGCGGGTAGGGGACAAACGGCATACCGACCGCCCCGGCCTTGAGGCCCAGTACATAATAGATCTCATCGCCGTCGATGATATTGATCCGCTTTTCCTCGGCCGCTTTGCGGAACCGCGGGGCAAAGCCCAGATGCTCCATTCCGATATAACAGACCGTCACCGTGTCAACGCAACCCGCGCCTATCAGGATATCGGCGGGCATCCCGGCCGAAACATTGGCGATCATGTGCAGGTCCTTGGTGCCCTGTCGGATGATCTGGCGGATCAGCGCCATCGGTCCGTTGTGTGAATGCAGGCCACCAAACGCCAGCTGACTGCCGTTCTGTATCATCGCTGCGGCGTCTTCCAGAGTGCCAAGCTTTGACTGTCTGTTTTCTGAATTCAGAAATATGGGGTCCATCATGTTCCTCCTGTAATTTGTGTTACGTGCAGGCCGAGGTGGCGTTGTCAGGCAAAGCTCACCCGTGCCGGCAGTTCGCGTGCCAGGATTTCAGTCGCGCTGTCGATCATTTCCTCAATGATTGCTGCGGCGGGTAGAATTTCGGTGATCCGGGCGGTGCCCTGACCACAGTAGATGCCTGAATCTTCCTGCCGCCCGACCTGGGCCGCGCCAATCGTCATCGGCGTGACCAGAATACCCTGTTCGGGCATCGGCAGCGCCTCAAGCCCGGAGGCATCGCATTGACGGTCCCAGTCGGAATTGATGTGGCGGGTGGTTTTGCCGGTGAACCAGCGGTTGCGCACGGTCGAAGTATCCGTGGCCTCGACCAGCTTGTCCTTATACCAATCCGGCACCGAGCATTCCCGGGACGCGATGAACCTGCTGCCGACCCAGGCGCCAATCGCCCCAAGCGCCAGCATCCCGGCCAAAGACCGCCCGTTGGTGACGCCGCCGCCGGCGACAACCGGGGTCGGGGCCACGGCTTCGGCGACAGCCGGGATCAGGACGGTGCCGTCCACCTCGCCGCTGTGACCGCCTGCCGCCGTTCCGGTGGCGATCACCGCGTCAACGCCGCCATTGCCGACCCGCATCGCGTCCTTGGTTTTGCCGACCACCGACATCACCTTGATTCCGGCGGCGTGGGCATCGTCCACCATGAACGACGGATCGCCTAGGGCCGACACGAAAACGGTTGGTTTCAGATCAAGGATGGCGCGCACCTGTTGCTGGCCCAGTTCATAGCTCAGCTTGTAGGCGGCTATGGAACTCATCCCCGGCGTGGCGTGGCTGGTGTCGTCATCATAGGGAATGTCATGTTCATCCATGAACCCGTCGCGAAAGATCACGTGGTCCTTGGGCAGGTTGGCCAGTTCCAGCGCCTTACGGTAATCAGTGGAAAAGTTCTTGGCCTTGATCGGCAGGCCGACGTCGATGCCAAACGGCTTGCCGGTCAGTTTCTGGGTTTCCTTCACCAAATCGCGCATTTCGTCCGGCGATTTGTCGGCGCAGGCCAGAACGCCAATGCCGCCGGCCTCGGACACCGCCGCCACAAGGCGTGGGTCGGACACATCCGGGGCCATCGCTGCCAGCATGATCGGATAGTCGATGCCCAATAGGTCACACAGATGGGTTCGGAATACAGATCTGGTCATTGGTCGGCCTCCTCGGGTTGTTCAAATTGGATAAGTTGTGCGTTTATCGTTACTTGCTGACCCTCGACCGTGCTGATCTCGGCGATGCGCCCGGTGACGGGGGCGGTGATGGTATGTTCCATCTTCATCGCTTCCATGATCATCAATGGTGTGCCCTCGGTCACGTCCTGCCCTTCGTGGGCCATCAGCTTCAGCACCCGGCCATGCAGTGGCGCAACAACCCGGTCCTGCGGACCCGATGAGGTGGTGACGAACGGATTGGCCAGCATGTCAGTCAGCCGCAGGGCCGGACCGTCAAACTGGAGCAGCAGCCCATGGTCGGCGTCAAAGACATAAGCCCCCGTTCGGGTAACGCCATTGATCGACGCGGTAACGCCAGGAGCGGCATCCCGTAGGATTTCGAGATCAATCACCTGATCGTCCAGCGTAACCGAATAGGCATCCTCGCCCCTTGCGCTTACACGCGGATCAAAAATGCCCTCTCCATCGCCCAGCCGGAAATACGAACTCGCCTGCCCGCCGCTGTGCCAGCCGCGCAGTTCCGGTGCGACGCCGCCCAGCCCGGCGGCACAACGGCGCAGCATCAAAACGGTGCCCAGCGCGACCTGAACCGGTCCGGCGCTGGGCGCGCTCAGGCCCAGAGTACCGATCTCGCGGTCCAGAAACCCGGTGTCGGTGGCGCTGTCGATGACCGCCTTGTGGTCCAGCAGCCTGGTCAGAAAACTGGCATTGGTCTCGACGCCCAAAAGCACGGTGCGCTTCAACGCCGCCTTCAGCCGCCGCCGCGCCACTTCGCGGTCGGGACCAAAGGCGATGATCTTGGCCACCATCGGATCATAGAACGAGGAAATCTCCTGGCCCGTCTCCAGACCATGATCAACTCTGATACCGTCGCCTGAAGCGGCCTGCCAGACCCGCACCTTGCCGGTCGAGGGCATGAACCCCTTGTGCGGCATCTCGGTGTAAAGCCGCGCCTCGATGGCGTGGCCGTCAAACCTGATTTCATCCTGGCTCAGCGGCAGCGGGTCGCCCTGCGCCACCGCCAGTTGCCAGGCCACCAGATCCTGCCCGGTGATCAGTTCGGTCACGGGATGTTCGACCTGAAGCCGTGTGTTCATCTCAAGGAAATAGAAACTGCCATCATTGCTCAGCAGAAATTCCACCGTGCCCGCACCGCAGTAATTGATCGCACGGGCGGCCTGAATGGCGGCATTGCCCATCTCTTCGCGCAACGCAGGTGACACGCCGGGGGCAGGTGCCTCTTCTATCACTTTCTGGTGGCGGCGCTGGATCGAACAGTCGCGCTCGCCCAGATGCAGAACGTTGCCATGGCTGTCGGCAAACACCTGAATTTCGATGTGGCGCGCGTTGCGGATGGCGCGCTCCAGGATCAGCGTGTCATTGCCGAACGCGCTCAGCGCTTCGCGCCTCGCGGCCTCGATTGCGGCCTGAATGTCGTTCGTGTCCTCGACAAACCGCATTCCCTTGCCGCCGCCCCCGGCCGAGGCCTTGACCAACAGCGGTACGCCAATGTCCCGTGCCGCCGCCAGCAGGGCTGCGTCCGACTGGTCGCGGTCATTGTAACCGGGCACGCAGGGCACGCCTGCGTCGATCATTCGCCGCTTGGCCTCGGCCTTGTCGCCCATGACGCGAATTGCCTCGCGCGAGGGGCCAATGAACACCAGCCCGGCATCGACGCAGGCCTGCGCAAAGTCATCGTTTTCAGCCAGAAACCCATAGCCGGGATGCACCGCACCCGCGCCGGTTTTCAACGCCGCATCAATGATCGCCGGAATGCTCAGGTAGGATTGTGTTGCGGGGGCAGGGCCGATGGCCACGGCAATGTCGGCGGCGCGCATGTGCGCACTGTCCTTGTCGGCGTCGGAACAGACCGCCACTGTGCCATAACCCAAAGATTTGGCGCTGCGGATGATCCGGCAGGCGATTTCGCCGCGATTGGCGATCAGAACACTATCAAATCGGGCCATTACGCGCCTTTCCGGGCAGGCACCCAACCGGGCGCGCGTTTCTCATGAAAGGCGGCGATGCCTTCGCGCGCCTCGTCGCCCTTCAGGGCGGTGGCAAAGCGGGTTGCCGCCATGTCGAGCGTGTCCTCAAGCGTGTCCTCAAGGCAACTTCTCAGGATGTCCTTGGTGGCCGCGTTAGCGCGCGGCCCGCAGCGCAAGACCTGCGCGATCACTTCATCCGCAACGGTCTCAAGCGCCGTTGCGTCGCTGACGACCTGATGCACCAGCCCCTGCTGCAATGCCTCGGTGCCGTCAAAGCGCGCGGCGCTGAGCATCAGGCGGCGGGCGCGGGTCAGGCCGATGCGCTGCACCACAAACGGCGCGATCTGGGCTGGAGGAATGCCCATACTGGTTTCCGTCATGGAAAACAGCGCATCGGTGGTGCAGATCGACAAATCGCCAAGACAGGTCAGGCCAACGCCGCCACCCATAGCCGCGCCCTCGACCAGCATGATCACCACCTGCGGCAATGCGTTTATCGCGCTCAGCAAACGGCCAAAGCGGCGGTTTTCACCCGCCACCCGTGTCACATTGTCAGCGCCCTGATAGTTGCGCTGAAAATCCTTCAGATCGCCCCCGGCGCAAAAACTGCCGCCCGCGCCGCGGATCACTACAATACGCAGGGTAGGGTCATCCGCCAGCGCCGCCACCACCGTTTCCAGCTCGCCGATCATCATCTCGTTAATGGCGTTGCGCTGTTCGGGCCGGTTCAGCGTCAGGTGCAGGACTCTGTCATCGCCGGACAGATCCAGCGTTTCGCAAACGATATGCCGGACGCTGGCCGGCATCACCCCCGCCTCTTGGGCGATGGTGTCATGCCAAGGTTCTTGGTCAGGATTTTCAGCATGATCTCATCCGCACCACCGCCGATGGAACACAAGCGCCCGTCACGGTAAAACCGCGAGATTGGCGTTTCGTTCATGAACCCCATGCCGCCGTAGAACTGCAAACAGGCATCCGCCACTTCGCGCTGCAACCGCCCGACCTTGAGCTTGGCCATCGAGGCCAGCGTGGTCACGTCCTCGCCGGTGATATAAAGATCGCAGGCCCGGTAAACGATTGACCGCAGCAATTCCACCTCGGTCTGCAATTCGGCCAGCCGGAATTGCACGTATTGATTGTCCAGAATGGTGCCACCAAAGGCTTCGCGCTGGCCGGTATATTCCACCGCATCGGCGATCGAGCGTTCCATCAGTTTCAGGCTGGCCGCACCGGCCCACATCCGTTCCTCCTGGAACTGCTGCATCTGATAGATGAACCCTTGGTTTTCCTCGCCGATCAGGTTGCTTCTGGGCACGCGCACGTCCTCGAAAAACAAAGGTGCCGTGTCAGACGAGCGCATCCCCAGCTTGTCCAACCTCTCGCCCCGAGTCACGCCGGGCGTATTCAGCGGCACCACGATCAGCGATTTGTCACGGTACGATGGCCCGTCGGCGGTGTTGCACAACAAACAGACCCAGTCGGCCTGTGTGGCGTTGGTGATCCACATCTTCTGACCGTCGATGATGTAATCATCGCCGTCCGACCGTGCGGTGGTCTTGATCGCGTTCACATCCGATCCGGCACCGGGTTCGGACACGCCAATCGCGCCGACCAGATCGCCGGCAATCGACGGGGCCAGGTATTCACGGCGCAAAGCATCCGAGCCATAGCGCGCCAGCGCCGGGGTCGCCATGTCGGTCTGACAGCCGATCGACAGCGGCACCCCCATGCAATCGGCCGTTCCCAGCGCTTCGGCCATGACGATGCCATAGCTGTAATCCAGCCCCATGCCGCCATACTCGACCGGCTTGTGGATGCCGAGAAACCCCAGATCGCCCATTTTCTTGTAAAGCTCATGGGCGGGAAATATCCCGGCCTGTTCCCATTGATCTACATAAGGGTTGATCTCGGATGCGATGAACCGCTCAATCGAGCGGCCGAGTTCGATATGTTCGCTACTGAATTCCATTGGGTTGGCCCCTCGGTTGGTCAGATGTCGGTTTTTCGTTTAAAAACGCGCAGTTCCAAAACTCGTAGGGTGCAGATTGCATGCGCGAGACTCGGCGATGGTGGCCAGGCAAAAGCCCAGAACCTTGCGGCTGTCGCGCGGGTCGATCACCCCGTCGTCCAGTTGCAGCCCAGAGGTGGTGAAGGCGTCGGCCTGATCTCCGAACAGCTTTATGATCCGGTCTTCCTGGGCCTTGATCTCGTCCGGGTCGATGGTCTGGCCGCGCCGTTCGGCCCCCTCGGTAGCAACAATTCTCATGGTCTTGGCCGCCTGTTCTCCGCCCATCACCCCGGTCGAGGCATTGGGCCAGGAAAACAGGAACCGAGGGCCAAAGGCACGACCGCACATGCCATAATTTCCGGCCCCGAAACTGGCCCCGGTCATCAGGGTGATCTGCGGCACAGTGGCATTCGCCACGGCCTGGATCATCGCCGCGCCGTTCTTGATCATGCCGGCCTGTTCATAGGTCACGCCGACCATGTACCCGGTGGTGTTCTGCAAATAGATGATCGGCCGGTCCAACTGACAGCATAGCTGAATGAACTGCGCCGCCTTCATCGCCCCGGCATTGTCGATGGGGCCGTTATTGCCGATGATCGCACAGTTGTGGCCGTGGATCGCCCCTTGCAGACAGACAGTCTGAGGCCCGAACAGCGGCTTGAACTCAGAGAAATCCGATCCGTCCGTCAGTCGCGCGGCAATCTCGCGCATGTCATAGGGTTTGCGGGCATCGGCAGGCACAATCGCGATGAGATCCTCGCGCGGATAACGCGGTTCGGCAAAATCACTGGCCGTCGCCGCGCCCCGATCCCACTTGAATCCGCCGATCAGCTTGCGGGCCATGCCAAGGGCGGCCACGTCGTCCTCGGCCAGGAATTCCACCAGGCCGGTCTTGGTGGCGTGCATTTCCGCGCCGCCTAATTCGTCCGCGTCGGCGGTTTCGCCGGTGGCGGCCTTGACCAGCGGTGGCCCACCCAGAAACGCCCGTCCGCGCCCGCGCACCGACACAACATAGTCGCTCAGCCCCGGCATATAGGCTCCGCCGGCGGTGGCCGAGCCATGCAGCACCGTGACCACCGGACAACCAGCGGCAGACAAGCGCGCCAGATTGCGGAAAATCGCCCCGCCATGCACAAACCGTTCGACCCGGTAGCGCATCAGATTCGCACCGGCACTTTCCACCAGAAACACAAACGGCAAACGGTTTTCCAGCGCGATTTCCTGACAGCGAATGATCTTTTCACCGCCCGGATCGGTAATCGCGCCGGCATCAATGCCGCTGTCATTGGCGACGATCATGCACTTGATGCCGCTGACAAAACCGATCCCGGCGATCTGGCTGGCGCCGGGCACCGACGCATCGGGCGAGGCCCCGTCGCGCAGATATCCCGCCATGTTGCCAATCTCGAGAAATGGCGCGCCGGGATCCAGCAGCCGTGCCAGCCGCTCATGCGGGAGACACTGACCGCGCTTGGCGAAGCGCGGGCCCGAACGCCCGGATTTCTCTATTGCACGCGCCTCAAGCTCGCGCATCCGGTCAATCAGCGCGATCATCGCCATGCGGTTCTGCATGGCCTCTGGGCTGTCTGGCTGAAGGTGGGATTGAAACATCGTTGGGCCAGTTCTGGTCAGCGCGCGGTGGATTGGTTCAATCGGGGGCCGGGACCGGGGCCGCGCCTAAAGCACGTAGTGGAAATCGGTCACTTCGCCCTTGGGATCGTCGATGAATTCCACCCTGACGCGTGTGCCGGGTTTCAGCTTTTCCATGGCTGCGCCAACATCCGACATGTCCAGATTCCGCACGAAATTGATCATCGCGGTATCGATTCCGTCAAGGCGGACATACGCGATGGCATAGGGCGGCGGCGGCAGGTGTTCGAACGCCGCCGACACGATTGTCGCGGCTTCGATCACACCCTCGTGGCCCGCCTCGACCCATTCATCGCAAGGCTCGAACGAGCGTTCGCAATAGGCGCGGGGCGGCAGGTAGGAGATGCCGCTCTTGCTGCTTTTGGTGGCCAGTATCTTGCGCTCTTTCAGAGCGTCAAAGAAGGTTCCGGCAACCTTGCCGACCGAATAGTTGTACCTGACATTCCATTCGCCGGAAATCACGTCGCTGGCCTGAGTTTTTTCGGTTGCCATTGTTCTGGCTCCTTTGTCTGTCAGAGATGATCGGCCCCGAAGACCGAAGCTGTGTAGAATTGTGCAGACCCGCCGATGGCTGTCGCCACGGCGTTACGCACACCTGATACCTGCATGTCGCCGGCCCGTTGCATCACCTGATTGGCAGCTTCGATGGCCCGCACAAGGCCGGTCACGCCGATCGGATTGGTGCAGAGCGACCCCCCTGACGGAGAAACCGTCAGGTCGGAGCCCAGATCGAATGCCCCTGCATCGCTAAGCGCCGGCGCCTCTCCCCGCTCGCAAAACCCAAGCGATTCAAGCTGCGGGAACTGCATCGAACTGAACGGATCATACAGTTCGGCTACCTGGATTTGCTTCTTCGGGTCGGTGATTCCGGCCTGCGCATAGGCCTCTTTACCGGCAATCTCCAGTTCGGCCAGATCGGCATATTCGACATCGGCCTTCGGTCCGGTCTTGTCGCCCTGAAATACCGTGCTTGTGGTGGCCCCAACCCCGTTGATAAAGGCCGGACTGGCGCATTTTTCACGCGCGCCGTCCAGTGTTGTCAACACCATCGCCGCCCCTCCCGATGAACGCGGGCAGCAGTCGAACAGTTTGTAGGGCCAGGCAACGGCCGGTGAATTCATCACGTCCTCGACGGTGATTTTGCCCTTAAGATGCGCATACGGGTTCTTCAGCGCATTGGCGCGTGCCCGCACGACCACCCGCGCGAATTGTTCTTCGGTGGTGCCGTAACGGGCCATCTGACGTTGCGTGGACAGTGCCGTCATAGTGACCGTATTCAGGGCGAAATCAAACTCATAGAACCGATCCCAGATCAGGTTGAGAATGTGTTGAGCATCCGGAGTTTCGGCCACCCGATCGGCCCCCACAACCAGCACGTTGCGAAACAGTCCCGAGGCCACATGCGTATACCCCGCATGCAGCGCCGACCCACCCGTGGCTCCGCCGGTATGCACCCGCATCAGCGGCTTTCCGGCCCCGAAAATCGAGTCGACCGACCATTTTTCGATGTCGTGGATGCCGGCAAATTCGGTTGGTGCCATGGAAAACACCACTGCATCTATTTCATCCGGCGTCATCTTGGCGTCTGCAAGGGCGGCCAGCGTCGCATCCTGCACCAGTTCGACATAGGTTTTGTCGTCGTGGTGTTTCTTGAACACCGTCTGGCCGGTGCCAATCACGGCTACCTGTTGCGGGCTCATGCTGGAATCTCCTCGAAAATGGCGGTGACATTGCCCTGATGGGCGAACCCGTGAAAGCCGATAGCTGCGGCCGTTTTCACGCGGCCCGCCTGAACCGGCCCAGCTTTTCCGGCGACCTGCAACACCGCTTCGGCGGCGCTGACCAGACCGGTGCAGAAATAGGGGTTTTGGGCGAATGGCCCGCCCGATGGTGACACGGTCTGATCCGCCGGCAGGGCAAGCGCCTGGCGGGTGGCGATATCGTGAAAGGCTGTCTGAGCCTCGATCTCGATCACATCAAGTTCGTCGGCATTGCCCAGACCCGCATCTTTCATGGCGTCGCCAAACGCGGTCTTCAGCCCAAGCATCGAGGCCAGCCTGTCGCCGCCCAACTGATAGCTTTCAAGGCTCCAGCCAATGCCGGACAGACGCGCTAACGGCCTGGCATCGGGGTGGTCGTTCAACCATGCGCCGGACACCACAACCATCGCCACCGCACCATCCGTGACCGGTGGGCGGTGCCCCTCGCGCAGTGGCGTGGACACATAGGGCGAGGCGGCGATTGCGTCTGCCGCGACCGGAACGGCGGCAACGCCGCGCGGGTTCTTGGCGGCAGCCTGACGATAGCTGGCCGCGACCTTGCTGGCATCTGCCTCGTCCACACCCTGCATGGCAGCGGCGAACAGCCCGTCCGAGATGGACATGTTCAGGCCGATGGGGCGAGTATAAAACGGCTCGCAGCGCATCCGCATCACATCCTCAAACGGTGCGATCGAACTCTTGTTCCAGCTGACCAGAAGACCAAGGTGGAATCGTCCTGAACGGATGCGCGTTGCTTCAAGGCAAAGCCCGGTCAGACCCGAATCGGTCGCCTTGATTTCGTCCTTCAGATAGGCACCGGCCGGGGCGGCAAGCAGCATGCTCGAAATGCTGCGCCCGTCCAATTCGTCACAGGCTGCAATGGTCACATGGTCCAGTGCTCTGCGGCTGATTCCCACCGCGTCCAGCGCTTCTTTTGCGGTGTCATATACCATTTCTTCCAAGCGTTTATCCGCCACCCGAGGCATCGCCTCGTGCAGCGTAACACCCAGAATATAGGCATCATTTTCCTGATATTTTGGTGCCATTGCGTTCTCCTGAGGCAGCGGGTGGAGCGCGACCGCCCAAAGGCTGACGGCAAACATTTCCGAGAAACGCTAGCGCAGGAAAATCGAATTGTCATTCACTAATTTTAGTTTTGGTTCATTATATCTTCTGTCGGGTTTGGGTTGTGACCGATCGTTCAATGGCGGCGATTCGGGTTGGAAACTTTGGGGGGCTTTAGCGATGGCATGGGGCGAATTGCCATTCAGTAATTTTAGTTGTGGTTCATTTTGTCTTCTACTAGGTTTGGGTGGTGACCGGTCGTTCAATAAGTGCGAATCAGGCTGGCAAATGCGGCGATGGCTTTAGCGATGGTAAGGGGCGATAAGTGGTGAAGGGTTCGGGAAAGCAGGTGTGGGGAAATGTGATTCCGGATGCGGCGCAGGTGCGGGCGCTCAAGCGGGCGGCATTGCTGCGCGGGGCGGCCCAGGCGTTCAACAAATACGGCTATCACGGCACGTCGCTTGGCGATATCGCAGCAAGCCTCGGGGTGACCAAGCCGGCGCTTTATCACTACGTTAAGAACAAGCAGGAGCTGCTATTTCTGCTGCGCGAGGCAACCTTGGCGGCGGCCTTTGAGAGTCTTGAACTCGCAGAAGCGCGCGGCGGCAGCGCTCGTGAACGACTTGTCGCCACGCTGAGCGACTATATCCGCAGCATCAACAGCGAAGATTCGATCTGCGTGGTCAGCATGGAGGAGCGGGTTCTCAAAGACCCTTATGAGTCCCAGATCATCAGCATCCGCGATGAGTTCGAGGGACGGCTCCGCGATCTGGTCGAGCAAGGTATCGCGGACGGCAGCATCGTACCCTGCAATTCCAAGCTGGTTGTATTCAGCCTGTTGGGATCAGTGAACTGGACCCAGCGCTGGTTTCGTCAGGATGGCCGCTGGTCGAACGATCAGGTTGCTGCCGGAATCGCCGAGATCATCAACCGATCCTTGTCCCCCACGCCGGCGGCCAGACTGTCGGCAGATCCGTCAGAGATCGGGAAAAACCAGGGCGGGGTCGGGAAATAGGTGGTTAGCGCGCTCGCCACCAAGTCAACAGGAGAAGCAAATTGGACTTCAATCTAACGGAAGATCAAGCACGGTTGCAGGAGTCGGTTCGCCGCTTTGCCGAAAAGGAAGTGGCCCCGATTGCCGAACGTCTGGACGCCGAGGCGGTGTTTCCTACCGACCTGTACCACAAGGTTGCCGAGATGGGCATCACCTCGATCCCGTTCCCGACGGAACATGGTGGCATGGGGTTCGACACGCTGGAAATGGTCATCGCGCTGGAACAGCTGGCCCGCGCCGACCAGTCGCTGGCGGCAACCACCATGGTCAGCGTTGCCTGCGGGTTGATAATGATGCGTTATGGGACCAAGGAACAGGTCGCGAGATACCTGCCCGGCATCGTTTCGGGCAAGGCAATCGGCGCGATTGCGGGCACTGAACCGCAAGCAGGGTCATGGACCGCCGGCATCACCACGCGGGCTAGGAAAGTCGATGGCGGTTGGATGCTGAATGGCGAAAAGGCCTATATCACAAACGCCGGAACGCCGCTGACCTCTTATGTGCTGGTCATGGCCGTCACCAGCGAGCCGGACGCCGAGCGCAAGCAATACACGCTGTTCATCGTACCGGCGGGCACCAAAGGCTTCACCCCTGGTGAGCCTTACAAGAAACTGGGCTGGCGGTCTTCGGATACGCGACCGCTATATTTCGATGACTGTTTCATTGCCGATGATTCCATTCTCGGCGATGTGCATGGCGGTCGCATTCTGCTGCATCGCGGTTATCAGCAGGCGCGCGTTTTCCTGTCGGCCTGTTCGGTCGGCCTGGCCCAGGCCAGCATCGACCATTCGATTGAATTTGCCAACAATCGCAAGGCCTTCAAGGGCGCCATCGGATCGTTGCAGATGGTGCAGGACATGATCGCCGACATGGCCGTCGGCACCGAGGCGTCCCGTCTGCTGACCTATCGCGCCGCCAAACTGGCGGACGAAGGCACCGCATCGCTGCGGGATCTGGCCTATGCCAAGTATTTTGCCACCGAGAACGGCACGAAATGCGCCGATCTGGCGATCCAGGTGCATGGCGGCTGGGGTTTCATGGATGACTGTGCAGTGTCGCGATACTACCGCGACAACCGGGTCTGCACGATTGGTGATGGCGCCAGTCAAATCCAAAAGCTGATCATGGCAAGGGATCTGGGGTTGGACGTACAGTTTTGACGCTGAAATAGCGTGTTGCGGGGGGATTGTAACCGCCCGCAACACTAAACCGATAAGGCTTTGGGAGGGGCTGAATCATGGGTTTTGAGGGGAATGCCGTTAGTTTGAGTTGGCCCGTGTCGGGTGTCGCTCTGGCCACTATGACCCGTGCGGCGGAAATGAACACCCTGCATCTGGACCTAATCGACGAGTTGGGCCGCGCCATTGACGAGGCGCTTGAGAACAAGGCCCGCGCGCTTATCCTGACCGGCAGTGGGCGCGCCTTTTGTTGCGGCGCTCATCTCAAGTACTTTGACAGGGATGAACTCGACCCCTTTGATATCCGAGACAACTACCTGAACCGGATTGCCCTGTTATTTGACCGAATAGAGGCCATCGGCGTCCCGGTCATCGCCGCCATCAACGGCTATGCCATGGGCGGCGGTTGCGAAATGGCGCTGGCCTGTGATTTCCGCATCATGGCGCACGGTGCCATCATGGCACTGCCCGAAGTCAAGCTGGGCGCCACACCGGGCGCGGGGGGCGTGCAAAAGCTGGCGAAATACTGTGGTCGCGGCAAGGCGACCGAGGTGATCCTGCTGGCGCAGGATATCGACTGTGATTATGCGCGCGAGCTTGGGCTCTTGTTCGCCTCTGTACCGCCAGACGGCCTGCTGGACACTGCGCTTGATCTGGCCGCGAAGTTGAAGAAATTCAGCCCGATGGCCATCGGCCAGTGCAAAGCCTCGATCCACATCGCCGAAGATTGCGACCTGCGCACCGCCCGCCGCTATGGGCTTGAGGCGCTCAGCAACCTGATTGGTTCCCCCGACTGGGACGAAGGGATGGCCGCCTTTCACAATAAACGCGTCCCGGAGTTCAGGTGAATGAGTAACATAGTTCTATCCGCAAAAAACCTGCGTCTGACCTTTGGAGCGATCACCGCCGTGGACGATATTTCGCTTCACGTGAAGAAAGGCCAGATCAGTGCCGTCATCGGCCCCAACGGCGCGGGTAAAAGCAGCCTGCTCAACTGTCTGTCGGGTTTCTACAAACCCTCGTCCGGCATGGTCGAGTTCGAGGGAGAGGATATCACCAACCTGGCGCCATTTCGGCGCGCCGAAAGGGGCATGGCCCGGACCTTTCAGGGCAACCAGACCTATCAGTCGATGACGGTACGCGAAAACATCCTTTCGGGCTTCCATAACCAGATGTCCAGCGGCTTGCTGGGTGGGTTGCTGTATTGGGGCCGGGTCCAGAAGGAAAATGCACATTTCATCAACCTGGCCGAGGAAATCATCGAGTTCCTGGAGCTTGAGCAGCTACGCAATACGATTGTCGGCGAGTTGGGGTATGGGCTGCGCAAGCGTATTGATCTGGGTCGCGCACTGGGGCTGAACCCGAAAATCCTGATCATGGATGAACCCATGGCCGGCATGAACACCGAGGAAAAGGGCGATCTGGCGCGCTTCATTTTAGATATCCGCGATGCGCGCAACATTCCGGTCATTCTGGTCGAACACGACATGGAAGTGGTGATGGACATATCCGACGAGGTTACGGTGATCGATTGGGGCAAGGTCATTTCCTCGGGGGCACCGGATGCGGTGCGCAATGACCCCAAGGTTATATCGGCCTATCTGGGCGGGGACGTGGCATGAAACAGATCACCGGCGTTCTGGGGACCGATCCGCGCACCATCGACGGACGTTCGATCCCGCAGCTTTTGCTGGACAGGGCCAAGTCCTTTCCAGACGACACGTTCCTGCAAAAGAAACATTTCGGGCTGTGGAAACCCCTCAGCTGGGCTGAATCCCTGAACATGGTCAGCCGCTATACCTATGGTCTGGCCGCGCTGGGGGTTGATCCGGGCGATTGCGTGGCGCTGATCAGCGAAAACATCATCGAAGCTTTTGTTGCCGAATATGCGATCCTGTGCCGAGGCGCGCTGTTCGCGGCGATGTATCCCGACATGATCGCCAGCGAGATGGAGCATATCCTCCGCGACAGTGGTGCCCGCGTGGTGTTTGCCGAAGATCAGGAACAGGTGGACAAGGCGCTGAGCCTGATCGACAAGGTCGAAACACTGGAATGGATTGTCTATTTCGATGATCGCGGCATGTGGGATTACGACCATCCCCAGGTTCTGAGCATCGATGAACTGGAAAGCCGGGGCGAGGGGGGGCACGCACAGAACCCCGAGCAGTTCGAGCAGGTCGCCAGCGGTATCGACGTTCATGACGTGGCGGTCATCAGCTATACCTCGGGCACGACCGGCCTGCCCAAGGGGGCGTTGCTGACCCACGAGTTCGTGCTCGACAGCGGCTATCGGCTGATGGACGCGTTCAAGGTCAAGCATGGCCATGAATACCTCTCGTATATCTCGCAGGCGTGGGCGGCCGAACAGATCTGCGGCATCGCTCTGGGCGTGCTGGCCCCGATGGTGATCAGTTTTGCCGAAAAGCCCGAAACCGTGCCCGATGATCTGCGCGAACTGGCACCTGAGTTTCTGTTGTTCACCCCGCGCCAGTGGGAAATGATGGCATCCGGCTTGCAGGCCAGCATGTTTGACGCGCACCCGCTGGTGCGGCGTTTGTACAACTGGGCGCTGGAAACCGGCAAACAACACCGTGATGCGCCGGGGCTGGGCAGCCGGGTGAAGATGGCTCTGGCCGAAGTGCTGGTGCTGGCCGGCGTGCGCGACAATCTGGGGCTGAAGCGGGCCAATGCGCCGCTAAGTGCCGGTTCGGGGCTGGCGGAAGAGCTCTTTACCTATTTCCACGCGATCGGCATCCCGCTGCGTAACCTCTATGGCGCGACCGAATCCGGCCTTGTTGCCGCCCATTGGAAGGGGAAATTCGACCCGCGCACCATGGGCCAGCTTTTGCCGGTCGATCCGACCATCGGTGCGCCTGTGGTCGCCGAGGTTTCGGATAGCGGCGAATTGCTGCTGAGCGGCGGCGCAAAGTTTTCGGGGTATCGCAACATCCCCGATGCCATCGCCGAGAGTTTCAACGAGGCTGGTCAGTTCCAGAGTGGCGATGCGATCCGGATAACCGAAGCAGGCGACATGATGTTTCTGGACCGGGTCAAAGACTTGCGCACGCTGGCCGACGGTCACGTCTACCCGCCCCAGTTCCTGGAAAACAACCTGCGCTCGTCGCCGTTCATCAAGGATGCGGTGATCATCGGTGACGAAAACTACGACCGGGTGACGGCGCTGATCAACATTGATTCCGAGATATGCGGGCGCTACGCCGAACGTCACGGCCTGGGGTTCGGCACCTTCGCCGAACTTAGCCAACTGCCTGCGGTGATCGGGCAGATCGCCGAGACCATCAGCGGCGTCAACCGGATGCTGGATGCCCCGTCGCGGGTGACTGGCTTTGCCTGTCTGCCCAAGGAACTGGACCCGGACGATGCTGAACTGACCCGTTCCCGCAAGCTGCGGCGCAACGTGATTTTCGACCGCTACGCCAAGGTAATCGACGCGCTTTATGGCGACGAAGACCGCTGTGACCTTGAGGTGGTGGTTAGTTACCAGGACGGTCGGGAATCTGTGGTGCGCTCAATGGTGACGATAAAACGGATGGAGAACCCTGATGGTTGAACTTATTCAAAGCCTCGCCTCGGGGGTTCTGCTGGGGCTGCTGTACGGCATCGTAGCGTTGTCGTTCGTGGTGATTTTCCGTGCCTCGCGGGTGGTCAACCTAGCCCAGGGCGAAGTTGTCATGATCGGCGCGTTCTTGGCCTGGATGGCGTCGTCTTCGTTCGGTTTGCCGCTGTATCTGGCGGTGCCGGCGGCTTTGGTGATGGCGGCATGCTTTGGGCTGATGATCGAACGGTTCGTATTCCGGCCCCTGACCGGCCAGCCGATTTTCTCGATCGTGATGGCCAGTATCGGCCTGATCATCCTGCTGCGCGGCGCGACAATGGTGATCTGGGGGCCAAGCACGCGGCCTTTCCCGCAGGTGTTCCCGCTGGGTGCGGTCGAGGTCGGGCCGATCCTGCTGAATACGACGCTGCTGATTGGTGGGGTGATTACCATTGCCTGCGCCGAGGGGCTGAACTGGTTCTTCATGCGCACAGATGCCGGGCTGAGGCTGGCGGCGGTGGCCGAGGATCATACCACAGCGTTGTCGATGGGCATTTCGGTCAGGAAATCGGCGATCATCGCCTGGGTTCTGGGAACGACGCTGGCGACTATGGCGGCGATCATCATGCTGTCGGGTAGTGTCTTGGGCGTGACGGCGGCGGAAATCGGCTTTCGCGCCTTGCCTGTGGCGTTGCTGGGCGGGCTGGAATCGGTGCGCGGCGCGGTCATCGCCGGGGTTATTGTCGGCATGGCAGAGGCGCTTGCCTCGACCTATCTTGATCCGCTGACCAACGGTGCGCTGTCGCAGATTTTCCCATTCATTCTGATCATCCTTGTCCTTCTGATCCGCCCGCAGGGGCTGTTCGGATGGAAGATCCTCGAAAGGATTTGAGAGATGCTGCCCTCTGGTGTGATTTTCAAAAAATACAGCGGCGAAGAGGCCTATCTGGTGACCAGGCCGCAAAAGCTGGTGTTTGCGCTGTTCATCGTCGCACTGTTTCTGTTCCCGATGGTCAGTTCCACCTATCTGCTGGGCACGGTGTCTTTCATGTTTATCACCATGATCGCGGTGCTGGGCCTGCAAATCACCGTCGGCATGGCCGGGCAGATCAATCTGGGCCAATCCGCCTTTGTCGGAGTCGGAGCCTATGTCACGGCCGCCATGGCGGTGAATTACGAACTGCCGTTTTACGTCGCGATCCCGATTGGCGGGCTGGCGGCGGGGCTGACCAGCATCCTGTTCGGTCTGCCGGCAGCAAGGATCAAGGGGTTCTATCTGGCGCTGACGACGGTGGCTGCACAGGTGATGTTCCCGCTGGCAATCTCGCGCCTGCCACGATCGTGGTTCGGCGGGCCGAACGGCATGTCGATGCCGTCAATGGAACTGTTCGGATACGAGATATGGGGGCAGCAGGGGATTTACCTGATCAATCTGTGTTTCCTGATCGTTTTTGCCACCCTGACCTTCAACCTGCAACGCAGCCGCACCGGGCGCGCTTTCATCGCGATCCGCGAAAATGATGTGGTGGCTCCGGTGATGGGCATCAATCTGGTCAAGTACAAGATACTGGCGTTCTTCGCTGGTGCGGTGTTCGCTGGCATATCGGGCGGTCTTTATGCCTATTACGTCACCTATGTCACGGCCGAACAATTCACGCTTTGGCTGTCGGTGATCTATCTGGGAATGCTGCTGATTGGTGGCATGACCAGCCCTCTGGGGGCAATCTTTGGCGTGATCATCATCACCCTGTTGCAGGAAACGACCCATGACATAGGCGGCTTTCTGTCGGACCGGATCAGCTTTCTCGATGAAAGCGTGATCTTTCCGGCGACCAACATCGTGTTGGGTGCGGTGATCATCGCGGTGCTGATCTTTGAACCGAATGGCATGGTGCGGCGTTGGCGGATCGCAAAGGCGGCATATCGGATCTGGCCCAAACCGCATGGCTAACGAGCGGAACTGAATGAAATTTGGCGCGCATCGCGGAACGCGTCGGATGGTCGGCCGACATTGCCGGAAAATCGACCAAAGAATAATCGCCGCGACATCGGATTTTCCGGTGCCCAAAAAGTGAAGTCTAACAAGAGGAAGGACAGAATATGTCGATCTTAAGAAGGATTGAAGCGCTTGGGCGAGGGGTCAGCGCGGCCGCTGTGTTCGGGCTCGCACTTGCAATTGCCCCCGGTGCGCAGGCACAAACCGATTATACATTCAGCGTTTCGGTCGATTTCACCGGTCCGTATGCGGACATCATGCCGAACTGGCATTCGGCCCACCGCGCCATGGTCGATTACTGGAACGATACCACCGGCAAAGACCTGGGTGTCAAGGTCAAAATGGCCGTCAACGACATGCGCTATGACGCATCGGTTGTTGCCAAGAATTGGCCGGGCATTCTGGCTAGCGAACACCCGATCATGCATGTCGGCATGGGCACGCCCGATTTGCTGAGCCTGATGAAACGTTTGCCGCGCGATCAGGTGCCGATGATCATGGGTACGGCCATGGTCGGTCTGGTCTGGAATCCGGACGGCTGGCATTTCTCGTTCCGTCCGACCTATAGCCACGAATTTGCCGCCCTCCTGGATCATCTGCAAAAGGAACTGGGCGAGGACCGCGCCTTGCGGATTGGCACCGTGTCCACACAGGGCCGCGCCGGGTATGAGGATCAGGTCAACGGCATTGTGCAACTGACCAAGATGTACCCCGACCGGTTCGAGATTGCCGGTCACGAGTGGGTGACCGACCACCCGGTTTCGGTCACCAACGAAATCCGCCGGATGCTTGAATCCAAGCCTGATGCGATTGTCATTGGCGCGACCACCACACAGGTGATCGCCACCGTGCGTGCGCTTGAGGAACTGAAAGCGACTGACGTCATGGTTGTGACTGCGTCGCAGAACGGCCTGGATGTTGTCGGCAGTTCTGTTGGTCTTGAGGCGCTCGAGGGCGATTACTCGGTGTTCTCCTTCGCCCCGTCGATGGAGCCGGGTCTGAAGGCGCTTGAGGTTTACAACAAGTACCACACCGGTGCCGGCAAATGGGATCTGGGGGCCGCGCAATCGGCTGCGCAGATGCTTGTGGCGTTGCGTGCGCTCGAAGGTGCCGTTGCTGCCGTCGGGGCCGAGAACGTGACCGGCAAGGCGATGTACGACAGCCTGATGGCGACCGAATTCACCTCGGAGATGATGCTTGGCCTTACGTCCAATCTGGACTTCGACAACACCGCTCCGTTCCCGGTGGGCACGATCACCGCAAAGGCGATTACAGTCAAGGATGGCGAGATCGTGCCGGTTTCCCAAGACTGGCTGACCGCGCCGGAGCTTGAAAAGTGGTGAACCGGCAAGCCCTGAAAACCTGATACCAAAGGGAGGATCCTGAACGTGCTGCTTGAACTCAAAAACGTCGAAGTCGTCTATAGCGGCGTCGTTCAGGTTCTCAGAAGTGTGAATGTCGACGTGCCGCAAGGCAGTGTCGTGGCAATTCTGGGGGCCAACGGGGCCGGAAAAACCACCATGCTCAAGGCAATCTCGAGCTTGCTCGAGGTTGAACATGGTGAAGTGACCGGCGGCGAAATCCTATTTCAGGGCACCAATATCGCCAATTCCGACCCTGCCGACATCGTTCAGCGGGGGATCGTTCAGGTGCTTGAGGGCCGCAAGGTTCTTGAGCATCTGACTGTCGAACAGAACCTGCGCCTCGGGGCACATTTTCGCAAGGACAGGGATGTGGTGGCCGAGGATATGGAGCGCATATTCACTTATTTCCCCGCTCTGCGTGGCCTCTTGAAACGCACATCGGGTTATCTGTCGGGCGGCGAGATGCAGATGCTGCTGGTCGGGCGCGCCCTTCTGGCGAAGCCGAAAATACTGCTGCTGGACGAGCCGACAATGGGCCTGGCCCCTCTGATCGTTCAAGAAATCGTATCCTGCCTGAAACAGATCCACGAGGCAGAAAATATAAGTATGATCATTGTTGAGCAGAACGCGAACGCGGCATTGGCGGTTGCTGACTATGCTTACGTTCTGGAAAACGGGCGTATCGTCATGCACGGGCCGAAAGAGGAACTGCAGAAAAATCAGGATATTCAGGAGTTCTATCTGGGGCTGTCGATGGATCAGGACCGCAGGAGCTTTCGCGACATCAAGCATTATAAACGCCGCAAACGTTGGATCGGCTAGGTCGGCATCTTGATCCTGTTGCCTCGGACCTGCTTGAGGTTCTGGACTTTGGACTGTATGCGGGTGCATATGCCGCCGGCCATGGAAATATTGCTTACTAGGAATTATGCCTGAGCGCCCAATCCGGCGGCTCAGGGTATTTTTCATTCAGGACAACCGAAAATGGGATCGACGACCGATATCTACACGCATCTTCAATCGGCCCATATCAAGGCTGCAAAGGCGGCCCCGGCTTTGCAACAACGATTTGAGGTGGCGGGCGTTGACCCGGCAAGGATCGCATCGGTTAATGATCTGTCATGCCTTCCGGTTCTTAAAAAGGAAGAGTTGCCAGACCTGCAAAGGCAGGATCCGCCTTTTGGTGGCTATCTGGCCGCCAGGTACAAGGATCTGACGCGGATTTATGTCTCGCCGGGGCCGATATTTGAACCCACCCTGCGCAGTGGGCCGGGGCACGGGATGGATTCTTTGTTTCGGGCTGCAGGTGTTGGCGCGAACGATGTTGTGTTGAACACCTAGATGTATCATCTGGTCCCCGCCGGGCTGTGGTTTGACGAAGCGGCCGCTCTGGAGACGTTTCAGCGCGTCGCGCGTATCCGACTGGGCCGGTTCGACATTGTTGGCTCGGATGTATTAAGAGAAAGTGCCGCCCTTTTTAGTGTATTAATAAGACAACTGAACCGCATCCAGTATTGGCTTGCAGGAGACATAAATGCCCAGTTCGCAAATTCACTCTGAAATCAACTTTCCTTTTGACGCACCGCCCGAGGCCGGCGAATGGACGGAGGTTGCCGATGGAGTCCTGTGGATCCGGATGCCGATGCCGTTTGTCCTGGACCATATCAACGTGTTCGCCATTGCCGACGGCGATGGCTGGGCGATCATCGATACCGGGCTTGAGACTAAACTGACTGTGAAGCTTTGGCGTAATCTGTTGGAGGGCGCGTTGCGGGGCAAACCGATCACACGGGTGATTGCCACGCATATGCACCCCGATCACATTGGCATGGTCGGCTGGCTGACACGACGGTTCGATTGTCGGTTGTGGATGACACGGCTGGATTATCTGAACTGCCGGATGCTGGTGGCCGACACCCTGCGTGAAGCCCCCGAGGACGGTATCCGGTTTTATCGCGCTGCCGGCTGGGACGAAGATGAGATTGACGATTATCGTACCCAGTTTGGCAGTTACGGCAAGTTCATCCACCCCTTGCCCGACAGTTTCAAACGCATCCGCGAAGGCGACAGTTTCGCCATTGGTGATCACATGTGGACGGTGGTTGTCGGCTCTGGTCATTCACCGGAACATGCCTGTTTTTACTGCCCGGACCTGAAGCTGTTCCTGTCCGGCGATCAGGTTATTCCCGGCATTTCGTCAAATATCTCGGTCTATCCGACCGAGCCGGACGCCAATCCTATGCATGACTGGCTGACCTCGCTGGCGCATGTGCGCGACACGGTGCCGGACGATGTCTTGGTGTTGCCATCGCATAAGACCGCCTTTACCGGTCTTCATGCCCGCGTCAACGATCTGCTGGAAGAGCACTACACGGATTTTGGCAAGCTGAAGCAAGCCCTGAGCACACCAAAGCGCGCGGTCGATGTATTTGAAAGCCTGTTCAAGCGGCAGATTCTGGGTACCGATCTGTTGAACATGGCGACGGGCGAATGTGTGGCCAACCTGAATTATCTCGAAAGTCTTGGCCAGATCAAACGCCAGCGCGACAATAACGGCGTGGATTGGTATCAGAAGGTCTGAGGCGGCTGCGCCTCAAGCCCCTGTGGGTTTTCTGCGCATGTGTTCAACGGGACCCGACGGGCAGGTCATCCTCCTGCGCTAGCCGTGCCGGCACCGGGATTGGGAGGTCCATCAGGATCTGCGCATAGGCCTTGCCCTGCGGGTCAATCCGCAGGCTGGCCATGCCGCCTCCGCCCAGCGTCTCATGCAGCACATAATTCAGCGCATGCAGTCCCGGCAGTTCAAAGCAATCGACGCGCCCCTGACAGAAATGTGCAAAGTATTCGGCCACGGCACTGGCCGGCAGGCCAGCGCGAATAAATGGCAGATAGGCCGGTTTGCGGGCAATCAGGCCGATATTGGCCAGATCGCCCTTGTCGCCGCTGCGCCCCCAGGCCAGCGCGACCAACGGGACATCGACCATTGGCTCGTCGTCCAGAGGGGTCGGTTTTGATATGGTATCCGGTGCGGGGCCGGGGCTGGCCGTGCCGGGGGCCACGGCGCAGCTCACCGGTTCGCCATCCAGATGGACAAGCGGCAAGATGCCCGCCTTGGGAGCCAGAAACGAAAACAGCCGCACCACCGGTTGCGGGCGTGGCCGGCCGGCAAAGAACCCGGTCAGTCCCTGCGGCCCGCCGGTGCCCATGGGCGCGATTTCGCTGGCGAAAACCTCTACCGCCGAGCGTTGTTTGTGGCGCACGCCGATCTTCAGCACAACCTCGCGGGGGGGGCGTGCGGCACGGGTGCCATAATTGACCTCTGCACCCAGAACTTCTATCGAGACCTCGTCGAAACCCGGCATGTTCCTGTCGCCCAGGATACGTTCGCACCGGCGGATGATCGATTCACCCAGCAGTTGCGCGCGCTCAGCGGAATCGGGACCGATCAGCGTTGGCATCGACATAGCGCGATAGCCGTCCTGATAGGTGGCGCTGATTTTGTACTGGTCGGTGCAGGGCCGTCCGCGGGTGCCTGTCACGGCAATCCGGTCTGGCCCGTCCTCGGCCAGTTTCACCTGGGTAAAGTCACAGATCACGTCGGGCAGGATATAGTTGGCCGGATCGCCGATTTCGTAGAGCAGCTGCTCGGCCACCGTGCCAAAGGTGACGAGTCCGCCGGTGTGTTCAGGTTTGGTGATGGTGAAACGGCCATCCGCGTGGCATTCGGCCAGGGGAAAGCCCATGTCGTCCCAGCCGCCAACATCGCGCCAGTCGGTATGGATGCCGCCGGCAACTTGCGCGCCGCATTCCAGCAGATGTCCGACCAGTGATCCGGTTGCCAGCATATCCCAGTCGTCGTCCTGCCAGCCGAATTCATGCATCAATGGCCCCAGTGCCAGGGCGCTGTCGGTACAGCGTCCGGTGATGACAATATCGGCCCCCGCATCCAGTGCACGGGCAATCGGGCGGGCACCGAAATAGGCGTTTGCGCTGGTGAACACCTTTGGCGCGGGGGTGCCGCTGAACATCTCTTTCAACCCAGGGGCCTGCAATAGATCAGCGCGCGACGACACGTCGTCGCCGGTGACGGTGGCAATGGATATGTCCACACCCGCCTTTCGAGCGACCTCGGCCAGCGCCTTACGGCAGGCCTGTGGGTTGACGCCGCCAGCGTTGGTGACAACCCGGATGCCGCGCTGTTTGATTTCCGACAGAAAAGGGGCGATGGCGGCAATGGCATCGGGCGCATAGCCCATGTCGGGGGATTTGGCGCGCGCGCGCACCAACAGGGACATCGTCACCTCGGCCAGGTAGTCGGAAATCAGATAGTCCAGCCCATCGACCTTCATCAACTGGCTGGCCGCGTATTGTGAATCACCCCAGAATCCGGCCCAACAGCCGATTTTCACTGATCGCATATCGTTTGCCTTTCACCTGCCTGTCGGTTGTTCAATAACCAACTTAAGTCATCGTACAACTCTATTGCATCCGGGCCGGGGCCTAAAGAAAAATGAGTTACATTCAATAACTTTTCCCGGCTTCGCCTTTGGTCCCCTTCAATGGGTTTCGCGTCGGGTGAAGTAGTCCCATAATTTCGGACAGGGAGCTAAAGCGTAGCCTGAACCTATTGAAGGGATACGGGATGGCGAAACGTCGAAAGTTTACACACCAGTTCAAGGCGAATGTTCCGCTTTTCGTTCGCAGATCTTGAGTAAATCGCGAAAAAACCGTTGGGATGCTGTAAGCGGAGGAGCAATACCCGGTCACGGGCGACATGTCATGGGCAGTCTTGCCCTTGCGGACAATTCCCTTGATGTCGGCGAGTTCGATATCAATTAAAACCGTCATGCACGTTAATCAAAACCTCAACTCCAACTGTGACTGCATAATTCAGTCCGTCAATAATCTCGGCCAAGGTAGAGGTATAATTAGGCGAAAACCTCGAAAGAGACGTTCACCGCAAAACTGCCGAATAACCGCTTTGGGCCGACTTCGACTGCGGCGAGGTTCCCGCACAAGGGGCCGGGGACCACTCTTTCGCTGCGCCAATACCAAGGGCCATCCAGCAGGCAGAGCCTATGAGATCAATCACTGCACGAAATTAGCGGCATGAAACCTAACCCGGATACACCTTTGATCAGCGACTGAGCTGTCCGGAAAACCGGGACAACTTCTAGGACGGGCGCCGCGTACGCCCGGCGCGCCGCGTGATCAGGGCTCAGGGTGCGATCAGGTTCACGCCCGCGATCCGTTGAATCGTAAAGACATCCTCGTCGTAGATGTCGGTCAACTGGTTGATCATGTCCACCGTCCAGCCGTCGAGATCGTATTCCTCCTCGACAGCATCCTCGCGCGCGAACTTGTCCAGAAAGGCCGATATGACGCGGCGTTTCTGCACCTCGGTCATTCCGGGATGGCTGGAAAGATAGGCGCGGAAACGCTTCATCCCCGCTTCGGTCATGATCTCTTGCAGCAGCGTGAATTCGCCCTTGAACGGCACAGCCGGGTCCAGCCCGGCCATCTCGCGCACCACCTCGGCCCAGATCAGCGGCGTATCTTCGTTGCACCACGCGGTGATCGCTATGTCGGGCACCTGCAGGCGGACGCGCTCGAAAAATTCCGACCAGCGAAAGCTGAGCGGGTCGTAGCCGCGAAAGATATCCTCGATCGAGTTGAAGTTGGTCTTTTCCAACAGCGCCGGCATGAAGGTTGCCGGATCGCGGATGGCAAAGAACAGCTCGATCTGGTCGCCCGCGAATATCTGGCGCAGCGTCTCCAGCCGGGCACAGGCGGCGGGGTAGAACATGCGTTTCACCGCCATCTTGTGGGTGCCGAAAAAGCTGTCGTTGGACAGTACGAGCCGCGTGGTGCCGGTGACCGGTGCAATGGCCTGTAATATGGCCTCTCGCATGTCGGGGGATGCGCCGGCCCGCGTGGCGGTGTTCAGTATGTCACGCAACAGGATGCGGTAGCTGTCCGGCCTGGGAACGAAGGTGCCCTGCTGCGCAAGCATGTCCGCGTTTTCCAACAGGGATCCGATCAGCCTGTCCTCGTCGGTGACGTGGGCGCCGGCGTGAATGACAATCTGCATGGCTGGACCTGTGCTGGTTACTGTCGGACGTTCACTATAACGGTCTCTGTCTGTTGTTAAACAGAATTGCCCGACCTGCGACAAGCTGTGAATTTCCACCTTGCCGGGTGGGGGACAACTGGCGTATTGAGCGCCCCGTGCCCCTATAGCTCAGCTGGTAGAGCAACTGATTTGTAATCAGTAGGTCCGCGGTTCGAGTCCGTGTGGGGGCACCACATTTCCACAATAAAAACAACTACCTGCGGACTTTTCTGTGCTTGGCTCAGCGACTTGGCTTCGGTCAAGTACAGCGTAAATACAGTATTTGTTGTTTGGTCTGCCTAAGATGTCTCCACGCGGGATACCCGCAATTATGCCAAGCGGCCAGAACGGCGTCGAGCACCTGCCGATTTGTCCACCAGAGCAGTATCTTGTCTCGCGGTGCGACCGGTGGAGCTTATTGCCAGACGCGGACGCGGCCTTGTGCCAGCTCATAATCAGTTCATGCAGGCGGTTGCGGCTACCGTGTCTGAGACGGCAGAACCCGGTCAGTCCGGTGATCCGTTCGATGCGCAAGGAATGGCTCCCTTATACCGCAAGCGGCTGGACCCAAGCCTGGGCGCGGTTGCGAAAGGGTGCGGGCCTGCCAGAGAATATCTGGATGATGGATGGAAGGGCCGTGCCGTGACTGAGGTCAACAGTCTTGGGGTCGATCCTTACGCGCTCAGGGATGCCGCCCAGCACGCCGGCACGGCGACGACAAACCGTTATTTGAGAAATCGCAGTGCCGGAGCGACCCAGATTGTCCAGGTGCGTCACAAGAAATAACTGGATCAAGAAGTGAACATACGTGATCCAGCACTATCCGACATCCGAAGGGCGTCGCGTTCAAGTCTTTGAAAAACTGGCGATCCCGGGAGGACTCGAACCCCCAACCTGCTGATTAGAAGTCAGCTGCTCTATCCAGTTGAGCTACGGGACCGCTGGCGCACGTTTACCCGCGAGATTTGGCGAGATCAAAGGCTAATGCGCGCCTGTCCCGGCAAACGGGTCCTGCGGATAGCGCACCGCGGCAAGGTAGAGCCCCTGCGGCGGGCAGACGGGCCCGCAGGCGGCGCGGTCGCGGGCCGCCAGTGACTTTGCCACGTCGCCGGGGGCCCATGCGCCGGCGCCCACCCGTTCCAGCGTGCCCACGATCGAACGCACCTGGTTGTGCAGGAACGAGCGCGCGCGCAAGCGAAACCACAGCTCGGGCCCGGCCAGCCCCTTGACCTCTTCGATGGTGATCTCGTCAAGCGTCTTTACCGGGCTTTTCGCCTGGCAGATGCTGGAACGGAAGGTGGTGAAGTCGTGATGCCCGACCAGGTGCGCCGCGCCCTCGCGCATCAATGCGACATCCAGCACGCGGGGCACCTGCCACACCCGGCCACGGTCGTGAACCGTCGGCGCGCGGCGCATCAGCAGGCGAAAGAGATAACGCCGCTCGATGGCGGAAAACCTTGCGTGCCAGTCGTCGGCCACGCGGGCGCAGGCGACGATCGCCACCGGCTGCGGCTTGACGTGGTGATTGAGCGCCTCCGACAGGCGGAACGGATCCCAGTCCTTTTGCAGATCGCACTGCGCCACCTGTCCCAGCGCATGCACCCCGGTGTCGGTGCGCCCGGCCGCGGCGATGGTGTGGGGGCCGGGTTCCAGCCGGCCAAGCGCGGCCTCTATCGCGCCCTGCACGCTGGGCCGGTCGGCCTGGCGCTGCCAGCCGGAAAACGGCGCACCGTCGTATTCTATCCTGAGCGCATAGCGGGGCATGGTGCGGCTGATAGCGTGGCACCGGGTGTCGGGCAATCCCCATCGCCACTGGCAACCGGGGCAGGGGGTGTCTATCTTGGCTGACAGGCGGCAGGGAAAGGCGACGGTTTGATCATCTCCACCATCGCGGACAGTGTTACGCGCGGCGCCGAGGATGTGGCCGGCCGCGTATCCGAGGCGCTGTTCGAGCCGGCTATCCGGCTGGGCGTCACCGGGTTGTCGCGCGCGGGCAAGACCGTGTTCATCACTTCGCTGGTGGCGAACCTGCTGGACCGGGGCCGTATGCCCGGGCTTGCCGCCGCCGCGGAGGGGCGCATCGTCGCGGCGTTCCTGCAGCCCCAGCCCGACGACACGGTGCCGCGCTTCGATTATGAAACCCATCTTGGCGCGCTGACCGGCCCCGATCCGCACTGGCCCGAAAGCACCCGCGCGGTGTCGGAATTGCGGCTGTCGCTCAGGGTGCGGCCCGCCGGGCTGTTGGCCGGGCTGACGGGGGTGCGCACGATCCATCTCGATATTGTCGACTATCCCGGCGAATGGCTGCTCGACCTTGGTTTGCTGGACAAGGACTATGCCACCTGGTCGGCCGAGACGCTGGACTCCCTGACGGATGTGCCCGAGGCAGGGGCGTTCCGACAGGCGACGCAGGCCACTGATGCGGCAGCGCGGCTGGAGGAGCCGCAGGCGCAGGCGCTGGCGACGGATTTTACCGCCTATCTGGGTGCGGCGCGGGCGGCCGGGTATGCGGGCGGCACGCCGGGGCGGTTCCTGCTGCCGGGCGATCTGGCTGGATCGCCCGTCCTGACCTTTGCGCCGCTGCCCAACCCCGGAAATGCGCCGCGCCGGTCGCTCTGGCGAGAGATGGAGCGGCGGTTCGAGGCTTACAAGGCGCGGGTGGTCAAGCCATTCTTTCGCGATCACTTCGCCCGGATCGACCGGCAGGTGGTGCTGGTCGATGTGCTGGACGCGATCCATCGCGGCCCCGCCGCGTTGGAGGAAACGCGCCGCGCCATGGCCGAAATCCTGGGCGCCTTTCGCCCGGGGCGGAACGCGTTTCTTACCCGTCTGCTGGGCGGGCGGCGGGTTGAACGCATCCTCTTTGCCGCGACCAAGGCCGACCATCTGCACCACACCCAGCACATGCGCCTGACGGCGATCATGGCGGCGCTGATGCGCGAGGCACGCGACCGGGCCGATTTCGCCGGGGCTGAAACAGGCGCGATGGCGATTGCCGCGCTGCGCGCCACCACCGAAGAGACGCGCAGCCACCAGGGCCGGCAGGTCGACTGCGTGCGCGGCACCTTGTTGGGTGATGGCGGCGGACGTGGTCGGCTGGCGGCGTTTTACCCCGGCGACCTGCCCGAAGACCCGGCACTGTTGCTGCAACCGGCGCGCGAGGGGGCGAAGGCATGGCTTGATGCCGATTTCGGTGCGATGCGGTTTGCGCCCGCGCCATTGGTACTGAAACCGGGCGAGGGGCCGCCGCATATACGGCTCGACCGTGCGGCGCAATTCCTGTTCGGAGACCGGCTATGACCAAGGGACCGATCCTGATCGACCTTGACGAGGGCGACACCGCGCCGGGCCCGGATACCGCCCCGCCGGTGCCCGAACCCGAAACCCCCGCGCCGCCCGAGGGCCGGGCGATGCAGACGCTTGCGGTGCTGGCGTCGCGGCGGCCGTCACGGCTGGCGCGGTGGTTCTGGGGGCTGGTGCTGGCGCTGCTGGGGGCGGTGCTGTCGGTGGCCGCGTGGGATTTCGCGGCGGGCCTGATCGCGCGGGCGCCGGTGCTGGGCTATGCCGTCACCGCGCTGATGGCGGCGGTGCTGACCCTGCTGGCCGTCATCGCGCTCAGGGAATTGGCGGCGTTTGCCCGGCTGGGCCGCATCGACGGGTTGCAACGACAGGCCGAGGCCGCGCTGACGGGCGATGACCTGGCGGGCGCGAGGCAGGTGGTGGACGGGCTGGAACGGCTTTACCGCGGGCGAGAGGACACGCGCTGGGCGCGCGAGCGGCTGGCAGAGGCGCGGGCGGACCAGTTTGACGCCGCCGGCCTGCTGGGCGTGGCTGAGGCCGAGCTGCTGGGCCCGCTCGACAGTGCGGCGGCGCGCGAGGTCGAGGCGGCGGCGCGGCAGGTGGCCATGGTGACCGCGCTGGTGCCGCTGGCGCTGGCCGATGTGATCGCCGCGCTGACCGCCAACCTGCGGATGATCCGGCGCATCGCCGAAATCTATGGCGGGCGCGCAGGTGTGCTGGGTGGCTGGCGGCTGACGCGGGCGGTGATGACGCACCTGGTGGCCACCGGCGCGGTGGCGGTGGGCGATGACATGCTGGGCTCGGTCGCCGGTGGCGGGGTGTTGTCAAAGCTCTCGCGCCGGTTCGGCGAGGGGCTGGTGAACGGCGCCCTGACCGCGCGGGTCGGCGTGGCGGCGATCGAGGTCTGCCGCCCGCTGCCCTTTGCCCGCCTGAGCCGCCCGTCAGTGAGCGGGCTGGTGCGGCGCGCGCTGACCGGGCTGTTCGGCCGGTAGGTTGGCGGGTGCCCCGGGGTATTTTTGACCAAGAAGAAGCAGGTCGTCCGCAACGGGCCTCAGCGCAGCTTGGGAACGCCGCCGGGGTGGGTGTCGCGCTCGACCACGGCGGCGCGCATCGACCGGCCGATGCGATGCGCCAGTGCCGACCACGCCGCCGCCTGGTCGGGGCGCAGTTCCACCTGCAGCACCGTGTCGAACAGCGCCAGCCAGGTCGAGAACATCCCCGGGCTGACATTGCCGGCGCGCAGATGCGCCTCGACCGGGGTGCCCTGGTAGCCGCGTTCGTGCAGGATGGTGTTGGCCCAGAAATCGGCGACTCTGGCCTCGTGCGCGGGCCAGTCGGTGACATGCACGGCAAAAATCGGGCCAAGCCCCGGATGATCGCGCACCGCGGCATAAAAACGGGCGACGACCCTTTCGATCTCGGGGCGCGAGACGTCGAAACGCGGGGGCAGGGCGGTTGTCATGGTGGGTATGTGGCGCGCGGCGGGGGCAGGCGCAAGGGGCTCTGGACGCGGCAGGGGTGCCGTCCTATAAGCGCCCCCGTGATGACTGGCCTTGCGATCATCGTTCGAATTACATGCCCGGCGCTCTGACCATCAGGAGCGACCGGGATTTCAGGCGCATGGGAAACCCCGCCGCCTGTTTCGATACCAGACAATACAGCTGACGAAGGACGCATCATATGTGCGCCGAGACCCCCGATTACAAAGACACGATCAACCTGCCGCAAACCGGCTTTCCGATGCGGGCCGGGTTGCCCAAGCGCGAACCCGAATGGCTGCAACGCTGGGAACGCCTGCGTATCTATGACCGCCTGCGCGACAAGGCCGACGGGCGCCCGCCCTTCACCCTGCATGACGGCCCGCCTTACGCCAACGGGCATCTGCATATCGGTCACGCGCTCAACAAGATCCTCAAGGACATGGTGGTGCGCAGCCAGCAGATGATGGGGCGGGACGCGCGCTATATCCCGGGCTGGGACTGTCACGGCCTGCCCATCGAATGGAAGATTGAGGAACAGTACCGCGCCAAGGGCAAGAACAAGGACGAGGTCGATATCGTCGATTTCCGCCAGGAATGCCGCCACTTTGCCGATGGCTGGGTCGATATCCAGCGCGAGGAATTCAAGCGCCTCGGTGTCACCGGCAACTGGGGCAAACCGTACCTCACGATGGATTTCCACGCCGAGGCGGTGATCGCGGCCGAGTTCCAGAAGTTCCTGATGAACGGCACGCTCTATCAGGGGTCCAAGCCGGTGATGTGGTCGCCGATTGAAAAGACCGCGCTGGCCGAGGCCGAGGTCGAGTACCACGACAAGGAGAGCTTTACCGTCTGGGTGAAGTTCAAGGTGCTGAATGACGGTGATCTGCATAACGCCCATGTCGTCATCTGGACCACCACGCCCTGGACTCTCCCGTCCAACAAGGCGGTCGTCTATGGCGCGGACATCGCCTATGGCCTTTACGAGGTCACGGGCACGCCCGATGAATGCTGGGCCAATGTCGGCGACAAGTTCATCCTGGCGGACAAGCTGGCCGAGGACGTGATGGCCAAGGCCCGGCTGGAGCCGGGGATGTGGCAGCGCGTGCGCGACGTCAGTGCCGAAGAATTGTCGAGTCTGTCGCTTTCCCATCCCCTCGCCGGGGCCGAAGGCTCCAAAGGCGAATGGGATGATCCGCGCGATTTCCGCACTGCCGACTTCGTCACCGACGAAGAGGGCACCGGTTTTGTCCATTGCGCACCCTCGCACGGGATGGAGGAATACGAGCTTTACCGCGACCTCGGGATGCTCGACCAGGTGATCACCTACAACGTGCTCGATGACGGGTCGTTCCGCCCCGATCTGCCCTTCTTTGGGGGCAAGTACATCCTCAGCCGCAAGGGGAAAGAGGGCGACGCCAACAAGGCCGTCATCGACAAGCTGATCGAGGTCGGCGGCCTGCTGGCGCGCGGCAAGATCAAGCACTCCTACCCGCACTCGTGGCGATCCAAGGCGCCGGTCATCTATCGCAACACACCGCAATGGTTCGCCGCCATCGACGTGCCCTGCGGCGGCAACGATACCTATGGCAAGACGATCCGCGAACGCGCCCTGCGTTCGATCGACGAGTTGGTGAAGTTCACCCCGCAATCGGGCCGCAACCGCCTGCATTCAATGATGGAAGCGCGCCCCGACTGGGTGCTGTCGCGTCAACGTGCCTGGGGTGTGCCGCTTACCTGTTTCACTAAAAAGGGTGCGCTGCCGACCGATCCGGACTTCCTGCTGCGCGATGACAAGGTGAATGCCCGCATTGTCGAGACGTTCGAGTCCGAAGGCGCCGATGCATGGTACAAGGAGGGCGCGAAAGAACGCTTTCTGGGCACCGATTACGATCCCGATGAATGGGAACAGGTGTTCGACATCCTCGACGTGTGGTTCGACAGCGGCTCGACCCATGCCTTTGTGCTGCGCGACCGCGAGGACGGCAGCGAAGACGGGCTGGCTGACCTCTATCTCGAAGGGACCGACCAGCATCGCGGCTGGTTCCATTCCTCGATGCTGCAGGCCTGCGGCACCATCGGCCGGGCCCCCTATCGCGGCGTGCTGACGCATGGTTTCACGCTCGACGAAAAGGGCATCAAGATGTCCAAGTCGCTGGGCAACACCGTTGCCCCCGACGAGGTGGTCAAGCAATACGGCGCCGACATCCTGCGCCTGTGGGTGGCGCAGTCGGACTATACCGCCGATCTGCGCATCGGGCCGGAAATCCTGAAAGGGGTCGCCGACGGATATCGGCGGCTGCGCAATACCATGCGGTTCCTGCTGGGGGCGCTGTCCCATTTCCGCGAAGAGGACCGCGTCGATCCCGCCGACATGCCCGAGCTGGAGGCCTGGGTGCTGCACCGGATGGCAGAGCTGGATCACAAGGTGCGTACGGGCTATGCCGCCCATGATTTCCAGGGTGTTTTCCAGGCGCTGTTCAATTTCTGCACGGTCGAGCTGTCGGCGTTCTATTTCGACATCCGCAAGGACGTTTTGTATTGCGACGGCGACACGCCCCGCCGCCGGGCCGCGCGCACGGTGATGGACCTGCTGTTCCACCGGCTGACGACCTGGCTGGCGCCGGTGCTGGTCTTCACGATGGAAGAGGTCTGGCTGGAACTTTTCCCCGGCGAGGACAGCAGCGTGCACCTGGTCGACATCCCCGAAACGCCGGCCGACTGGCTGAACGAACCGCTGGCGGCGAAATGGGCCGAGCTGCGCCGCGCCCGCCGGGTGGTGACTGCCGCGCTGGAGGTGCAGCGCACCGACAAGGTGATCGGCGCCAGCCTCGAGGCTGCACCGGTGGTGCATGTGCGCGACCCCGACCTGCTGGAAACGCTGAAATCGGTTGATTTCGCCGATATCTGCATCACCTCGGATATCCGGCTGACGGGTGACCCGAGCCCCGCAGAGGCGTTCCGCCTGCCTGAAACCGACGGCGTGACCGTCGTGTTCGAGCGCGCCGAAGGCGAGAAATGCCAGCGCTGCTGGAAAATCCTGCCGGATGTCGGCACCCATTCGCATCCGGGCACCTGCGCGCGCTGCGATGCAGCATTGGGCTAGTGCCCCGAACGCGATCAGATTCGGGGGTTTCACATCGGAAACCCCCGAATCCCGTAATCGCCGCAACAAACGCCGGTAATGTCGTATTCGCGGTACGGCGTTTGCGTTGGACCGGTTAATCAACTGCCCGAGGGATTCTGCCCGATGTGGACAGCAGAGGATTAACCATGAGCTACAAGACCGATATTGAGATCGCCCGCGAAGCCAGCAAGAAACCGATCCAGGAGATCGGTGACAAGCTGGGCATTCCGACAGATCACCTGCTGCCCTATGGTCACGACAAGGCCAAGGTCAGCCAGGATTTCATCAACTCTGTTCAGGGCAACAAGAACGGCAAGCTGATCCTTGTCACTGCGATCAACCCCACGCCCGCGGGCGAGGGCAAGACCACCACCACGGTGGGCCTGGGTGACGGGCTGAACCGGATCGGCAAGAAGGCCACGATCTGTATCCGCGAGGCATCGCTTGGCCCCAACTTCGGCATGAAGGGCGGCGCCGCGGGCGGCGGCTATGCCCAGGTTGTGCCGATGGAGGATATGAACCTTCACTTCACCGGCGATTTCCATGCCATCACCAGTGCGCATTCGCTGCTGTCGGCGATGATCGACAACCACATCTACTGGGGCAACAGCCAGGAAATCGACGTGCGCCGGGTGGTCTGGCGTCGGGTGGTCGACATGAACGACCGCGCGCTGCGGCAGATCAACGTGTCGCTGGGCGGCGTCGCCAACGGGTTTCCGCGCGAGGGTGGGTACGACATCACCGTCGCGTCCGAGGTGATGGCGATCCTGTGCCTTGCCATGGACCTCAAGGATCTCGAACGCCGGCTCGGCGACATGATCGTGGCCTACCGGCGCGACCGCAGCCCGGTATATTGCCGCGACATCAAGGCCGAGGGCGCGATGACCGTCCTGCTCAAGGACGCGATGCAGCCCAACTTGGTGCAGACGCTGGAAAACAACCCCGCCTTCGTGCATGGCGGCCCGTTCGCCAACATCGCCCATGGCTGCAACTCGGTCATCGCCACCACGACCGCGCTGAAGATCAGCGACTACGTTGTGACCGAGGCCGGCTTTGGCGCCGACCTGGGGGCGGAAAAGTTCATGAACATCAAGTGCCGCAAGGCCGGTCTGGCACCCGATTGCGTGGTGCTGGTCGCCACGGTGCGGGCGATGAAGATGAACGGCGGCGTCGCCAAGGAGGACCTGGGCGAAGAGAGTGTCGAGGCGGTGAAGAAGGGCTGCGCCAACCTCGGCCGCCATATCGGCAACCTCAAGAGCTTTGGCGTGCCGGTGGTCGTGGCGATCAACCACTTCGTCAAGGACACCGACGCCGAAATCCAGGCCGTCATCGACTATGCCGCCAGCCAGGGCAGCGGGGCGATCGTCAGCCGCCACTGGGCCGATGGCGGTGCGGGCGCCGAGGACCTGGCACGCCGCGTGGCCGAGATCGCCGACAGCGGCGCCAGCCAGTTCGCGCCGCTCTATCCCGACAGCATGCCGCTGTTCGAAAAGATCGAAGCCATCGCCAAGCGCATCTATCGCGCTGACGAGGTGCTGGCCGACAAGAAGATCCGCGACCAGCTGCGCCTGTGGGAAGAACAGGGATACGGCGACCTGCCGGTCTGCATGGCCAAGACGCAATACAGCTTTTCCACCGACCCCAACCTGCGCGGTGCGCCGACCGGGCATTCCGTCCCGGTGCGCGAGGTCCGGCTGAGCGCCGGCGCCGGGTTCGTGGTGGTGGTTTGCGGCGAGGTCATGACCATGCCGGGCCTGCCCAGAAAACCGTCGGCCGAGAATATCCGGCTGAACGACGCGGGCCAGATCGAAGGCTTGTTCTGAGGAACGGTGGATACGAACCCCACCCTGCGCGTAAGGTGCGGGGTGGGGTCCCACCCCACCATTTTGCAAGGAAGAGACATGACGGCCAAGATCATTGACGGGAAAGCCTTTGCCGCGACCGTTCGGGAAAAAGTGGCGTCGCACGTTGCAAGGCTGAAAGAAGAGCATGGTATTACCCCCGGCCTGGCGGTGGTGCTGGTGGGCGAAGACCCCGCCAGCCAGGTCTACGTGCGATCGAAGGGCAAGCAGACCATCGAGACGGGGATGAATTCCTATGAGCACAAGCTTGACGCCGACACCTCAGAGGCCGATCTGCTGGCGCTGATCGAGAAACTCAACACCGATCCGGCCGTTCACGGCATCCTGGTGCAGCTGCCGCTGCCCGGCCACCTTGACGAAGACCTGGTGATTAACGCGATCAATCCCGAAAGGGATGTCGACGGCTTTCACATCTCCAATGTCGGTCTGCTGGCGACCGGGCAGAAAAGCATGGTGCCCTGCACCCCGCTGGGCTGCCTGATGATGCTGCGCGACCATCACGGCAGCCTGTCGGGCATGAACGCGGTGGTGATCGGGCGGTCGAACATCGTTGGCAAGCCGATGGCGCAGCTGCTGCTGCGCGACAGCTGCACCGTGACGATTGCGCACAGCCGCACCCGTGACCTGCCCGACGTGGTACGCCGCGCTGATATCGTGGTCGCCGCCGTGGGCCGGCCGGAAATGGTGCCGGGCGACTGGATCGGCGAAGGCGCAACCGTGATCGACGTCGGCATCAACCGCATCGACGCGTCCGAAAGGGGCGAGGGCAAGACCCGCCTCGTGGGCGACGTGCATTTCGAAAGCGCGGCAGCGCGGGCAGGGGCGATCACGCCGGTGCCCGGCGGTGTCGGGCCGATGACCATCGCGTGCCTGCTGGCCAACACGGTGACCGCCTGCTGCCGCGCGAACGGGTTGGCGGAGCCCGAGGGCCTGACCGCCTGAGAGGCGCTGTTCAGCCCTTTGGTATGACCGGCACCATCGTGCCGGTCAGCAGGGCGATATGCGCCTCGGCCCCTTCCCGGACGGCAAAGACATCCGCCTGAACCACCACCAGCCGCCGCCCCGGCCGGATCACCCGGCCACGGGTGATCAGCACGTCGCCGGCGCCGGGGGCGAGCAGGTTGATCTTCATCTCGGCGGTCAGAACCTCGTGATCCTCGGCCATGGTACTGAGCGCGGCATACCCCGCCGCGCTGTCGCCGATGGCAAAGGTCAGCCCGGCATGGGCAAAGCCATGCTGCTGGCGGCTGGATGGCAGGATCGGCGCGGTGATTTCTACCTCGCCCGGCGCGACCCTGACCAGCCTGGCCCCCAGCGTTTCCATCATCGCCTGGGCGGCAAAGCTGTCGCGTATCTTTTTCTCGACGGCAGGTGTCATGTGGATCGCCCCTTTGGATGGGATGAATTAAGGCACAACCGGGGTGGTCTGGGCAAGTCGCCAGCACAGGCGCGGCGCCCAATGGTAAGCGTGGCCGGCAACGTCTCAAGCGGCCGGGCAGCGCAGTCATACCGCCAGCGCGGGCGGGAAAGCGCCCCGCGCGCAACAGACTGCGGCTGTTTTGGGTGCTGAAACGGCGGCTGAAAACCCGAGGCCCCGGGTCAGCCCGGGGCGCGGGTGGGATGACAGCGGATCGGCGTGGCCGCCATCAGTGCGCGATCGCCTCATCGCGCACGAACATGTTGGCCCAGGCCCGGTCGATCAGGTCGGGCGTCATCTGATAGGGGATGCCTTCGAAATCGCAGATCGAGATCATCTGGTCGATCAGGAATATCGGCTGGTAGTTGGCATAGACGTTTTTGATCGTGGGGTACTTTTTCTTGAGCAGGTGTAGCAGCGCCGCCTCGTCCAGCGGCATGCCCCGCTTTTTCGCCACCATGGCAAAGATTTTCAGGAAATCTGCCTGGCTGGGGCCGTCGATCTTGATCTTGAAAAAGATCCGCCGCAGCGCCGCGTTGTCGAAAATCTCGTTGGGGTGAAAGTTGGTGGAAAAGATCACCAGCGTATCGAACGGCACCTCGAACTTTTCGCCCGATTGCAGGGCCAGGATGTCTTTTGATTCCTCCAGCGGCACGATCCAGCGATTGACCAGCGCCTGCGGCGGTTCCTGCTGGCGGCCAAGGTCGTCGACGATAAAGATGCCGCCGGTTGATTTCAACTGCAACGGCGCCTGGTAGGTGCGCGCGGTGGGGTTGTAGACCAGATCGAGCATCGACAGTGACAACTCGCCACCGGTGATCACGGTCGGCCGCTCGCAGCGCACATAGCGGGTGTCGAAGGTACGGCGCCGGCGCAGGCTGTTGGGGTCGTCGCGTTCGACCTCGGCCTTGGAATGCACGATGGGGTCATAGACGGTGATGACCTGGCCGGAATACTCGATCGCGCGGGGGACATAGATCTTGTCGCCCATCGCGTCGCGGATGCCGTTCGAAATCGAGGATTTGCCGTTGCCGGGGGGGCCGTACATCAGGATCGACCGTCCCGCCGACACCGCCGGCCCGAGATGGTCGAGCAGGCTGTCGGGCAGAACCAGGTGTCCCATCGCCTGCACCAGCTCTTGGCGCGTGATCTGGATGTTGCGGATCGACTGGCGCTTGACCTGCTCGCCATAGGCCTGCAGCGGCACCGGCATGGCGCCGAAATACTCCGACTGGCTGAGCGCGTCGAGCGCGCGCGCCTTGCCGCTGTCGGTCAGCTGATAGCCCATCTCGTCGCCGGCATTGGCGTTCAGGGTGCCCGTGGCCTCCAGCAGCGTCTGACTGCGGGCCATGTCGACCAGTTCCTGCGTCACCGCGCGCGGCAGGCACAGGGCCTCGGCCAGTTCGCTGACCATGTCGATGTTCTTGCGGAACATCGTCTTGATCATGATGTCGCGCATCATCACGATCGGCAATTGCATCTCTTCGATCCGGTTGGGCGGCGGCGGCGGCTGTACGCCCTGAGTGGCCTGCATGTTCATAGGTGCTTGCCCCTGTTATTGCTGCGATACCGGCGCATTGCCGGGCCAAAGCCAATATCGCGTGAAAACGTGCCGAAAATATGGTCCGTGGCGGGCGCGGGCAGGGCGAGGGCGTTAGCCCGTAGCCCCGAGCGCCAGATAGATCACCAATGTGCCGCCCAGGGCGAAACCCATCGGGAATTTTCGGCCGCGGTCCCAGCTTGTCCAGTTCGGTGCCAGCCGGCGCAGCGGGGAATACTTGGCCAGGCGATGGCTGACATAGGCGGCCAGCAGGCAGGCGGCGAAGATCAGGCAAAGCGGTGCGATGTCGCCGGGGTCGAGGAACGGCGCGGCGGCGGCGATGAACTTGGAATCGCCCGCGCCCATCAGCCCCACCATGTTGGCCATAAACGTCACGACCAGCACCACCACCATGGTCACCAGCCGCCAAGGATATTCCGCCAGCGGCAGCGCGATCAGCCCGACCAAGACAAACACCGCCGCCATTGCCAGCACCGCCACGTTGGGTATGCGCATCGCGCTGAGGTCGCTCCACATTACCCACAGGCAGAGCGGTGTCAGGAAGGGCAGGAACCAGAGCGCCTCTGCCGGGGTGATCTGCAGGTCCATGCGGATCAGTTGCTCACGTTTTCCTCGAGCGCGCGAAGCGACCGAACAGCCGCCTCGAAATGCTGCGGGTGGGTGTCAATGGCGTCACGCAACAGCCCCTTGCCGATGGTCGTGTCGCCCTGCTTGATCGCCGACAGCGCCAGCGTATAGAGCAGCTGCGCGCGTTCGGTCTGCGTTACCGGGATCACGGGCATGGCATAGTTCTGCTGTGCCCCGCGCGCCAGCATCAGGTTGTTCTTGGCGGTGAACAGGGAACCATCCTGCCGGACGGCGTCTGAAAACAGGCGCTCTGCCTCGGGGAATTCGCCCCGCGTCAACTTGGAATACCCCCAGTTGTTCAGCACCCCTGCCGGCCGGGTGGTCAGGCCGACGGCAATTTCATAGAAACTGTCGGCTTTTTTCCATTCCTGGTTGCTGTCGGCGACCATTGCCTCCAGCCGGTAACGCTTGAAGCTTTCAAAGGTGGGCGGAACGGTATCCAGCACCGCCTCGGCGCGTTCCCAGTCATTGTTGCGGATCAGCGCGTCAGCGTAATCGACGCGGTCGTCATCCGTTGCCTCGGGGTGGTCGGTGACCGTCTTCCATGCCGTGACCGCCTCGGTAAAGCGCCTGGCGCGCACCAGCGATTTCGCCAGCCCGCGCTGCAGGTCGATCCGGTCGGGGTTCTGGCCGATGCTGCGCTGAAAGTAGGAAACCGCCTCTTCGGGGTCGGCCACGGTCAGCATGACATCGTTGAGGTTGTTGCCGTCCACGGCGTTGACACCCTGAAAGGCGCGGTCGACATCGGCATTCGGCGCGGTTTCGCATCCCGCCAATGCCAATGCGCCCGCGGCGCACAAGCCGGTAAGAAGAAGGTGGCGCATTTTTGCGTCCTTTTGCTGCTCTTGCCCCGTTATGGTATCTTGCGGATCAGATAGTCGTTACTGCCCCGCCGCACCAATTTATAGGACTGGTCCTCGGGAACATCATAATCCGGTTTTTCAACTTTTTCGAGTGCCAACCGCAGATTGTCGCGGATTGAGTCACTTTCGCCATTGTCGAGCGCGTAGGCGCGGCGGAAAACCTGTGCGGCTTCGGCCGTTTCGCCCCGTTCCATCAGCGCGACGCCCAGATTGTTCCAGACCTCCGGCGCGTGCTCGTCCTTGTCGATGGCCTTTCGCAGCAGCCGTTCCGCAGTGTGGACCCGCCCCAGCTTTAGATTGGCAGAGCCGATCCCGGCAAGGATTTCGGCGGTCATGCCGTGGTTGAGCGCGGCGCGCGAATAGGCGTCGATCGCCAGTTCGTATTCGCCCGCATCCATCAGCCGGTGCCCGACGAGCAGGCCATCCACGGCCTCGCCATTGGGGGCAAGGCCCGGTGCATAGGGGGTGTCATGGGTAACACCCCCGTCGCAAGCGACGAGGGCCAGACATGTCAGCAAAACCGCCCCTGCCCGTATCATTGCTGCCCCGCCTTTTCGGCGTTTTGTCTATTGCGAGCCCATCGCGACCAGTTCCATGATGCCCAGAACCGACGGACCCACAAGGATTATCAGTAGTGGGGGCACTGTAAGCATCATCGTGGCCAATGTCATCTTGGTCGGCAGCTTGTTGGCCTTTTCCTCGGCGCGCATGACCCGTTTGTCACGCATTTCGCCGGCATAGATGCGCAGCGCGTCACCGATCGAGGTGCCAAAGGTCTGCGACTGGATCAGCACGGTGACAAAGCTGGAAATGTCCTGCACACCGCAGCGTTCGGCCATGTCATTGAGCACCGAGGGCTTGTCGCGTCCGGCCTTCATCTGCTGCGAGACGATCTCGTACTCTTCCGCCAGGGCGGGGAAGGAAACGCGGATTTCGTGCGAGACCCGGATGATGGCCTGATCCATCGACTGGCCCGCCTCGACACAGGTCAGCATCATGTCCAGGCTGTCCGGAAATCCCTCTTCGATTTCCTGCTGGCGCTGCTGCTGACGCTTGGTGACCCAGTATTTGGGAAGCATGTAGCCGGCGCCGCCGGGGCCGAGGATATAAAGCAGCATCTGCTGGGTGGTCGATCCCTCGCCCGATTTGAAGATCAGGAAATAGGCGACACCCAGCACCAGGCCGAGAATGCCCAGTGCGAACTGCGCAAAGTGGAAATAGCGCACCGCGTCGCGGTTGCGATAACCCGCCTGCATCAGTGTCAGCCGCATCTGGCTGAGCTGTTTTTCATCCTTGGGTTCAAGGAAGTTGGCGTATTTGTCCAGCTTGTCATTGTGGCCCTTGGCGCGCAGCTTTTGCTTGTTGTGCGATTCAGGCTGGCCGCTGGCGGTGGCTTTTTTCAGCTTGTCGATCGGGTCGCGCGACTGGCTGATCATGATGGGGATGGTGACCAGAACCAGGACCACCCCCAACGTGCCCACCAGGATGAGCGGCCCGAAAGGACCGAGCGAGCCGGTTAGCGTGCCGTATATGTTACTGAAGAATTCCATGTTGCGTGCCTCAGACCTTGATGTTCACCAGTGAGCGCATGACAAAGATGTTTGCCACCAGGAACCCGCCCACAGCTAGGCAGGCCGGAATGAACAAGGGATGGTTCATCGCGTCGTCGTAATAGTCGGGCTTGATCATCTGGATGCCGACCAGCGCCAGGATCGGAAAGGCGGACAGGAAATTGCCTGACCATTTCGCCTCGGCCGTGATGGCCTTGACCCGGCGGAACAGGCGGAACCGCGCACGGATCACCTTGGCCAGCCCTTCGAGGATTTCAGCTAGGTTGCCGCCGGACTGCTGCTGGATGGTCACCGCCACCGCAAGGAAACGCAGATCCTGCATGTCCAGCCGTTCGGCCATGTCCTTGAGCGCCTCCCCCACATCGCGGCCATAGGCGCTTTCGTCGGCAATGATACCGAATTCGGTGGCCAACGGGTCGGCGACCTCGTCGGCGACGATGGAAATGGCTGAGGAAAACGGATGTCCCACCCGCAGGCTACGCACCATCAGTTCGATCGCGTCCGGCAGCTGTTCTTCCATCAGTTTCATGCGCTTGGCCGCTTTGGCGTTGATCCAGACGAACACCCCGGCGATGCCGATGCCGAGCGATACCGCGGCGCGTATTGCAATGTCGGTGTCTGTGCCCACCGTTAGCAAGGCGAAGGCCAGCACAGAAACCCCGCCCATCAGCATGATCAGCTGTTTGGGGGTGAATGCGATCGCCGCCTTTTGCGCCTTAGACGACAGGATCGAATAGATCGGGATGTTGCGGGCCTTTAGGTGCTGCGTCATTTCCTTGCGCAGCTTTTCCATCACCTCTTCCCGGTTGCCCGACTTGTCGAGCATGTCCAGACGGCGGTTTACACGGCTGTTGAGGCTGATCGATTTGCCGAAAACGGTCAGGTAGATGCCTTCGACCAGCGCCAGGACACCGGCAAAGATTAGCACATAGATGATCGGCTCGAGTGAAATGCCCATGATGTCTACCCCGTGACCGGTTCATAGATGCTGGGCGGCAGGTCATAGCCCCACAGCCGGAAGCGTTCGGTAAAGTTCGAGCGGACACCGGTGCCGGTATAGTGACCGACGATCTTGTTGTCCGGCGAAAGCCCGGTGCGCTGAAAGCGAAAGACTTCCTGCATGGAAATCACGTCGCCTTCCATCCCGGTGATCTCGGTGATCGAGACCATCCGCCGCGAACCATCCTGCAGACGCGAGGCCTGCACGATCAGGTTCACCGCGCTGGCGATCTGGCTGCGCATCGCCTTGAGCGGCATCTCGATGCCGGCCATGGCGATCATGTTTTCCAGTCGGCTGATGGCGTCGCGTGCGTTGTTGGCGTGGATCGTTGTCATCGATCCGTCATGGCCGGTATTCATGGCCTGCAGCATGTCGATCACCTCTTCGCCGCGGGTCTCGCCCACAATGATCCGGTCGGGGCGCATCCTGAGCGCGTTCTTCAGACAGTCGCGCGGACTGACCTCGCCCTTGCCCTCGACGTTGGGCGGGCGGCTTTCCATTCGGCCGACATGGGTCTGTTGCAGCTGCAGTTCGGCGGTGTCCTCGATCGTCAGGATGCGCTCGGCATTGTCGATGAAGCCGGACAGCGCGTTCAGCGTGGTGGTTTTACCCGAACCGGTACCGCCCGAGACGATGATATTCAGCCGGGTTGCGACCGCCGCCTCGAGATAGGCCGCCATTTCCTCGGAAAAGGCGCCGAAACTGATCAGGTCGTCGATGCCCAGCTTGTCCTTCTTGAACTTACGGATCGACACCAGGCTGCCATCGACGGCAATCGGCGGCACCATCGCGTTGAAACGAGAGCCATCGGCAAGGCGCGCGTCGACATACGGGTTGGATTCGTCCACCCGCCTGCCGACGGCGGAGACGATCTTGTCGATGATACGCAAGAGGTGCTTTTCATCCTTGAAGGTGACGTCGCTGAGTTCCAGCTTGCCGTCGCGTTCGACGAAAATCTGCTGCGGGCCGTTCACGAGGATGTCGTTGATGGTGTCATCCTTGAGCAGGGTTTCAAGCGGGCCAAGCCCCTTGACCTCGTCATAGAGTTCCTGCGTCAGGGTGGCGCGATCCTCGCGGTTGAGGACGATACCCTTTTCCTCCAGCACCTCCGACGCGATAGAGCTGATCTCTTGCCGCAGGTCGGCTTCGGTGGCGGTGTCGAGCGCGGCAAGGTTGAGGTTGTCCAGCAGCGAACGGTGCAGGTCCAGCTTGATCTCGGCCATCCGCTCCTTGCGCTTACGTTCCTTGTCGGCAGGGCGGGGCGCAGCCGGTTGGGGCGCGCGCCGCAGCGATGGCTTCGGTGCCGGATCGGCACTGGGTGCGATCTTCGGCTCGGGCGGTTTCTCAGCCTTGACGGGCTTGGCCGCGGCGGTCGCGGTCTTCTTGTATCGGGAAAACATCGCTCAGATCCTTTTTACGCCGCTTCTTCGGCGTCGGCCTTGCCTATCTCGTGCAGAGAGGCCGCAAGCTTCGCGATCTCCTTGCGCAGCGGGTTCTTGGCGGCGGCGCTGGCCAGCGGTGCACCGTGATCCCCGGCCTGGGTAACGACCCGACCGCCATCGGGCAGCTGCACCTCGATGTTGATTTCCAGGCTCTCGGCCAGCCGCTTGACGCGGCCCTTGCCGTTGAGGTCAGTGAACTTGGGCGCGCGGTTGAGACAATAGCGCAGCTTTTCCAGCGGCAGGTCCTCTGCCTTGAGTGCACGCTTGAGCCGCAGCGCGTTCTGGGCCGAACGCATGTCGAGTTCCAGCGTGACGAAATATATCTGCGCTTCGCACAGCACGGTCTCGGTCCACTGAACCAGCGCGCCGGGCATGTCGACGATCACGTAGTCGAACTTGCTGCGCGCGAATTCCAGGACACGGCCCACATCCTCGGGCGTGATCATGTCGAGCGGCAGCATCTCGGACGGTGCGGTCAGAACCCAGAGCTTCTCCTCGTAAGGGGTCAGCGACTGTTTGAAGATGTCCTCGTCCATCGATTCGGTGTCCGACCACATCTCGAACACGGCCTCGCGGCGGGGCAGGTCGAGGTATGTGGCGGTGGTGCCGGTTTGCAGGCCAAGGTCCAGCAGGCAGACGCGCGGCGGGTTCGTCTTGTCGACGGTCGCCAGTTCCCAGGCCAGGTTCACAGCCAGGGTTGTGGCGCCGGTGCCCCCGGCAAGACCCTGGACAGCCAGCAGAACGCCGTCGCCCGGGGCGTTGCCGGCGGCAAAGGGTGTGCCTTCGATAGCGGCGACCGCGTCGCGCCGCCGGATGCGCTGGATCGCGGCTTCCAGTTCGCCTTCGGGCAGGGGGTAGGGTACGAATTCGTCCGCCCCCTGGCGCAGGAGCTGATGCAATACGGCGGGACTGACATCTTCGGCGATAAGGATCACGCGGATACCGCGCGACGCCGCCAGGGAAATGATTTCGCTGAGCAGCGGCAGGTCGTCCTCGTCCGAATCATCGATGGCTATGGCGGCGAATTCGAGATCGTTCGCTTCGGGCTGACCGAAGTATGCCAGCGCTTCGTTGATGTTGAGATCGCCCCACGCTTCACCCAGGGCGGCCTCCATATCCTCTATCAGCAAGTCAAAATTCTGCACGTCACGGCTGACCGTGCAGGCGATCAGCCGGCCTTGTCCGTCCTGGTTGCTATCACTACTCGTCATCTCGGTTTCCATTCGTCAATGTGCATGGGCGGTGGTGGCCGAACGGCTGTTTTGCCGCCCTATGCACGCAGTCTCTGCACGGGGAAATGCACTCTTACTTGGCTAAAACTCCCCTATAAACAGGGCAACATTGGGGCCAAAAAACCGTAATTGTGCGGAACCTTGAGACAAAGAAACCCGCCCTCGAGGGGCGGGTTTTTCAGTTCGCCCGGCACTTGCCGGACAGGGAGAAAGATGTATTCGCGTCCCTTTTCCGGGTTTATTCCTCGCCGCCGGCCTCTTGCTGGACCAGTTTCAGCGTGCTGGCTGGCTCGGCGCTCTTGATGTACTCGCGATAGACCACCTCGGCGTATTTGCCGTCCATGATCAGCGGGTGCGACTGAACGAAACCCGAAACTTCGGTAACTGTGCGGCGGTTGCGGCGCTCGCGCCCTTCGGTCACCACCAGGGGCTGCGTCTCACCGTAGGATGCGACGGCTTCCAACCGCGAGCGGCTGATCCCGTGGCGCACCAGGAAGTTGACCACCGTCCGCGCCCGCTGCAGGCCGAGTCGCTGGTTGTAGGCGGCCGATCCCACCGCGTCGGTGTGGCCGTATACGCGGAACCGGACCTCGGGATACTGGCGAATGAAATGCGCCTGCTGCATCAGGGCTGTCTGCGCCTGGGCGTCCAGCACCGCCGAATCGAAGGCGAAATTCACCATGCTGGGCACCTTGTTGGCGAACTTGTGCGCCAGGTCGATGGCATAGCTTTTTTCGCCACTCATGATCTGGGTGTTGTTCATGGTCGCCTCACCCAACGTCGGCCCGTCGGTCAGAACGCCGGCCTGACCGTTATGAAAGCCGACGCTTTCGCCGGGCTGGGTGGTGCAGGCGCCTAGCGCCACAAGGCCGAAAACGGCGGCAAGTTGTTTCATGTCGGCACCCGTTCCCTCAATCCATCACATAGCCGTAGGAGCCTTCAAAATCCTGCCGGGCGACTTCGCCGGCGGGGGTCTGGCTCTCTTGTGCATCTGCCGCGACCCGCCCGTGCAGGAACAGCTCCGACTCGGTCGGTGGGCGGATCCTGTCGGTCGGCAGGATCAGCGCCTCGCCGGAGGTCGGCATCACCAGATGCGCCGAAACGATGATCACCAGTTCGGTCTGCGAACGCTGGTAATCGGCGCTGCGGAACAGCGCGCCCAGAACCGGCACGTCGCCCAGCCACGGAACCTGGCCGTTGGTGTCGCGGAAATCGTCCTGCAGCAACCCGGCGATGGCAAAGCTCTGCCCGTCGCGCATTGCCACCGTGGTCGAAGTATCCCGCCGGCGGAAGGCATTGATCGTCAGCCCGTTCGCGACCAGCGAGTTGGCCGAGTCGATCGACGATACCGCTGCCGCCATTTCCAGGTTGATCACGCCATCGTCCACGACCCGCGGGGTAAAGTCCAGCTCGACCCCGAAGCGTTTGAATTCGATGGTGGTGGTGCCGTTGTCCTGCGCCACCGGAATAGGAAATTCGCCGCCCGCCAGAAACGTCGCCTCCTGCCCCGAAAGGGCGGTCAGGTTCGGTTCGGCAAGGGTGCGTACGACGCCCTTGTTTTCAAGCGCCTCCAGCAGGATGCCGACCTCGACCGAGCCGACGTCGAAACCGAACGCGATGGCGCCGTTGTTCGACTGAACGCTGGGGATGGCGCCGGACAGGGTGTTCAGGACCGATCCTTGCGTGTTGGTGGTGTTGGTGCCGCCGATCACGCCCAGGCCAGAGCTGTTGCGCCCGTCGATCGACAGCGACGATCCCAGCGCCTTGGACACGCTGCGCTGCATCTCGGCGAAACGGACCTTCAGCATCACCTGCTGCTTGCCGGAAACGGACATCAGGTTCGACACCCGTTCGGGCGCGTACCGTTCAGCCAGCTCCAGCGCCCGGTCCATCCTGGTGGTGCTGCTGACGGTGCCCGACAGCACGATGCCGTCATTGGCGGTGCGCACCTCGATGTCCTCGCGCGGCAGGATCTGGCGCAGCCGTTCCTTGAACTCGGTCACATCTGCGCTGACGCGCACATCGACATTGGTGATCAGCCGGCCGGTCGCATCCAGCAGTGTCAGTGTGGTGCGGCCCGGGGTCTTGCCCAGCACATAGATGGTGCGGTCCGACAGGGTCGAGAAATCGGCGATCGCGGGGTTTGCGATGCTCAACTCGGCGAATGGCACGTCGCTTTCGACGACCACGGCCTGGTTCATCGTTATGCTCAGATCCTGCGATGTCCCTTCACGCAGGACGCGCAGCGTTTCCGCTGATGCGGGCGCTGCTATCGGCCCATACGCAAGAACCAACCCGGCAAGGGCAGCCTTGCAAAAACCCAGAATTTTCATGTGACCTGCCTTTCCGATCACGCCTCATTCAGTCGGGTCTTGACGCCCGCCTTTCGAGCGAGAATGTGCCAATTCGAGAAATTTTGCAAGAATCAATGGGTTTCTGGCCGAAATTACAGCGATTTTCACGCGGGCGTTGCGCGAATGAAACCATTTCCCCATCCGGTTTCCGACTGCTCTGCCCGCTGGGCGAGCCGCCGATCCGGGCGCATGAAAAAGGCGGCGCCGCGAACGGCACCGCCTCGAATTCGTTTTTCCGGATCAGTTGGTGCAGGGGATCGGGGTCTCGATCACCTCGGCACCGCGGCGGGTGCGGACGGTGCACACCTCCTTTTTCGCGGGTGCGGCCTCGATAACTTGTGCCTCGATGCCCAGCAGGCTGCGCTGGTCGACCTCGATCGCCTGGGCGACGCTGTCGTCCTCGGCGCCCACCAGTGACAGCGACAGCCGGCCGGTGGATTGCGCCTGCGCCAGCGACGCGACCTGTTGCGGCGTGGCCGAAACGGTCACCGTCCGGGCGATGACCGCCTCGGTGATGTCGGTATTGGCGACCTGATCGACCGCGATCAGCCGTACATTGGTTTCAATCAGCTTGGTGACCCCGCCTGAACCGCGGCCCTCGAGCACGGGCTGCCCAGACTTGCCGGTCCAGTAGACGTCAACCCGGTCGCCCGGGCGCAAAAAGCCCGAAACGCCGCTGGAGACATCGACCTTGATGGCAAAGGCGCGCATGCCCGGTCCCAGCTGCGAGGTGATGCCCGCCTCTTCGCCAGGTTCGGTGACCTTGACGGCAAGGATGGCCTCGTTCCGCTCGATCGCGCGCAGCACCCGGCGCGGTGCAGCGGGACCTTCGGGGAACAGCACCTCTTTGACCTGGAACACCCCTTCGGGCAGCGACATGCGCGGGAACGGCGTCAGGCGCACGTCGTCCATGTCCAGCTTCTGGCCATACTTCAGCGGCTTGGCGGCGACATAAACATCGACAGTGTCGATTCCCGGATCGCGGTTGGCGCGTTCCTGGGCCAGTTCGGCTTGATATTGTTGGATATAGTTCTTGGCCATGAAGACGGCAAATCCGGCCAGACCGATCCCCAGTATCAGTACGAGTCCAAAAACCAAACGCATGGAATATCCTTCCCGATATGCTGCTCGTTTTTTCCGGCACCGAGTAGGCCGGTTTCGCATCGGGCATCCTGCTTCGTCTTTGTGGCGAAATTACGGAACCCAGATGGAGCTTTGCGGGATCTCTCGCTGGTCTTGTTCTCGATTCCGTCGCGGACGTGGGCGACAGGTCTCTCAGTTCCCGATGCTAACCGGTTCGCTCGCGACGCTGGTGCGAACCCTGGACGACAACGACGAGGTCGCGCCGGAGATGTGGCTGACGGTCCCGAGCGCCGTGCTGATAATCGCGGTGCTCCGCACCACCGAGTCGAGAGTGACGGTGCCGCTGTCGTCCCACCATTGGGCGCGAAACGGGCCGTCAGGCCAGCGGGTACGGAACCGTACCGCGGCCCCTTTGATAGTATCTGCCAAGACGCCCCCGCCTTTCGATGCGTCAAGATCTGCCGACCTCGCGTCATCCAGAGGGAGTTGTTTCACAAACCGTTAATATCTACCGCCCGCAGACAGAAAACCGGCCGCAAGACAGATGTCTTGCAGCCGGCTTGATTGTTCAGACGATGGTTCACTCCGCATCCGGGAGGCCAACGCCACCAGTTCCGCCGGAACCGGCAGTCACGCCCGTCTCGATCTTGGTAGCCAGGGCGTCAACACCGTTGGAAACGGTGGCAACACCGGCAACACCCAGACCCACGACAGCTGCGGTCAGAACGACCCAGTCAACGGTCACGGCGCCTTCTTCTTCCGAGCGGAATTTTTTGATAAACTTGATCATGGTTGGTCCCTCCAAAGGATCTCTGTGGTTCGGTTTCCAACCGCGCCGGGGGTTGACAGGGCCGCCTCTCTCAAAAAAGGCCCGTCGCCGTTGCGGTATGGGGAGATATAGCCAGTGGAATCGGGCAGGAATTTGGCAGCATTGGAGGCATTTTGTGAATCGAATTTTCCTTCCCGGATATATGTTTAAGATATTGAAAACACGTAATAAAAAATTGAATAAAATTCTGGATTGCGGTGATTTCGGCTGATTTTGGGGCATCATAACCCGCGCTATTGTTCGGTGGCGGGGGATAAACACCGTGAAATCACGGACTGTTTCGATTATGCTTCCTGCAAAAGAAACCGAGGCAAGGCAGTGATCCGTTTCCCGATCTTCGTGGCTTTCGCAGCCGCTCTGGCGGTGGCCGGGGGTGCGGTGGCCGACAGCCCGCCGCCATTTCCCGACTTTACCTTCAAGATGGGCAAGCCGCCCAAACCCGGCGCCGGCAAGCGCATCACCGTGCAGATCGAGCCCGGCGACCAGCCGCTGCCCAGGGCGCGCGATGCCGACGAGGTGGCCGAAGAGGGTGAAAGCCCGGGCGCCGCATCACCGGCGTCACACTATGGCTGGTTCTGGTCCGAGGTGGAAACCGCAGCAGACACCGACCCCACCGCGCGCCTGTCGCGCGCCTTTGACCTCCTGGACAAGGGGCCGGACGGCGCGCGTGTCGCCGCCCCTCGGCTGCAGTTGATGCAATCCATCGCGTCACGCGACGGACCCGACATCCTGCGCGCCACAATCGGCACACGGGTTTCGCCGGCACTGGCGTTGGCGGTGATCGCGGTCGAATCCGCCGGCCAGGTCGGGGCCACCAGCAGCAAGGGCGCGCAGGGGCTGATGCAGCTGATGCCCGATACTGCCACGCGGTTCGGCGTGACCGACAGCCTGTCAGAGGCCGAGAACATCCGCGGCGGTGTTGCCTATCTGGATTGGCTGCTGGATGAATTCGGCGGCGACGCGGTGCTGGCGCTCGCCGGCTACAACGCCGGTGAAGGCGCTGTCAGGGCGCATGGCGGGGTGCCGCCCTTTGCCGAGACGCGCGACTATATCCCCAAGGTGCTGGCCGCCTTTCGGGTGGCCAGCGGCCTGTGCCAGACGCCGCCGCAACTGATCACCGACGCCTGTGCGCTGAGGCTCGCCGCCAACTGATGGGCGCTGGCCGCGCCCGTCAGTCAGGGTTCTACACGATCGTGGCTTCGGTCTTTTCGATCATCTCTTCGCGGGTGACACCGGGCGCACATTCCACGATATGCAACCCCTTGTGGGTGACATCGAGCACGCCGAGATTGGTGATGATGCGATCGACCACGCCGGTCCCAGTCAGCGGCAGCGTGCATTCCTTCAGCAGCTTGGGCACACCGGCCTTGTTGGTGTGGTCCATCACCACTACCACGCGGCCGACGCCGGCGACGAGGTCCATCGCGCCGCCCATGCCCTTGACCAGCTTGCCGGGAATCATCCAGTTCGCCAGGTCGCCGTTCTCGGCCACTTCCATTGCGCCCAGGATCGCCATGGCGATCTTGCCGCCGCGGATCATGGCAAAGCTGGTTGCGCTGTCGAAATAGGCGGTGTGGGGCAGTTCGGTGACCGTCTGCTTGCCCGCGTTGATCAGGTCGGGGTCGACCTCGTCTTCGGTCGGGAAGGGACCGATGCCCAACATCCCGTTTTCCGATTGCAGTGTCACATGCACGCCTTCGGGAATGTAGTTGGCCACCAGCGTCGGAATCCCGATGCCGAGGTTCACATACATCCCGTCTTCCAGTTCCTGTGCCGCACGGGCGGCCATCTGATTGCGGTCCCAGGGCATGTCTCAGGCCTCCCTAACGGTGCGTTGTTCGATGCGTTTCTCGTGGTCGCCCTGGATCAGGCGATGCACATAGATGCCCGGCAGGTGGATGTTGTCGGGGTCGAGGCTGCCTGCGGGTACGATCTCTTCGACCTCCATCACACAGACCTTGCCGCACATCGCCGCCGGCGGGTTGAAGTTGCGCGCCGTCTTGCGGAACACGGCGTTGCCGGTCTCGTCGGCTTTCCACGCCTTGACGATCGAGAGGTCGGCAACGATGCCGCGTTCAAGGATATAGGTCTCGCCGTCGAAATCCTTGTGCTCCTTGCCCTCGGCCACCTGGGTGCCGACGCCGGTCTTGGTGTAAAAGCCGGGAATGCCGGCGCCGCCCGCGCGCATGCGTTCGGCCAGTGTGCCCTGCGGGTTGAATTCGATCTCCAGCTCGCCTGCCAGGTACTGGCGCATGAATTCCGCGTTTTCGCCCACATAGGACGACATCATCTTTTTCACCTGGCGAGTCTGCAGGAGTATGCCGATACCGAAATCGTCAACCCCGGCATTGTTCGACGCAAAGGTCAGATCCTTCACACCCGAGTCCTGTATCGTCTTGAGCAGCAGCTCGGGGATGCCGCAGAGGCCGAAACCCCCTGCGGCGATCAGCATGCCGTCATGCAACAGTCCGTCGAGCGCCTCGGCTGCGGACCCGTAGATCTTGCTCATGGATAACCCTCCTGAATTTCATCCCGATATGGGGCAGGCAGGGCATGAGTGTCAACGCCTGCCCCGGGGATCGGGCGTCGTGCGGTTGGCCAGGGGGGAGTTTGGGTATTTTCGACCAGAAAGAAGCAACAGGCACGTTTGCCCATGCTTCTTTCCGGTCCCCGGCATCTCAGCCGGCGGCATTCATTCCCGCTCGGACAGGGTCTATTTCCCGGCGGCAGTCTTGCGCCGCGCGGCCGGTTTCTTGCCCTTGCCCTTTTTCGCGGCTTTCTCGGCGATCAGTTCCACGGCCTTTTCCAGCGTCATGTCGGCCGGTTCGACCCCCTTGGGCAGGGTAGCGTTGATCTTGTCCCATTTCACATAAGGGCCATAGCGGCCGTCCATGACATTGACCGCGCCCCCCTTTTCGGGGTGCTCGCCCAGTTCCTTCAACGGTTTGGCCGCCGCGCCGCGCCCCTTGCCACGGCTGGCGGCCTTTTGCGCCAGCACCTCGACCGCGCGGTTCATGCCGATGGTAAAGACCTCGTCGGCCTCCTTGAGGTTGGCATAAAGCTTGCCGTGACGGACGAAGGGTCCATAGCGGCCGATGCCGGCTTCGACCGGTTCGCCGTCCTCGGGGTGCGGCCCGATCTCGCGCGGCAGGCTGAGCAGCTTGAGCGCGCGTTCCAGGTCCATGTCGTCCGCGTTCCAGCCCTTGGGCAGGCTGGCGCGGGGCGGCTTGGGGATTTCCTCGGTCGGCTCGCCACGCTGGACATAGGGGCCGAATCGGCCGGTGCGCAGGCTGATCTCGTCGCCATTATCCTCGCCCAGCACCCGGTCGCCGGATTCGATCTCGCCCCCGATGGGGCGGGTATAACGGCATTCGGGGTAGCGCGAGCAGCCGACGAAGCCACCCGAGCGCGAGGTCTTGAGGTGCAACTGCCCCTCGCCACACAGCGGACAGATGCGCGGGTCGCTGCCGTCCTCGCGCGGGGGGTAGAGTGTGGGCGCAAGTGCCGCGTCCAGCTTGTCGAGCACCTCGGATATGCGCAGCTCGGACGTTTCGGCGATGGCGGCCGAGAAATCGCGCCAGAAATCCGCCAGCACCTGCTTGTAGTCGGCATCTCCGGCGCTGACGACGTCAAGCTTTTCCTCGAGGTCGGCGGTAAATTCATAACCCACGTACTTGCGAAAGAAGTTCAGTAGGAAATGGGTGACGATGCGGCCCTTGTCCTCGGGGATGAGGCGGTTCTTTTCCTTGCGGACATATTCGCGTTCCTGGATCGTTGTGACGATCGAGGCATAGGTCGAGGGCCGGCCGATACCCAGCTCTTCCATCTTTTTCACCAGCGTCGCCTCGGTATAGCGCGGCGGGGGCTGGGTGAAATGCTGCTCAGGGCTGACCGCGCGTTTTTCGGCCGGCTCGCCCTCGGCAATCTGGGGCAGGCGGGCGCTGTCGCCATCGTCGCCGTTGTCGTCGCGCCCCTCTTCATAGATCTTGAGGAAGCCGTCGAACAGCACCACCTGGCCGGTGGCGCGCAGCCCGACCTGGCCGTCGGCGCTGGTGATGTCGACTGTGGTACGTTCGAGGCGGGCGGCCTCCATCTGGCAGGCCAGGGTGCGTTTCCAGATCAGGTCATAAAGCCGCCGCTGATCGGTGTCCGAGATCCGGATCGCGCTGGCGTCGCGGGTCATGTCGGTAGGGCGGATACATTCATGCGCTTCCTGCGCGTTCTTGGCCTTGTTCTTGTACATGCGCGGGGACTTCGGCACGTATTGCGGGCCGAAACGGTCTTTGATGGCGTCGCGCGCAGCGTGCACCGCCTCGGGCGCCATGTCGATGCCGTCGGTTCGCATATAGGTGATGAGCCCGGCCTCGTAGAGCCGTTGCGCCGCGCTCATGGTCTGGCGCGCGCCCATGCCGAACTTACGGCTGGCCTCCTGCTGCAGGGTTGAGGTCATGAAGGGCGGCGCCGGGTTGCGGTTCGCGGGCTTGGCCTCGACCGAGGTGACGGTCAGGTCGCGGCTTTCGATGGCGGCGCGGGCAAGTTCGGCCTGGGTGGCGTCGGAGATGTCGAACTTGTCGAGCTTGCTGCCCGCCAGCGTGACCAGGCGCGCCTGGTATTCCTGTCCGCGCGGGGTGACCAGCGTGGCGGTGAGGGTCCAGTATTCGCGGGGGCGGAATGCCTCGATCTCCATCTCGCGTTCGACGATCAGGCGCAGGCAGACCGACTGCACCCGCCCGGCCGAGCGCGCGCCGGGCAGCTTGCGCCAGAGCACCGGCGACAGGTTGAAGCCGACGAGGTAGTCCAGCGCGCGGCGCGCAAGGTAGGCATCGACAAGGGCTTCGTCGACGTTGCGGGGGGATTTCATCGCCTCGGTGACGGCGGATTTGGTGATCGCGTTGAAAACGACGCGGCTGACCTTGGTATCCTTGCGGATGGCGCGGCGCTTGCGCAGCGCCTCTTCCAGGTGCCAGCTGATTGCCTCGCCCTCGCGGTCGGGGTCGGTTGCGAGGATCAGTTCGTCGTCGTCCTTCAGCGCGTCGGCGATGGCCTTGACGTGGGGGCGGGCGTCGGTGCCGATCTCCCATTTCATGGCAAAGCCGTCATCGGGATCGACCGATCCGTCCTTTGGCGGCAGGTCCCGGACGTGCCCATAGGATGCCAGAACCGTATAGTCGGATCCCAGATACTTGTTGATGGTCTTGGCCTTGGCTGGGGATTCGACAACGACGACTGGCATGAAAACTCCTTGCGACTCGGGCCACCGCATATGGCCGGGCAGGATGTGGGCGTGCAAGCGGGAATGTCAATCGTACCGTGCTGGCCGGTGTCGCCGGTGGTTTCCGGGTCGCACGCCGCTGCACTCGCCGGAGAAGGGCGCGAGGGTCAGGCGCTGCGCGACAGCAGGCCGCCGGGATGGCGGGTGATCCTGCCGTCGAGTTCCAGTTCGGTCAGCGCGGGCGCGACCGTCGCCGCCGGCGCGGCGAGATCGCGGATCAGCTGATCCTCGGCCAGCGGCGAGGGACCGAGGCGATTCAGAATGTCGCGGTGCAGCGTGGCGGTTTCGCGCGGGTTGCGCCGGTCAGGTGCAGGCGCGGGTGGCGTGCCCGGCGCGGGCGACCGGGTGGCGCGCGCAGGCGCGGGCGCGGCGTTGCGCGCCGGTATCTCTGTCAGGGCATTACGCGCCGCCGCCTCGTTCAGAGAAAGCTGAACGGGCGGTGCCTTGGCCTGCGGCAGCGCCTCTATCACGTCGGCGGCGGACCGTACCAGCGTTGCGCCGTCGCGGATCAGCATGTTGCAGCCGGCGGCGCGCGCGTCAAAAGGGTGGCCCGGCACTGCCAGCACGTCGCGCCCCTGGTCCAGCGCGGCCCGCGCCGTGATCAGCGATCCCGACCTGGCCGCCGCCTCGACCACCACCAGCGCCTGCGCCAGCCCGCTGATGATGCGGTTGCGCGACGGAAAATGACGCGCCTGCGGCACCAGCCCCATGGGTTGTTCGGAAAGGCGCACGCCATTGGCGAGGATTTCATCGCCCAGCCGAGCGTTTTCGGCCGGATAGACAACGTCGACGCCGCTGGCCAGAACCGCGACGGTGCCGGTATCGCGCGCCGCAAGATGCGCCGCGGTGTCAATCCCGCGCGCCAGCCCCGAGACAACGACATGGCCCGCCTCGCCCAGCCTGCCCGCCAGCGCGCGCGCCATTCGCAACCCCAGCGACGAGGCATTGCGCGCGCCGACCAGCGCGACCATCGGGCGCGACAGTACAGAGATGTCGCCCATCGCCCACATCAGCGGCGGTGCATCGGCGACCTGGGCCAGCGCGGGGGGATAGGCGGGATCACCAATGCAGATCATCCGTGCCCCGGCCGCGCGGGCGGCAATAATTTCGGCCTCTGCCACCTCGGGCGGGCAGGGGGTATAGCCGCGCGCCCCGGCGGTGCGGGCGATTTCGGGCAGGGCTGCCAGCGCATCGGCGGCATTGCCGTGTTCGGCCATCAGCCGGTAAAAGGTCGACGGTCCCACCCGGCGAGAGCGCAAGAGGCGAAGCCACGACACCCGGTCATCTTCCGTGGTGGGTGGGAGTGGGGGGTGAGTGGAAGGATGTGTATCCTCGGTCATCGTGACTCCGCCGTCTTGACGGAATCACTCCTAGCGCACGCAGGGTTAATGCACGGTAAACCAGACAGACGAAATCGCGCCGCGCTCAGCCCGCCGCCGACCCGCCCACCGTCAACCCGCCGATCAGAACGGTCGGCTGGCCGACCCCGACAGGCACCCATTGACCGGCCTTGCCGCAGGTGCCCATGCCGGGGTCGAGCGCCATGTCATTCGCCAGCCCGCGAATGCGTTGCAATGCCGTCGCCCCGTCGCCGATCAGCGTGGCGCCGCGCACGGGCGCGCCAACTTTGCCGTTCTTTACCCTGTAGGCCTCGGTGCAGGAAAAGACGAACTTGCCGCTGGTGATGTCGACCTGCCCGCCACCGAATCCCACCGCGTATAGGCCGTCCTTCAGTTCGGACACCAGGTCGCCCGGTGCGGCATCGCCGCCCATCATCAGGGTGTTGGTCATCCGCGGCATCGGCATGTGGGCGTGGCTTTCACGGCGGCCATTGCCGGTGGGGGCGGTGTCCATCAGCCGCGCGTTCTGGCGGTCCTGCATCAGGCCGACCAGGATCCCGTCCTCTATCAGGACGGTGCGCGCGCCCGGCGTGCCCTCGTCATCGACGGTGAGAGAGCCGCGCCGGTCGGGGATGGTGGCGTCATCGACCACGGTCACCCCCGGCGCGGCGATGCGGCTGCCCATCAGCCCGGCAAAGGCCGAGCTGCCCTTGCGGTTGAAATCGCCCTCCAGCCCGTGGCCGATGGCCTCGTGCAGCAGGATGCCGGGCCAGCCGGGGCCAAGCACCACGTCCATCACCCCCGCCGGCGCGGGTTCGGCGCCCAAATTGACCAGCGCGATCCTAAGCGCCTCTCGCGCCTTGCCCTGCCAGTCGGCGGGGTCAAGCAGACCGTCCAGGCCAATCCGCCCGCCGCCGCCGGCGTGACCCGATTCGCGGCGTCCGTCCTGCTCGACGATGACGGCGATGTTGAGCCGCGCCATCGGGCGGGTGTCGGTGACCTCGCGCCCGTCGGGGCGCAGGATCGTGACCTCCTGCAGCCCGGCGGCCAGGGTGGCGCTGACCTGCACCACGCGCGGGTCAAGTCCGCGGGCAAAGGCGTCGATCTCGCGCAGCGTGTCGATCTTGGCGGGAAAGGTCGCGCCGGCGATCGGGTCGGCGTCTGTATAAAGGCGGGTATTGGTGCGCTGCGGCGGCGGCGCCATCACCCCGCCGCCAGCGCCAACCGCCAGCCGTGCGGTATCAACTGCGCGCGCCAGCGCCGCCTCGGAAATCTCGGTGGAGTGGGCGTAGCCGGCCACTTCGCCGTTGACCGCGCGCAACCCGAACCCCTGCGCGGCATCGTAAGAGGCGGTCTTTACCCGCCCGTCGTCGAATACCAGCGATTCGGCCCTCCGGCGTTCCAGAAACAGCTCTCCGTCGTCGCCCCCTGCCGTCGCCGCGCGCAGATGCAGCAGCGCCGTTTCGCGGTCGATATCGGTCTCAAAGGGGCGGAAAGGGGTGTCGGTCATGCGGTCGTCCTTGATTGTGGCGGAACCTCTGGCGGCAAACTATTTTTTGACCTATGTCAAAAAAAGCGGCATCAGGCCGCATGCTCTTTCTTGTCTGTGCTGGTAGAATATGGTTTTTACCGCCTGCATACAAAGGGGTGCCGACGATTTCGCGCGGCATCGCCGGACAGAAGCTTAACGCGGCGGGAAACCGCTGCAACCGGAACAGGGTGCAAAATGCGACGACTTACCAGCCTGATGGCCGCCACGGCCGCGATGACAGCCCTTCCCGCACTGGCCCAGGAGACGGGCCAGGCGATAGGCAAGCCGGTCGACGGTGCAATGGGTTTCCAGCCAGCCGCGACCGAGTTGGCGCGCGATCTGCAGTGGCTCGACGGAATGATCAACGTGATCATCTTCGCCATCGTCGCGCTCGTCTGCGTGCTGCTGCTGATCTGTCTGGTGCGGTTCAACGGTCGCGCCAATCCGAAGCCGTCGCGCTTTACCCACAATTCGCCGCTCGAGGTGGCCTGGACGGTGGTGCCGATCGTTATCCTGATCTTTATCGGGGCGTTCTCGTTGCCGGTGCTGTTCAAGCAGCAGGAGATCCCCGATGGCGACATCAACATCAAGGTCACCGGCTACCAGTGGTTCTGGGGTTATGAGTACACCGATCATGATTTCGGGTTCGAGAGCTTCCTGTTGCCGCGTGAGGAACTCGCCGATTACGGATACTCGCCCGATGAATACCTGCTGGCGACCGATACCCAGATCGTCGTGCCAGTGGGCAAGACCGTGGTGATGCAGGTGACCGGCGCCGACGTGATCCATTCCTGGACCATCCCCGCATTCGGTGTGAAACAGGATGCCGTGCCGGGCCGGATCGCCCAGCTGTGGTTCACGCCCGAAAAGGAAGGTATCTATTTCGGCCAGTGTTCCGAACTGTGCGGAAAGGACCACGCCTATATGCCGATCACCGTCAAGGTGGTGAGCGAGGCGGAATACGACGAATGGCTTGACGGCGCGATCGAAGAATACGCCGGCACGCCGCGCACGGTGGATGTGGCCTCGGCCAACTGAACTGTATAGGGTGCGGGGGCGAACAAGGCCGCGAATGCGTGCCCTGTGACGGCCCGCCGATCTGCAACGAGGGGAGAAGGGAATGAGCGACGCAGGGCTTCGCAGCGCCACCGCTGATGCGGGCGATGCCGGCTTTGCCGACTTCTTTGCCCTGCTCAAGCCGCGGGTGATGACGCTAGTGGTGTTCACCGCCTTTGTCGGGCTTTACGCCGCGCCGGTGTCGGTGCATCCGCTGGTCGGTTTCGCTGCGATCCTGTTCATCGCCGTGGGCGGCGGTGCGTCGGGTGCGCTCAACATGTGGTGGGACTCTGACATCGACCGGGTGATGCGGCGCACGCGCGCCCGCCCGATCCCCACCGGCCGCATCACCGAGGCCGAGGCGTTTGGTTTCGGCATGGCGCTGGCCGGTTTCGCGGTGATCCTGCTGTGGCTAGCCACGAATGCGCTGGCGGCGGCGCTGCTGGCATTTACCATCTTCTTTTACGTCGTCATCTATTCGATGTGGCTGAAACGCTCGACGCCGCAGAACATCGTCATCGGCGGTGCCGCAGGGGCGTTTCCGCCGATGATCGGCTGGGCCGCGGCGACCGGCAGCATCGGCATCGAGGCGGTGCTGATGTTCGCGCTGATCTTCATGTGGACGCCGCCGCATTTCTGGGCGCTGGCGCTGTTCATGAAGAGCGATTACGACGATGCCGGCGTGCCGATGCTGACCGTCACCCACGGGCGCCGGGTCACGCGCACGCATATCTTGGTCTATACCGTGCTGCTGGCCGGGCTGGCACTGGGCGCGGGCTTTACCGCGCTGGGCGGTCCGATCTACCTGACCGTGGCTGTCGTGCTCAACGCGTTGTTCCTCAGGGGGGCCTGGGCGATCTGGCGGCGCGACGAGACGGCGGCAGAGGCTGACGGTTATCGCGTCGAAAAGCGGTTCTTCCGCGATTCGCTGTTCTATCTATTCGCGCATTTCGGCGCCATCGCGCTGGACACTGCGGCGGCGCCGTTCTGGGGTGGGGTTTGGTAATGGCGCTGTCCCGGCAACACGAGCTGCACAAGCGGCGGTTTTCAAGGAACCTGGGGTTGGGGCTGGTGCTGGGGGCGCTGGTGGCGCTCTTTTTCGGGCTGACCATCGTCAAGGTGACCAACGAAGGCGCCGCCCGGCCGACAGCAGAGGAAGCCAACTGATGGCGATGGATGCCAATACCCGCACGCTGACGCGGCTGGTGGGCGTGGTCGTCGTCATGGGGGCGATGGCCTGGGCGTCGATACCGCTTTACAATTGGTTCTGCCGGGTCACCGGCTATGGCGGCACCACCGGAACCCAGGTGGCCGCCCCGGGCGAGGTGCTGGACCAGACCATCAAGATACGTTTCGACGCGTCCAAGGACCGCGACTTTCCCTGGGAATTCCGCCCCCTCGTCCGCGAGACAGAGCTGCGCATCGGCGAAACCGGGCTGGCCTTTTACGAGGCATACAACCCCACCGACCGGCCCATCGCCGGGCAGGCCGCCTATAATGTCACGCCCTTCGAGGCGGGCAGCTTTTTCAACAAGATCGAGTGCTTCTGCTTTACCGAACAGGTGCTGCAGCCCGGCGAACGGATCGAGATGCCGGTGACGTTCTACGTCGATCCGGAAATCGTCACTGACCGCGACGCCAAGTTCGTGCACACGATCACGCTGTCCTATACCTTTTACGAAATCGACCTGCCCCTGGAACAGGCCGCGCTGGCGGCCGGGGGCGACACCGGTAATACACCCAACTGACAAACGCTTTGGCGAGGGATACGGCTATGGCACATGAGAAGAACCACGATTATCACATCCTGACCCCCTCGGCGTGGCCGCTGCTGGGGGCGGTCTCGGCCTTTGTGATGCTGTTTGGCGCAGCGCTCTATTTCCACGATGGCGGGCCCTGGATGATGCTGATCGGCATGATCGGCGTGGCCTATGTCATGTTCGGCTGGTGGGGCGAAACCATCAAGGAAAACCAGGAAGGCGATCACACCCCGGTGGTGCGGATCGGCCTGCGCTATGGTTTCATTCTCTTCATCATGTCCGAGGTGATGTTCTTTTCGGCGTGGTTCTGGACCTTCTTCAAGCACGCCATGTATCCCATGGGCCCCGATAGCCCGCTGGTCGACGGCCAGTGGCCGCCCGCCGGGATCGAGACCTTCGACCCCTGGCACCTGCCGCTGATCAACACGCTGATCCTGCTCAGCTCGGGCGCGGCGGCGACCTGGGCACACCACGCCCTGGTGCACGAGAACAACCGCAACGACATGAAATGGGGGCTGACCCTGGCGATTGCCTTGGGCGCGCTCTTTACCTTCTTTCAGGTGTATGAATACAGCCACGCCGCCTTTGGCTTTTCCGGCAACATCTACGGCGCCAGCTTCTTCATGGCGACCGGCTTTCACGGCGCGCACGTGCTCATCGGCACGATCTTCCTGTTCGTGTGCCTCATGCGGGTGCTGAAGGGGCATTTCACGCCCGAAAACCATATCGGGTTCGAAGCTGCGGCATGGTACTGGCACTTTGTCGACGTGGTCTGGCTGTTCCTCTTCGCCGTGATCTATATCTGGGGAAGCTGATCACGCGCGGCGAACCGGGCTTCGCCTTCGGCGAGGGTATTTGTGACCAGAAAGAAGACGCGGGGAGGGGGGCCTCTCCGCCTCTTCGCTTTCAGGCGGATGGACAGGCAGGCGCATGAACGGGCGGACGATCATTGCCCTTGTCTTTGGCATTATCGGGGTGGCGGTCCTGGTCTGGCTGGGGGCGTGGCAGGTCGAGCGGCTGGCCTGGAAAAATAGCATCCTTGCCCAGATCAAGGAGCGCATCGCCGACGCCCCCGTGCCTCTGCCTGAAAACCCCGAACCCGAGCGCGACAAGTACCTGCCGGTGCAAATCGACGGTACATTCGGCGACGAGGCGCTGCGCGTGCTGGTCAGCCGCAAGCTGGTGGGCGCAGGGTATCGGCTGATTTCGCCGTTTGAGACCGGCGGCCGGCGGGTGCTGGTCGATCGCGGCTTTGTCGGGGTGAATGATCCGGTGCCAGCACCACGGGGCGGGAATGTGACTGTCACCGGCAACCTGCACTGGCCCGACGATCGCGGCAGCGCGACGCCGGAAAACGATACCGGCGGCAACATCTGGTATGCGCGCGATATCGACGCCATGGCGCGGCAGTTGGGGACCGACCCGGTGCTGGTGATCGTGCGGAAATTGTCGCAGCCCGAGCAGGGTGTGACGCCTCTGCCTGTGGACACCGCCGCGATTCCGAACGATCACCTGCAATATGCGATAACCTGGTTCGCCCTCGCGGTGGTCTGGGCGGTGATGACCGGATATTTCATTTTGCGCGCGCAGGCTGCGCGGAAAGGTGCGGGACGATGAAATACATCTCGACGCGGGGCAACGCCCCGGTGCTGAGTTTCGAAGAGGCGATGCTGACGGGTCTGGCGCGCGATGGCGGGCTCTACCTGCCCGAAACCATCCCCCAGATGTCGGCGGCCGACATCGCCGCGCTGGAGGGGCAGAGCTATGAAGAGGCCGCGTTCCGTGTGATGTGGCCCTATCTGGGCGGCGCCTTCACCGAGGACGAATTCCGCGCCATCATCGCGCGTGCCTATGACGGTTTCGCCCACGCGGCCCGCGCGCCGCTGGTGCAGCTGGCGCCGGGGCATTTTCTGCTGGAGCTGTTTCACGGGCCGACGCTGGCGTTCAAGGATTTCGCTATGCAGCTCATCGGCCAGCTGTTCGAGGCGTCGCTCAAACGATCGGGCCGGCGGGTGTGCATCGTCGGCGCCACCAGCGGCGACACCGGCAGCGCGGCGATCGAGGCATTTCGCGGCCTCGATGCGGTCGATGTCTTTATCCTTTACCCGCATGGCCGGGTGTCCGAGGTCCAGCGCCGGCAGATGACCACGCCGTCCGAGGCCAACGTGCACGCGCTGGCCATCGACGGGCATTTCGACGATGCCCAGGCGCGGGTCAAGGACATGTTCAATGACTTCGCCTTTCGTGACGCGGTGCACCTTGCTGGCGTGAACTCGATCAACTGGGCGCGGGTGCTGGCGCAGGTGGTCTATTACTTTACCTCGGCGGTTTCGTTGGGTGCGCCGCATCGCAGTGTCAGCTTTACCGTTCCGACCGGCAATTTCGGCGATATCTTCGCCGGCTACATCGCCAAACGGATGGGCCTGCCCATCGACCGATTGGTCGTTGCCACCAACCGCAACGACATCCTGCACCGCTGCCTGGGCACCGGCGCCTATCGCCCCGCAGGGGTGGCCCCCACGATCAGCCCGTCGATGGATATCGAGGTCAGCTCGAATTTCGAGCGCGCGCTTTTTTGCGCCTATGGCCAGGACAGTGGCGCCGTGGCGCAACTGATGGACGAGCTGAAGGCCGGCGGTTTCAACGTCAGCCAGGGCGCGCTGGAGGCGCTGCAAGAGAGCTTTGACAGCGGCAGCGCCACCGAGGATGAAACCCGCGCCACCATTGCCCGCACCCGGCAGGAGACCGGCGAACTGATCTGCCCGCACACCGCCGTGGGCGTCAAGGTTGCCGGCGAACATCTTGCCCCCGGCACGCCGATGATCACGCTGGCCACGGCCCACGCGGCCAAGTTCCCCGACGCGGTGGAACAGGCCAGCGGCACGCGCCCCCCCTTGCCTAAGCACATGGCTGACCTGTATGAGCGATCGGAACGGGTGACACGGGTCGCCAACGACCTTGCCGCCATCGAGGATATCATCAGGGATCGTACCGGGAATTGAGTGTCAATCTGACCACCCTGCCGAACGGCTTTCGTATCGTGACCGAGCATATGCCCGGCCTGCAATCGGCCGCGGTCGGGGTGTGGGTTCTGGCCGGCGCCCGGCACGAGGAGGCAGCCGAGAACGGCATCGCGCATTTCCTCGAACACATGGCGTTCAAGGGAACCGAGCGGCGCAGCGCCTTGCAGATTGCCGAGGTGATCGAGGATGTGGGCGGCTACATCAACGCCTATACCTCACGCGAGGTGACAGCCTATTACGCCCGTGTATTGCAGGACGACGTGCCACTGGCGGTGGACGTGCTGGCCGACATCCTGCGCGCGCCGGTCTTCGACCCGCGCGAGATCGAGATCGAACGCGGGGTGATCTTGCAGGAAATCGGGCAGGCGCTGGACACGCCCGACGACATCATCTTTGACTGGTTGCAGGAACGGGCCTATCCCGACCAGCCGCTGGGCCGCACCATCCTGGGCGAGGCCGCCGGCGTGCAGCGGTTTGCCCGTGATGACCTGACCGGGTTTGTCGGCCGTCATTACCGCCCTGCGCAGATGGTCCTTTCCGCCGCCGGCGCGGTCGATCACGACGCGCTGGTGCGCGATGCGGAACGGCTGTTCGGCGACATGGTCGGTGGCACCGCCAGCCCGGCGCCCGCCGCGCGTTTTGCCGGTGGCGAAAGCCGCCACGTCAAGCAACTGGAACAGGCGCATTTCGCGCTCGCGTTCGAGGGGCCGGATTATACCGACCCCGGCATTCACGCGGCGCAGATCTATGCCAACGCGCTGGGCGGGTCGATGTCGTCGCGACTGTTCCAGGAAATCCGCGAACGGCGGGGGCTGTGCTATACCATCTATGCCCAGGCCGGCGCCTATTCCGATACCGGCATGATGACGATCTACGCGGGCACCTCTGCCGCGCAGATGCAGGACCTGGCGCAGATCACCATCGACGAGATGAAGCGCGCCGCAGGCGACATGACCCTGGCCGAGTTGGAGCGCGGACGCGCCCAGATGAAGGCAGGGCTGCTGATGGGGCTGGAAAGCTCGTCGAACCGGGCGGAACGGCTGGCGCGGATGCTGCAGATCTGGGGCCGGGTGCCGCCGCTGGACGAGGTGGTGGAAAAGATCGACGCGGTCACGCTGGCCGATCTGCACGACATCGCAGAACGCACCATCGCCACAGCGCCCGCCGCGATGGCGCTATACGGGCCGGTCGAGTCCGCGCCGACACTGGCCGCGCTGCAGGAAAGGCGCGCCGCCTGATGTTTCTGCAGCGCCGGAAGCTGCGGATAGAAACCGAGCGTCTGACCCTGCGCGAACCCCAGCTTTCCGATTTTCGCGCCTGGTCCTCCCTGCGCGCGCAAAGCGCCGAATTCCTGACCCCGTGGGAGCCGCAATGGGCGCGCGATCACCTGTCGCGCAAGGGCTTTTCCAACCGCGTATGGTGGGCGCAGCGGGCGATCGCGGACGGGTCGGCGATACCGCTGTTTCTGATCCGGCGTTCGGATGAGGAACTGGTGGGGGCGATCACGCTGGACAACATCCGCCGCGGGCCGGCGCTGGCCGGGACGCTGGGCTATTGGGTGGGCCAGCCCCATGCGCGGCAGGGCTTCATGCACGAGGCGCTGCAGGGGGTGGTGCATTACGCCTTTGAACGGCTGGATCTCAGCCGGCTGGAGGCCGCCTGCCTGCCGGAAAACCAGCCATCGCGCCGGCTGCTGGAAACCTGCGGGTTCAAATACGAAGGCGTCGCGCAAAGCTATCTGCAGATCAACGGGCGCTGGCGGACGCATGTTCTTTATGCCGCGCTGCGCTCCGACCGCAGGGGACGGGTGCAGGGCGGCTAGCCCTCGCCCATCAGCGCGGGGTCATAGCGATAGCGGGTCAGGTTCTCGTACCCGTCCTCGGTGATCAGCACCTGGTCCTCCAGCTTTATCGAGAAATCGCCGCCTTCCTCGCCCACAAGCGCCTCGACGCACAGTACCATGCCGGGCTCGAGCGGATAGTCGAACGCACCGGGCACCGCCGCGTCGGGATAGGCGACAAGCGGCCATTCGTCGCACAGCCCGACCCCGTGCATCATACATCCGTATTTCTGGGCTTGGAACGCGTCGTCGAGCATATGCATGCCTTTCGATAACTCGGGGATCATCACGCCGGGCTTTAGCATTTCCATGTTGGTCATGATGTGTTCGTGCGCGTGACGCATGGCATAGATCATCGCGTTCGATGGTTTGCGATCACCGATCCACCATGTGCGCGAGATATCGACGCAGATGCCGTAGCAGCCGATCAGGTCGGTGTCGAAGGCGACGATCTTGTTCATCTGCACGATGCGGGGGCCGCATTCCTGAAACCACGGGTTGGTGCGGGGCCCGCTGGTCAGCAGGCGGGTTTCGATCCATTCGCCGCCGCGCCGGAACGCGCCTCGCGCACCAGCGGGTTGAAGGACGTAAGGAATGGCGCGTTCTTGTAGTCCCAAATCACCATATAACTATCGGCGCAGAGCAGCAGTGCCCGAAACGGGTTGCGGGTGTTCCAAAGCTGCATGTTGGTGCTGTCGGTGGCGTAGCGGATGTTGAGCGGGTCAAAAAGAAGCAGACCGGCATAGTCGCGCTCGACCACGTGCCGCGTCAGCCGTTCCCAGCGATAGCGGCGCATCGCCTGCAGGTCGGGTAGGTCCAGACCCGCCGCCGCCCACTCGGCGAAGGCCAGTTGCGTCGGCCCGATCTCGATGCGGTCGGCGTCGTTGGGGGTGTTGTCGCCCAGCCGGTCGGCGCGGCCCGGGTCGATCTTGCGGATGTCGCGGTAATGGGGCTGCATGGGCGGTGGTCCTGGGGGCGGCGTTTGCCCGAGCCTGCCCGCCCCTGCAGGGCCCCCGCGCGTCCGTTCACGACACGCCCCCGTGCCTGAATGCGACACACCCCCCGCAACGCCGCGTAAGCGGCCGATGTGTCGACGGGGTATTTGTGACCAGAAAGAAGCGGCAGCCGGGGCCTTTCAGCCGCCGCGCACCGCCTCGATCATGCGGGTGACATTGTCGGGGTCGGCATCGGGGGTAATCCCGTGGCCGAGGTTGAAGATGTGCGCGCCCTTGCGGAACGCCGCGACGATGCGGCGGGTTTCGCGCACCAGGTCATCGCCCCCCGTTACAAGGTGGCCGGGTGCGAGGTTACCCTGCACGCAGCCCGACACCTGCACGTTTTCGGCGGCCCATTCCGGCGTCACCGAATTGTCGATCGCGACGCAATCGGCGCCGGTGGCGGCGTGAAACCCGATATAGCGATCACCCGCCTCGCGCGGGAAGGCGATGACCGGGATGTCCGGGTGCCGCGCCTTGAGCTCGGAAACGATCCGGCGCGTGGGGGCGATGGCGTAGCGGTCGAAATCCTCGCCCTTCAGCGACCCGGCCCAGCTGTCGAACAGCTTGACGCACTCCGCCCCGGCCTCGATCTGGGCCGAAAGGTATTCGACGGTGGCCGCGCTGATCCGCTCGATCAGGGCATCGAACAGCGCGGGGTTCTCGGCCTTGAGCGCGTGTGCCGGCCCCTGGTCGGGGGTGCCGCGCCCGGCGATCATGTAGGTCGCCACCGTCCAGGGCGCCCCGGCAAAGCCGATCAGCGTGGTCTGCGCCGGCAGGGCAGAGGCCAGGTTGCGAACGGTGCCATAGACCGGCGCGAGCGTGTCGTGAATGTCCTGTGGTCCCGCCAGGCGGTCGAAATCGTTCTGGGTGGTGAGGGGCGAAAGGCGCGGCCCCTCGCCGGTGACGAACCACAGCTCGGCGCCCAGCGCCTGCGGCAGCAGCAGGATGTCGGCAAACAGGATCGCCGCGTCAAAGCCGTAGCGGCGGATCGGTTGCAACGTCACCTCGGTCGCAAGGTCGCTGTTGTAGCAAAGCGACAGAAAGTCGCCCGCCTTTTCCCGCGTGGCGCGGTATTCCGGCAGATAGCGGCCGGCCTGCCGCATCATCCAGATGGGCGGAATTTCCTGCACCTCGCCGGCAAGCGCCCTGAGGATGGATTTTGTCTGTGCCATTGCACGGCCCTCCGTTTGGATGGGTGGTCACCTTACAGGCTTGCAATGTCAACCACCCTGCGCTTGTCAGTCGCGCCTTGCCCGTCTAGACCGGCGCCATGACCAAGGATTTGCCCACCCCCGACCGCCCGCTCAGGATCGGCACGCGCGGCTCGCCGCTGGCGCTGGCACAGGCGCATGAAACCCGTGACCGGCTGGCAGCGGCGTTCGATCTGGACCCCGGTGCATTCGAGATCGTGGTGATCCGGACCACCGGCGATGACCGTGCACTGATCGCCACCGATACGCCGCTCAAGGAACTGGGCGGCAAGGGGCTGTTCACCCGCGAGATCGAAGAGGCGCTGTTGTCGGGCGGTATCGACATTGCGGTGCATTCGATGAAGGACATGCCGGTCCTGCAACCGGCCGGGCTGGTGCTGGACACCTACCTGCCGCGCGAGGATGTGCGCGATGCCTTTGTCTCGCCCGTGGCGGACGGGCTGGCGGCGCTGCCCGAGGGGGCCAAGGTGGGTACCTCGTCGCTCAGGCGGCGGGCGCAGGTGCTGGTCGCCTGGCCGCATCTGCAGGTGGTGGAGTTCCGCGGCAACGTCCAGACCCGGCTGCGCAAGCTGGATGAGGGCGTCGCGGCCTGCACCTTTCTGGCGATGGCGGGGCTCAACCGGCTGGGGCGCACTGACGTGGCGCGCAAGGCGCTTGCGCCCGAAGAGATGCTGCCGGCCGTGGCGCAGGGCGCCATCGGGATCGAGCGTCGCGCGGATGACAGCCGCGTGGCCGAGATGCTGGCCGCCATCCACGACGTCGAAACGGGGCAGCGGCTGGCGGCCGAGCGGGCGTTCCTGGCCACGCTTGACGGTTCCTGCGAGACCCCGATCGCGGGGCTGGCCGAACTGGAGGGCGGCACGCTGCGGCTGAGGGGCGAGATCCTGCGCCCCGATGGCAGTGAGTGCCTGAAGGACGACGCCAGCGCCCCGGTCGAGGACGGCGCCGCGCTGGGCCGCGACATGGCGCGCCGTCTGCTGGACCGCGCCGGTCCGGGCTTTTTCGACTGGCGTGGCTGAGCGCGCCGGGGCAGGGGCGTGGAACATCGACAAGGTCCTGATTGCACCCGATGGCAGTGTCGTGGGGGCTTGGGGTGGTATCTCCTGGCCCCAGTCGCGGACCCTGACCCGCCGCATCGAGGCATTGCTGCCACCGGGCTGAGCCGCGCCATTTCTCACTTGACGACCGCCGGGGGCTGTCTTACCTAGCGCCTCGGTTTGGCGGAGTAGCTCAGTTGGTTAGAGCAGCGGAATCATAATCCGCGTGTCGGGGGTTCAAGTCCCTCCTCCGCTACCAGAATATCCCTTGTCCGGCAGATGATTCCGCGCGTCTGAGACGCGGTCATGTGCGTGGTCGGACGGCCCGCAGTTATCCCGCAGTCATCCCGGCGCCAAAACCTGCGCAGATCGTCTTGCCGTTGCCGCGCCGGTTTGGCAGGGTCGCGGAAACTGACCGGATTGGCCCCCGACATGACCGATTATCTATTGCTTGCGGTTGCCGCCTTCGGTGCCGGTGTGATCAACACCATCGCCGGCGGCGGCACCTTTCTGACATTTCCGGCGCTGGTCTTTACCGGTGTGCCGCCCGTGGTGGCCAACGCCACCAGCGCGGTGGCGGTGTTTCCCGGCTATCTGGGCGGCGCGCTGGGGTTTCGGCGCGAACTGGGCGGGCATGACCGCCGCGCCCTGATGCGTCTGGGTGCGATCACGCTGGCTGGCGGACTGGCCGGGTCGCTGTTGCTGCTGGTGTCGTCGAACCGCGCGTTTTCGGTGGTGGTACCCTTTTTGCTGTTGTTCGCCACGCTGATCTTTCTTTTCGGCGCGCAGGTTCGGGCCTGGGCCGCGCGCCATTCGCGCGCGGTGACGCCGCAAGGCGCGCTGGGGCTGTTCGCGGTCAGTGTCTATGGCGGATATTTCAACGGCGGGCTGGGCATCGTTCTGCTGGCGCTCTTTTCGCTTTGGGGGATGACGGCGATCCACCAGATGAACGGATTGAAGAACGGGCTTTCCTTTGCGCTTTCTTCGATTTCGGTCGTCACCTTCGCTGTGGCAGGGTTTGTGGAATGGCCGCAGGCCATCGTGATGATGGTCGCGGCCACGCTGGGCGGCTATGCCGGGGCGCCGATTGCGCGGGCGGCGCCGGTGTGGGCGGTGCGGGCATTCATCGCCGTGATCGGCTTTGGGATGAGCGCGGTGTTTTTCTGGCGCCTCGCCGCTGGTTGATAGTGACAAGGCCGGTTGTCAGCCGGCCCGGCCCGGTTACGCGACTGCCCTTGCGGCCACGCCGGACCCAAGCCGGATGTCCAGCCCTAGGTCGGCCATGACCATTTCCGCAGGGGTGACGTCCGACAGGGCCATGACGTGGGACAGCGACCCAAGGTGCCGATGTGGAACACGCTGCCAGCACCCGTTCGCCCCGGCGACGTAGCGTCACAAGGGGAGTTGACCGGATTTATCGTAGCCTTCACGCTTTAAGCGGTTGACTGGCGTAATGCTGCAGCGCAGCATGGCGACCGGAAAACCGCGCCCGGCAAGGGGCGCACATACACCGGAGCCGGAGAACCGCAATGGATAGCAGCCCGCTAACCCCGATGTTCGACCCGAAATCGGTTGCCGTATTCGGCGCCTCGGACAGTCCCGATTCGGTTGGCGGCCGGGTCTTTACCAATATCCGCGACAGCGGATTCAAGGGCGATATCTATCCGATCAACCCGCGTTACGAAACGGTCGCCGGGGTCAAGTGCCTGTCGGATATCGCCCAGCTGCCCAAGCCGGTCGACCTGGCGGTGATCGCCACCCCCGCCGACACCGTGCCCGGAATCATCACCCAATGCGGCATGGCCGGCACCGCTCATGCCATCGTGCTGTCGGCTGGCTTTGGCGAGGGCGGCGGCCCCGGCAACGACAACGCCCGCAAGCTGACGATGGCGGCGCGCAAGGCCGGCGTGCGGGTCATGGGGCCCAACTGCGTCGGGCTGGTGCGGCCCTGGATCGGGCTCGACGCCACGTTCCTGCGCTCGCACACGCCCAAGGGCGGGCTGGCGCTGGTGTCGCAGTCGGGCGCGCTGTGTTCGGCCATTGCCGACTGGTCGGCGCCGCATCACCTTGGGTTTTCCGCGCTGGTGTCGCTGGGCAATTCGCTCGATATCGATTTCGGCGACGTGCTGCATTTCCTGGCCGACGATCCCAAGACCTCGGCGATCCTGCTTTATGTCGAGGGGGTGCGCGACGCCCCGGAATTTCTGTCGTCGCTCAGGGGGGCTGCGCGCACCAAGCCGGTGATCGTGCTCAAGGCCGGGCGGCATATCCAAAGCTCGACCGCCGCGCACACCCATACCGGCGCGCTGATCGGGAATGACGCGGTGTTCGACGTGGCACTGGCGCGCGCCGGGGCGGTTCGCGCCCAGACCTTTGGCGAATTGTTCGCCGCGGCCGAGATACTGTCGCCGGGCAAACGGGTGCGGGGAAACCGGCTGGGCATCATCACCAATGGCGGCGGCGCCGGGGTGCTGGCGGCTGATCGCGCCGGCGACCTGGGCATCGTGATGCCGCAGCCATCGGACAAGACGCTGGCCAGGCTTGACGCCGCGCTGCAGGAGTTCTGGTCGCGCGCCAACCCGATCGACATTCTGGGCGATGCCGCGCCCGAAGACTTCGCCTCCGCGCTTGGCGCGGCGCTGGAAGAGCCGGAATTCGATGGCGTGCTGGTGATGCTGACGCCGCAGGCGATGACCGACCCGACCGCGGCGGCACAGGCGGTGATCGACGCCATTCCCGAACGCACGCGCAAGCCGGTGCTTGCTTGCTGGATGGGTGAAACGGCGGTGAGTGAGGGGCGCACGCTGCTGTCCGCCTCGGGGATCCCGGATTTCAACACCCCCGAACGCGCGGTCGAGGCGTTTTCCTATCTCGCCCAGCATCAGCGTCACCGCTGGCTGGCGAACGAGGTGCCTGGCCCGCTGCACGACAGCAATCCGCCCGATGTGGATGGCGCGCGCATGATCATCGGCGGTGTCATCGCGGATGGCCGCGAGATGCTGTCGGATATCGAATCCAAGGCGCTGCTCAGGGCCTTTCGCATCCCCATCAACATCACCATCGAGGCGGCCACCGACGTGGATGCGCTGATCGCGGCCGAAACCGTGGGTTACCCGGTTGCGGTCAAGATCAACTCGCCCCAGATCGTCCACAAGTCGGATGTCGGGGGTGTGCGCCTGGGCGTGGCTTCGGGCGTCGAGGTCAAGCAGGCGTTTCGTGACATCGTTGCCGGCGCGAAAAAGCTGCGTCCCGAGGCCCGCATCAAGGGCGTCACCGTCGAGACGATGGCGCATATGGACGATGCGCGCGAACTGGTGGTTGGCGTCAGCCGCGACCCGGTATTTGGCCCGGTGATCCTGTTCGGGGCTGGCGGCACGATGGTCGAGGTTCTGCAGGACAGCGCCGTGTCGCTGCCCCCTCTGAACGAAGTGCTGGCCGAGCGCCTGATCAACCGCACGCGTGTGGCGCGGCTGCTGGAGGCCTTCCGCGACAGGCCCGCCGTCGACCGGGCGGCAGTGATCGACGTGCTGTTGCGCATCTCGGACATGGTGTGCGAGATGCCGCAGATCGTCGAGATGGATATCAACCCGTTGATCGCCGGACCTGACGGTGTGCTGGCGGTGGATGCGCGCATTCGCGTGGCTCGCCCGCCATCGCGCGACGGGGCCTATGACCACGTCGCCATCCATCCCTATCCGCGCCACCTGGTGCGTACCGAGCACCTTGCCGATGGTACTACGCTGACAATCCGTCCGATCCGGCCCGAAGATGCCGAATCGGAGGCCGCGTTCGTGCGCAGGATGTCGCCCGAGGCCAAACGCTTTCGCTTTATGGGGACGGTGAACGAATTGTCGGATGAAATGCTGGCGCGCTTTACCCAGATCGACTATCGCCGCGAAATGGCGATGGTGGCGATGGTGGGTTCGGGCGGCGATGAGGTGCAGCACGGGGTTGCGCGCTATACAATCAACCCGGACAATACCAGTGGCGAGTTTGCCATTGCGGTATCGGACGAACTGCAAGGCCAGGGGATTGGCACGCGGCTGATGAAGGCGCTTTTTGCCGCCGCCCGCGACCACGGGCTGACCAAGCTCGAGGGTTCGGTCTTGCGCGAGAACGTGCCGATGCTGCATCTGATGGAAGAACTGGGCTTTACCGTCACCCCGGATCCCGACGATCGTGAATGCGTCATGGTCGAACGCTGGCTGTAACAAAGGGGCGCCAATGCTCGGCTTCATTTCCCACCCTGCCTGCCACGACCATGACGCGGGTCCGATGCACCCCGACACGCCTGATCGGCTGGATGCCATCGGCAACCAGCTGATCATGTCGGGGCTGGATTTCGTGCTGCGCCACTATGATGCGCCGCTGGCCACGCGCGAACAGCTGCTGCGCGCCCATGACCGGGCCTATCTGGATCGCATATTCGCCTCCGCCCCGACCGATGGCAGCGTCGAGATCGACGGCGACACGGTGATGTCTCCCGGCACGCTGGCGGCGGCGCTGCACGCCGCCGGGGCCGGGGTTCTGGGCGTTGACCTGATCATGCGAGCCGAGGCAAACCCGGTATTCTGCGCCGTCCGCCCGCCGGGCCACCACGCAACCCACGACACCGCGATGGGGTTCTGCCTGTTCAACAACATCGCCGTGGCGGCGGCGCATGCGCTGGCCGAATACGGGTTTTCCCGCATCGCCATCCTCGATTTCGACGTGCATCACGGCAATGGCACCGAAGAGATATTCCATTCTGATGACAGGGTGCTGTTCTGCTCGACCTTCCAGCATCCGTTCTATCCCTTCACCGGGCATGAAAGCGACGCCACCAACCTTGTCGACGTGCCGCTGCCCGCCGGCACCGATGGCGCCGCGTTCCGCGCCGCGGTGGCCGAACACTGGCTGCCGGCGCTGGATCGGTTCAGGCCCGAGTTCCTGTTCATATCGGCGGGGTTCGACGCACATCTGCTGGACGACATGTCGTCGCTGGCGCTGACCGAGGATGACTATCGCTGGCTCACGCGTGAACTGGTGGCGCTGGCGAACACCCATTCAAGCGGGCGCATCCTGTCGATGCTCGAAGGGGGGTATGAGCCGGGCGCGCTGGCCCGCAGCGTGGTGGCGCATATCAACGCGTTGATGGGGTAGGGCGCGAATCTGCTCGGCGAAAGCGGTCCCTCAGGCCCGGCCGGCGTCGCCCGACAGGGTCAGCGCGCTGATGCCGAGCTTTTTCAACGCGGCCTCCCATTTCAGGGCGTCGGCAGTGTCGAACACCAGTTCGGCGTCGGCATCGCAGATCAGCCATCCGTTCTGGGCGATCTCCGCCTCCAGCTGCCCCGGCCCCCAGCCGGCATAACCGAGCGCCACTAGAACATGCGCGGGCCCGCGCCCCTGCGAGAGATCCTCCAGAATGTCGAGCGTCGCGGTCATGGCGAAATCCTCGTTCACCTCCAGCGTCGAGATGGTCGAATGATAGCCATGATCGTGCAGCACGAATCCGCGCCCGTGTTCGACCGGTCCGCCGAAATGCACGGCCATGTTTCGGGCATCGGTGCTTTGGGAAATTTCCAGCTGTTCCAGAAGGTTGGATAGACGCAGATCTTGCGTCGGCTTGTTGATGACCAGCCCCATCGCGCCCTCGGCGGAATAGGCGCACAGAAAGATCACCGAATAGGCAAAACGCGGGTCGCCCATGTCCGGCATGGCGATCAGCAGCTTTCCGTTCAGGTCGATCTCGCTCACTCGGGTCTCCGGCTGGGTGTTTATCAGATGATGGGCATTCCAACGCGCCAGTGCAAGCGCAGCATGACCATCAGCCGCACGCGAGCATTCGAATTGGCTACAGTCCGCTCGCCGGAACGTGACTTGGCATTTACGGTGTGATGGCCCATTTCGGGGGCATGTTCAGACGGATCGTTCAACTCTCTTTCGCTGTTTTTATTGTGGCGCTTTTGGCGGCAACGGGGCCGGCGCGCGCCCAGCAGGCCTCCGACATGGTCGATGTGCGGCTGCTGCCCGGCTGGCGCACTGCCGAGGGGCTGCATATCGCTGCCATCGAAATGCGGCTGCGGCCGGGCTGGATGACCTATTGGCGCGCGCCCGGCGATGCCGGCATCCCGCCGGAATTCGACTGGCGCCGCTCGAAGAACCTGACCGGAGTCGAAATCGTCTGGCCCACGCCCACCATCCGCGACAAGGGCGGGCTGCGCACGATCGGCTACAGCGACGTTCTGATCCTGCCCATCCGGGTTCTGCCCGTGCGTGCCGGGGGTGACGTGATGCTGAAGGGGCGCATCGAGATGGGCGTGTGCAGCGATATCTGCGTGCCTGTCGATGTCCGTGTGTCCGGGCAGTTGCCAAAGGCCCCGGCCAAGCCTGATCCGCGCATCGCCGCGGCGCTGGCCAACCGCCCCGACACCGCGGCAGAGGCCGGGGTGCGCGCCGTCACCTGCAGCATCTCGCCCATCGACGGCGGGCTGGGCCTGCGGGCAGAGGTCGATATGCCCGGCGCCGCTGGGTACGAGGCCGCGGTGATCGAGGTCGACAACCCGCAGATATGGGTCGCGCCCGCGAAGATGAGCCATCAAGGCAACCGGCTGATCGCCAATACCCGCCTTTACCATGCTGAGGGCCGGTCGTTTGCGCTGGATCGTTCGGGCGTTCGCATCACCGTCCTGGGGAATTCGCGCGCCGTCGACATTCAGGGCTGCACCGCCGGTTGAGAGCGCCCGCGCAGCCGCCACAGCCCCGCACCTGCCAGCATCAGCAGCAGGAACACCCCGACCCCTGCAAGATACAGCACGAAGGCAGAGGTCAGCGGCGAAAGCCCGGCTGCGGGCACCATAGCGGCCAGCGGCGCCGGCAGGGCGCCATTGACCAGCGTCACGCCCATCGTCGCCGCCAGCCAGCCGATTGTCACCAGCAGCGCCATACCAAGGCCCAGCCGCAGCCCCCGCGCACGGCGCACGCGCAGCGCCCGCCGCAACGCTACCCGGTGCCGGGACAGGTCTTGCTGAATGGCGATCAGCGCCGGCACCAGCACCAGCACAAGCACCATGCCGAACCCCAGCCCATAGACCAGCGTGATCACCGTCGGTTTCAGGAACTGCGCCTGCACCGAGCGTTCGAACAACAGCGGCGCCAGACCCAGCACCGTGGTCAGGGTGGTCAACATCACCGGCCGCAGACGGTCGGCGGTGCCTTCGATGATCGCCGGGATGATGCCGCGTTCCTGCGCGTGCTCGTCGATCGTGGTCACCAGCACGATGGAATCGTTGATGATGATCCCGATCATGCCAAGCAGCCCGACCACCGTGAACATGCTGAGCGGCACACCCCATGACCAGTGCCCCCATATCGCGCCCACCAGGCCAAAGGGAATGACCGCCATCACCACCAGCGGCCGCGTCCAGCTGGCAAAGACCCAGACCAGCACCAGGTAGATGCCGCATAGGGTCAGGATCAGGGCGGTGCGCGCGTCCGCCAGGAACTCGCCCTCCTGCTCGGCCAGCCCCGACAGGCGCCAGTCGACCTGGTGCTCGGCCTTGATGCGGGGCAGGATGTCGCTTTCCACAATGCGCGTGATCTCGGCGGCGCGGGCGGGATCGTCCTCGGCGATGTCGCCGGTTACGCTGACCTTTGCGATGCCGTTCTCGCGGCGGATGGTGGAAAAGCCGGTGCTGCGCTGAACGCTGACGATATCGGCCAGGGGAACATAGCCACCCAACGGGGTGCGCATCTGCATCCGTTCCAGGAAATCGGCGGTCAGTTCGTCCTCGGGCAGTTCCACCCGCACCTCGGCGCTGCGCGGCCCATCCGGATAGGTGGCGGCCTCGATCCCGGTGAGACGATTGCGCAGGACGCGGCCCAGATCGCCGATGGAAAAGCCCAGCGCCTGCCCCTGCGGGGTCAGATCGAGGATCAGTTCGTCTTTGTCATAGGCCAGGTCGTCCTCGACCGCCGACACCTCGGGATACTGTTCAAGCGCGGTCTTCAGCGCCTCGGCGGCGGCTTTCAGCCTTTCGGGCGAGGCGCCGTGAAGCTCGACATCCAGCGCGTCGCCGCCGGGGCCCGAGCGCCAGCCGCGAAAGCTGACCGCCTCGGCCATCGGATGCGGCTGCACGCGGCGCTGCAACTCGGCGGCAAAGGCAAAACCGGAATAGGGGCGCAGGTCGGCGTCGATCAGCTCGATCGAGATGCCGCCCAGCTGGTCGGGGTCCTTGGTGTCGGCTCCGGCAAGGCCCGACCCGCTGTTGCCGCCGACCTCGGCCAGCACGAAGTCCAGCGGATTGGGGCCGCCATGGCGTTCGGCGTATTCGGCGCCCAGTTCCTCGGTCGCGCGCTGCATCTCGCGCATCATCGCCATGCTGTCGGCGCGGGTGGCCCCCGGCGCCATCATGAAGTTGCCTGAGATGCTGCTGCGTTCGGGCGCGTTGAAGAAACGCCAGACCACGTCGCCCCGGATGAACATCGCCGCCTGCGTCGCCAACAACGCGATGATGCAGGCCACCACCGGATAGCGTGCGCGCACGATCAGCGCCACGAGCGGGCGAAACAGCCTGTCGCGCACCCAGACAAAGCCACGGTTCACCACCCGGCTGGGCCAGTCATACCAGTGCGTCTGCCCGGCATGGGCCAGGGCATGCGCCATGTGGCTGGGCAGGATCAGAAAGCACTCGACCAGCGATGCCGTGAGCACCGCGATCACCGTCAGGGGAATGTCGACAATCATGTCGCCGAAGCGGCCGCCGATGGCGGCGAGGCCGAAAAAGGCGATGATGGTGGTCAGCGTGGCCGAAAAGACCGGCAACGCCATGCGCCGCGCCGCGCGTTCGGCGGCGACGACCGGGCCTTCGCCCAGCCGCCCGACACGGGCATCGGCATGTTCGCCCACCACGATGGCGTCATCGACAATCATCCCCAGCGTGATGATCAGCGCAAAGAGCGAAATCATGTTGAGCGTCAGCCCCGCGACATACATCAGCGCCACCGTCGCCAGCAGCGCCACGGGAATGCCGGCGGCCACCCAGAACGCGGTGCGCGCATTGAGGAACAGGAACAGCAGCGCCAGCACCAGCCCCAGCCCGGTCAGCCCGTTATCCAGCAGCAGGTTCAGCCGGCCCGATATGGCCTCGGACCGGGTGCGGATCAGCGACATTTCCACGCCCTGCGGCAGGCTGCTTTGCAACTGGGCGACGACCTCTTCGACCTGGTGCTGGATGCCGATGGCGTCGCCCTGGGCGGATCGTTCCACCTGAACCGACATCGCCGGGTTGTCGCCCACGAAATACTGCCGGTCGCGCGCGGCGCCCTCGACGACGATGCGCGCCACGTCGCCCACGGTCAGCCGGCTGCCGTCGCGCTGTGATCGCAGGGTTATGGCGGCAATGTCGGCGGCGGAGCGCTTTTGTGCGCCAGTGCGCACGCGCATGTTGGCGTCGCCGACATCGCCCGCGGGGTCGGCATCGACCTCGGCGCCGACGGCCTCGGCTATCTCGGCCATGGTGATGTCGTGGGCGATCAGATTGACCGACGCCACCTCGACCACGATCCGGGGTGCGGCCAGACCGCGGATGATGGTGCGAGTCACCCCGGCATCGAACAGCCGCGCGACCAGTTCGTCGGCAAAGCGGCCCAGCTGTTCGGGCGCGACGGGGCCCGAAATGACAACATTCGTCACCCCGTCGCGCCAGTTGCCCCGTCGGATCACCGGCTCGTCTGCGTCCTCGGGCAGGGTTGTGACGGTATCGACGGCGGCCTGCACCTCGTCGGCGGCGCGGCCCATGTCCCAGCCGGGTTCGAATTCCAGCGCGATGGTGGTGATGCTCTCACGGCTGGTGGCGCTGCTTGTCTCGACCCCCTCGACCGCCCGCAACACCGGTTCGAGCACCTGCACGACGCCGGCATCCATATCCTCGGGGCTTGCCCCCTCCCATGTGATCGAGACAGTGACGTTGTCGATTACCACATCGGGAAAGAACTGCGCCCGCATCTGCGGCGCCGCCGACAGCCCAAGAATCACCATCATCGCCATCAGCAGATTGGCGGCGGTGGGGTGGCGGGTGAAATATGAAAGGACGCCGGAAACCTTGGGCGAGGGGGTGCGCGTCATCGCCTAGCCTCCCATGCGCTGTTCAAGACCTTCGACCACGCGTACGGGCACGCGTTCCTGCTCGAGCGTGCTCAGCAGGCGCTGCCTTGCCATCGCGCTGATCTCGGGGCTGGTGCGCACAAAGCTCATCAGCCGCGCGCGGCGTTCGTCGCTCAGCTGCAGCGTGGTATCGGTGCCGATGTCCGGCTTGCTGCGCAGCGCATCCGGTTGCAGCGCGATCGGGCGCACCTTCAGCCCCGCGCCCTGCAGCGGCGTGCGTTCGGCCACCACTCGCGCCCCGGGCAGCCCGTCGCCGCGCACCAGGATGTCGTTGCCCTGGCGGCGCAACAGCGTGACCGGCAGCGCCGCAAGGCGTTCATCATCGGAAACAACCAGCACCGTGCCGTCTGCCCCCAGCGCCGCCGCGGGCAGGCGTACGCTGCGTTCCAGCGGGGATTCCTCGATTTCGACCGTGACGAAATCACCGGGTTTCAGCGCCGGTGCCTCGTAGAGCCGGGCAAAGACCAGTCGTCCGGTGCGGTCTTCGCCGACGGTGGCGGCCTCGCGGCTGATCACGCCCTTCGCGGTCAGCTCGAGCCCATGCATGCTGAGCCGGGCAACGACCGGCGCCCGTATCAGCACGCCGGTTTCGTCCACCAGCCGGGCATATTGCGCTGCCGATACCCGAAAGGCGACCTCCAGCGCGGTGCCGTCGACCAGTGTGCCCAGCTTTTCGTTGACCGAGACCAGCCGCCCCTCGACCACCGAAACGTCGCTCAGCGTGCCGGAAAACCCGGCCTTGATGCGGGTGTCCTCCAGCCGGCGCTCGGCCTCGTCGAGCGCGATTTTCGAGCGCGCCAGCCGGGTTTCGGCCAGGCTGACCCGGGCCTCGGCCAGCGCCAGTCCCTGGCGGGCGGCGATCACCGCCTGACGCGCCTGCGCCGCCGCCAGCCCCGCGGTTTCGACTGCCGCCGCGGTGCCGACGCCGCGCGCCTCCAGGTCGACCTGCCGGCGATAGGCGGTTTCGCGCAGGGCGGCCTGTTCCCCTGCGGCGGCAAGTTCTTCGCCAGCCAGTTCCAGCGCGCGACGGGCGTCGCGCTCCTCGGCCTGTGAATCGGTCAGTTCCGTTTGCGCCCGGCTCAGCGCGAATTCGGCATCGGCCGGGTCGACCAGGGCCAGGATGTCGCCCTCTCTGACGGTGCCGCCTTCCTCGAAATTCTCGGCCAGCATCACCAGCGTACCTGCGGCCTTGGCTCGGATTTCCAGCGTCCGGCGGCTGAGCACCTCGCCATAGGCCGTCAGCACCGGCGTATGCGTGCCCTCGCGCGCCTCTATGACGCTGACGGTAAAGACCCTTTCCTGCCGTTCGGGAATGGCGGGGGTGTCGTTCATGCGCGCGCGCACCGCCTCGATCACGGTTTGCGCCGCGAAACCGAGAATCCCAAGGGTAAGCGCCAGGAGAAACAGACCTGTCAGACTGTGGCGCAAAAATCGCATCCGGCGTATCGACCCCATCTTGCCCGGCAGGTCCGGGTCATGAAACAATGTAGGTAAACCCGGCATAAAGCCAAGTTTAGGGGGGGTTATACGTGCCGCCGGGTCATTTCCGTCGCAAATGTTCGTCCAGCCGTGGCATTATCTCGACAAAGTTGCAGGGCCCGTGGCGGTAATCCAGCTGCGGACCCAGTATTTCGTCCCAGGCATCCTTGCAGGCGCCGGGGCTGCCGGGCAGGGCAAAAAGATATGTTCCCCCCGCCACACCGGCTGTGGCCCGCGACTGTACCGCGCTGGTACCGATTTTCTGATACGAGACCATGGTAAAGACCGTGCCGAAGGCGTCGATCTCTTTCTCATAAACGTCGCGATGGGCCTCGACGGTCACGTCGCGCCCGGTCAGGCCGGTGCCCCCGGTCGAAATAACCACGTCGACGCCGTCGCTGGCGACCCATCCGCGCAGCTGTGCCGCGATCTGGTCGCGCTCATCACGCACGATCACCCGGTCGGCAAGGGTATGGCCCGCCGCCTCGATCCGGTCGGCCAGCACGTCGCCTGACCGGTCCTGCGTGGCGTCGCGGGTGTCGGATACCGTCAGCACGGCGATGCGCACGGGGATAAAGGGGTTGTCATCGGCGATGCGGCTCATCGGGTCAGGTCCTTTCGATCAGGGCCAGGCGCAAGGCGAGGCCCGTAAAGATGGCGGCACAGACATAGCCGATACCGCGAGAGAAGGCGGGCGATGTGGCCATGCGCCGGCCCAGCCCCCCGGCAAAGATCCCGACCAGCGCGTTGACGATGAAACCGCCCACGGCGATCAGTAATCCCAGGATCAGGAACTGCGTCAGCACTCCGCCGCGCGCGGGGTCGATGAACTGCGGCACGAAGGCCAGCACGAACAAGATCACCTTGGGGTTGGTCAGGTTCACGACCATCCCGTCACGAAAGGCCCGCGTCGGGCGCACCGGCGGTGCGTCGCCCGCCTGCGGCGGGTGGCGCAGCACATGGATGGCCAGCCAGATCAGGTAGGCGACCCCGACCCATCGGATCGCGTCAAAGAACCACGGCAACGCCGCCACGAAGGCGCCCAGCCCCAGCCCTGCCACGGTGACATGCACCATGCCGCCCGCCGCGACGCCGGCGCTGGCGGCCACCGCCGGGCGCGCGCCGGCGCGCAGCCCCTGGCCCAGGCAGAACATCATGTCCGCCCCCGGGGTCAGGTTCAGCGCCAGCGCCGCCGGAACGAAGGCCAGCAATGTCAGCGTGTCGATCATTTCCCGATCTCGAACCAGTTGGGCGTGGGGCCCAGGTTGACGACGCGGGTCGATCCGATTTGGCCCTCGCGGCCCCAGCTGTCATGGATATGACCACACAGCGTCAGTTCCGGCTGGATGCGTGCGATGGCGTCACGAATGGCGGTAGAGCCGACAGACACCCCGTCAGAGGTAACGTCGACCACGCCCTTGGGCGGGGAATGGGTGATCAGGATGTCGGCTTGCGCACAGGTGGCAAGCAACCCGGCCGCCGCTGCCTCGGTCAGATCCCATGACCACGGGCCGAACGGCGTGACCGGCACGCCGCCCCCCAGGCCAAAGAGGTGCAGGCCGCCGATCTCGATGGCTTCTCCATGCAGCACATGCGCCCCCTCGGGGGCCGCTGCGCGCAGTTCCTCGATGCTTTCGGCATTGCCGGGTATCATCACCAACGGCGCGGTCATGCCGGCAAGCAAGCCCATCGCCTCGTCCAGCCCCTGGCGCATGTTGCAGAAATCGCCGGCCCCGATCACTAGATCGGCCTCGTGACTGGCCTCGACGAGGGCGGCGGCGCGGGCGCGCGCAAGGTGCAGGTCGGAAAAGGCGAGTATCTTCATGTTTTTTTCTCCAGTCGTGCCTGCAGCGCCAGCAGGTCCGCCCAAGCGAAACGCTTGTTGTGCGGGTTGCGCAGCAGCCCCGCGGGGTGAAACATCGGCAATACGGGACGGCCCCAGGCCTCTGTCCAGTTGCCGCGGATTTTGGTGATGCCGCGCCGCCCCAATACCGCCTGGCAGCTTATATTGCCCATCAATACCAGTATTTCTGGCGCGGCCAGTGCGACATGGCGCTCGACAAAGGGCAGCATCATGGCGATTTCCTGCGGTGTCGGGTCGCGGTTCTGGGGTGGCCGCCAGGGCAGGATGTTGGTGATATAGACCGCGTGTTCGGGGTCGTCGGCATCGCGTCGTAGCCCGATTTCGGCCAGCATCCGGTCAAGCAACTGCCCGGCGCGGCCGACAAAGGGTTTTCCGCGCATATCCTCGTCGCGGCCCGGTGCCTCGCCCAAGATCATCACCCGCGCGCCGGGCCTGCCATCGGCAAAGACCAGGTTGCGCGCGCCGCGCTTGAGTTCGCAATGCTCATAGGCATCCAGTGCTGCCGCCAGCGCCGCCAGGTCCTGCGCGTCGGCCGCTGCGGCGCGGGCGACGGCGACGGGGTCTTTGTCCGGCGGAACGGCGGCGCGGTGGGGTGCGGCGGGGCTGCGCGCGGCTTTTGGCGCGTCGCGCGGCAGATCGAAGCGGTTGACCGGCATATCCCCGATCGCCTCGGTCGCGCCCAGTTCGATCTGCCAGGCGAGCAGCGCCAGCGCGGTGTGATGATCCAGTGCCGATTCCATGTGTCAGAGGCTATCCTGCCCCGCCGGCACTTGGAACAGGCAAGCGCACGCCGCCTTGCTCCGGCGCGCGGTGCTTTCTATAACCGCACCGTAACCGGACGGGAGCGGCGGATGCAATTTTCACAAACCCACCTGCTGGGGATCGAGCCGCTCTCGCCAGTCGAGATCACCGAGGTGCTGGATCTCGCCGAACAATATGTCGATCTCAACCAGTCAGAGCGCAAGCATGCCGATGCGCTGACCGGGCTTACCCAGATCAACATGTTCTTTGAGAACTCGACCCGAACCCAGGCCAGTTTCGAACTGGCGGGCAAGCGTCTGGGCGCGGACGTGATGAACATGGCGATGCAGGTCAGCAGCCTGAAAAAGGGCGAAACCCTGATCGACACGGCGCTGACGCTGAACGCCATGCACCCCGACCTGCTGGTGGTGCGCCACCCGCATTCCGGCGCGGTCGACCTGCTGGCGCAAAAGGTCAACTGCTCGGTTCTCAACGCCGGTGACGGACGCCACGAACACCCCACCCAGGCGCTGCTGGATGCGCTGACGATTCGGCGCGCCAAGGGGCGGCTGTACCGTCTTTCCATCGCCATCTGCGGCGATATCGCGCACAGCCGCGTGGCGCGGTCGAACATCCTGCTGCTGCAGAAGATGGAAAACCGCGTCCGCCTCATCGGTCCGCCGACGCTGATGCCCGCCGGCATCGCCGATTTCGGGGTCGAGGTGTTCGACGACATGGCCGAGGGGCTGCGCGACGTGGACGTGGTGATGATGCTGCGCCTTCAGCGCGAGCGGATGGATGGCGGTTTCATCCCGTCAGAGCGCGAGTATTACTTTCGCTACGGGTTGGACGCCGAAAAACTGTCGTTTGCCAAACCCGACGCCATCGTCATGCATCCGGGCCCGATGAACCGCGGGGTCGAGATCGACGGCGAGATCGCCGACGACATCAACCGCAGTGTCATTCAGGATCAGGTCGAGATGGGCGTTGCCGTGCGCATGGCGGTGATGGACCTGCTGGCGCGCGGCCTCAGGGCGCGTCGGCGCGAAGCGGGCAAAGGGGTAATGGCATGAGCGAGCGCATTCATATCCGCGCAGGCGACAGCGGGCGGGTCTGGGTCTTTGCGGTCGATCTGGACCCGGCAGAGCTGGAGGCCTTCAAGCGGCGCAACGGCCGCTGGCCGCTGCGCGATGCGCTGGGGGCCGAGGTTCTCGACCCGGACGATGTGGAGGTTTTTCTGGTCTCGGACCTGCAGGGGATAGGGCTTTCGGGTTACCTCGAACAGGGGCACGGCATCGCCGCCGCCGACCTGGAGGGGCTGCGCGAGCGGCTCGATGCACAAAAAGGCGCGGTTTTGGTGCTGACTTCGCGCGCCCTCAGGGACCGCGAACAGACCCTCAGCCCGCGCGCGCCGCTCAGGCTGTTGGCCAGCCTTGCCGAAGACCGCCCGCCCGTCACGTTCGAGCCGCTGCCATCCGAGGCGGCCACCGGCACCGTGGCGTCCGCCACTGCCGGCCCCGCGCCACGCGGCGGACAGGGCCGGCTGGGCGCGCTGATTTTGGTGGCGGTGGTGATCCTGGCGGTGCTGGCCGTAGTGGTGGCGATATGAACACGGGAAGGTCCAGCGCATGAAAACCCTCTTCACCAACGCCCGTCTGGTCGACCCCGAGGCCGGCACCGATGCGCCGGGCTGGCTGCTGGTCGAGGATGGTGTGATCGGGGGCAGGGGAAACGATGCCCCGCCAGAGGGCGGCGAGCGTGTCGATTGCGGCGGCAAGTGCCTGGCCCCCGGTATTGTCGATATCGGCGTCAAGGTCTGCGAGCCGGGCGAGCGGCACAAGGAAAGCTATCGCTCCGCCGGGCTGGCCGCTGCCGCCGGGGGCGTGACCACGATGGTGACGCGCCCCGACACCACGCCCGCCATCGACAACCCCGAGACGCTGGAATTCGTCGCCCGCCGCGCCAATGCCGCCGCCCCCGTCAACGTGCTGCCGATGGCGGCGCTGACCAAGGGGCGCGAGGGCCGCGAGATGACCGAGATCGGTTTCCTGATGGATGCCGGCGCGGTGGCCTTTACCGATTGCGACCGGGTGGTGAGCGATACCAAGGTTCTGTCGCGGGCGCTGATCTATGCCCGGGGTTGCGGTGCGCTGGTCATTGCCCACCCGCAGGATCGGGGGCTGTCGGCCGCGGCCGCCGCCACCTCTGGCAAATTCGCCTCGCTCAAGGGCCTGCCGGCGGTGTCGCCGATGGCAGAGCGCATGGGCCTTGATCGCGATATCGCGCTGATCGAGATGACGCAGGCGCGCTATCACGCCGACCAGATCACCACCGCCCGCGCCCTGCCAGCGCTGGAACGCGCCAAGCGCAACGGGCTGGACATCACCGCCGGAACCTCGGTCCATCACCTGACGCTCAACGAGTTCGACGTCGCCGATTACCGTACCTTTTTCAAGGTCAAGCCGCCGCTCAGGTCAGAGGACGACCGCCAGGCGGTGGTTGCCGCGCTGCGCGAGGGGCTGATCGACATCATCAGCTCGATGCACACCCCCCAGGACGAAGAAAGCAAGCGCCTGCCCTATGAAGAGGCCGCAAGCGGCGCGGTGGCGCTGGAAACCCTGCTGCCGGCAGTGCTGCGGCTCTATCATTCGGCCGATCTGACGTTGCCGCAACTGTTCCGCGCGCTGTCGCTCAATCCCGCGCGCCGACTGGGGCTGGATGCCGGGCGGCTGGCCAAGGGCGCGCCGGCTGACTTGGTGCTGTTCGACCCCGAAACGCCTTTCGTGCTGGACCGCTGGCAGCTCAGGTCCAAGTCCAAGAACACCCCCTTTGACGGGCAGCGCATGCAGGGGCGGGTGCTGGGCACCTGGGTGGGCGGCAAGCGCGTTCACGGGGCCGCCTGATGCCGGCGCTGGAAACACCCGACGCGTTGTTGCTGCTCTGGGCGACACTGGGGTATCTGTTGGGCTCGGTGCCCTTCGGGTTGCTCATCAGCCGCTGGCTGGGGCTGGGTAACCTGCGCCAGATCGGATCGGGCAATATCGGGGCGACCAACGTTCTGCGCACCGGCTCGAAACGCGCGGCGGCGGCGACGCTGGTGCTGGACGGTGCCAAGGGCGCGGCTGCGGTGCTGCTGGCGCGGGCCTTTGCGGCCGAGGATGCTGTGCAGGTCGCCGGGCTGGCCGCGTTTCTGGGCCATTGCTTTCCGGTCTGGCTGGGCTTTCGCGGTGGCAAGGGTGTTGCGACTTTCCTCGGCCTTTGGCTGGCGCTGGCCTGGCCGGTGGGTCTGGCCTGTTGCGCAAGCTGGGCCGTGGCGGCGGCGGTCACGCGGGTCTCGTCGATGGGGGCGCTGATGGCGGCGGCGCTGTCGACGATCTGGCTGTTCCTGTTCGGCTATACCGACACATTCGCGCTGGGCGTCGTGCTGACGCTGCTGGTCTTTGCCCGCCACCGGGCCAATATCGTGCGGCTCAGGGCGGGAACCGAGCCGAAGATCGGGCAGAAATAGGCCGGGCCTTTTCGCAAGGCGCCCATCGACGGGCCGTGGTGCGGTGACGTGACGGTGGCGTTCGCACGGTGTGAATGGGGTGGTGATTGCGCCGAAGCCAATGCCCGGAACAAGCCGCGCTCTGCGCGGCGCCGGGCAGCGCCCGACCGCCCCGATGTGCGGGCGCTTTTGCAACGGATGCAAACAGTCCCAACGCCCGGTGTGGCGGCGCCATAAATTTACACAGCTAGACCGTCGGCGCGCCCACCCGCGGCCGGGCGCCGCCCGGCGGAACAAGGAAAAGTGGCGAACCTTTGAGGATGGCTTACCGGCCCCGCGAACTTGCCGATAATCAGTAGCTGTATTCGGCGTAGATCCGGCTCAGATCGCCGTCCCATTCGCCGTGATACTTCGCCAGCAATTCATCGGCGGGCACCTGGCCCGATTCCACGCTTTCCTTCAGCGCGTTCAGGAAATGGGTTTCGTCTGCGATCATGCCGCCCGCGCCCTTGTGCGCCCGCGCCCTTAGTCCGGCCTCGGAAATCTCCAACACCTCGCGCGCCAGGTCGTGCATGCGGATATCGCCCACCACCGCGTCCAGCGCGTCCACGCTGGCGGCGACCCTCAGCGCCTCGCGCGTTTCGGCGTTCCAGCCCTTGGCCAGGTCCCAGGCCGCGTCCAGCGACGCCTGGTCATACATCAGCCCGGTCCAGAAGGCCGGCAGCGCGCACAGCCGCCGCCACGGCCCGCCATCGGCGCCGCGCATTTCCATGAATTGCTTGATCCGCGCCTCGGGAAAGATCGTGGTCAGGTGGTCGGCCCAGTCCGACAGGGTCGGCGTCTCGCCCGGCAGCGCCGGCAACTCGCCCTTGAGGAAATCGCGGAACGACTGGCCGAGCGCGTCGATATAGTTTCCGTCGCGATAGACGAAATACATTGGCACATCGAGCGCGTAATCCACCCACGCCTCGAACCCGAAGCCGTCATCGAACACGAAGGGCAGCATGCCGGTGCGGTCGGCGTCGAGATCGCGCCAGACGCGCGAGCGCCACGACTTGTGCCCGCAAGGCTTGCCCTCGAAGAACGGCGAATTGGCGAAAAGCGCGGTCGCCACCGGCTGCAGCGCCAGCGCGACACGCAGCTTTTGCACCATGTCGGCCTCGGACCCGAAGTCGAGGTTCACCTGCACCGTGCAGGTGCGGTACATCATCGCCTTGCCCAGGGTGCCGACGCGATCCATGTAATCGGTCATCAGCCGATAGCGCCCCTTGGGCATCATCGGCATGTCCTCGTGTTTCCAGATCGGTGCCGCGCCCAGCCCGATAAATCCCACGCCGACGGCGTCGGCGATGTCCTTGACGTCGGCCAGGTGGGCGTTCACCTCGTTGCAGGTCTCATGGATGGTTTCCAGCGGCGCGCCCGACAGTTCCAGCTGTCCACCCGGTTCGAGGCTGACATTGGCGCCATCCTTTTCCAGCCCGATCAGGTTGCCGGCCTCGGTCAGCGGCGCCCAGCCGTGGCGGTCGCGCAGGCCCTCGAGCACGGCCAGGATCGAGCGTTCACCGGCATAGGGCAGCGGTTTGAGCGTGTCCTTGCAATAGCCGAACTTCTCGTGCTCGGTGCCGATCCGCCAGTTCTGGCGCGGCTTGCAGCCGGATTCGAGATATTCGGCCAGTTGATCGCGGCTTTCGATCGGCCCGCCGCCGGTCTGGGGAATGGACATGTGGCTGGCCTCCTTGCGCGGATTGGGTCGAACGGCTGTGACAACTGGCGCTATTCGGTCAAAGTGTCAATGCAGGCGGGCAATGCTCGCGCCAGCGTGACCGGCGCGGCGCCAGAGCGGTACCGCCTGCGGTCCCCGTTGCCGCAGCGCGCTCAGCATCCGTTCGGTGCGAAAGCCCGGCAGGGCGGCAAAGGCGTCAAACAGCGCCTCGGCCCCTTCGGCGTTCAGCGGCACATGCAGGTCGGGCTGGCCGGGTTGGGACAACACCCAGTGCCCGGGCCGGCCGGACTGGTCAAGCGTGACCGCGCCGATTTCCGACAATGCCACCGCACCCCCGGTCAGCGGCCCGAAATAGGCAATCCGCCCCTCGTCCACCTGCACCACGCCCGGCCCGCCCGACCCGGTGCGAAACCGCGCCCTTTGCAGCCCGGCCAGCACGAGGGCGGCACCGGCCAGGGCAACAACACCGCCGATCCAGGGCAGGATGCCACTGGTGCCGATCCCCCACCACAGGCCCAGCCCCAGCACGGCAGCGCCCGCCAGCACCTCGCGCCAGCGCCACAGCGTTGCGCGCGCCTCTGGCCGGATCAGGCTCATCCCCAGTCCCCCAGCGCCTGCTGCCAGACGGTAAGCGCGGCGACCGCCGCCGTGTCGGCGCGCAGGATGCGAGGGCCCAGCGCCACCGGATGGGCAAAGGGCAGCGCGCCCAGCTGCGTGCGTTCGGCGGGCGAAAACCCGCCCTCGGGTCCGATCAGGATCGCCCAGGGCGCGCCGGCAAGATCGCCGGGCAGGGCGCAGGCCCCGCCCGCCAGCGCCTCGTCGCAGAACATCAACTGCCGTTCTGCGGGCCAGTCGGTCAGCAGGCGGGACAGGGGCTGCAGTTCCGCCACCTCGGGCACATAGGTGCCGCCGCATTGCTCGGCCGCCTCGACCGCGTGCGCCTGCAGCCGGTCGCGGCGGATGCGCTCTGCATTGGTGAACTCGGTCTGAACCGGCAGGATGCGCGCGGTGCCCATCTCGGCTGCCTTCTCGACAATAAAATCGGTGCGCGCCTTCTTGATCGGCGCGAACAAGAGCCACACGTCGGGCGGGTTTGCCTGCGGTCCGCTTTGCTGTTCGGCTGTCAGGCTGCCGCCGCGCTTGCCCGCCTCGGCAACAGAGGCGCGCCATTCGCCGTCGCGCCCGTTGAACAGCAACACCCCGTCACCCGGCGCCAGGCGCATCACCCCGAAAAGGTAATGCGCCTGGTCGCGGGTCAGGGGAACCGTTTGCCCTTGCCCCAGCAAGTGATCTACATAAAGCCGGACTTTCGCATTCGTCATGAGGGGGAGCTTATGACCGGCAGGGACAAGACGCCAGAGGTCGCAGGCACCGTCGCCGACGCCGTGCGCGGCAACTGGGTCGACCGCCTGGCGCCGCCGCGCACGCGCCCCTATCTGCGGCTCAGCCGCGCCGACCGGCCCATTGGCACATGGCTGTTGCTGCTGCCCTGCTGGTGGGGGCTGTTGCTGTCGATGCTGCATGACGGGCGCGGAGGCTGGTTCGATCTGTGGATCTTTGCCGGCTGCGGTATCGGTGCCGTGCTGATGCGCGGGGCGGGTTGCACCTGGAACGACATCACCGACCGGCATATCGACGGCTCGGTGGCGCGGACAGCCTCGCGCCCGATCCCATCGGGACAGGTCAGCGTCAGGGGCGCGCTGGCATGGCTGGCGGCGCAGGCGCTTGTCGCGCTGCTGATCCTGCTGACCTTCAACAGTGCCGCCATCCTGCTGGGGGTCATTTCGCTGGCGCCGGTGTGCATCTATCCCTTTGCCAAGCGGTTCACCTGGTGGCCGCAGGTCTTTTTGGGGGTCGCGTTCAACTGGGGTGCGCTGCTGGCATGGACGGCCCATTCCGGGCGGCTGGAATGGCCGGCGGTGGTGCTGTATCTCGCCGGTATATCGTGGACTCTGTTCTATGACACCATCTATGCCCACCAGGATACCGAGGATGACGCCCTGATCGGGGTGAAATCCACCGCCCGGCTGTTTGGCGAAAACTCGCCCACCTGGCTGCGGCGTTTTCTGGTCGTGGCTGTCACGTTGCAGGGCATCGCGGTGATCGCCGCGCTGATCGGAGCGTCGCCGCTGGCGATGGCCGTGGCGCTGGCGGGAACATGGGCGTTCGGCTGGCACATGGCGTGGCAGTTGTCGCGCTTCGACATGACCGACAATGACCGCCTGCTGGCACTTTTTCGCTCAAACCGCGATGCGGGGCTCTTGCCCTTGCCGTTTTTCGCCATTGCGCTGCTGCTCTGATTGCACTTGCTCGCCCGGGGGCATAAAACGGCCTGAGCAACGCACAACCGACTGCAAAAGAATGCGCCTTTCCAAGATCTTCGCCATTGCCGGGGTATTCCTGGCCGCCGCGGTGCTCAGCCTTGTCTGCGCACGCTTTGCCGTGGGTGGGATCGAGGATACCACCCGCAACACGGTACGCGACAGGCTGGATGAGAACGGCATGATTTGGACCGAGGTGGACGCCAACGGTCTGCAGGTTTTCCTGGCTGGCACCGCGCCGTCCGAGGCGGCGCGCTTCAAGGCGCTGTCGGTGGCGGGCACGGTCGTGGATGCCGCGCGGGTCATCGACCAGATGCTGGTCGAAGCCCGCGACCGGATCGAGCCGCCCCGCTTTTCGATGGAAATTCTGCGCAACGAGGGCGGGATATCGCTGATCGGGCTGGTGCCTGCAGCGATGGACCGCGAGGCGTTCGTCGCCGAGGTCGAGGATGCGGCGGACGGCGTCCCCGTGGCCGATTTCCTGGAGGCCGCCAATTATCCCCAGCCCGACACCTGGGAGGATGCGACCGATTATGCCCTGCGTTCTCTCAAGCAACTCGAGCGCACCAAGATATCGCTGGACGCCACGCGGGTAGAGATCACCGCGACGACCGACAGCGCCGCGGAAAAAGCCGATATCGAGGCGCGCCTGTCCCGCCGCCGGCCCGAAGGGGTGTCACTGGCGCTGGATATCTCGGCGCCGCGCCCGGTGATCACACCTTTCGCGCTGCGATTCGTGATCGAGGACGGCAAGGTGCGGTTTGACGCTTGTTCGGCCGACACCAAGGTCGCGCGCGAACGCATCATCGCCGCGGCGCGGGCCGCTGGCCTGACCGGGCGGGCGAACTGCCTGATCGGGCTGGGAGTGCCCTCGCCAAGATGGGCGGAGGCGGTGGAAAAGGCCATCGGCGCGCTGGCGGAACTGGGCGGCGGAAAGGTCACGTTCTCGGACGCGGACATCTCGCTTGTCGCGGACGAGACCGTGGAGCAGCGCCAGTTTGACAACGTTATCGGCGGGCTTGACAGCGCACTGCCAGAGGTCTTTGCCCTGCACGCGGTTCTGCCCCGTTCGCCCGACAAGCTGTCTCACGAGGCGCCGGAATTCACCGCCACCCTGTCGCCCGAGGGACTGGTACAGCTGCGCGGGCGTGTGTTCGCGGCCGACCGCGACATGATCGACACCTTTGCAAGGGCGCGGTTTTCGTCCGACGGGGTGCATATGGCGGCGCGTGCCGACGACGACCTGCCCGAAGGCTGGACATTGCGTACCCTGGCCGCGATTGACGCCTTGTCCCGGCTGTCGAACGGCACGGCTTGGGTCTCGCCTGACGAGGTGTCGATCACCGGTTCGACCGGCGAAGCAGACGCCGGTAACGCGATTTCGGGGATGCTGTCGGAAAAGCTGGGAAAGGGCGCACGTTTCAGCATCGACGTCGAGTATGTCGAGGCGCTCGACCCGGTGGCGAGCCTGCCCACCCCCGAGGAATGCGAGGCCCGCATCGCCGAGGTGCAGAAGGAGCACAAGATCACGTTCGAGCCGGGATCGGCCAATATCGACGCCAACGGTTCTGACATCATGGATCAGATCGCCGATATCCTGCGCGAGTGCGGCGAGATCACGCTGGAAATCGGCGGTCACACCGACAGCCAGGGGCGCGAGGTGATGAACCAGCAGCTCAGCCTTTCGCGGGCCGAGACGGTGCTGAACGAATTACGCATGCGGCGGATGCTGACCAGCTCGATCACCGCCGTGGGCTATGGCGAAAGCCGCCCCATTGCCGACAACGACACCGAAGAGGGGCGCGAGGCCAACCGCCGTATCGAGTTCAAGGTGATCGTGCCCGAAGAGGCGGCTGAAGACGCGACCGAGGGGCAGGAGACGCTTGCAACCGGCGGCGAGACGTCGGAAGAACAGGCCGGAACGGATACCGGGGGTGCCGGCGACGGCGAAACGCCGGCCGACGATGGCGAAGCGGCACAGACCGACGCCTCCCCTGATAGCGAAACGCAGGAAGACGGGGCTGATGAACAGGACTGAATTCGTCATCGTGACAGCGATCATCCTATTCGTGGCCTTTTGCCTGGGATGGTTTGCGAACTGGCTTGTGCACCGTTTCATCCGGGTGCCGCATTCGGATGTGGGCGAACTGGAACGGATGGCACAGGAACTGCACGAGGCCGAGGAAACCCGCGACCAGGCGATCACCTATCTGCAACAGCGCGAGGCCGAGCTGACCAACCAGCTGGCCCAGACCGAGGCAGAACTGGCGGCCACGATGGAAGGGCTGCGCGAGGCGCGCCAAGAGGCGGAAATGATGCGCATCGAACTGGAACAGGCGCGATCCTGACCGCCCGTCGTGCGGAAATCCTGCGCGACCGGACAGGCCGGATCGCGGAACCAGGCAACATTGCATGTGCGAAGATGATGATCACATGAGCACGGCCAGCCAGCAGGGCCGGGCGGCGGGGGTCGCCTTTTGCCTGCTGGCGGCGACGGCGTGGGGCACCACCGGCACGGCGGCGACTTTCGCGCCCGATGTGCCCGCCGTGGCCATCGGGGCCGCCGCGATGGGCATCGGCGGCCTGTTGCAGGCGATGATCGCGCTTGGCGCCATCCGGGGCGATCTGCCGCTTCTGGCCCGGCACGGGCGTTTATTGCTGGTCGGCGCGGTGTGCGTGGCGATTTATCCGCTGGCCTTTTACCTGTCGATGCGACTGGCGGGGGTGACCATCGGTACCGTCATTTCGATCGGGTCGGCCCCGGCGATTGCAGCGCTGATTGAAAACCGCATCGAGGGCAGCCGTCTGTCGCGGCGCTGGGCCACGGGCGCGGCGATGGGGATTGCCGGTATCGCCCTGCTTGGCCTGACCGAAGGGGCCGACGAGGGGCTGGCCCCGAATGTGCCGCTGGGCGTTGTTCTCGGGCTCGTCGCCGGTGCGACCTATGCGCTTTATTCATGGTCGGCGCGGCGATTGATGCAGCGCGGCGCGCGGGCGCGCGCGGCAATGGGCGCGACGTTCGGGCTGGGCGGGCTGTTGCTGATGCCGGTCCTTTTGCTGACAGGCGGGCCGTTCCTGGAAAGCGCGTCTAACCTTGCGGTGGGGGCCTATATGGCCCTTGTGCCGATGTTCCTGGGATACATCGCCTATGGCGCCGGCCTGTCGCGCATCCCGTCCAGCCAGGCCACGACGATTTCGCTGTTCGAGCCTATCGTGGCGGCCATGTTGGCCATTGTCGTGGTGGGCGAGCAGCTGCCGCCGCTGGGCTGGCTGGGGATCGGGCTGATCGTCGCCTGCCTTTTCTGGACGGAACTGCCGATCCCCGGCCACTGGCGCCGGTCCTTTCCCTTCAGGTGACGGGGTCCAGGGGTATGCCGATCAGGCCCTTTGCCGGTCGTTGGCAGGGTCCCAGGCGGGTTCGTCAAGCAGTGCCAGCGCCCGGCGTTCCCCGAGGATGACAACCTCCAACCCCTCGGCCACGCCCGGTTCGACATAGGCAAAGGCCAGGCTCTTGCCCGTCGCGTGGCCATAGCCGCCCGAGGTGCAGACACCGACCACGCGATCGCCCTGCATCACCGCCTCGCCGCCGTAGATATCGCAATCGGTGGCGGAGATTTCGCCATAGACCAGCCTTGTGGTGATGCCCTGCTGGCGCACCTTCTCGGTGGCGGCGCGGCCTTTGAAGTCGCCCTTGCCGGGGGCATAGAAACGTTCGCAATCGGCCTCGATCAGGGTGATCTCGTTGGTCAGCTCGGCGCCAAAGCCGCGATAGGCTTTTTCCATGCGCAGGGAATTGACCGCCTGAACACCGAAATCGGCGATGCCATGCGCCGCGCCCCCGGCCCGGATCGCATCGTAGAGGCGGGCCAGTTCGGCCATCGGCGCGTGCAGCTCCCACCCCAGTTCGCCGACATAGTTCACCCGCAGGGCGCGCACGGGGATGCCTGCAATTTCGATCTCCTGCCCCGACAGCCAGCGGAAACCGGCATTGGTCAGATCGGTGTCGGTCAGGGGGGCAAGGACATCGCGCGCCTTGGGGCCCGCGACCACCAACATGCCGAAATCATCGGTCACGTTGGCGATGGTCACATCGTCGCCGGCGGCAAAGGTCAGCATGTCCAGCGCCTGGCGCTCGGTGCCCGCGCCCGACAGCACGTAGAACCTGTCATCGGCCAGCCTGGTGATGGTCCATTCGCCCTCGATCCGGCCACCCTGTGACAGGACATGGGTCAGCTTGATACCGCCCTGTTTTTTCGGCAGCGTGTTGGCGGTCAGCCGATCCAGCAAGGCCTCGGCCCCCGGGCCGGTGACGTCGAACTTGGCAAAGCTCGACAGGTCCATGATGCCCACGCGTTCGCGCACGGCGCGGCATTCGGCGGCGACGATGTCAAAGACGTTGTTGCGGCGGTATTGCAGCTTTTCCTCGAAACCCTCGGGGGCGAAATACTTGGGTCGCTCCCAGCCATACACTTCCGTATGGATGGCACCCTTGGCCTTGAGCGGTTCATAAAGCGGCGTCACCCGGCTGGGGCGTCCGGCCTCGATCTCGCGGCCCGGCAGCGGGGTTTCGAACATGTTCTCGTAGTCGTCAAAGCTTTTCGCGCGGGTATAGTCCTGGTCGGCATAGGGACCAAAGCGGCGCGGATCGACACAGTGCATGTTGATCTCGGCATCGCCGTGCACCATCCACTGGGCCAGGTACTTGCCGGTGCCTGCACCCTGCGCGATGCCGATCGCCGCGCCGCAGCACTGCCAGAAATTGCGCAGCCCCGGCGCCGGACCGACCAGCGGGTTGCCATCAGGCGTGTGGGGGATGGCGCCGTTGATGATGCGCTTGATCCCGGCATTGGCAAAGATCGGCATCCGCTCCAGCGCCTTTTCCAGCCAGGGGGCGATGCGGTCAATGTCGTCCTCGAACAGCTCGTTCTCGCTGTCCCATTCAGGGAAACCGCCCCGCCCGGCCCAGGCCTGACGGCTGCCGTAATGCTCATAAATGCCGACCAGCCCGGCCTTTTGTTCCTGCCGGTAATAGCCCGCAGTGGCCGGGTCGCGCATGACCGGCAGTTCGGTGTCGATGTCCTTGAACTCTTCCAGCGGTTCGGTGACCAGGTACTGGTGTTCCATGTTGGTGATCGGGGTCTCGACGCCCACCCATTTGCCCACCTCGCGGGCATAGCAGCCGGCAGCATTGACCACGTGTTCGCAGGTGATGTTGCCCTGATCGGTCACGACCTCGAATTCGCCCGAGGGCAGTACCTTGATATCCGTCACGCGGGTGCGGCGGATGATGGTGGCCCCCATCTGCCGCGCGCCCGCCGCCATGGCGTTGCAGGCGCTGGAGGGGTCGACATGGCCATCCATGTTGGTCCAGGCGCCGGCCAGGATGCAGTCGGTATCGAGCCAGGGGTTCAGTTGCCTGATCTCATCGGGGCCGATGACCTCCATGTGAAAGCCGATAGTGGCCGAGAACCCCGCGACGTGGCGAAACCAGTCCACCTCTTCTTGCGTCGTGGCCAGCCGGATGCCGCCGCAGCCATGCCACCCGGCGGGCTGGCCGGTGATTTCCTCAAGCCGCGGATAGAGCGTGTTGGAATAATGATGGATCTTGGCCATATTGTAGTTGCTGATGAAGCTGGGGCATTGCCCTGCTGCATGCCAGGTCGAGCCGCTGGTCAGTTCGCCTTTTTCGATCAGCACTACGTCTTTCCAGCCATCTTCGGCCAAGTGATAGGCCAGGCCCACGCCCATCATGCCGCCGCCGACGATCACCACCTTTGCATGAGATTGCATTCCGGGTTTCCTTTCCTTCTTTGACTACCAGGCGTCGTTGCCGGCGATCATCCGGTCTTTCGGGAGAATGATGTTGAAATTCTGCCGCAGCTGACTGTCCACGCTCTCTGGGATATGACCGGGATAATGCTCTGCCAGGATATGGCGCACCTTGTCGCGGGCCATCTCGCGCGCGTCGCGGGCGCCGGCGTCTTCCCATTCGCTGATGCTGCGCCGGTCGGCAATTTCGGGATAGAGGTAATCGGTCTTCATCCGGCCGTAGGTCTGGGCGTGGCCCAGGTAATGCCCTTCGCCCAGCACCACGTCGCGGATCACGTCGAAGTTCAAGCTGTCCTCGGTCACCTCGACCCCGCGCACGGTACGCAGGATAGCCCCGATCAGGTCGTTGTCCAGAACGTAGCTTTCGAAACTCGTCCCCATGAGCGAGCCATGCATGCCCGCGCATTCGTGGATCATCGACGCGCCGGCATGGGCCGCCAGCGAGATGGTATAACCCTTTTCGCCGCCGGCCTGCATGTCGGGCAGCTTGCTGTCGGTCATGCCCGCAGGCACCGAGTTGGGCAGATCGTAGAACCCGGCCATCTGGGCGCAGGCCGCCGACAAGAGCGCCTGTTCGCCCGACCCGCCCGACATCGCGCCGGTGCGCAGGTCGCTGACAAAGGGCCAGGTTGCAAAGACCGCACGGCAATCCGGGTCGATGATGTTGCACGGGATGAGACCCGCCAGCACCTCGGCACAGGCTTGCGCCACGGCCCCGGCCAGCGCGGCGGGCGCTGTCGCCCCGGCCTGACCGGCCGCGACCAGCAAGATCGGCATGCCGGCTTCGACCGCGGCCTCCAGCGCGTCGCAGCTTTCGGTGGCAAAGCGCATTGGCGGCACGACGTGGCAGCAGACGGCGGTGCAGAAGGGGCGTTTGCGAAATTCGCCCTCGCCCCCGGCGACCGCATCCAGCATTGGGATCACGGCCCTGACGCTGTTGCTGTCGGTATAGCTGACGGCGATGGATTTCGTTGTGCCGGACAGGCAGGCATAGGTGGTGTTGACGTCGAGATCGAGGATCGTTTCGGTATCGCGCGCCACGACCGAGCGGTGATACCAGTGGATGTTGTCCATACGGTCCACCAGCCGGGCGATATCGTAAAGATCGGCCACCGTGCTTTCACGGTACTTGCCGCTATGGAAATCCATGATGGTGGGGGCGGCGCCGCCGGTGCCCGCATGGACGCGCCGGCCGCCGATCTCGATATCATGCGCCGGGTCAATCCCGTGCAGGGTGAACTTGCGCCGCGTGCGCGCGATCATGTCCTCGACCAGGGCGCGGGGAAAGCGCAGGCGCCGGTTGTCATCCATCTTGCACCCCGCCGCCACGGCACGGGCCTGCAGGCTGGGGGTGATCTGCGACAAGCCGAGATCGGCCAGCAACCTCAGCACCAGGGCGTGGATGCGCTCTATCTCGGCGGGCTCAAGCGGGCGATAGCACCCGCCGGTCATGCCCGGCGTGATCGGCGGTGCGGCCAGGGTGGCAATCGACCTGTTGCGGCTGCGCCGGTGCGATCTTTGGATGGCGGATTCAGGCATGACGGATCTCGCGCGTTTCCCATGGTCCAGTAGCCCCGGGAAAAGCGCCCGCCTCAAACGATCATTTTGAATGCGATGCATTCCCTCAGATCATGCAACGACCTTGTCGTGTTCACATTCCTCCAGCATCCAATGTACGAAGCCCTTGACCGCCGGGTTTGACATCCGGTCGATGGGGGCGCCGATATAGTAGCTGCTGGATGTTTCGAGCACCCCCCCGACGGGGGAAACCAGCTGTCCGCTGGCCAGCATTTCGTCAGTGATATAGGCCCATCCCAGCGCAACGCCGCGCCCGGCCTGGGCGCCCTGCAGCACCATCGGATAGCTGTTGAGGCGGATGCCGCGGCGCACGGGCTGTCCGGTAACCCCCTGCTGCATCAGCCAGACACGCCAGTCGACCGAGCCCCAGATTGTGCCGCCGCTGTCGAGATGCAGCAGCGTCTGGTCCAGAAAGTCGCCCGCGCGCCGCAGTTCGGGATGATCCCGCGCATAGCCGGGGCTGCAAACCGGATAGACACGTTCGCCGAACAGACGGTAGGCCTCGACCCCGTCCCAGCCGCCATCGCCGTAGAGCACGGCAATATCCGCGTCCTGCCTGGCCAGATCGACCTTTTGATCGGTTGCCAGAACCCGCAGATCGACATCGGGGTGGCGTTCGCCGAACCGTTCCAGCCGGGGCATCAGCCAGTAATAGGCGAACGCGACCGAGGCCGCGACGGTGATCTGCGGCATGTCCGCCGCGACGCGCAAGTCACCAACGCAGGTGGCGATTTCATCCAGCCCGCGGGTGACGGCATCGAACAGGCGCAGGCCATCGGGGGTCAGGTCGATGGCGCGGTGCCGGCGCACGAACAGCATTCGCCCGAGGTCGCGTTCCAGCGATCCGATCTGCCGGCTGACGGCGCTTTGGGTCAGGCACAACTCATTCGCGGCGGCGGTAAAGCTCATCCTCCGGGCGACTGCCTCAAAGGTGTGTAGCTGCGACAATGCCGGCAGGTGGTATTTTCTCAATCGCCCTCCCCCCCCGTATCGTATGGCGATGGCCAGTTCGGATCGCGTGTCCGGGGAAACGATGCCTGAGCACCTGAAATCGAGTCCAGCAAAAAAGCGGGCGCCGCCGGGCGGGAAAATGACGCGGGCCAAGCCGGCATTGCCACCTGCGATGCCCGCTGATCGCTCAGCCCTTGGCAAAGGCGATGATTGCGTCGCGCAGGCAGTCCAGGCTGTCGGTGTGGGGCGGGTCGGCGGGCAATGCATCGGTCAGCAGCGACAACTCGGTGCAGGCCACCAGCAGGTGGTCGGCCCCGGCCCCCGCCAGCGATTGCGCCACCCGGCAAAGGGGCGGGGCGGCCACAGACGCGGGCGCACCCGCCTTGACGGCGCGGATCACGTCGAGCAGGCTTTTGTCGTCCTTAGGCCAGACCTGCGTCAGCCCTGCTGCCTCGAACGCGGGGTCAAAAACGCCGACCTTCCGCACGGCGGGCGAGGCGAGCATGCCGATGCGCCGCGCCCCCGTCCGGATCAGGTGATCGACGGTCAGCCCGATCATGTCCAGAAATGGCAGCGTCGTGGCGTTCCTCACCGCCAAGGCATAGTGGTGGGCGGTGTTGCACGGCATCGCCAGCGCCTGCGCGCCCGCGCGTTCCAGGTCCTGCGCCATCGACATCAGCACCGGCATCGGGTCGCGGCCCGTGCCCTCTATCAGCGCCTTGATGCGCGAGGGCACTTGCGGGTTCTGATGCACGATCAGCGGCACATGGTCCGCATCATCCCGGGCAGGCACCGCATCCAGCACCTTTTGCATCAGCAGGATCGTGGCCTCCGGCCCCATTCCACCGAGGATACCCACGGGCTTCATGACCCGACCCTCAGCGCGGCACGTCGAAACAATGGGTGTAGCCGGTCAGGCCGATGGCCCCGCCGGTGTGCAGGAACACGACCTTTTCGCCCTTGGCAAAGTGGCCCTTGCGGATCAGGTCGATCAGCCCCGCCGCGCCCTTGGCCGAATAGACCGGGTCGAGCAGGATTGCCTCGAAACGGGCGAAAAGGTCGATCGCCTCCAGCGTGTCATCCGCCGGCATGCCGTATCCGGGGCCGACATAATCGCAGTTTGCGACCACCGCCTCGCGCGGGACGACGCCGGGGCAGCCCAGCTTTTCGGCGGTGCGGCATGCCAGGGCGAAAACGTTCTCTTCCTGCTTGTCCTTCGGTGCGCGCACACCGATGCCCAGCAAGGGAATGCCGGCATTCATCGCGCAAAGCCCGGTGATCAGCCCGGCCTGTGTGCCGGCGCTGCCGGTGGCGTGGATGATGTGATCAACCGCCAGTCCCGTTTCAGCGAATTGTCCCATCAGTTCCAGCGCACAGTTGACATAGCCCAGTGCGCCGGTGGGGTTCGACCCGCCGCCGGGAATGGCATAGGCGTTGCGCCCCTCGGCGCGGAACTTGTCCGCCACGGCTTCCATCTCGGCATTCATATCAAGGTCGGGGCCGCGATGTTCCATCGTCGCGCCGTGCAGGTGATCGAGCAGGACGTTGCCGTTATACTTGTAATTCTCGTGGTTATAGCCGGTCCGATCCTCAAGCAGGATATGACAGTCCATCCCCAGCTTTGCGGCTGCCGCGGCGGTCTGGCGGGCGTGGTTCGACTGCGTCGCGCCCTGGGTCAGCACGATGTCGGCGCCTTGCGCCTGTGCCTCGGCCATCAGGAATTCCAGCTTGCGGGTCTTGTTGCCGCCCGTCGACAGGCCGGTGCAGTCGTCCCGCTTGATCCATATCTCGGGCCCGCCAAGATGCTCTGACAGCCGCGGCAGCGGCTCCAGCGGGGTGGGCAGATGGGCCAGACGCACACGGGGAAACCTTGCAAGATTCATGGGTAACTATCCTTGGTCATTTGCGGCCAGCTTGCGCATTCGGCCCTTTCTGTCCAGCCCGCCGAACCGATTCAGGCGGATATCGGCGCTGCGGGCGTGGCCTTCCATCCCCTCTTGCCGGCTGATCGCGGCGGTGACGCGGGCCAGGTCGGGCAGCGCCTTGGCGCGTACCTCCTGCCAGGTCACGGTCTTGAGAAACTTGTGCACCGACAGCCCGCCAGTATAGCGCGCCGCGCCAGAGGTGGGCAGCACATGGTTTGGCCCCGCCGCCTTGTCGCCGAAGGCCACGGTCGTCTCGGCCCCCAGAAATAGCGAACCATAGGCCGCCAGCCTTTCCCGCCACCAGGCCAGGTCGCGCGCCTGCACATGCAGGTGTTCGGGCGCGCGGTCGTCGGCGTGACGGGCCATTTCCTCGGCACTGGCGCACAGGGCCACCTCGCCCAGGTCGCGCCAGGCCGTTTCAGCTGCGCTGCGGTTGGGATCGGGCAGCGTGGCGATCAGCGCCGGAACCCGCGCCAGCACCGCTTCGGCCAGGGGGCGGCTGGTGGTGGCCAGCCATACCGGCGAGGTGGCGCCGTGTTCGGCCTGCGACACCAGGTCGGCGGCGACCAGTTCGGGGTCGGCGCTGTCGTCGGCCAGGATCAGGCTGTCGGTGGGGCCTGCGAACATGTCGATGCCGACCGGGCCGAAAAGCTGGCGCTTGGCCTCGGCGACATAGGCGTTGCCGGGGCCGACAAGAATGTCGGCGGGCGGGGCGCCGAACAGCCCCAGCGCCATCGCCGCGATGCCCTGCACCCCGCCGATGGTCAGGATGCGCGTCGCCCCCGCAAGGTGCATCGCATAGAGCATCGCAGCCGGGATGCCCCCCGCCCCGGAGGGAGGAGAACAGGCGGTGATATCGGGCACCCCGGCCTCGCGCGCGGTGGCGATGGACATCAGCGCCGAGGCGATATGCGTGTACCGCCCGCCCGGCACGTAACAGCCCGCTGCCCTTACCGAGATCTGCCGCTGACCGGCAAACAGGCCCGGGCGCAGTTCGATTTCCATGTCCTGCGCCGTGGCGCGCTGGGCGGCAGCAAAGCGCGAGATGTTGTCATGCGCCCAGCGGATATCGTCGCGCAGCTGCTGCGACACCTCGTCGGCGGCGTCATCGATGCGCGCGGCGGGCACGGTGATCGGCCCGTCCCAGCCATCCAGTCGGCGGGCGTATTCCAGCGCCACCTGCGCCCCGCCGACGCGCAACCGCGTCAGCATGACTGCCACCATGTCGGTGACGTCGGCATCCGCCTGCGGTGGCCGGGGGGCGGCGGATTTCAGCGTGATCACTGGCATGGGCGTCTCTCCTCGCCCTATCCTGTGGGTGCAGGGAGCTGCCCGGCAAGGGGCACCGCGCCGCGCGCCCCCTGTTTTTCCGCCCGCCGAAGGCGTGCTTCGGGAAAGCTGAACGAGCCGCCCTAGCCGGGCTGAAGGCTGGCTTTGAGGCCCCGCGCCGCGGTCTCGATCAGGTCCAGGACGCCGTCGAAATCGCGGGTGTAATAGGGGTCGGGAACGTGGTCTGCGCCCGTTTCGGGCGCGAAATCGGTCAGCAGGCGCACCGGCGTGGTGTTGCCGGTGGGGCGCCGGGTCTCTATTTCTTGCTGGTTGGCGGCGTCCATCGCCACGATCAGGTCGAAGCGGTCGAAATCGTCGGGCGTGAACTGGCGCGCGCGCAGGTCCGAGATGTCATGACCACGGGCGCGGGCGGCGGCCTGCATCGGGCCATAGGGCGGCTCGCCCACATGCCAGCCGCCGGTGCCGCAGCTGTCGGTTGCGACCTCTGGGGCGAGCGCGCGAAACACCCCCTCGGCGGCGGGCGAACGGCAGATATTGCCAAGGCAGACGAACAGGATACGGTTGGTCATGGCGGGTTTGATAAGGCAATCAGGGATCATGGAAAAGATCGTCATTCTCACCGGGGCGGGAATTTCCGCCGAAAGCGGGCTGGGCACCTTTCGCGGCGCCGGCGGACTGTGGGAACAGTACCCGCTGGAGGATGTCGCCACGCCCGAGGGCTTTGCCCGCGACCCTGTCCTGGTGCACGAATTCTATAATGCGCGGCGGGCACAGGTGGCTGCGGCCCGGCCCAACCCGGCGCACCGGGCGCTGGCGCGGCTGGAGGATGCGCGCGCGGGCGAGGTTCTGATCGTCACCCAGAACATCGACGCCCTGCACGAGGCCGCCGGCAGCCGCAACGTGCTGCACATGCATGGTGAGCTGTCGCGCGCGCTGTGCCGTGCCTGTGGCGCGCGCTGGGACGCGCCGGAACAGATGTCGGCGCAGGATGTCTGCCCTGGGTGCGGTGCGGCGTTGACGCGGCCCGACGTGGTCTGGTTCGGGGAAATGCCCTACGGCATGGACCGGATCGAGGCGGCGCTGGCAGGGGCCGAGATATTTGCCGCCATCGGCACCTCGGGGCAGGTCTGGCCGGCGGCGGGCTTTGCGCGGCTGGCGCACGAGATGGGCGCACACACGGTCGAGCTGAACCTTGAACCGTCTGCCGCCTCTGCCGATTTCCACGAGCATCGGCAGGGCCGGGCAAGCGAGGTCGTGCCGGAATGGGTGGCGGAACTTCTGGGCTGAAACGACAAGGCCCCGCCGCAAGCGACGGGGCCTTTGGCCGGCCAGTGGCGGCGCGTCACCCTCAGGCGGTCGCGGCCTTGGCCTTGGCGATCTCTTTCTTGACCTTCAGCGCGTTCGCCGACAGCTCGGTATCCTTGGCCTTGGCCAGGAAGGCATCCAGCCCGCCGCGGTGATCGACGCTGCGCAGCGCGGCGGCCGAGATCCGCATCTTGATGCCGCGGCCCAGCATTTCGGACTGAAGCGTCACGTCGTTGAGGTTCGGCAAATAGCGCCGCCTGGTCTTGTTCTTGGCGTGGCTGGAATTGTTGCCAACCATCGGGCCTTTTCCGGTCAGTTCGCAGACACGCGACATTTGGATCATCCTCGTCCTTGGCTGGGCACATGGGGTGCCCGGCAATGCAAATGGGCACCGCAAGCGGCGGCGCCCCGAATTCCGTTGTCGGTCTTTACGTCCAAGGGGCACAGGCGTCAAGGGATTCGGGGGCGAAAATCGCCTGCTGCGCCTCTCGCTTGCGTGCGGCGGCCTGCGGCCCTGATGCCGCGCGAGCGCAGCAGGAGTGGGTTCACTTCCCCCTATCCCCGCCCGTGCGGCGCATCGAAATCGGGTCGGGGGCCGATCGGCACGATCGCATGCGGGTTCACCGTGCGCTGGCTGACGTAATAGTGCCGGGTGATGTGGTCGAAATCCACCGTCTGGCGCACCCCCGGCCACTGGTAAAGTTCGCGCAGATAGCCCCAGAGGTTGGGGTAATCGACGATCCGCGCGCGGTTGCACTTGAAATGGGTGTGATAGACCGCGTCAAAGCGGATCAGCGCGGTGAAGAGCCGCCAGTCGGCCTCGGTCAGCGTGTCGCCCATCAGATAGCGGCCCCGGCCCAGCCGATCTTCCAGCCAGTCGAGCGTGTCGAAGAGCGGATGAATGGCTGCATCATAGGCTGCCTGGGTAGTGGCAAAGCCGGCCTTGTAGACGCCGTTGTTGAGGGTGTCGTAGACGCGTATGTTCACCGCATCGATCTGGTCGCGCAGCGGCGCGGGCCAGTAGTCGTCAGTGTTGCCCGTGATGTGGTCGAAGGCCGAATTCAGCATGCGGATGGTCTCGGCGCTTTCGTTCGAGACGATGGTTTCGCGGCTCCGGTCCCAAAGCACCGGCACCGTCACCCGGCCCGACAGCCCGGGGTCAGCCTTGAGGTAAAGCTCGCGCAGGTAGCGCAGACCATAGAGCGTGTCACTCGTCGCGCCGGGAAAGTCGGTTCGAAATTCCCACCCCTCGGCCAGCATATCGGGATGCACGACCGAGACGCCGATGTGCCCCTCAAGCCCCTTGAGCACGCGAAAGATCAGCGTGCGATGCGCCCAGGGGCAGGCAAGCGAGACATAAAGGTGATAGCGCCCGCTTTCTGCCGCGAACCCGCCCTCGCCAGAAGGGCCGGGCCGGCCGTCGGGCGTGATCCAGTTGCGGAACTTGGCGCCCGAGCGAACGAACTCGCCCCCGGTTGATTCGGTATCGTACCACTTGTCGTGTCATTGCCCTTTGACCAGCAGTCCCATTGGCGGCCTCCTTTCGCGGCGTTTCCTGCCACAAAGCTAGGCTCTGGTGCCGGCCCCGCCCAGTTGCGCACCCGCGCAGCGCCGGTGCGGTTGCGCACATGGGGTCGGGGGTCGGGTATTTGAGACCAGAAAGAAGCAGGGCGGCAGGTGCCGTGGGCCTGCGTGTCCGCACCCCTGCGCTGGAAAGCCACAGCCTGGAGTCGAAATCGGCCCGGGCTGGCAAAGCATCGTGACTCCCTATCCCGTGGCGCTACGGTTCAGGGAAACGAAACGCTTTGGATGAGACCATGCAGGATTATTTGCCGCCGGAAATCCAGGCCGGCCTGGAAGAGGCCCGCAAGCGGGCCTGGCGCAAGGGTCACCGCCTGCGGGTGCGGGCGGGAGAGGATGAATACCCCGTGCTGGGCGCGTGGGAGGATGGGTTCGCCGTCACCCGGCAGGTTGCCGGGCATCTGCGCGGGCATGTGACGCTGTACGATGGTGCGCGGCTGATCGCCGATTGCCTGATCGTCGCTGCGGAAGAAGAGGACGGCGGCGAAGCGGTGCGTTTCGAATACAAGCGCGTGACCGAACCGGTCACCGCCCCGCCGGCGGACTTCGAACGCGCGCCGGATGCGCCGGTGGCCCTGATCGGACGTGATCCCGAACGCTGAGAACCACGAAACGGAAACCCCGACCAACAGGTCCGGCTGGTCGTGCTGACCGGGCTTTGTGCCGGCCTGGCATTCGGCCTTTTCTGGTGGCCGATTCGCGCAATCGGGAAAGCGGGAGTCAAAAGGCCCCGGGGTGATCGCGCTGCTGGCGGGGGTGCTGATCGTCTGCGCCGGGCTGGTGGAACCTGCCGTGGTGACTTGGAAGCGGGGGCGAAACGGCGCGGCGGCGGATCACCTGCCCTGAAGCGCATGCTTGCGGTGCGCCCGCGGTGGGCATAGCTTGCGTGCGACACACCCGTGCGGCTGCAATTCGCGCCGCGCCCCCAACGCAACATGATAGCGGAGCCCCACATGCCGCAGCCCGACCAACCCGCCGCCCTGCCGCCCGAGGCGTTGCGCGCCCCGGTCTCGGAATCGGAATTCGATTTCGACACCACCCGATCGGTGGAACCGCTGGGTGCTTGGCTGGGACAGGACCGCAGTATCGGGGTCATGCGCATGGCCGCGGCGATGGAGCAGGGCGATTTCAACGCCTTCGTGATGGGCAACCCCGGCAGCGGCCGCCACCGGATCACGCGGGCGATCCTGGCCGATGCCGCCAGCGGCAGGCCCAGCCCGCGGGACTGGGTCTATGTCAACAACTTCGACGCCCCGCACAAGCCCATCGCCATCGCGTTGCCGCCGGGGGATGCGGAACGTTTCCGCAAGGCGATGGAAGAACTGATCGACGATCTGGCTGCCGACATCCCCGCGCTGTTCGAATCGGACGACTACCAGACCCGCCGCCGCGCCATCGAAGAGGCCTTTGCCTCGACCCATGAAGAGGCGATGAGCGCTGTCTTCGAAGAGGCCCGCGCGCGCAAGGTGGCGATCATCAGAACGCCCATGGGGTTCACCTTCGCCGGGATGCACGGCGACGAGGTGATGACCAAGGAGCAGTACGAAGCACTGTCGGACGCAGAGCGCGAGGCACTGGACGCCGCGATGGAGGAGATCCAGGAAAAGCTGTCCGAGGTGCTGCGCGCCCTGCCCAAGCAGCAAAAGGCCCACCGCCAGGAGGTCGAGGAACTGAATTCCGGACTGGCACGGCAGGGGGTCGATGCCGCCATCGCCGGGGTGCGCGAGGCGTTCGCCGGGCAGGAACGGGTGGTGGAACATCTCGACCGGGTGCGCGACCACCTGATCGAGAATGCCGGCCTGTTCATGCAACGCCCCGCGGGAGAGGAGGCCGGCCCGTCCTTCCCTGTCGCCACGTCGCCGCATGTCACAAAGGAGCAGTTTCAGCCCTACACGGTCAACGTCATGGTCTCGAACGGCAAGCAGGAGACCGGCGCGCCGGTGGTGGTCGAGGACCTGCCGACGCTGGACAACCTGATCGGGCGGGTCGAATACGTCTCGCAGATGGGGGCGCTGGTCACCAACTTCACCATGATCAAGCCCGGCGCGCTGCACCGCGCCAATGGCGGCTATCTGGTTCTCGATGCGCTCAGGGTGCTGAGCGAGCCGATGGCGTGGGATGCGCTCAAACGCTGCCTGCGCACCGGCGAAATCCCGATCTATTCGGCGGGTGAGCGGATGGGCCTGCTTTCGACCGTGTCGCTGAAACCCGAACCGGTGCCGCTGAAGGTGCGGGTGATCCTGATTGGTGAGCGCCAGCACTATTACCTGCTGTCGGCGCTGGACCCGGATTTTCCCCAGCTTTTCAAGCTGGAGGCCGATTTCGACGATCACCTGCCGCTGGCTGACGAAAACCGCACGGGCTATGCCCGGCTGATCGCCGGGCTGGCGCGCCGGGTGGATGCGCGCCCTCTGGAGGCCGGCGCCGTCGCCGCGCTGATGCGCGAAAGCCTGCGCGCCACGGGTGATGCCGAACGCCTGTCGCTCAATACCGGGTTCCTGACAGATTTCATACAAGAGGCCGATTTCTGGGCCGCTCAGCGCAAGGCGGCCCATATCTCTGCCGCCGACATCGACACAGTGACGGCCGAGCGCGAACGCCGCGCCGGGCGGCTGCGCGAGCTCAGCCACGAGGCGATCACCCGCGGCACCATGCTGATCGACACCGACGGCGCGCGGGTGGGTCAGATCAACGCCCTGTCGGTGCTGCAGATCGGCGGCTACATGTTCGGCCGCCCGTCGCGGCTGACGGCGCGGGTGCGGCCGGGTGCCGGCAAGGTGGTCGATATCGAGCGCGAGACGGAACTCGGCGGGCCGATCCATTCCAAGGGCATGCTGATCCTGCAGGGCTATCTTGCCGCCACCTATGCCACCACCGCCCCGATGTCGCTGTGGGCCAGCCTGGTGTTCGAGCAAAGCTATGGCGGCGTCGACGGCGACAGCGCCTCGGCGGCGGAACTCATCACGCTGTTGTCGGCGCTGGCCGAGGCGCCGATAGACCAGTCCTTTGCGATCACCGGCTCGGTCAACCAGTTCGGCGACATCCAGCCCATCGGCGGGGTCAACGAAAAGATCGAAGGCTTCTTCGACATCTGTGCCGCGCGGGGGCTGACGGGCTCGCAGGGCGTGCTGATCCCGGCCTCGAACGTCAAGAACCTGTGCCTGCGCCAGCGGGTGGTCGACGCGGTTGAGGCGGGGCAGTTTCGCATCATCCCGATGACGACGATCGCGGACGGGCTGGCTGTGCTGACCGGGCTGGAGCCGGGCGAACGGGGCCCCGACGACGCCTTCCCCGAGGGCAGTCTCAACGCGCGGGTCGAGGCGCGGCTGACCGCGTTTGCCGACATCCGCAGACGCTTTGCCAGGGAGGCGCGCAATGGTTCCGCAGAGCAGCGCTGACTACACGGCCGGGCACGCCCGGCGGCGCGTGGTGCTGGGGGCAACCTGTTTCGCCGATGCCGAGGGCGGGCTGCACATCGCGGTGGAACTCGCGCGCCATGCGGGGGCCGAACTGCACGGGCTGCTGGTGCGCGAAGAGGCCAGCCTCAGCGCGGTGCGGGTGTTCCGGGCGCGCACGATTTCGTTCACGGGCGAACCGGCATCCGAAGTGACCGAAACGGCGCTGCTGCGGGCCTATCGCGCCGATGCCCGCCGCTTTGCCGAGCGGCTGGGTGGCGCTGCGCGTCTGGCGCGGGTCGCGGCCGAATTCCAGGCCACCGAGGGACGGTTGTGGGACGCGGTGCAAAAGGCCGCCGGCCCGGGCGGGGTGGCGGTGTTCGGCTATCGCCGCGCGGTGGGCGACAGTGGCAGCGTGGTGCTGGTGCTCGGGCAGGGCCGCGACGTGCCCGGCTTTGCCGCGTCGCTGGCGGCGGGGATGAAAAAGCACCTCGTCATCCTGTCGGAGGGGGCGCAGCAGCCCGCGCGCGCGGCAGGCGAGGTCTATCACGGCCCGGACGAGCTGTTGCAGCGGCTGGGCGCGCTCAGCCCGGCAGCGGTGATCGTCGCGGCCGACCCCGCCACCCTGCCGCCCGCCGCGCGGGTGGTCGAGGCGGCGCGCTGTCCGGTGGTCTTTGCCGCCGCGAAGGAGGGGTAAGGCGCCCCTCAGGTCTTGGCGATGCGATAGATCGCCGGGATGACCAGCACCGTCAGCGCGGTCGATGACAACAGCCCGAACAGCAGCGAGATCGCCAACCCCTGAAAGATCGGGTCGGTCAGGATCACCGCCGCGCCGATCATCGCCGCCAGCGCGGTCAGCAGGATCGGCTTGAACCGTGTCGCGCCGGCCTCGATCAGGGTTTCGACGGTAACCTTGCCGCCGGGGTCGGCGTGGCGGATGAAATCGACCAGCAGGATCGAGTTGCGCACGATGATGCCGGCCAGCGCGATGAAGCCGATCATTGAGGTGGCCGAGAACGGCGCGCCGAAAAGCCAGTGCCCGGCCATGATGCCGAGAAATGTCAGCGGCACCGGCGTCAGGATCACCAGCGGCAGGCGGAAGCTGCCGAATTGCGCCACGACCAGGATGTAGATGCCCAAGAGCGCCACCGCGAATGCCGCGCCCATGTCGCGGAAGGTGACCCAGGTGACCTCCCATTCGCCGTCCCAGAGCAGGGTCGGGGTGTTGGTGTTTTCGGGCTGGCCGTGCAGGCTGATCTTCGGTTTCGGCAGGTCGGACCAGTCCATCGCGTCCAGCGTTCTGGCCACCTCGATCATGCCGTAAAGCGGCGCCTCGAACGTGCCGGCCAGTTCGCCCGTGACCATGATCGCGTCATAGCCGTTATGGCGGAAGATCGGATAAGAGGCGCGTTCCTGCACGATGTTGACCACGTCGCCCAGTTCGACCACGCCGCGCCCGCCGGGCAGGGCGTTGGCCGGCACCGGCGTCGACAGCGTGGCGGCGTCCATCACCCGCTGGGACTTGGGGCGCTCGACCATGATCGGGATCGGGCGCCGCCCCTCGCCGCGATGGGAATAGCCCACCGTGCTGGGACCATTGAGCAGGCGCAGGGTCTGCAACACGTCCGCCTCTTCGACGCGGTAGAAATCCAGGTCGGCGGGGCGCAGTTCGGCCCGCATGCGCCGCGCGCGGGTGCCATAGCTGTCATCCACGTCCACGACGAAGTCGACCGACTCGAATGCCGTGCGCACGCGTTCGGCCACAGCGCGGCGGGTGTCCGGGTCGGGGCCATAAATCTCGGCCAGCAGGGTGGCCATGACCGGCGGGCCGGGGGGCGGCTCGACCACCTTGACGACGGTGCCCTCGGGCATCGACAGGGCTGAAAGCCGCTGACGCAGTTCCAGCGCGATGTCGTGGCTGGCGCGCTCGCGGCTGTCCTTGGGGCGCAGGTTCAGCTGCACATCGCCCATCTCGGGCGAGGACCGCATGTAGTAATGCCGCACCAGCCCGTTGAAGTTGAAGGCAGACGCCGCGCCGGCATGGGTCTGGGCCGAGACGACCTCTGGCAGGGTCATGGCGATGCGGGCGGCGTCCTGCAACATGGCATCGGTCGCCTCGACGTTGGCGCCCTCGGGCAGGTCGATGACGATGGACAGCTCGGACTTGTTGTCAAAAGGCAGCAGCTTGACCGCCACGTCCTTGGTGTAAAGCAACCCCAGAGAGCCGAACGACAGCGCCGCCGCCCCCGCCAGAAACAGCCCGCTGCGCCCCTTGCCGGCCAGAACGGGCCGGGCGATGGCGGCATAGAAGCGCCCCAGCCGCCCGCCGGGAAAGCCGCCGCCGGTTTCGTGGTGCAACGGCGCGCGCCCCGCGATCCGCAGCATCAGCCAGGGCGTGATCGTCACCGCCACGAAGAAGGAAAAGATCATCGCCGCCGAGGCGTTGGCGGGAATGGGGCTCATGTAGGGGCCCATCATCCCCGACACGAACAGCATCGGCAACAGCGCCACCACCACCGTCAGCGTGGCCACGATGGTGGGGTTGCCGACCTCTGCCACCGCCTCGACCGCGGCGGTCAGGCGCGGCTTTTTCGGCTCGAGACCCCAGTGCCGGGCGATGTTCTCGATCACCACGATGGCGTCATCGACCAAAATGCCGATGGAAAAGATCAGCGCGAACAGCGACACGCGGTTGAGCGTGTACCCCATGATCCAGGCGGCAAAGAGCGTCAGCAGGATCGTGACCGGGATCACCACCGCGACGACCAGCGCCTCGCGCCAGCCGATCGCCAGCCAGACCAGCGCGACGATCGAAATCGTGGCGAGGCCGAGGTGAAACAGCAACTCGTTGGCCTTTTCATTGGCGGTTTCGCCATAGTCGCGGGTGACCTCGACCTCGACACTGTCGGGGATCAGCTTGCCCTTCATCTGGTCGAGCCGGTGAAGGATCTCTTCGGCCACCAGAACGGCGTTGGCGCCGGATCGCTTGGCCAGGGCCAGGGTGACGGCGGGGCGGCGGGTGATTTCGCCATCGCTATCGCGCGACAGCGTGGCGACATGGCGTTCGTCGGTGCCGCTGACAAAGCCCACATCGGCCACGTCGCGGACATAGACGGTACGCCCGTCGCGCGCGGTCAGTTCCAGGTTTCCGATCTCGTCCGGTGTCGCCAGCGTCTTGCCGATGATCAGGTCGATCTGCTGGCCGCCGTCGCGCAGATCGCCCGCCGGCGCGGAACTGTTGGCGCCGCCGACCTTTCCGGCGAGCTGTTGCAGGGTGATGCCGTAAAGCGCCAGGCGCGCCGGGTCGGGGGCCACGCGCAGCACCTCTTCCTCGGCGCCGATGAGATAGCTCAGCCCCACATCCTGGATCCGTGCCAGCCGCACCTCGACCTCGCGCGCGATGCGGGTGAGATCGGCGGCACTGATCGCGGCGTTGCCCGGCGCGGGGCTGAAGGTGAGCGTGACGATGGCAACGTCGTCGATGCCGCGCCCGACGATCAGCGGCTCTGGGATGCCGACGGGGATACGGTCCATGTTGGCCAGTATCTTGTCGCGCACCCGCAGGATGGCGGTGTCCGAGGGCACGCCGACCTCGAAGCGCGCGGTCACCATCGCGCCGTCGTCGCGGGTTTCGGAATAGACATGTTCGACCGCGCCGATGCCCTTGACGATGGTTTCCAGCGGTTCGGTGACCAGCTTGACCGCGTCCTCGGCTTTCAGCCCGTCGGCGCGCAAGAGGATGTCGACCATCGGCACGGAAATCTGCGGCTCTTCCTCGCGCGGCAGGCCGACAAGGGCCAGCAGCCCCACCGCCAGCGCGGCCAGCAGGATGAGCGGCGTCAGCGGCGATGCGATGAAGGCCTGCGTCAGATACCCCGCAAGCCCCAGCGTGGTTCGGGATGCGTCGTCGCGGTCACTCATCGGGTATGACCACCACCTCGCCGGGGGTCAGCCCGGACAGGATCTCGCGCATCTGTGTGCCGTCATGCTCTGCCACGGCGCCGGGCACGATGGCGCGGTGCATCTCGCCGCTCTCGGTTCTGACGGTGACGAAGTCGAGCCCGCCCTCGCGGCTGAGCGCGGCCTCTGGCACCAGGATCGCGTCGCGCGTGCCCACCGGCAGGCGCACCGGCAGGCGGCGGCCTACGAAACGGGGGTCGAGGCCCTCGACCTCGACATCGGCCTGCACGCGCCCGCCCTCGATCAGCGGATAGATCCGGGCCAGAACGCCGCTGCGGCCCGCCCCGGTGCCGCCGATCTCGATGCTGTCGCCCTCGGTCAGGTCGGTGGCGTGGCGTTCGGGCACCGCAAGGCGCAGAAAGACGCCGCCGCCGCCGATCTCGGCAACCGCCTCGCCCGGTGTGACGACAGAGCCGCGTGAAAGCGGAACCGACAGCACGATGCCGGCGTCGGGGGCCAGAACGCGGCCCTCTTCGATCTGGCGGCGCACAACGGCGCGTTCGGCTTTGATGCTGGAAATCTCGCCCTCGATCACGTTGACGTCGGTGCGCAGCGTTTCCAGCCGCTGGGTGGTGATGACGCCGCGTTCGATCAGCGTCTCGCCGCGGGCCAGCTCGGCGCGTGCGGTTTCCAGCCTCGAGGCAAGCGCCGACAGCCGGGCATCCAGCGCGTCGATCTGAAAGTCCAGCTTGACGTCCTCGATCCGCGCGATGGTGGCGCCTGCCTTGACCCGGTCGCCCTCGGTTACGGTCAGTTCGACGATGGTGCCGCCGATGCGGGCACGGGCGGGCACGCGGTCGCGCGTCTCGACCTGGCCATAGACGGGTTTCCACTCGGTCACCGAGACCGGCGCGACGGTGACCTCAGCGGCGTGGGCGGCGAAGGCAAGAACGAAGAGCCCGCAAAGGGCAGGGGTCAGACGCATGGATCATGTGCTCCTGCGGTTGGCGGCGGGGCAGGGGCGTGGTGCGGCCTGCGAAGGGCGTATTTGATATTCAGCAAATGGAATGTCAAGTGCGCGCTTCGGTTGCCGCCCCCAGTTCGCGGCGGATGCCGATATGGGCGACGATGTCGCGCATTGTCAGCATGCCGATCAGTTCGCCCGCCTCGGCCACCATCAGGCGGCTGACATTATGCGTTTGCATGACTTTCATCGCCTCCAGCACCGGGCTGTCGGGGCCGATGGTGCGCGCGGCGCTGTCGGCGGCCAGTATGTCGCCGGCGGTGCGGCTGGCGCGCTCCTGGGGCGGAACCGGGCCGACATCGTCCAGCCGCACGCAGCCCAGCAGCACGCCGTCGCGCAGGACCGGAAAGACCTTGTGGTTGAAGCGGTAAAAGTAGTTCTCGATCAGGTAATCGACCGGGGTGTCGTCGGGCACGGTGATCGGGTGCGCCACCATCAGCCGGCGCACGGGGATGTCTTCCAGCAGGGTGGTCATCGTCAATCGCGTCTCGGTCGATCGCGCGGCGCCGATGATGAAAAGCCCGATCAGCGCCTGCCACATGCCGCCGACAATGTTGCCGGTCAGCGCGTTGAGGAAGCCGAGCGCCACCAGGACCGAGCCCAGGAACCGCCCGGTGCCGGCGCCGATGCGGGTTGCGCGGTCCAGGTCACCCGTCCACCACCAGATTGCCGCCCGCAGCACCCGGCCCCCATCCAGCGGAAAGGCGGGGACAAGGTTAAAGATCGCCAGCACCGCGTTGATCAGCGCCAGATAGGAAAACAGCGCCACCAGCGTCGACTCGTCCATCGCGCCGGGCAGGGCCATGGCGATGCTTTGAAACACCAGCGCCAGGAAAAAGCTCATGATCGGGCCGGCGATGGCCATCAGGAATTCGGATTTGGCGCTGGGGGGTTCTTCCTCCATCTCGGCGACGCCGCCGAATATGAACAGCGTGATCCCCTTGATCTGAATATCGTAACGCCGCGCCACGATGGCGTGGGAAAACTCGTGCAGGATGATCGAAACGAACAAGCCCAACGCCCCGGCGATACCCATTGCAACGGCGGTACCGGTCGAAATCCCCTCGATCACAGAGGGGAAATAGCCACCGGCGAGCGACCACACGATCAGGATCGCAAGAATGAACCAGGTCAGGTCCAGGCTGACGCGAAAGCCGAGAATCGTGAACAGGTCGATCTTGTTGGTGAACATGGTCTCGCCTTTTCGGGTTGTGCCGCACGGGCGCGGCCTGACGCCATCATGCACACGTATATTGCCATTGCCTTGATACGGGTCAATGACCGCGCGCTAAGGCGTCAGCTGTCCCCACAGGTCGTATTCCGACGCCTCGTCCACCGTAACGGTGACGATGTCGCCGGGGGCGAGGGTATCGGTGCCCTCGTCGATGAAAAGACAGCCGTCGATCTCGGGCGCGTCGGCGCGGGTGCGACAGGTGGCGATGCCGTCGGCGTCGATATCATCGACAATCACCTCTTGTCGGGTTCCGACCTTGGCGGCCAGTTTATCCGCAGAAATGGCCTGCGCCTTTTCCATGAACCGCTGCCAGCGCTCTTCTTTCACAGGCTCGGGGATATGGTCGGGCAGGTCGTTTGACCGCGCCCCGGCCACGTTTTCGTACTTGAAACATCCCACCCGGTCGAGACGCGCCTCATCGAGCCAGTCCAGCAATGTCTGGAACTCGGCCTCGGTTTCGCCCGGATAGCCGACGATGAATGTCGAGCGGAGCGCGATATCGGGGCAGATCGCCCGCCAAGCCATTATTTCATCCAGGGTTTTCGCCGCCGCCGCCGGCCGCGCCATGCGCTTCAGCGTGTCGGGGTGGGCGTGCTGAAAGGGGATGTCGAGATAGGGCAGGATCAGACCTTCGGTCATCAGCGGCACCAGGTCGCGCACATGCGGATAGGGATAGACATAGTGCAGCCGCACCCAAGCGCCGAGACTGCCAAGGTCGCGCGCCAGATCGGTGATGTGGGCGCGATGGCCGTTGCGGGTTTCGTGTTTCAGGTCAACGCCATAGGCGGATGTGTCCTGGCTGATCACCAGCAGCTCGCGCACGCCGCTTTCGACCAGTTTCTCGGCCTCGCGCAGGACCGCGTGCGCGGGGCGAGAGGCCAGCCGCCCGCGCATGTCCGGGATGATGCAGAACCTGCACTTGTGATTGCAGCCCTCGGAAATCTTTAGGTAACTGTAATGGCGTGGCGTCAGCCTGACGCCCGCGGGAGGCAGCAGGTCAACAAAGGGGTCGGGGTCAGGCGGAACGGCCGCATGTACCGCGTCGAGTACCTGTTCGTATTGATGCGGGCCGGTCACCGCCAGCACCCGGGGATGGGCGCCGGTGATGAAATCGGGCTCTGCCCCCAGACAGCCGGTCACGATCACCCGGCCGTTTTCGCGCAACGCCTCGCCGATGGCGTCCAGGCTTTCTGCCTTGGCACTGTCGAGGAATCCGCAGGTGTTCACGATCACCGCGTCGGCACCGTCGTAGTCGGGTGAGATGCCATAACCCTCGGCGCGCAGGCGGGTCAGGATGCGTTCGCTGTCGACCAGCGCCTTGGGACATCCAAGCGAAACCATGCCGATCACCGGCTGGCCGGGGCGGCGGGTCTCGGTCAGGTGGCTGCGTGCCATATCGGGGCGCAGCTCGGGGGGATTGGCGCTCATGCCGCGCGATATAGACTGTCGCTGCGGTGGCGGCAAAGCGAAAAGGTGTTGTTGCCGTTCGCGCGCGCGCATAGATTCGTCGTAAACAAAGGGCGGGCGGCTATGCGTTGGATATTTCGGTTAATCGGTCTGTTGCTGATCGTTGCGGTGGTGGCGGTCGGGTCGCTGCTGCTGATGCCGGGCGACCGCATCGCCAAGGTCGCGGCACAGCAGATTTCCCGCCTGACCGGCCGCGAGGTGACGATGCAGGGCGACACCCGTGTCAGCTTTTGGCCGGTGCTGGGTGTGGCGACCGGCCCGGTCAGCGTCGCCAATGCCGAATGGGGGCAGGGCGGGTCGATGTTCACCGCCGAAAGCCTCAAGATCGGGGTCGAACCGCAGGTGCTGTGGGGCGGCGACATCCGCATCACCGGGTTGGAGGCGACGGACCCGGTGATCAACCTCGAACGCGCCGCCGATGGGCGGGTGAACTGGGAACTTGGGGTTGAAGGCGTCGCGCCATCGGGCCAGGCGGCGCCGGATGCCGCCCCGGCGCAGTCCGAGGCGCTGGCGCTGACGCTGGACCGGGCGCTGATCACCAATGCCAGCTTTCGCTATACCGATCACGGAACCGGCAAGCTGACCGAGATGACGGGCATGGATTTCGACCTGCGCTGGCCCGAATACCGCGGCCGTGCCAGTTTCGACATCACCCTGCGCCCGGCGGGTGAGCCGGTGCGCATCACGGGTCACCTTGACCGGCTCGATGCCTTCATCGACGGCGCGGTAAGCGATGTCGATGTGGATGTCAGTGCCAAGGCGGGTGAGGTGCATTTTGCCGGGCGGGCAAGCGCCTCGGCCGCGGCCGAGGGGCAACTGACCGCCGATCTGAGCGACACGGCGGCGTTCCTGACCGGGCTGGGCCTGCCCGCGCCCGAGATCCCGCCGGGGTTGGGCCGTAGCATTGCCGCGCAGGCGCAGCTGACCCTGGTCGATGGGGCGCAACTGGCGTTGCGCGACATGGTGCTGTCGCTTGACCGGGGCAACCGCATCACCGGGGCGGCGGATGTGGCGCTGGGCGGGGACAGGCCGCAGGTGAATGCACAGCTTGACGCCGGGGCGCTTGACCTGTCCGGGCTGAGCGGTGGCGATGACGCAGCGGCCGGGCAGGGCGGCGGCAGCGGCGGCGGTGCCGCGCCGGCCGGATGGTCGAAAACGCCCATCGACGCCAGCGCGCTGGCGCAGGCCGACGGGCAGGTGGCGTTTTCGGCCGACAGCATCGACCTGGGCGATCTGAAGATCGGCAAGATACGCAGCCTGGCCACGCTCGACCGTTCGCGGCTGGTATTCGAGCTGCGCGAGGTGCGCGGCTACGAGGCGCTGATCACCGGCAATTTCGTGATCAACAACCGCTCGGGCCTGTCTGTGGGCGGCGACCTCAAGGCCGAAGGGCTTGATGTCGAAACCTTCCTGACCGATGCGGCGGACGTGACCCGCCTGACCGGCACCGCCGAGGGGCATGTCAGCTTTCTGGGCGTGGGCGGCACCCAGCAGGCCATCATGTCGAGCCTGAGCGGCGAAGGTTCGTTCAAGGCCGCTGATGGCGTGATCAAGGGGTTCGATCTGGACAAGCTGATGCGACGGGGCAACCTGACCGGCGGCACCACCATCTTTGACGAGATGAGCGCCACGTTCAGGATGAATGGCGGCGTTGTGGCCAACAACGACCTGGTGATGAAGCTGCCGCTGGCGCGGGCCGAGGGCAAGGGCACCATCGACCTGGGGCAGCGCAGCATCGACTATATGTTTATCCCGGTTCTGCTGGAGGGTGAAAACAGCAGCGGGCTGGCCATACCGGTGCGCATCCGCGGGTCCTGGGCCGACCCCTCGATCAAGCCCGACCTGGAAAAAGCCATCGACCTGAACTTTGCCGAGGAAAAGGAAGAGCTGAAGCAGCAGGCCGAGGAAGAGGTGCGCCGCGCCATCGAGGACGAGCTGGGCGTAGAGGTCGAAGAGGGCGAATCGGTCGAGGATGCGCTGGAAGACGCGGTGGAGGAAAAGCTGAAGGACGAGGTCGAGCGCGGGCTCAAGAGGCTCTTTCGCTGACATTGCCGGTCCGGAAAGGATGCTGTGAGATGACGCTTTGCCCCGCCGATGACGGCTTTGTCGCCCGCCTGTGCGACCTGTTGCCCGCCGCCGCCCTGCGCGAGATCGCACCGGCCTATCTGGAAGAGCCGCGCGGCCGCTGGACCGGCAGGGCGGGCGTGGTGGTGGCCCCCGGCAGCACCGAAGAGGTGGCGACAGCCATCCGCGCGGCGGCAGAGGCGCGGGTGCCGGTGGTGCCCTATGGCGGCGGCACGGGCCTGGTGGGCGGGCAGGTCATGCCCGACGGGCCGGCGCCGATGATCCTCAGCCTGGAACGCATGCGCAAGGTGCGCGGCATCTGGCCCGAGGAAAACGTGATCGAGGTCGAGGCCGGTGCGATCCTGTCGGATGTGCACGACGCCGCGGCGGGTTGCGGGCGTCTTTTCCCGCTGTCGATCGCAAGCAAGGGCAGCGCGCGCATCGGCGGGCTGCTGGCGACCAATGCCGGCGGTGTCAACGTGCTGCGTTATGGCAATGCCCGCGACCTGTGCCTGGGGCTAGAGGCAGTGATGCCCGACGGGCAGGTCTTTCACGGCCTGCGGCGGCTGAGAAAGGACAACACCGGTTATGACCTGCGCAACCTGCTGGTCGGGTCCGAGGGCACGCTGGGGGTGATCACCGCCGCCACGCTCAAGCTGTACCCGCGCCCGGTGGGCGAGGGCACCGCGCTGCTGGCCACCGCCGGGCCCGGCGCGGCGCTGAGCCTGCTGGAGATGGCGCGTGACCACATGGGCGAAGGGATTTCGGCGTTCGAGCTGATGCACCGCACCGGGTTCGATTTCCTGGCCGAAACTCTGCCCGACACCCGCCTGCCCTTTGCCGAGCCCCCCGAATGGTCGGTGCTGATCGACATCGGGCTGGCGCGCGGGCTGGACCCGGCGGCGGCGCTGGAGACGCTTTTCGCCGAAGCGTACAAGGCCGGGCTGGTGCAGGATGGGCTGGTCGCGCAATCGCAGGCGCAGCGGCACGACTTCTGGGAGGTGCGAGAGCGCATCCCCGAGGCCAACCGCAGTGTCGGCGCAATCAGCTCGCACGACATTTCGCTGCCGTTGGGCGCGATTGCCGAGTTCATCGAACAGGGCAACGCCGCCATCGCCGCGCTGGGGCCGTTCCGCATCAACTGTTTCGGGCATCTGGGCGACGGCAACCTGCATTTCAACGTGTTCCCGCCCCGTGGGCAGTCGCGCGACGGCTATGCCGGGCAGCGCGATGACATCAAGCGCACGGTGCATGACCTGGTGCACGCGATGGGCGGTTCGGTCAGCGCCGAGCACGGTATCGGGCGGCTCAAGGTTGGCGATCTGGAACGCTATGGCGATCCGGCCAAGCTGTCGGCGATGCGTGCAATCAAGGCCGCGCTCGACCCTGCGGGCATCATGAACCCCGGTGCGGTGCTGCGTGCGGACCCAAGATAGCCGCGCGCAAACGATCTTAGCCCTAGAAAGCAGGCGCACCTTAGCCTAACTTGAACCGGTCAGGCGATTGGTTAGGGTAGGCATGTCGGAAACCGGGCTTCAGAAACTCGCCTTTGTCCTGCTCGTCATTCTTATCCTCTACGTGTCTGTCGCGGGGGGGCTCTAGATGGCGCGGCGCTATGGCGGCAAGTTCAGCCCCGACGGGCAGGACGGACCGGATGGACCGACCGATCCCGGCCATGTGACTGACCCAGGTGCCTATCGCGGTGCGGTGCGTACCCGCGCGGGCGGGCGGGTGAACCTGCTGTTTCTGGCCCCGCTGCCGCTGATCTGGGCGGCGTTCACATCCGGCCCGACCGGGCTGGTGCTGAACCTTGCGGCGCTGGGGTTACTGCTGCTGGCGGCCTGGCTGACGCGCGAGGGCCTGCGCGCGCAAGAGGCCTATGAGGCACGCAAGGTCGCCCGCCGCCCCGCCTTTCCGCGCAAGATCGCCGGCAGCATTGCCACCGGCCTGGGGCTGGGCCTGGCCGGTTTCGCCGCTGCCGGCGGGGCGTTCGAGCCGGTGATCTATGCGGTGGTGGGTGCGGCGCTGCATGTGATGGCCTTTGGGCTCGACCCGCTTCGCGACAAGGGGATGGAGGGGATAGACGCCTTTCAGACCGACCGCGTGGCGCGTGCGGTGGACAAGGCCGAAAGCTATCTCAAGGCGATGGCGGATGCGGTCCGGCGTGCCGGCGATCGTCAGGCCGAGGGCCGGGTAGAGCGGTTTCAGGCCAGCGTGCGCGAAATGCTGCGCACGGTGGAAAACGACCCCCGCGACCTGACAGCGGCGCGCAAGTACCTGACCGTCTATCTGATGGGCGCACGCGACGCGACGGCCAAGTTCGCGGACATCTACGCCCATTCACGCGACGCCACGGCGCGCGAAAACTATTTCGCGCTGCTGAGCGATCTGGAAGGGAATTTTGCTGCCAAGACGCGGGCGCTGCTCGACGACGATACCTCGGATCTGGAGGTCGAGATCGAGGTTCTGCGCGACCGCCTGAAGCGCGAGGGCATTCGCCCCGCCACCCCCAAGGAATAAGGATTCAAACCCATGTCGGAAAACATTCGTCAAAAAGCCCAGGCCACGCTGGCCGAGGTCGAGGAAGTGAGCCGCGCGATCCTGCCCGAACCCGTTGACGCCAACGCCGTGGTCCCGCTGGAGGCCGCCGACGAAGGGCAGTCGCGCGAGATCGCCGCGCGGATGCAGGAAATCGACATGGGCGACACCAACTCGATCGTCGCCTTCGGGTCGCGCGCGCAGGCGGGATTGCAGGAAATATCTCAGTCGATGCTGGCCGGGGTTCGCAACAAGGATGTCGGCCCCGCCGGCGACAGCCTGCGCAACATCGTCACCACCATCCGCGGCTTTTCGGTTTCCGAGCTGGACGTGCGGCGCAAGCGCAGCTGGTGGGAACGGCTGTTGGGCCGGGCCGCACCTTTTGCCAAGTTCACCGCCCAGTTCGAAACCGTGCAGACCCAGATCGACAAGATCACCGACGAGCTGCTGCACCACGAACATACGCTACTCAAGGATATCAAGTCGCTCGACAAGCTGTATGAAAAGACGCTTGAATTCTATGACGAACTGGCGCTTTACATCGCCGCGGGCGAGGCCAAGCTGAAGGACCTCGACGGAACCGAGATTCCCGCCAAGCAGGCCGAGGTCGAGGCGGCACCCGAGCAGGACCAGGTGATGCAGGCGCAGCAGCTGCGCGACCTGCGCGCGGCGCGCGACGACCTGGAACGCCGGGTTCACGACCTGAAACTGACGCGGCAGGTGACGATGCAGTCGCTGCCCTCGATCCGGCTGGTGCAGGAAAACGACAAGAGCCTTGTGACCAAGATCAACTCGACCCTGGTCAACACCGTGCCGCTTTGGGAAACGCAGCTTGCCCAGGCGGTGACGATCCAGCGCAGCGCCGAGGCCGCGGCGGCGGTGCGCGATGCCAACGACCTGACCAACGAATTGCTGACCGCGAATGCCCAGAACCTGCGCGAAAGCAACAAGATGATCCGCGAGGAAATGGAGCGTGGCGTCTTTGACATCGAGGCCATCAAAAAGGCCAACGCCGACCTGATCGGCACCATCGAGGACAGCCTGCGCATCGCCGACGAAGGCAAGGCGCGTCGCGCCGCCGCCGAGGAGGAGCTCAAGAAGATGGAGCGCGAGCTGCGCGACACGCTGGCCGCCGCCAAGGCGCGGGGCGACGGGACCGGCGACAATGCCGGCACCGCCGTGCCCGGCAACTGAGGCCGGCCTTGTACGGGCGGCGCAACCAGGTACTGCGCCGGGCCGGGGCGGTGTGCGCCCTGGCCGGGGTTCTGGTACTTGCGGCCTGCGTCGAAACACAGCCGCCACAGCGCCCCCCGTCGAACAGACCCGAGGCCCAGGTGGCGCGGCAAGCACCGTCGCCCCGCAGCGCCGCGCTGACGCGCTATTATTCCCGTCTGCAGTCGCATCTGCTGGCGCAGGGTCTGTTGCGCACCGATGGCGGCGGCATCGATACCCCCTACGGCGCCGAGGACGTGGCCCGCAATTTCGAACGTATTGCGTTCTATGACGAATATGTAAGCGGCGGTGGCCTGCGGGCGTCGCGCGACGGGCCGGGCGTGCTGCGCCGCTGGCAGGCGCCGGTGCGCATCGGGGTCGAGTTCGGCGCCAACGTCCCGCAGGAGATGCGCGACAGCGATCGCGCGGCGGTGGCGGCCTATGCCGATCGGCTGGCGCGCGTGACCGGGCACCCGATCAGGGCGGTGGATCATGGCGCCAATTTCCACGTCATCTTTGCGTCCGAGGACGACCGCGAATGGACGGTCGCCCGCGTGCGTGCGCTGGCGCCCTCGATCGGCCCGGCAACGCTGAGCCTCGTGGCCAACCCGCCGCGCAGCATCTATTGCATGGTGCTGACTCTCGTTGGCTCTGGCCAGGGGGATACCTATGGCAAGGCGGTCGCGCTGATCCGGACCGAACAGCCGGAGCTGATGCGCCAGGCCTGCATTCACGAAGAAGTGGCGCAGGGGCTGGGGCTGGGGAACGACAGCGCCACGGCGCGGCCTACGATCTTTAACGACGACGAGGAATTCGCGTTCCTGACCAGCCATGATGAGGATTTGCTGAGCCTGCTGTACCATCCCGCGCTGCGGCCGGGGATGACGCTGGACGAGGCGCGCCCGATCATCCGCCGCATCCTTTTGGGTCCGGCGGGGGCGATGTGAGATAAGGGGAGACTTTCAATATGGGCATTTTCGATTTTCTGAGCGGCGAGTTCATCGACGTCATCCACTGGACCGATGACACCCGCGACACCATGGTCTGGAGGTTCGAGCGCGAAGGCCATGAAATCAAGTACGGCGCCAAGCTGACGGTGCGAGAGGGGCAGGCGGCGGTCTTTGTGCACGAGGGGCAGCTGGCGGACGTGTTCACGCCGGGGCTTTACATGCTCGAAACCAACAACATGCCAGTGATGACCACGCTGCAGCACTGGGATCACGGTTTCAAATCGCCGTTTAAGTCCGAGATCTATTTTGTCAGCACCACCCGGTTCAACAACCTCAAATGGGGTACAAAGAACCCGATCATGCTGCGCGATCCCGAATTCGGGCCGACCCGCATCCGCGCCTATGGCACCTATTCGGTGCGCGTGGTCGATCCGGCGCGCTTTTTGACCGAGATCGTCGGCACAGATGGCGAATTCACCATGGACGAGATATCGTTCCAGATCCGCAATATCATCGTGCAGGCGTTTTCGCGCACCATCGCCGGCAGCGGCATTCCGGTGCTGGACATGGCCGCCAACACCGCCGACCTGGGCAAGCTGATCGCGGCGGAAATCTCTGGCGTGGTGGCCGAATACGGGCTGGCAATCCCCGAATTCTATATCGAGAACATCTCGCTTCCACCGGCGGTAGAGGCGGCGCTGGACAAGCGCACCTCGATGGGGCTGGCGGGCGACCTGGGCAAGTTCACCCAGTATTCGGCGGCCGAGGCGATGACCGCGGCGGCCCAGAACCCGGGCGGCGCCGGGGCCGGTATCGGTGCCGGGCTGGGGCTGGGCATGGGCGTGGGCATGGCCCAGCAGATGGCGGGCGGCGCCGGGCCGTGGGGCGCGCGACCTGCTGTGCCTGCTGCCGCGCCGGTCGCTGCGCCGGTCGCGCCGCCGCCGCCCCCGGTCGAACATGTCTGGCACATCGCCGAGGATGGCAAGACCCACGGCCCCTATTCCAAGGCGACGCTGGGCCGGATGGCGGGCGAGGGTAAACTCAGCCGTGATACCCATGTCTGGACCGCCGGTCAGGACGGCTGGAAACTGGCCGAGGATGTGGCGGAACTGGCGCAGCTTTTCACCATTCTGCCGCCGCCGCCGCCGGGGGCGTGACGCCGGGGCGGGTAGACCCGACGCGACCACAGCGAGGAGGTACAGATGGCATATGATCGGAACCTGATTTCCAACGGCAGCCCGATGGAAGAGCTAATCGGCTTCAGCCGCGCGGTGCGGGTGGGGCCGTTCATTTCGGTCGGGGGGACAGCGGCTGTCGATGCGGCGGGCAAGACGGTTGGCGTGGGCGACGTGGCGGCGCAGACCAGGCAATGCATCGAGATCATCCGCGCCGCGCTGGAAAAGGCGGGGTCGGGCCTGCACGACGTGGTGCGCCTGCGCATACTGCTGACCGATATCGCCGACTGGAAGGCGGCGGTCGAGGTGCGCAAGGCGTATTTCGGCGATATCCGCCCGGTCGATACCATCATGGAGGTCAGCGGTTTCGTGAACCCTGAATGGCTGATCGAGATCGAGGCCGACGCCATTGTCGAAAGCTGGCAGGGGTAAACGTTTGTTTGACCGTGATTTCTGCCCCATCCTGGCCGGGGCATTTATTGGTTTGGATATTCTTTCAGAATTTCGGGAGCACGTGCGATGACCGAGGGGACGCAGGCACCAGCGGGCGGTGCTGTCGACGAACACCGTTTCCCGTGCGACCAGTGCGGGGCCGATTACCGGTTCGACCCGGACAAGGGCCAGCTGGTCTGTGACCATTGTGGCCATGTCGATGAAATCGCCCAGGCGGGTCCGTGGGAGGCCACGATCCGCGAACTGGATTTCGAAACCGCCCTCGCCGGCGGTCTGGCGACCGAAGAGATCGAGGAAACCCGCGTTCTGTCCTGCCCCAACTGCGGCGCGCAGGTGGAATTCGACGAGGCCACGCATGCCACCGCATGCCCGTTCTGCGACACACCGGTGGTCACGGGCACCGGCACCCACCGCCATATCAAGCCGCGTGGCGTTCTGCCCTTTGCGCTGGACGAACGCGCCGCGCGCAACGCGATGACCGATTGGCTGGGGCGGCTGTGGTTCGCGCCGGGCGGGTTGCGCGAATACGCCCGCAAGGGGCGCAAGATGCAGGGCATCTATGTGCCCTACTGGACCTTCGATGCCGACACCCGGTCGCGCTATCGCGGCGAGCGTGGCACCGTCTATTACGAAACCCGCACCGTGACGCGCAACGGCAAGCGTCAGCAGGTGCGGGTGGCCAAGGTGCGCTGGGCCTCGGTTTCGGGCCGGGTGGCGCGGGCCTTTGACGATGTGCTGGTGCTGGCGTCGCGCAGCCTGCCCAAGGCCTATACCGACGGGCTGGAACCCTGGGACCTGGCGGCGCTGGAACCCTACCGGCCCGAATTTCTGGCCGGATTCCGGGCCGAGGGCTATCAGGTGGAGCTGGAAGAAGGCTTTGTCGAGGCGCGCACGCGGATGGATGCGGTCATCGCCCGCGACGTGCGGTTCGACATCGGCGGCGACCGCCAGCGTATCCACGACATCGACACCGATGTCGACGACGTCACCTTCAAGCACATCCTGCTGCCGGTGTGGCTGGCGGCCTACAAGTACCGGGGCAAGACCTATCGCTTTGTCGTCAATGGCCGCACCGGCAAGGTGCAGGGCGAACGCCCCTGGTCAGCGTGGAAGATTGCCATCGCCGTGGCCTTGGGCCTGATCGTGGCCGGCGCGGTCGGATATTTCATGGCGATGAACCAGGGGGGTGTCTGAGGGCGGTTCTTTGTGGCGGATGGTGCAGAGTGAGGTCGGTGGACGCTCTCTGGCCTTTGACCGGCGCAGGCCGGTGAGGAAATCTTCGGTGGCTTTGCTTGGGGTCAGATATAAGGAGTAAGCGGGTAAGGGCTGCTTTGCGGACATAGTTGAGCCTTTGCCGTAAATATATCAATATCCGGTTTCGTGAACCGTTCAACAAATGGTCGTTTTTGGAATGTCGTGCTAGTGTGGCTAAATGTATTTTCGCCTCAATCCAAAAGGTGTGACTCTTGAATTGATTGAATTCGTAAAAGGATATTACCATGGGCGAGGCAAAGCGCCGTAAAGCATCAGACCCATATTTTGGTATGAGACCAAAGAACGGTCGTGGAATATTGCTGAGTGCGCCTATTGTCTATGACGGCAAGGTAATATTGGCTAAGTCCAGTAGCGTTGACCCTGCGGAGCTACGACGTGCGACGCTTTTTTGGGACAGGCTTGTTTGGCCGGACAGCAAAATAATCAGCCTTGGTTCCAATGACGACGAAAAGCTCCTTGAGGCAGAAGGATTGCTTACCCGACCGCGCCCAATTCGGCATAACGATGCTGCTGGCATAGGCAATATGCAGGCAGTTATCAGGCTCACTGAATCATACGATATAACCATTGAGATTGAACAAGCTAAACACTTCGTCCAGCAGCATGTTGATGAATTCATCGACTTGGAACGCGATGAACCTGGACAATGGACACTGTCTCAAGGCGATGATTCATTTGTGATGAAGAACGACAATTTCATCGCAGGGCGTGGGCAACTAGTGACCCTTGTTAGGTCGATCCCGTTGCCAGGCCCTGATTATCCGCTGCATGATCTCCTTGAGTTCAAGCAAAAACGTAGTGATGAGATCGTTGCGCTGACACATGAGTTAGACAAGTTTTTCTCGCAGATCGCCAATGCAAAAGACACCCACTTCGAGATGTCCAGATTGCTGCGGGTAGTGGATAAGCAGTGTAGTGACATGATTAAGGTGGCCAAGGAAAGCAAACGCAAATTCTACGTGGGCGATTTAAGTTTCTCACTGTCGCTCGATAGCATTGAGAGCGCCAAAAATAGAATTGTTGTTTGGGAGGCTGCGGGCTGGGCCGTAACAGGGTTGCCATTGGTAGGCGGAATTCTGGGTGGAGCTACATCGCTTGTTTCTTTTTCGCGCGGCATTGGCGCAAAAAAACTTATTACCCGCAACAGCCCTTTCAAGGTAGTCAGTTCGCTACACAAAGAATTGGTGTGATCAAGCATCAAGGGAATGATGCCAAACTTTAGACTTGCCCACACATGTGGATATTAGGATTACTCCCAAAACGCTCCTTTTTGACACACTCACAAACCGCTGTGATTAATGCCACCAGAAACGCCGTTCAAAACCTAACCAGTTGTTGAAGGTTTTTGGTCCTGCCGCGATAGCAGACATCCATGCATCACGCAGCAACGGTCAGTAGGCTCAAAGCGGCCCCTAGCCGCACCAACCAAACTCTGACCAAACCGCAATACATACTGCAAAAGGCCAGTATCTGAGGCTCTGTCTTTTATTGCCCGCCGCACAAGATCGACCTCATCCCCGCCCCGGCCTTTGAGCCGGGGCCTCGCCCAACTTGAAAAGAGAGGCCCCGGGTCAGGCCCGGGGCGCTCGTGCGGGTATTCCCGATGGAACGCGACATATGCGTCGCGATGCAGGCCGCGTCAGCCCTTGTTGATCGCGACCTTGGTCGCCTTGGCGGCCTTGGGTGTCAGCTTGGGCACGCTCAGCGTCAGCACGCCATCCTTGAGGTCGGCTGAAATCTTGTCGCCATCGGCATCTGACGGCAGCCGAAAGGTGCGGCTGAACGATCCGTACTGGCGTTCGGAAAAGAACCAGGTGTCGCCTTTTTCCTCGCGCTCGGCGGATTTCTCGCCCTTGACGGTCACCACGCCCTCGTGAACCGTGACGTCGATATCCTTTTCCTCGACGCCCGGCAGTTCGATGGTGATGCGATAGGCATTGTCGTCGGCCTTGGCATCGGACGCCGGCGACAGCCAGTCGGCCATGCGGGCGCCGAGATGGCGGAAGGGTTCATAAACGCTGGGCCAGAGGCCGGAGGTCTGGGTTTTCTCAACCATGATTCCACTCCTTTTGCGGTTGTGTGGCGTATCTATGCGCGCTTTCGCATGTGTCCACATTGACACGTGTCAAAACCGAAAAATGTCGGCGGCGGCTGTTGGCAAAAGGATCGCCCAGAAAAAAACCCCCGCCGGGTGGCGGGGGTTTGCCTTGGTTCGCCGGGAAAGGGATCAGTCCCAGCCGACCTCGTTAAAGATGGTCTGCGCCTTGGCGGCGTTGCGGCTGTAGGCGTCGGTGCCGGTGGTGCTGTCGGGCACGAAGAGGCCCAGCCGCGCGGTGCCCTCGTCAAGCCCGACACCGGGAACGGCGGGGTATTCGTGGGTTTGTCCGGCAAAGTATTTCTGCGCCCATTCGCTGGTCAGGAATTCCAGCAGCGCCTTGGCCGCCTCGGGGTTGGGCGAGGATGCCGTCTGAGCCGCCACGGTCAGGTTCATGTGCGCGCCGCGGCCGTCCTGGTTGGGCCAGATCCAGCCGATATTGTCCATGCCGTCGCTCAGCCCTTCGACATTCCCGTCAAAGCCGCGAACGAAGTAATAGTGGTTGGCCACCGCGACATCGCATTCGCCCGATACCAGCCCGCGCAGCTGGTCGGTGTCGCCGCCCTGCGGCGGGCGTGCCATGTTGGCGACAATGCCGGCGGCCCATTCGCGCGCGGTCTCTTCGCCATGCACCTCGATCAGCGAGGCCAGCAGCGACTGGTTGTAGATGTTCGAGGACGAGCGGATGCAGATGCGCCCCTTCCATTCCTCGTCGGTGAGCGACTCGTAGGTGGCCGGCGGGGTTTCCACCCGGTCCTTGGCGTAGAAGATGATACGCGCGCGCTGGGCCACGCCGAACCACAGGTTATCGGGGTGGCGCAGGTGTTGGGGAATGCGCGACGTGATCACATCCGATTCAAGGGGTTGCAGCACGCCGGCCTCTTCGGCCCGTGCGACCCGGCCCACATCGACGGCGATAAAGACATCCGCCGGGCTGTTGTCGCCCTCGGCCTCCAGCCGGGCGATCAGCTCATCGGCCTTGGCCTCGATGCGGTTCACCTCGATTCCGGTCTGCTTGGTGAACTCCTGGTAGAGCGAGTCGTCACTGTCATAGTGGCGGCTGGAATAGACGTTGATGCTGTCGGCAAGCGCCGGCGCGGCCAGCGCGGCAAACGCCGTCACGAGGGCAAGTTTGCGGGGGAAATGGGTCATTCCAGGGTGTCCTTACAGTTATCCGAGTAAATTGCTAAGGTGTTCGTGCCTTTTCTGACTAATTCAGTCAATAGAAAAATCCCGCAGGCGACGAATGGCCTCATCCGGGCGGCGGGAGGGCATGGAAAACGCAGCGTCAAACTTGCAAGCCGCCTCAAAGCCTTACATTCTGTCATTAGGGAAGATTTTGTCGATCGCAACGACTGGGAGATGTCGGGCCAACAGGCCGCGACCAGGGGAGGACCGGGCCATGACCTTTGCCACGCGCCAGGATGCGCTGGACATCCAGAACGAAATGCCATGGGAGGCCCGCGAGCGTCCCCAGACGATCTATGCGATGCTGCGCGAGGCGTACGACGCCTTTCCCGACCGGCCCGCGATCAGCTATCAGTTGCTGTCTGGCGCCAGGGACCCGGCGCAAACCCTGACCTGGACGCAGTTTCACGACCAGGTCTGCCAGGCGGCCAACCTGTTCCGGTCGCTCAAGGGGTGCGAAAACGACGTTGTGGCGTTGGTGCTGCCCAACTGCCTGGAAACCGTCGTAGCGATGATCGGCGGCATGGTCGCCGGTATCGCCAACCCGATCAACCCGCTGCTGGAACCCGAACAGATCGCCGCAATCCTGCGCGAAACCGGCGCAAAGGTGGTGGTCACGCTCAAGGCCTTTCCCAAGACCGACATCGCGCAGAAAACCGCCGAGGCGGTGCGCCACGCGCCTGATGTGCACACCGTTTTCGAGATCGACCTCAACCGCTACCTGAGCCCGCCGAAAAGCTGGATCGTGCCGCTGATCCGGCCCAAGAACCCCGGTCAGCACCACGCCGATGTTCTGGATTTTCACGCCGAGGTGGCGCGCCAGCCCAAGGCGCTGACCTTTGCCGATTCCCCGGGCGACCGGGTCGCGGCCTATTTCCACACCGGCGGCACGACCGGCATGCCCAAGGTGGCGCAGCATCTCAATTCGGGGATGATCTATAATGGCTGGCTGGGGCATCGGCTGTTGTTCTCCGAGAAAGACAGCATCATGTGCCCGCTGCCGCTGTTTCACGTCTTCGCCTGCCATGTGATTCTGATGGCGGGCCTGAAATCGGGCGCGCATGTGGTCTTTCCGACGCCGGCGGGCTATCGCGGCGATGGTGTGTTCGACAATTTCTGGAAGCTGTGCGAACGCTGGAAGACGACATTTGTCATCACCGTTCCCACCGCCGTCGCGGCGCTGATGCAACGCAAGGTCGATGCCGACATCTCGACCGTCAAGAACGCGTTTTCGGGGTCGGCGCCGATGCCGCTGGAACTGTTCAAGCGGTTCGAATCGGCCACCGGCATGCAGGTGATCGAGGGCTATGGCCTGACCGAGACAACCTGCCTGGTCTCGTGCAACCCGCCCGACGGCGAAAAGAAGGTGGGCTCGGTCGGCATTCCGTTTCCCTATACCGACGTGCGTATCTACAACGTGGGCGAAGATGGCGCCCCGGTCGAGGCCGCAACCGACGAGGTGGGCGAGATCTGCATCTCGAACCCGGGCGTCTATCCCGGCAAGACCTATACCGAGACGGCAAGGAACGCCGATCTCTTTTTTCACGAACGCTATCTGCGCACCGGCGACCTGGGCCGGATCGACCCTGACGGCTATCTCTGGATCACCGGCCGTGCCAAGGACCTGATCATCCGGGGCGGTCACAACATCGACCCCGCCGAGATCGAAGAGGCGCTGATGGCGCATCCGCAGGTGGCTATGGCCGGCGCGATAGGCCAGCCTGACAGCTATTCGGGCGAATTACCTTGCGCCTATGTCGAGCTTGTCGATGGCGCCTCGGTTTCGGATGAAGAGCTGATGGCGCATTGCAAGGTGCATATCCACGAACGGGCGGCGATGCCCAAGCATATCGAGGTGCTGCCTGAACTGCCAATGACGGCTGTGGGCAAGGTGTTCAAACCCGATCTGCGCAAACTGGCGATCAAGCGAGTTTACGATGCCGAGCTGGAAAAGGAAGGCATCGACGCCCGCGTCGCCCAGGTGATCGACAGCAAGAAACGCGGTCTGGTGGCGCAGATCGAGCGCACGGGCGAGGTCGACGAGGAAAAGCTGGGCCATATCCTGGGCCGGTTCACGCGGCCGTGGGAATGGGTGGATCAACAGGCCGACTGAAGGGCCTGCCGACGGGCCTGCTGCTTCTTTTTGGTCAAAAATACCCCGGGGGAGTCGCGCGCCCCGGCGCGCGACGGGGGCAGCGCCCCCGCCGCACCTGCTGTGCCTTACGACACGTCCTTGTAGCTGATTTCGCGCGTGTCGTCGCCGGTCTTGCCGCGCCGTACCAGCAGGCGGTTCAGGGCGTTGACATAGGCGCGCGCGCTGGCGACCACGGTGTCGGTATCCGCCGACTGGCCTGTGGCGATGTAGCCATCCTCTTCCAGCCGGACCGACACGGTCGCCTGCGCGTCCGTGCCTTCGGTCACCGCGCTCACCTGGTAGAGCGACAGACGCGCGTCATTGGGGTGCAGGGCGCGCACCGCCTTGAAGGTCGCGTCGACCGGCCCGTCGCCGGTCTCAACCGCGCTCGCCTCGACGCCGTCGATGCTCATTACCAGCTCGGCCTCGGCCGGGCCGCCGGTGCCGCAGACCACCCGCAGCGACCGGATAACCAGCCGGTCTCGGGCCTCGTCCTCGCCCGCGGCCACCAGTGCAATCAGGTCGTCGTCATAGACTTCCTTCTTGCGGTCGGCGAGTTCCTTGAAGCGCACGAACAGATCGTTCAGCTGGTTCGCGCCCAGGTCATAGCCCTGGTCCTTGAGCTTGGCGCGCAGCGCCGCGCGGCCGGAATGCTTGCCCATTACGATGTTGGTGGCGCTCAGGCCGACATCCTCGGGGCGCATGATCTCAAAGGTTTCGGCGTTCTTCAGCATCCCGTCCTGGTGGATGCCGGATTCGTGGGCAAAGGCGTTCTTGCCGACAATGGCCTTGTTGTACTGCACCGGAAAACCGCTGACGGTGGCCACGCGGCGGCTGATATGCATGATCTTGGTGCTGTCGACGCCGGTGTAGTAGGGCATGATATCGCCCCGCACCTTGAGCGCCATGACCACCTCTTCCAGTGCGGTGTTGCCGGCGCGTTCGCCCAGCCCGTTGATGGTGCATTCGATCTGGCGCGCGCCGCCCGCGACGGCGGCCAACGCGTTGGCCGTGGCCATGCCAAGGTCGTTGTGGCAATGGGTGGCGAACACCACGTCACCGGCGCCCGGCACCTCGGCGATCAGCCGCGCGATCAGCTCGGCCGATTCCACGGGCGCGGTATAGCCCACCGTGTCGGGGATGTTGATCGTGGTGGCGCCGGCCTTGATGGCGATCTCGACCACGCGGGCCAGGTAATCCCATTCGGTCCGCGTGGCGTCCATCGGCGACCATTGCACATCGTCGCACAGGTTGCGCGCGTAGGAGACGGTCTCGTGGATGCGCTCGGCCATCTCGTCCTGGCTGAGGTTGGGGATCGCCCGGTGCAGCGGTGAGGTGCCGATAAAGGTGTGAATGCGCGAGCGTTTGGCGTGGCGCACCGCCTCCCAGCAGCGGTCGATGTCCTTGAGGTCGGCGCGCGCCAGCCCGCAGATCACCGCGTTGCGGCTGTGCTTGGCGATTTCCTTGACGGCGCGGAAGTCGCCCTCGGACGCGATGGGAAAGCCGGCCTCGATGATGTCGACGCCCATATCGTCCAGCAGCCCGGCGATTTCGAGCTTTTCCTCGTGGGTCATGGTCGCGCCGGGTGATTGTTCGCCGTCGCGCAATGTGGTGTCGAAGATCACCACTCTGTCCTTTTCCGCCTGTGGCGAAACGGAGATCTTTTCGGTCGTCATGTCGTGTCTCTTTTCGATTGTCCTAAGCCAATTGGCGCGATGACAGGCACATCCTCTGAGCGGTCGCGCCGGATGGCACGCTCAGAGGCGGCTTAGGAGCAGCAGAACGGAATGACAAGCCGCGCGCAGGCGCGGGGCCGGTCCGGTAATATGGTTCTGCTTCGTCATGGGGTGGGACTATAGCCGCACGAATCGCGGTTGAAAACCCGCAATTGCCATGCTGCCCCTATTCGATGGCCGGTTCCCCGGCCTCCGGTTCGGCGCCCGTTTCCTCGTCGGTCTCTTCGGTCGGGGTGTCGGCGGTGGCGGCCTCGGCCAGCGCGCCGTCCTTCCATTCGCCGCTGGCCTCTTCGCCGGTGGCATAGCGCATCGTGCCCTGACCCTGACGCTTTCCGCCCTTGAACATGCCCTCGTAGACGTCGCCGTTGGAATAGGTGGCCACGCCCATTCCCGAAATCTCGCCCTCTTGCCACTCACCCTCATAGGTGAATCCATCGGGCATCACGATCTTGCCCTGCCCGTGACGCTGGCCATTGGCGAACTCGCCCGCATAGATGGTGCCATCGGGATAGGTGGCCGTGCCCTGGCCGTGGCGCTGGCCGTCGCGCCATTCGCCCTCATAGCGATAGCCATCGGCATAGGTCATCACGCCGGTGCCGTGGTTGCGGGCGTTCAGGAATTCGCCCTCATAGACCAGCCCGTTGGGGTAGGTGGCCTTTCCCATGCCCTCGATCACGCCGCCGACCCATTCGCCTTCGTAGGTCGAGCCGTCGGGATAGGTGATCATGCCCTGCCCGTTGGCCAGGTCGTCACGGAATTCGCCGGCATAGACCGAGCCGTCGGGATAGGTGACCTTGCCCTGACCGGAAATCTTGCCGGCCATCCAGTTGCCTTCGTAACGATAGCCGTCGGTGCCGGTGAACGTGCCATGCCCGTGGCGGCGGTCGTCCTTGAACTGACCTTCGTAGACGTCGCCGTTGTCATAGGTCACGCGGCCCTCGCCCTCGCGCCGGCCGCGCACGAGGTCGCCCTCGTAGACATCGCCGTTGGGCTGTACCAGCCGGCCCTTGCCGTCGATCTGACCGTCTTTCCAGGTGCCCTGATAGACCAGCCCGTCGGGCATGCTGAGCTTGCCTTCGCCCTCGCGCGCGCCGTTGACGACCTGGCCCTCATAGACCGCGCCATCGGGATAGGTGATCGTGGCCTGGCCTTCCTTGACGCCCTCGACCCAGTCACCGTCATAGACATAGCCGCCGGGGCTTTCCATCCGGCCGCGGCCATGGTGCATGGCGTTGAGGAATTCACCCTCATAGCGCACGCCGTTGGCGTAGACGGCGACACCGCTTCCGGTGATCTTGCCATCTTCCCACGCGCCCTCATAGGTGCCGCCATCGGTAAAGACGATCTTGCCGACGCCGTGGGGCTTGCCGCGGGCGAATTCGCCCTCGTAGACCGACCCGTTGGGAAAGCGCGCCACGCCCGTGCCGCGGATTTCACCCTCGACCCATTCGCCGGTATATTCATATCCGTTGGGCAGGGTGTAGGTGCCGGTACCATGCTGGAGCCCGTCCTTGAACGTACCCTCGTAGATGCCGCCATCCTCGTATTGCTTGGTCTGGATGTCGCCGTCCTGCGCCAGCGCGCCCCCGGCGGTGGCAATCGCGACGGCCAGCGATATGGTCAGCCTTTTTTTCATGTCTGCCTCTGATGCCCCGGCGTCTTAACCCTGCGGTGGCGCCAAACCTAGAGGACGCGACCAAGGCTGACAACGGGTTTTGCCGAAACCGGGTTTCCCTTGGCGTCGCATCTGCTAAATCGGGCGGCATGGCGCGGCACAAGGAGACCCCAGCGAGATGACCGACAGGTTCCGCCTGACCCTGGCCCAGCTCAATGCGACCGTGGGCGACCTGCCCGGCAACGCCGCCCTGGCCCGCCGTGCCTGGGCCGAGGGGCGCGATGCCGGCGCGCGGCTGGTGGCGCTGCCCGAGATGTTCCTGACCGGCTACAACACCCAGGACCTGGTGATGAAACCGGCCTTTCACCAGCAGGCCATCGCCATGATCGACGAACTGGCGCGCGATTGTGCCGATGGCCCGGCGCTGGCCATCGGCGCCCCGGCGCTGGACGGGGCGGAGTTGTTCAACGCCTATTACATTCTCGACAAGGGCCGTATCGCGGCGCGGGTGTTCAAGCATCACCTGCCCAATGAGACGGTGTTCGACGAGGAACGCATCTACGCCGCGGGGGCCGTCGGCGGGCCCTATGCCATCGACGGCGTGCGCATCGGCAGCCCGATCTGCGAGGATGCCTGGTTCGATGACGTGACCGAGACACTGGCCGAAACCGGGGCCGAGTTCCTGCTGGTTCCCAACGGGTCGCCTTATTACCGGGGCAAGATGGATACGCGTCTCAACCTGATGGTGGCGCGGGTGGTCGAGACCGGTCTGCCGCTGATCTATCTCAACCTCGTCGGCGGGCAGGATGATCAGGTCTTCGACGGCGGCAGTTTTGTGCTCAATCCCGGTGGCGATCTGGCGTTGCAGATGCCGGTGATGGAAGAGGCGATTGCCCATCTCGACATGGTGCGGGGCGAGGATGGCTGGCGCGCGGAGCCGGGCATGCGCGCGCATCTGCCCGACACTATGGAACAGGATTACCGCGCGATGGTGGTGTCGCTGGGCGACTACATGCGCAAAAGCGGGTTTGAAAAGGCGTTGCTGGGGCTGTCGGGCGGCGTTGACAGCGCGCTTGTCGCCGCCATCGCCGCCGATGCGCTGGGGCCTGAAAATGTTCGCTGCGTGATGCTGCCCTCGGAATACACATCGCCCGAGTCGCTGGAGGATGCGCAGGCGGTGGCCGAACGTCTGGGCTGTCACTACGACACGGTGCCGATCTCGGCCCCGCGCGCCGCGGTGACAGAGACGCTGGCGCCCCTGTTCGAGGGGCTGGCCCCCGACCTGACCGAGGAAAACATCCAGTCACGCCTGCGCGGGCTTTTGCTGATGGCGATGTCCAACAAGTTCGGCGAGATGCTGCTGACAACCGGCAACAAGTCCGAGGTGGCAGTGGGCTATGCCACGATCTATGGCGACATGGCCGGCGGCTATAACCCGCTCAAGGATCTCTACAAGACGCGCGCCTTCGATATCTGCCGCTGGCGCAACGCCAATCACCGGCCCTGGATGCAGGCCCCGGCGGGTGAGGTCATTGTGCAAAGGGTGATCGACAAGCCCCCCTCGGCCGAGCTGCGCGAGGATCAGAAGGACAGTGATTCGCTGCCCGACTACCCGGTGCTGGATGGCATTCTGGAAATTCTCGTCGACCGCGACGGGGCGGTGTCCGATTGCGTCGCTGCGGGTTTTGCGCAGGCGGATGCCGAGCGGGTCGCGCATCTTCTGCGGATTTCGGAATACAAGCGGTTCCAGTCGGCGCCGGGCACAAGGCTGTCGAAACGCGCCTTCTGGCTGGACCGGCGTTATCCGGTGGTCAACCGCTGGCGCGACCGCACCGGCGAGGGCTGAGCGCGGGGCTGTTGTTCTGAGTGTCCAGGAATGTTCGGGCGTCTTCGGAAGGGTCGGTTTCAGCCCCGGCCGATCGCAGATCGGCCACGCGCCGACCGCCCCCCAGGGCGGCGCGTTCCGCGCCACCCGCGGTCGGCTTGCACCAAGGTTCCGGCGGTGTACTACCCGTCGATCATTCCCCCTTGAGCGCTGACATCTCGCGCACCGCGCCGACAAAGCCGGCCAGCGTCTTTGATGTCGCGCCCCGGGGCAGCATCACCTCGATCAGCTGAAAGCGGCTGTCGTCGGCATGGGCCTGCGCCAAGGCGCGCCCCAGTTCCGCGCAGGTATGCACGCGCACGCCGTGCCCGCCCAGATGGTTGGCGATTTCGGCATAATGCCAGTCGTCGAGGTCGTGATAGGACGGCCCCGGCTGAAAGGCGCGCAGCATCTCCCAGCTGAGGTTGTTGAACAGGATCACGATGGGCGCCCAGCCGTATTTGGGGCAGTTGCCCAGCTCCCACCCGGTCATCTGAAAGGCGCCGTCACCGACCAGAACGATGGGCCGGCGCCCGGTGCAGGCGGCGATTGCCATGCCGGCGGGCACGCCAAGCCCCATCGAGGCGTAATAGCCCGGCGCCACGAATTCGGTATCGACGATTTCCAGCCCGGTGAACAGGCAATCGCCGATGTCGGTGGCGACGGGCATCCGTCCGTGGGCGTCGAACAGGTTGTTGACCGCCTGCGCCACATGGGTGGGCATCAATGGCGTGTCGTCGTCCGGCAGCCCGTGGGCATAGTCGGGCACATGCGCGTTGGGGCGGGCATGGTCCAGCGGATCGGCCAGTTCGGTCATGGCCTCTACCAGCGCCTCCAGCGTGACCTCTGGATAAGTATGATGGGCAAAGGTCACATTGCGGTCCAGCGCCTGGATGGCACCGCGCAGGTCGATGTTCCGGCCCGAGACGCCGAAATTGGTGTCGCTCACGATCACCCCCAGCATCAGCAGGCAATCGGACCCCTCGACATGGCGCGCCGCCGTTTCGCTGCCGGCCGAGCCCAGATAGACGCCGGTCAGCGGCAAATCCTCACGCGATAACAGGCCCCGGCCCATAAAGCTGGTGGCCGCGGGCAGGCCGAGCTTGCGGCAAAGCGCCGCAATCTTGTCCTCGATGCCGTAGCGGCGCGCCTCGACCCCGACCAGAATCGCCGGGGACTGCGCCGCGCGCATCCGGGACAGGATCTCGGTGGCGCAGGCGCGTGCGGCGTCCGGGTCCGACGGGGCGGGGTCGAAGGGCGGCACCGGCGCGCAGGGTGTATCCACCATGTCGCGCGGCACCTCCAGATAGACCGGGCGGGAATACTTGCGCGCGGCATCCAGCACGCGGGCGATTTCGGCCGGCGCGGTGGCGGGGTCGTTAAGGACCGCCTGCGCGCAGGTCAGTTCGCGGTAGATCTCGAACTGCGAATTCAGCGTCTTGACCTGGTGGTGCAGGCTGAGGCCCAGCTTGCCCTCCTGCGCGCCGGGCGCCCCCGAGATAACCACCAGCGGCGATTTATCGGCATAGGCCTGGGCCACGGCGTTGACCATGTTCAGCGCCCCGGCGCCATAGGTGACGACCGCCACCCCCAGCGTGCTGGTGATGCGCCCGGCGGCGTCGGCGGCATAGCCCACGCCCGGTTCGTGGCTGAGCGTGTGCCAGGGCAGGATGGCGCTGTCCTCGATCACACGGAAAAAGGGCAGAACGAAATCACCGGGGATGCCGAACAGGCGGTCGGCGCCGCGATCCTTGAGAGCGTGCAACAGGGCGGTGGCGATGGTCGTGGTCATTGTGCGGTTTCCGTTTTACTAAGGTGCCCGGCAGGGAATGCCTATCCCGGTGCCGGCGGCGGTGAAGGGGCGGGGCCGGTCATTCCCACCAGCGGTCGATTGTGGCGATGTCCGCATCCGACCAGCCGAAATGATGAGCGAATTCATGCACCGTGACATGCGCGATCAGGTCCGGCAACGCGACATTGCCGCGCTCTCGACATTCCGCCAGGATCGGTTCGCGAAACAGCCAGACCGTGTCGGGGCCCATCGGCTGATCAATGACCGATTTTTCCGTCACCGGGATCCCGTCATACAGCCCGGTCAGCTCCAGCGGGTCGGCCATGCCCAACTCATCGAGCATCCAGCGCGCGGGCCAGTCCTCGACCCGCAGCACCACATCGCGGGCATGGGCGCGAAACGCGGGCGGCAGGGCGTCGATGGCGGCGCGCGCCATCGCCTCGAACTCGGGCAGGGCGGGGTCGGTGTGGTTCATGCCCCAGATATGTGGCGGGGCGGGCGCGAATGGAAGGCCACCCGCCGTCGCGCCCTCAGAGCATCAGCTGATAGCTGGTCGGCACATAGTGATAGCCGCCCTGCGCCGCCTCGACAAAGCCGGTGCCGGGCCAGGGCATGTGATAGCCGGCAAAGGGCATCTTTTCGGCCGCCAGCATGTCCAGCAGGCGCCGCCGGGTGGCCGCCGCCGTTTCCTTGTCCATGTCGAAACTCACCTCCCAGTCGGGATGGGCGAGCGACCAGACATAGTGATTGGCGAAGTCGACCGCGATCAGCAGCCTCTCATTGCCGCTTTCGATCAGGTGGGCCATGTGCCCCGGCGTGTGCCCGAAGGCGGCCATCGCGGTATGCCCGGAAAAGAGGCTGGCGCCGTCCTCCATCATGGTCATGCGCTCGGCCAGCGGGCGCACCTTTTCCTCGAACCCCGCGTTTTCCATACCCGACCAGGCGTCGAATTCGACCCGCCCGGTGGCATAATCGGCATTGGCAAAGGTGTCGCTGCCGCCCGCGCGCAGCCCGCCGATATGGTCGCCATGCATGTGGGTGATGACCACCAGATCGATCTGGTCGGGCGTGTGCCCGGCGGCGGCCAGCGCGCCGGTGATACCTTCTGGGTTCAGCCCGGTGTCGAACAGGACCAGCTTTTCGCCGGTGTTCACCAGCATGGGGGTGAAAAAGAACTGCGCCGCGTCGGTGGGCAGCATCGCGGCGGCCGAGGCCTGGGCAAATTCGTCGTCGCTGACGTTGAGGCCAAAGATCGAATGCGGGTCGGGGCGCATCGCCGTCGCCGCCAACAGGCTGGTCACCTCGAACGAGCCGAGCGCAAAACGGCGCCAGGGCGGGGTCCCCGCCCCCAGCATGGGCGCGGCGGCATATAGCGCGCCGGGTGCGGCCAGCGGCAACGCGGCGGCGGCGGCGCTGGTCAGCAGGCCGCGGCGGGTCATGCGAAGGGTCATGTCGGTTCTCCCTGAAATGAATCACGTTGATCATAGCGCAATAACAGGGCGCGGAGCGGTTTTTCACGCCTTTGTGACCGACGCGGGTGCGCTGGACGGCGCGTCGCGCAACGCTATGATCGATACCATGTTCGCGCTGTTCGCCAACCGAGACTATGCCGCGCTCTACGCCGCGCAGGTGGTGTCGCTGCTCGGTACCGGGCTGATGACCGTGGCGCTGGGGTTGCTGGCCTATGATCTGGCCGGGGATGGCGCGGGGATGGTCCTGGGCATCGCGTTCACCATCAAGATGCTGTCCTATGTGGGCCTGTCACCGGTGGCGCAGGCGCTGGCGCAGCGGCTGCCGCGCAAACCGGTGCTGGTGGGGGCCGACCTGGTGCGTGTGGCAGTCGCACTGTGCCTGCCCTTTGTCACCCAGGTCTGGCAGGTCTACGTGCTGATCTTCGTGTTGCAGTCGGCCTCGGCCACGTTTACCCCGGCCTATCAGGCGATCCTGCCGGACCTGCTGCCGGACGAGGGTGACTATACCCGCGCGCTGTCGCTGTCGCGGCTGGCCTACGATCTGGAAAACCTTCTGAGCCCGGCCATCGCCGCCCTGTTGCTGACCGTAACGGGCTTTTCCATGCTGTTTGCGGGCACGGCACTGGGCTTTGCCGTCTCGGCGGTTCTGGTCGGCTGGGCGGCGATACCGCCCCTGTCGCCCGAGGCATCCATGCGCCCGTTTCGTGAGCGACTGGTTCGCGGCACGCGGATCTACCTGGCAACGCCGCGGCTGCGCGGGCTGCTCGCACTCAATTTCGCGGCGGCTGCGGCAAGTGCGTTCGTGCTGGTCAACACGGTGGTCCTTGTGCGCGGAGCAATGGCCGGGGACGAGGCCGATCTGGCGCTGGCAATGGCGGCCTTTGGCGCGGGGTCGATGGCTGCGGCCCTGGCGCTGCCGCGCCTGGTCGAACGGCTGCCGGATCGCGGGGTGATGATGGCGGGGGCGGCGACCCTCGTGATGCTGTGCCTGGGGCTGGCGTTGCGGATGGGGGTGGCTGGCCTGCCGGGCTGGCCTGTCTTTCTGGCCGTCTGGGCGGCGTTCGGGCTGGCCTATTCCGCGGTTCTGACACCCTCGGGCCGGCTCTTGCGGCGGTCGGCCCATCCCGCCGACCGTCCCGCGATCTTTGCGGCGCAGTTCGCGCTCAGCCATGCGTGCTGGCTGATCACCTATCCGCTGGCCGGCTGGGCGGGCGAGGCATTGGAGATGGCCGCCGCGCTGGGCATCCTGGGGGCGCTGGCGCTGGTCGGGGTGCTGGTGGCGTGGCGGCTGTGGCCAGCGGGAGAGCCGCTGGAGCTGTTTCATGACCACCCGGAACTGCCACCGCACCATCCGCATCTGTACGCTCACGGGGCTGTAGACGGCGAAGTGCGGCGCCATGCACATGTCTTTGTCATAGATGATCTGCATCCGGTGTGGCCAAGGCAGGGCTGAACTGGACAAAACGCGCAGCCTGTGACATGGCCCGCGCAACATATCCGGAGCCGCAAGAAATGACCGTTACCCGTTTTGCCCCTTCGCCCACGGGCTATATCCATGTCGGCAACCTGCGCACCGCGCTGATGAATTTCCTCATCGCGCGCAAGGCCGGGGGAACCTTTATCCTGCGCATCGACGACACCGACCCCGAGCGGTCGAAGGAAGAGTACGTCGACGCGATCAAGGAAGACCTGGAATGGCTGGGTCTGCACTGGGACCGGATCGAACGGCAGTCGCAGCGGCTGGACCGCTATGCCGAGGCCGCCGACCGCCTGCGCGACATGGGCCAGCTGTACGAGGCGTTCGAGACCCCGACCGAGCTGGACCTCAAGCGCAAGAAGCAGCTGAACATGGGCCGCCCGCCGGTCTATGACCGCGCCGCGCTGGCTCTGTCGGAGGACGAAAAGGCCCGCCTGCGCGACGAACGCGGCCCCGGTGTGTGGCGTTTCAAGCTCGATCACCAACGCATCGGCTGGGAGGATGGCATCCTCGGCCCGGTTTCCATCGACGCCGCCAGCGTCTCGGACCCTGTGCTGATTCGCGGCGACGGGCAGGTGCTTTACACGCTGGCCTCGGTGGTGGACGACACCGAGATGGGCGTGACCGATGTCGTGCGCGGGGCGGACCATGTGACCAACACCGCCACCCAGATCCAGATCATTGCCGCGCTGGGGGGCAAGGCGCCCGATTTCGCCCACCATTCGCTGCTGACCGGCCCGCAGGGCGACGCGTTGTCCAAGCGGCTGGGCACGCTTTCGCTGCGCGACCTGCGCGCCCGAGGGGTAGAGCCGATGGCGCTGTTGTCGCTGATGGCGCGGCTGGGGTCGTCCGACCCGGTGGAACTGCGCACCAGCATCGATGAGCTGGTCGAAGGCTTTGACATCACCCATTTCGGCGCGGCACCGACCAAGTTCGACGCCGACGATCTGTTTCCGCTGACCGCGCATGTGCTGCAGGAACGCCCCTATGAACAGGTCGCCGACACCATCGCCGCGCTGGGCGTACCCGGTGACATCGCCCCCCGGTTCTGGGAGGTCATGCGCGAGAACATCACCACGCTCAACGATCTGGGCGACTGGTGGGCGCTCTGCCGCGACGGGGCCGAGCCGATCATCGACGAGGCCGACCGCGAATTCGTGGCACAGGCCATGGCTATGCTGCCCGAGGGGCCGCTGGATGAAGACAGCTGGGGCAACTGGACGGGCGCGGTGAAAGAGGCCACGGGCCGCAAGGGCAGGGGGCTGTTCATGCCGCTCAGGCTGGCGCTGACCGGCCAGCAGCACGGACCCGACATGCGCCGGTTGCTGCCGCTGTTGCAGCGGATCAGGGCGAAGGAATAAAGACCCCTTCGACGTCATAGGCCTGATGCATCCTTTCGCGGTCGGCCTCTTGCGTCAGGGCGGCCTGGGCGTGATTGCGGGTGCGGTCGGCCGCGTCCCGCACCGCGGCGGCAAGATGGCTGTCGCCCGATGTCGCCAATGACCTCAGCGCGTGCAGCAGCCGGCAGACGACCTCGATTTTGTCCGCGCCGTCGCGCGCGGTGCTGGCAAAGGCATTGGTGATCAGCGTTTCAGGCGTCAGTGCCGGTGCGAACACCCGCTCGTAGCATGGCGCATCGCGCGTGGGCGGTGTGCATGCCCATTCCCAGATCAGCCGTTCCTGCCGGGCGATCACGTCGATCGCGGTGCCGGGGTCGTTGATCCCCGGCGACAGGGCGCGCGAGGCGATTTCCGACAGCACAAGCAGGCCATAGGCCGCGTCTTGTTCGAAGGTGCGGTATTGCCCCATGGTCAGCGCCGCCTGCACCGTGCAGACCCCCTTGTCGTCGAGGCCACAGGCATAGCCGATCGCGTGCCCCTTCAGCACGAATTGCCCTGGCGAGACATGCAGATACACCCGGGCGCCGGCATCGGTCAGGGCCTTGTCGATGCGGGCGGCGTCGATGAACTGCAGATACCCTGATTGGGGCGCGGGGATGGGGCTGGCGTCGTTCGGGATGACGGTTTCGGCAGTCAGCGGTGTGGCCCCCTGCGCCGGCGCGGCGCGGGTCTGTTTCAGGCTCTTTCGGGCCTCGGCCTCGGTCTTGCGCAGGGTGGCGTCCATGCTGCCCAGGTCGCTCAGATGGTCGATCCAGCGAAGCATCGCCAGGATCACCAGCACCACCACCGCCACCGTGACGGCCATATACATGACCGATGATCCCTGCGCCCCGAATCCCGCCTGGATCAGCAGGATCGCGCTCAGTGAATAGACGAAGGCGCCGATGAACGTTGCCAGAACCGTCTGGGTGGTGGTGTCGGCCAGCAGGATACGGTGCGCCCGCGGTGTCGCCTGCGAGGCCGCGGCGTGATAGGCCGTGACCATGACGTTGAGCGAGAACGTGCTGACCGCCAGCATTCCCGACGCCAGGATTGTCAGAACCGGCATGATCGCCTTGGCCGGTACCCGCTCGCGCAGGCCTTGGGGAATGAACTCTTCCAGCAGCGTTGCGCTGACAGCCGCCATCAGTGCCAACAGGGCCATCAGCGACACCCGGACCCATAGCCGCCGCGCGAAACGCAGCACCATCATCGCGGTGCCCGACAGGTGCGTTACATTCGCCATGGATCAACCATGGGGCAAGCACGCCTGTGCGTCCAGCGCCCCTTGCGCCTGGCCGCGGGTCCGGCGTACCCCGCGATCCGAAAGATGGTCATCGACCAGCGCGCGTTCGTCCCGGCTCAGTACCCTGTGGCGCGGATAGCGCGGCGCGTCGCGGTCGTCGAGCACCGGCGCATCCCAGCCATCGGTGGTGTCGAAAAACCGGCGCACGCCGGCCTCGCCGAATTCGCGCAGATAGCCCTGCACCACGACGTCGACATAGCTCAGCAAGACCGGGCAGGTCGCGTCGGGGGTGCCGTGCCGGCCCTCGGGAATGGCGTAAAGCGCGATTTGCGGCGCGTGCGACAGATCATGGTTGACCTGGTGATGCGCGGGCAGCCGCGCATAGGCGCGTTCGCGCATGTCCAGCGCGGCCCAGTCCGCCCCGGGCACGGCGGCGATCAACCCGTCGATTTCAGCGCTCGGGTCCGGCACCACCGTCAGATAGGCGACGGGCCGCAGCCGGGTATGCCGCCAGACGCGTCGCCACCCCCGCAGCCGGGCCGGTGCGGCCTCGGAAAATGTGTGGGTTTCACGGTTCACCAGGCTGCCATATCTGAAAAACCAGGGGTCGGTTTCGGCGGTCTGGTCGGCGGCGGTCGCCCCGGCAGTGTGAATCGGCGATTTGATCTGTGTCATGGTACACTTTTTTTTCTGCCCGCACCTTGTCCCGATATCAAGCTCGGAGCCCGATTGACACCATGCGCCTGACCAAACGAACCAACCTCGCCTTTCGTGTGCTGATGTTCTGCGGCATTCACTCCGACCGATTGGCCACCAAGGCCGAGATCGCCGAGCGGTGCAACACGTCTGAAAGTCACCTGGCGCAGGTCGTCAACCAGCTGGCACAGCTGGGATATCTGCATACCAGGCGCGGCCGGTCGGGCGGGCTGCGGCTGGCGCGGCCGATGCGCGAGATCGCGGTCGGCGCGGTCTTTCGCGATCTTGAGGTGCCCACCCACCATACCGAATGCCTGGCCGATACCGACGACACCTGCCCGCTGTCCGACAGTTGCCGGCTGCGCGATGCGCTGGCCGATGCGGCAGAGGCCTTTTTTACCCATCTCGACGCGATGACGCTGGAAGACCTGATTTGCGGCAATGACGCGCTGGCAGGTTTTTTTGCGCAGATGGGCTGTTCACGACGGCTTGAAACGACTCGCACAGCATACTAGGGTACACCGCGATCGGAACGGGAGAACCGGCTTAGCCGGTGCCGAAGGAGCAACCGCCCCGGAAACTCTCAGGCGACAGGGACCGTTCCGCATCTGTGACAGACTCTGGAGAGATCCCGGGCAAAGAGCCGGGGCGCCGAAGGGATAGCGATCTCAGGCAAAAGGACAGAGGGGGCATCGAGGGCGCGCGGTTTTCCGCGCGCTGAAACGGTGCCGGGAATGATTCCATTTTCCAACCGGCCCATGAGCGATGGGAGAGACGCGGGATGAGCGATCTTCGCAAGACGCCGCTCCATGCCCTGCATCTGGAGCTGGGGGCCAAAATGGTGCCCTTTGCCGGGTACGAGATGCCGGTGCAATATCCGCTGGGGGTGATGAAGGAGCATCTTCACACCCGCGCGGCGGCAGGGCTTTTCGATGTCAGCCACATGGGTCAGGTGATCCTGCGCCATGAGGGTGGGGTTGGCCCGGCGGCGCAGGCGTTGGAAACGCTGGTGCCGGTCGATGTGCTGGGGCTGGGCGAGATGCGCCAGCGCTACGGGATCTTTACCGATGAGGGTGGCGGCATCCTGGACGATCTGATGATCGCCAACCGGCGCGATCATCTGTTCCTGGTGGTCAACGCCGCCTGCAAGGGCGATGACATCGCCCATATGCGCGCGAACCTGCCCGGTGTCGAGGTCGAGGAACTGACCGAACGTGCGCTGCTGGCATTGCAGGGGCCGGCGGCAGATGCGGTGCTGGGTGCGATCCTGCCCGACGTGGCGGCGATGCGGTTCATGGATTTGGCCATCATGGCCTCGGACTATGGCGAGCTGTGGCTGTCGCGCTCCGGCTATACCGGCGAGGACGGGTACGAGATTTCGGTGCCGGCCGAGCAGGCCGAGGCCCTGTCGCGCGCCCTGCTGGCGCATGAGGCGGTCGAGCCGATCGGCCTGGGCGCCCGCGACAGTTTGCGGCTTGAGGCAGGACTTTGCCTTTACGGCCATGACATCGACACCACCACCAGCCCGGTCGAGGCCGGGCTTTCCTGGGCGATACAAAAGGTTCGCCGCAGCGGCGGCGCGCGCGCGGGCGGCTTTCCGGGTGCCGATCGCATCCTGCGCGAGTTCCTGGACGGCCCTGCGCGCCGGCGCGTAGGGCTTGCCCCCGAGGGCCGCGCGCCGATGCGCGACGGCACGCTGCTGTTCGCGGCCGAGGACGCGGCAGAGCCGGTGGGCACAATCACATCCGGCGCGTTCGGCCCCAGCGTCGGCGCGCCCGTGGCGATGGGCTATGTCCCGGCCGATCTGGCCGAGCCGGGAACGATGGTCTGGGGCGAGGTGCGCGGCCGGCGCATGCCCGCCCGCGTGGCAAAGCTGCCCTTTGTCCCGGCCGGCTTCAAACGCTGATCCAACAGGAGATTGAAAAGAATGAAATTTACCGAAGAACACGAGTGGCTGCGCGTCGAGGATGACGAGGTTGTCGTTGGCATCACCGAACACGCGGCCGAGGAACTGGGCGACATCGTCTTTGTCGAACTGCCCCAGCCCGGGACCACCGTCACCAAGGATGACGAGATCGTCGTCATCGAAAGCGTCAAGGCGGCGTCCGATATCCTGGCCCCCATCGACGGTGAAATCACCGCCGTCAACGACGCCATCGCCGACGAGCCCGCCAAGGTGAACGAAGACCCGATGGGCAATGGCTGGTTCTTTCGGATCAAACCGTCGGACCCGTCGCAGATGGACGCGATGATGGACGAGGCCGCCTACAAGGCGTTCATCGCCTAACAGGTATCGCGGACAGAAATGTCCCGCCTCCGGCACGGCTGTCGTGCCTAGGATGTTGATGAACGGGGCGCAGGCGCCGGCTGATCGGCGCCGCCTGAACAACGGATGAGGAAACCATGCCCTTCAAGCCCACCGAATACCTGCCCTACGATTTCGCCAACCGCCGCCATATCGGCCCCTCGCCCGAGGAAATGGACGGGATGCTGCAGGTGCTGGGCGTCGACAGCCTGGACCAGCTGATCGACGAGGCGGTGCCGAAATCCATCCGGCAGGAAAAGCCGCTGGAGTTCGGCAAGCCGCTTTCCGAGCGCGAGTTGATACACCGCATGCGGATGACGGCGGGTAAGAACAAGGTCCTGGTCAGCCTGATCGGGCAGGGCTATCACGGCACGGTCACGCCGCCGGCGATCCAGCGCAACATCCTGGAAAACCCGGCCTGGTACACCTCTTACACCCCCTATCAGCCCGAGATCAGCCAGGGCCGGCTGGAGGCGCTGCTGAACTTCCAGACCATGATCTCGGATCTGACCGGGCTGGAGATCGCCAACGCCTCGCTGCTGGACGAGGCCACCGCCTGCGCCGAGGCGATGACCATGGCGCAGCGCGTCGCCAAGTCAAAGGCCGGCGCGTTCTTTGTCGACCGCGACTGCCACCCGCAGAACATCGCCGTCGTCCAGACCCGCGCCGCGCCGCTGGGGATCGAGGTGATCGTCGGCAACCCCGACAAGATGGACGCCTCTAAGGTCTTTGGTGCTTTGTTCCAGTATCCGGGCACCTATGGCCATGTGCGCGATTTCACCTCTCACATAGAAGCGCTGCACGAACATGGTGCCATCGGCATCGTCTCGGCCGACCCGCTGGCGCTGACGCTGCTCAAGGAACCCGGCGAAATGGGGGCCGACATCGCGGTGGGCAGCGCCCAGCGATTCGGCGTGCCGATGGGCTATGGCGGCCCGCACGCCGCCTATATGGCGTGCCGCGAGTCGTTCAAACGGGCGATGCCGGGGCGGCTGGTGGGCGTTTCGGTCGACAGCCACGGCAACCGCGCCTATCGCCTGGCCCTGCAGACCCGCGAACAACATATCCGCCGGGAAAAGGCGACCAGCAATGTCTGCACCGCGCAGGCGTTGCTGGCGGTGATGGCGTCGATGTACGCGGTGTTCCACGGGCCCAAGGGGCTGAAGGCCATCACCCAGCGCATCCACCGCAAGACCGTGCGCCTGGCCCGTGGGCTGGAAGAGGCGGGTTTCAAGGTCGATCCCAAGGCGTTCTTCGACACCATCACCGTGGATGTCGGCCCGCTGCAGGCGGCGGTGTTGAAATCGGCGGTGGACGAGGGCATCAACCTGCGCCGCGTCGGCGAAACCCGTGTCGGCATCACGCTGGACGAGGCGACGCGCCCCAAGAGCATCGAGGCGGTCTGGCGGGCCTTTGGTATCGAACGCCGCGACGACAATTTCGAACCCGAATACCGGGTGCCCGAGAACATGCACCGGCGGACCGAATACCTGACCCACCCGATTTTCCACATGAACCGGGCCGAGACCGAGATGATGCGCTACATGCGCCGGCTGGCCGACCGTGACCTGGCGCTTGACCGGGCGATGATCCCGCTGGGCAGCTGCACGATGAAACTGAACTCGGCCGCCGAGATGATGCCGATCAGCTGGCGCGAATTCGCGCAGCTACATCCCTTCTGCCCGCCCGACCAGGCCGAGGGATACCGCGAGATGATCGACGATCTTTGCGCCCGGCTGTGCGAGATCACCGGCTATGACGCGATGTCGATGCAGTCCAATTCCGGCGCTCAGGGCGAATATGCCGGGCTGCTGACGATCGCGGCCTGGCACCGCGCCAACGGGCAGGGCCACCGCAATGTGTGCCTCATCCCGGTCAGCGCCCACGGCACCAACCCGGCCAGCGCGCATATGGTCGGCTGGAAGGTGGTGACGGTGAAATCAGCCGAGAACGGCGATATCGACCTGGACGATTTCCGCGCCAAGGCCGAGGCCAACGCCGACAACCTGGCCGCCTGCATGATCACCTATCCCAGCACCCACGGCGTGTTCGAGGAGGGCGTGCGCGAGGTCTGCGACATCGTGCATCGGCATGGCGGGCAGGTCTATATCGACGGCGCCAACCTGAATGCCATGGTCGGGCTTGCGCGGCCGGGCGACATCGGCGGGGATGTGAGCCACCTCAACCTGCACAAGACCTTTTGCATCCCGCATGGCGGTGGCGGCCCCGGCATGGGGCCGATCGGGGTCAAGGCGTACCTTGCGCCCTTCCTGCCAGGTCATCCGCAAACCGGCGGGCAGGAAGGGCCGGTTGCGGCCGCGCCCTATGGCTCGCCCTCGATCCTGCCGATCAGCTGGGCCTATATCCTGCTGATGGGCGGGCAGGGGCTGACCCAGGCGACGCGGGTGGCGATCCTGAACGCCAACTACATCGCCAAGCGGCTGGAAGGGGCCTATGACGTGCTCTTCAAGGGGCAGAACGGTCGGGTTGCGCATGAATGCATCTTTGACACCCGCCCCTTTGCCGACAGCGCCGGCGTGACCGTCGACGACATCGCCAAGCGGCTGATCGACAACGGTTTTCACGCCCCGACGATGAGCTTTCCCGTGCCCGGTACGCTGATGGTCGAACCCACCGAGAGCGAAACCAAGGCCGAGCTGGACCGTTTCTGCAACGCGATGCTGGCGATCCGCGAGGAAATCCGCGCCATCGAGGAAGGTCGGATCGACCCGGAAAACAACCCGCTCAAGAACGCGCCGCACACGATGGAGGATCTGGTGCGTGACTGGGACCGTCCCTATAGCCGCGAAGAGGCGTGTTTCCCGCCCGGCGCGTTCCGCGTCGACAAGTACTGGCCGCCAGTCAACCGTGTCGACAACGTCTGGGGCGACCGTCACCTGATCTGCACCTGCCCGCCGATGGAGGCGTACAGCGAGGCGGCGGAGTAGGGAATTCGCTCGAAGATCTCAGAAAGGGGCGGCACAGGATGCCGCCCCGGTCAGTCCTGCATCCGCAGTACCCGTGCGGGCCGGGCAGAAACCGGGCCCCAGGCAAAGGCCAGCCCGGCCAGAAGGCTGATCAGCGCGCCGCCGGCCACGATCAGCACCGCCGGCCCCCAGGCCACGGCAAAGCCGGTTTCCATCACGAAATGGCTGACCGCCCAGCCGCCGCCGATCCCGGCACCAAGCGCGACAAGCCCCGCCGCCGCGCCCAGCAAGGCCGCGCGCAGCGTCAGCCCCCACAGGATGCGCGCCCGCGTGGCGCCCAGTGTTTTCAGGATCGCCGCCTCGTAGCGGCGCGCGCGCTGGTCGGCAGCGGCGGCCCCGATCAGCACGAGGAACCCGGTCATCAGCGTCGCCGCCGCGCCCCAGGCCGTGGCCGAGGCAAGACCGTCCAGCAGCCCGCTCACCCGTTCGATCGCTTCGCGCACGCCGATGGCTGTGATGTTGGAGTGGGCGGTGGTGATGTCGCGCAGGATCGCCGCCTCTGCCTCGGGCGTGGCGTAGACGGTGGCGATGAAGCTGTGCGGTGCAGCCGCCAGCGCGGCCTCGTTCATCACCATGACGAACCCCATCCCGGCGGTCGAGAAATCGACCGCGCGAAGTGAGGTCAGCCGCGCCGTGATCGCGCGCCCCAGGATGTTGACGGTGATCTCGTCGCCCAGCTTGAGCCCCATCTCAGTGGCTTCTTCGGTGGCAAAGCTGATCTGCGGCGGGCCGTCATAACCCGCCCCCCACCATGTCCCTTCGACCAGTCGCGTGCGCGGGGGCAGGGCGCCGGCATAGCTGACGCCCCGGTCGCCGCGCAAAACCCAGTGATCGCCGGCGACCTCGGCCGCCGGGCGGCCGTTGATGGCGGTGATGATGCCGCGCAGCATCGGCGCGTGGTCCACGCGCTCGACGGCGGGGTCGGATTGCAGGCGTTCCAGCACCGCCGGCATTTGGTCCTTTTGAATGTCGACGAAAAAGAAGGCCGGCGCCCGGTCCGGCAGGTCGCGGGTGATGGCGCTGCGCAGGTTGGCGTCGATCTGCCCCACCGTGGCCAGCACCGACAGCCCCAGCCCCAGCGACAGCACCACCGCGCCGGCGCTGCCGCCCGGCGCCCCGATGGCCGCCAGCGCCCAGCCCAGCGCAGGTCGCCCCCGCGCGCGCCGCCTCAGTGCCCGTGCTGCTGCCGCGATGCCCCTGCCGGCCAGCGCCAGCACCGCCAGCGAGGCGGCGATGCCGCCCGCAGTCCAGAGCGTCAGCACCGCGTTGCCGGAAAACAGCGCCGCCGCCGCCAGCAGCGCGGCCAGCAGGGCAAATGTCGCCACGACAAAGGGCCGGGGCGGCAGCGCCCGCCCGTGCGAGAGCGCGCCACGATAGAGCGCGGCTGCCCGCACATCGCGCAGCCGCGCCAGTGGCCAGAGCGTAAAGATCAGCACTGTCAGCGCGCTGTATAGCGCGGCCTCGGCCATCGGGCGGGGCCAGGGGGCAAAGACCGCCGGAACCGGCAGCCGCGCCTCGATCAGCGGGGCCAGCAGCACCGGCACGCCGACCCCCAGCATGAGGCCCAGCACGATGCCGACCGCCGCCAGCGCGCCGGTCTGCAGGAAATAGGTCAGAAAGATCGTGCCCTGTTCGGCTCCCAACGTGCGCAGCGTGGCGATGGTTTCGGTCTTGCCCGCCAGGTAGGCCCGCAGCGCCGCCGAAATGCCGACGCCGCCCACGGCGAGGCCCGAAAGCCCCACCAGCACCAGGAACTTGCCCAGCCTGTCGACAAAGGCCGCCACGCCCGGCGCGCCATTGCGCGCGTCGCGCCAGCGCATGCCGCTGTTCTTGAGCGCCGCCTCGGCATCGGCCCTGGCATGGTCCGGGTCAACGCCTTGCGGCAGGTCCAGCCGGTAGCGCGTGGAAAACAGCGTGCCGGGTGACAGCAGCCCCGATTCCGCCAGCGCGGTTGTGGCGACGATGCTGCGGGGGCCAAGCCCGAAACCGGGGGTGGCGTTGTCGGGCTCATCTTTGAGCAGCGCCATTAGGTGAAACTCTTGCCGGCCAAGGCGAAAGCTGTCACCGGGCCCGATCCCCAGCCGCTGCGCCAGCATCGGGTGCACGACCGCGCCGGGCACCCCATCCTGCCCGGCCAGAGCCTTGGCCAGCGGTATCGGCGGATCGAGCGTTACCGCCCCGATCAACGGATAGGCTGCATCGACCGCCTTGACCTGGGTCAGCGCCTGCGGCCCGTCCGGCACCACCGCCATGGAACGGAAATCGACGATTTCCGAGGCTGCATTGGCCAGGCCGTCCATGAAGGCGCGCTCTTCCCCGCTGGCAAAGCGGTAGGTCAGCGTGATCTCGGCGTCCCCGCCCAGCAGCCTAGCCCCCTCGGCGACAAGGCCGCGGGTGACGCTTTCGCGCACCGTGCCCACCGCGGCTATGGCCGCAACGCCAAGGATCACGCAGCCCAGAAAGATGCGGAACCCGGCCAGCCCGCCGCGCAACTCGCGCCACGCCAGCCTTGCGGCGATGCGCAGGCTCATGCCGTGTCCGCCTCCGTCCCGGCATCCGCATCCGTGACGATGTGCCCGTCGCGCAGCCGGATCACCCGGTCGCAGCGTTCGGCCAGCTCCGGCGCGTGGGTGACCAGCACCAGCGTCGCGGCATGGCGTTCGCGCAGGCCGAACAGCATCTCGACGATGGCCGAGCCATTGACGGAATCGAGGTTGCCGGTGGGTTCGTCCGCCAGCAGGATGTCGGGGCGCGTCACCGCGGCGCGCGCCAGTGCCACGCGCTGTTGTTCGCCACCTGACAATTCGGCCGGGTAATGCTGCGCCCGTGCCGCCAGGCCGACCGCGCGCAATTCCTCGACCGCGCGATCATAGGCATCGGGCGCGCTGGCCAGTTCCAGCGGCGTGGCGACGTTTTCCAGCGCCGTCATTGTCGGGATCAGGTGAAAGGACTGGAACACCACCCCGAAATGGTCGCGCCTGAGACGGGCGAGGGCATCCTCGCTCATCCGTCCCAGGTCGTGGCCAAGCGCACAGACCCGCCCGCCGGTGGCGCGCTCCAGCCCGCCCATCAGCATCAGCAGCGATGATTTGCCCGACCCGGACGGCCCCACCAGCCCGACCGTCTGGCCGCGGTGGACATCGAGCGAGATCGCATCAAGTATCCGGACGGGGCCGGCATTGCCCTTGAGGTCAAGAGAAGCATTGGAAAGCGAAAGGACGGGAGAGGTCATGAAAAGGCGCCGCTGGATCAGGGGTTTTCTGACATATGGGGTGGCGGCGGCCTGCGGCAAGGCGCTGCTGCTGTGCCTTGCGCTGTCCGCGCCGGCGCGTGCCGATGAGGTCACGGTCCTGGCCTTTGGCGACAGCCTGACACAGGGCTATGGGCTGGTGCGGGAAAAGGGCCTTGTTCCGCAGTTGCAGGCATGGCTGACGGATCGCGGCATTTCGGCCGAAATCATCAATGGCGGCGTGTCGGGCGAAACCACCGCTGGCGGCGCGGCCCGCGTGGGCTGGAGCCTGACACCCGATATCGACGCGATGATCCTGGCGCTGGGCGCCAACGACATGCTGCGCGGGATCGACCCGGCGGTGACGCGGGCCAACCTGTCGGCCATCCTCGATACGGCCGCCGCGCAGGACGTGCCGGTGCTGCTGGTGGGGGTGCCGGCTAGCGGCAATTTCGGAGAGGACTACAAGACCGCGTTCGACGCGATCTTTCCCGACCTCGCCGCGCGATATGGCACGCTCTACTATCCGAACTTCTTTGCCGGGCTGGCGGGCGACAGCCTTGAGGACATGCGCGAGTGGATGCAGCCCGACGGCATTCACCCCAACGCCGAAGGCGTCGCGCGCATCATTGAGGCGATCGGCCCCGAAGTGATGCGGCTGATCGAGGCCGCGCGCTGACGACCGCCAATTTTAGCCGCCCAAATGAAAAAGGGCCCCGAAAGGGGCCCTGATCCGTCATTTCGGCGTTGGCTCAGGCCAGCGCGATGTTCGTCGCCGCTTCGCGGCCGTCACGGCCGGCTTCAACGTCGAAGGTCACTTTCTGGTTGTCGGCCAGACCGGTCAGACCGGCACGCTCGACTGCAGAGATGTGAACGAATACGTCACGACCACCGGATTCGGGGGCAATGAAGCCAAACCCTTTGGTGGCGTTGAACCATTTTACAGTGCCATTGGCCATCTGTATTACTCCTGTAGTTTCCTGCCCACGGTACTGCGGCAGGTCGGCTCGTCATAGCTGGATCGATTGACTGAGCCGTGGTACGGGAACAGATGGTCGATAGAAATAACGTCGCGAAACCGTATATGTGCGTTCCCTGACGTGTTTTCAAGAAGAATCTTTCAACCGTCTGATCGCGGCGCGGATCAGAGCACCGTGACCTTGGTGCCGGTCGGCACCCGTTCGAAAAGGTCCTTGACGTGTTCGTTCAGCATGCGGATGCAGCCGTTGGAAACGGACAGCCCGATGGTGCGCGGCGCGTTCGTGCCGTGGATGCGGTAATAGGTGTCGCGCCCGTTCTGAAAGAGATAGAGCGCCCGCGCACCCAGCGGGTTACCGGGCCCGCCGGGCTGGATATAGTCGTTGTCGACGAACTTGGCATAGGCACCGGGGTCGCGCTTGATCATCTCGTTGGTGGGGCGCCATGTCGGCCACTTGCGCTTGGCCCCGATCACCGCAGTGCCCTGGAATTCCAGCCCCGCGCGCCCGACGCCGACGCCATAGCGCAGCGCCTCGCCCGGTGCGGTGACGTAATAGAGAAAATGCGCCCGCGGCAGCACCAGCAACTGTCCGGGGCCGTAATTCGCCTGAATCTGCACGCGGGTGGGTTGGAACTTGGGGTCAAGCTCATAGGCCCGCGCCAGCGCCGGCGTGGCCAGCGCGGCAAGGCCGGTGGCAATGAACTGGCGCCTGCTCGTCATGTCATTCTCCCGTCGATTGGTGCATTCGGTGAACCCTGCATGTAATCTGCCACGAGGTATAGGCAAAATCAAAATCCGGTGACCTCTGGCGGCATGTGTCAGACAGATCGGCCGCTGTGCCGGGCCCGAACACTGCTGCCAGCTGCCGCGCGCAACCCCCCGTCACCAACCCGCCGCACAGCTTGTCGCGGGGAAAGGGCCTTGTCGACCAACGCCATCGAACAGCCCGTGTGCGCCGGGCCGGCGCCGGGAGTGACAAGATTAAACTGGGGCGCGGGTAAAGCGGCCCTGGCAGCAGGGGCTGCCCCTGCTTGGCGCGTTCGTGACGGGCACGAAAGCCGCCTGGCCAGTGTCAGAGCGCGGCCCAATCGGTAAAACGAAAGGGCTTTTGCGGCCGGTAGGTCGGGATGCGGTCAGGGTGGCGGTGTGTGCCGTGCCATTTGTCTGCGGTGTGTCGCATTGCCGGTCTCCTTGATGATCAGGAGCCTGCGCCGGAAATCTGCCGGTGGCGGGGCGGGGCCGGGGTATGTTGATGCCGTTTTCATGCCGGGGGCCGGTTGTGGGGGCTGTTTTTCAGGCGCCGTGCAAAGGATTGTTAACCTTGATGCCCGCAGATTGGGGCATGACGCGATACATTCGTCCAAAGCTGCCCGGGGCATGCGTGTTCTTTACCGTCAACCTGGCCGAGCGGGGCAGGTGGCTGTTGGTGGACGAAATCGTGCACCTGCGCGCCGCTGTCCGGGCGACACGGCAGGAACGGCCCTTTGAAATCGACGCGTGGGTTGTGTTGCCTGATCATATCCACGCGGTCTGGACCCTGCCTGAGGGGGACGCGGATTTTTCCACGCGGTGGGGCGCGATCAAGGCGCGGTTCACGCGGAGCTTGAACGAGGCACATCGTAGGCCGGGCTTCAGCCCGGCACCGCTGCCGACGGAATTTCCGGTGATCAGGGCGGGGCGATATGCCGGGCTGAAGCCCGGCCTACGACAGAACAAACGCGAATGCGCGATCTGGCAGCGCCGTTTCTGGGAACACCACATCCGGGACGCGGCGGATTACCATGCCCATCTGCGCTATTGCTGGGCGAACCCGGTCAGGCACGGGTTTGTCGAACGGGCGGTCGATTGGCCGTATTCGTCCATCCACCGCGATGTAGACGCCGGTCTGGTGGCGCCGGAATGGGCGGGCACGGTGGCGGAAGGAAACTTCGGAGAGGCGGTGTAGGGTGGGGTTTCACCCCACCGATATGCCCTGCAGGGCATAGGCAGATGGTGGGTTGCAAACCCACCCACCCCCATTCATCTCACAAACTTCTTGTACTTGATCCGCTTCGGCTCCAGCGCATCCGGGCCAAGCCGGCGTTTCTTGTCTTCCTCGTAATCCTCGAAGTTGCCCTCGAACCATTCCACATGCGCCTCGCCTTCGAAGGCCAGAATGTGGGTACAGATACGGTCGAGGAAAAAGCGGTCGTGGCTGATCACCACCGCGCAGCCGGCGAAATCCACCAGCGCATCCTCGAGCGCACGCAGCGTCTCGACGTCCAGGTCGTTGGTGGGTTCGTCCAGCAACAGGACGTTGCCGCCCTCTTTCAGCAGGCGCGCCATGTGCACCCGGTTGCGTTCGCCCCCGGACAATAGCGACATCTTCTTTTGCTGGTCGCCGCCCTTGAAGTTGAAGGCCGAGCAATAGGCGCGGCTGTTCATCTTGGCGTCGCCCAGCTCGATGATCTCGGCACCGCCCGAGATCGCCTCCCACACGGTTTCGTTGTCCTTCAGGTCGTCGCGGGACTGGTCCACATAGGCCAGCTTGACGGTGTCGCCATATTCGATCTGGCCCGCGTCGGGCTGTTCCTGGCCAGTCAGCATGCGAAACAGCGTCGTCTTGCCCGCGCCGTTGGGGCCGATCACGCCGACGATGCCGCCGGGCGGCAGCGAGAACGACAGATCCTCGACCAACAGCTTGTCGCCCATGTGCTTTTTCAGGCCCTCTACCTCGATCACCTTGCTGCCAAGGCGGGGGCCGTTGGGAATGACGATCTGGGCGCGGCCGACCTTTTCGCGTTCGGACTGGTTGGCCATCTCGTTATAGGCGTTGATCCGGGCCTTCTGCTTGGCCTGGCGGGCCTTGGCCCCCTGGCGGATCCATTCGAGTTCGCGCTCCAGCGTCTTTTGCCGGGTCTTGTCCTCGCGCGCCTCCTGTTCCAGGCGCTTGGCCTTCTGTTCCAGCCAGGCGGAATAGTTGCCCTCGTAGGGGATGCCGCGGCCACGGTCCAACTCGAGGATCCAGCCGGTGATGTCATCCAGGAAATAGCGGTCGTGGGTGACGATCAGGCAGGTGCCTTTATAGTCGATCAGGTGCTGTTGCAGCCAAGCGATGGTTTCGGCGTCAAGGTGGTTGGTGGGCTCGTCCAAAAGCAGCATGTCGGGCGCCTCGAGCAGCAGCTTGCACAGCGCCACCCGCCGCTTTTCGCCGCCCGAAAGCGATGCGACATCGGCATCGTCGGGCGGGCAGCGCAGTGCCTCGAGCGCGACGTCGATCTGGCTGTCGAGATCCCACAGGTTCTGGCTGTCGATCTCGTCCTGCAGCGCCGCCATCTCGTCGGCGGTTTCGTCGGAATAGTTCATCGCCAGTTCGTTGAACCGGTCCAGCTTGGCCTTTTTGTCGGCCACGCCCAGCATGACGTTGCCACGCACGTCCAGCGAGGGGTCAAGTTGCGGCTCTTGCGGCAGATAGCCGACGCGCGCGCCTTCGGCCGCCCATGCCTCGCCGGTGAAATCGGTGTCGAGGCCGGCCATGATCCGCATCAGGGTCGATTTACCGGCGCCGTTCACGCCGACGACGCCGATCTTTACCCCGGGAAGAAAGCTGAGGTGGATGTCCTCGAAGCATTTCTTGCCGCCGGGGTAAGTCTTGGAGACACCCTGCATGTGATAGACGTATTTCTGCGCCATGTGTCTTGTTCTTTCTCGCTGAAGCCGGGTTGAGGGGCATCTAACCTTGTGGGGCGCGGAATTCAAATGCCGAAAGTGCTGGCATATGCGCGCTTTCGCGAAAACCGCTGGACATGGCCGCGCCCCTGCGGCCAAACAGGCGCCATGCGGCAACCGCTTCCACCCGTGCGCCCCGGACAGGCGGTCGGTCTTCTGGGCGGGTCGTTCGACCCGCCGCACCAGGGCCATGTCCATATCAGTCGCGAGGCGCTCAAGCGTTTCGCGCTGGATCGCGTGTGGTGGCTGGTCAGCCCCGGCAACCCGCTGAAAACCCACGGCCCCGCGCCGCTGGCCCACCGGATGGAGGCCTGCCGCGCCATCCTGGACCATCCGCGCATGGAGGTCAGCGATTTCGAGGCCCGCGCCGGCACCCGCTATACCGCCGAAACCATTGCGGCGCTGCAGGCGGCGCAGCCCGGTGTGCGGTTCGTCTGGCTGATGGGGGCCGACAACCTGGCGCAGTTTCACCTGTGGCAGGACTGGCAAGAGATCGTGAAACGCGTGCCGCTGGGCATCCTGGCCCGGCCGGAACAGCGCATTTCGGCGCGCATGTCCAAGGCTGCGCGCATCTATTCCCACGCCCGGCTGCGCCCGTCGCAAAGCCGCCTGCTGGCCCGGGTGCAGGCGCCGGCGTGGTGTTTCGTCAACGTGCCGATGCGGAGTATTTCGTCAACCGAGCTGCGGGAGGCTGGCAATTGGCGCGAATTGGGCAACAATTGATCCGGCCCTGTGTGCAATTCACATTGTCTGAGCGCAGTGCCGTGGCATAATTGATCATATGTTAAATCATGTTTCGAGACGGTTTTTTCTGGGGGGCGTGTTTGCAGGGCTTGCGGGGCCGGGCTGGGCGGGGCCTCCGGCCGTGTCCCTGCGGCCCAGGACGAGGCCGGAGGATTTCGGGGGTCGGACAGAACCGCCGGTAAGCGGGCTGATCGACGCGGCGCAACTGGGCGGGCGCGTCACCTATGCCGTTGTCGATGTCGCGACGGGGAAGGTGCTGGAAAGCCAAGGTGGGGGCCTGGGCCAGCCGCCGGCAAGCGTGACCAAGGTGATCACCGCGCTTTATTCGCTTGACGTGCTGGGGCCGCAATTCCGTTTTGAGACGCGGCTGCTGGCCTCCGGCCCGGTGCGCGACGGGGTCGTAGACGGCGACCTGATCCTGGCCGGCGGCGGCGACCCGACGCTGGATACCGATGAGCTGGCCGACATGGCGGCCCGGCTGAAGGAGGCGGGCGTGCGTGAGGTGCGCGGCAAGTTCAGGGTCTGGTCCGGGGCGTTGCCCTATCAGCGCGTGATCGACCCCTCGCAGCCCGAGCATGTGAGTTACAACCCATCGCTGTCGGGGCTCAACCTCAACTACAACCGGGTGCATTTCGAGTGGAAGCGCGCCGGTCAGGGGTACAGCGTGACGATGGATGCGCGCTCGGCCCGCTATCGGCCCGAGGTGCGTGTCGCGCGGATGGCCGTCGCCAAGCGCAGCCTGCCGGTCTACACCTATGCCGACCGTGGCGACCATGACGCCTGGAGCGTGGCCAGCGGGGCGCTGGGCAAGGGTGGTTCGCGCTGGCTGCCGGTTCGCCGCCCAGCCGCCTATGCGGCAGAGGTCTTTGCCACCTTCGCCCGCGCCCATGGCATCGTGCTGACCCCCGGCCGCCCCCTGGGCGAGACGCCGGGCGGGCAGATCCTGCTGACCCACAAGAGCGCGCCGCTGAGCGAAATCCTGCGCGGCATGCTGAAGTATTCCAACAACCTGACGGCCGAGCTGGTGGGCCTGACCGCCACGGCACGGCGGCGTGGAAAGCCGGCGCCGCTGGCGGCCTCGGCGCGCGAGATGAGCGCCTGGGCCCAGGACCTGCTGCGCATACCGGGCGCGCATCTGGTCGATCATTCGGGGCTGGGAGAGGCATCGAGGCTTGGCGCGGCATCGCTGGCACATGCGCTGGCGCAGATGCATGCCGACGGCCTGCTCAAGCCGCTGCTAAAGCCGTTCCCGATGCGCGACAGCAACGGCAAGGCGGTGCCGGACCACCCCATCAATGTCGCTGCCAAGACCGGCACGCTTTACTTTGTCAGTTCGCTGGCGGGTTATGTCACCGCGCCCGGCAGTCCCGAACTGGCCTTTGCGATTCTTGCCGCCAATACGGAGCTGCGCGAAGGGTACGACCGCACCACCGGCGAACGCCCGCCGGGCGCCTATGGCTGGAACCGCCGCGCGAAGAAGCTGCAGCAGGGTCTGATCGAACGCTGGACGCGGGTCTACGGCAGCTAGGCCCAAGACAATCGCCGCTGCCGCCGACCCGGCCGGGACAGAGATCTGTTGCGCTCTATCGGAAATTCCCGCGCCCCGGGCCTGACCCGGGGTCCACGCCCGCCGACAGGAAAGGCCCCGGCCCGGGGCCGGGGCAATTAACAGGTCTGATCTGGCGCGATACGCCCCTAGCCCTTTTTCAGAACCCGCGTGCCAAGGGTTTCGGCGATCTGCACGGCGTTCAGCGCCGCGCCCTTGCGCAGGTTGTCAGACACGCACCACAGGTTCAGCCCGTTGTCGATGGTCGAGTCCTGCCGGATGCGGCTGATGAAGGTGGCGAAGTCGCCCACGCATTCGACCGGGGTGACGTAGCCACCGGCTTCGCGCTTGTCGATCACCATGATGCCCGGCGCCTCGCGCAGGATGTCGCGGGCCTCATCCTCGTCGAGGAAGTCCTCGAACTCGATGTTGATGGCTTCGGCGTGGCCGACAAAGACCGGCACCCGCACACAGGTGGCAGTCACCTTAATCGATGAATCGACGATTTTCTTGGTCTCGGCGACCATCTTCCACTCTTCCTTGGTCGATCCGTCTTCCATGAAGACGTCGATATGGGGAATGACGTTGAAGGCGATCTGCTTTTGAAACTTTTTCGGCGGCACGTCGTCGGTGGGGTTGTACATCGACTTGGTCTGATCCCACAGCTCGTCCATGCCTTCCTTGCCGGCGCCCGACACCGACTGATAGGTCGACACCACCACCCGCTTGATACGCGCACGGTCATGCAGGGGCTTGAGCGCCACCACCATCTGCGCGGTGGAACAGTTGGGGTTGGCGATGATGTTCTTTTTCGCGTAGCTCTCGACCGCCTCGGGGTTCACCTCGGGCACCACCAGCGGCACATCGGCGTCGTAGCGGTAGAGCGACGAGTTGTCGATCACCACGCAGCCGGCCTTGGCCGCCTTGGGGGCATAGATCTTGGTCGCGTCCGAGCCGATGGCGAAAAGCGCGATGTCCCAGCCGGTGAAATCGAAGGCGTCAAGATCCTTTGTCTTGAGAGTTCGGTCGCCAAAGCTCACCTCGGTGCCCAGCGAGCGGCGGCTTGCCAGTGCGACGATTTCGTCCACCGGAAACTGGCGTTCGGCCAGGATGTTCAGCATTTCGCGGCCCACGTTGCCCGTGGCGCCGACGACGACGACCTTGTAACCCATTTCACTCTCCATTGCGGGGTTGCCGGCGCGTCATACATAGCTTTTCGGGGCGATGAAAGGGGGGTGCGCCGATCGGCCCTCTCAGCCGCGTCGGTCGAGCTTGGTCGAAAGACGGATCAGGCTTTCGGAACCGCGCACGCCCTTGGCCTCGCCGATGCGGTCGAGCGTGGCATCAAGTTCCTCGGTGCTGCTGGCCTCAAGCCCCACGATCAGGTCGAACCGGCCCGAGGTGGTATGCACCGTGCGCACCCCCGGCAGCGATTCAAGCCGCGCCAGCACGGCGGGGGCGCTGCGCGGTTCGATGCTGACCAGCGCCGTTGCCCTGAGCGGCGCGCTGAGCGACTCGTTCAGCCGCACGGTATAGCCTTGCACGATACCGGTGGCCTCCAGCCGGTCCAGCCGGGCCTGAACCGTGGTGCGCGCCAGCCCCAGCCGCCGCGCCAGTACCGCCACCGGCAGGCGCGCGTTTTCACGCAAGAGCGCCAGCAGTGCCCGGTCGAGATTGTCAATCTGCATTGGTCCTCGTCGAATTGCCGAGCCAGATACCATATATATACGAAGTGCTTGGTGAAATCGACGTAATTCGCGCCCATTCTTGGGGTAAATCCCGCGAGGCAGAACGAGGCAGCACCATGCGCGAAATCCCGACCTGGGCCGACCCGGCCACCCATATCGCCCGCCACCGTCCCGATACCGCGCTTTTTTATTTTGCGCCCGCGGTGTTACAGGCCACGGCGCGCCGGTTCCTGGCCGGGTTCCCGGGTCTTGTCACCTATGCAGTCAAGGCCAACGCGGGCGAAGAGGTGCTTGCCAACCTCGTCGCGGCCGGGATCGGCACCTTCGACGTCGCCAGCCCCCAAGAGATGCGCGCCGTGCGCGCCATCTGTGCGGATGCGGTGCTGCACTACAACAACCCCGTGCGCAGCCCCGATGAGGTGGCGTTCGCGTGCGAAATGGGGGTGGCGTCCTGTTCGGTCGATGACCGGCGCGAGCTGGAAAAGCTGGCCCCCCTGCCGCGCGATGTCGAGGTGGCGGTGCGGCTGGCCCTGCCGGTGACGGGGGCGGCCTATGATTTCGGCGCCAAGTTCGGCGCCCCGCCCGCCGCCGCTGTGGCACTGCTGCGCGAGGTGGCGGAAATGGGGTTTCGCCCGGTACTGACCTTTCACCCCGGCACGCAATGCGCCGATCCTGCGGCCTGGGGCACCTATATCCGGACCGCGGCACAGGTCGCGCACGAGGCCGGGGTGCGCATCGGGCGGCTGAATGTCGGCGGCGGCTTTGCCTCGCACCGCGATGGCGCCGCGCCGGACCTTGAGGCGATATTCGATCATATCGGACAGGTGGCGCGGCAGGAATTCGGCCCTGACGCGCCGGGGCTCTTGTGCGAGCCGGGCCGCGCCATGGCGGCAGAGGCGTTTACCCTGGCGACACGGGTTAAGGCGCTGCGCGGGGGCAATGCGGTGTTGCTTAATGACGGGGTCTATGGCGGGCTGTTCGAGGCCCGCGACATCGGCACCGCCCGGCGCATCACCGCGATCGCGCCCGATGGCACCCCGCGCAATGGGGCGCCGGTGGCGCGCACCGTCTTTGGCCCGACCTGTGACAGCCTTGACCGGCTGCCCGAGGCGATTGACCTGCCTTCCGATCTGGCCGAGGGGGACTATCTGCTATTTGCCGGCATGGGCGCCTATTCGCTGAGCCTGGCCACCCGGTTCAACGGCTATGGACCGGGCGAGACGGTAACGGTGGACGGTCTGGGCTGATCGCGGTACCTGTTGCGCCGGAACCCGGTCACGGCAGATCCGCTGGAAAATGAAATGCCGTGTTCAGATATATCTGCCATGATCGGGGCGACGGAGGTGACTGCCGATGACATGGACGGCGTGGGCGAAACGCATCTATTCCGTGCTGCGTCCCGGCCGGCGGCAGGGGCGGCAGGGACAGCGGCACGAACGTGGGCATCTGACCCATGTCATCATCCTTGACGGCACCATGTCCTCGCTTGAGACGGGCTGCGAGAGCAATGCCGGTCTGGCCTACAAGCTGCTTTGCGAGGCGTTGCATGCGCGGCTGTCACTTTATTATGAGGCCGGCGTTCAGTGGCAGGATTGGCGCGCCACAGGCGACGTGATCTCGGGGCGGGGCATCAACAGTCAGATCCGCCGCGCCTATGGCTATCTTGCCAGCCGGTACCGCAGCGGTGACCGAATCATCCTGATGGGCTATTCGCGGGGCGCCTATGCGGTGCGCTCGCTGGCTGGCGTGATCGACCGGGTCGGGCTCTTGCAGGCGCGCCACGCGACCGAGCGCAACGTGCTGACCGCCTATCGCCACTACCAGGCGGGCGCCGGCAACGAGGCCGCGCGCGCCTTTGCCCGAACGCTGTGCCATGACGGGGTCGAGATCGAGATGGTCGGCGTCTGGGACACCGTCAAGGCGCTGGGCCTGCGTCTGCCAGTGCTGTGGCGGCTGACTGAGCCGGCGCACGCCTTTCACGATCACAAACTCGGCCCCTCGGTGCGCCATGGCTTTCACGCTCTGGCCCTGGACGAGACGCGCGAGGCATATACCCCCGTGCTGTGGCAAACGCCCGAGGGGTTTCAGGGCCATGTCGAACAGGTCTGGTTTCGCGGCACCCACGGCGATGTCGGCGGCCAGCTTGGCGGGTACGAGGCGGCGCGCCCGCTGGCCAATATCCCCTTTCGCTGGATGATGGAGCGGCTATCCGAATGCGGCGTCGATTTGCCCGATGGCTGGCAGGCGCGGTTTCGGGTCGATCCCGACGCGCCATCCTGCGGCACCTGGCGGGGCTGGGGGCGGCTGTTCCTGCTGCGCCATGCGCGGGCGGTGGGCCGCGACCCGTCAGAACGGATACACGAAACCGCACGCAAGCGGCAGGAAATGCCGCCCGATACTGCCGCCGCGCACTGAGGCGGGGCGCTATTTTGCCTTGGGCGCATCCATGATCAGGCAGGTGGTGCTGGCGGTGGCGTAAAGGCGGCCGTCATCCACCCCGCGCAATTCGCCGGTGGCGACCGCGGTGCGGCGACCGGCATGGGCCGTCTGGCCCACCGCGCGCACGCGCACGCCCAAAGGCACCGCGCGGGTAATATTCACCTTGAATTCAAGCGTTGTATAGATACGGCCCCGTTCCAGCGTCGACATCACCGCGCAGCCCATGCAACTGTCGAGAATGGCGCCGTACCAGCCGCCATGCACGCCGCGCATCGGGTTGGTGACCGCGAATTCCGGCACCCCCTCGAAGGTGACGCGCCCCTTGGCAACTTCGGTCACGCCAAAGCCCAGCGTCCCCCCGATGGGTGGCCCGGACAGGCGGCCGGCAAGGACATCCTGCATGAATTCCAGTCCCGACCGGCCGGTGAGGTCGGCCATGTCGGGCAGTTCGTCAAGCGTGCGGGCAGCGCGCGGTGCGGTGTCGGGCATGGGGTGATCTCCTTCCGCACGCAGGCTTAGGCGGGCAGGGCGAAAGGGGCAAGGGTGGAATGCAGTCCGGCTCAGGCCACGTCGCGCAGCCCGGCGCGCGAACGCACGCCCAGCGCGTGACAGATGTCGCGCGTCAGGTCGGGGCGGTTGAGGGTGTAGAAATGCAGATGCTCTACCCCGCCCTCGACCAGATTGTCGCACAGCTCTGTTGCCACGGCGGTGGCCAGCAGGTCGGCGCGGCCTTCGCCGTCGCGCTCGGCCCGCTCGAACGCATCGGCCAGCCAGCCCGGAACGCGCGTGCCGCAGGCCTGGGCAAAGCGCCGCGCACCGGCCCAGTTCTCGATCGGCAGGATGCCGGGCCTGATCGGCGCGTCGATGCCGGCCTTTTCACAGGCGTCGCGGAAGCGGAAAAAGGTCTCGGCCTCGAAGAAGAACTGGGTGATTGCCTCGCTCGCGCCCGCGTCGATCTTGCGCTTGAGCCATTCGATATCGGCCTGTGCGCTTGCCGCCTCGGGGTGTTTTTCGGGATAGGCGCCCACGCGAATGGTGAAGTCACCGGTTTCGGCCAGTGCCGAGATCAGCTCGCAACTGTCGGCAAAGCCCTCGGGATGCGGGGCGAACCGGTCGGCGCCCTTGGGCGGGTCGCCGCGCAGCGCCACGATCTCGCGCACGCCAGCCTGGGCGAAGTCACGGGCGATCTGCATGGTTTCGTCGCGGCTGGCGTCGACGCAGGTCAGATGTGCCGCGACGTTCAGGCCCGATGACCGGGTCAGCGTCGCCACCGCGTCGCGCGTCAACTCTCGCGTGGTGCCGCCGGCGCCGTATGTGACCGAGACGAATTCGGGCTGCAGGGGGCTGAGTGCCTGCACCGTGTCCCAAAGGCGGAACGACCCTTCGAGAGAGCGCGGCGGGAAGAATTCGAATGACACGGACGGAACGGACATGGTCGGCAATCCTTGACAGGCTGGGTTGCAGATCTTGTGGCAGGTTGGCGAATGTGAGACAACTTCATAAAATTCATGCTTTGAATGAGACAACCTAATAATGCACATTGATTTCCGGCACCTCCGCACCATCAGGGCTATCCACCAGGCCGGCGGGCTGGCGCGGGCGGCGGACCTTTTGCACATCACCCAGTCGGCACTGAGCCACCAGATCAAGGGGCTTGAAGACCAGGCCGGGGTCGAGCTGTTTGTGCGCCGCACCAAGCCCTTGCGGCTGTCGGAGGCCGGGATGCGCCTGCTGCGCGTCGCCGAAGAGGTGCTGCCAAAGATCGAGGCGCTCGAGGCCGAGTTCGAGGGGCTCAGGCGCGGCAGCGCCGGCCGGATGCACATCGCCATCGAATGCCACGCCTGTTTCGAGTGGCTGTTCCCGGTGCTGGAACGGTTTCGCATGTCCTGGCCCGAGGTAGATATCGACATCCGCCCCGGGCTGGCCTTTGACGCGCTGCCCGCACTGCAGGCCGAAGAGGTGGACGTGGTGATTTCGTCCGACCCCGAGGCGCTGGACGGCATCGATTTCCGCCCGCTGTTCGACTACGAGCCCGTTTTCGTGGCCGCCGCCGGGCATCCGCTGGCGAAAAAACTCTTTGTCGAAGCCGAGGACCTGCGCGACGAGACGCTGATCACCTATCCGGTCGATCGCACGCGGCTGGATGTCTTTACCGAGCTGCTGACGCCCGCCCGGATAGAGCCGCGCGCGGTACGGCAGGCCGAACTGACGGCGGTGATCCTGCTATTGGTGGCGTCGGGACGCGGGGTGGCGGTGCTGCCCGACTGGGTGCTGCGCGAAAGCCGCAGCAACAGCGAACTGATCACCCGCCCGCTGACCGAAACGGGGCTGACCAAGCGCCTTTACGCCGCCATCCGCCACGATGACGGCGACAAGCCCTACATGGCGCATCTGCTGCGGTTGGCGCGCGAAATCCCGGTGCGGATGCAGCGCCGCGAACCGGTCGCGGGCTAGCGCCGCCGCGCGCGCGGCGATTTGCCAAGACCTGGCCCCGGAATGCCCCAATCCATGCCATAAACCAGGCCTAATGTCGCACCTGCACGCGGTCACAGGCACCCGACAAGAGGTGCCGGGCGGCGGTAACGATTTCTTTGGGGCTTTCGAGGCAGGTTGGTGCGATGCCAAGGCGATCTGAAAACAGCGGGATTGATCATGCCGATGTGGCGCAGGCCGCGACGGCGGCCCGCCTGTGCCCGGGGCAGCGCGCGGTTGAGCGCGCTATCAACTGTTTTACACCCGGAACCCTGATAACCACCCGGGCCGGCAAGTGCCCGGTCGAAAAACTGCGCCCAGGCGACAAGCTGTTGACGCGCGACCACGGGTTTCAGCCGCTCTTGTGGTGCGGTATGCGCCGGGCCGATCCGTCGCACGCGGGGCCGGGGGCGTGGCCGGTGCTGATCCGCGCCGGTGCGCTGGGCCCGGGCCAGCCCGAACGCGACATGATCGTATCGCCGGGTCACCGGCTGCTGAGCACCGATCCCGATTTCGTGCGCGCCACCGGCGAACCTGAGGCGCTGATCGCGGCGCAGGCGCTGACGGCGCGGCTCGGTATCCAGCGGATCATGCCGGAACCGACGGTCTATCTGCATCTGCTGCTGGACCGGCACGAGGTCATCCTGGCTGAAAACAGCTGGACTGAGAGTTTTCGCCTGTCACGATCCGCCCTGCACATCATGGCGGCCGCGGGGCGTGAACACCTTGCGCGCATCCTGCCGCAACAGCGCGAATGGGCGGCTGACGCGGGGCAGGTGGCGGTGCAGGCCCCGGCGCGGCTGTGCCCGGCGGCGGATACCGGTGCGGGTGGGCTGGGCGACCAGGGCAGGAACCGGCCAGAGATTCGGCCGGATCACCTGCGCGAGATTCGGCACGCGATGGTGTTCTGAGGCTATGTCGAACTGTGCAGTCGCCGAAATCACCCCGGAAATCGGGGTGTAGCCCTCTCGCATGCGCAGAAAAACCGGGCTTTTGCGGCCCCTGTGCGCCAATTCGCTTGTCCACCGCGCAAGGGTGCCGAAACGTGGTTCTTTCTCTGGTTATCCACAGCAATTTCACGCGATATCAACGGGTTAATCCACAGATTTTTTTCATGCTGCAGTGCTATTTTCTTGCGCTATGCGTGCTGATTGGCAAAGCTGAACCTGCCGGTCGGGATCGTCAGAGAACGGCAGGCACGCAAAGGCCCCTCGGGACCGGCGCGGCGGGAAACGGGCGGTCGGCCTTGGCCGGCGGTTATCGGCCCAACGCAAAGGTTCATGGGATGGCGGTGCGGATTGGGGCAGCCCCTTTCCGTGGCGACCGGACCAGGGTCCGAGCAGACCATGGGCGTCGTGCCCTTCGAGATGCGGCGAACGTGGGAGGCCAAAGGCCGCAAGGCCGGAGGCGGATTGTACGGCACGTTCCTCGGAACAGGATTGTTCAATCCAGGGCGTCAGGTTTTCGGTGGCGATCTTCGGATCAAGACCGGGATGCACAGACCGCGTCTGCGCACCTGGCGCCTTTTTTCTTTTTCAAACACCGGCAAAAACGGAACGGGGCCTGCTGCCATTGGCAACCGGCCCCGCCGTCAGTAGATGCGACCGCGTCTATTGCACCTGTGGATGTATATTTACCCGTGCTTTCGACCTGAATCAACCAAATGCGGGGTGTCCATCCAAAAGCTGCGGCAGGTTGCGGAATTGCCACTATATTTTGTACAGAGGCGGCGGCAGACTGTCCGCCGCCTGAGACAGATCAAGGCGCGGGGGCGGGAATGCGGGTATGATCAAGGGGTAATGTGGCGAATTGAAATTTCGGAGGCTCAGTGATGCTGTGGCTGTTCTTGATCCTGCATCTCTTCATCGGGACAACCTTGGCCGGGTCATCCATGATCGCGGCGCTGACGATGGGATATGACACGATGACTCATATCCTGATCGCTGCCGGTATTGGCTTTGTCATCGCTTTTCCGGTCAGCTGGCTGGTGTCGAAACGGCTTTACGATCTGCGCTAGGGCGCGTCGAGAAAGGCGCGCACCGCCGCCTCGAACTCGCGTGGCTTTTCGGCGTGCAGCCAGTGCCCGGCTCCGGGGATTCTGGCAAACCGCGCCTTGGGGAAAAGCCGCTTGATCCGCTCGCGGTGTTCGGCGCGCACATAGTCCGAATTCGCCCCGGTCAGGAACAGGGCCGGGCCGTCGAAACGGCCGTCGATTTCAGGAAAGCCCAGGATGTGATCCATCTCGGCGGCGAGGGTGCCGAGGTTCAGCACCCAGCGGCGGTTCTTGACGTCCAGCGATTGCAGGAAGAACGACACCAGTTCGGGGTCGTCCACATGCGGCGCCAGCAGGTCCCTTGCGTCCGAACGCCGCTCGATCCCTGACAGATCGACGGCGCGCATCGCCTCGATGTACTGAATTTGCGTGTGGCCATAGGCGACCGGCGCGATGTCGGCCACGATCAGCCGGTTGACCAGCTCGGGCCGGGTCAGCGCCAGCACCATCGCGGCCTTGCCGCCCATCGAATGGCCCAGCACGTCCATCGGGCCGCCCAGGCGCTCGATCACCTGCGCCAGGTCGCCGGCAAGGTCAGGATAGCTGTGGGTTTCGAACCAGTGGCTTTCGCCGTGATTGCGCATGTCTACGGCCACCACGCGGCCCCGGTCCGAAAGTCGCCTGGCGATCACGCCCCAGTTGCGCCCTGACCCGTAAAGCCCGTGCGCGATCAGCAATCCGGGGCGGCCGGTGTCGTCGCCATGTTCGATAAAGTTCAGCATCGCGCCAGTGATAGCGCCGGGCAGGCAGGGATGCCAGCCCCCGCGCGGGCGTGCCGCGCGGGGGACTGTTTCGGATCAGAGCCCGGGATAAAGCGGGAAGCGCGCGCAGAGTTCGGCAACCTTGCCGCGCACGTTTTCCTCGACAGCGCCGTTGCCGTCGGGGCCGTTGGCGGCCAGCCCGTCGACCACCTCGACGATCCAGTCGGCGATCTGGCGGAACTCGGCGGTGTCAAAGCCGCGCGTGGTGCCCGCCGGCGTGCCAAGGCGGACGCCGCTGGTCACGGTGGGTTTCTCGGGGTCGAAGGGGATGCCGTTCTTGTTGACGGTGATACGGGCCCGCCCCAGCGCGGCGTCGGTGATGTTGCCGGTCACTTTTTTGGGGCGCAGGTCCACCAGCATCACATGGGTGTCGGTGCCGCCGGTGACAATGTCCAGCCCGCCCTTGACCAGTTGATCGGCCAGCGCATCGGCATTGGCGCGCACGCGGCGGATATAGTCCTTGAAGTCGGGCTGCAGCGCCTCGCCGAAGGCCACGGCCTTGGCCGCGATCACATGCATCAGCGGACCGCCCTGGATGCCGGGAAAGATGGCAGAGTTGACCTTTTTTGCGATGGTTTCGTCATTGGTCAGGATCATGCCGCCACGCGGGCCGCGCAGGGTCTTGTGGGTGGTGGTGGTGACGACATGCGCATGCGGAAACGGCGAGGGATGCTCGCCCGCCGCCACCAGCCCGGCAAAGTGGGCCATGTCGACATGCAGATAGGCACCCACCATGTCGGCGATGGCGCGGAAGCGGGCAAAGTCGATCACCCGCGGGATGGCCGAGCCGCCGGCGATGATGACCTTGGGCTTGTGTTCCAAGGCCAGGGTCTCGACCTCGTCATAGTCGATCAGGTTGTCCTGCCGCCGCACGCCGTACTGGACCGAGTTGAACCACTTGCCCGACTGGTTGGGCGCCGCGCCGTGGGTCAGGTGGCCGCCCGAGGCCAGGTTCATGCCCAGGATGGTGTCGCCCGGTTTCAGCAGCGCCTGGTTCACCCCCTGGTTGGCCTGGCTGCCAGAGTTGGGCTGCACGTTGGCGAATTCACAGTTGAACAGTTGTTTCGCGCGCTCGATGGCCAGGTTTTCGGCAATGTCGACGAACTGGCAGCCGCCATAATAGCGCCGGCCGGGATAACCTTCGGCGTACTTGTTGGTCAGTACCGAGCCCTGCGCCTGCAGCACGGCGGCCGAGACGATGTTTTCGGACGCGATCAGCTCGATCTCGTCGCGCTGGCGGCCCAGCTCCGATTCGATGACGCGGGCGATCTCGGGGTCGCGTTCGGCCAGGGGCTGGGTAAAGAACGATTTGTTATCAATGGGCTGGTTCGCATCATGCGGCATGTGGTGGATCTCCGTCGAGCTGCTGTTTGCGGGATTTCCTATCGGAAACCCGACATGCTTGAAAGGCTGTAAAGCGACAAAACCCCTTGCTTGGCCGGCATATCTGCCGCAACACGGAACCGTGCGTGATGCAAATGCTTCAATACGAGGCGGATCGGAAACCCCTGTGATGGCCAGTGAACACCACATCGCCTTTGTGGCCAGCGAGATGCCCGTGGCCCAGACCGCGCGGGCGGCGCTGATCCAGCGCTATGGTCAGGCCGAAGAGGCCAAAGCGAACGTGATCGTCGCGCTGGGCGGTGATGGCTTCATGTTGCAGACCCTGCACCGGACCCAGAACCTGGGCGTGCCGGTCTACGGAATGAACCGTGGCACCGTCGGGTTCCTGATGAACGATTACAGCGAGACCGATCTTGTCGAACGCCTGGAGGCGGCGGAGGAGGCGGTGATCAACCCGCTGGCGATGCGCGCGCAGACAATCGATGGCGCCATACATGACGCGCTGGCGATCAACGAGGTTTCAATGCTGCGCGAGGGGCCGCAGGCGGCCAAGCTCAAGATCAGTATCGATGGGCGCACCCGGCTGGCCGAGCTGGTGTGCGACGGGGCGCTGGTGGCGACGCCGGCGGGATCGACCGCGTACAACTATTCCGCCCATGGGCCGATATTGCCGATCGGGTCGGACGTGCTGGCGATTACGGCGGTGGCGGCGTTTCGCCCGCGGCGCTGGCGCGGTGCGCTGGTGCCCAAGACCGCGACGATCCGGTTCGATGTGCTCGACCCGTCCAAGCGCCCGGTGATGGCCGAGGGCGACGGCCAGGCAGTGCGTGACGTTGCCTGGGTCGAGGTGCGTTCGCAACCGGAAATCCGGCATCGCCTGCTGTTCGACCCCGGTCACGGGCTGGAAGAGCGGCTGATCCGCGAACAGTTCGAATAGCCGTCATGACGCATTGCATCATGGCCCCGCCCCGGGCCTGACCCGGGGCACACGCCCTTGGTTGTCTGGACGGCGCGTTAGTCCTTGGCGTAGCCGATGCTTTGCAGCGCCACCTTGATTTCATCCAAGATCGCGGGGTCATCGATGGTCGCCGGCAGTTTGAATTCGGTGCCGTCCGCGATCTTGACCATGGTGGCGCGCAGGATCTTGCCCGAGCGCGTCTTGGGCAGCCGGTCGACCACCACGCACAGCTTGAACGCTGCCACCGGGCCGATGCGGTCGCGCACCAGCTTGACGCATTCGGCGGTGATCTCTCCCTCCGGCCGGTTGACGCCCTTGGTCAGGCAGATAAAGCCCACCGGCAACTGGCCCTTGAGCTGATCACCGACCCCGATCACCGCGCATTCGGCGACGTCGGGGTGTTCGGCCAGCACCTCTTCCATCGCGCCGGTCGACAGGCGGTGGCCAGCGACGTTGATGACGTCATCGGTGCGGGCCATGATGTATAGGTATCCGTCCTCGTCGATCATGCCGGCATCGCCGGTCTCGTAATAGCCGGGGAAGGTGTCGAGATAGCTTTTGCGAAACCGGTCCTCGGCGTTCCAGAGCGTCGGCAGCGTGCCCGGCGGCAGCGGCAGCTTGATAGCCACGGCGCCCAGTTCGCCCGGGCCTTGCGGCTTGCCGGTCTCGTCGAGGATCTGGATGTCGTAGCCCGGCATCGGCACGCCCGACGACCCGATCTTGACCTCCATCTTTTCCAGCCCCATGGGGATGCCGGTGATGGTCCAGCCGGTTTCGGTCTGCCACCAGTGGTCGACCACGGGGATGCCGAGCTGGGCAGCGGCCCAGTTGATGGTGTCAGGATCCGCCCGTTCGCCGGCAAGGTAGAGCACGCGCAGGAAGCTCAGGTCGTATTTCTTGACGAACTCGCCCTTGGGGTCTTCGCGTTTGATGGCGCGAAAGGCGGTCGGCGCGGTAAAGAAGCTGCGCACGTTGTGTTCGGAAATCACCCGCCAGAATGTGCCGGCGTCGGGTGTGCCAATGGGCTTGCCCTCGAACACCACGGTGGTGTTGCCGTGCACCAGCGGCGCATAGCAGATATAGCTGTGGCCCACGACCCAGCCGACATCGGACGCGGCCCAGAACACGTCGCCCGGATCGACGTTGTACATGTTCTTCATGGTCCAGTTCAGCGCCACCAGGTGCCCGCCGGTGGCGCGGATAACGCCCTTGGGCGCCCCGGTCGTGCCAGAGGTATAAAGGACATAGGCGGGGTGGTTGCCCTCGACCGGGACGCAGGCGGCGGGCTCGGCGCCCTCCTGAAAGTCATGCCAGTCGTGATCGCGGCCCGGCTCCAGTTCGGCGCGGTGTTCCTCGCGCTGAAGGATGACGCAGAATTCGGGCTTGTGCCGGGCCAGGTCGATGGCGCCGTCATAAAGCGGCTTGTACTGCACGGTCCGGCCCGGTTCCAACCCGCAAGAGGCGGCGATGATCGCCTTGGGCTTGGCGTCGTCGATTCGCACCGCCAGTTCATTGGATGCGAAGCCGCCGAAGACCACCGAGTGAATCGCGCCCAGTCGCGCACAGGCCAGCATCGCCTCCAGCGCCTGTGGCACCATCGGCATGTAGATGATCACGCGGTCGCCCTTTTCCAGCCCCTGCTGCCGCAGCGCGCCGGCCAGTTGGGCGACGCGGGTCTGCAATTCGGCAAAGCTGATCTTTTCCTTCCGCCCGGTGATGGGGCTGTCATAAATGATCGCGGTCCGGTCGCCGTTGCCGGCCTCGACGTGGCGGTCGACGGCGTTGTGGCAGGTGTTTACCAGCCCGTCGCTGAACCATTCGTAGAGTGGAGCGTTTTCATCGAACAGGGCCTTGCTTGGCATCCTGTCCCAGTCGATGGCCTGCGCGGCATCCATCCAGAACGCATCCGGGTCGCGCTTCCAGCTTTCGTAGACCTCTTTGTATCCCATGATCATCTCCTCCGGTCCTTGCCTCTTGTGTTACGAGACCGGCGGCATGGGCGGCAAGGGGCGGCGGGGATTGCGGGACCAATTGCGTCAAGAAATTTGCAGATCGGCGACAAGACAGGTTGCAAATTTTTGCAAAGCGCCCGGCATGTCAAATTCCGACGCGAAAACGGACTGAGTTTGCAAAATTTGCAAATCACCGGGTGCGAATCAGGGCAGAGCGCCAGCCCCGTTTCACCCTGGCTGCGCAGGCACCGGCGCGTCGTGCGTGTCAGACGGGTTCAGCAAGTGTCGAGCGGTCACGTCATTGTTTGTGGACATCTGCCGAACGGGCAAGGACCCTGAGTGCATTTCAATGTGTATAGGGAGAATGGCGAAATGAAGACCCTGATAACAGCTGCGACCGTGGCATTTCTGGCAGCGCCCGTCATGGCCCAGTCCGACGATATCGTGAAGGTGCCCGCATCGGGTAATGTGGAAGCCACTGCAGACCGTCTGGAGGCGGCCATCGACAATGCCGGCGCAACTGTGGCGGCAAGGGTCGATCATGGTGCGGCCGCTGCAACTGTGGATATGGGACTGCATGACGCTCAACTCCTGATCTTCGGCAATCCGAAGATAGGCACCCCGGCGATGCAGGATGACGCGCTTGCGGGTCTGTTCCTGCCACTCAAAGTGCTGGTCTACGAAGATGGCGAGGGTCAGGTGTGGCTTGCCTACGAGGATCCCGCGGCGATGTCGGACAGGCTTGACGGCATCAGCGCCGATGCGCCGTATCTCGAACGGATGCAGGGCGCTTTGCGGGCTCTCACATCGGCGGCCGCTTCTGAATAGCTTCCTTGCCGGTGATCGCGACCGGCTAGCCGTAATGCGCCACCGGCGTGCCGGCGATGGCGGCCATGTTCAGCAGGCCGCGCGCGGTGATGCCGGGGGTGACAACGTGGGCGCGGTTGCCCATCCCCATCAGGATCGGTCCCACCTCCAGCCCGCCGGCCTTTTTCTTGAGAATGTTGCGCACGCCCGAGGCGGCATCGGCATTGGCAAAGACCAGCACGTTCGCGGCCCCCTCCAACCGGTTGTCGGGTAAGAGCCGGGCACGCAGTTCGGGGTTGAGCGCGGTATCCACGTTCATCTCGCCCTCATAGGCGAAATCGCGCGGCTCCGAATCCAGGATCGTGATCGCCGCGCGCGCGCGCTTGCCCGAATCGCTGCCTTGGTTGCCGAACTGCGATTGCGAACACAGCGCAACCCTTGGCGCGATGCCAAAGCGACGCACGTGCCGGGCCGCGCCGATGGCGATCTCGGCCAGGTTCTCGGGCGTGGGATGGACGTGAACATGGGTGTCGGCGATGAACAGCGGGCCATCCTCGAGGATGATCAGCGACAGCGCCCCGTGGGGGTGCAACATATCGCTGCCCAGGACCTGGGTGACATAGTTCATGTGCCAGCGGAATTCGCCGAAGGTGCCACATATCAGGCTGTCGGCCTCTTCGCGGTGAACCATAACCGCGCCGATGGCGGTGGTGTTGGTGCGCATGATTGCCTTGGCAAGGTCGGGGGTGACGCCGCGGCGCTTCATGATGTCGTGGTAGGTGCCCCAGTAGTCGCGGTAGCGGGGGTCGTTTTCCGGGTTGACGATGTTGAAGTCCCGCTCGGGCCGGATCTGCAGGCCCAGCCGTTCGCAGCGGTTGGCGATCACCTCGGGCCGGCCGATCAGAATCGGGGTTTCGGTGGTTTCTTCCAATATGGCCTGTGCGGCGTGAAGCACGCGTTCGTCCTCGCCCTCGGCAAAGACGATCCGGCGCGAAGCGGTGGCGGCGGCCTCGAACACGGGGCGCATCAGCAGGGCGGACCTGTATACGCTGGCGTCCAGTTTGCGTTTGTAGGCGGCCAGGTCATCGATCGGGCGGGTGGCGACGCCGGTTTCCATCGCCGCGCGCGCCACCGCCATGGACACGATGCCGCAAAGCCGCGGATCAAACGGTTTGGGGATCAGGTAGTCGGCGCCGAATGTCAGTTGCTCGCCCTTGTAGATCGTCGCCGCCTCGGCCGAGGTGGTGGCGCGCGCCAGTTCCGCGATGCCCTCGACGCAAGCGATCTGCATGGCGTCGTTGATCTCTGTCGCGCCGACATCCAGCGCGCCGCGAAAGATGAACGGAAAGCACAGGACGTTGTTGACCTGGTTGGGATAGTCGCTGCGCCCTGTGGCGATGATCGCGTCAGGGGCGGCGGCGCGCGCGTCATCGGGCATGATTTCCGGCGTCGGGTTGGCAAGGGCAAACACGATCGGCCGGCTGGCCATGCGCGCCACCTGTTCGGGCTTTAGCACGTTGGGCCCGGACAGGCCGAGGAATAGGTCGGCGCCACTGATCACGTCGTCCAGCGTGCGCAGGTCGGTCTTTTGGGCAAAGGCCGCCTTTTGCGGGTTCATGTCGACCTCGCGGCCCTCGTAAACCAGCCCGTGAATGTCGCACAGCCAGACATTTTCGCGTCGCACGCCCAGCTTCAGCAGCAGGTTGAGACAGGCAATCCCGGCCGCTCCGCCCCCGGTCGAGACGATCTTGATCTCGTAAAAGGACTTGCCGGCGACATGCAGGGCGTTGCGGGCGGCGGCGCCGACGACGATGGCGGTGCCGTGCTGGTCGTCGTGAAAGACCGGGATGTTCATCCGCTCGCGGCAGAGCTTTTCAACGATAAAGCAGTCGGGCGCCTTGATGTCCTCTAGGTTGATGGCGCCGAACGAGGGTTCCAGCGCGCAGACGATATCGGCCAGGCGTTCGGGGTCGCGTTCGTTCAGCTCGATGTCGAAACAGTCGATGCCGGCGAATTTCTTGAACAATACGGCCTTGCCTTCCATCACCGGCTTGGAGGCGAGCGCGCCGATATCGCCCAGCCCCAGCACGGCGGTGCCGTTGGTGACCACTGCCACCAGGTTGGCGCGCGCGGTATAGCGGCTGGCGGTGGCCGGGTCGGCCTTGATTTCGAGACAGGCTTCGGCGACGCCAGGGGAATAGGCGCGCGCCAGGTCGTGGCCGTTGGCCAGCGGCTTGGTGGCGCGGATCTCCAGCTTTCCGGGCTTGGGAAACTCGTGATAGGCAAGCGCCGTCTGGCGCAGGTTTTCCTTGCTGCTGTCGGTCATCCGAAATCCTTTCGGCAAGCGCCATGGTGAATTGGTTTAATATTAAACAACCCCCTTTATAGCGCAAGCGACGCTCGGCAATGCGTCCCGTGCGCGCACCGGGTTGTGCCGTCGCGCCTGTTGATGACAGCTTGCATCCCGGGGGCGCGCCACGCAATCTCAATCTCGACGATGTGAAGCCGGTCACGCCGCCCGGCCTGCCAGAGGGAAACCAGATGTCGCTGATCGACGATGCCGCCCGCGTTCGTGAAAATGCCCACGCGCCCTATTCCGGTTTTCGGGTCGGCGCGGCGGTGCGCACGGCCTCGGGGCGCGTCTTTGCCGGCTGCAACGTTGAAAATGCCGCCTCGCCCGAGGGCACCTGCGCCGAGGCCGGCGCCATCGCAGCGATGGTGGCGGCGGGCGAGACCGAACTGGCCGAGGTGGCGATCATCGCCGGCGCAAGGGCGCCGATCAGCCCCTGCGGCGGCTGCCGCCAGCGCCTGGCCGAGTTCGGTGGCGCGCAGGTGCCGGTGGTGATGGCCACGCTTGACGGTGTGCAGGTCACGAAAACGCTGGGCGAACTGCTGCCGATGGCGTTCGACGCCAGTCACCGGGCGCGGGGCTGACCGGGACAAGCTGCGCAATTGCCTTTCTCGTGGTATGCGGGATATGACGCTGAAATCGGTCACACAGGGAGCGGATCATGAAAGAGCATCTCACCATCGTCAGGCATCCGCTGGTGCAGCACAAGCTGACCCTGATGCGGCAGAAAGAGACCTCGACGGCGGTGTTCCGCCAGCTCTTGCGCGAAATCAGCCAGTTGCTGGCCTACGAGGTGACGCGCGAATTGCCGATGACCACCCGGACGATAGAGACGCCGCTGCAGAAAATGGATGCGCCGGTGCTGGCCGGGCGCAAACTGGCGCTGGTATCGATCCTGCGGGCGGGCAACGGGTTGCTGGACGGGATGCTGGAACTGATTCCCTCGGCGCGGGTCGGGTTTGTCGGGCTTTACCGCGACGAGGCGACGCTGAAACCGGTGCAGTACTATTTCAAGGTGCCCGAGCGGCTGGACCAGCGGATGAATATCGTCGTCGACCCGATGCTGGCGACGGGAAATTCGTCCGTCGCGGCGATCGATCTGATAAAGCAGAAGGGCGCGCGCGACATCCGTTTCATGTGCCTGCTGGCCGCACCAGAAGGGGTCGAGCGGATGCGCCAGGCGCACCCGGACGTGCCCATCGTCACCGCCGCGCTGGATGAGCGGCTGACCGACAAGGGTTATATCCTGCCGGGGCTGGGGGATGCGGGCGACCGGATGTTCGGAACCAAGTAAAAGGAATCCTGTTTACTGGCACTGGATTATCGGGCAATCTCAACCCCAGAAAGTCTGGGGGAAAAATGAGAATTGCAAGTATCCTGGCGACGGCTGCCATCGTCGTGACTTGCGGGTCCGTCTCGGTCGAGGCCCGATCATCCACAAAAGCCGTACCGGCGGAATTTCCGCCGTCATCCTTCACCGGTCGGCAATATGTCGACAGCAATGGGTGTGTGTTCATTCGTGCCGGCATCGACGGTGCCGTGACCTGGGTGCCGCGCATGACCCGCTCGCGCAAGCAGGTGTGCGGGGCGCAGCCGTCGCTGTCGACCGCGCAGGTTGCCGCGGCGCAGGCGCCCCGCGCCACCGCCACACCGCCTGCCGCCGCGCCTCGCCGCGCCGCCAGCACGCCGCCG
>NZ_QITQ01000070.1 GCF_003260265.1 Roseovarius amoyensis
CGCTCATGAAGCCAAGCGAGGTCATGTAGGCGAAATCCGCGATCCCAGCCGCCAGCAACGCGGTGGAACTTGTATCGGAATAGGGCAGGATTTCCACGTCCAGCCTGGCCTCGTCGTACAGGCCGCGGTCGCGGGCAACGATCAGGCCCACATGGTTGGTGTTCAGAGTCCAGTCGAGCGCGATGCTCACCTTTTCCTGCGCCTCGGCGGCAGCAGGCAGGGTCAGGCAGGCGGCAAAAAGCAGGGGTCGGATCATGGAATCATTCCTTCAGCAGCAGGGTTTTCAGGGTTGTGTGGATCTCGGCCATCGCGGCTTCGCTGCGCTGGTCGCGGGGGATGTTGATCGGAATATCGGCGGCCAGCGGGCCGGGGCGGGCCGGCATGACGAGGATGCGGTCTGCCATGTGGGCTGCTTCATGCAGATCGTGGGTGACCATCAGCACGCCACGGGGGGTCTCGGCGAGCCGCGCGCAGAGCCAGTCCTGCATCCTGAGCCGCGTGACGGCATCGAGCGCCGAGAACGGCTCATCCAGCAGCACGAAGCGACTGTCCTGCACCATGGTGCGCAGAAAGGCCGCGCGCTGGCGCATGCCGCCGGAAACCTGATCGGGGTAAAGGTCTTCGCAGCCGGCAAGGCCGAAGGGCGCAAACAGCGGCGCAACCTGTCGCCGCGCGGCCCGGCGCGGCACCCCGGCGATTTCCAGCCCGAGCGCGGCGTTCGCGGCGATGGTCAGCCAGGGAAACAGCGCGTCGCTCTGCGGTTGGTAGCTGATGGCCGGATGCGGGCGCGCGACGGGCGCGTTGTCCAACTCGATTGCGCCGCCGGCCTCGATATCGACCGGCAGAATACCGGCCAGCCATTTCAACACGGATGTCTTGCCGCAGCCCGAAGGGCCGATCAGACAGGTGATTCGGCCCCGGCGCAGCGCGCAGGATAAATCGGTGACCAGCGCCCGTGATCCGGCCCGGATCGTCAGTCCCTCAACCTGCAGCATCACGCCCCCTCTCATGGCCGCGCGCCGTGAGCCGCTCGATCAGGCGCAGGGTTCCGAGCATCAAAAGCGTGAGGGCCGCCGAGACGACGACGGCGGCAAGCACCAGATCGGCACGGAAATTGTTCTTGGCGGTCAGGATGTAGATCCCCAGGCCCTGCCGCGCGCCTGCGTATTCGGCAAAGATGGTGGCGACGATGGCGTAGGTCGCCGAAATCCGCAGCCCGGCGAAGAACGAGGCCCGCGCCACCGGCAGCGTGGCGCGCGCGAATATCCGGCCGCGTCCCGCGCCCATCGAGGTCAGAAGGTCGAGATAGGCCTGCGGCACCTGCTGGTAGCCCGACAGCAGGCTGACCAGCATGGGAAAGAAGGTGACGAGGATGACGAGCAGCACCTTCGGCAACAGGCCGAAGCCGAACCAGAGGATCATCAGCGGCGCGAGCGCCACCAGCGGGATCGTCTGGCTGGCGACGAGCAGCGGCATCAGCCCGCGTTGCAGCCAGGGGTTGAAATGCAAGGCGACCGAGGCACCGAAGGCAAAGATCACCGACAGGCCGAAGCCGATCGTGGCGACCTCGATCGTACTGAACGCATGCGGCCCGATCCTCATCCGCTCGATGACGAGGGAGCGCAGCACATCGCTCGGGGCCGGCAGGACCAGCGCCGAGACTCCACTCGCCATGCAATAAAGCTGCCAGACCAGCAGAAGCGCCAGCGCGATCAGCGCGGTGGGCAGGATATGTCGCAAGAGGCGCATGTAGGCTCCCGCCGCGACCAGAATGCGGCGCAAGGGGTGTCAGGCAAGGCTGGGGCTGTTGGCGGACGCCGTGAGGTCGATTGTGACATGCCCTTCGGCCGGACCGAAACGCAAGAACGCCTGCCGCAGCGTCTCGAACACCGCGCCGGCATCGCCGCGCAACCGCGTGCAGAAGTTCTTGGACCTCAGAAAGGTGCCCGACTCCTTCAAGAATTCGATACAGCCATAGATCTCGTCCATATGCCGGTCCTGGCCAAGCACATAGAGCGAGAACTGGACATCGATGCAGACGCCGAGATCGGGCGCAGCGCTGACCGCTTCCAGCGCCAGCGCCTGACGTTCGGGCAGGCTCTGGTCTTGGGCCTGCACCAGCGTCTCGCAGCGACAGGTTGGGTCGTCGGGCTCGCCCGGACATCCGCGCGACAGGGTGACATGCATGGTGACGTGATTGGGGCCCCGCGCCACGGCGGCAAAGAGATCGCGGATCGCGTCGATGAGCGGACCGGGCGCCCCGACCATGAGCGTCGAGATGTCGTCGGTCTCGATTCGCAAGGCGTTTCTGTGGGGGTTGAGGGCCTCGAGCCCGGTCGTGATGACGTCGACGAAGTCCGACGTCATCGGATAGAGTGAAACTTGCGCGCCTATGAACATCTTCCCTCGCTCCGCCGGCATTATCCGGATCAGCTGTGAAGGGTTCGCGCGGTGTCGCGCATCTCAGCTCCTGAACGGAGCACCCCTGGTACCACCAAAGAGTAACCTGTGGAAACGGAGTGTCAAGCGAGGGCCGGCGCAGAGAGAAATGCTCTTCCGCC
>NZ_QITQ01000071.1 GCF_003260265.1 Roseovarius amoyensis
GGAGCAATTGGAACTCTTCGATGCACTGAGCCTGAAAACACCCTCCTGAAACGGCCCGGTTGTGGCAAAAGCAGATATCCCGCATCAATAATATCAATCACTTACGCGTTTAACTGTTGAAGTTGGGTTGCCGCGATGTCTGCCATTACTGCACCTTCGCCAAGGCGCCGAAACGGCTCGATTCCGCCTATCTGACGCCGGAACAGGTATTGGCCATTGCCAGGGCCGGCAAGGAAGCAGGCTGCAAGGAAGCGCTCTTCACCCTCGGCGACAAGCCGGAACTGCGCTATGCGGCGGCGCGAGCGGCGCTCGACGAGATGGGCTATGCCAGTACGCTCGATTATCTGCGTGCCATGGCGGAGCTGGTGTTCCGCGAGACCGGGCTGTTTCCACATCTGAATCCCGGTGTAATGAATGCTGCTGAGATAGCGGCACTACGTCGGGTTTCCGTGTCGATGGGCATCATGCTGGAAACCGTCTCGGTGCGCCTCAGCGAGCGCGGCGGCTGCCATTTCGGCTCGCCCGACAAGGACCCGGCCGTCCGGTTGGAAACCATCGCCGAGGCTGGGCGCCAGAAGGTCCCGTTTACCAGCGGCATCCTGATCGGCATCGGAGAGACCCGGGCCGAACGGATCGAGAGCCTTCTTGCGTTGCGCAACCTGCATGATCGCTTCGGCCATATTCAGGAAATCATCATCCAGAACTTCCGCGCCAAGCCGGGCACGAGGATGGCGAACGCACCCGAACCGGACCTGGCCGACCTGCAATGGACCATTGCGGCTGCCCGCCTGATATTCGGGCCGGAGATGCCCGTGCAGGCGCCGCCGAACCTTTCGGAACGCGCGGCGGGTCTTGTCGAGGCGGGGATCAGCGACTGGGGAGGTGTTTCGCCCGTCACTCCGGACCACGTGAACCCCGAGGCTCCGTGGCCGCACTTGAATGAATTGGCGAGAGCCACCGCGAGCTGCGGAAAGCTGCTGGTCGAACGGTTGGGGGTCTATCCGAAATATGCTTTTGCCGGCGACTCATGGCTCGACCAGAGCCTGCGCGGCCCGGTGCTCGGCGCGATCGACGCCGATGGGCTGGCGCGGGCCGACAACTGGGCTCCTGGCGACGCCGCGCAGGCGCTGCCGTCGCTGCTTTCAACGCCAGGTTTCACGCGGAGCGCGGCCATGGACCGTATCCTGGCCGTCGCAGAACGCGGCGACGATCTGAGCGTGCAGCAGATCACCCGGCTTCTGGCGGCGCGGGATGGAGAGATCACGCAAGTCGCGCAGGTTGCCGACGATCTTCGGCGCAGAATCTGCGGCGACACGGTGAGCTACGTCGTGACGCGCAACATCAACTACACGAATATCTGCTATTTCAAATGCAGGTTTTGCGCCTTCTCCAAGGGCAAGACGAGCGAAAACCTGAGGGGGCGACCGTATGACCTGACGCCCGATGTGGTGGCCGGGCGTGCCCGCGAGGCATGGGACCGTGGCGCGGTCGAGGTCTGTCTGCAGGGGGGAATCCACCCGAACTATACCGGCCAGACCTATCTGGATATCCTGCGGGCCATCAAGTCCGAGGTGCCGGGTATTCATGTCCATGCCTTTTCGCCGCTCGAGGTGTATCAGGGTGCGCAGACGCTGGGTTTGACGCTCGCCGAATTCCTCGATCGCCTGATTGAGGCCGGTCTCGGCAGTCTGCCGGGAACCGCCGCGGAAATCCTCGATGACGAGGTTCGCGCCACGCTGTGTCCCGACAAGATCCATACCGCCGAATGGTTTGAAGTCGTCGATACTGCGCATCGCCTGGGTCTGAAAACCACCTCCACGATCATGTTCGGCCACATCGACCGCCCCCACCACTGGGCCCGGCACCTCTTGCGGCTGCGCACTCAGCAGAAAAGGACCGGCGGATTCTCCGAGTTGGTGCCTTTGCCATTCGTGCACATGGAATCGCCAATCTACCACAAGGGACTGTCCCGGCGCGGGCCCACCTGGCGAGAGTCGCTGCTGCTTCACGCAGTAGCCCGGTTGGTCCTGCATCCCTACATCACCAATATTCAAGCTTCTTGGGTCAAGCTGGGGCCAGACGGGCTTGCTGCCTGCCTGCAGGCCGGGGCCAACGATGCCGGCGGCACCTTGATGGACGAATCCATCACCCGCTCGGCCGGGGCTGCGCATGGACAGGAAATGACGCCAGAAGCGATCGAAACCCTGCTGGCGAATATCGGCCGGCCGTCGCGGCAGCGCACGACGCTTTATCGTGACGCGCCGAAAGAGCGCCAGGTCGCGTCCGCCACCGCGAACCGCGGAGCGACCTGAGCCGGTAAACCTGGAGAAGTTATTGAAGAACCACCGCAATAATACCAAAGTGGTTCGACAACCGGTGCCCCCCAACTTCAACAGTTAAACGCGTAAGTGGGCTCTGTTGCACAAAGCACTTGCTGACCGGAGTGCCCCTTTCCCCGGACACAGTTATCCCGCAGTTTTCGTGACAGGTATGCCGAGTGCGGTATAGCCGTTCATGATGGCGATACGGACTTGGACC
>NZ_QITQ01000072.1 GCF_003260265.1 Roseovarius amoyensis
CCCAACTTCAACAGTTAAACGCGTAAGTGATTGATATTATTGATGCGGGATATCTGCTTTTGCCACAACCGGGCCGTTTCAGGAGGGTGTTTTCAGGCTCAGTGCATCGAAGAGTTCCAATTGCTCCGGTTGCTGTCGGGTGAGGGTTGTCTTGGTTGCAGGGCCGATGCGTGCCACGTGCTTCTGGATGCGCTCCAGGAGATTTAGGGCGGTCCGTGGGCTTGCGCTGTGGCCCTTGGCCTTCAAGCGCATACGCATGACGCGGTAGAGGACGAGGGCCAGGAAGCAGATCATGGCATGGGCGCGGATGCGATCAGGCAGCCGGTGGTGGACCGGCGCGATCTCGATGTCGGATTTCAGCACGCGGAAGCCGCGCTCAATATCCGCGAGCCCCTTATAGCGCATGACAGCCTCAGAAGGGGTGAGGTCCGGAGCGTTGGTGATCAGCGCAAGCTTGCCATCGAAGAGCGTGGCCTCGGTAATGGCGGCCTCGTCGATCGACCAGCTGAAGCGGTCTGCATTGAGATCGGCCTTGAGGAAGCGGGTCAACTCGGCCTCCGCGACGGCCCGTGTGAAACGACTGTAGGCCCCGCGGTCAGAGGCGCGGCGTCCCTTTGCGGTCTTCCCGGCGTCCTGAGCGTCGAGCTTGCCAACCATGTTTTCGGCCATGGCCTCCAGCTCGGCGATGCGGGCTTGACGCCGGTCTCCCTGTTCGGCGGCACGCACGGGATCATGGGCGACGATCAGGCGGTGGCCGGCAAAGCGATCCTCAGCCAGCCCGTCTTCGTCAAAGCTGAGCGCCCGGAAGGTCTCGACCAGGTCGCTGTAGCGGCGCGCGGGAACGGCCAGGATGAACTCCAGTATGCGCCCGTCCTGCTCGGCCAAGGATGTCAGGGCGCCGATATTGTCGAGGCTCAGGAGCCCGCGGTCGGCCACCAGGATCACGCGCTCGATGGGAAAGCGCTGCAGGACGGTGGCCAACATGGCCTGCAGCGTCCTGGTCTCGGCCACGTTGCCCGGATGCACGGTATGCATGAGGGGCAACCCCTCGGCGGTCTGCACGACGCCCAGCACGAACTGGCGGGCGATCCCTCCCGTCTCCTTGTTCATGCCATAGGCACGGATGTCTTCCTCGACCTCCCCCTCCCCATGAATACGCACGGTGGTCAGGTCGTAGAAGACGACCGTCAAATCCCGATCGACCAGGGGCCGGATCTGGCGGGCCAGCTCGGCCTCCACGCGATCGACATTGTCCATGAGCGCGTCCATGGCGCGAAGCAAATGATGGTGTTCGACCTTGGATGGCATATCGGGCATGGCCACCGTCTCCAGCCAGCGAAGGCATCCCAGCTTGCTTGTGGGGTCGCACAGACGGTTAAAGACCATCGCCCTCACCAAGGCATCTGCCCTGATCTGCCGCCGTCCCGAGCGGATCGCGCGCCCAAGGGCGCGGTCGAACCCAAGATCCGCCCAAAGCTCGTGCAGGGCGAACACGTTGCCGTAGGCCTTGGAACTTTCGATCTCGACGGGAAAGGCCGTGTTCTCACTGCGACCGAGCGCTCGGTTGAGGCCCCCGATCAGGGGATCAAGCTTCGCGGGGCTCAGCTCCTCGAGGCGCCCGAGGTTTGCGACAACCCGATGACGAACCTTTCCCTGCTCGTTGCGGTAGCCCTCGACGAGCTGAAGGTACTGGCGGCCGCCGGATCGCGTGATCTTCGTATACATGTCGCGACGGTATTACATTATTGGCATTGCATCAATGGAATAAAATCACACCACGTGCCACAACAACGATCCCACGAAATCTACCGCTTCGCGATACAAAACGCCTTGTTTTGTTGACCTGCGCCAAACGAAATCCGGAAAAATCAGCCGCGAACTGTCGAAGTTGGG
>NZ_QITQ01000073.1 GCF_003260265.1 Roseovarius amoyensis
CGCCACATCGTACCGCCACGCCCGATCCGATGCCTTTGATCTTTGGAACGGCTACGCACTCGAGATGACCGCCTGACGGGCGCGGATCAGGCAGCATTCTGCCCGGTGCAAATAAGTTGGCAATGCCTAAAGGCGGCCTGTGTCAACAAGCTATAGGTCAGCGTCGGAAAACAGACTTGTGTTAAATGGATACTGCCTTCCTTTTCCATTGCGATCTCCTGGCCGCGATGTTTTGATCTGGCCAGATATTCGCTGGCGACGGCTCCGCGCAGCGTCCTGTTGAAACAGCAAAGCATAACGAACCATGTATTTCGACACTCTTCTCGGCCATCTGCGCCTGCCCGTGATCTGCTCGCCAATGTTTCTGGTATCCGGGACTGACCTTGTCATCGCCCAGTGCAAAGCCGGCGTGATCGGCAGTTTTCCCGCCCTGAACGCACGCGAAAAGGACGGAGAGCCCCCCCTGCTTGAAGCCTGGCTCAAACGCATCACCGAAGAGCTTGATGCGCATAATCAGGCCAACCCCGACCGGCCCGCCGCGCCCTTCGCGGTCAACCAGATCGTGCACCGCTCGAATGACCGGGTCGAACGCGACGTCGAGATCTGTGCCCGTTGGAAGGTGCCAATCTGGATCACTTCGATGGGCGCACGCGAGGACGTGAACCAGGCGGCACATGATTGCGGCGGCACCGTGCTTCATGACGTGATCAACAACAAATACGCGAAAAAGGCCATCGACAAGGGGGCCGACGGCCTGATCGCGGTTTGCGCCGGTGCGGGAGGGCATGCGGGCGCGCTGTCGCCCTTTGCGCTGGTTCAGGAAATCCGCACATGGTTCGACGGTCCGCTGGCGCTGTCGGGGTCTATCGCCACCGGACAGGCCATATTGGCAGCGCAGGCCATGGGCGCCGATTTCGGCTATATCGGATCGCCCTTCATCGCAACGAGCGAGGCTGCCGCTTCGGAGGATTACAAGCAGATGATCGTCGACAGCGGTGCGGACGATATCGTCTACACCAATCATTTCAGCGGCGTGAACGCGAATTACCTGAAGCCGTCAGTTCGGGCGGTCGGCCTCGACCCGGACAACCTGACCGGCGAAAGCAACAAATTGAATCTGGCCACGGGCGACATCCGCCCGAAGGCTTGGCGAGACATTTGGGGCAGCGGTCAGGGGATCGGTGCGGTACAAGGTGTGACGAGTACGGCGGAGTATGTCGACCGCCTCGACCGGGAATACCATGCCGCGAAGGTGGCGCTCTGCGCCTGACTCACGAGGTCGGCAGGTTATCCCGCTGCCCTTGGTAGTGCCCCGATGAGTGGTGTAGGAACTGGGGTCCACCTGCTTCTTCATAGCTGGTGTTGCTCGTTCACTGTGCGGCGATCATCGTCGCCGCATCGGTATCGTTGCACATGGCGGTCAGCTTTTCCACTGGCATGTAACGGCGCGAGACGGCCCATTCGTCGTTCTGCTCCAGCATGAGCGCGCCGACCAGCCAGATGGCGGCCTCGCGATTGGGGAAGATCCCGACCACGTTGGTGCGCCGCTTGACCTCCTTGTTGACGCGCTCGAGCGGGTTGGTGCTGTGCAGCTTCGAGCGCAGGCTCTCGTCGAAGGCCATGTAGGCCAGTACGTCATGCTCGGCCTCGGACGGCATGACCG
>NZ_QITQ01000074.1 GCF_003260265.1 Roseovarius amoyensis
TGTCTGACGTCAGCACCTGTGGGACAGATTTGAGGATTTGAACACCGGAGGGGTTCTGGTTCATCGTAGCCTTTAAGGAGCGAAGATGAACAAGAAACCCGGAACATCAAAGGACAGCGCCGACAAGCTTGTCAGAAACATCCGCCGCAAGACACGCCAAACCTATTCAGCGGAGGAGAAGATCCGCATTGTCCTGGCAGGCCTGCGCGGTGAAGAGAGCATTTCAGCGCTGTGTCGGCGCGAGGGCATCGCCGAGAGCCTGTATTACAGCTGGTCGAAAGAATTCCTTGAGGCTGGCAAGCGCCGGTTGTCCGGCGACACGGCCCGGCAGGCAACGTCGCCAGAAGTCAAAGATCTGCGTTCGGAGTCACTTGCCCTGAAAGAATGCGTGGCAGACCTGACCCTTGAGAACCGTCTGCTCAAAAAAAGCATGACAGGGGCTGGGGAGTTCGAGGAATGAGATATCCTGCATCCGAGAAACTGGAGATCATCCGCACGGTTGAGGGTTCGCATCTGCCTACCAAGTTGACCCTGGATATGTTGGGCATTCCCCGCACCACATTCTACCGCTGGTATGACCGCTACGTCGAAGGCGGCATTGATGCCCTGGCAGATCGCTCGCCTCGGCCAGGGTCGGTCTGGAACCGGATTCCCCATGACCGGCGCGACGATCTCATCGAGTTCGCGCTGGAACATGAGGCGCTGACGACACGCGAACTGGCGGTCAAATATACTGATGAGAAGCGGTATTTTATATCTGAATCATCGGCATACCGCATTCTGAAAGCAGCCGACCTGATCACGGCACCCGATTATGTGGTGATCAAGGCCGCCGACGCGTTCACGGACAACACCACCGCCATCAACCAGATGTGGCAGACCGACTTCACCTACTTCAAGATCATCGGTTGGGGTTGGTATTACCTCAGCACGATCCTGGACGATTACAGCCGTTACATCATCGCGTGGAAGCTCTGCACAAACATGCGGGCCGAGGACGTGACCGACACGATCGAACTGGCTCTGACAGCTTCAGGCTGCGACCAGGCCGTCGTGCGCCACAAGCCACGTCTGCTCAGCGATAATGGGGCCTGTTACATCTCGGGCGATCTGGCCGATTGGCTCGGCGACCAAAGAATGGATCACGTCCGCGGCGCGCCCTTCCATCCGCAGACCCAGGGCAAGATCGAACGCTGGCACCAGACGATGAAAAACCGCGTTCTCTTGGAAAACTACTACATGCCCGGCGATCTGGAGCGTCAGATCGGTGCCTTCGTCGAGTATTACAACAACCAGCGCTACCACGAGAGCCTGAGCAACGTCACGCCTGCCGACGTCTACTTCGGACGGGACAAAGACATTCTGCGAGAAAGGGAGAAGATCAAGAAACTGACAATCCGACAGCGCCGCTTGCAACATCAAAAACAGGCGGCATAATCAATCACACAAACGTGCCAGAGCCTCCAATCCGCAAACCGCTCTGATGTCCCATTTTATATGACGACGGACA
>NZ_QITQ01000075.1 GCF_003260265.1 Roseovarius amoyensis
AAGAAACTGACAATCCGACAGCGCCGCTTGCAACATCAAAAACAGGCGGCATAATCAATCACACAAACGTGCCAGAGCCTCCAATCCGCAAACCGCTCTGATGTCCCATTTTATATGACGACGGACAGATGGAGACGCACCGTCTCCGGGCACCAATTTCGGTCTGGCTATCGGCAATGCGTCATCCGGGACGTGGGGCGCGGTTACCGATCTGGGAGGTGGCCTGTTCCGCGTCAGCAAGACAGCAACGAGTTTAACATACGGCAGCCTGAGCAACACCGGGCTGTACAAGGCAGACTCACACAGTGTGCGAGGTTTTCGCGTTTCAGGATTTCAACTGGAAAAAGGCCCGGCCGTGTCCGCCTATCAAAAGGCGGTGTCTGCCTATGATCTGAGCGAGGCCGGTGTGCCAGCCGTCCATGCTCTCGACTTCGACGGCGTGGATGACCGGATGCTGACCGGAACACTGGACCTGACCCACACCAGCCAGGTCACGGTTGTCGCGGCACTCAGCAAGTCCAGCAACCCCGCCAGTCGGGGAACCGTGGTGAACTTTGTAGATAACCTGTTCAACTCTTTCACTCTCGAAGTCCCGATGCCGAGCAATCCAGACACGCGATGGCTTCACGCAGGCTATACCACGCCGGTGGCTGTTGGCCATACTCTCGCGCTCGACACCCGCGTCGTGTACACTGGCCTCAGCGACATCTCGGCGCCCCGGACTGAGCTTCGCGCGAACGGCATATCGACTGCGGTGGATACCTCAGCGGCCGGGGGCGGCACATTCAAATCAGGGCCGCTGGCGATTGGCGACTATGTTACGCCAGCCGGGCGGAATTTCGATGGCCGCATCTACGGCCTGATGGTGATCGACCGTATCCTGACCGCGAGCGAGATTACCATGACTGAGGGATATATGGCGGCAAGAGCGGGGATAGCACTGTAATACAGGCCCTTTTCGTTGTCCCCGAGGCACTGTTACCCTCGGCGACCGAAATTCTGACCCCCGAGCAAATCGGGGCAGACGTTACGTTCTCGCCTGTCCGATGGACAGATGCGGGCGGGGTGCGGTGGTGTAACTTGAGGTCTGGAAATTCGCTTGGCGCCGGGGCCATGAGCCCCTGCTGGGGCGCGCCCCAGCAGGGGCTGTCCATTCTGGTATTCCATGAGGTTGAAACACAACCATGGAGAAGAGCGAATGGACAAGGGCAAGGATACGGCGGTTGAGGTGGTCTTGGAACAGTTGATTGCAAATGGTCCCGGGTACATCGCTTCGGTATTCGCGGATGCGTTCGAACTGGCGATGCAGATCGAGCGGGAACGCTTTCTCGGCGCCGGTCTTTATGAGCGCACGACCGAGCGGCAGGGCTACGCCAACGGTTACAAACCCAAGCGCATCGACACCCCCGCGGGCACGGTGAACG
>NZ_QITQ01000076.1 GCF_003260265.1 Roseovarius amoyensis
GCTCCAAGTCCGGATCGCGGTGCTCAATCGCTACACCGCTCTTGGTATACCCGTCACTGAGCCCGTAGGATAAGTGTGCCCAGGGAAAGGGGACGTCCGTTCACACCACGATTTGTGCAACAGAGCCGTGCCGAGTATGAAGAAGGTGAGACGCCGCGCCCTTGGTATCTTGATCCCAAAAGCCAGAATGGTGGGACTTTTGAGGGTTCGATCATGTATGGCAGCTCAGGCTTTGCGACAGACATCGTAGACCGGGAAACTCGCTCGACACAGTACAAACGAAAGATTAGCGATATCGAAATCTTTCCGCTCTACTACAGGCTTTGGGTTCCCAATGCCGGTGAGTATGCGTTGCTGGCACTTCAAACTTTTGGCCAAAGGTCATGTGTTGGCCGTTTTCAAACCGCCTTGGAATCTGGGTTTCGTCTGACAAACTCAGGCCATCGTATTGTGTTCAATCCAGTTGCCCCCGGACAGATCGCGTCATACCAAGCCGCTGAGGTCAAGAAACTCAGCCTTACCAAGCGTGACTATTCAAGTGACGCTGCTGAGAACCAATTGGGCGACCCCGGTGCATTGGTTGATCTTGGTGTATCATTTAGCGCCAAACCCCGTTCGCACCTTGGAAGGTTGATGAGCTTTGCCAGCAGAGTAAAGCCCTCAAAGGGGGGAAGTGTGCTAGAGTACAATGATACACAGTTCGATGAAGCAACCGCTGAGATCATGGTGGGCGGCAAACGGCGCACCGTTACATTGGTAGGTATCAGCCGTAACACAGGAAAATTTGACCTGACAGATCAAGTGCAAAGAGGACCAAACGGCATGCCTAAATTTGCGTCAGTCAGTTCTGAAACCGCAAGCATTTTTGCAGATATTGCGGCAGGAAAAGTATGAATAAAGTCAACATATTCATTGTTGTACGGGACCACGTTGCGACCCTTTACGATGATACCACTGATAAATTTTCTGTCGGTGATCTGGCATTTTTTTACTTATTGCCGCTTGCGCTCGGAATCATATATTTTATGTTTCCGTTTGATCTGCCACCTGAAGTCAACGGCGCGTTAATAGCGGTATTCTCTGTCTTTGCAGCACTTCTGTTCAGCGCACAGATGGCCCTTTACGGTTTATCGCCAAGAGAACCTAGTGTTCCCCACCTTACACAAGATTCCCATCTGAGGTCAGATGTGCCAATGTCAGGACATGAGACGCATAGACATCTGCCTGTATCTGAGCCCCGCTGACCGTGCACAGCTTGAAGCCCTGGTC
>NZ_QITQ01000077.1 GCF_003260265.1 Roseovarius amoyensis
CATGGCAAAGGAAAAGTTTGACCGCTCGAAACCGCACGTGAACATCGGCACGATCGGGCATGTTGACCACGGCAAGACGACGCTGACGGCGGCGATCACCAAGCAGTTTGGTGAGTTCAAGGCGTATGACCAGATCGACGCCGCGCCGGAAGAAAAGGCGCGGGGGATCACGATCTCGACGGCGCACGTGGAATACGAAACCGAAGCGCGCCACTATGCGCATGTCGACTGCCCCGGCCACGCTGACTATGTGAAGAACATGATCACGGGCGCGGCGCAGATGGACGGCGGGATCCTGGTCGTGAACGCGGCCGACGGCCCGATGCCGCAAACGCGCGAGCACATCCTGCTGGCGCGCCAGGTGGGTGTTCCGGCGCTGGTGGTGTACCTGAACAAGGTCGACCAGGTTGACGACGAAGAGCTGCTGGAACTGGTCGAGATGGAAGTGCGCGAACTTCTGTCGGCCTATGATTTCCCGGGCGACGACATCCCGATCATCGCCGGTTCGGCGCTGGCGGCGCTGGAAGATCGCGACCCGGAAATCGGCGAGGAATCGATCAAGAAGCTGATGGCGGCCGTGGATGAATACATCCCGACGCCGGCGCGGGCGATCGACCAGCCGTTCCTGATGCCGATCGAGGACGTGTTCTCGATCTCGGGCCGCGGCACGGTTGTGACCGGCCGGGTCGAGCGTGGGGTGATCAACGTCGGTGACGAGATCGAGATCGTGGGCATCCGCGACACGAAAAAGACCACCTGCACCGGTGTCGAGATGTTCCGCAAGCTGCTGGACCGCGGCGAAGCCGGCGACAACATCGGCGCGCTGCTGCGCGGTGTCGAACGTGAAGGTGTCGAGCGCGGGCAGGTCCTGTGCAAGCCGGGTTCGGTGACGCCGCACACCAAGTTCGAGTGCGAGGTCTATATCCTGACCAAGGACGAGGGCGGGCGCCACACGCCGTTCTTCGCCAACTACCGTCCGCAGTTCTACTTCCGCACCACGGACGTGACCGGCACGGTGACGCTGCCCGAAGGCACCGAGATGGTGATGCCCGGCGACAACCTGAAGTTCACCGCCGAGCTGATCGCGCCGATCGCGATGGAAGAGGGCCTGCGCTTTGCCATCCGCGAAGGCGGCCGCACCGTCGGCTCGGGCGTCGTCTCGAAAATCATCGAGTGACGCTGAAGGCG
>NZ_QITQ01000078.1 GCF_003260265.1 Roseovarius amoyensis
CCTAGTGTTCCCCACCTTACACAAGATTCCCATCTGAGGTCAGATGTGCCAATGTCAGGACATGAGACGCATAGACATCTGCCTGTATCTGAGCCCCGCTGACCGTGCACAGCTTGAAGCCCTGGTCACCGACCGTAACACACCGCGAAAGCTGGTCTGGCGGGCCGAAATCGTGCTGGCGACGGCGGACGGCTATGGGACCTTCGAAATCATGCGGCGCGCGAACACGTCGAAGCCGACCGTCTGGCGCTGGCAGGAGCGCTACCTTGACGAAGGGGTGGCCGGGCTCAAGCGCGACAAGACCCGGCCGTCGCGGGTGCCGCCGCTGCCTCGGGAAACGCGGCTCAAGGTGATCGCGAAGACGGTGCAGGAGAGCCCGCCCAACGCCACCCATTGGAGCCGCTCTACCATGGCCGAGGCCATGGGCATCTCGCCGTCGAGCGTGGGCCGCATATGGGCCGAGGCGGGTCTGAAGCCGCACCTGACGAAGGGCTTCAAGGTCTCCAACGATCCGATGTTCGAAGAGAAGGTCACCGATATCGTCGGGCTTTACCTCGACCCTCCAGAGCGGGCGGTGGTGCTCTGCGTCGACGAAAAATCCCAGATCCAGGCCCTTGATCGGACCCAGCCGGGACTGCCGCTCAAGAAGGGCCGCGCGGCCACCATGACCCACGATTACAAGCGCCATGGCACGACCACGCTGTTCGCCGCGCTCGACGTGAAGTCGGGCATGGTGATAGGCGACTGCATGCCGCGCCACCGGGCGAAGGAGTTCCTGAAGTTCCTCCGCCGCATCGACCGGGCCGTGCCGGGGCCACGCGAGGTGCACCTGGTGCTCGACAACTACGCCACCCACAAGACGCCTGACGTCAAGGCCTGGCTGGAGAAGCACCCGCGCTTCAAGTTGCACTTTACGCCCACCAGCGCGTCATGGCTGAACCTGGTCGAACGGTTCTTTGCCGAGATCACCTCGAAGCGCATCCGGCGCGGCAGCTATACCAGCGTCGACGATCTGGAGAGCGCCATCTACGACTACCTGCTGCTGCACAACGCAAAACCGAAACCTTTCGTCTGGACCAAAACGGCTGACGATATCCTAACCCGAGAACGCCGCGCCCTGAACGCACTCAATGAAATCAGAGGAAGCAGGTAACATGCGTCAGACTCGGAACACTAGCT
>NZ_QITQ01000079.1 GCF_003260265.1 Roseovarius amoyensis
GGTCTGCCGCCAAGGGCCGAGTGCGGGCGTTGGTGGTTGTAGAAGGTCATCCATTTCCGGATGCCCGCCTTTGCTTCCGACCCGGTCTCCCAGGCATGCAGGTAGACGCACTCGTATTTCAGGGTCCGCCACAGCCGCTCGATGAAGATATTATCGAGGAACCGGCCCTTTCCGTCCATCGAGATGCGCACGCCGGTCCGGCGCAGTCGGTCCGTCCAGGCGAAGGAGGTGAACTGAGACCCTTGATCGGTATTCATTATCTCGGGCGGGCCGAACTTGTGGATGGCCTCGTTCAGCGCCTCGACGCAGAAGTCGGCCTCCAGCGTGTTCGAGATGCGCCAGGCCAGGACCTTCCGGGTATGCCAGTCCATGATGGCGACCAGATACAGGAACCCGCGCCGCATCGGCAGGTAGGTGATATCGGCGCACCAGACCTGGTTGGGCCGATCCACCCGCAACCCTTTCAGCAGGTAGGGATAGGTCTTGTGCCCTTTCGCCGGCCTGCTGGTATTGGGCTTCTGATAGATCGGCATCAGCCCCATGAGGCGCATCAACCGGCGTATCCGCTTCTCGTTCACGAGATGCCCATCGTTACGCAAGTGCCAGGTCATCTGCCGGACACCGAAGAAGGGTGTTTCCAGGAACTGCTCGTCGATCCGCCGCATCAGATCGAGGTTCTGCGCGGTCTCGCCCTTCGCCGTGTAATAAAATGACGAGCGCGCAATCGACAGCAGCTTGCACTGCTGGACGACAGACAGTTGGGGGTGATCAGGCTCAATCATGCCGCACCTCACTTCCCGCCCCAAGGCTTCAGCTTTCTTTCCAAAAAAGAGTTGGCCACGGCCAGCTCCCCGATCTTGGCGTGGAGTTCCTTCACCTGCTCCTCATCGATCTCGGGCTTCTTGCGGCCGCCGCGTTCAAACACGCCGGAGGCGCCCTCAAGGAGCGCACGTTTCCATTGATGGATCATCGTCGGATGCACCCCGAACCGGCTCGCCAGCTCGGCCGCGGTCTCCTCGCCCTTCAGGGCTTCCAGCGCGACCTTCGCCTTGAACTCGGGCGCATGTTGTTTGCGTTTCGACATCTCTGATCTCCTTCTCGTCGAAGATCAGCAGACTGCAAATCGTAGCTTACGTCACTGTCCGAATTTCGGGGGGTAGCTCA
>NZ_QITQ01000007.1 GCF_003260265.1 Roseovarius amoyensis
CGGTCATGCCGTCCGAGGCCGAGCATGACGTACTGGCCTACATGGCCTTCGACGAGAGCCTGCGCTCGAAGCTGCACAGCACCAACCCGCTCGAGCGCGTCAACAAGGAGGTCAAGCGGCGCACCAATGTGGTCGGGATCTTCCCCAATCGCGAGGCCGCCATCTGGCTGGTCGGCGCGCTCATGCTGGAGCAGAACGACGAATGGGCCGTCTCGCGCCGTTACACGCCAGTGGAAAAGCTGACCGCCATGTGCAACGATACCGATGCGGCGACGATGATCGCCGCGCAGTGAACGAGCAACACCAGCTATGAAGAAGCAGGTGGACCCCAGTTCCTACACCACTCATCGGGGCACTACCCCGAAGAACTGTGCCGACGAGAATTACCGGCAAACCTTCGGGTCAGTCTTGCGATTGATCGCCGTTGCGTCGTTTCATGTTCACGTGGCCGCCCCGTTGTTCAGCCGATCGTTGGTTTTTGGCTGATGGTTCACATACGTTTCGCGACCTCTTCCAGCATGACCTCGCTGGCGCCGCCGCCAATGGCCTGCACGCGGGCGTCGCGCGACATCCGTTCAACAGGTGTTTCGCGCATATAGCCCATGCCACCGTGGAACTGCACACAGTCATAAAGCACCGAATTCACCAGCTCGCCGCAATATGCCTTGACCATCGAGACCTCTTTTACGCAATCGTGGCCCGCAGCATCCAGCCTTGCGGCATGATAGACAAGCTGGCGACCTGCCTCGATCCGGGTCTGGCAATCGGCGAGGCGCTGGCGGATCGCCTGTTTGTCCCACAAAACACCGCCAAAGGCCTTGCGCTGCTTGACATAGTCCAGGGTCATGTCCAGTGCAGTTTGCGCCTCGGCGCAGGCCATCGCACCCAGAACAATGCGCTCGTTCTGGAAGTTCTTCATGACCGAGTAGAAGCCCTTGTTGACCTCGCCCAGTATGTTTTCCGCCGGGACGCGGACATCCTCGAAAATCAGTTCAGCGGTATCCGAGCACAGCCAGCCGGTCTTGTTCAGCGCCCGACCGACCGAGAAGCCCGGCGTGCCCTTTTCGACCGTGAACATGGTGATCCCGCGCGAGCCCTTGGCATCGGGATTGGTCTTGGCGCCGACGAAATAGATATCGCCATGCACGCCGTTGGTGATGAACATCTTGGTGCCGTTCAGCACCCAGTCGGACCCGTCCTGCACGGCACGGGTGCGCATGCCGGCAACGTCCGATCCGGCACCCGGTTCGGTCACTGCAACGGCGGCTATCTTTTCGCCCGAGGTGATCGAGGGCATCCAGCGCGCCTTCTGTTCCGGGCTGCCCGCGTTTTCAAGGTGCGGCGAGGCCATGTCGGTATGCACCAGCACCGTGGCCGAGAAACCGCCAAAGGTGGACCGCCCGACCTCTTCGGCCAGAACCACGCTGGACATCACATCCAGCCCCGCGCCGCCATATTCCTCGTCATAGCGCATGCCCAGCACGCCCAGATCGCCCATACGGCGCAGCACGTCGCGGGGCACCATGCCCTCCTCTTCCCATGCGTCGGCCTTGGCCGTCACCTCGGTTTCGATGAACCGGCGCAACTGGTCACGGATCATGTCGAGGTCTTCGTTGAACGGCCCAGTGGCCGCGGCAGTGGTGTCCTGTCTGGTCATGTCTATTCCTCCGGGTCGAGTTTGACGAGTGGGGCGTGTCCGGCGACCGTATCGCCCGGAGCACAATAGATTTCCGTTACCACGCCCGCGACCGGCGCGGGCAGGCTTTGCAGCAGTTTCATGGCTTCCAGCACCACCAGCGTGTCCCCGGCGGCGACGGTATCGCCGGGGGCGACGCGCACCTCGGCAACGGCGCCCGGCATGGGGGCCGACAACAGGTCAGCGCCGCCAGATCCGCCGGCGGCCCGGGTAAGGTGTTGATCTTCCAGAGTGCACAGGTCCGTCACGATCATCCCGGCAGAGGTCTGCAAATGCACCCTCCAATGATTGCCGGCGCGCTCGACATGCGCGATGCGCGAGAACGGAATGCCGTCGATACGTCCGCTCAGATGACCGCCGGTCAGGGCGGTGGTCTCGGCTGTGATGGTCTGACCGTCCGGCAGAACGGCGGCAAGCACTGCCGGGGCGCCGGATATGCGGATCGGTTCATCCTCGGATGTGGTCCAGTACGATGCCGTGCCGGGCCGTCCCGCAGGGGCGGTAAGCCGCCATGACCCAAGGCTTTCCCAAGGCGATGCGCCCGCCGGGGCGAGATGCAGATGGAGCACCATGGCGGCAAGGGCCATGTCGCCGGCGTCGGGCGTCGGTTGCGTCCAGCCATCGGGGAACATTTCAGGCAATCCCGAGGTGTGGTGCCGGAACGCCTGAAAGTCCGCATGCGTCAGCAGCGCCCGCTGATAGGACAGGTTCAGGCCGACGCCACCAACGGCGAAGCCATCAATCGCGGCAACCGCCTGACGGATCGCCCCGGCCCGGTCCGGCGCATGGACGATCAGCTTTGCCAACATGGAATCGTAATGGTGGCCGACGACCGACCCCGCCGCGACGCCGCTATCCAGCCGCACGCCTGCTGGCGGTGCCCAAAGGGTTATCTGGCCGGTTTCGGGGCGGAAATTTTCCGCCGGGTTCTCGGCGGCGATGCGGATCTCGATGGCGTGTCCGTCGAACTGCACATCGGTTTGCGCGAACGACAGCGCCTCGCCCCGGCCAATGCGCAACTGCCATTCGACCAGGTCGATCCCGGTGATGGCCTCGGTCACGGGGTGTTCAACCTGCAGGCGGGTGTTCATTTCGAGAAAGTAGTATTCGCCGCGCGCCGGGTCGTAGAGGTATTCCACCGTCCCCAACGAGCGATAGCCGATGGATTGGGCCAGCCGTACCGCCGCCGACAGCATGTCATCGCGCATGGCGTCGGGCAGATCGGCGGCGGGGGCCTCTTCGATCAGCTTCTGGTGGTTGCGCTGGAGCGAACAGTCGCGGTCGCCCAGATGCAGCACGGTGCCGTGGGTGTCGCCCAGCACCTGCACCTCTACGTGACGGGCACGGGGTGCGTAGCGTTCAAGGAACACAGCAGGATCGCCGAACGCGCCCTGCGCCTCGGCGCGGGCGGATGCAATCGCCTCGGGCGCGTCGGCCAGATCGGTGACAAGGCGCATCCCGCGCCCGCCGCCACCGGCGCTGGCCTTGACCAGGAAAGGCGTGCCAAGCGTCCGTGCCTCGTCCAGCAGTCGGGCATCGGACTGATCTTCGCCACGATAGCCGGGCAAGACGGGTACGCCCGCGGCCTCGGCTGCGGCCTTGGCCTCGATTTTTGACCCCATCATTGCGATGGCGTCGGCCTCGGGCCCGATGAACACAAGGCCCGCCGCCTCGACCGCAGCGGCGAAACCGGCGTTTTCGGACAGGAAACCATAGCCGGGATGCACCGCGCCGGCGCCGGTCGCGCGGGCGGCGTCCAGAATGGCGTCGATGTTGAGATAGCTTTCCGAGGGCGCGGCACCGCCGATGCAGACGGCGTGATCGGCCTCGGCCACAAAGGGCGCGTCGCGGTCGGCCTCGGAAAAGACCGCCACACTTTCCAGCCCCAGCTTGCGGCAACCGCGCTGGATACGCCGGGCGATTTCGCCACGGTTGGCGATCAGGACACGGGTGAAGCTCATTTCACCCGCCATGACGGAATGCTCTTGTTGAGGAAGCTGTTGATGCCTTCGATGCCTTCCCTGGTTTCCCATGCGTCGGCCAGTCGGTCGGCGGTGTAGATCATGTTGGTTTCCAGATCATGGGCCGCCACATAGGCAATCAGCGCCTTGGTGTCGGCCACCGCGCCGGGCGCGGCCTGAAGGTGAGCGTGGACGACACGCTCGACCGCTTGGTCCAGTTCGTCCGAAGCGACGACCTCGGTCAAGAGACCGATCCGTTCAGCCCGTGCGCTGTCGAACAGCGCCCCCGACAGCATGGTTTCGCGCGAATGCACCTTGCCAATGCGGGCCACGACGTAAGGCGAGATATTGGCCGGTAACAGGCCCAGCTTCACCTCGGTCAGGCCAAAGCGGGACCCTTCGGCGCCAATCGTGTAGTCGCAGACCGATATCATGCCGACCCCCCCGCCATAGGCCGGGCCGTTGATCCGCCCGATCAGCGGCTTGGGCAGAGAATCGAGGCGCCGCAGCAAGTGCGCCAGAGTAGCGCTTTGTTCGACCCGTTCGGCGCGGGACTTGTCGACGTTGGAGGAGAACCAGTTGAAATCACCCCCTGCGCAAAAACTCTTGCCGTTGCCGGTCAGGACCACGATGCGCACTTTGTCATCGGCGGCCAGTTTTTCGGCCGCATCCGAAAGCTCGGCGATCAGCGTGCCGTTCAGGGCATTGTGTTTGTCCGGCCGGTTCAGGGTTACGGTGGCAACACCGCGCGCGTCGGTCTCGACCAGGATGGTTTCGTAAGTCGTCGTCATATCTAGGGCCTCACATTCTGAATACGGGCGTGTGGCGCTCTGCCTCGGGCACCGAAGAGACAATAGCCAGGCACAGGCCGAGAATATCTCGGGTCTGGCCGGGGTCGATCAGCCCGTCATCCCAGAGCCGCGAAGTGGCGTAATAGGGATCGGACTGTTCGCCGTACTGGGCGCGCACCTGCGCCTCGATCTGCGCCAGGTCGGCGTCCAGCCTGGCAGGCTCGCCGCCCTTCTGGCGGCGCAGTTCCAGCATCACATTGGTGGCGATGTCGGCGGACATGGTGGCCAATTCTGCGGTTGGCCAGGCAAAGAGAAAATTCGGAGCGAAACCGCGCCCGCACATGCCATAGTTGCCCGCCCCGTAAGAGCCCCCCAGCAAAACCGACAGGCGCGGCACCTTGGCCACCGACATCGCATAGACCAGCTTGGCGCTGTCCTTGGCGATGCCGCCGCGCTCGGCTTCGGTGCCGACCATGAAGCCCGATATGTTGTGCAGGAACAAAAGCGGGATGTTCCTCTGATCGCACATCGAGACGAACTGCGCCCCCTTCAACGAGCTGTCGGAAAGAAGCGCGCCGTTATTGGCCAGGACACCCACGCGATAGCCATGGATGCGTGCCGTACCGCAGACCAGCGTTTCGCCCCAGCCGGGCTTGAATTCGCGGAATTCGCCGGCGTCGATCATGCGCAGCAAAACCTCGCGCATGTCATATGGTTCCTTGCGGTCGGCGCTGATGACGCCAAGCAACTCGGACGGATCATGCGCGGGCGGCGCGGGGGCTGCGTCGGGCTGCATCGGGCGCGATTGGCCAAGCTCGGCCACGATGTCGCGCATCAGAGCGAGCGCATGGTATTCGTCCTCGGCCAGGTGGTCGCATACACCGGAGACGCGCGCGTGCATTTCGGCGCCACCCAGCGTTTCGCCATCGACCTCTTCGTTGATAGCAACCTTGACGATCGAGGGTCCGCCCAGATGGATACGTGCGTTACCGCGCACCATGATGACCTCGTCCGACAGCGCGGGAATATAGGCCCCGCCCGCTGTGCAGCCGCCGAACACGGCTGATATCTGAGGCAACCCGCTGGCCGACATGTTGGTCTGGCGATAGAAGGAATTGCCGAAATGGCGGGCGTCGGGAAAGACCCGGTCCTGTTCCGGCAGATAGGCCCCGCCGCAATCCACCAGATACAAGCAGGGCAGCCGGTTTTCGGCCGCGATTTCCTGGGCGCGGATGTGTTTTTGCACCGTCTCGTGGTAGAAGGATCCACCCTTTACCGTGGCATCATTGGCGATCACCACACAGGGCAGCCCATGGACGATGCCGATGCCGGTCACGATCCCGGATCCAGGAACCTCGCCCCCATATTGGCCATAAGCCGCGAGCGACGACAGTTCAAGAAACGAGGTGCCCGGGTCCACCAGCAGGTCGATCCGTTCGCGGACCAATAGCTTGCCGCGCTTGCGGTGGCGTTCAACCATATCGGGGCGTCCGCCCGACGTCGCCTCGGCAATCCGCGCGCGCAGGGTCTCGACGCGTTCGCTTTGCGCCGCGTGGTTGCGGGCGTAGGTCTCGGATGCGGTCAGTACCGCTGATTTAAGACGAGCCATGGATCAGGTATCCTGTCTTTCAAGTATTCCGTCGAGAAACACATCGGCATAGGTGCGCGACAGCGCCTCGACGCTGCCCCGGTCCGGATCGAACCAATCGAGCGTCGCGTTCAGCGCGCCGATCAACATCAGGCGCAGGCGGCGGATGTCCACGTCGCGCTTCAATGCGCCGTCGTCCTGAAGCCGGGACAACAGAGCGTCCCATTCGGCCTCATAAGCGCGGCGTGTGGGCAGGTTGGCATCTTTGACGGATTGCGGCACTTGCCCGAAAATACGCACATTGGCGGAGGTGTAATCGCTGACGTCAAGAAGCGCGCGCAGATGCGCCCCGATCGCGGCGCGCAAGGTCGCTTCGGGGCTGGTGCCTTCCGGCAACTCGGAAACCGCCTGGCGCATGCTCTCGTGAACGACTTGAATGCCGGCATCCAAGACGGCCGCAACGATTTCGTCCTTGGAGCCGAAATGGTAATATATGCTGCCCGCCTTGATCCCTGCTGTCTCGGCGATTTTTCTCAGCGACACCGACCCATAGCCTTGTTCGCGAAAGAGCCGCGCCGCGACGTTCAGCACGCCGTCACGCCCGACCGCGTTGCGCCGCGCCTCGCTGACCTTTCCCGCCGTGTCATCCGCCATGGAATCTCTTTTCAGTATGCTGCCTAACTAACACTTGGTAGGTGCATGGCGACAATGAGTCAACCGTTCCAAACGTGTTCGATAGAATTTTTTGGCAAATGCCATCCGGGCAATCATCATACGGCCGCGCGGAAAGGCGCGTGCCTGCCAAGGCCCGACTACAGGACCCTGGCAGGCGATCCTAGATCACGAAGCCGCCGCCGCAAATGACGTGCTGGCCCGAGATGAAGTTCGACTCAGGCGCACAGAACAGATAGACCGCGCCCGCCGCCTCTTCCGGTGTGCCGACCCGGCCCAACGGAATCATGCGTTCCATCTGGGACAGAAGATCGGGGTTCACGCCGACCTTGATCTCTTTTTCCTCGACCTTGATCGTGCTGTCACCATCGGCGCTGCCCTCGGTCAGGCGGGTGCGGATCGGACCGAAGGCCACCGCATTGACGTTGACCTTGTAGCGGCCCCATTCCTTGGCCATTGTCCGGGTGACCCCCAGGATACCGGCCTTGGCGGCGGAATAGTTGATCTGGCCGGCATTGCCGCCGGTGCCCGCAATGGACGAAATGTTCACCACCTTGCGGAATATCTCTTGCCCGGCTGCGGCTTCTTCCTTGGCCTTGGCGCTGATCACCGGCTGGGCCGCGCGCAGTATCTTGAAGGGCGCGGTCATGTGGACGTCGATGATCGCCTGCCACTGCTCGTCCGTCATCTTCTGAACGACGCTGTCCCAGGTATAGCCGGCGTTGTTCACGATGATGTCCAGCCCGCCAAAGCTGTCGACGCCCGTTTTGATGAACCGCTCGGCAAAACCGTCTTCGGTCACACTGCCGGCGCAGACCACCGCTTCGCCGCCGGCGGCGCGGATTGCCTCGGCGGTTTCATTGGCCGGGTCGGCATCCAGATCGTTGATCACCAGCCGGGCCCCTTCCGAGGCCAGCTTGAGCGCGATTTCACGTCCGATGCCCCGGCCGGAACCGGATACCAGCGCCACGCGCCCGTCGAGTTTGTCAGTCATGCTCTGTCCTTCCGAAGGGCGCTGTCAGGCTTTTTCATAAAGCGTGGTCACACAGGCCCCGCCGAGGCCCAGATTATGCTGGAGCGCCAGACGCGCACCGTCGACCTGGCGCGCATCGGCCTGGCCGCGGAGTTGCTGAACAAGCTCGAAGCACTGCGCGAGGCCGGTCGCCCCAAGCGGATGACCCTTGGACAACAGACCGCCCGACGGGTTGGTCACGTATTTGCCGCCATAGGTGTTGTCGCCATCGTCAACGAACTTTGCCGCATCGCCGCGTGCGCATAGACCCAGCGCCTCGTAAGTGATCAGCTCGTTATGGGCAAAACAATCGTGCAGTTCGACCACGTCGACGTCGTCCGGCCCGATGCCCGCAGCCTCGTAGACCTGATCGGCAGCGCGTTTGGCCATCGAAAAGCCGACAACCTCGCGCATGTCATGCGCATTAAAGGTTTCCGGCCCGTCCGTTGTCATGGCCTGCGCCGAAATCCGGACTGAACCGTCAAGGCCGTGCTTGTCGGCAAACGCTTTGGAACAGACGATCGCCGCCGCCGCGCCGCAGGTCGGCGGACAGGCCATCAGCTTGGTCATGACGCCGGGCCAGATGACTTGCGCCGCCATGACATCTTCGGGCGTTACTTCTTGCCGGAAAAGGGCCACCGGGTTTTTGGCCGCATGCCGGCTGGACTTGGCGCGGATCTTGGCAAAGGTTTCCAGCGGTGTGCCGAACTCCTCCATATGTGCCTTGCCGGCGCCGCCGAAATACCGAAGCGCCAGCGGGATTTCCGAATTGCCCACCAGATCGTCGGTTTCATCGTCGAATGCCGCAAACGGGCTGACCCGATCCTTATACATCGCACCGATTGCGCCGGGCTGCATCTGTTCGAACCCAAGCGCCAGAGCGCAGTCCACCGCGCCGCTTTCGACGGCCTGGCGCGCCAGGAACAGGGCGGACGACCCGGTCGAGCAGTTGTTGTTCACGTTCACAACCGGGATACCGGTCATGCCGACATGGTACAGGGCCCGCTGGCCGCAGGTGCTGTCGCCGTAGACATACCCCACATAGGCTTGCTGGACCTTGTCATAATCCAGCCCCGCGTCCGCCAGGGCGGAACGGGTGGCCGTCGTGGCCATTACATCATAGCTTTCGGATTTTCCCGGCTTCTGGAACGGGATCATCCCGACGCCGACGACACAGGCTTTGTCTTTCATTTCTGTCTCTCTCAGGTTTGAGCCGGACGCCATGAGTCGAACGCCACTGGATTTTCTACCAATTGTTAGAATTTACATCCCGCCACAAGGCACTGTCAACAACGACACGGCGCGGCGATGCTTGCCGATATTTCTAACATATGTTTGGATAAAGACGCCGCGCGACCTGAAATGGCAGCACATTTACGGCCTGCGGGACTGGCGTGAATTGACGTGGCGGCTGTTGAGCATCGGACGCCTGATTTCGGCATCGAGAGATGTCCAGCCTATGAAAGGAAGAAACAGAGTGGCCAATTGCTATGAATTCAAGGGATTTATTCCCGTTATTCCCGAGGGAACATTCGTTCACCCTCAGGCTGTGCTGATCGGAAATGTCATACTCGGTCAGGGGTGCTATATCGGACCCGGAGCAAGCCTGCGGGGCGATTTCGGCAGGATCGTGATTGGCGACGGGGCCAATGTTCAGGACAATTGCATCATCCATTCCTTTCCCGGCCGTGATGCGGTGGTCGAAACCGACGGTCATATCGGGCATGGCGCAATTCTGCATGGGTGCACTGTCGGCCGGAATGCGCTGGTCGGGATGAATGCGGTCATCATGGACGGCGTTGAGTTGGGTGCGGAATCAATCGTCGGCGCGCAGGCCTTTGTGCGGGGCGAAACGGTAATTCCGCCGCGTTCGATGGTGGTCGGTGCGCCGGCAAAGGTAATCCGCGAGGTCACCGAAAAGGAAGTTGCGTGGAAGACCCGCGGAACGGCGGAATATCAACAACTGGCGCGCGACTGCCTGGCCGGACTGAGACCCGTCGAACCTCTGAAAGCGGTCGAGGCCGACCGGCCCGAGATGGCGACCTCTGATGTCGGGTCGATACAAGAGGCGCGACAGAAGACGAGCTGATGCGCTGCTTACTCGGGCTCCGGACACCAGAGCGGCGCGCCGGAGCCTAAACCGTCACAGTCGGAAGATACCGTAGTGCGGATCTTCGATCGGGGCATTCAGAGACGCGGAAATCGACATGCCAAGTGCATTGCGCGTATCCACCGGATCAAGGATGCCGTCGTCCCACATTTCCGAGGTCGAGGTATAGGCTTCGACGTCGCGCCGGAATTTCTCCAGCACCGGTTCCCGGATCGCGGCGATTTCCTCTTCGCTCAGTTCCTTGCCCTCGCGTTCAAGCTGCCGGATCTTGACGTCGGCCATGGTGTTGGCGGCCTGATCCGCCCCCATAACGCCGATTTCGGCCTGTGGCCACATGAACAGCGTGCGCGCATCCCAGGCCCGTCCGCACATGCCGTAATTGCCCGCCCCGTACGAGGCATTGGCGATCACGGTGAACTTTGGCACGACTGATCCGCCCTGCGCCATCAGCATCTTTGCGCCGTCCTTGGCAATGCCGCGTTCTTCGTATTCGCGCCCCACCATGTAGCCGGTGATGTTCTGGAAAAAGACCAGCGGCGTGCGGTTCTGGTTGCACAGCTGCATGAAATGCGCGGCCTTGAGAGAACTGTCGTTGAACAGCACCCCGTTGTTGGCAAGGATGCCAACCTTGTAACCCCAGATATGGGCAAAACCGCAGATCATCGTGGTGCCGTAATCGGGTTGGTATTCGTGAAAGCGTGATCCGTCCACGATCCGCGCCAGAACCTCGCGCATGTCGAACTGGGTCTTCCGATCCTTGGGGATGATCCCATAAAGCTCTTTGGGGTCGTAGTAGGGTTCCTCAAAGGCGGCGGTTTCGATGATCGTTTTCGGCGTGCGCTTCCACTGGCTGACAATCTCGCGTGCCAGCGAAAAGGCGTGCTGTTCGGTAGCGGCGCGATAATCGCCGGTGCCCGAGACCGAGGTGTGCATGACCGCCCCGCCCAGTTCCTGAACGCCGACCTCTTCGCCGGTGGCCGCCTTGACCAGCGGCGGACCGCCAAGGAAAATGGCCCCGGTGCCTTCGATGATGATGTTGTAGTCGCTCAGCGTCGGTACATAGGCACCGCCCGCCGTGCAGTGCCCACCGACGATGGCGACCTGCGGGATGTTGGCCTGGCTCAGCTTGACCTGATTGCGAAAGACCCGCCCACCCAGATAGCGGTCGGGAAAGACGCCGTGCTGCAGCGGCAGAAAGCCGCCGGCGCTGTCACAGATGTGGATGACCGGCAGGCGGTTTTCCAGCGCGACATCCAGAAGCCGCACGATCTTTTTCACGGTATGCGGATACCAGGCGCCGCCCTTGACGCTGGCGTCATTGGCGTGAATGGCGACCTCGCGGCCCTGTACGATGCCGATACCGGTCACCACGGCGGCGCCGGGCACCGCGCCGTCATATTCGCGGCAGGCGGCCAGGGTGGAAAACTCCAGGAACGGCGTGCCGGGGTCCAGCAGCAGTTCCAGCCGTTCGCGCACACCCAGTTTGTTCTGCCGGGCCAGGCGGTCGATGTCGCGTTGCGGGCGCTCGAAACGCGCCGCGTGCTGACGGGCGTGAAACTCTTTCAGCCGCTCGGTCATGGCCGCATGATTGGCCTTGAAGTCGGGGGCGTTGGTGTCGATCTGGCTTTCGATCCGGCGCATTGCTCAGTCCTCCTCCGGAGCCAGCTGGGCGAGCGTGGCCTTCAGCCCGAAACTGTCACCTGCGGCAAATGGAATTTCGGCGACCACCCCGTCGCGCAGCGCGGTCAGGCTGGTTTCGAGTTTCATGCTTTCAATGACAAGCAACGGCTGGCCTTCCTTGACATGATCGCCGGGCCTGGCGTTCACGGACACGACCACCCCCGGCATCGGCGCGACGATGCGGTCATCGGCGGCGGCGCCATCGCTTCCGGCCAGACGCTCGGCGGGATCGACCCGCCCGATCGCATAAGTCCGGCCATTCATATGCACGAAGGTGGCATCGGGTCCGACGGCCAGACGCACATCCTGCACACGCCCCCGCGCCCGCAGCACATGGCCACCCGGCACCCCGGTGGGGTCCAACCGGCAGGGCACCGCGCCATCATCTGTGTTCAGCATGAAATGGCTGCCGTCATGGGACAGCCAGCATTCGGTCTCTTCGCCGTCGATCTGAAATATCCGCCGCATCAGTTTCTCCACCCGCCCATTTTGCGGTGCATCTGGGGTATTTGCATCACGTCGCGCACCAGCCGTTCGTCCGACAGGGCCGCGACCGCCATCAGCAGGTCGGTCACATCCTCGCCCGGTGCGGTCAGCGCATCGGCCTGCTCGGCCAGAAATCCGGTCGAGACATCGCCCGAAGCAAAATCGGGATGCGCAAGGATCGCGTCCAGATAGCCGGTGTTGGTCGTCACCCCGAGGACCACATAATTCTGCACCGCCTGACGCGCGCGGGCGATGGCCCCTGCCCTGTCCGGTCCGTGCACGATCAGCTTGGACAGCATCGGGTCGAAATCGGTCGTCACCTTGCCGCCGTCCAGAATGCCGCTGTCCACACGCACGCCCTCGCCCTGCGGCTCATCCAGCAGCAGGATATCCCCGATCGCGGGGCGGAAATCTTCGGTTGCGTCCTCGGCGCAGATACGCAGTTCGATCGAATGACCGATCTGCGGAATGTCTGCCTGGGCGGCGCTCAGTCCCTCGCCCGCCGCGACGCGCAGTTGCTCGGCGACAAGGTCGAAGCCGGTCACCATCTCGGTCACCGGGTGTTCAACCTGAATCCGGGTGTTCATTTCCAGGAAATAAAAGGCGCCGTCCTGAGCATAGATGAACTCGACCGTCCCGGCACCGCGATAGTTGACGGCGCGGGCAATCCCGGCGGCGGTTTCGCAGATGTCCAGACGTTGCTGGGGCGAGAGCGCCGGAGACGGCGTTTCTTCGATGATCTTCTGGAACCGGCGCTGGATCGAACATTCCCGTTCCCAGAAATGGACCACATTGCCCTGCCCGTCCCCCATCACCTGCACCTCGATATGGCGCGGACGCTCGATATAACGTTCAACAAAAAGCCGACCGTCACCGAAATAACGCTCGCCCTCGCGGCGTGCGGTCTCGATCTCGGTCTCCAGTGCGCTGTCTTCGCGCACAACGCGCATCCCCTTGCCGCCGCCGCCCGCCGATGGCTTGATCAGCAGCGGATAGCCAACAGCGTGGGACCGTTCGACAAAGGTCGCGGGGTCGTCATCCTCGATGGCCGAAGGCGCAACCGGAAAGCCGCGCTCCTCGACAAAGGCGCGGGCGCGGATCTTGTCGCCCATCAGGTCGATGACCTCGGATGTGGGGCCGACAAAGGTCACACCGGCCTTGTCCAGCGCGGCCACAAAGCCCGCGTTTTCCGACAGAAAGCCATAACCCGGATGCACCGCATCCGCGCCGATCCGCTTTGCCGCCTCGACGATCTGCGGGATGTCGAGATAGGCGGCAACGGGCGTGGGCCCCTCGATGGTCACAACCTCGTCGGCAATCAGATGGGCCGGCCCCTCCTGCTCGGACGTATGCCGCAAAACGGCGGTCGCGAGCCCGCGCGCCCTGGCGGTGCGCAAGACCCGCGCCGCAATCTCACCCCGGTTAGCGACCAGCAGTTTCGAAATGGTCATGAAATTGTCCTCTCAGCCCGGGTCCGAGGCGTTCAGCCCCTCGCGCGCCGCCAGATCGGCCGGCACCGGAATTTCAATGTCGAGCAGCATCTGCGCAAAGCCCTTGCCCTGCGGGTCGATGCGGACCGAGGCGATGCCGCCGCCGCCCAGCGATTCATGCAGCAGGAAGTTCAGGGAATGGGTTCCGGGCAGGTCAAAGCGTTCGACCGCGCCTTCGCACAGATGGGCGAAATAGGCCTTCACCGTCTGCTCAGTCAGGGCCGACCGGATATAAGGCAGGTAGTCGGGCTTGCGCGCCAGAATGCCGATATTGGCGATGTCACCCTTGTCGCCAGAGCGCCCCCAGGCCAGGTCGACCAGCCGCACCTTGACCGCGTCGGCCCCGGCCTCGCGGCTTTCCACCGGTGGCGCGGCGGGCGGATCGAGCCGCACCGCCTCATTGGCGATGGTGAGGGGCACATCCTTGCCGTCGACCTCGACCGCGACAGGGGTCTTGGCCTTGTCCTGCAGAAAGGAAAAGAGGCGGACCACCGGCTGCACCTTGGGCCGCCCGGCAAAGAACCCGGTCAGGCCCTGCGCGGTGGAAATAGCCATGGGCGCGATCTCTCCGGCGAAGATGTTCAGCGCGCCCCGGTCGTCATGCACCGCACCGATCTTGAGCACCACCTCGCGGGTCCGGGCGCGGGCGTTGGCGCCATAGGCGGCTTCGGCGCCCAGCACCTCGACGCTGACCTGTCGAAAGTCGGCAAGGTTGCGGTTGCGGAAAATCCGGCGGCAGCGGGTCAGGATCGCATCGGCGACGCGCTCGGCCTTGGCCGGCGCGTCGATGGCGGCCAGCGTCAGCGTGGTGATTGCGCGCCAGCCGTCGGCATGGGTCGCCGAAACCTTGTAGCTGTCGGTGCGCCCCAGGCCCTTGCCGCCCTTTACCAGCACCCGATCCGGGCCGACCTGTTCCAGCGTGACCCCGGACCAGTCGCAGATCACGTCCGGCAGCAGATAGGCGCGCGGATCGCCGATCTCGTAAAGCATCTGTTCACCGACCGAGCCGGGCACAACCAGCCCGCCGGTGTCGGGCGTCTTGGTGATGACAAAGCTGCCATCCTCGGAGACTTCGACGATGGGCATACCCATGTTGTCCCAGCCCGGGACGTCCTGCCAGTCGGTAAAGTTGCCACCCGTTCCCTGCGGGCCGCATTCGATCAGGTGGCCCGCCAGAGACCCCTGGCTGAGCTTGTCCCAATCGTCATCGCCCCATCCGAATTCGTGCATCAGGGGGCCAAGCGCCACAGCGCTGTCGGCGCAGCGCCCGGTGATCACGATCTCGGCCCCGGCATCCAGCGCCGTGGCGATGGGGCGGGCGCCCAGATAGGCGTTCATGCTCCAGATATCGTCCGGAAAACCGACGCCGGAGAACATTTCCGCCTGGCCGCTGGCGCGAATAGCGTCGGCCTGCGCCGACAGATCGTCGCCCAGCACGACACCGATGGACAGGTCGATCCCGGCCAAGGCGGCCGCCTTGGCAAGAGCATCGCGGCAGCCGCGCGGGTTTACGCCGCCGGCATTGGCCACAACCTTGATCCCCTTGGCCTTGATGTCCTCCAACCAGGGCACCAGCGCCTTGACGAAATCCGGCGCAAAGCCCGCGTCAGGCGTCTTGGCGCGCGCGCGCGCCATCAGTGACATCGTCACCTCGGCCAGATAATCGAACACCAGATAGTCGATCTCGCCCCTGGACACCAATTGACCGACGGCTTCGGGCGTATCGCCCCAGAAACCGGAGGCGCATCCAATGCGCAGTTTTCGATCTGTCATAGTCTTCTCCTCCCCGGTTTATCAGCGGCCCGTCCATTCAGGTTTGCGTTTTGCCATGAAGGCGGCAAAGCCCTCTCGTGCGTCTTCTGTCTGCGCAACCCGGGGCAAAAGTATTTCTGCAAACCGCATTTGCTGCGGATAGGTCATGTCCTCCATCGCGTGGCAGGCGTATTTTCCCAGCCGGATGGCACTTGGCGACTGCGCGGCAATTTGCGCGACCAGTTCCGCGACCTTGTCGTCAAGCCGCGCAATATCATCTGTCACATAGTTGACCAGATCATAGCGCAAGGCTTCGTCAGCCGTCAGCGGAACGCCGGTGATGAACATCTCCATCAGCCTCCGCCGGGGCAGCACGCGCATCATTGGCGGAATAATGGTCATGGGAAACAGACCCACCTTTACCTCCGGCGTGCCGATTTTGGCGTGATCCGCCATCACCGCCAGATCGCAGGCACAGATGATGCCCGCGCCCGCCCCCACGGCCACACCGTTGACGCGGGCGATGGTCGGCTTTCGGCAGGCCTGTATCGTATCGAACAGCTTTCCGGCAAAATGTTCCGGATCAGCCGGGTCCTGAACAAACGGGCCACCGTCTGCCCCCGCCTTGAGATCGCCGCCGGCGCAGAAAGCTTGCTCGCCTGCGCCTGTAAACACGATCACCCGGCACTCGGGGTCGGCCTCGGCCACCTGGATTGCGGCCATGACACCCTGTGCCACGTCGCGGTTCAGGGCATTGAGCCTGTCGGGACGGCATATCGTAATGCGCGTTTCATGCCCCCGCGCCTGCGACTGTACGACGTTCTCGACCATCTCCAAGACCTCCCCGCATCGGCTTTGCCTTGCTTGCAACGCCAGGTCGCGAAAAGCTTGCCTTGATCTATTTTCTAACATGTGTTTGATTTTGGTCAACACTACAGATCACATTCTGTTCGGGAGGATTAGTGATGACCAGCCAGAACGAACCTGACACGGCCGCCTTGGAGGCCATCAGGGCCAATTACTCGTTGACCGATGAGCAGCGTCAGATCGTCGATCATGTGGATCGGGTGTCGCGCGAGGTGCTGCACCCGCTGCAGGCGCGCATGGATGCAGAAGACTGGTGGCCCGACGATTTATTCAAACAAATGGGCGAGCTGGGCCTTTTGGGCATCACCGCGCCCGAGGAGCTGGGCGGCTCGGGGCAGAACGAATTCACCCAGGCGCTGGTGTCCGAAGTGATCTCGAAATGGAACCCGGCGGTGGGCCTGTCGCACGGGGCGCATGACAATTTGTGTCTGAACAACCTGCTGCGCAACGGCTCGGAAGAACAGGTTAAGAAATACGTGCCGGGCCTGTGTTCCGGTGACCTGGTCGGGGCACTGGGGCTGACCGAACCCGGCGCGGGGTCGGATGCGCTTGGGTCGATGGCCACCACCGCGCGCCGCGATGGCGACGACTACGTCATCAACGGTTCAAAAATCTACATCACCAATGGCCCGATCGCCGATGTGATCCTGCTCTACGCAAAGACAGACAAATCCAAAGGCGCCAAGGGCATTTCAGCCTTTATCATCGAAACCGACAATCCCGGTTTCAAGGTGGCGCAGAAGCTGGACAAGATGGGCTTTCGCGGCTCGCCCACTGGCGAACTGGTGTTCGAAGATTGCCGGGTGCCGGCCTCGGCCATGTTGGGCGCCGAAAACAGCGGCGTTTCGGTGGTGATGAGCGGCCTGGATCTGGAACGCGCGATGGTCGCCTCGGTCTGCGTCGGCATGGCCGACCGCGCGCTGGAGCTGGGTCTGGAATACGCCAAGATCCGCGAACAGTTCGGCAAACCGATCGCAAGTTTTCAGATGGTACAGTCAAAACTGGCCGAGATCTACACCGAGGTCGAAACCGCACGCGCCTTTAGTTATCGCGCGCTGGCCGCCTGTGTCGGCCTGCCCAAGGGCGCCGGGGGCCGCGGTGAGATCCACAAGCTGACGGCGGCGGCCTGCCTTTATGCGGGCGAGGCGTTCAACAAGGCCGTGACCGAGGCCTGCCACATTCACGGCGGATCCGGCTACATGCAGGACACCGAGATCAACCGGTTGTTCCGCGCCAACAAGCTGTTGGAGATCGGCGCGGGCACCAGCGAAGTCCGCAAGATCATCATCGCCGAAGAACTGCTGCGCGCCTGAGGGAGGACGTGACCATGAACAAGCAACTGCGTAACGACATCGACCTTCCGACACATTTCATGACGGATGAACAACAGGCGCTGGCCGATCAGGCCGGCAAGTTCTTCATGTCCGAGTTTCACCATCTGAACGCGGAAATGGACGACACCGATGACCTGCCGTCTTCGGTCTTTCCCAAGCTGGGCGAGATGGGCTATCTGGGCCTGAACGTGCCGCCGGAATTCGGCGGTGCCGGGCTGGATTTCACCTCGGCCTGCATCATCACCGAAGAGCTGTCGCGCGCCTCTGCCGCGATTGGCCTGACCCACGTGGCGCATGACAACCTGTGCGTCAACAACATCTACCGCAACGCCAATGACGATCTGCGCCGGAAGTATCTGCCGGGGCTTTGCGATGGCACGTTGATCGGCGCATTGGGTCTGACCGAACCCGGCGCGGGGTCCGATGCGCTCGGCTCGATGCGGACCACGGCGAAAAAGGACGGCGACGACTACATCCTGAACGGCGCCAAGATCTATATCACCAACGGTCCGATTGCCGACCTGGTGCTGGTCTACGCCAAGACCTCGCCCGAAAAGGGGGCCAAGGGCATTTCCGCCTTTATCGTGGAAACCGACACGCCCGGTTTCAAGGTGGCGCAGAAGCTCAACAAGATGGGCTTTCGCGGCTCGCCGACGGGCGAGCTGGTGTTCGAGGATTGCCGGGTGCCGGCCAGGAACATGGTCGGCAAGCTGGATGGCGGCGTTGCGGTGACGATGTCGGGGCTGGACCTTGAGCGCGCCATCGTCTGTTTCAATGCCCTGGGCATCGCGCAGCGGGCGCTGGATATTTCAGTCGACTACGCCAAGACCCGCCAGCAATTCGGCAAACCGATCGCCAGTTTTCAGATGGTGCAGGCGATGCTGGCCGACATGTACACGCGGATCGAGGCGGCGCGCAGCCTGTCCCTGAAAACCGTCGCCATGTGCGAGGGTCTGGAAGAGGGCGAAGGCGGACGCGGCGAAATTCACAAATTGACGGCGGCGGCGATATTCAAGGCTGCCGAGGTAACGTCATTCGTGCTGGACAAGGCCGTGCAGATCCACGGTGGTTCAGGCTACATGCGCGATACGGAGGTGAACCGGCTTTACCGGACTGGTCGCGTTCTCGAGGTTGGCGCAGGCACTCAGGAAGTGCGCAAGCTGATCATCTCGGGAGAACTTCTGAAAGACTGAAAGGAAAGACATGAGCAATCAAAATACTCGGCGTTACGCCTCTGATCTCATGGCGGGCCAAGTGGCTCTGGTCACCGGTTCCGGGTCGGGAATGGGCCGGGCCACCGCGCTTGAGATGGCCTCTTGCGGGGCCAAACTGGCGCTGTTTGCGCGCCGCGAAGAGCCGCTGGAAGAAACTGCCGAAATGATCCGCGCGGCGGGCGGCGAGGCATTCGTCGTGCCCGGCGATACCCGCGACGAAGACAGTATCGAAACCGCGATGGGGCGCATCAAGGACCATTATGGGCAGCTTGACGTTCTGGTGAACAATGCAGGCGGTCAGTATATTGCCGCTGCCCGCGACATTACCAACAAGGGCTTCGAGGCGGTCATTCGCAACAACCTGATCGGGTCCTGGCAAATGACCCGCGCGGCGGCAGATCATTTCATGTACGACAACGGCGGTTCCATCGTCTTTGTCACCGCAATTTCGGCGCGTACCGCGTTGACCGGCTTTACCCATACCGTGGCCGCCCGTGCAGGGGTGACCGGCATGATGAAGACGCTGGCCGCCGAATGGGGTGAATATGGCATCCGTTTGAACTGTGTCGCACCGGGAACGATCAAGACCGAGGCGCTCGGTCGTTATCCCATTCCACCGGAACGGTGGAAGCAGCTGAACCGCTCGGTCCTGAACCGCATGGGCGCGGCAGAGGACATCGCCGGCACGATTATTTTCCTCGCGTCCAAGCTGGGAGGCTTTATCACCGGCGAAGACATTTATATAGATGGAGGCGAAACTCTACACATGGGCCATGATGCCCGTGACATGATCAATCCCGAATTGTTCGAAAAGCGAGAACGAGGAGATGGAAAAAATGAGTGATCCGCTCGTCCGTCTGGATATCAAGGACCGCATCGCCACAGTTACGCTGAACGATCCGGAACGCCGCAATCCAATCACCGGCAATGCTATGATCAACTCCCTGCTTGACACATTCACGCAGGTGCAGGCTGATCCGGAGATCAGCGTCATGATCCTGACAGGCGCCGACCCGGCGTTTTGCGCCGGCGGCGACATAAAGGAGATGCACGACCCCGAAAGCATCTTCCGCAAAGAGCCGCTTGCGGCGGCGCAAAGCTATGTCGACGGGGTACAGCGCCTGCCGCTGGCGCTTTACAACATGGACATACCGACAATCGCGGCGGTCAATGGTGCGGCGGTCGGCGCAGGATGCGATCTGACAATGATGTGCGACATGCGCATCGCCTCGGAAAAGGCGAAGTTCGGCGAGGTGTTCCTGAACCTCGGCATCATTCCCGGCGATGCGGGCAGCTGGTTCATGTTGCGTCGCCTGGGTCATCAGAAGGCCGCCGACCTGACCTTCTCGGGACGCATGGTCGAGGCCGACGAGGCGCTGGAACTTGGGATGGTGCTTGAAGTCGTGTCTCACGACAAGCTGATGGAACGGGCGCGCGAACGCGCCGCAGTCATTGCCTCGAAACCACCGCGCGCGGTGCGCGTCGCCAAGCGTCTGATGCGTAATGCCGAGCGAATGGACCTGCCGGATTTCCTGAATTCCGCGGCGGCCTATCAGGCTCTGATGCATCAGACCGAAGACCACCACGAGGCGGTCTCTGCGTTCATCGAGAAACGAAAGCCCAACTTTACGGGGCGCTGAAGGAAAGAACGCATGGCAGAAATCACCAAACAGAAGATGGAGCAGATCGCGCAGATATGGAATGCGCGCGGCGACGGTCTGATTACCCACATGGCGCTCGATATCGAAGATGTATCGAACGAAGGCGTTCAGGTCCGGATGCCGTTCAATCCGGACTTCTGCGTCGACAGCGATCAAACCCTGCTTCATGGTGGCATCCTCACCGCCCTTCTGGACAGTGTTTTTGGCCTTGCAAACTTTGTATCCATCGAAGGCGTCAGCGCCATGGTGACCCTTGACCTCAGAGTTGACTATCTGCGCGCGGCGCGCTCCCGCTCGGATGTGATTGTTCGGGCGCATTGCTTTCGGAAAACCCGCCATATTGCCTTTAATGCAGGCAGCATCTGGTTCGATGGCCATGAGGACGCGGAAATCGCCCGTGGAACCGCCTCGTTTGCATTGACGCGCGGCGACGCCGACCTGTTTGAAGTGATGACAGAAGGAAAAGCCTCGTGATGGACTTGCAAACCGTCAATGCCAACGTATCACGGGTGCCGTTTTTCCGATTTCTCAACTTTGAGGTCCAGAGCCTGGACAGCCTCCATGCCGAGGCAGAGATGACCTTTGAAACACGCCTTATCGGAAACCCGGTCATGGTGCTTTACCATGGCGGCATAATCGCAAGCTTCATGGAAGCCACGGCCGCCATCGCGGTCCACCCTGAATTTGCGGAAGTCCCGGCCAAGCCGATCAATCTTACCGTGGATTATCTCAGACCTGCCACGAAAGGCCCCCTGTTTGCCCGCGCAAATGTTACCCGCAAGGGAAAGCGGATCGCGAGCGTCAGTGTGATTTCCTGGCAAACAACCCGGGAAAAACCTGTAGCGGAAGGGCTGTATCACTTCCTTTTGGTTTGATCGCGGCGGTGGCTGCGATCAGCGAGCCCCTTTTCGTTCGCCGCAAGTGGCATTCTCTCTGTCGCAAATCCCTTCAAGAAGCAGTTTGACAAGCATTTCGGAGAACTCAGGCAGGGAAAGGTTCCCATCTATTCCTGCCCTGCTGGGATCAAACCATTCCACCGTCCAGTTCAAGGCTCCCAACATCACCTGACGCAGGGGGACGATCTTGATATCCGACCTGATGGCACCGTCTTTCTGCGCTTCTTTGAGGACTCTGTCCCAGAGTTTTCCATAGTCATGCCGGATCTTGCCGTGTCTTTGCCTGAAGTGGTTGGGCAGCATCCCATAGCTTCTGATGTTTGCAGACGTAAAATCGCTTGCCTCGAAAAGATATTGCAGATGCGTCCAGATCACAGTCGCTATCCTGGTCTGATGATCATATGGCGCTTGAAATTCCTGCACGGCAGCGCGGACACCCGATAACAGGTCGCTCAACCCGGCGTTCAGAACCTCGTCCACGATCTCTTCTTTGGACTTGAAATGGTAATAGACGCTGCCGGCCTTCATATCCGCTTCTTCCGCGATCTGCCTGAGCGTGGTCGCCTTGTAGCCATTGTCCCTAAGCGTGCGCGCCGCGGCCCGCAGGATTTCGGCGCGGGTTTTTTCAGCCTTGCCGGTGGATTCAGGGACTTTGACGGAAACGGCGATGCTTGTCTTCAGGCCTTCCATATCAACCCTGCGATACGAACACATGCCGTTGAGAATCAGGTTGCTCATGCGTTCTGCGAGCACATGCACCGGATACCGATCCACATCATACCATTCTACCGTCCAGTTCATGGCACTCAATACGAACTGGCGGATCGCAGTCACGGAAATGTCGCTTCTCAGGTGGCCGGCACGTTTCGCGTCTGTCAGAAAACTGTTCCAGACCTCTGCATAGGACGCACGCAACTCACGGTGCGGGGCGCGTGCTTCATCCGTCAACATCGGATAGTTCCGGATATTGGCCGAGGTGAAATCGCTTGCGGTCAACAGAAAGGTCAGGTGCGTTTCGATGAGCACGGCGAAGGTATCGCGGAACTTTTTTGAACTGCCCTTCGTCGACCGGACAATCTCACTGACCTTTTCGTAGAGTTGCCGCACACCAAGATCGAGAACCTCGCTCAGAATCTGGTCCTTGGACTGGAAATGGTAATAGATGGATCCGGCTTCTATTCCGGCTTCCTGCGCGATGTCACGCATCGTTGTAGCGTAATAGCCTTCATATCGGAAAAGATGAGCAGCCGCAGAAAGAATACCCTCTCGGGTCCTCTCTGATTTGCTCAGATCGTCTTCCGTTCTCTTGGCTGCATCAATCCGTCGCACCATCACTCGTCGATACTTGTCAGTCACGAGACTGTCCATTGCATTAAATCTAACGAGTGTTAGAATACACCAAAGCCCACTACGAATCAAGTTTTTTGCCAAAGAGTTAGCGGAAGAGGAGGACCTACACATGCGAGGACTGAGCGGAAAACGCGTAATCATAACCGGCGGTGGCAGTGGCATCGGGCGCGCGGTATGCGAACGGTTCGGCGAAGAGGGCGCCGAGGTTGCCGTTTTCGATCTGAACGAAGACGGGGCGAAGGAAACGGTTCGCCTGATCACAGAGGCCGGCGGCAAGGCGCACGCCTTCAAGGTGGACATCACCGACCGCGCCCAGGTCGATAAGGCTGTCGCCGGGTTCGAGGCCGGGGGTCCGATTGACGTGCTGGTGAACAACGCTGGCTGGGACGTGATCAAACCGTTCCTCGATACCGATGCCGCTCTCTGGAAAAAGGTCATCGACATCAATCTTTATGGCCCGCTGAACATGCATCACGCCGTGCTTCCGGGCATGGTCAAGAACGGCGGGGGCCGTGTGGTCAACATTGCCTCTGACGCTGGGCGTGTCGGGTCATCGGGCGAAGCGGTCTATTCGGCCTGCAAGGGTGGCATCATCTCGTTCACCAAGACCGTGGCGCGGGAACTGGCGCGTAAAGGCGTTCAGTTGAACGCTGTCGCCCCCGGGCCGACCGATACGCCGCTGTTCGCCCAGGTTGCCGAGGGCGAGGCCGGTCAAAAGATCGCCGAGGGCCTCAAGCGGGCCATCCCGATGAAACGCCTGGCACAACCGACGGACTACCCCGGGATCATTTGCTTCCTTTCGTCCGAAGACGCCGGCTTTATCACCGGCCAGGTGATTTCGGTTTCCGGCGGCTTGTCGATGCACGGTTGATCGCTGGCGGCGGTGCCTGTCACAAGGCGCTGCCGCCAAGCCATGCCCAGAGTTACCTCCCTAACTGGCCGCGTCAATGATGCGACCTTTTTTGCGGTAAAGAAAGGTGACAGATGTTTCAGCCCGACTCTGATATTCAGCGTTCAAGTACTCTGGCCGCTTTCCTGGATGACTGTGGCACTGACAGCTACGAGGAACTCGCCCGCCGGGCCAACGACGAACCAGACTGGTTCTGGAGCCGGATAATCGACCATGCCGGCATACAGTTCGCTCGCCCCTACACAGTACTGCGGGATATGTCCGAAGGGCCGGAATCGATCCGATGGGCAGTTGGCGGTGCCCTGAATTTGACAGAGACCTGTCTTGATGCCCGCATCAGGGACGGTCTGGGTGACAAAGTTGCAATCGACTGGGTTGGCGAGGACGGAAGCCGCTGTCGCTGGACCTATGCCGAGTTTGCCGCCGAGGCCGCGCGTATAGCCTCTGCCCTGGCCCGGCGCGGGGTAAAACCCGGCCAGTCCGTTGGCATTTACATGCCGATGATTCCCGAAATCGAAGCCGCGCTGCTGGGGATCGCCCGGCTGGGCGCCGTGGCAGTGCCGCTGTTTTCGGGCTTCGCACCGCATGCCATCGTCAGCCGGCTTAACGATGCCGGCGCCGTGGCGGTGCTGACGGCGGATGCCACGCCACGGCGGGGCAATCCCGTCTGGATGGAGGCCACGCTGGCCGAAGCGTTGGAAAAGGTGCCTTCGGTTCATACCGTGTTCAGCCTGCGGCGGTTCGGCGGCGCAGTGGCCGATCCCGCCCGTGATCTCGACTGGCAAGAGACTGTCGGAAAGGCGGACCCGACGTTTCCCGCACATCCGGTAGAAGCGGACGCGCCGCTGCTCATCGCCTATACTTCCGGCACCACCGGACGACCCAAGGGCGTGATTCACACCCATCTCGGCGTGCAGGCCAAGGCCACGGCGGATTTCCTGCTGGGCCTCGACATGAAGCGCGACGACCGGCACATGTGGATGACCGACATGGGCTGGGTGATGGGGCCGCTTACCCTATTGTCGGTACTGCTTTCCGGCGCAACGCTGGTGCTGGCCGAGGGCGCACCTTCGATGCCTGACGATCCCTTCAGGCTGTTGCGTCTTGCCTCAGAGATGGAGGTGACCCACATGGGCATCGCCCCTACCCTCGTGCGGCAGTTCATGACACAGGATCCTGCGCCTCTTTCCGGCTACGATCTTTCGCATCTGCGCATCGTCGCCTCGACCGGCGAGCCCTGGACCGACGACGCCTGGCTCTGGCAACTTAACCATATCTGCCGCCGACGCGCCGTGCCACTGAACATTTCCGGCGGAACCGAGCTTTTCGGCGCAATCCTGACCTCGACCGTGCTTCACGAAATCAAACCCGGCGGGTTTTCCGCACAGGCGCTGGGTGTCGGTGCGAAAGTGCTGCGTGAGGACGGCAGCGAAGCCGCGCCGGGCGAGGTGGGCGAACTGGTCGTGACCCAGCCGCCCATGGGTCTGACCCCGGCCATCCGGGGCGACCGCGAGCGGTATATTGATACCTACTGGTCCACTTTCCCCGGCTTCTGGCGGCATGGCGACTGGGTGCGGCGCGATCCGGACGGCACATGGTATATCCTCGGCCGGTCGGACGACACGCTGAACATCGCCGGCAAACGCATCGGCCCGCCGGAGATAGAGGCGGCCCTGACCGAAACCGGAAAGGTGGTGGATGCCGCTGCCATCGCGGCGCCCGACGATATCAAGGGCGTGGCTGTGGTCTGCATCTGCGTGGCGGCACCGGGGGTGTCGCCCGATGACGCCCTAGTGGAACAGCTCAGGAACCGGGTGGGCGAAGTCGTGTCGAAACCCTTCCGCCCGCGCGAGATCCATTTTGTAAAGGCGCTGCCCAAGACCCGCACCATGAAGACGATGCGCCGGATCGTGCGCGCGGCCTTCCTCGGTCTGGATCCCGGAGACCTGTCATCGGTTAGCAACCCCGAAACCATGCAACCCATTGCAGAGCTGAACAAGGACACACCATGATTACCGTTTTCGGAGCCACCGGCACCACCGGCGCACCGCTTGTCGATGCACTTCTGGCCAAGGGCGCGCAGGTCCGCGCCGTTACCAGCGATCCGGCCAAGGCCACAGACCTTACTACGCGGGGCTGCGAGGCTGTCACCGCGAACTTCAATGACGCGGCCTCGCTGGGCCAGGCCTGTGCGGGGGCCGAAAGGATCTATCTGGTCACACCAGCGCACCTGAACATGCGCCGCTGGAAAGCCGATGCGATCAAGGCGGCCAAGACCGCGGGCGTGCGCCATGTCGTTCTGGCCACCGGGCTGGGCGCATCACCCAAGGCGGGACTGACCTTTGGCAAGTGGCACTCGGAAACCCAGGAATTGCTGAAGGAAAGCGGCCTTGACTGGACCTTCGTTCAGCCAACCTATTTCATGCAGAACCTTTTGTGGCAGGCCGACAGCATCGTAAAGAACGGGGTCTATTACGACGATCTGGGTGGGCCTGTGTCCTGGATCGATGCCCGTGACATTGCCGACGTCGCCGCCGAGGCGCTGACCGGCGCGGACCACGCGGGCAAGGCCTATGGCTTGACCGGCCCCGAAGCCCTTACCGGCGAGGATATCGCTGCACTTCTATCCGAAGTGACAGGCCGATCCATCACCTCTGCGCCTCTCGCGCCTGAGGACGCCAAAGCAGCGATGGTCGCGAACGGAATGCAGGACGAGGTCGCCGCGGCCATGGTCGAGCTGGCCTCCATCGCGCCCAAGGGCTATCTCGGAGGTATCGAGACCACGGTCAGCGACGTGCTCGGACGCCCGGCCCGCCGATTCCGCGATTTCGTTGCCGAGAACCGGGATGCCTTCGTCAAGTGACCTGACGGCTGCGCCGCTCTATTTCGAACTGACGCCGACAGCAGATGCTGCGGCGGAGGTTGACCATATTTTCGTGTTCCGCGACACCGGCGCATTGAGCCATCGCGGCAGCGGGCGTTTCGCGACCGATCTGTTCTCCCTTTCAGTGGCGGGCGGTTGTGGCGGGCCGCGAATATCGCTTGCGCCACCCCGGCCGGATTTCGTGCCCCGCCCGTCATCCTTTTGCGGAATCGTGGCCGGGCTGCGGCTGTCGGTGCGACCGGAGCGTTTGCCCGGGACCGGGGCGCTGGAGCCGCTGGCCACCGCGCTTGAAAGGGTCCGGCAGAGCGATGAGGGCCTGCCGTCGCTGGTTGCCGAGCTGGACGCTCTTGCAAGGGCGCTGACTTTCGCTGCGCCCCCGCTGGCGTTCAGCGACCGGACCGAACGCCGCAGGGCACGGGAAGAAACCGGCGTATCAAGGCGGCGGCTTGCGGCAGTCCGGCGGTTTCGCCTGCTGCTTGGGCGTTTCGCCGACCCTGCCCTGCCGTTAAGCGATCTGGCGCTGGACGCGGGCTACTACGATCAATCGCATATGTCGGCGGCCTGCCGGGCCTTCGCCGACAGACCGCCCGGCGCGCTACGCCTTCAGGTCACAGCGCGCGCTTTTGGCCCTTCGTTACAAGATGGGAAGATCAAGGACCGGATAAGATTGGTCATCATGGATGACGGCAAGGAGTGAAATCACGCAATGGCGAATTTTGAACCAAAGAACCCTGACTTTGAAGCGCGCGTGCGCGACAGTTTCAACCTTCAGAAGGTGATGCACACCCTGGGGATCGGCATTGCCGACCTGTCGCCCGGCCATATCGTTCTGGAGATGGCGCATAGTGACGCGCTGACCCAGCAGCACGGGTTCCTGCATGCCGGAATCGTATCGACCGCGCTGGACAGCGCCTGCGGATACGCGGCCTTTTCGCTGATGCCCGCAGACGCGGCGGTGCTGACGGCGGAGTTCAAGATCAACCTGCTCAATCCCGCCGATGGCGAACGGTTTCGGTTCGTCGCTGACGTGGTGAAACCGGGCAGGACGCTGACGATCTGCGAGGCGCGCGCCTATGCCTTGAAAGGACAGGATGAAAAGCTTGTCGCCACGATGACCGGCACGCTGATGGCGCTGGTGGGGCGGACGGGCGTTGCCGGATGACCGGACGCCGGGCAAAGACCGGGGCGCATCCCCCGACCTGACGCCAGAAAGGGTGAACCGGCCGCCGCAAATCCAGGCGGCCGGGACGTGGTATCGGACAGCGAGATCAGCTGTTCCAGCGTTTCGCGACTTCCACCAGCCGTTGGCCGTAGGCGCGCGCCGTGTCCAGATCGCCGCCTGCCGGGTATTCCTCGGGTGCGCTGTCAGACGGGGCAATCGCCAAAAGGCCGGAATATCCGCCCGTCCAGTTCAGCTTTTCGGGGCCGTCTGCCTTGGCGTTTGACGGCTTGAGACCAACACCGCACCAGAGCTGGCCGTGCTGCTGCGACAGCGTGATGAAGTACTGGATGGTCGAGAACTTGTCGCCGTTGACCGTGGCCGAGGTGGTAAAACCGCCGGCGATCTTGTCCTTCCAGTTCTGCGTGAACCACGGCTTGGAACTGGCGTCGGCGAATTTCTTGAACTGCCAGGCGGGGGCCCCCATGTAGGTCGGGCTGCCGTAAACGATGACATCGGCAGCATCGAGCGCCGCCCAGGCCGCGTCGTCCAGGTCTCCGCCGTCAGACAGTTTCAGCAGGTCAACCTGGGTGCCGTCGACACCTTTGGCCCCTTCGGCAACGGCCTTGGCCTGGACCTCCGTGTGGCCGTATCCGCTGTAATAGACAATCGCTACTTTCGTCATGGCTCGAAACACCTTTTGTTGGATCGCAATAGCTCCGCACTAGAAAGGATGGCCGCAAAAAGGAAGCTGATTATGCTTCCATACATCGGCCGCTGCACGAATGACCGGCAACGGGCGGCTTTTGATTTCCGCACGCAAGCCTTTGTTTTAAAAACTATTCCGTCACGTCCTGAACATGTCGGGCGGGCTGTTATGAGCGCAGCCGCACAGGTATTGTGCGCCGGACAGGGCATCGGCTGCGCGGTTTTTGATCCGCAATCCGGATTTCGGCACGCGGCGCTGGACCTTGCCGATGGCCGATTGCGGGGATTATCCAAACGGAACAAGACGCAGTTCGCGCGGTCGCCTTTATCCGGCCAGGTGGTTCTGGCAAGGTTGGCTCAGTTCTTGCGCATCGACCGCACGCGGATACCCCAGACGCAGGCGCACGGCTTTCACCGGTTCAACTTTCTCTCGGCCTGTCCCGATCGGGTAGTTCGCCAGCACCGTCCCACCACGCAAGAGCGTCGCCAGCGCATAATCGGCGGCGGCCATGGCAGACATCGACACCACAGGCTATGAACCCGTCACCGGGATCATCGCCCGTTGCGCGACAATAGTCAGCCACCGCCTGATATGTGCGCGGTGGCTGATCCGGGCGGCATCGTGCCTCTGTCGCTCTGGAGCGTCAGAGGCTTTGCGCCAGACGCACCCCTTCATCGATGGCGCGCAGCGCGTCGAGTTCGGCAGCCTCTTTCGCCCCGCCAATCAAGGTGACGGTGACGCCGCGGGCGGTGAGGTCCTGGGCCAGGGTCCGTTCCGATTCCTGACCGGTGCAGAGCACGATTGTGTCGGCGGCGATGACCTTTGGCTTTCCGTCCATGAGGATATGCAGCCCCGCGTCGTCGATGCGCTCATAGACCACACCGCCCAGGGCCTCGACTCCGTGCTTTCGCAGTGCGTTGCGCAGGATCCAGCCCGTCGAAACGCCGAGCCCTGCGCCCGGTTTCGAGGTTTTTCGCTGAAGCATGACAACCTTGCGGCGCGATGATTTCGGCGCAAGCGGATCGCCAGCCAACGCGCCCGACGACGCAAAGTCGGGGTCCACGCCCCATGTCTCGCAGAACGCGTCGGCGTTATGGGCCTCGGCCGGTTCGGTCACCAGGAACTCGGCCACGTCATGGCCGATGCCCCCTGCCCCCATCACCGCGACGGTGTCGCCCGCCACGCGGTCACCGGACAGGATTTCGGCGTAAGTCGCGACACTGGGATGATCGACGCCCGGCAGGTCGGGAATGCGCGGCGTGACCCCGGTAGAGATGACCACGTGGTCGAACCCGTCCAGATCGTCCGGACCGGCCCGCTGCCCCAGACGCAGTTTGACCCCATGCTTTTGCAGCTGGCCGCTATAATACCGCAGGGTTTCGTCGAATTCATCCTTGCCCGGTGCGGCGCGCGCCAGATTCAACTGACCGCCCAGCTTGTCCTGGGCTTCGAAAAGGGTGACGTCATGGCCCAGACGAGATGCCTCGGCTGCCGTGGCCATGCCTGCGGCGCCGCCGCCGACAACAGCCACCTTCCGTGGCGAGTCTGTCGGCGTATCCCGGAATTCGGTTTCGCGCCCGGCCCGTGGATTGACCAGACATCCGACAGTCCGATTCGAAAAGATGAAATCGAGGCAGGCCTGGTTGCAGGCAATACAGGTGTTGATCTCGTCGGCGCGGCCCTCATGCGCCTTCTTGACGAAATGCGGGTCGGCCAGAAAGGGCCGGGCCATCGAGATCATGTCGGCATCGCCAGAGGCAAGGATGCCCTCAGCAAGTGCGGGCGTGTTGATTCGGTTGGAGGCGACGACCGGGATCGATACCGCAGCCTTGACGTTGGCCGCCGCCTGGCGCCAGGCGCCGCGCGGAACCGGATAGGCGATCGTCGGCACGCGCGCCTCGTGCCAGCCGATGCCGGTGTTCAGAATATCGGCACCCGCTGTCTCGATCTTGCGCGCCAGTGCTGCGATTTCATCGGCAGGCGCACCGCCTTCGACCAGATCGGCTGCCGAAATCCGATAGATGACAAGGAAATCGGGCCCACAGCGGTCACGCACCGCGCGCACGATCTCGACCGGAAAACGGTGGCGATTCTCGACGCTGCCGCCCCATTCGTCTTCGCGCTGATTGGTATGGGTGACGGTGAATTCGTTGATAAGGTATCCTTCGGACCCCATGATTTCGACGCCATCGAACCCTGCTGCCTGCGCATTTTCGGCGGCTTTGGCAAAATCCTCGATGGTCCGGCGGATGTCGGCGTCGGTCATTTCACGCGGAACGAAACGGTTGATCGGTGCCCGGATCGGACTGGGGGCAACGCACCCTTCGATCTTTGCGTAGCGCCCGGCATGAAGAATCTGCGCGCAGATCAGGCTGCCTTCGGCCTGAACCGCCTCGCAGATCGGGCGCAGGCTGCGCGCCTCCTTCGGGTCATCGATACGCGGACCTTCGGGATCGAATACCCCCTCGGCATTGGGGGAAAACCCGCCCGTGACCAGAATCGCCGCCTCCCCCCGCGCCCTTTCGGCGTAAAAGGCGATCTGTTTGGCGATGCTGTCCGGCTCGGATTCCAGCCGGGTGTGCATCGACCCCATGATGACACGGTTTCGCAACATGCGCTGACCTGCCTGGATCGGCGAGAGCATGGTTTCGAAGCTTCCTTTTTGCATACTTGTCATTGTGAACATCCTCCTCAAAACTACCCTTGATCTGTATTCTAACATTCGTTAGATTTTTGGGAAGGATATATTTTCGGTCATGGGGAGTAGCACCGATGCATTTCCAGCCAACAGAAGATCAAAAGGCGTTTCGCGAAACCGCAAAGCGATTCGCCACGGAAAAGCTGGCACCCAGCTATCAGGAGCGCGCCAGCGGCCATACCTTTGATCGCGCGCTGATCAAGGAAATGGGCGCACTGGGTCTGATCGGTGCCGATCTGCCCGAGGAATTCGGTGGACTTGGCGAAAGCTCGGTCACGTCGGGACTTATCGTCGAAGAGATCGCCTATGCCGATTTCAACGCAAGCTATGTCCAGCTTTTGGGCTCGCTCATGGGGGGGATGGTTGCCAAGCACGCCTCCAGGGATATCGCTTCGGAATGGGTGCCCAAGGTTGTTTCGGGTGATGCCGTCATTGGCCTGGGCCTGACCGAGCCACGCGGCGGGTCAGATGCGGCGAACCTGATCCTGAAGGCTGAAAAATCCGGTAACGAATGGCGGTTGAACGGCGAAAAGACGTCAATGAGCTTTGCCAGCCAAGCCGATGCGGCGGTGGTCTTTGCCCGCACCGGCGATCCGGACGGGGGCTCGCGCGGGGTCAGCGCGTTTTTTGTCGATCTCAATCAGGACGGCATCAAGCGCACCCATTTCGACGACATCGGCACCAAGCCTGTCGGACGTGGGTCGGTGTTCTTTGACGATGTTTTCGTGCCGGCTGAAAACATGATGGCCGAACAGGACCGCGCCTTCGGCACGATCATGGCGGGGTTTGACTATTCCCGCGCGCTGATCGGGCTGGAATGCCTGGGTGCGGCCCAGGCGTCGGTGGATGAGACCTGGGCCTATGTTCAGGAACGTGAGGCCTTCGGGGCCCCCATCGTACAGTATCAGGGCGTCAGCTTTCCGCTGGCCGAGGCCGAAACCCAACTGACCATGATGCGCCAGCTTTGTTATTATACGCTGGACCTGCGCGACCGTGGCCTGCCCCACACCTCGCAGGCGGCGATGTGCAAATGGTACCTGCCCAAGACCGCCTGCGAGATCCTGCATCAGTGCCTGATCCTGCACGGGCATTATGGCTATACCACCGACCTGCCGCACCATCAGCGTTACAATGACGTTCTCGGCCTGCAGATCGGCGATGGCACCGCGCAGATCCAGAAGCTGGTGATCGCCCGCGAAAAGGCCGGGCGGCTGGCGCTTCAATATGACAAGAAAGCAAAGGGGACCCCGAAATGAGCGACCCGATTGTCGTGAGCACCGAGGGAGGTGTCGGCATCATCGAGCTGGCCCGTCCCGAGAAATTTAATTGCCTTTCATTGCAAGTGCATGAGTGCATTTTTGCCGCGCGCGCGGAGTTCGAGGCCAACCGGAACATCCGGTCGATCCTCATTCGGGCGCAGGGCAAGCACTTTTGCACCGGTGCCGATCTGACCGAAGTGAAAGGTAAATTGAACGATCCCGCCGCGCTGGACCATTTCATCGCTTTTGGCATGAATAACCTGCGTGCGCTCGAAACCTCCTCCCTCCCTGTCGTCGTGGCCGTGCAGGGGTTGTGTCTGGCCGGCGGGATCGAACTGATGTTGGCATGCGACGTGTGCTTTGGGGCCGAGACCGCGCAATTCGGCGATCAGCACGCGCAATTCGGTCTGATCCCCGGCTGGGGCGGCTCGCAGCGGCTGACCCGGTTGATGGGTCAGCGCCGCGCGCTTGATCTGATGTTCTCGGCCCGCTGGCTCTCGGCGGACGAGGCCAGAGAGGCCGGCCTTGTCAACTACATCGTGCCGGATGCGGATCTGCACAAGGCAGCGCTGGAATATTGCCAGACGATCGCCACCCGCTCGCGCCCCGGTATCGCCGAGATGAAGCGTCTGGCGCGGGAAGGCGCCGACCTTGGCATCGACCAGCAGATGCGGCTTGAGCGCGACGCCGCCGTTCGCGCGCTCCCAAGCGAAGACGTAGCCGAAGGGCTGGATGCTTTCGAAAACCGTCGCAAACCCGCTTTCAAGGGCTGAGAAGACACCATGGATTTCACTTTGAACGACGAACAGCGCCAGATCTACGAATACGGCGGACAGTTGGCGCAAAAGTACGATAATGCCTATTGGCGGGAGCATGCCCGCAAGCATGAATTCCCGCACGAGATGTTCAAACAGATCGCCGATGACGGCTTTCTGGGCGTCATGGTGCCCGAGGAATACGGCGGGGCCGGTCTTGGCATGACCGAAATGGCCCTGTTCATGGAAGGCACCGCCAATCACGGCATACCGCTTTTGATGATGGTGGTCGGCCCGACCATGTCGCTGGCCCACATCGCCAGCCACGGGTCCGAATTCCACAAGAAAGAGCTTCTGCCGGCCGCCTGCCGGGGTGATATTCAGTTCTGCTTCGCGATCACCGAACCGGGGGCCGGATCCAACACGATGAAGGCCAACACGCTGGCCAAGCGCAGGGGAAACCGGTTCAGCCTGTCAGGCGAAAAGACCTTTATCACCGGCGCCGAGGTGTCGGATTATTGCCTGGTGGTGGCACGGACCAAGCCGCATACCGAGGTCAGCCGCAAGACCGACGGCTTTACCCTCTTTGCGGTCGATCTGAAGAAAAAGGGCGTGGACAAACAGCGGGTGAAGATCTCGATCCCCCTGCCCGAGGAACAGTGGACCCTGTTCTTCGACGACGTCGACCTTGGCCCAGAGGATGTCGTCGGCGAAGTGGACAAAGGTTTTTCGATCCTGTTCGACAGCCTCAACCCCGAGCGCATCATTCTGGGGGCCCTGTGCTGCGGCATCGGCCGGTTCGCCCTGAACAAGGGCGTCGCCTATGCGTCTGAGCGCAGTGTCTTTGATCAACCCATCGGTGCGCATCAGGGCGTGCAGCACCCGATGGCCAAGGCGCATACAGCGGTCGAGATGGCCAGCCTGATGACGCGTCGCGCGGCATGGGAGTTCGACAACAAGCTGCCTGCCGGCGCCTCGTCGAACATGGCCAAATACGCGGCCGCAGAGGCCGGGATCGAAGCAGTGGACGCCGCGCTTCAGGCACATGGCGGATCGGGCTTTACCGAAGATACGGGGCTTTATGAAATGTACCCGCTGGTGCGCCTGCTGCGCACGGCCCCCGTGAACCGCGAACTGTGCCTCAGCTTTATCGGAGAAAAGGTCATGGGCCTGCCGCGATCCTATTGATCGCTCGGCCCGGAACGGATGGACGACATGCAATTTGGAATGCGCTTCCGGCGGCAGGATGCCGCCAGCAAGGTAAATAATCGCTTCTGGCACGAGATCGAGGGCACGCCTCTCGACGAGGTGCGCCGTATCCAGGAACAGCGGCTGCGCGATCAGATGGCCTATCTCAAGGCGAACTCGACCTTCTATCAGGAGAAGTTCGCCGAGGCCGGTGTGGATTTCGACGAGATCCGCACCATTGAAGACCTGCAGAAACTGCCCTTCACCTACAAGACCGAGATCCGTGAAAGCCTTGCGGCAGAGCCGCCCTTCGGCAAGCACCGGACCGCGCCGATGGCGGACATCATCCAGATGCAGGCCTCATCGGGCACCACCGGCAGCCCGTCCTACGTGGCGCTGACCGAAGCCGATACCGAGATGTGGCACGAGATGACGGCGCGCTGTTTCTTCGCCAACGGTGTGCGGCCCGGCGACCTGGTGTTGCATGCGTTTTCGCTGGCAAAGGGCTTTGTCGGTGGCATCCCGGTGATGCAGGGTCTGCAGTACATGGGCGCAATCGACGTGCCGGTGGGGGCGGATGGCGGCGCGGAACGGCTGCTCAGGGCCTGCGCCGATACGCGTCCGCGCTGCATCGTGGGCGCACCGAACTTCGTTCTGCACCTGGCCGATAAGGCACCAGAGGTGCTTGGCTGCGAGGCCAGAGAACTGGGTGTCGAACAGATAGTCGTCGGAGGAGAGCCCGGCGGCGGCATCCCGGCAATCCGGGCCAAGATCGAGGCGGCCTGGGGTGCGAAATGCACCGAGATGATGGGCGGCACCGATCTGGGCGTGACCTACTGGGCCGAATGCGATGCCCAGTCGGGCATGCACATGGTCAACATGGACTATATCATCACCGAACTGCTCGAGCCCGAAAGCGGCAGGATCATTCCCTGGGAAAAGGGTGCCGAGGGCGAGATGGTCTATACCGCGATCGGCCGGCAGGCGAGCCCGGTCGTGCGGTTCCGGTCGGGCGACTATATCGAGGTCATCGACACCGAATGCACTTGCGGGCGCACCGGCCCCAAGATCCGCTGCACCGGGCGCACCGATGACATGCTGATCGTGCGCGGGGCAAATGTCTTTCCCTCTGCGATCAACAGCGTGATCACCGAAATGGTGCCGGATACCAACGGCGTGATGCGCATCGTTGCCGATTTCGAAGGCCATACCACGCAGGGCGCGCTGAAGGTGATCGTCGAACGCGGTCCCGACCGCGACGCCGCGGATGACGCGGCCCTCAAAAAGAAGATCGAACAGCGCCTGCGCGACACCCTTGTCTTCAAGGCCGACATTCGCCTTGTGGCGCCCGACACATTTGAAAAACCCGGCGCCGCCAAGGTTGCCTTTGTCCTGAGAGAACACCCCGACCTGCCATGACAAAACTCAAATCCTTGCTCGACACCGGGTCCGACGACTTCCGGGAAAACGAGACGTATTACCGCAAGAAAATTGACGAACTGCACGCCCTTCGCCTGCAGCAACGTGTCGGCGGGCCAGAAAAGGCACGGGATCGGCACGTATCGAAATGCAAGATCCTGCCGCGCGAACGGGTCGAACGGCTGATTGACCCGGGCACGCCCTTTCTGGAACTCGGCGAACTGGCGGGGCTGAACAAATATGACGGTGTTCCCCCCGGCGCGGGCATCATCACCGGCATCGGCGTGATCGAGGGCCGTCAGTGCATGATCATTGCCAATGATGCCACTGTGAAGGGCGGCACCTATTTCGGCATGACCTCGCGCAAGCACGTGCGCGCCCAGAAAGTCGCCTGGAAGAACCGCCTTCCGGTGATCACGCTGGTCGATTCCGGCGGCGCGTTTCTGCCGGATCAGGAGAACATCTTTCCCGACGAAGGCCAGTTCGGTTCGATCTTTCACCAGCAGGTCGGCATGTCGGGTGACGGCGTGCCGCAGATCGCTGTGGTCATGGGCCCCTGCACCGCAGGCGGCGCCTATATTCCCGCGCTTTGCGACGAGGTGGTGATCGTGCGCGGTCAGGGCTTTATGTATCTGGGTGGACCGGAACTGACCTTTGCGGCCACAGGTGAAAAGGTCGATGCCGAGTCGCTGGGCGGCGGCAAGATGCATTCGTCCGTGTCCGGCGTGACCGACCATCTGGCCGAGGATGACGCGCACGCCCTGGCCATCACCCGCGATATCGTCAGCCATCTGGGCGAAAAGCCCCTGCCCCGCAAGACACCCACCACGCCACGCGCGCCTGCCTACCCGATCGAGGAAATCTACGGCATCGTCAGCCGCGACCCCAAGGTGCCGACCGACAACCGCGAGATCATAGCGCGTCTGGTGGACGACAGTGATTTTCACGAATTCAAACCGCTTTATGGCGACACCATCATGACTGGTTGGGGCCGCATTCACGGCCACGAAGTCGGCATTCTCGCCAATACCGGTGTGCTTTTCGTCGAGGCCGCGTTGAAGGCCACCCATTTCATCAATCTCTGCGTCCAGCGCGATATACCGTTGCTGTTCCTCGCGGATGTAAATGGCTTCATGGTCGGCCGCGAGGTCGAGCAGATGGGCATCGCCAAGGCGGGCGCCAAGATGATCACCGCCATGTCCTCGGCCCGGGTGCCAAAGTTCACGATCATCACCGGCGGGTCCTACGGGGCGGGTTATCTGGCGATGCTGGGCCGCCCGTTCCAGCCGGACGCGACGTTCGCCTGGCCCACGGGCCGGGCCGCCATCATGGGGCCCGAGCAGGCCGCCAGCGTTCTGGCCCAGGTCCGCGCCCAGATCAACGAGCGCGATGGCAATAGCTGGACGCCCGAAGAGGAAGAGGCCTTCAAGGCCCCGATCCGCAAGGAATACGAGGATTTCCAGGGCGCTTACAATTTCGCTGCGAACCTCTGGATCGACAGCGTGATCGAGCCTTGTGAAACCCGCGAGGTCATGGCGCTGATGCTGGATGTGGCTTCGCGCAGACCCAAGGTCGAAACCAATTTCGGCGTGTTCAGGATGTGAGGAGCGAATCATGAAAATCAAAACGCTTCTTATCGCCAATCGCGGCGAAATTGCCTGTCGGATCGCGCGTACCGCGCGGGCCAGCGGCATCACCCCTGTCGGTGTGCATTCCGAAGCCGACGCCAATGCCCTTCATGTCCGCGAGATCGGAAAATCCGTCTGTATCGGTGCCGGGCCGGCATCCGAAAGCTATCTAAAGATCGACGCGGTGATCGACGCTGCGCAGTCGGTCGGCGCGGATGCAATCCATCCCGGCTATGGCTTTCTGGCCGAAAACTCCGAATTCGCCCGTGCGGTCGAGGCCGCCGGCATGGTCTTTATGGGGCCGACGGCGGAAACGCTTGAACGTTTCGGCGACAAGGCCAGCGCCAAAGAGGCCGCCGTGGCCGCCGGCGTGCCGGTTATCTCGGGCGCGGAAGGCGCGCGATCCGACCCGAAAGAGATTGCCGCCGAAGTGCGCGAGATGGGCCTGCCCGTCCTGCTCAAGGCGGTCGGCGGTGGCGGCGGTCGCGGCCAGCGGCTCGTGACCGACGAGACCACGCTTGAGGAAGACATCGAAGGCGCGCTGCGCGAGGCAAAATCCACGTTCGGCTCCGAAGGGTTGCTGCTGGAGCGTTTCCTGCCCGAGGCGCGCCATGTCGAAGTGCAGATCGCCGGCGACGGCAAGGGGCATGTGGTGCACCTGTTCGAACGCGACTGCACGCTTCAGCGCCGCCACCAGAAGGTCATCGAAGAGGCCCCGGCCTGGGGCCTGCCCCGCACGCTGCTGGACAAGGTCGCGCAGGACGCGGTGCGCCTGGGCGAAACGCTCGACTATCGCGGCCTGGGCACGGTGGAGTTCCTGGTCGCGGGCGACGAGTACTTCTTTCTTGAGGTGAACCCCCGCATTCAGGTGGAGCACCCCGTCACCGAGGCGATCACCGGGCTGGATCTGGTTGCACTTCACCTGCGCATTGCCGAAGGCGCGGGCCTTGGCCTGGTGCAGGATGATTTGGCGATCAACGGCCACGCGGTCGAGGCGCGGCTTTACGCCGAAGACCCGGCGATGCAGTTCGCCCCCTCGACGGGCACTCTGACCACACTCAGCCTGCCCGAGGGTCTGCGCATCGACAGCGGTGTCGAAGAGGGCGACGCGGTCACACCCTTCTATGACCCCATGATCGCCAAGCTGGTCGTTCACGCAGCCGACCGGGAAACCGCGTTGGCGCGGCTGGCGACGGCCCTGGACCATGTCGCGGTGGAGGGCGTGCAAACCAACCGCGCCTTTCTGACGGCGCTGGCCCGCAACCCCGAATTCGAGCGGATGCAGGTTCATACGCGCTGGATCGACGGCAGGCTCGACGAGCTGACGCAGGCCTGCGTCCTGTCCCGCCCCGAGTTGTGGAAGGCCGCGGCCGCCATTCTTTTTGTGGCAACGTCACGCCGCGATGCAGATGCCGATCCCTGGACCAACCGTGACACCTTTACCGGCTGGCGGCTTGGCCTGGGCGGCGATGCGATCGAGGCGGGGCAGCGTGTGACGCTCACGGATGCCGCCGGCGCATCCGAAGAACTGCGCGTCGGACCGATCAAAGCCGGGGCCAGATACACTGTCCTGTCGGAAAACGGCGATGCGGCGACACTGGCAATGCGTGAAATCACGCCGGGCCGCTGGCGTGTGAGCGAGGGCGATACAGTCCATCTGATCGACGCACGGTTGCACGCCGGCGTGATCGAGCTGGACACGCCCGAAGGGCGCCTTGTCTTCCGCCCGGCCGCGCCTCTGGACTTTGCAGGCGGCGATGTTGCGGGGGATCGCGCCGTGGCCTCACCGCTGACCGGAATGATCGTCGAGATCAAGGTGACCGACGGTCAGCCCGTGGCCGAAGGAGACGTGGTGGCGGTCATGGAATCCATGAAACTCGAAATCTCGATCCGCGCTACCGCAGCCGGAACCGCCAGCAACATATCCGTCTCGAATGGGGACATGGTCGATCGGGGCCAGGTCATCGCCGAGATACTGCCATCCGAGGAGTGATGAGATGAGCGACTTTCCAAAATTCGTCGAGTTTCGTGAAGAAGGTCCGCGCGAGGGTTTTCAGATCGAAAAGAAGATCTATCCGATCGAACAGCGGATCGAGCTGATCGACATGCTCAGTGAAACCGGCTTGAAACGCATTCAGGTGGGCAGTTTTGTCAGCCAGCAATACGTGCCGCAAATGGCCGACACCGGCGAGCTGTTTCAGCGCATCAAGCGCAAGCCCGGCGTGAACTACACGTCGCTCTGGTTGAACGACAAGGGTTTTCGCAAGGCCCTGACCGCGCACGAGGTCGATATCGACCCGCGTCTGCTGTTCTACCCGTCCGAGGCGTTCGCGCAATCGAACAACAATTGCTCCTCTGCCGAAATGCGCGAGAGGCAACGCGACTGGGTTCGGCTTTACAAGGAAGAAGGCTATACGGTCGACGCCGCCTATGTGATGACGGCCTTTGGCTGCAACTTCGAAGGCGCGATCCCGCAAGAACGCATCCTGGACGATTTCCGCTTTATCCTGCAGCTTTGCGAGGAAGAGCAGATCCCCGTTCCGATCCTCGTGATCGCCGATACAATGGGTTGGGGTAACCCGGAAACGGTCAAGCGGATGATCGGCGCGCTGCGCGAGATGGCGCCGGATGCGCGCATCGGCATGCACATCCATGACACGCGCGGGCTTGGCATCGCCAATGTCCATGCCGCCCTGTCGATGGGGGTAGACATGTTCGAAAGCTCTGTCGCGGGTCTTGGCGGGTGTCCTTTCGCGGGTCACGGCCATGCGCGCGCCGCCGGCAATGTCTGTACCGAGGACGCGGTTTTCCTGTGCCATGAACTTGGTATTGAAACCGGAATTGATCTGGACAAGCTGGTCGCTGCTGCGGTTAAAGCGGAAGAGATCATTGGTGCACAGCTGATGGGTCGGGTCATGCACACGGGCGGACTGGACAAATATCGCAAAACAATCTGAGGAGGAATGAACATGTCAAAAGCACTTGATGGAAAAGTAATTCTGGTCACCGGAGCGGGTGGCGGGATCGGGCGCGATATCGCTCTGATGGCCGCGTCCGAAGGCGCCGCCGTGGTGGTCAACGATCTGGGCGCGTCGCTGAAAGGCACCGGCCAGACCGAAACCGCGGCGCAAAAGGTGGTTGAGGAAATCAAGGCCGCTGGCGGCGATGCGATTGCCGATGGTGGCAACGTCACCGATCCCGACGCCGCGCGCGCGATGATCGAGGCCGGTGTCAAGGAATTCGGCCGCATCGACGCGGTGGTGAACAACGCCGGTATCCTGCGCGACGGTTTCTTTCACAAGATGAGTTATGAGGATTTCGACGCGGTGGTGAAGGTCCACCTTTATGGCGCCTTCAACACCAGCCGCGCCGCCGCCGACTATTTCCGCGAACAAGAAAGCGGCGCGCTGGTGCACATGACCTCGACCTCGGGGCTGATCGGCAACTTTGCCCAGGCGAACTATTCCGCCGCAAAGCTGGGCATCGCCGCCTTTTCGAAATCGGTCGCGCTCGACCTTAAACGCTGGAACGTCCGTTCCAACTGCATCGCGCCTTTCGCCTGGAGCCGGATGATCTCGTCGATCAAGACCGACACGCCAGAACAGAAGGCACGGGTCGAGAAACTCAAGCAGATGACACCCGCCAAGGTGGCACCAATGGCCTGTTTTCTGATGTCTGACCGGGCTGAGGGCGTCAGCGGGCAGATCTTTGGCGTGCGCAACAATGAGATCTTTCTGTTCAACCAGCCCCGCCCGGTGCGCTCCGTTCATTCCGGCGAGGGCTGGACCGCAGATGAAATCGCCGAGCGCGCCATTCCCGCGCTCAAGTCGCAATTCACTCCACTCGAAGTTTCGGCGGACGTCTTTTCGTGGGATCCGGTCTAATGGGCAAACGCAAGGAAAAAATCAGCTCGAACATCGGTTGGAGCACCCCCGACAAAATCTGTGTGCGCGGGCTGGACCTGCCGAACGAGGTGCTCGGCAAGATGAACCTTGGCGACTTCGCCTTTCTGCAGCTGACCGGACGCCCGGCCACGCCAGAGGAAAGCCGCGTCTTCAACGCCATCATCATCACCCTGGTCGAACATGGCATCACGCCTTCGGCCCTGGCCGCGCGGATGACCTATATGGGCGCGCCGGAATCGCTTCAGGCGGCCGTCGCGGCCGGGCTGTGCGGGCTGGGCACGGTGTTTGTCGGCTCGATGGAAGGCGCATCGAAGATGCTTTACGAGGCGCTGCCACAGGACAAGCTGGGCAGCGGCGCCGACCTGGACGCCATCGCATTGGAAACGGTCGAGAAATTCCGCGCCAAAAAGGCCATCGTGCCCGGCCTGGGCCATCCGGTGCACAAGCCGGTTGACCCGCGCGCCCCGCGCCTGTTCGCGATCGCGGCCGAAAATGGCAAGTCAGGGGAATACATCGAGCTGATCCAGAAGATTCAGGCCGTCGCCGAAGAGAAGTCGGGCAAGATGCTGCCGATCAACGCCACCGGCGCCATTGGCGCGATCTGCTGCGAATTCGGCTTTCCGTGGAAGATCGTCCGTGGTTTCGGCGTGATGGCACGCGCCATCGGGCTGGTCGGTCATATCCTTGAGGAAAGCGAAAACCCGATCTCTTATGAACTGTGGCAGCGCGCCGAAGAGGAGATCCTCGAAACTTCGGGCCCCGGAGCGAACTGAGCGATGCAAACCTCGGCACCTGACACCCATAACGATCTGCGCGACGCGCTGCGCGCGCTCTGCGCGCAGTTCCCGCCGGAATACCATCGCAAGTACGGCGAGGACGGAGCCTATCCCGAGGAATTCGTCGATGCGCTGACCCGCGAAGGCTGGCTGGCAGCAATGATCCCCGAGGAATACGGCGGCTCGGGCCTTGGCCTGACCGAAGCCTCGATCATCATGGAAGAGGCGAACCGTTGTGGTGCCAATGCCGGTCACTTTCACGGACAAATGTACAACATGGGCACGCTTCTGCGGCACGGCTCGGACGAGCAAAAGCAGAAATACCTGCCCGGCATCGCCAGCGGCGAGTTGCGCCTGCAATCCATGGCCGTGACCGAACCGACGACCGGGACGGACACCACCAAGCTCAAGACCACGGCGGTCAGAAAAGGCGACCGCTATGTGATCAACGGTCAGAAGGTCTGGATCAGCCGTATCCAGCATTCTGACCTTATGATCCTGCTGGCGCGCACCACGCCGCTGAAAGAGGTCAAGAAGAAATCTCAGGGCCTGTCGGTCTTCATGGTCGATCTGAAAGAGGCAATCGGCAATGGGATGGAGGTCCGCCCCATCGCCAACATGCCCGGCCACGAGACCAACGAAGTGTTCTTTGACAGCCTCGAAATCCCTGCCGAAAACCTGATCGGCACCGAGGGGCGCGGCTTTTATCATATCCTTGACGGCCTGAACGCAGAGCGGACCCTGATTGCGGCGGAATGTATCGGCGACGGCTATTGGTTCGTGGACAAGGCCCGCGCCTATGCCGGCGAGCGCATTGTCTTCGACCGTCCCATCGGGCAGAACCAGGGCGTGCAGTTTCCCATCGCAAAGGCATTCGTGAATGTGGAGGCCGCTAACCTGATGCGCTTTGAGGCCTGCAAACGCTATGATGCGGGGCAGGATTGCGGGGCGCAGGCGAATATGGCCAAGCTTCTCGCCTCCGAGGCCAGTTGGGAAGCGGCGAATGCCTGTATCCAGACCCATGGCGGCTTTGGCTTCGCGCGCGAATACGATGTCGAGCGCAAGTTCCGCGAGTCCCGCCTGTATCAGGTGGCACCGATCTCGACCAACCTGATCCTGTCCTATGTCGGCGAACACATCCTGGGTATGCCGCGTTCGTTCTGAGGCACGAACATATCTCGACGCGCTTGAGCCCTGGCTGGGACGGACCGAAACCTGACGCAGGCCGCGACGCCTGAAACCGCCCAGTTGCCGGGCGGGGGCGTATCAGCCCCCTTCCGTGCGGCCCGTGGTTCAAGACGGTCTGCTCATGATGCGTTGGTACGGCCTGCTCGGCCCTCAGACACCTGGCTTTTCTGAGCGATTCCGCAACCGTCGTGTCAGCGTCGCCCCGCAGATCGGCCCGGATCATGCGGGGGGTTTTCACCTCGTCGCCCACCTTCTTTTCGCTCCGCGGCGCTGCGCCGCTGGCTGCCATCGCTGATCTGTTCGGAGTGGATGTCGCAACCCTGCTAATGCTTGGGCTGGGCTTGCGGCCCCGGCCTGGCCGGCAAGCAGCGACCGAACAGGCGTGAAAAGAATAGCGTCGGTGCTGGTCCGGCTTGCTGTCGCGCGCCGCACAGGGCGGCGCGCCGTTCGGCCCCGCCGTTACTGATCCAGGAAACTGCGCAGCTTGCGGCTGCGGCTGGGGTGCTTGAGCTTGCGCAGCGCCTTGGCCTCGATCTGGCGGATACGTTCGCGCGTCACGCTGAACTGCTGGCCCACTTCCTCGAGCGTGTGATCGGTGTTCATGCCGATGCCGAAACGCATCCTGAGCACCCGTTCCTCGCGCGGGGTGAGACTGGACAGGACCCGCGTGGTAGTTTCCTTGAGGTTGTCCTGAATGGCGCTGTCGAGCGGCAGGATGACGTTCTTGTCCTCGATGAAATCGCCAAGCTGGCTGTCCTCTTCGTCGCCGATGGGGGTCTCGAGGCTGATCGGCTCCTTGGCGATCTTCATCACCTTGCGGACCTTGTCGAGCGGCATCTGCAGCTTTTCGGCCAGTTCCTCGGGCGTGGGTTCGCGGCCGATCTCGTGCAGCATCTGGCGGCCCGTGCGCACCAGCTTGTTGATCGTTTCGATCATGTGCACCGGGATGCGGATGGTGCGCGCCTGGTCGGCGATCGAGCGGGTGATCGCCTGACGGATCCACCATGTCGCATAAGTCGAGAACTTGTAGCCGCGGCGGTATTCGAACTTGTCCACCGCCTTCATCAGGCCGATGTTGCCCTCCTGGATGAGGTCCAGGAACTGCAGACCGCGGTTGGTGTATTTCTTGGCGATCGAGATCACCAGCCGCAGGTTGGCCTCGACCATTTCCTTCTTGGCCTGTCGGGCCTCTTTCTCGCCCTTCTGGACCTGGTTCACGATGCGGCGGAATTCGGAAATGTCCAGCCCGACATACTGCCCCACCTGTGCCATGTCGGCACGCAGTTCGGCCACCTGCTTGGGGGCGCGTTCCATGAACATCTGCCAGCCGCGCCCGGGCTTCGCGGCCATGTCATCCAGCCAGGTCGGGTCCAGTTCGCGGCCGCGGTATTCCTCGATGAACTCGCGGCGGTTGATGCGGGCCTGGTCGGCCAGCTTTACCATCGCGGAATCGATCTGCATGATCCGTCGGTTGATGCCGTACAGCTGATCGACCAGCGCCTCGATCCGGTTGTTGTGGAGGTGCAGCGAATTAACCTGCTCGACGATCTCGGAGCGCAGCTTTTGATAGACCGCCTCCTGCTTGTTCGAGAACTTGCTGTCCTCGTTCAGCGTCGCCGAGATGCGGCTGTCCTGCAGTTCGGACAGCTTTTCGTAATCAGCCGCGATCTCGTCGAGCGTTTCCAGAACCCGTGGCTTGAGCGCCGCCTCCATCGCGGCGAGGCTCATATTGGCCTGTTCGTCGTCGTCGTCGTCATCCTCGCTTGCGATGGGGTTGCCGTCGGCGTCCAGCTCGGGCTCGGTTTTCTGTTTGGCCGCCGTGCCGTCGCCGCCCTCGCCGCCATCGGGGGCCGAGGTCAGGTTGGCCGCCCCGACAAGGGGCTCTTCGTCGGACTCTGCGTCGCCCATCTGGCCTGAAAAGGTGGTTTCCAGGTCGATGACATCGCGCAGCAGAATGTCCTCGCTCAGCAATTCGTCCCGCCAGATCGTGATCGCCTGGAATGTCAGCGGGCTTTCGCACAGGCCCGCGATCATGGTGTTGCGGCCGGCCTCGATGCGCTTGGCGATGGCAATCTCGCCCTCGCGGCTGAGCAGTTCGACAGACCCCATTTCGCGCAGGTACATGCGCACCGGGTCATCGGTGCGGTCCAGCTTTTCATCCTTGCCGGAGCCCAGCGTCAGCTCGCCCTTGCGGCCGATCTCGGCCACGGCGGTGACGCGCTGTTCCTCTTCCTCGGCTTCTTCTTCCTCGATGATGTTGATGCCCATCTCGGACAGCATCGACATCACGTCCTCGATCTGCTCGGAATTCACCTGGTCGGGCGGCAGAACGCGGTTGAGCTGGTCGTAGGTGATGAAGCCGCGTTCACGGGCCTCGGCGATCATCTTCTTGACCGCCGCCTGGCTCATGTCGAGGGAAATCTCGGATTCCTGCTCTTCGGGCTTCTGCTCTTCTGTGTCCTTGGCGGCCATGCACGTCTCCTGAACGGTGGCGGTGATTCGGTTTGGAGCGAATCATTAGCGCGATCTTCTGATTCGCACACCCTTGCCACGGATTTCTTTAGCGAATCGTACTCTATTGTCACTTTTTAGGGCTGTCTGATTCCAACAGCGAATCGAAAAGCGCGCGGGCATCGCGTCTCTCGTCGGCATCCAGCCGCACCCCGTTGTCGGCAACCTCGTATTCGGCCTGATCCTCGCTGAAAACCTGCGAGGCGTTGCGCCGCAGGCGCGCGGCCTCGCTCAGCCGGTAGGTGACGCTCTCGTCCGAGAGGCCGACAATATCCTGTTCGGCCTCTGCCACTTCGGCCCTCAACCCGTTTTCGGCGTCGATCCAGTTCAGCGCGGCGGTGATCGTCTGGCGCGCTACAGCCTCATCTCCCGGGCGGCGCACGCCGGGGCTCTGGCTGACATGGGGTCGCGCGCACAGCCTGTCAACGGCATCCGCGCCCAGTTCCTGCCCAATCCGCGCGCGCAGCGCCTCCGCCCCCTCGGCACCATGATGCAGGATCAGGCTGCGCAGCCGGGCGTGATCGGGCGCGGTGCAGGGCAGCCGTTCAAGCCGGGCCTCGAATTCATCGGCCAGCGACGGCGTCAGGATCAGCGTGGCGAGCACCACCGCCTCGCGCAGCTCGATCTGAACCTCGTCACCGGCGGCCGCCAGCAGGGATGCCTTGGATTCATTCCGCGTCGGTGCCCCGGACGCCCATGCAGGCTGTTGCCCGCGCGCGCCACCGCCGCGTTTTTCCTTGCCGCCCGAACGGGCGCGCCGCGGATTGAAGAACTTCCAGCGCAGGTCCTTGACCGCCTGCTCGTAATGGTAGCGGATCGATTGGTCGCGGATGCGCGCGACCGCCTCGTTCAGCGCCTTGTCCAGCGCGGCGCGCCGTTCGGGACTATCGAAACTACGCCCCTCGGTTTCGCGCCGCCACAGCAGCTCGACCATCGGCAGCGCCGCGTCCAGCACCGCCTGCAACGCCTTCGGCCCCTGCCGGCGCAACAGGTCGTCAGGGTCCAGCCCCTGTGGCATCAGCGCGAAACGCAGCGATTTGCCGGCCTCCAGCAGCGGCAGCGACAGGTCGATCACCCGCCACGCGGCGCGCAGCCCGGCTTTATCGCCATCCAGCGCGATCACCGGCTCGTCGGCCATGCGCCATAGCATCTGAAGCTGCTCTTCCGTCACCGCCGTGCCCAGCGGCGCCACCGCTGCACCAAATCCCGCCTGCGCAAGGGCGATCACGTCCATGTACCCCTCGGCCACAATCAGCGGCGCGCCCTTGCCTGCGGCCTCGCGCGCAGGCGCGATGTTGTAAAGCGTGCGTGACTTGTCGAAAAGCTCGGTATCGGGCGAGTTCAGGTACTTGGCGCTGTCATCCGGGTCCATCGCGCGACCGCCAAAGGCGATGCAGCGCCCGCGCGCGTCGCGGATGGGAAAGATGATGCGATTGCGGAAGGTGTCATAGGGGTTGCCGCCCTTGCGCGATGGCCGCGCCAGCCCGCAATCAAGGATCTTCTGCGCATCCACCCCGCGGCCTGTCAGGTAATCCCACAGCCCTTGCCAACTGTCGGGGGCAAAGCCCAACTCGAACCGGTCGCGGGTCTCGTCGTCGATGCCCCGCCCCGCCAGATATTCGCGCGCCCCTGCCCCAGCGCCGGTCTGCAGCCCCATGCGGAAATGACGCACCGCCATTTCCATCACCTCGAACAGCTCGGACCGGCGATCAGACTTTTCCTGCGCCTGCGGGTCGCGTTCGGGCATGGTCATCCCGGCCTCGCCGGCAAGGATGCGCACCGCCTCGATGAAATCGACGTTCTCGGTCTCGCGCACAAAGCTGATGGCGTCGCCCTTGGCATGGCAGCCGAAGCAATAGTAATAGCCCTTGCGGTCATCGACGTGAAAGCTGGCGGTCTTTTCCTGGTGGAACGGGCACGGCGCCCACATGTCGCCCCGACCCTGGTTCGACTTGCGCATGTCCCACATGACCTTGCGCCCGACGACCTGCGCCAGCGAAGTGCGTGTTCTCAGTTCGTCAAGGAAACCCGGGGGCAGACTCATGCCCTGAATATGGGGCAAAGCCCGCCCCGCGCCAAGGGCTCACTCCCCCTGGCGGGACAGGCAGATGGATTCAAATTGATCCGCCGTCGCCTCGGACAACAGGGACGGATCCAGCTTGTAGACCAGATCGACCAGCGGCGGCACCGTCGGGCGATAGCGCGCATCGACGCCCCCCTCGTCCGACCCCAGCCGCGCACCGATGGCCTGGGGCGTCGCACCCGCCTTGCGCCCCTTGATGGCGGCCGAAACGATTGCCCGCGTGGCGCGACAGCTTTCGGCATCCAGTCCCTGCGCCGCCGCCGGCGGGGCCATGCCCCCGGCGCCAAGCCCGATGCACAGCGCGAAACAAAGCTGCCTCATCCCGATTTCGAACCTTCTTGCCATGCCGCCAGCCTGTCAGCCGCCGCCGCGTGCCGCAACCCCCTGCATGGCCTGACGCACGTCCTGCACCAGCGTTCCGGCGAGCGCGCGAAAGACCAGGATCAGGTAATCATCCTCGCCCAGCCGGGTGATGGATGCCGCCATATGCTGCAGCTCGGTGCGCGCGGTATGCCCGCGACGAAAAGCGGCGGGGCGCAGGTCGATGGGCGTCAGCCGCGCCAGCACCTGTGTCGCGCCCCGCCCCTGGATGCGCGCGCAGGCCCAGCCATCGCTCTGATCGCTCAGCGCGGCATATTGCGCCAGCGCCGGGTCGGGATCGGCCCCGGCCAGCAGGAACATCCGCTGGCCGAACCAGATCGCGCAAGCCTCGTCACGCCCACTGGCGCGCGCGGCCACGCGCCCCGTCACCCGGCCCGGCTCCGGCGCGGCGATGCCATGCGCGGCCTTCAGCGCCTCTGACAACCCCTCGTCCCGCCCCCGATAGGGCGCGACCGAGGTCAGCCGGCCAAGGTCGACCTCGGTCAGCGTCATCCGGCCCACGGTGACCGGCACCAGCCCCGCCAGCGGGGATTTCGGGGCAAGCTCAACCACGCATCCGCCCTCCGTCCCTGTCATACTGCACCGGGTCCTGCACCTCGCAGATCGCCACCACCCCCTTCAGGTGATCGACCATCCTGACCCGCTGCCCGTGCCGGGCCCGCCCGTTTCTGAGGAACCCCAGCCCCAGAAAATGCCCCAGCGTGGGCGAGAACGCCGCCGAGGTGATATAGCCCTGACTGTTGTCGCTGACGGCCTCTGCCCCCTCTTCGAACAGATGCGCGCCGGGGACCAGCATCTTGACCGTGCCCACGGGTTTGAGCCCGACCAGTTGCTCGCGCTCTTCGCCCGAAAGGCCCGGGCGGGCGGCGGCGGCCTTGCCGATACAATCCTTGGCCTTGCTCACCATGCCGCCCATGCCGATGTCGAACGCGGTTGTGCGACCGTGAATTTCGGCGTGGGTGATAAAGCCCTTCTCGATGCGCAGCACGTTGAGCGCCTCCATCCCGTAGGGCCCGCCGCCCAGCGGCTCGGCCCGCGCCACCAGTTCCCTGAACAGCGCCTCGCCATAGCGCGCGGGCACCGCCAGTTCGTACCCCCGCTCGCCCGAGAACGAGATGCGGAACAGCCGCGCCCCGACCCCGCCGACGCTGACCGGCCCGCATGACATGAAGGGCCAGTCCGCATCCGCCACCGGCGCATCCAGCAGCCCGTTCAGCAGCTCTGCCGATTTCGGCCCGGCGATGGCGAACTGCGCCCAGTTTTCCGTGACCGACACCATCCGCACGTCCCAGTCGGGGCGCAGGCACTGGTGCACGAATTCCAGATGCCGCATCACCAGCCCGGCGGCGGCGGTGGTGGTGGTCATCAGGTACTGGTTTTCGCCCAATCGCGCGGTGGTGCCGTCATCCATGACATGGCCATCCTCGCGCAGCATCAGCCCATAGCGCACCCGCCCCGGCTTGAGCGTCGAAAAGGTGTTGGCATAGACAAGGTCGAGCAGCGCCGCCGCGTCAGGCCCCTGTATGTCGATCTTGCCCAAGGTCGAGACATCCGTCACCCCGACCGCGTTGCGCACCATCAGCACCTCGCGGTCGCAGGACTGCCGCCAGTGGCTTTCGCCCGGCGCCGGGAAATAGCTGGGCCGGTACCAGAGCCCCGCTTCGATCATCGGCGCACCGCGCGCGACGCTCAGCTCGTGCGAGGTGGTCAGCCGCTGCGGCGCAAACCCCTTGCCACGCCCGCCCACGCCCATCGCGGCGATGCTGACCGGCACATAGGGCGGGCGAAAGGTGGTAGTGCCGGTCTCGGCAATGGCGCGTCCGGTGGCATCCGCCAGCACCGCCAGCGCGTTGACGTTGGAATTCTTGCCCTGGTCGGGCGCCATCCCCTGCGTGGTATAGCGCTTCATGTGCTCGACCGAGCGGAAGTTTTCCTGCGCCGCCAGACGGACATCCTTGACGGTGACGTCGTTCTGGAAATCCAGCCAAGCGCGCCCCCGTCCCGGCACCGACCATATCGGCGTTATGTCATAGCGGCTGTCCTCGGCGCCGGGAATGTCGATCTCGGGCGCGGTGCGGCCCAGCGCCGTCAGCGCCTCGCGCGCTGCCGCCACGCCGCCCTGCAGGCAGGCACGGGTCGAGAAATCGCCACGCGCGACCCCCGCCGCCACTAGCCCCGGCACCGCGCCCGGGCGCGGCACGAAGGCGGCAATGTCTTCGCGCCAGTCAGGACGGCCGTTCATGTGGCAGGTCAGGTGGACGCTGGGGTTCCAGCCTCCCGACATGGCCAGGCATTCGGCCTCGATCTTTTCCTCGCCGGACGGGGTGAGGATGCTCACCGCCTCCAGCCCACACCGCCCATGCGCGTTGCTGACCTGCGCGCCGGGATAGAACGGCACGTCCAGCGAACAGGTGGCGTCATGGCGCGCGTCGATCAGCGCGCTGACATGCACCCCGGCGGCCAGCAGGTCGGCCACCGTGCGGTGCGCGTCAGAGTTGTTGCCGAAGACCGCCACGCTGCGCCCCGGGCTGACGCACCAGCGGTTGACATAGGCCCGCACCGCACCGGCCATCATCACGCCCGGCCGGTCGTTGTTGGCAAAAGCGATGGGGCGTTCCAGTGCGCCGGCGGCCAGCACCGCGCGCCGCGCCACGATCCGCCAGAAACATTCGCGCGGGGCGCCGGGGCGCGCAGCCACCTCGGGCGCCAGCCGTTCCAGCGCGCCATAGGTGCCGCCGTCATAGGCCCCGGTGACGGTGGTGCGGGTCATCACGCGCACGTTGTCCATCCCCGACAGTTCCGCCGTGATCTCTGCCGCCCAGTCGCGGCCCGGCACACCGTCGACCTCGATCGTCTCGGCGTTCAGCCGCCCGCCCGGGCGGGTGTCCTCGTCGGCAATGATCACATCGGCGCCCGCGCGCGCCGCCGTCAGCGCCGCCATCAGCCCCGCCGGCCCGGCCCCGATCACCAACAGGTCGCAATGCGCCCATGCCTTTTCGACGCGCAGATCACTGGGCGCGCCCGACAGCGCCCCCAACCCCGCCGCGCGCCGGATCATGGGTTCATAAACCCGTTCCCAGAACGCACGCGGCCACATGAAGGTCTTGTAATAGAACCCCGCGCCAAAGAACGGCGACGCCAGGTCATTAAGCGCCAGGATATCGAAAGTCAGGCTGGGCCAGCGGTTCTGGCTGCGCGCGGCCAGCCCCTCGTGCAGCTCCAGCTGGGTGGCGCGCAGGTTTGGCTCCTGCAGGCCGCCCCGCCCTACTGTCACCAGGGCGTTGGGTTCCTCGCTGCCCGCCGTCATCACACCGCGCGGGCGGTGATACTTGAACGACCGCCCCATCACCCGCACGCCGTTGGCCAGCAGCGCCGAGGCCAGCGTATCGCCCGCCAGCCCCTGATAGGCGCGCCCGTCGAAGGTAAAGCCGATGCGCCGGCCGCGACCGATCGGCCCCTCGCCCCCAATCCTCATCGCGCCTCCCCCTTTTCGTCAGAGGCCAGCGCCACGCCCAGCACCTCGTGGGTGGCGGTGTTGCGGGTGACCACCAGCCAGGCCGCGCAACCCTGTTCGTGATACCACAGGTCGCGCGTCACCCCGCAGGGGTTGTCGCGCAGGTGGATGTAGCCGTGCCATGCCTCGGGCGGCGCGTCGGCATCAGGCCGCTCCAGCGCCACCGCGTCGCCAACATAATAGAATTCGCGCCGGTCGCGCTCCCCGCAGATCGGACAGGTGATCCTCATCTTGCGCGCCCTGCCTTTCCAGCTTCTTTCTGGTCGAAAATACCCAATGTTCCGCCCTCTGCCGCCGGCGCCTCAGTGCAGGTTGTGCTGCGCGCCGGTGCCTTCCTCGTCCATCAGCCCGCGCCCGGTCTCGAACCGGTCGAGCCGGTACCGCGCCGCCGCCTTGTGCGGCTCGCCGGTCGCCACCAGGTGCGCCATCGACCATCCCGACCCCGGCACCGCCTTGAAGCCGCCATAGCACCAGCCGCAATTGAGATAGAGCCCCTCGATATGGGTGCGGTCGATGACGGGCGACCCGTCCGGCGACATGTCCATGATCCCGCCCCAGCTGCGCAGCACCCGCGCATTGCCGATCATCGGCATCAGCGCCATGCCCGCCTCCATCACGTGTTCGACCATGGGCAGGTTGCCGCGCGCGGCATAGGAGGCATGGAAATCCAGGTCGCCGCCAAAGACCAGCCCGCCCTTGTCGGACTGGCTGATATAGAAATGCCCCATGCCAAAGCTGACGACATGGTTGATGCAGGGTTTCAGCCCCTCGGTGACGAAGGCCTGCAGCACGTGGCTTTCGATCGGCAGGCGCATCCCCGCCATCGCCGCCACCTGGCTGGAGCGGCCCGCGACCACGATTGCCACCTTTCCGGCCTTGATCGCGCCGCGTGTCGTCTGCACGCCGGTGACCTTGCCCCGGTCGATATCGATGCCGGTGACCTCGCAATTCTGGATGATGTCGACGCCGCGTTCGCTGGCGCCGCGGGCATAGCCCCAGGCGACGGCATCGTGCCGGGCGGTGCCGGCCCGCGGCTGCAAAAGCCCGCCATAGATCGGAAAGCGCGCATTGTCGAAATCGAGATAGGGCAGATGCCGGCGCACGCCCTCGCGGTCCAGCAAGATGGCGTCGTCACCCTGGTTGCGCATGGCGTTGCCGCGCCGAACGGCGGCGTCGCGCTGGGCATCGGAATGAAAGAGGCTGATCTGCCCACGCTGCGAGTGCATCACGTTGTAGTTCAGATCGGCCTCAAGCCCTTCCCACAGCTTCAGGGAATGGCTGTAGAATTCGGAATTGCCGGGCAGGAAATAGTTGGCGCGCACGATGGTGGTGTTGCGCCCGACATTGCCGCCACCGATCCAGCCCTTTTCCAGCACCGCGACGTTGGTCAGGCCATGGTTCTTTGCCAAGTAATACGCGGTTGAAAGGCCGTGCCCGCCTCCACCGATGATGATGACGTCATATTCCGGCCTTGGCGTGGCGTCGCGCCAATGCGCCTGCCAGCCGCGGTTGCCGGTCAACCCCTCGCGCAGGACGCGCAGGCCCGAAAAGCGCATCTTTATTCCCCCGGCTCCAATCTCTGTTCATGTCTGTCCAGATCGCTTAACAAACACCCGCCAACGCGGCCAAGACGTTTTCGACAAATATCTGCCTGCCGGCGACCCGGTCGCCGGCAGGCGCGCACACGGCGCTCAAAGCCCCAACGCACGATAGCTTGCCGCGACCTTGCCGATCGACACCAGGTAGGCGGCGGTGCGCAGGTCCTCGACGTCCTGACGCGCATGCCAGACTTCGCGGATCTGCTGGTAAGAGCCGCACATGGTGTCGTCGAGACCAGAGCGCACCAGCTCCAGCTCGCCCGCGCCGCGCAGATACTTGCGCTTGAAATCGGGCGATATCACCCAGGCATCGCCCAGGTGACGGTCAAGGCGCTCCAGCTCATTCACGATCAGCTGGTGGCGCATTTCCTCCTGCCGCCGGCCCATTCGGCCAAAGCGGATATGGCTGAGGTTCTTGACCCATTCGAAATACGACACCGTAACGCCGCCGGCGTTGGCAAACATGTCAGGGATGATCACGGTGCCCTTGGCGCGCAGGATCTCATCAGCGCCGGCGGTGACGGGGCCGTTGGCGGCCTCGATGATCAGCGAGGCCTTGATGCGTTCGGCATTGCCCAGATTGATGACCCCCTCCATCGCGGCGGGGATCAGGATGTCGCACGCCTCTTCCAGGTATTTGGAGCCTTCACGCACGTATTTCCCCGATGGGTAGCCATCGACACCGCCATGCTTGGCGATCCAGGCGCGGACCTCTTCGACATTGAGACCCTTTTCGTCATAGAGCCCGCCATCGTGTTCGATGATGGCGGTGATGATACAGCCATCCTCTTCGGCCAGGAACTTGGCGGCGTGATAGCCAACATTGCCCAGGCCCTGCACGATCACCCGCTTGCCTTCCAGCCCGCCGGACAGCCCGGCTTTCTTTACATCCTCGGGGTGGCGAAAGAACTCCTGCAGCGCGTACTGCACGCCGCGGCCCGTGGCCTCTGTCCGGCCCTGGATGCCGCCAGCATTGACCGGCTTGCCGGTGACGCAGGCGCGGGCGTTGATGTCGGTGGTGTTCATCCGCCGGTACTGGTCGGCGATCCAGGCCATCTCGCGCTCGCCGGTGCCCATGTCGGGGGCCGGCACGTTCTGCGAAGGATGGATCAGGTCGCGCTTGGCCAGCTCATAGGCAAAACGGCGGGTGATCATTTCCAGCTCGTATTCGTCCCACTCGCGCGGGTCGATCCGCAGCCCGCCCTTGGACCCGCCAAAGGGCGCATCGACCAGCGCGCATTTATAGGTCATCAGCGCCGCCAGCGCCTCGACCTCGTCCTGGTTCACGCCCATCCCGTAGCGGATGCCGCCCTTGACCGGCTCCATATGTTCGGAATGCACGCTGCGATAGCCGGTAAAGGTATGTATCTGCCCGCGCAGACGCACGCCAAAGCGCACCGTGTAGGTGGCGTTGCAGACACGGATCTTTTCCTCCAGCCCCGGCGGAAGGTCCATCAGCGCCACGGCGCGGTTGAACATCAGGTCCACGCTTTCGCGGAACGTAGGCTCTTTCCGGGGCGTCGCCATATCAAATCCCTCCCTTGCACAAGTGCGCCCGACACGGCAGGCAAAGGTCACGTTACCCCCTTGGGCGGCTTTGTCCAGCCGGGCGCGTCCCAAGGACCGAATTTCCCCCACTGGCGCAGCACAGGAAACAATCGGCTGGATGTCCAAAAACCGTTTCCCATAGGCCATTGAATAGCTGCGACAATTCGACAAAATGCCACAATTTTGCCTATCTTTTCGGGCATTGGCAGCCCGTTAAGCCAGCGACAGCAGATGCGTGTCGCGGCATTGTCAGCGAGGTCAGTTGAGATGAAAGTGCTAGTTGAGGGGCTGATGCAAGCAAATCCAGTTTCGGCCGGGGCGATACAGCCTGCGGCCGAAATTCACGCGCCCCCACATGCGGCGCCCTTCATGGCCCGGCTCGGCCGATTTGCCCGTGACGAAGAAGGTTCGGGTATCATCCTGACGCTCTTCATCTTCATGTTCATGCTGGTGATGGCCGGTCTGGGCATCGACACCATGCGACAAGAGATGGAACGTACCCGCCTGCAGGCGACGCTGGATGCGGCCGTGCTGGCGGGCGCCGGCGCGCCGGTCGGCACCGAGGTGACCGAGATCAAGGCGATCGTCGAAGACTATTTCGAAAAGAGCGACATGGCGAGTTACCTGCACGAGATCAACACCGACGGCGAAGGCGAAGACGAAGGCGATATCGTGACCTCGCTCAACCACACCCGCGTCTATGCCGAGGCCAGCATGAACATCGACACCTACCTGATGAAGCTGTCGGGCGTCGATACGCTGGGCGCCGCGGGCGCCGCGGCGGCAGAGGTGCGCACGCCCAAGCTGGAGGTATCGCTGGTGCTTGACGTCTCGGGCTCGATGGCCGGCACCAAGCTGACCAAGTTGCAGAGCGCGGCCAGGAGTTTTGTCACCACCATCCTCAACGGCTCTGACCCCGGCGACACGGTGATTTCGGTCGTTCCCTTCGCCTGGACGGTCACGCCCGGCGAAGACATCTACAACGCGCTGACGGTGAACGAGACCCACGACTATTCCACCTGCCTGCGGTTCAGCGGATCCGACTACAACGATGCCGGCATCGACCCTGATAGCCCCGTCGATCAGCAGATTTTCACCGCGCTTTACGGCGATTTCGACGATCTCGACGAAGACTGGCGGTCCTGCTATCCCGAGTCGCGCGCAGAGATTCTGCCGTTCTCGATGAACGAGGCCGACCTGCACGCGCACATCAACGCACTGGACGCCGATGGCAACACCTCCGCCCATATTGGGATGAAATGGGGCGCGGCGATGCTCGACCCCGATTTCGAGGACGTGTTCGAAGACCTCAAGACCGCCGGCGTGGTCGATGCCTCGCTGAGCAATCTGCCGACGGGATATACTGAACCTGAATCGCTGAAGATCATCGTGCTGATGGCCGATGGCCAGAACACGACGTCGTACTATTTCGACGCAAACAGCGAATACCGCGGCCCCAATTCCGACCTCTACCTGATGAAGTACCAGGAGATGGAGTTCCAGTACGCCTACAAGAAGCACCGCAAAGGCGGGCTGCAGTATTCGTATAACGAAAGCAAATGTAACACCAACGACTGGACCTGCGTCTATGAGGCCACCGGCGAAGAGGTGTCCGCCTATTATCTGCGGGACGGGAACGACTATTACGATATCGAGGAACGCGACTGGATCGACGACGACGACTATGACGACATCAAGGAATCGGATGGTTTCATCAGCGAAACCCGCCTGAGCTGGGAACAGGCCTGGGGCCTGATGTCGCCGCGCTACTATAGCGAAATCACCGGTAACTGGAACGCCTGGAACGACTACGTCGGGTCGGAATATGAAAACGGTTCGACCAAGGACGCGCGCATGCAGGCGATCTGTTCGGCCACCAAGGCCCGGAACGTGATCGTCTATACCATCGGCTATTCCATCTCTTCGGGTGGCAACGCCGAGACCCAGCTGCGCAACTGCGCATCATCGACCAACCACTATTATCCGACCAATGGTGAAAACATCGCCGCGGCGTTCAACTCGATCGCCTCGAACGTGCAGAACCTGAGGCTGACGCAATGACCCGGCTGGCCATGCCCCGGCTGCGCCGCTTCCTGAGTGACGAAGACGGCAACGCCTCGGTCGAGTTCGTGATCGTCTTTCCGCTCTACCTGGCGCTGATGATCATGTCGATCGAGCTGGGTTTCGTGACCCTGCGGCACACCCTGCTGGAACGCGGGCTGGATATCGCCGTGCGCGAAGTCCGGCTGGGCACCGGCACCGTGCCCGAGCATGACGATATCAAGCAGATCATCTGCGACAACGCGCTGATGGTGGTCGACTGCGAACAGAACCTGCGGCTTGAAATGCAGCCGGCCGACCTGCGGGCGTTCAACTCGCTCGACGATTCGGTCGACTGCACCGACGCCTCGGAGCCCAGCAAGCCGGTGCGCGGCTTTACTCCTGGCCAGCAGAACCAGTTGATGCTGCTCAGGGCCTGTCTGCGCTTTGACCCGCTTTTCCCCGACGCAGCCCTTGGCAGTGCACTTGAAACCGACACCAGCGGCCAGTCGGCCATCGTTTCGATGACCGCCTTCGTGCAGGAGCCGATCTGATATGTTCTGGCATGACCTCAAACTCCGCCTGCGGGACTTTCGCAACGACGAGCGTGGCTCGTTCATGGTCGAATCGGTGATCGCCCTGCCGCTGCTGTTCTGGACCGTCGCGGCGACCTTCGAATTCTTCGAGGTACACCGCTACAAGAGTGTGCGTGAAAAGGCGACCTATACCATCGCCGACATGATCTCGCGCGAGCAGGCCGCCGTGACCAATACCTACATGGACAACGCTAAGGCGCTATACGACATCATCACCAACGATGACGGCACCAACCAGTTGCGCGTCAGCATCATCCGCTACGACGCCGGCGACGACGAATACGAGGTCTTCTGGTCCAAGGTTCGCGGCACCGGGCCGATGGGCGAACTGGACGACAACGACGTCGCCGACGATCACGACCGCCTGCCGATCATGGCGGACGGAGAAGACGTGATCGTGGTCGAAGCGGTATCGACCTATGATTCGCTCTTTGATCTGGTGTTCAGCGACGCGTTCGAAATCGAAACCCGCGTCTTTACCAGCATCCGGTTTGCGCCGCAGATTTGCTTTGAAGCCTGCGGATCATAGGCTGTCCTGACGCGCTGCCCGGTCGCTTTGCAGCCGCAGCCCGATGATGTCGGCCATTGCCTTGGTCTGGGTGCTCGGTGTCACCCCGCCGACGCCCACGCGCCGGCCCCATCGCCACCACAGCCCCGGCCGCCAGCGCAGCGGCGCCCTTGATACGAGCCGCAGGATGAAACCGTTCGACGGCTTGAAGGCAAAAGCGCCGCGGTCGACGCTGGCGATCTGGTCCCACGGCACGATCACCTCGCCGTCGCTCGTGCGCAGTCCCTCTTGCGTCAGCTCGATGGCCTGCGTCGTGGCCCGGCGCAGCATCTCACCCACCCAGAGCGCCCCCAGGCCGATGGCGATCAACATCACCTGAAAACCGGCATTGGCGGGCGAACGGGTCAGCGCCAGCCACAGCAGCAGCGCCCCCAGGCACCAAATAACCAACAGCCCCACCCCGCGGCGCATCGGTGATGCCCGCACCTCTGCCAGTATGTCATCATGCTCGGCCATGTCTGCCCTCCCGTTCGCACCAGCGGCTTAGCCCGGACGCGCGCCCGGCGCGAGAGGGTATCGGCAAAACCGTGTGGATCGGGAATGGCGGGCGCTCACACCGCCACGGACTTGCGGACCATTTCCCAATACAGGTCCTGCACCTCGGGCAGCGACAGCCGCCCGCCGGCACGATACCAGGTGTTGACCCCGTTCAGCATGGCAATCAGCGCCATCGCCGCGATGCGCGGGTCCGCGACGGCAAGGATGCCGCGCTCGACCCCTTTGCGCAGAATGTCCTCGAGCCGCTGTTCATATGCACGGCGCAGCGTTTCTATGCGGGTGAAATTTTCGGGCTCCAGGCTGCGCAGCTCCATGTAGGCGATGAACACCTCTTCGGGGCGTTCGGCGTGAAAGCGTATATGGAATCGGGTGAACGCCTTGAGCGCGGGATAGGGCATCTCGCGGTCGGGCAGCGCGTCATAGGCGGCCAGCAGCTCATCCATGTGGGTTTTCATCAGATCGAACAGCAGCGTCTGCTTGTCGGGTGTGTAATTGTAAAGCGCCCCCGCCTGCACCCCGACCTCGGCCGCGATTTGACGCATGGAAACAGCGGCATAGCCGTGCCGGGCGAAAAGCTGTAGCGCCGCTTGCCGCACCCGCGGGCCGGTGATACCTGAATGGGAACCTTGTGTTCTGGCCATACCGGCAGAATAATTGAACAGTTGTTCAAATCAATGCCCGACTTGCCCCGCCCCACCCGAAAGTGGCAAGAGAGAGACAGTGGCACACGGAGAAAGCGCCGATGACCATCCGCCCCCTTGCCGCACTGGCCACCGCTGCCGTGGTGGCGGGATGCAGTTCCTTTCCGCAGCTTGACACGGCGGTCACCCCCGGCGCGCTGGATCCGGGCTTTCCCGCGCTGATGCCGGTCGATGACCTGCGGGTGGCGGCGGATGCGCGCGCGCCCTCGCCGGGGGCGACGACGCTGGTGGCCGATGCCGGCCCCGCGCCCGAGATCGACGCCCGAGCCACCCGGCTGCAGGCTCGCGCGGATCGCCTGCGCCGAGAGGCGGTGATCGACGCCGCCGCCCGCGAGCGGCTGAACCAGGACGTCGAGATCGAAGAACAGGACATCTGACCGCCCCACCGCCGGCCAACCCGGTGGGCGCGTCACGTCCAGCCGCCGCGAAACCCGCGTTGCACAGCCCGGCCTGAGGGGGTACATGGCGGCAGAACCCCGTCCGCCATCCTATCGGAGCGTGCCCATGACCACCCCCCTGCGCCTTGGCATCGCCGGGCTTGGCACCGTCGGTGCCGGAGTCGTCAAGATCGTCCGCCAAAAGGCCAACCTGCTGGCCGACCGCGCCGGCCGCCCGGTGACGATCACGGCCGTGTCGGCCCGCAGCCGCGACAAGGATCGCGGCGTCAACATCTCTGCCTACGCGTGGGAGGACGACCCCGTCGCCCTGGCCACCCGCGACGATGTGGACGTGCTGGTCGAACTGATGGGCGGCAGCGACGGCCCCGCCAAGGCCGCGACCGAGGCCGCGCTGGCAGCCGGCAAACACGTCGTCACCGCCAACAAGGCGATGTTGGCCTATCACGGCCAGGCGCTGGCCGAGGCGGCAGAGGCCGCCGGCGCCGCCCTGCGCTTCGAGGCGGCCGTTGCCGGCGGCATCCCGGTGATCAAGGCGCTGGCCGAGGGGTTGGCGGGCAACGACATCACCCGCGTCATGGGGGTGATGAACGGCACCTGCAACTATATCCTCACCCGGATGCAATCGGCCGGCCTGCCCTATGAAGACGTGTTCGAAGAGGCCCGCAAGCTGGGCTATCTCGAGGCCGACCCCAGCCTCGACGTGGGTGGCATCGACGCCGGGCACAAGCTGGCGCTGCTGGCCGCGATCGCCTTCGGCACCCGCGTCAATTTTGGCGCCGTCGCGCTGGAAGGGATCGAGCGCATCACCATCGACGACATCCGCCACGCCGACCACCTGGGCTATCGCATCAAGCTGCTGGGCGTGGCGCAGATGACCGGGCGCGGGCTGGAACAGCGCATGTCGCCCTGCCTGGTGCCCAAGCACAGCCCGCTGGGCCAGCTTGAGGGCGGCACCAACATGGTGGTGCTCGAAGGCGACCAGGTGGAACAGATCGTGCTGCGTGGCCCCGGCGCCGGCGAAGGCCCGACCGCCAGCGCGGTGATGGGCGACATCATCGACATCGCCCGCGGCGCGCGCATGCCCGTCTTTGGCGTACCGGCGGCGGATCTGACACAGGCCACATCGGCGCGCACGACGGCGCCGGCGCCCTATTACCTGCGCATGGCGCTCGAGGACAAGCCGGGCGCCCTGGCCAAGGTGGCCACCGTTCTGGGCGATGCCGGCATCTCGATCGACCGGATGCGCCAGACCCGTCACGAGGCCCGCACCGCGCCGGTGCTGATCGTCACCCACTCCACCACCCGCGCCGCCCTGGACGAGGCGCTGGCGGCGATGACGGGGCTGGACGTGATCGCACAGCCCCCCGTCGCACTGAGGATCGAAACCGCCTGACCGAATTCGCCCGGCGACCGGGGGCGGTGCTTGTGCCGCGTCCCGCCCGCCGCTAATGGTGTTGCCCGACCGCCCGGGCCATTCTCGCGCAAGGAGTTCCGCATGACCGCCGCCACGGATTTCAACGACGACATGCTTTCGCTGGCGCTTGCCCGCGTCACAGAGGCCGCCGCGCTGGCCTGCCGCCCGCTGATCGGGCGAGGCAACGAAAAGGCCGCCGACCAGGCGGCGGTGAACGCCATGCGCCTTGAGCTGGGCAAGCTCGACATTGCCGGCACCGTGGTGATCGGCGAGGGCGAACGCGACGAGGCGCCGATGCTGTATATCGGCGAGGAAGTGGGCACGGGAAACGGCCCCGCGGTCGATATCGCGCTTGATCCGCTCGAAGGCACCACCATCACCGCCAAGGCGATGCCGAATTCGCTGACGGTGATCTCGGTCGCGCCGCGCGGCACCATGCTGCACGCGCCGGATGTCTACATGGACAAGCTCGCCATCGGGCCGGGCTATCCCGAGAACGTGGTCAACCTGGACATGACGCCCACGCAACGGGTCGAGGCACTGGCCAAAGCCAAGGGCTGTCAGCCCTCGGACATCACGGTTTGCGTGCTCGAACGTCCCCGCCATCAGGAAATGATCACCGAGCTGCGCGCCACCGGCGCCGCGATCTATCTGATCGGGGATGGCGATGTGGCCGGGGTGATGCACTGCTCTGACCCCGACACCACCGGCATCGACATGTACATGGGCACCGGTGGTGCCCCCGAGGGGGTGCTTGCGGCCGGTGCGCTCAAGGCGCTTGGCGGCCAGATCTGGGGCCGCCTGCTGTTTCGCAACGACGATGAAAGGGGCCGCGCCGAAAAGGCCGGCATCACCGATTTCGACCGCGTCTATTCGCTGAACGAGATGGTGCGCGCCGACGTCGTCTTTGCCGCCACCGGGGTGACCCAGGGCTCACTGGTGGCGGGGCTGCGCCCGCGCGGCGACTTCATCGAGACCGAAACCCTGCTCCTGCGGTCGAAGACCGGCGAGCGCCGCCGGATGAGCTGCCGCCACCCCCTGACGTGAGCGCCTTTCTCGGCGTCGAATGCTCGCTGACCGGGCGGCGCTGGCAAGGCCCCGGAGCAGAGGCAGAGCGCCTGGCCGAGACCATCGCCCAGACCGCCGCCCTACCCCGCCCTATCTGCCAGACCCTGGCGCGGCTGGGCATTCCGGCATCCGAGGCTGCCGCATACCTGGAACCGCGCCTGCGCGACCTGATGCCAGACCCGCACCGGCTGAAGGACATGCAGGCGGCGGCGGAACGGTTCCTGTCCGAGGTCGCGCGCAGCGGGCGCATCGCGATCTTTGCCGATTACGATGTCGATGGCGGCGCCTCGGCCGCGCTGCTGATCGACTGGCTGCGCCAGATGGGGCGCAAGGCGACGCTCTATATCCCCGACCGCATCGACGAGGGCTATGGCCCCAACCCGCCGGCGATGGCGCAGCTTGCCGCTGATCATGACCTGATTGTCTGCGTCGATTGCGGCACGCTCAGCCACGAGGCGGTGGCGGCGGCGCAGGGTGCCGATGTCGTCATCCTCGACCACCACCTGGGCGGCGACACCCTGCCCGACGCGGTGGCGGTGGTGAACCCCAACCGACAGGACGAAACCGGCGATCTGAGCCACCTGTGCGCCGCCGCGGTGGTGTTCCTGATGCTGGTCGAGGCCGGGCGTCAACTGCGCGCCAAGGGCCAGAAAGGCCCCGACCTGATGGAGCTGCTCGACCTGGTGGCGTTGGCGACGGTGGCGGACGTGGCGCCGCTGGTGGGCGTCAACCGCGCCTTCGTGCGCGCGGGGCTGCAGGTCATGGCCCGGCGCGGCCGGCCCGGCCTGGCGGCGCTGGCCGATATCGCCAGGCTGGACGCGCCGCCCGACGCGCATCACCTGGGCTTTGTCCTGGGGCCACGGATCAACGCCGGCGGTCGGGTCGGCCGGGCCGACCTGGGCGCGCGCCTGCTGGCCTGCCCCGACCGGGCCGAGGCCGAGGCGCTGGCCGAGCGGCTGCACCAGCTCAACGCCGAACGTCAGGAGATCGAGCGCGCAGTGCGCGACGCCGCCCTTGCCCAGGCCGAGGAGCGCGGCCTCGACGCACCGCTGGTCTGGGCGGCGGGCGAAGGCTGGCATCCCGGCGTCGTCGGCATCGTCGCCTCGCGCCTCAAGGAGGTCACGAACCGCCCCGCCGTGGTGATCGGGCTGGACGGGGACGAGGGCAAGGGCTCTGGCCGGTCGGTGGCGGGCGTCGACCTTGGCCACGCGATACAGCGGCTGGCGGCCGAGGGGCTGCTGATCAAGGGCGGCGGGCACAAGATGGCCGCCGGGCTGACCGTGGCGCGAGAGCGGCTGGAGGCCGCCATGGAGCGGCTGTCGGAGTTGCTGGCGCGTCAGGGCGCGGGCGCGGCCGGGCCGCGTGTGCTGGCGCTGGACGGGCTGCTGATGCCGGGTGCGGCCACGCCCGAGCTGATCGAACAGATCGCCACCGCCGGCCCCTTTGGCGCCGGGGCGCCCGCGCCGCGCTATGCCTTTGCCGACATGGGGCTGCGGTTCGCCAAGCGCGTCGGGGAAAGCCACCTGAAACTGCGGGTCGGAGACGGGTCAGGCGGACAGATCGACGTCATCGCCTTCGGCGCGTTCGAGGGCCCGCTCGGCCCGGCGCTGGAACGTCATGACGGCGCGCGTTTTCATCTGGCCGGGCGGCTGGAGATCAACCGCTGGGGCGGGCGCAGCACCGTGCAGATGCGCCTCGAAGACGCCGCACCCGCCGGCTGATCGGGCACCCCTGCCCCCTGATACCCCCTGCCCCGCCGTTGCCCTGCAAAGACACGTGCCGCAGGCGCAAGATTCTGCATTTTGCCTCTTGCGCGGAGCCCCCCGTTTTAATAGGAACCGCCTCACGTCACGGCATGGCCCGTTCGTCTATCGGTTAGGACGCCAGGTTTTCAACCTGGAAAGAGGGGTTCGACTCCCCTACGGGCTGCCACTTCATCTAAATTGCTATTACTTTACATGGCCTTATAGCTGAAGGCACCCTCCTGTCAGCCAAGCTGTTGGCCCATAAGAGGCCAAGACCGCCCGTGCCTGTGTGCAACCCCGCCCCCGGCACGGCAGAGGTTGAAGAGATATCCCCTGCCGTTTCCGTCGCACTGCCTTGACTACGTTCTGCGCGGCTTTTTCAAACTTGCCCCTCAGAAAGTGTTGATGGAAATCCCCACAAAGCTTTCCTCGGAATCGAACTTGTAGCCGGCCCGGAAACTCGCCTTGGTGTTCGGGATGCCAAAGGCGACAGTCGCAACCTTGTCGCGAAAGCCGTCATCATCGCCGAGATAGCTGAACTCGAATGTCACATCCGGCTTGTTGAAGCTGATCGCCGCCAGGGTAAAGTAACCACGATCAATAGTCGTTGCCTCCCCCAGCAGGTAGATGCTGCCGAAACTCGTCGGCTGGTAATGCTCGGCCACGAGCCGTATCCCACCCTTGAGCCTATCGAGCCCCTCAAGCTGGATGGCCGGACCGGCACGGAAGGTGATCGGTGTCCCTAGGGAAAACTTGTAGCTGACCATCAGGTTGAGATCCTCCGGCCCGGTATAATCGCTGAACACTATGCCGTAAGACATGCGGCCACGTTCGACGGAAACCACGGCCGTGGTGGTGTCTTCGCCGAGGTCCAGTTGGTAGAATTCCCCATCGGCCTGCGCTGTCGCGGCTATCAGAACGACCGGCAGCGCCCATGCAGCGCGTTGAAAGAGCTTAGTCCCTGCGGTCAAGTCGTGCCCCCTTGTTCCGCGATCTGTCCCGACTGATCAGCGAGATTCGCCGCGCCATGTCGCTCAGCATACCCCAGGTGTTCACGACGCTGATACCGGGCGCATTGTCTTCGGTATAAAAGCGCATGAACAGGGCGTCGCGTTGTTCTTCGTTCGGCAGCAGCTCCACGCGCATGCCGTCGGGCGTTTCTGCCAGCACGAAGACAGGCAGCTCACCCACGTCCGGCAAGTCGACCGTGCCATAGGTGCCGATATCGAAATGGCCGCCCCGCAGTCGGGCGGTGTCCTGTGTCAGGCTGGTGATCCACATGCGCTGTACCTGGTCGCCGGCGGTAAAGGTGACGCGCTCGGGGGTGTCGGCGACATGGCGTTCGCGCCGCGGCAGCTCGACACAGGCAAGGATCGTCAGCGTCAGCACGATCATGTTGTAGATCGTCCAGAACAGGATGACCCACTTGCCTTCTCCTGCGTCATTGAATGCGAAACGGTCGGTCACGATGCCCAGCAGAAGACCGACAATGGTGAGTGCGAGCAGAATGGCAAAGGGTGCAAGCATACGCCATTGCACGACGATCCGGCTGCGGTCCCCGCCCTTGGCGGTCACGCTGAAAGGGTGGCCCTTCGGCTGCACCAGGCCGACGAACGCCGCGCGGGTGATGGGCAGGGCACCAAGCAACTGGCTGACATCGGTCAGGATCGGCACCACGTTGCCTCGGGACAGCAGGTTGATGGACATCAGGTTCCAGAAGAAGAAGCACCCGAAGAAAGTGATGACATCGGACGGGGTGGCATCCACCACGGTGACATTGCCGTACCAGTAGAGCAATGGGAACACCATTGCCGCGATGCGGAAAGGAAACGTCGTGATCCAGTACAGGCTGGCGTCGATGACGCTCCAGCGGTCGCGCACGCGCAGCCCGTTATTGCGGAACGGGCCCAGATTGCTGCGCGCGATCTGCATCATGCCCAGGCACCAACGCGAGCGTTGCGTGACGTACTCCTTCAACCCCTCCGGTGCGAGGCCTTCGGTCAGCGGCTCATTCAGGTAGGCGGTGTGCCAGCCGGCGTTCTGCAGGCAGAGCGTGATCATGTAATCCTCGGTCACGCTGTCGGTGGGAAATCCACCGATATCCTTCAGCGCATCCAGGCGCATTATCGAGGAAGTTCCACAGCAGAAGGCCACGCCCCAGCCATCGCGCGAGGGCTGCATGTCGTCAAAGAAAAAGCGCTGCTCATCCGGGTAGGAGCGGCTAATACCGAGGTTGTGCTGGATCGGGTCGGCGTTGAAGAAGTGTTGTGGCGTCTGGACGAGACCCAGCGTCGGATCGTGAAAGAGCGCCAGCGTACGCGACAGGAACCCGCGGTGAGGCACGAAATCGGCATCCAGCACGGCAACGTAATCCGGCGGGACGTCGCGCCCCCAAAGAATCTGAAGCGCATGGTTTATGTTGCCGGCCTTCGCATGCTTGTTGTCGGGCCGTCGTATGTAGGTAACGCCTTGCCCCTCGCAATAGTCCCGCAGCCAGTCGCGACGTCCGTCGTCGAGAACAATGACCTCTTTTTCCGGGTGGCGCAGAACCTTGGCGCCAATGATGGTGCGCTCAAGCACTTCGAGTTCTTCGTTGTAAGTGGTGATGAGCAGCGCGACGCTTGGCGGGGTCTCTCCCCACCATCCGGCGTGACGGTCGGCATCGGGGCTCCGGTCACGATGACGCATCAGGATGACGAAGGCGCTGATAGAGCTGATGATTGCCATGAGTTCGAGACCAAGCAACAGCCCGCTTCCGATGAAATCCACCGTCCAGCCCACCGGGGCAATCGTTTCGGTCGCACGCCACCACGCATATCTGACCGCGAAAATGATCGCGATCACGAACAGAAAGACACGGTGATGTGTATCGTTCCGGTCGACGACATGCGGAAGGATCAATGCCGCGCCGAAGATCGGCACCAGATGCATCAGGCTCGACCCCACGTCGCCCAGGTAGACGTTCGGCAGCATTACTCCCAGAACTTCCAAAAGATATCGAGCGGACGTTCATCAAAGAAGACCCGGCCCGTTCTGCCGATGCTGCAACCACCAGCCGGATCCGCTCTCAATTCCGGAACGACAAGCGCGACGTCATACCGTTCCAGGTGCTCCTTGCTCGGGGCCACGGCCAGGTTCTCATAGACCGAGGCCGCGCCAGCACCAGCCAGGCGGGCCACCGTACCGTGCATCACCCCGTCGCCCCCAAGCGGGCGAAAGGTCGCCTCGTCGCCGGTGGAAAGCGAATTGAAAATCGTCTCGGACACCGAAAGCGTGACGAGCACCGAGTCGCAGTCGACCAGGCGCACAACGGGATCGCCGCGCTGGACGTTGACGCCGTTGGCCGTCAGTTCCTGCCACAGAACACCGTTCACCGGCGACAAGAGTGTGTCACCGCGCAGCTCGACGAGGCGCGAAAGTTCCCGCTCGATCCGGGTGTCATAGGCATCCAGTTGTGTCCGGGCGCGGGCAATATCCGCCTCGACAAGCGCGAGCGATGTCTCAGCTTCGCGATACCGCAGTGCCATGTTCCAGGCCGCGCCCCCGGAATCGTCAAGGTAGATGGCGTGTCGCGCGGCCTCCAGTTGCAGCGCCCTTACATCGGTGAAGCCGTCGTCCGGAAATTCGTTGAACAGTTCCGGATCGCGCCCCGGGTCGTTTTCGTCCGGTGTCAGCTTGTCCTCGTCAACCGTACCGGTGCCTGTTCCCGCAGGAAACTGTCCCGATCCTGGCGACGTCTCAGAATCCAAATCTATGCCGCCCGCCAGCAATTCTAGCTCGTGCGTGCGCGCAACGCCGTAATTCCTGGCCGTTTTCTCAAGCCAGTTCAGGCCATCTTGCAGCGCGTCGCTTTGGGCTTCGAGCCGCTGGAGATCGGCGGTCAGAAGATCCCTTTCAAGGCGCAAGTCATCCAGGCGCATCTGGTCCGCCCTGACATCCTCGATCGCGAAAAGCGTCGTGCCTTTGGTGATTACGGCCCCGGGCGCCCGCACCGGCAACGACACATCCCCCGCAACCGGGGCGCGCACTGTTGAAAGCGGTGCGTTGACGAATGCATTCGAACTGGCGCCCGTCATCTGTTCCACGACGATGACGTATAGCGCCCCGAAAAAAAGAAAAATGCCGATAAACAGACGCAAATACCGCAATGCAGCCCCTCACAACCATAGGTATATATAAGTAAGGCTAACATTACCAAATTGGCGATAGTATGGCCGAGAAAAATTATCCGGTCATTCGTGGCCTGAACGCCCCACGGGCCAGCGAGCAGCCAAGGGGATTTTGAAAGTCACCATACAATCGCCAGAATTAGCCACTATTCTTCGGTAGCGAGGAGAATGAAGGGGCGCTCGTCAAAATGACTTCTGCGGAGATCAGAACAGTGCGCGGTTCCAAACAACTAAATGCTCCCCGCCTTGCGACGTCCATTGTCGGCTTTGCCATGATATGCGGCCTGCTCGGGATGCTCACGATCTGGTGGCCGATTCACCAGCACGCGCGCGACTTCGAGACCCGTGTGGAGTCCAGTCACGCCATCCGCGGCGTAAGGGCGCTGCGGCTCGCGGTGTCACGCGCGCTCGAACGTGAATGGGAAAGTCTTCAAGCTGTCGCAGGACAGATTGCAGACAAGGACGACGACGAGATTCGCGCCTTTGCCGACGCCGCGACCGTCGCTGGCGGGCGTGTCGCCTGGGCGGGACTGGCCGACCTTTCAGGAACGATCCGCGTCGGATCGAACGGCCTCGGGGAAGGCACTCTCGTCTCAGACGCGAACTGGTACCGACAGGGCCTTCGAGGTCCCTTCTTCGGGGCACTGACATCTTCCTTCGCAGAAGAGGGCAGTGAGCGGCGGGATGTGCTCAACATCTCGGTGCCGGTCAAGTCCCGAGACGGCGAGATTACCGGCGTCTATGTTTATAGCCTCAAGGCGAGTTGGCTGAAGGAATATGTGCGCGCCGCCGCCGATGACCTCGACCTGCTCGCCCATATGGTCGACCGGCGCGGCCGTTCCATCTTCGGAGCGGACCAGAAAGCGCGGGTGGATCTCACACCGGCCAGTCTCGGTTCCCTGTCGCTTAATATTGGTTCCGCCCAGATCGTCGAGGATGCAAACGGCGCAAGAAACATCTATGCGGTGGCGCCGGAACTCACCGTCGGCAATGCGCCGCCGACCGGCCTGTCCGTCGTCGTGCATGTTCCCCCGGCATCTTTTGGAAACGACGCGACCGAGCTGTCTGTTGCGATGTGGATCAGCCTGCTGAGCCTGTTCGGCATCCTGAGCGTCTTTTTGATATTGTTCACGCGGCATTTCATACGTCCGCTGGAACGCCTGACGGACATCGCGCACCAGATTGCCGAGGGCAAGGAGCCCTATCCGGAGGAGTACCACTCCAGCCGAGAAAGCGAACAGCTTTCGCAGGCACTGAGCCGTATCCAGAGCCGTTACTACTAAGGCACGAATGCCCCCGTTCACAGCGAGAGTGTGCTTGTTGTGATCTGGTCTGCTGCGCCCCGCCCGACGTGCCGCCGGGCGGGGTGTTGTCTGGTCGCCCTCTCCCGCGCCCTAGTCGGGCAGCGCGGCGCAGAAACCGCCGCTCTGCGCGAGACCAGAACCCAGGGCCAGCAGCGGCGGCGCGGCATAGGGGTTGGGCTGCGTCAGCCCCATGTCGAAGCCAATCAGCGCCAGCAGCAGCACCATCGCAACCGATGCGGTAAAACGGCGGGTCATGTGCGTGTCTCCAGCCCCAGACGCGGCCTGAGGCCGACGCCGACCCACGACCCGGCAAAGGCCGCCGCGAACCAGGCCCAGCCATGCAGGCTGCCCGTCGAGATGCCGGAAAAGAACGCCCCGACGTTGCAGCCAAAGGCCAGCCGCGACGAATAGCCCAGCAGCAGCCCCGCCACCACCGTCGCCACCCAGGCCCTTGCCGGCAGGCGCGGCAGCGGCGCGGACAACCCGCCCTCGCGCCAGGAGGCAACCACGAAGGCCCCCGCGATCAGGCCGAAATTCGTCAGCGACGTGTAATCCGTCAGGATGCTTTCCCCCAGCCGCCCGGCATTGCCCGGCGCGGACCAGAACCCCGACCCCGACAGATCAGCCCCCGCGGCGACAGCGCCCTTGGCCACCCACAGGCCCAGGCCATAGACCACGCCCCAGGGTTGGCCCGCGACCAGCAGATTGCCGATGGCCAGCGCGGCGACGATCAACGCCGCCGCGATCAGCCGTGGCGGTATCCGCCACGCGCCCGGCGCCGCGCGCCACAGCAGGAATGCCGCAACCGCCGCCAACAGGACAAGTGTGATTGCCAGACCGCTGGCACCCTCCAGCACCATGATCGGCAGCGTGCCAATATCTGTCCACCACAGCAGGTGATAGGCCCCGAAAAAGCTGCCGATGGCGAAGAAGGGCAACGCCACCAGTCCCACGGGGTTGCCGCTGCCCGCGTTGACCAGCGTGCCCGACCCGCAGCCCAGCACCACCTGCATCGCCGCGCCAAAGATAAACGCCCCGCCGACCATCGCCCAGCCTATCGGCGCGACCGCGCCGACCAGCTCGTCGGAATGGCTTTGCAGCAGCGGCAGGGCAACGACGGCCACCAGCGCGATGGCCAGCAACTGTGCAAGGATGCCTGCCGGCTCTCGCCGCAGGATCATCGCGCGCCACGGCCCGGCAAAGCCGAACCGCAGCCCTTCGAGCGCGACACCGATGCCTAGGCCGATGGCCAGCATCAGCCCATAGCGCGCCCCGGCCAGGACGGCGACCGCACCAACCGCCGCCAGCCCGGCGGCGATCAGGCCGCCGCGCCGGAACACGCGCCCAGCCCCGCGCCTGTCGCGCGCTTCGACCGTCACGGTCATCAGTCGGCCCGCACCTGGTTGATCAGGTTCTGCAGCAGACCGGGCGTGTTGGCCATCTCGTGATCGGTCTTGGAATACTCGACCATGGATTCGGGGTAGAGCTTCACGTTCTCGATCCCGGCCAGCTCGGACAGGGCGAACCAGTCGGTCGCGGCCCAGTGCCCGGTGTTGCAGAAGGAAACGACCTCCTGCCCCGGCGCAAGGTCAAGCACGCGCGCGGTTGCAGAGGCGGTATCGCTGTCGATGGCCGTTTGGCCGTCGCCGAAAAAGCTTGCATGGCTGACATTCACCGCACCTGGCAGCGTTCCGGGCCGCGCGGCGGCGCCGTGGGCCTTTTTGCCGTCATAGAAATCGGCCGGGCGTGCATCGATCAGGACTGCCTCGCGCCGGCCCTCCACCACGTCGGCAACCGTCTCGGTATCGGCCAGCCACTGGGTCGAAAAGGTGATGTCGATGTCCGATGGCGTCGGTTCGGTGACGGCCAGATCGACCGGCAGGTCAGCCGACGACCAGGCGCTCATGCCGCCGTTGAGGATGGCAAGCTGCGACACGCCCGAGGATTTCAGCGTCCAGTACACCCGCGCGGCGGCGCCGAAATCGGTATCGGTGTTTCCCTGGTGCACCACGACGACGGGCCGATCCAAGGTCACGCCAAGGCCCTGCAGCAGCGTCTCCAGCTTGTCCTCGGGGATCAGCTGGCCGGGGTTGTCCTTGGGACCGCGGAATTCAGCATAGGGTGCGGAAACCGCACCGGGAATGTGCCCCTCGTCATAGGCCCCGCCCCGGATGTCCAGAACCAGGGGCGGATTGCTATCCAGTTTCTGGGAAAGCGTGGCGGGATCGATCAGCGGACCGAACGTTTCAGCCGCAGATGCGGTAACGCCGAAGGCGCTGCCGACCAGCGCCGCGAATGCGAAAATCTCGAGTTTCATGCGAACCCCCTTTGTGCGCGTCTGGGCGACAGGTCGGCCCAATCAACGCTGCGTTCAAGGCGTGCGCCCGCCGCCCCGGCCCCGTTGCGGAGATCGGGAATCCGGTGCGGCGTGCACAGGGCGAACCGCGTCTTGTTTCTGCCATGGCTGGTGGAAAATTCGACGGACGTCAGGTGCGGCGCGAGAACATCATTCTTATTTTGATCTTTTACGCACAGCGGCACGCCGTGCCCAGTGCGCCTGCTGCTGCCAGGCCTCCATCAGTGCGATCGCGTGGATCATGAATCCGCCGGCGTAACGCCCGACAAAACTGTGTTCGGGCGTGGTCAGGTGGTAACTGACCCAGGCCAGCAACAGCCCCGAACCACTGCAGCATGTCGTGGTGCCCATCATCCGCGCGACGTCATGCGGCATTATTTGGTGGCACAGTGGCTTGACCGAGATATCTCCACGGCAACAGGCCCGAACAGATACACCAGGTCAGCATCGCGGCGATCAGCAACATATTTTCATCTTATCCAGTTTACTTTAATTAGTTATTCCAAAGATCGCATTCAGACGGCTCGCGCACCTGCTGCCTTTGGGACATCAACGCCCATTTCATTTTGGTTGACGGATCGTGTAATGACGGGAAACATCGGCAGGCTCACCGTTCATGATCTGCCAGACAACGATAAACCGCAGTTCATGCGGCTGATCTCATCGGCGTATGTTCGGGCCGGTAACGCCGATTTCGAGGGGGGAATGCCAATGAATGCAGCCGATCAACCCAAACTGACCCAGGACCCCCACAAGGTCCGCGACACCCGCGAAAAGGTGCTGGAGATCGCGCTGGGACGCGAGGTGCGCGCCTATCGCCAGCAGCAGAACTTTACCGTCGCGGAGCTGGCCACCCGGACTGGTCTTTCCATCGGGATGCTGTCCAAGATCGAGAACGGCGTCACATCGCCGTCGCTGACGACGCTGCAGACCCTGGCACATGCGCTGAGCGTGCCTCTGACGGCGTTCTTCCGCAGCTTTGAGGAAAACCGCGGCGTGATGCATGTAAAGGCAGGCGGCGCCGCCGAGGTCGAACGCTCGGGCACGCGGTCGGGGCATCAATACCATTTGCTCGGGCATATCGGTTCAAACGCCAGCGGCGTGGTGGTCGAGCCCTACCTGATCGTCCTGACCGAGGAATCGGACACGTTTCCGACCTTCCAGCATGACGGGATCGAACTGCTCTATTTCCTCGAGGGCGAGGTCGAATACCGCCATGGTGACCAGCTGTTCCTGATGCAGCCCGGCGACAGCCTGTTTTTCGATGCCGACGCGCCGCATGGCCCGGAAAAGCTGAACAAGCTGCCCGCCCGCTATCTGTCTGTGATCTCTTATCCGCAGGCGAGGTGACCGGGTTTCCGCCTTCTTGATTTTCTTACAGGTCAAATTTGTTTCTTGCCAGTTGAGTGCCGCGCAGTTCGGTGCTACGCTCCGAGTCGACCATCCAAGATCGGAGTGACATCCCATGTGCGGTATCGTCGGGCTTTTCCTGAAGAACCGGTCGCTCGAACCCAGGCTGGGTGCGATGCTGACCGATATGCTTGTCACCATGACCGACCGCGGTCCCGACAGTGCGGGAATCGCGATCTATGGGGCGGATGACGGGCGGGGCAAGATCACCCTGCAATCCCCTGATCCCGATCAGGATTTTGCCGCGCTTGATGCCGAACTCGGCCGGGTGCTCGGCTGTGACGTGGACATGCAGGTCAAGGATAGCCATGCCGTCCTCGGCCTGCCGCCCGAACGCCTGTCAGAGGCGCGCGCAAAGCTGGCCGAGCTGCGCCCCGGCGCCCGGGTGATGAGCGCGGGTGAGGCGATCGAGATCTATAAGGAGGTCGGCCTGCCCAAGGATGTTGCGGCGCGGTTTGACCTGCCGGGGATGAGCGGCAGCCACGGCATCGGCCACACCCGTATGGCGACGGAATCGGCCGTCACCACCCTGGGCGCGCACCCTTTTTCGACCGGGGCCGACCAGTGTCTGGTGCATAACGGGTCCCTTTCCAACCATAACAGCCTGCGCCGGCAGCTGGCGCGCGACGGCATGACCTTCGAGACCGAGAACGACACCGAGGTCGCGGCGGCCTATCTCAGCAACAAGCTGCAGAACGGCAGCAACCTGGGCGAGGCGCTCGAAGCCAGCCTGAACGATCTCGACGGGTTCTTTACCTTCGTCGTCGGCACCAAGTACGGGTTTGGCGTCGTGCGCGACCCGATCGCCTGCAAACCCGCGGTGATGGCCGAGACCGATCAATATGTCGCCTTTGGCTCGGAATACCGCGCATTGGTGAACCTGCCGGGCATCGACACGGCCCGCGTCTGGGAACCTGAACCCGCAACCGTCTATTTCTGGAACCATTGACATGCAGACATTCGATCTGGCCGCGCGCGGCCTGCGCGATCTGAACGCCAAGCTGCACGCGCACAACAGCAACCAGACAGCCTGGGAAATCGACAACCCCAAGGGCAGCCATGCCATTGCCGTTGGTCTGGATGCCCCGCTCGAGGTCGTGGTGAACGGCTCGACCGGCTATTACTGCGCCGGGATGAACAAGCAGGCGACCGTTGTCGTCAAAGGCTCTGCCGGGCCCGGCGTGGCAGAAAACATGATGTCGGGCACCGTCATCGTCGAGGGCGACGCCAGCCAGTATGCCGGCGCCACCGGGCGTGGCGGCCTGCTGGTGATCAAGGGCAACGCGGCGTCGCGCTGCGGCATCTCGATGAAGGGCATCGACATCGTCGTGCACGGCAATATCGGTCACATGTCCGCCTTCATGGCACAGAGCGGCAACCTTGTGGTGCTGGGCGATGCCGGCGCCGCGCTGGGTGACTCGCTTTACGAGGCGCGGCTGTTCGTGCGTGGCGAGGTCAAAAGCCTGGGCGCCGACTGCGTCGAAAAGGAAATGCGCCCCGAACACATCGAGATCCTGCGCGACCTGCTGGAACGCGCCGGTGCAGACGCCAGGCCCGAGGACTTCAGGCGCTATGGCTCTGCCCGCACCCTGTACAATTTCCACGTCGACAACGTTTCGGCGTACTGAGGAGACATCAGATGAAAGACGCCGCCTCGACCAACAACATCCCGCGCACAGCGCCCCGCCAGTCGGCGACGTTCAACGAAAGCGTCAACTCGGAAATCAGGCGCGCCGCGGCCACCGGCATCTATGACATTCGCGGCGGCGGCGCCAAACGGCGGGTTCCGCATTTCGACGACCTGCTCTTTCTCGGCGCGTCGATTTCGCGTTACCCGCTCGAAGGGTACCGGGAAAAATGCGATACCACCGTCGTTCTGGGCACCCGTTTCGCCAAGAAACCCATCACCATCACGACGCCCGTCACCATCGCCGGGATGAGTTTCGGCTCGCTTTCCGCGAACGCGAAAGAGGCGCTTGGGCGCGGTGCCACGCTGGCCGGCACCTCGACCACCACCGGCGACGGCGGCATGACCGAAGAGGAACGTGGCCATTCCGAAAAGCTGGTCTACCAGGTGCTGCCCTCGCGCTATGGCATGAACCCCGACGACCTGCGCCGTGCTGACGCCATCGAGGTGGTGGTCGGCCAGGGGGCCAAGCCCGGCGGCGGCGGCATGCTGCTGGGGCAGAAGATCACCGAGCGCGTGGCCGAGATGCGCACCCTGCCCGTCGGCATCGACCAGCGGTCCGCCTGCCGTCACCCCGACTGGACCGGCCCCGACGACCTGGAAATCAAGCTGCTGGAGCTCCGCGAGATCACCGACTGGGAAAAACCGATCTACGTCAAGATCGGCGGCGCCCGGCCCTATTACGACACGACGCTTGCGGTCAAGGCAGGCGCCGATGTCGTGGTGCTGGACGGCATGCAGGGCGGGACCGCCGCCACCCAGGAGGTATTCATCGAACATATCGGCCAGCCGACCCTGGCCTGCATCCGCCCCGCCGTGCAGGCGCTGCAGGACATGGGCATGCACCGTAAGGTGCAACTGATCGTGTCGGGCGGCATCCGCACCGGGGCCGATGTGGCCAAGGCGCTGGCGCTGGGCGCGGATGCGGTGTCGATCGGCACCGCGGCGCTGGTGGCCCTGGGCGACAACGACCCGGCGCTGGAAGAGGAATATCAAAAGCTCGGCACCACCGCCGGCGCCTATGACGACTGGCACGAAGGCCAGGACCCCGCCGGCATCACCACCCAGGACCCAGATCTGATGAAGCGGCTCGACCCGATCGCGGGTGGGCGGCGGCTGCACAACTACCTGTCGGTCCTGACGCTCGAAACCCAGACCATCGCGCGGGCCTGCGGCCACAACCACGTGCACAACCTCGAACCCGAGGATCTGTGCGCGCTGACGGTCGAGGCTGCCGCAATGGCCGGTGTGCCGCTGGCGGGCACCGACTGGATCCCCGGACGCGGCGGGTACTGAAAACAATAAAACCAGCAGGGAGAGAAAGTGACGCAATGACCCTGGATATGACAATTCCACCTGGTGAAAGGGCCCAGGACCTCGCAACATGGGCGGCCGAGCGGGGCGTCAAGTATTTCATGATCTCCTACACGGATCTCTTTGGCGGCCAACGCGCCAAGCTGGTTCCAACGCAGGCGATTGCCGAGATGCAGGCCGAAGGCGCCGGCTTCGCGGGCTTTGCCACCTGGCTGGACCTGACCCCGGCCCACCCAGACATGCTGGGCGTGCCCGACCCGCGTTCGGCCATCCAGCTGTCCTGGAAACCAGACGTCGCCTGGGTCCCCGCCAACTGCGTGATGGAGGGCGAGCCCGTCGCGCAGGCGCCGCGCAACGTGCTGCGGCGGCTGATCGACGAGGCGGCCGAACTCGGCATGCACGTCAAGACCGGCATCGAGGCCGAGTTCTTTCTGCTGACCCCGGACGGCGAAAAGATCGCGGACGTCTACGATGTCGCGGCCAAGCCCTGCTATGACCAGCAGGCAATCATGCGCCGCTATGACGTGGTGGCCGAAATCTGCGACTACATGCTGCAGCTCGGCTGGGAGCCTTACCAGAACGACCACGAGGACGCGAACGGCCAGTTCGAGATGAACTGGAGCTTTGACGACGTGCTGATCACCGCCGACAGGCATTCGTTCTTCAAGTTCATGACCAAGTCGATCGCCGAAAAGCACGGGCTGCGCGCGACCTTCATGCCCAAGCCCATCGAGGGGCTGACCGGCAACGGGTGTCACGCCCATATCTCGGTCTGGGACAGCGACGGAAAGACCAACGTCTTTGCCGACACATCAAAGGAGCTGGGCCTGTCCGACGAGGGCCGGCACTTCCTCGGCGGGATCATGAGGCACGGCAGCGCGATGACCGCGATCACCAACCCCACGGTCAATTCCTACAAGCGCATCAACGCGCCGCGCACCACCTCGGGCGCGACTTGGGCGCCCAACTCGATCACCTGGACGGGCAACAACCGCACCCACATGGTGCGCGTCCCGGGCCCGGGCCGGTTCGAGCTGCGCCTGCCCGACGGGGCCGCCAACCCCTATCTGATGCAGGCCGTGATCATCGCGGCAGGTATTGACGGTGTGCGCACCAAGGCCGACCCTGGCAAACGCTGGGATATCGACATGTACAAGGACGGCCACAAGGTGAAAGGCGCGCCCAAGCTGCCGCTCAACCTGCTCGACGCGCTGCGCGCCTATGACAAGGACAAGGTGCTCAGGGGGCTGATGGGAAAGGAATTTTCCGACGCCTTTCTCAAGCTCAAGATGCAGGAGTGGGATTCTTTCGTGTCGCACTTTTCCCGGTGGGAAAAGGAACACACGCTGGACATCTGACCGGCTGGACGGACCCGCGACAACGCCAGGGGCTGCATCGCCCCCGGGCGCGGATGTGCGCCTTGAACCTGAACCTGCCCATGGTCAGGCCTTGGGCATGGGCCGCCTGATGAACGGTCGATAGCCCCCTTTCCCCGCTGGACCTTGGCCGACCCGATCGGGCATATGTCAGGGGCATTTCGCCGGGGCGGGTCGTTTCATCTCGGGGAAACCACGCATGCGGGGGGTCGGGATGGACAGGGACTGGCTTGACGGGATGCTCGGCGCTGTGCCGCTGCCGCTGATCCTGATCGGCGAGGATGACCGCATCCTTGCCGCCAACACCGCCGCCGATGACATCATCGGCGCGGCCCAGGTCGGCCGGCATCACGCCATCGCCCTGCGCCAGCCGGCCCTGCTGTCGGCCATCGAGACGGCGCTGCGCGACCGCGTCGGCGGGCAGGCGCGTCATGTCATCCTCGGCCCCTCGCACGAGGTGACATATCTTGTCACGGTGACACCCATGCACGGCAATGGCGGGGTGCTGTGCGCCTTTCAGGACATCACCGAACGAGAGCTCGTCACCCGCTTTCGCCGCGATTTCGTCGCCAATGTCACGCATGAGCTGCGCACGCCGCTCACCACGCTGATCGGTTTTATCGAGACCCTCAAGGGCGCGGCCCGGGATGACCCCGCCGCGCGCGACCGTTTTCTGACCATCATGGAGCAGGAGGCCGGGCGGATGAACCGGCTGGTGGACAACCTGCTGTCGCTTTCGCGGGTCGAGGCCCAGGAACGCCAGCGCCCGGCCGCATCGGTGGACGTGTCGGCGCTGATCAATGCGGTCACGGCCACCCTCGCCCCGGTCGCACAGGAGGCTGATGTCGTGATCGAGGTCACCGGCGGCGATACCACCCTGCCCGTCCCGGGCGATGCCGACCAGTTGACGCAGGTGTTCCAGAACCTGATCGAGAACGCGATCAAGTACGGGGCTTCGGGCGGCAAGGTAACGGTGGTGATCCATCCCCCCGGCGACGACGCCCGCATCCGCATCGACGTGATCGACCGGGGCGAAGGGATCGGCGCGCGCCACCTGCCGCGTCTGACCGAACGGTTCTACCGCGTCGATGACCACCGTTCGCGCGAAAAGGGCGGCACCGGGCTGGGGCTGGCCATCGTCAAGCACATCCTCAACCGTCACCGCGGCCGGCTGGAAATGACCAGCGAGCGCGGCAAGGGGTCCTGTTTTTCGGTTTTTCTGCCTAGGGCCTGAACTTTCCGGGTCGATGTCATCAAACCGTTACACACCTGTCACAAAAGCATAGCCGCGCGAGCCTAGTTCGGCGCCGAGGCCATTCTTGCGATGGCCTGCTGCAAAGTAACAGGAGAAGTCCATGTCCCGCACGAAACTCACGGCCTCTGCCATCGCCATCCTGGCGGTTTCCGCCACCGCCGCCGCCGCGCGCGACGAGATCCGCATTGTCGGCTCGTCGACCGTGTTCCCCTATACCCAGGCGGTTTCCGAACAGTTCGCCAACAACACCGGCGCCCCCTCGCCCATCGTCGAATCGACCGGCACCGGCGGCGGCATGAAGATCTTCTGCGCCGGCATCGGCGAGGATCACCCCGACCTGACCGGCGCATCGCGCGCGATGAAAGCATCGGAATACGAGCTGTGCCAGTCGAACGGCGTGACCGACATCACCGAGGCGATGATCGGCTATGACGGCCTGTCCATCGCCGTTTCGCGCGACTCCGACCTGGAATGGGACCTGACGCTTGAACAGGTCTACCTGGCGCTGGCCGCACAGGTTCCCGGCCCCGACGGGCTGGTCGACAACCCCTATCAGAAATGGTCGGACATCGACCCCAGCCTGCCCGACCTGGACATCCTCGCCTATGGCCCGCCGCCGACCTCCGGCACGCGCGACGCCTTTGTCGAGCTGGCGATGCATGCCGGCTGCAAGGCCAACGAATGGGTCAAGGCGCAGGGCGCCGACAAGAAATGGGTCAAGGAAAACTGCTCGCGCATGCGCCAGGACGGCCCCTTTGTCGAAGCCGGCGAGAACGACAACCTGATCGTTCAGCGCCTGCAGGCCGACGCGCACGCGGTGGGCATCTTTGGCTATTCATTCCTGTATGAGAACGCCGATACCCTCAAGCCGGTGCTGATCAACGGCGTCGAACCCTCGGCCGAAACCATCGGCGATTTCTCCTATCCGATCTCGCGGCCGCTCTATTTCTACGTCAAGAACGCGCATCGCGGCGTGATCCCGAACCTGCAGGAGTTCGTCGAGGAGTACATGTCCGAAGACGCCATGGCGCCCGGTGGCTACCTCGAAGAGCGCGGCATGGTCACCCTGCCCGACGATGTGCGCTCCAAAACACAAGACGCCGTGATCGGCGGCGACAACATGGAACCGAAGGCCTGACAGGCCCCTGGTCCGATACCGCCCGGCCCCTGCGGCCGGGCGGCCCACCCCCACATTTCGAATTCAGGCGCGCCCCATGACCAGCATTGCCTTTCTCGCGCTCTTCGCGATCTCGATCATCGGCTACGTCTGGAACATCACGGCCGTGAATGCGATCCGCAAGGGCGGGAACAGGCTGCATTCGCTGGGCTATTTCCACGGGATGTACGCCTTTCTGGTCTCATTCATCCCGGTTTTCGTCGTCATCCTGCTTTGGCTGCTGCTACAGGGGCCGGTCATTGAATGGATCGTGGCCGGCGGGCTGCCGGCGGGCGAATATGACGGCCTCGGCACCGGCGAACAGCAACTCGTCATGGCCGAGATCAAGTCGATCGCGCGCGGCACCATCTTCGGCGAGCCCGAAGAGTGGAAGATCGCCGCAGCCGAGCGGCTGACCCGCCTCTACACCCTCTCGTCCCGGGCGATGCTGATCGCCGTGGTGGCCCTCGGGCTGGGGCTGATGTTCCTGTCGCGCAGCAAGGTTTCCGCCGAGTTTCGCGCCCGCCACGGGGTGGAGCATATCGTTTCGGGGCTGATGATCTTTTGCGCCACGACGGCAGTCTTTGTCACCATCGGCATCGTCGCCTCGCTGCTGTTCGAAACCTTAAAGTTCTTCGACAAGGTTTCGGTTTCCGAGTTCCTGTTCGGCACCAACTGGGAGCCGCAGATCCCCCTGCGCGAAGACCAGGTCGCAGCCGAAGGCGCCTTTGGCTGGCTGCCGGTGATCCTGGGCACGCTGGTCATCACCGCGGTTGCGTTGTTCATCGCGGTGCCGGTCGGGCTGATGTCGGCGATCTATCTGAACGAATTCGCGCCCTGCCGCCTGCGCGCCGTGGTCAAGCCTGCACTGGAAATCCTCGCCGGTGTGCCGACGGTGGTCTACGGCTTCTTCGCCGTGCTGACGGTGGCGCCGGCGATCCGCGCCTTTGGCGCCCAGATCGGCATCGACGTCGCCCCCAATACAGCGCTGGCGGCAGGCGGGGTGATGGGGATCATGCTGATCCCGTTCATTTCCTCCTTTACCGATGACGCCCTGTCTGCCGTTCCCAGGACGCTCAGCGACGGGGCGCTCGGGCTGGGCGCAACGCGCGCCGAGATGGTGACCACGGTGCTGTTTCCGGCCGCCATTCCCGGCATCGTTGGCGGTGTCCTGCTGGCCGTCAGCCGCGCCATCGGGGAAACCATGATCGTGGTGATGGCCGCCGGGCTGATCGCCAAGATGACACTCAACCCGCTGGACAGCGTGACCACGGTGACGGTGCAGATCGTCACTCTGCTGATCGGTGACACGTCATTCGACAACCCCAAGACGCTGGCCGCCTTTGCGCTGGGGATGATGCTGTTCATCGTCACGCTGATCATCAACATCTTCGCCATCCGCATCGTGCGCAAATACCGCGAAGCCTATGACTGAGGCCACTGACATGACCGATATGACCGCCTCCCCCTCCGGCGCCCTGGCGACCGATGCACGCCTGCGCGCCCGGCTGCGCCAGCGCAAACGCAAACAGGTAATCCTGCAGGGCCTCGGGCTGGGCGCGATTTCCTTTGCCGGGCTGATGCTCTTCATCCTGGTCGCCTCGCTGGTCTCGACCGGCTACAAGGCGGTGACCCAGACCCACCTGACGGTCGAGGTCTTTGTCGACCCGCAGGAAATATCCGTCGACAAGCTGCCGCGCGGGGGCTTCCGCGACGTGCTGGCCGCGGCGCTGATCAAGGAATTCCCCGACATGGCCGAGGCGGGCCGCAAGGATCTGCGCGCGCTGACCGGGGTCTATTCCAACGGCGCCCAGTTCCGGCTGCGCGACATGATCGTGGCCGACCCCGGCCTGATCGGGCAGACGGTCACGCTGACGGTGCCGGTATCGGACCCCTTTGACCAGCTGCAAAAGGACCTGATCAAGCGCGAAACACCCCAGGCGCAGCGCCGGGTCGATGACCGCCAGATCGCATGGTTCGACACGCTGGCCGAGCGCGGGATGATATCGGAGCCGATCAACTGGGGCCTGCTGACCAACGCCGACTCGCGCTTTCCCGAACTTGCCGGGCTCAAGGGCGCATTGGTGGGGTCGTTCTGGGCGCTGCTGGTCTGCTTCGCTATCTCGTTTCCCGTCGGCATCGGAGCGGCGATCTATCTGGAAGAGTTCGCGCCCAAAAACCGCATGAGCGACATCATCGAGGTCAACATCAACAACCTCGCCGCCGTGCCATCGGTCGTGTTCGGCCTGCTGGCGCTGGCGGTGTTTCTGGGCTGGTTCGGGCTGCCGCGTTCAGCGCCGCTGGTGGGGGGGATGACGCTGGCGCTGATGACCATGCCGACGATCATCATCTCCACCCGCGCCGCGCTGAAGGCGGTGCCGCCCTCGATCCGCGAGGCCGCGCTTGGCGTGGGCGCGTCCAGACACCAGGTGGTGTTCGGCCATGTCCTGCCGCTGGCAATGCCGGGCGTCATGACCGGCACCATCATCGGTCTGGCGCAGGCGCTGGGCGAAACCGCGCCGCTGCTGCTGATCGGGATGAACGCCTTTATCACCTCGGCCCCCGGCACCCCGCTGGACAGCGCCACCGCCCTGCCCACCCAGATCTTCATCTGGGCCGACAGCCCCGAACGCGGTTTTGTCTCGCGCACCTCGGCGGCGATCCTGGTGTTGCTGGGCTTTCTGGTGATGATGAACGGTATCGCGATCTATCTGCGCAACAAGTTCGAGCGGTCGTGGTAACAGATGACCCGGGAGACCAACCTCATGTACGACACGTCCATTTCGGAGAAAACCGTGACCCAGAACAGTATCAAGTTCTCCGCCCGCAACGTGCAGGTCCATTACGGGGACACGCACGCCATCAAGGATGTGAGCGTCGACATCGAGGACAAGACCGTGACCGCCTTTATCGGCCCCTCAGGCTGTGGCAAGTCGACCTTTCTGCGCTGTCTCAACCGGATGAACGACACCATCGACATCTGCCGGGTCGAGGGCGATATCCGCCTGGACGGCCAGGACATCTATGACAAGCGGGTGGACCCGGTGCAGCTGCGCGCCAAGGTTGGCATGGTGTTCCAGAAACCGAACCCGTTTCCGAAATCCATCTATGACAACGTCGCCTACGGGCCGAAAATTCACGGTCTGGCCCGCAACAAGGCCGATCTGGACGAAATCGTCGAACGCGCCCTGCGCCGCGGCGCCATCTGGGACGAGGTCAAGGACCGGCTCAACGAGCCGGGCACCGGGCTGTCGGGCGGCCAGCAGCAGCGGCTGTGCATCGCCCGTGCCGTGGCCACCGAACCCGAGGTCCTGCTGATGGACGAGCCGTGCTCGGCGCTGGACCCGATCGCCACCAGCCAGGTCGAGGAACTGATGGACGAGCTGCGCAAGAACTATTCGCTGGTGATCGTCACCCACTCGATGCAGCAGGCCGCGCGCGTCAGCCAGAAAACGGCGTTCTTTCACCTCGGCAACCTGGTGGAATTCGGCGAGACGGGGCAGATCTTCACCAACCCGCAGGACGAACGCACGGAAAGCTATATCACCGGCCGGATCGGCTAAGGAGCGGACATGAAGCAGGATGAACATATCGCCTCGGCCTTCGACCGGGACCTGGAAGGGCTGCAGGCGCAGATCATGAAAATGGGCGGGCTGGTCGAGGATGCGATCCTCAAGGCCGCCACCGCGCTGGAGATGCGTGACGAGGAACTGGCCAAACAGGTGCGCGCGGACGACCGCGCCATCGACGGGCTGGAGGAACACATCAACGAAGAGGCCGCGCGCATCATCGCCATGCGCCAGCCCATCGCCGTGGACCTGCGCATCATCCTGACGGTGATGAAGATCGCCGCCAACCTCGAACGTATCGGCGACTATGCCAAGAACATGGCCAAGCGCACCACCGTCCTGTCGCAGATGCAGCAGATCGAGGGCGCCCCGGCCGCGGTGCGACGCATGGCGCGCGAGGTGCAGCGCATGCTCAAGGACGCGCTGGATGCCTTCGTGCAGCGCAACGCCGACCTGGCGGCCGAGGTGGTGGCGCGCGACACCGATGTCGATCAGATGTATAATGCTCTTTTCCGCGAGTTTCTGACCTTCATGATGGAGGACCCGCGCAACATCACCAGCTGCATGCACCTGCATTTCATCGCCAAGAACACCGAACGGATGGGCGATCATGTCACCAACATTGCCGAACAGGTGATCTATCTGGCCACCGGCGAGTTGCCCGACAGCGACCGCCCCAAGGTCGACAACACCGCCCTGACGGCGGACGCCGAGGACTAGCCCGCCCATGGTCGCCGCAAACAGCCCCCTTATCCTGCTGGTCGATGACGAGGCCGCCCAGCGCGGGATGATCGCCTACAACCTCGCCACCGAGGGCTATCGCGTGAACGAGGCCCGCGACGGCGAAGAAGCGATGCTGCTGGTGGCAGAGGACCCGCCGGACCTGATTGTGCTGGATTGGATGATGCCCAACCTGTCGGGGATAGAGGTCTGCCGCCGGCTCAAGGCCCGCCCCAAGACCCGGCAGATCCCGGTGATCATGCTTTCGGCCCGGTCAGAGGAACCCGACCGCATCCGCGGGCTGGAAACCGGCGCCGACGATTATGTGACCAAACCCTATTCCGTGGCCGAGCTGCTGGCCCGCATCCGCGCCAACCTGCGGCGCGCGCGCCCCTCGACCGTCGGCGTGGTGCTGGAATACGACGATATCCGCCTGGACGCGGAAACCCACCGCGTCACCCGCTCGGGCAAGGAACTGTCGCTCGGCCCGACCGAGTTCCGCCTGCTGGCCACGCTGATGGAAAGGCCCGGCCGGGTGCTGAGCCGCGAACAATTGCTTGACCGGGTCTGGGGCCGCGACATCCATGTCGAGACCCGCACCGTCGATGTGCATATCGGCCGCCTGCGCAAGGCCCTGTGCCACCATGGCGGCGACGATCCCCTGCGCACCGTACGCGGCGCCGGTTACGCCCTGGGCTGAACCGGCCCTTGCCGCGAAAAAGGGCGCGGACATTGCGCCCGGCCCTTTGCATTTCGTCGTGCGGGTGAGTGTTTCGGGGGCTCGAATAGCAATGGCCGCTTTGAGGCCAAATTTCCAAGTTTCCGCGCAATGGCGAAAGTCAGCTCTCGTGATTTCAAGAATTCAAATGTAGGTGCTCTGTGTGCGCAGCAGGGCATTGAGTGCAATCCGGTGGCTTTTGCATAGATACCGCTTATTCAGCATCGAGTGCAGAGGTCTGTTTGTTAGCAATTTGAAGCGCCATTTGTTCGCAGATGTGTTCTCTCAGTTGTTGATCTGACATACCTGCTATGCGAGCATCGTCTGGTTTCATACTGACTTGAATCGCGAGTTGGGTTCGGTCGTAATCGGCATAGATCTCCATCATTCGGCAGAAGAATTCGTATGGTGTCTTTAATGTCTTGCTGACGTTCTGTATTTCGCCGAAATAGGCTTCCTTGTTTTCCAAATAGTCCGCGAATGCGGCATCGCTCAGTTGCTCAGTAAGTATGTGTCCTTGTCCATCCGGCGTGTTGACGACGATGTGCGCTGTCTTGGTGCTTTCCATGACTACAGCGGATCGGACAGTTCCGATCAAACCTCCGGCGATCTCATCCGTGAAGTTATATGTCTGGCCAATCTGCAACCGTTCTGGCTCACCCGGCGTGTTGTCCGAGGGCAAGGAGCCGTCAAAGGTCGACGGAAAACTGCCGATTTTTCCAAGGGCGTCCGCGATGTCGAAAAGCCGCTGATATTTTTGGTCCAGTGCATACTTCTCAGCGAAACTGTAATGTCCAGGTCTGTTAAAGTCTGCGATCCTAAATCCAATAGGGGACGCGGCAAATACGGGACGCTCGTATAGATGCCGGTGCATCGCAATGTTTGTTATAAAAACAAAGGCTTCAGCTTTGGGAGCCTGCGGGTTTCTTTCGCAGTCGATTATTTTCTTGGTTGCAGCGTCCAGAATTTCTGGACGGTTCTCTTCACTAATGTTGGCATCCATAGGAGCGTTAATATCGATAAAAACAAGTCGCTCTGCTTCAGACGGTTTCTTGAGGGCTCCATGAAGGTGAGTTATAATCTTGCCTAGTGGTTTTTGATCGGTACCGCCGTCTTTTTCGGTTTTCCCAAGTAACCCATTGACTGACCGCATCTTGGCCTCGACGGAATAGCGCTTGCCGCTGGCCTTGTGGATCGCTGCGAACTCGCAGTGCTTTGTTTTCCGGTCTGTCTCGTCTTCCAGGATTAGTTCATAACCAGCCCGAATGAGTGCTCCGGCAACCATGAGTTCATAGAAAGCACCTTGGAAGTTCGACCGATCCTTTAGTCTGACAACCATAAGCGCCTGCAGTTCGACGTTGTGCGCCAGTAGGTAGAGGTTGTACGCCAATCCAAGATAACAGGTTACAAGCCCGTTCACTTCAGTGCTGCGCACTTTCCCGTCCGGAACGTTGGATTCCTTCTGGTACAGGCAAAAGCTCTGGTACCATTGAATAATTTGGTGACGCTCGCTTTCGGGCTTTGCAATTTCCGAATTGCCCCACTCCGAGCCCAGTACTTCCTTTATGTAGAACATCAAGAAGTCGGGAAACGTCTTCCAACCCTTTGAGAAGTGGAGGCGGTTCTTGACGGCAACGAACTGATGGTCTTTGTGCTTTGCCGCAATTATCGGTTTGCCCAATCCTTGCTGGTTCTGGCGTATCCGTTCGTCCGCTTTGGCTTTATTGATTAGGGCGGCAGGAATCTTGGGGGGCGTTAGTTGTTCCTCCGGGCGATACCGACCGCAGCAGCGCTTGTATTTTCGTCCGCTTCCACACGGGCAAGGTTGGTTTCGACCGATCTTTGTCAAGTTGTCCGCCTTCGCAGTGTGCGCCTCAAGTGCTGTGAAGTTAGTCTTTCACAACTGGCAGTAACTTTCCAACCAGGATCCGTTATTGAACCTGACGTCACGCCCGCAAGGCGCTCAACCACGCACTGCACCACAAACGAAAAGGGGCGCGGACCTTGCCCGCGCCCCTGCCGTGCCCTGTCAGGCAGACCTCAGAGACATTCGCCGATCGCCCCGGCGACATGGTTGATCAGCTGGATATAGAAATCCGGCCCCGGGGGGATATCGGCGCCCATCGGGTCGATCACCCCCGAATTGGTGCCGCCGGCGGTCACTGCCTCGATCAGGCCGGGGTCGAACTGGGGTTCTGCCAGAACGCAGGTAACACCGCTATCGGCCAGCGCGTCGCGCAGTTCGGCCAGCCGCCCCGGCCCCGGGTCGCTGGCATCGCCTTCCGCTATGGAGCCGAACGCATGCAGGCCGAAACGGTTTTCGAAATACTGGTAGGCGTCGTGAAAGACCACGAAACGCTGTTCGCGCAGCGGGGCGATGAAATGCGCCACGCGGATCGCGGCCGCGCCGATTTCATCCTGTGCCCTTTCGGCGTTGGCGCGGTAGAGGTCGGCATTGGCCGGGTCGGCCTCGGCCAGAACCTCTGCCATGGCGCGCACCCAGACCCTGGCATTCTCGGGGTCGAGCCAGGCATGGGGATCGAGCCCCGAATGGTCATGCGCGTGGTCATCATGGCCGTCATCGTGGTCATGGTCGTCATGGTCGTGCGCTTCTTCGTGACCATGCTCATCCTCGTGGTCATGGTCGTGATCATCCTCCAACTGGGCGAAAACCGCACCTTCGCGGTACTCCAGGCGGGTGGTTCCCGGCACCTCGATCAGTTCCACCACGCGGGCATCCGCTGCCAGCGTCTCTATCGCGCCGTCCAGCCAGGGCGTCAGCCCCCCGCCCTGCACGAACACCACATCGGCCCGGTCCAGCGCCGCCGCCTCGCTGGGGCGCAGCGAATACCCGTGCGGCGAGGCGCCCGGCGGCAGGATCAGCTCGGGCGTGCCCACCCCTTCCATCACCTTGGCGGCAAGCGAATGTATCGGGGCAATATCCGTGGCAACACTGGGTGCGTCGGCCATCGCGGCGGCCGGCGCCAGGGCCAGCCAGAGAGAGGCAGCGCGAACTGAGGCGCGTATCTGCATCGGGAGTTCCTTTCCGTGGGGTGTCGTTTCCGGAGGGTTGATACCTGTTACATTATAACATATCAAGAGGCCGATTGACGCTGCACGACCTCACGGTTACGTACATCGCCTCAGGGATCGGAGGGCCGCCCATGCTGGGTTTCCATTCACATGATCACACCGCCTGCATCCAGACCGCCGTCGCGGCCGCCGATGCCCATTGCCGCGCCGAAAAGCTGCAATTCACGCCGGTGCGCCGCCGGGTGCTGGAAATCCTGCTGGAAAACCACCGGGCAAAGGGTGCCTATGAGATCCTCGACCAGTTGCGGGACGAGGGCTTTGGCTCGCAACCACCGGTGGCCTATAGGGCGCTGGATTTCCTTGTCGCGCACGGGTTCGCCCACAAGATCGAGCGTCTGAACGCCTTTGTCGCCTGCGCCCATGCCGGGGCCGACCATACCCCCGCCTTCCTGATCTGCCGGGAATGCAGCGCCGTGGCCGAGGCAGAGGCCGGGCCGGGCCGCGCCGCCATCGCCGCCGCCGCCCGCGCCGAGGGCTTTACCGTCGAGCGCGTGGTGATCGAGGCGATGGGCCTTTGCCCGCGCTGCGCCAAAGCTGCATGAACGCGCCTGCCACCCCCTTGGTCACGCTGTCGGGGCTCGACGTGACCCTTGGCCGCCAGCGCGTGCTGCGCGGTGTCGATTTCGCCATTTCGCCGGGCGAGATCGTCACCATTGTCGGGCCCAACGGGTCGGGGAAATCGACGCTGCTGCGTGCAATCATCGGCGCGATCCGCCCCTCGGCGGGATCGGTCCGGCACAAGCCCGGCCTGCGGCTGGGATATGCGCCGCAGCGGCTGCATATCGACCCTACCCTGCCGCTGACGGTGCGCCGCTTTCTGGGCCTGCCCAAGCGCGTCACCGATGCCGCTGCGCGCGAGGCGCTGGACGAGGCCGGCGCCGGCGATCTGCGCACACGGCAGATGTCGGACCTGTCCGGCGGGCAGTTCCAGCGCGTGCTGCTGGCCCGCGCCCTGCTGGGCAAGCCCGACCTGCTGCTGCTGGACGAACCTACACAGGGCCTCGACCAGCCCGGCTCTGCCGCGTTCTACCGCCTCATCGCCGATGTGCGCCGCCGCTATGGGTGCGCGGTGCTGATGGTCAGCCACGAATTGCACGTCGTCATGGCCGCCTCTGACCGGGTGATCTGTCTCAACGGTCATGTCTGTTGCGAGGGCGCGCCGGAGCACGTGGCCTCGGCCCCCGAATACCGTGCGCTTTTCGGCACCGGCACCGGCGGGGCGCTGGCGCTCTACCGGCATGAACATGACCACGCCCACGACCACAGCCCAAAGGAACATACCCATGATGATGGCTGTGCTTGACGATTTCCTTGTCCGCGCCGCGCTGGCCGGGGTCGGCGTGGGGCTGGCCGCTGGGCCGCTGGGTGCCTTCGTCGTGTGGCGCCGCATGGCCTATTTCGGTGACGCCACCGCCCATGCCGCGATTTTGGGCGTGGCACTGTCGCTGGCCTTTTCGCTGTCGATCTTCACCGGCACACTGGCAGTTGCGCTGGCAATGGCCTGGGTGGTTGCATTGCTGTCGGGCCGCGGTCTGGCGATGGACACGCTTCTGGGCGTTCTGGCACATTCGGCACTGGCCTTTGGCCTGGTGGCGGTGTCATTCGTGCAGGGGGTGCGGATCGACCTGATGGCCTATCTCTTTGGTGACATCCTGGCAGTGGGACGTATCGACCTGGTGGTGATCTGGGGCGGAGCGGCAATGGTGCTGGGCCTGCTGGCCTGGCGCTGGAATGCGCTGCTGACCTCGACGCTGAGCGACGAGTTGGCCTGCGCCGCCGGCATCGACCCGAGGCGTGAACGCCTGGTCCTGACACTGGCGCTGGCGGTTGTCGTGGCGGTGGCAATCAAGGTGGTGGGCGCGCTCTTGATCACCGCGATGCTGATCATTCCGGCCGCCGCATCCCGCCCCTTTGCCACCACGCCCGAACGCATGGCAGTGGCCGCAGCGGCAATCGGCGCATTGTCGGCCCTGGGCGGGTTGCGACTGGCCTATCTTGCCGACACACCGGCAGGACCCACGATTGTGTGTGTCGCCGCGCTGTTCTTCACGGTCTCGACCGTGCTTGGCTTATTGCCACGGCGCGGCTGACCCCTGCTCTCAGCCGGCGCGCAACCGGCGATAGGCCGTGGCGCACAGGTATACACACCACAGGAGAATACCCATGAACTTCGCTCCATCCTCCAGAAGCGACGGCAGCGGCTTGAGTTCGTGGTTCGCCAGGTCGGTCACGATGGACACCGCGAAAGCCGCCGCGGTGAGCACGAGAATGCCGTGCGGCGACAGCGCCATCTCGGCCCGCCAGTGCCAGAACAGCGCCAGGGCAGCCAGGCCATAGACCGAAAAGACCGCAAGCTCGGGGATGTGCAGATAGCCCGGCGCGACGACTTCGTGAAACATGAAGAGATCGTCAAGCCCCAGCACCGCGCTTAGCCACCCCGCGGCCAATAAAAAGCCAGGCCAGTCCGGCGATGCCGGTCCGTCGACGCGCAGCACCGCCCCCGCCAGCAGCGCCGCAGTTGCCGCGCCCGCCCATAGCAGGATGCCCAGGTTCGAGAGTGCTCCGTAGTAAACCGGCGACTCGCTGACCGCCAGCGGATCGCGCAGCAGATCGTTGATGGTGATCGCGTCAGTGAGCTTGGAGGCGACCGCCATCGCCATGACAACCGCCGCACCGGCCACTACTATCAGGACGGTCAGTCCCGTAACACCCGGTAAAATCCCGAAGATGTCTCGCGAACGCGGATGTGTCATTGCCGGTCTCCCCCATGCCAGGCCCCTGGCCGGTCCGGTGCCGCGCCTGTCATGGCACCATAAGGTAGCGGATGGCCCGTTGTAAATTTCTCATGTCGGGCCACGACAGCATCCCTCGCCAATCCGGCTGCGACATACCATGTCGCAAACGGGCATGCGCGGATAGGCGGGCGCGTCACGTTGCGGTCAGTCAACAAGGAGCGGAACAATGAAAACCACCACCCGGGTCTGCGTCATCGGCGGCGGAGTCGTCGGGTGCAGCGTGCTGTATCACCTGACCAAGCTTGGCTGGTCGGACGTGATGCTGGTCGAACGCTCCGATCTGACCTCGGGCAGCACCTGGCACGCGGCGGGGGGCTTTCACACCCTGAACGGCGACACCAACATGGCGGCACTGCAGGGCTATACCATCCGGCTTTACCGTGAGCTGGAGGAACTGACCGGCCTTTCCTGCGGGCTGCACCATGTCGGAGGGGTCACGCTGGCCGACAACCGCGACCGGTTCGACATGCTGCTCGCCGAGCGCGCCAAGCACCGATACATGGGTCTTGAGACCGAGATCATCGGCCCCGAGGAAATCGCGCGCCTTGCCCCGGTCACCAACACCGATGGCATCATCGGCGCGCTTTACGACCCGCTTGATGGCCACCTCGACCCGTCCGGCACCACCCACGCCTATGCCCGCGCCGCGCGGCTGGGCGGGGCCACCATCGAAACCCATTGCCATGTCAAGGAAACCACCCCCCGCGCCGACGGCAGCTGGGACGTGGTCACCGACAAGGGCACCATCCATGCCGAGCACGTCGTCAACGCCGCCGGGCTGTGGGCGCGCGAGGTTGGCGCGATGGCGGGCGCCTACCTGCCGCTGCACCCGATGGAACATCAGTACCTCGTCACCGACGAGGTGCCCGAGATCGCCGCCATCATCGACGCGGGCGGCGAACACCCCCACGTCATGGACCCCGCCGGCGAAAGCTATCTGCGGCAAGAGGGGCGCGGGCTGTGCATCGGATTCTACGAACAGCCCTGTCGCCCTTGGGCGGTCGACGGCACCCCCTGGACCTTTGGGCACGAGCTGCTGCCCGACGATTTCGACAAGATCGAGGATTCCATCGCCTTTGCCTATCGCCGCTTTCCCGCGCTGGAACGCGCCGGGGTCAAGACGGTGATCCACGGCCCCTTTACCTTTGCCCCCGACGGCAACCCGCTGGTCGGCCCGGTGCCGGGGCTGCGCAACTATTGGTCGGCCTGCGGCGTGATGGCCGGGTTCAGCCAGGGCGGCGGTGTCGGGCTGATGCTGGCGCAATGGATGACGACGGGCGAATGCGAACGCGACGTCACCGCGATGGACGTGGCGCGTTTCGGCGATTGGATCGGGCCGGGCTATACCCTGCCGAAGGTGATCGAGAACTATCAGAAACGGTTTTCGGTCTCCTATCCCAACGAGGAACTGCCGGCGGCGCGCCCGCTCAACACGACACCGATGTACGACATCTTTGATGCCATGGGCGCGGTCTGGGGTCAGCAATACGGGCTGGAGGTGGTGAACTGGTTCGCCGAAGGGGACGAGCCGCGTTACGAGACGCCAAGCTTTCGCCGCTCGAACGCGTGGGACGCCACCCGGCGCGAGGTCAGGGCCGTGCGCGAGGGCGTGGGCATCAACGAGGTGCACAATTTCGGCAAATACCTGGTCACCGGCCCCGGCGCGCGCGCCTGGCTGGACCGGATCATGGCCGGGCGCATCCCGACGCCGGGGCGCGTGTCGCTGACGCCCATGCTCAGCCCCGCCGGGCGGCTCTGGGGGGATTTCACGATCTCGTGCCTGAACGACGAGACCTTTCAGCTGACCGCGTCCTACGGCGCGCAGGCGTTCCACATGCGCTGGTTCCAGATGAACGAGGCAGAGGGCGTGCAGGTGGAAAACATCTCGGACCGGCTGAACGGGTTCCAGATCGCCGGCCCCAAGGCGCGTGATGTGCTGGCCGCGTGCACCCGCGATGACGTTTCCGGCATGCGGTTCATGGATGTGCGCCGCGTCACGCTGGGCATGGTCGACTGCCTTGTGCAGCGCCTCAGCTATACCGGCGACCTGGGGTATGAGATCTATTGCGACCCGATGGCGCAGCGCGCGCTGTGGTCGGTGCTGTGGCAAGAGGGCCAGCAGCACGGCATGCGACCCTTCGGGATGCGGGCGATGATGTCGCTCAGGCTTGACCGGTTCTTCGGCTCGTGGCTGAACGAGTTCTCGCCAGATTATACCCCCGGCGAAACCGGCATGGACCGCTTCATCGCCTGGAAAAAGAACACCGACTTCATCGGGCGCACCGCCGCCGAGGCCGAGCGCGCCAAGGGCGCCGCACGCAAGCTGGTCGCCTTTGCGGTAGAGGCCGAAGATGCCGATGTGCACGGCTATGAACCGGTCTGGATCGGCGACAAGGTGCAGGGTTTCTGCACTTCGGGGGGCTATTCGCACCATACCGACACCTCAGTCGCGCTGGCGCTGATCCCGGCCGGGGCCGCGCAGCCCGGGCAGACGGCCAAGATCGAGATCCTGGGCGACCGGCGCAAGGCGACCATGCTGAGCGAGCCGCTCTTCGACCCCAAAGGCAGCCGGATGCGCGACTGACCCCGCCGCGCGTCGGGGGCACTGGCGCGCGGCCCCCGGCAGGGATAGGTTCGCCGGTATGAATTCGGTTGCAATCCTGATCCCGGCCGCCGGGCGCTCTGCCCGGATGCGCGGGCGCGACAAGCTGTTAGAGCCGGTGGAGGGCGTGCCGCTGTTGCGTCGGCAGGCGGACATCGCGCGGCGCACGGGCGCGCCGGTGATGGTCACGCTGCCCCCCGCCCACGCGGCACGGCTGGCGGTGCTGGCGGGGCTGGACGGAGTGCGCATCACGCCGCTGCCCGAGGCGCCCGAAGGCATCGCCGCCTCGATCCGCGCCGGTGCCGGTTGGGCGCGCGAGATTGGCGCGCAGGGGTTGATGGTGCTGCTGGCGGACCTGCCCGAGATCGGCACCGACGATCTGCACGCCATGATGCGGGGTTTTGCCGCCGCCCCCGGCACGCCACTGCGCGCCACCGACGCCAGCGGGTTGCCGGGGCATCCGGTGATCCTGCCTGCACGGCTTTACCCCGCGCTGGCCGGCCTGTCGGGCGACCGGGGCGCCGGCGTTCTGCTAAAGCGCGAACGCCCGGCCGAGATCGCCCTGCCCGGCCGGCGGGCGACCACCGACCTGGACACGCCAGAGGACTGGGCCGCCTGGCGCGCACGCGGGCAGGAAGACGACGAGGCATAAAAAAACGGCAATCCCGGCGCATGCCGGAATTGCCGTCCTTGAAATCGGTATCAGCCCCCGAACCGACCTCATTCATCCGGGCGGGACCAGCCCGCCCGGATCACTGCAACACTCGTTACGACTTGATCAACAACTGGCACTCGTCAGCATTGAGGGCCTTGCGCGCGGACTGGTAGGCCTTGCGGCCCGGCGCGTCGCGCAGGTTGGGAAAGAGATCGAGGATCTCGCGGCGCTGGACGGCGCCGAGGCCTTGCATCACCCGATCATCGGGGCGAAAGCTTTCGGTCCACATGCCGTTGGACAGCACCACTTGGTGCTGATCGAACATGAAATGGATATAGGTGACCGACGCGACATCGGCCGTATCGACCCCATCGAGCCCGGTCAGGTGCCCGGCGGCGGCCAGCACCTCGCTATCCTCAAAGAACTCGGCGGCGCGGTCGCTCTGGATCAGGATATTGTGCCAGGGGCTGACCATGATGTCGGCTTCGGGCAGGCCATGATCCAGCGCGCCCGAACGGATCAGCACCGGGCGCAGCGTTGGCGCCTTGCGCAGATCCTCGGCGCGCAGTCGGCACGACCCGATCCAGCGGATCGCCTGCAGACCGTTGTCACGGGTCAGGACACGGTCGCCGACGCGCAGGCCCTCGACCCGGCGTTCGCCCATCGGGGTGGCAATAACGGTGCCCGGCGTAAAGCACGGAACGACGTTTTCCACTGGCATTTCAATTTGCTGCGACGGGTTTCTCGTCCTTTCCCCGGCGTCCATCGGCCCGGTACGGTTCACGGAGTTCTCGATCGGCAGCATGGTGTTCCCTTCCAAACCAGCGCGGTTGTGCGCATTCTCTACTCGCGTCATTTGGCCTGACGATCCGCGCGCCCTTGCCGTTCCGGCACCGTTGAGCCCGTTGTCATGAACCGAGACACCGCTTCGCCCAGACAGGCAAAACAGACACGGTTCCGGGCCGGGCGCAGGCATCTTTACCCGCCTCCCCGGTGCGCCACACAGCATGTGCGGTGCGCGGCATTCGCATTGCGCGTGATCGGCCGCCCCACGGCCGGTTATCCCCCCAGTCGGGATATCCTGACGCTACTGAACGGCGCGGGGTGAATAAAGGCATTTCTGCCTCAATTCGCCGCGGGCAGGCATCAATCGCGGCAGGAAGATGGCAATTTGGCCAGCCCTATTGTTCTGAATTTGAGATCAATACCCAACCACTCGTTAGAGCAGCCCAACCGGCAAAAATGGTATATCTATTTGTAATAACTCATTTTATTGGACATTTTGCCATCACAGCCCCAATGATTTGGGGTAGTATTGTTTTTATATTCAAAACGATCAGGGTGAAGCTGGCCCTCGCTTACCAAGTGCCCGCATAGATCTTTGCCACATTCATATTTATTTCTGTGCGGTCATCAGTCCGGCCGATTGCGCCGGATTGTTGACGTATCCAGCCAGATTTCAGGCGTCGGTGGCGCGAATCGCTGGGCAACCCGACGCCACCCGCCCCGTCGCGGCGGCGCGCGCCGGATCTGCCGGGGCAGGATGCACGGATAATTCGGATGATCTGGCGCCCAAGGCGGGCTGGGCACTGCCATTCCACCACAACCCACTGTGTTTCAATGGTTCTCTATATCCCTATTTATAAAGAATTTTAGTGCTCCGTCCCGCTCCACTCTGTGTCAGGGGATACCAGATATAGAGGTGTATAAATAGGTGGGTATGTGGAACGAACTCTGCGGCGTTTGACTGCTGCCAAACTCAAGGGGACGGCGCCAGGGAAATATGCGGATGGCGGTGGCCTCTGGCTGCACAAGCGGACCAACAGCGCGGGGCTGTGGTTTCTCAGGGTGACGGTTCACGGACGGCGCAGGGAGATGGGCCTTGGTGGTTGGCCCGGTGTCTCGCTCAAGGAGGCGCGCGACAATGCCGATCATTGGCGGCCTTACGTTCGGCAAGGGATCGACCCCATCAAGGAACGCCAACGCCAACATCGGGAAGCCGTTAAGAACCTCCATTGTCTGAACGAGATCGCGCTGGATGCGTTCGAAAGCCGAAAGGCAGGCCTCAAGGGCGATGGAAAGGCCGGTCGCCGGATGTCCCCTTGAGCTTCATGTGCTTCCGAAACTCGGCAAGGTGCCGGTCGCGGAGATCGACCAGATCGACATTCGCGATACGCTGCGCCCCCTTCGGTTCATGCGCCACGAGCAGGTTGATGGCGATGTCTGGACCATCCCTGCCGACATGATGAAAGCTCCGCGCGTCGGGCGATTGCTCAACCTGCGCCAATCGGCGTAAACACCAACCGGGCTCCGGCCGTAGCTGGATGAAAGTTCAGTGGCAGGTCACCGGCTCACGACAACTCAAAGACACAAGAAACCGGTGTTGATTGACTTTCTATGTTCCAAACAGTCGTTTCCGTCCCGGAAATGACGAGGGACTCAGAGATCGTGACATCCACAGTTGCAGGAAGATGTTCTGCATCTTCTGCGCCAGCGAAGCTCAATCTTGCATTCAGAGGCAGAGCGAGTTCTTCGCTCCGGATCAGCAAGTTAGCTGTGCCAATATTGTCATAATGGAGTCTATCCGTCCGTGTCGAATCTATAGCGAAACGGGCGTGCATTCCACTCGGATTTGTATCAATAACATCGAATGCCAATTGCCAAGATTTGTCGATCCGGCCATCAGCGTCCCGGCAGCGTACTCCACCACGATACTTGGATGGCAGCATCTGCAGCAGGCTGACACGTCGGGCCATGGCTGTTTCCATAGCGTCGCGAAGTGCGGCCGCCGTTTGGCTACGGGCTTCGATGCTCTCAAGGTAGGCAGACTGCAACCTCTGCGCTTCCTGAGAACTTGCAAGCCGCGTTTCGAGACGCTCGATCTCGGCAGCCAATTCAACCTCAAGCGCGGCGACTTTGGCCTCGAGCTCTTGTCTCATGGCGCTACGTTGCCGCGCGAATTCCACCTGAATATCCTCGAGCTCCGCCGTTTGCTCTTTACGCAGGGATGCGATGGAAGTGGCATGACCAGCCCGCAGCTTCTTGAGCTCCTGTTTCAGTTTTTTCTCTTCGGCGGCGATCCTCGGATCATAGTTTTCGCGCAAGGTCTCCAGCCTGGCGTTATACTGGGCCTCCGTGTCCGCCAGCGCCTTCTCGTGCTCGGCCTTCGTCTCTTCGATCTCCGCGGTCAGCGTGTCCCGTTCGCGGGCCAGCCTGCTACGCAAGCTAGACATCTTCACCTCATGCTCTCCGCGGAGTTCGGCCAGTTCCTTCGCCAGTTTCTGTTTTTCGGCCGCAACCGCGTTGTTGTGGATTTTCGCAAGGGTGGCGTTCTGTTCCTCCGATCCAAGGACGAGTGTCGGGTCAACAAACATGTCACGCGGTTGGCCGAGACTGCCAACCGGGTTTTCCAGTTCCACCCCGCCGGACCATCCGCCTGCCTTGTAGTAAAGCTGCATCGTGCCATAAAGCGTTCGATTCGTTTCCGCCCCGACAGTCGGGATGATAAGTGCGAAGGGGCCGGCGTAGTCATTGGTGGCCGTGTAAAGGGGGGCGCCCGGCGATACGTCTGCCTCGAAACGTATCAATGCGACCGGTTCGATCGCATCGCCCTTGAGCTGCGCAGCGATCAAGCGGAAATCGCTCATCTCCCAGTAAGGAGGGAGCGCCGCGCCCACTCTTGGTTCCAGGTCTTCTGCCTTCGGAAGCTCCTGCGCTGTCAGAGGAAAGGCGACCGTCATCAACAGCCCTGCAATTAATCCTGTCTTACGCATTGAATGGTCTCCTTGATGCGTGGGTAAAGTTTCCACAAGTTGAACTCATTGCGCCCTATAAGACGCCACAGCACAACAAGCGGCGGGCTCCGCAAGACTTCCTAGTCATATTTCTGGTACGCCCAACTTCGGCCCGCTTTCTCCAGGGCATCGCAATAATGCGTTTGCGCCTGAAAGTCGGGCCGGTAGCGGCGCTGTCCGGTCTTGATTTCATCCACCCAGCCATTCGGGCCCCAATCGAGGGAATGCTCCTTTGGGCCGCGGCCGTTGTAGCGCGTGTAGATCAAGGCCGAGGTGCCGTTGAGCAGCATCAGTTCCAGCGTATGCGCCACGGCCCCGCGCTGGGTATGGTTGACGAACACGCCGTCAGCGAGCCTGGGGAACACGGATGGCCCGCCAAGCTGGCCGAGGAGCTGTTCGATCAGCTCCGGCATCCGCGCCTTGGGATCGATGTAGCAGGCATCGCTGATGCGCGCGCTTGCCGACTGGACAAAGGCCATGCTCACCCAGAGTACGCCCATCGAAAGGGCGATGGTGTAATACCGTGTCAGTCGCATTCCCCCGCGTTCCTCCATGTTCTCCGCCCGGAATCCGCCAGCCCGGATGGCCCGCCTCGACACCTGTTTCCGGGCCACAAGGCGCCCTGCCTGCCGGGTTCAAGGCATGACGGCCGCCTTGCTTTCGGCGCTGAAGCAGAACTCCGCCTTGCGTTTCTTGCTGGTGGCGCATTTCGGGTCCCGTCCGGGCCACCATTGCGCGAGCCCTTCAACACCGCTTGCGTCAATCATTCCAACGATGTCTTCGCCCGTGGAGGCCGTCGTCACCCGCCCGTCGCGCCATTCGAATCTGTACTCGCATCCGCCGCTTCCGGGCGGGCATCCCCGCGTGAGCGTGCATTCCGCCACATCCACTTCGCCGCTTGGAAACCGCCACGCGCACCACCCTTGCCGCGTGATAGGTTTGTCGGGCTGTTGCAAAAGAATCGGGTGCACATCCGGGTCGAAAGCGGTTTTCGAGTAACAGAAGGTGCTCAACGTTTCGTTCTCGAACACGCAGCCATCCCATGTGTCCGAGACCAGTTTGCCATCAATGAAGTGTGTCGTTTCAAACTTGGTCACATGCGTGGTCCGGTTGCTCTCCCAGACGTAGAAATGCTCGCAGGTTTCCTCGCCCGATGCTTCGCCCACCGAACATTTTCCTGTGCGGCGACAGCGCCCGTGGTCGAGCAGGGCCTCGTCAGGGCCGGAAATTTGCTTGAGGAGGCACCAGCCTGCCTCATCGCCGACGGGTTCTGTGACAGCCTCTTCCGTATCACCCGCAGTATCACCCGCAGAGGCAAAGCAGAAAAACCGGCTCGTGGCGAAATTCATGGCGCAGTCATGCTGCCGCGACTCTCCTTGAGCTGGTCTGGGGGCCGGGATGTTCGGATGGCCTGCGTTTTGTCCATTTATTCGAAAGGCATTGTAGACACTCTCGTCCTGGCTCTCGACAGCCGTACGCGCACCGGATGGCCAGAGGAAATCAATGATGAAATGGCCTTCCCGGCTTTGCCGGACACTGCGGACGCAGGCCTCTTCGTCCAGCAGTTTCGGCACTCCGCCATAGAGCACATCGTAGACACGGCACAGCGATTGCCCGGCAGCAACCTGTTTGGGCTCGTGTCCATCGCTGGTCTTGTCGACCGGTATGGCGCAAAACGTCTCGCCCGTCCCGGTAACCTTGTAGCATTCATCGCCTTGCATGGTGTGAAAGCTCGTGGCGGGATGCTCATTGACATTGTATTTCATGGGTTCCCCGGGGTCTTCGATCCTTTCCAGAATGAACCCGTTGCCGTTCTTGACCTGAACGCGAAGCGAGATCGTGGCGAAGGCGCTGATCCGCAGATCGCTGGTGAAAAAGCAGTCCTCGTCGAAATCCCAATCGGGTCGCCGCGGGTGGCGGTAGATACACCGGGCCAGCCGCGGCGCGGGCGTCGATGCCGGCCACTGATCCACTTGGCCGCTGCCATCCACGTCCATGTTCGAAGCCTGGCCGCTGGTCTTGCCAAGCAGTTCCGACAGCTTCAGGGAGGCGCGGCAGGCAGCCTCGTTGGCATACGTCTTGCAGTAGCGATCGGCGATCCAGCCGGGGTATTCCTCCTGGGCTTCGGCGGCCGGCGCCGAAAGAAGGCCGAGCATGCAGACGGTGACAATGAACCGGCCTGTCCCGTTACGTTTGCTGTCCATCCACAAACCTTTCCGAAATGCGATTGCGACCTCGGGGACCGAAGGCCCGCCGATGCCGAATGTGTCGCTCGCTCGCCAATCACGACGAGGCTGTTTTGTTCTTCACTTCTTCAATAGCTCGCGCAACGTATCCGCCTGATCGAGAACCGCAAATGACACCTCGGTCAGTACCATCAGAACCAGCCCGAAAACGATCCCGGAAACTCCGGAGGCAATCGATACCAGCAAAAGAAAACCATCGCCTCCCGGGGTCTTGCCAAATGCACCAAACCATAGGTTGAAATGATGGCACCGGCCACGACGACAGCCCACCCCTCAAAGGCCATGAACCCGAACAGCGAACGAGCCGTCTGATATTGTCTTTTGTACATCTTGCGTCCATCTTTTGACTTGTGGTCTCGGGATGCCGAACGGAGTCAGAAACCCCCTTACCGCCCTAACGTCGAGATCAGAACGAACGAGTGAGCGGTACTTACAGAACGCAAGGCAGATTGACTGCGGCTTTAACCTCCTTGGCTAGCCTTAACCAGCATCAGCATGCTCACATCCTGCCCGATACGCCCCCCAAAAATTGTCAAAAGTAAAGTTGATCAGCGACTAAATCGCAACGATCCAAGCGTCTAAAAATAGGTGTTTATTCAAACCTTGCCTCGTTCAAAGTCCAGTAAGCATCAGTCTCATAAATGTTTTCGCTCCATAATCTTGCTAAATCCGCAGGGTAAAGGCCGCGGCGGTTCTTGGTGCGCGCAGGTCGCGTATTAAACGCAAGAAACCTCATTATAACCTCAGAAGATTTGCCGTATCTAGCGGCGACATGAAGTGGCGTATTGCCATCTCTATTCCTTGCCGCATCACTAACACCCAATGTAATAAAATACTGCACAACGTCAGCGTTGGAAGTCAACGCAGCATAATGTAGCGCGTTGTTACCATTAAAATCAATCGCCTTCCAGTCTGCCCCGTTCTTAACGAGCGATATGCGGATATCTCTTGGACTCATTGTTTGGACAGCAAAATGAACCGCCTGTCTGCCTTTTTCGTCTTTCGCGAAAACGTCAGCGCCTGCATCAATACGAATCTGTATGTTTTCCGGTCGGTCAGCAAGAACCGCCAAATGAAGCGGCGTCATTCCATCATCGTCCGTTGAATCCGTGGATACGCCATTTTCAATCATGTATTTCAGTGGTTCCGAAGAGCGGTTCCTTGCCGCCAGGTGCATTGGGGTGCGACCTAACTCTCCTGATCGAACAGAAAGTGACCGATTGTCATGCTCGTAGAAAAGTCGTAAAAGGTCGGCGTTTAGTGCATACCGAGCCGCCAAATGAACCGGCGTTAATTGGTGTTTCGTCTCTGTGGTCTGCCGATAGTCTCCGCCGTGTTTCAGCATAGCCTCCATCAACGCAGGGCTCATGTCATACTTGGCGATCAGGTGAAGAGAGCTATAACCATCCGCATCAAGTTCATTCGCATCAAGCCCGTTATCCATGCACTCTCTGACAGTAGCAGGTTCCGTACTGGCAAAAAACTCCCTCAGTCCCCATCCTGCGCATCCAAGCTTTGCCGACCGAAGGTATCTTGCTGCTGTCGCACTTCGTGCCCCATTTAGCTCCAGCGGGTTATAACTACCCTTTTGCGGAAGACGATCAAAATCCAAGCCTGCCTCAACCATCATCTTGGCGAGTTTAAGGGCATTCTCCCCACTTCCGGCAGACCGCAACATAAGATAGATAGCGGATTCGCGGCCAAAGGCGGCATTTACATCGGCTCCGTAGTCAATAAGCAGTTTAATAACCTCAGGGTCTCCGCCATTTGCCGCCAATAAAAAGACCGTCATTCTACTAGTCGGTTCGGCGTTTGGACTAATACCTTGATCGAGGCATGCTTTCATTTCAGCGTAATCTGCGTCCCTCCAATAACCTGCTAGGGCACCAGTCTTCTCCGTACAATCCACCCCTGCCTCTGCTGTAGACGCAATGAAAGACGCGAATAGGAACAGCGCAACAACAATGCGACGGGTTACCATAATGGGACCTTCATAATTCGTGTTTCAAGGGGATCGAGATTTCCAGCCTTTTTGGTTCTGATCCTGAGTGTGGCCCATTGTGAGGACTGAAGAAACCCACACCTGTTGGGTTCACCGCATCGCTCGATGCAGGCGAGCGATCAGCGCGGCCAGTTCGTGGCGGTTGGCGCCTCCGAGCTTGGCGTAGATTTCGCTGAGCGTCTTGCGCACATGGACGTCCGACAGACCCAGCGCCCGCGCTATCCCCTTGTTGTCCCGGCCCCTGTCGGCCTCGTGCAGGATCGCGGTTTCGGTCGCGTTCAGGGCGTGGGCGCGGGCGAGCGGGGCAACCAGCGGCGCCGGATGGTCACGGGCAATGAAAGTCACCAGCACACATGTGCAGGGCGCGTGCAGGGGGTCGTTGGCGCCATGTCCGGGCGTCAGCAGAACCTCCGCAATGCCCCGGCCTTCGGGCCACGGCACGGCGAGGATTTCCGGCTGGCCGGCGGCGATCACTGCTGCCAGCGCCGCGCGAAAGCGCCGGTTCACGCTCGCCGCGTTGAAGGCGAGCACACCGTTGCGGCGCAACAGCCCGGGATCGCCGGCCGCCAGCGCCTCGGCGGGGATGTTGCACCGCTTGATGCGCCCGTCCGGCGCGAGCAGGAACTGCGGGTGCGCGCACACTGACATCCGGCTTTCGGGACCGGATCGCGGGGCACTCCTCACTCCCGAAAACGCCGCGCGGACATGTTTGGCCAGAGGCCGCTGGATCAGGCGCAGAAAGTCATGAACCCGGGTGGTATCGGTGGTACGGCGCTGAAAATGGATGTTGACACCGACCCATCCCGTGGACGTGTCGAAAAGCTTGAGATAGGTGTATTCGTCGATGTCCAGCGGGCGCAGCCAGTCGTGGGATTCCGAGCTATCCGGCACGATATGTCCGGGCGTGTGCGACACCAGCACCGGCCCCTCGCAGCGACCGCCGGCGGCAAATCCGCCCCATGCATCGAACGGCCAGTAATGCCCGATGTATCGTCGCCCGCCTGTCTCGCCATCTTGTCCGCTCAAAAACGGCTGCTCCCAAGGGCGCTCGCCCAGGATCAGCCTGCCGGTTGCGTCGCGCTCCGCGATCAGCATATGCGACGCCGAGACCGCCTGCTTGATTTCGTCCAGAACGTCCGGCCAGGCTGCCGGATCGTCCCGTGTCTCCGCCATTCGGGTCAGGACGCGGTTGACCGATTTCAGAATTCGTACATCCACAAAACTGCCGTTACCGTTTCAATAGTGGCTGTCAGCCGATCCAGATGGATGGTATTGGAGATTTCGGTGTTGATAAAGCTTACCGATGACTCATTAAAACGCGGGCAAACTGCACACAAAGGCCAGCTCCGTGGTGAAGCTCGCGAGATTGTCGAAATCCACGCTCAGCGCCCCCGCGGGTGAACCGCCCCCTGAAGAAGGAGCCGCCGCGAACGGCCTTGCAGTGCGGCTTGAGGATGGCCGGGGCCTGACTGACCGGTGGCGGTTTTAATAGCCACGATCAAAGATGTCGGTGTCCAGAACGCCGCCCGGGCCAGATTTTTTGGTGTCTCTCTTGCGCAGCTTCTTGATCTCGGTCGGCTTGCGCACAATGGCATCCATTGGTGCCAGGACCAATTACTCCGTCAGGCTCACCTGCTGAAAAGCCATGTGACCTAGTGGGATGAACTGCCGTCCCACCAACCCGCTGCTATTGTTGCGGGCATAGGTGGAGAGAGGAGCATCTGATGGACATCAAGGTTCTGGGTATTGATCTGGGCAAGACGGTTTGCAGTCTTGCCGGGCGCATCACTCGGATCGCGGTTCGCAATACCTGTCGATAAAGTACACTGAACGGCTGGCAGAGGCCAAGATCGCGCCATGGGTCGGCAGCGTCGGAGACTCGTATGACAACGCGATGGCCGAAACGATCAACGGATTGTTCAAAGCCGAGGTCATTCACAGACGCGGACCTTGGCGCAGCTTCGAGGCCGTGGAATATGCAAAGCTGGAATGGGTGGACTGGTTCAACAACCGCCGCCTGCTGGAGCCTATCGGGAATATCCCGCCCGCAGAAGCCGAGGCCAACTTCTTCGCCGCTCTGGAAAAACCAGACATGGCCGCGTAACTAAGACAAATCAGCTTCCGACAAACCCGGCGCGGTTCAAAGTTGCGAAAATAAAATACATTTTGTTATTATAGTGGTGCCCAAGGCGAGACTCGAACTCGCACGGTATTGCTACCGGGGGATTTTGAATCCCCTGCGTCTACCATTCCGCCACTTGGGCACGGGCCAAGGGTCTAACGCCTGCTTTGCCGCTCGTCCAGAGGGCAATGACACCGGCATCCACGCCCATCCGCCGGGGCTTGACCGCCCCGCCGCCACATGGTCTGAGACTGCGGGAAAACCGCGACAGGACCATCACCATGCTCAGACGGCTCTACGATCTGACCATTCGCCTGGCCGATCACCCGCAGGCGCTGTGGTGGCTGGCGGCGGTTTCGTTCATCGAAAGCTCGGTTTTCCCGATCCCGCCGGATGTGCTGATGATCCCGATGATCCTGGCCAATCCGCGCAAGGCATGGATCATCGCGACCGTGTCGCTGGTGGCCTCGGTGCTGGGCGGGCTGCTGGGCTATGCCATCGGCGCGCTGGCCTATGAACAGCTTGGCCGCCCCATACTGGAGACACTGGGCAAGGCCGACGCGATGCAGGCCTTCAGCACCCGGTTCAACGATTTCGGGTTCTGGGCCGTACTGACCGCGGGGGTCACGCCCTTTCCCTACAAGGTCATCACCATCATGTCGGGCTGGACCGGCATGCCGCTGGCAACATTCATGGCGACCTCGGTGCTGGCGCGGGGCATTCGCTTTTTCCTGGTCGCGGCGCTGCTGTGGAAATTCGGCGCGCCGGTTCGGGACTTTATCGAACGCCGGCTGGGGCTGATGGCGCTCTTGTTCATCATCCTGCTGTTTGGCGGGTTCTACCTGGTCAAGCATATATGAGGCTTACGCACACATCCCTGGTCCTGATCGCCGCCGGCGGTTCGGCGGTGCTGTTGCTGGGGGCCTTCGGGTTTCAGCACCTTGGCGGGCTTGCGCCGTGCAAGCTGTGCCTGTGGCAGCGCTGGCCACATGCCGTGGCGGTGGTGATCGGGGTTCTGGCGCTGATGCTACCGGGGCGCGTGCTGCCGCTGGCGGGGGCACTGGTGGCACTCTGCTCTGGCGCGCTGGGGCTTTATCACATGGGCGTCGAACAGGGCTGGTGGCTGGGCCCGGCAACGTGCAGCTCGGCACAGCCGGGCAACCTGTCCGCTGATGCCCTCTTTGAACAGATCATGGCCGCGCCCGTCGTGCGCTGCGATGAGATCCCCTGGCAGATGCTGGGCCTGTCGATGGCCGGCTGGAACATGGTGTTGTCGGTGGCGCTGGCAGCGGTCTGGGTGATGGCGGCGCGCAAGGCGGGCTGACCTTACCCGCCCGGCTCAGCGCGACGCCTTGCGCGTGCGCAGCAGCAGGTTGGTCTCTGACGTGGTCACCCCGTCAAAGCGGCGGATGCGCGCCAGCACGTCGTCAAAATCCTCCAGCGTGGGGGTGCCGATCTCGACGATCAGATCCCAGCGGCCGTTGGTGCTGTGAATTGCGCGCACCGCGCTCAGGCCCGAAAGCTGGCGCAGGATGCGGTCGGTGCCGCGCCCCTCGATCCCGATCATCATCAGCCCGCGCACCGGGTCGTCGGCCACGTCGCCGCGCAGCACCACGGTAAAGCCCACGATCTCGCCCGACCGGCGCAGGCGCTCGATCCGTCCGCGCACGGTGGTGCGCGAAACCCCCAGTTCGACCGCCAGATCGGACAGAGAGGCGCGCGCATCGTGCCTGAGCGCAGAAATCAGCCGCCGGTCGATGTCGTCCATTCCGAAACTCCCAGGCTTCGTTTTGCGCATATTGCCCCCGATCAGAGCAAAACAGCCGCTTCAGATCAACCCGTTTCGGAGCCATCCTTGCACCATCCGGGGATTGGGGAACGAGCCAGAGATGAAAGACACCACCTGCATCCTGATCGGCGCGCCGGTCGACAGCGGCAAGGCGCGGGCCGGCTGCCTGATGGGGCCCGACGCGCTGCGCGTGGCCGGGATCGTGCCGGCGCTGACGGGGCTGGGCCACACCCCACGCGACGCGGGCAACCTGTCGCCCCGCCCGGGCAGCACACCGGCCGCCCTGCCCGCCCATATCCACGCCCCGGCCGAGACCATCGGCTGGACAGAGGCGCTGATGGACGCGGCCGTGGCGGCGCTGGACGAGGGCTTGCCGATCTTCCTGGGCGGCGATCACAGCCTGTCGCTGGGCACGGTCGCCGGGGCCGCACGCCATGCGGCGGGGTGCGGGCGGCGGCAATTCGTGCTGTGGCTCGATGCGCACAGCGATTTTCACACCCCGCAAAGCACCGCCTCGGGCAACCTGCACGGCACGCCCCTGGGCTATGTCACCGGGCGCGCGGGCTTTTACGGCTTTCCGACGGTCACGCACCCGGTCGCCGAACAGGATATCTGCATCCTCGGCCTGCGCTCGGTCGACCGGCCCGAACGCGAGGCGCTGCAGCAAAGCGCCATCCGCCATGTCGACATGCGCATGATCGACGAGGGCGGCATCGCCCGGCCGCTGGCGGCGTTCCTCGACGATGTCGCGCGCGCGGGCGGGGCGCTGCATGTCAGCCTTGATGTCGATTTCCTCGACCCGTCATTCGCGCCGGCGGTGGACACCACCGTACCCGGCGGCGCCACCATCCGCGAGGCGCATCTGGTGATGGAGATGATCTGCGACAGCGGGCTGATGACGTCGCTCGACCTGGTCGAACTGAACCCCTTTCTCGATGATCGCGGCCGCACCGCGCAGGTGATGGTCGATCTTGCGGCCTCGGCGCTGGGGCGGCGCGTCTTTGACCGCCCGACACAGGCGTTTTCCCATGAAAGGAGCGTCACATGACCCCGATTCCACCCTCGGAAAAGGCGCTGGTGCCCTTTGTCAGCGTCGAGAACATGATGCGTCTCATCCACCATATCGGCATCGAGGCGATGCTGAAGGGACTGGCGGGCTATATCAAGGCCGATTTCAAGCGGTGGGAGCTGTTCGACAAGACCCCGCGCATCGCCAGCCATTCAACCGAAGGCGTGATCGAGCTGATGCCGACCTCGGATGGCGAGGTTTACGGTTTCAAATACGTCAACGGCCACCCGAAGAACACCAGCGAGGGGTTGCAGACGGTCACCGCCTTCGGCCTGCTGGCGGATGTGCGCAGCGGTTATCCGGTACTGCTGAGCGAGATGACGGTGCTGACGGCGATGCGCACGGCGGCCACCTCGGGCCTTGTCACGCGCTACCTGGCCCCGAAAGGCGCCGACACCATGGCAATGATTGGCGCCGGCGCGCAGTCGGAATTCCAGAGCCTGGCGATGAAGGCGCTGGCGGGCATCACCTCGGTGCGCCTGTACGACATCGACCCGGGCGCGGTGGCCAAGGCGGCGCGCAATCTGGCGGGGACCGGGCTGAACGTGACGGCCTGCAACAGCGCCGAGGCGGCGATGGAGGGCGCGCAGATCATCACCACCTGCACCGCCGACAAGCAATACGCGACCATCCTGACCGACAACATGGTCGGCCCGGGCGTGCACATCAACGCCATCGGCGGCGACTGCCCCGGCAAGACGGAACTGGCGCCCGGTGTGCTGCGCCGCGCCTCGATCTTTGTCGAATATCCCGAACAGACCCGGATCGAGGGTGAGATCCAGCAATTGCCGCCCGACCACCCGGTGACGGAGCTTTGGCAGGTGATGAACGGCACCGCGCCGGGGCGCACGGATGCGCGTCAGATCACGCTTTTCGACAGCGTCGGTTTCGCGATCGAGGATTTCAGCGCCCTGCGCTATGTGCGCGACCATATCGGCGGCACAGGGTTCGATTTCGATCTCGACCTGCTGGCCGACCCGGACGACCCGCGCGACCTTTTTGGAATGCTGATGCGGGCGGGAACGGGCTGATTACGCGGATCCGCCCCGCGCCCAGGGCCTGACCCGGGCGCTATCGGTTGCGAAGGTTGCGCAGCGCCTCACCTGCGAGCGCCACCAACCCGGCGCCGGGGCGGCGTGCGACGTGGCGCAACAGCGCGCCTCGGTCCTCGTGCCAGGCCAGCCGCGCGGCGGCGCGAAAACGCGCCTCTTCCAGCGCACGCAGCACCGCGTCCCCCTCGGTCAGTCCGAAGCGGCGCGCGTCCTGCGCCCGCTCTTCATAGATTGCCACCGCCTGGCGCAGGATCTTCAGCCGCCGCGCGCGATTGGCGGCGCGGCTCTGATCGGCGCGCCGCAGGTTCGAGATGCCGATGCCCTCGCGGTAATAAAGCAGCGGCTCGTCGATCAGCCGCACCCGCCCTTCGAGCGCGGCACGAAATCCCAGGATGTGATCGTCGTAAACCAGCGGGCTGCGGATCGGGCCGTACTTGTCAAAAAGCGCCCTGTGCCACGCCCCCGAGGCGCCCAGGTAATGCGCCCGCGACGTCGCCACCGCCAGCGGATCGGTGCTGGTGAAAAACGCCGCCCTGCCATAGCCTGAGGGCACTTGCATGCCGCTCTCGTCTATGGCCACGGCATGGGAATGGGTCAGCAGCGGCGCGTGGCGGGCGAAGGTTTCGACAATGCGCGCGGCGCGGGTCGGAAAGGCGATATCGTCACCATAGCACGGGATCAGAATGTCGGTGCTTGCCATCGCCACCACCTTGTTGGTGTGCGCGATAACGCCCATGTTGACCTCGTTGCGGTTCAGCACCACCCGGTGTGGGCCAGCATAGTCCGCCAGCCTGTCCTGCGCGATGTCGAACGTGGCGTCGTCAGAGGCATCGTCGGAAACGATGATCTCGGCGACCACACCGATCTGCGCCAGCGCGGCATCGATTGCGTCAGCCACGAAAGCCGCTTGGTTGTAGGTCAGCACCAGCAGGCTGCAATCAGGACGGTCCGACACGGCGTTAGCTTCCTGCAGCCTGTGCTTGCTCAGGGTTTGTGGCGCTCTGACAGGACGAGAGCACAGCGGAAAAAGACGTCTGCCAGCTTAGCCCGAGTCTGTTAACCACTTGTACCCCGTTTCGTCGCCTGACTAGTCCTTACTGCGGAAACAAAGCAGCGGCAACGACCTTGAATTCCCGAGCGCTGGGCCGCGCCATCAGGCACAGCATCAGGACGGGCAAATGGATTTAGTTTCAAAAGGCAGGTGGCCTGATCGTGGGTGGGGGCCGACCGGCCACACCGCGCAGGAAACGACACTTTACCAAGCCTTACTGCGCTGGTAGTTGGATTCCATGCCCCTATTCCGCATCAACGGCCACCTTCATTATTTCGCCCATGTGCCCAAATGTGCGGGCACGTCAGTCGAAAGCTATCTGAAGGATCGTTTCGGGCAGCTTGGCTTTGTGGACATGCAGTATATGCAAAAGCCGGAGCCTCAGCGCTGGACCCGGTCTTCGCCCCAGCATGCGGACTGGCAGTCAGTGACCCGTCTTGTCCCCCCCGACTGGATCAGGTCGAGTTTCGGCGTCGTCCGGCACCCCGTCTCTCGGCTACGAAGCGACTACGAATACCAGCGCCTGTACGAGCGGACAGTGCCCGAAGGAATGGACATTAACGATTGGTTCAGGGACTGGGTTGATGGACGGGAAGAAACTCCTTTCCGCTATGACAATCACCTTCGCCCGGCAAGCGAGCTGATCCCCGAACATGCGACGGTGTTCCGGTTGGAGGACGGCCTGCAGCCGATCGTCGCTTACCTTGACGAGTTGGCGGGAAATCAGGATGGCCCGCGCGACCTGGCGCACCAGAACAAGAGCCAGGGCGGCGATAACTACGCCGCCGGGCAGACCCCGCTTTCTGATGAAACACTCGACCTGATCGCCCGCGTCTATGCGCGGGACTTTGAACGTTTTGGTTATGCCTGCAAGGACACGATCGGAGACGGGCCTGCACGCCCCCTTCCAAGCCCAAAGAAACCCCTGCTGAAGCGGCTGTTCAGACGGGGATAACCCCCTAGCCCAGCGCCTTGAGGTACTGGTAGAGAAACGCCCCCAGATCGCCGCGCTTGCGGATCAGCCCCCCCTTGCGCGCGGTATATAGCAGTTCATGCCGGCGCAGTTTGCGGGATACACTGGCGCTGACCTGTCCCTCGTGCAGGCGATTGGCGAGCAGCGTGTCGGGCAGGATTGCCGGCGCACCAAAGGCGGCGTGGCAGCTTTGGTACATGTCGGCGTCCATCAGCCAGATAAGGTTTTCGTCAAACCAGATGTTGTGCCCGGCTTCCAGCGCCAGAACCGAGGGGCTTGAAATGGTGTTGCGGCCATAGCGGATCTGATCGTGCCAATGCGGCACCATCGGCCGTTCCAGCACCTCGCCGTCGCGGGTGACGGCCGAGCCCATCAGCACCCATTTGTGATCCGGCGGCTGGAGCGTGTCAAAGACCTGCCGCAAGGCACTGTCATCACACAGGAAATCATCCTGAAAAAGTATCTTCAGGATGCGCCCGCGCGCATGACGCATCGCGTTGTTGGAATTGGCAGAGCCCTGCCGCTTGCCGGCACGATTGTCCACGCGGCGGATGTCGAGGCGGCCCTCAAAGGCGGCGCAGGCCTCGGCCACGCCGGTCGTGTCGGACTGGTCCGAGACCACGACCTCGAAATCGGTGAAATCCTGCGTCGCCAGCCGCTCCAGCGAAAGGGACAGGAAATGCCCGCCCTGCCCGCCCATGTCATAGGCGGGAATGCAGACGCTTATGGCGGGACGGTCGCTCATGCCCGGGTCTGTGCCCCGGCCCGGCGGGTTTCGCAACAAAAAAACGGGGGGCACATGGCCCCCCGATGACGAGTTTCGCCGCTCAGGCTCGGTTAAAAGATACCGCTCGGTTGTCTCGCCTGCGGCCTGAGCGCCGTCAGGGGGCGAGCGCACCCGCCCCGTGTGGCTTTGGGGGTGTCACCCCCGGTATTCGGCGGGGTGCGGGCCGGTCGGCCACGGCCCTGCCACCCCTGCGCGCCCTTTTGCGGGGCACGATTCCTTGTCTCAGCTACACCCGCTGGTCGAACCGCAGGTGTTGCACTTCATGCAGGTGCCGTTGCGCACCAGCGTGTAGTTTCTTGTTACTTCAAAACCACTCATCAGAGCACCACTCTCATGTATTTGGGCTTCGGTCGCTTCAAGTGGTTTTGAAAAGCCTCTAGTTTCACCGCCGCTTGGGCTTTCTTAACGTACAACGGATCCGAAAAGGCACGACGAGCCAATTCCACGGGTCCCCAACGCGGGTCTTCCAAGGCAACGCCACACTGCAGGAATACTGCTGCGTAGTTAGCCTCTTCTTCTTCCAAGGTCGGCGGAATATTTGCCAAACCGCTTGAGCCTCGAAATACTTGGAAGTGTTTTGTTATCGCATCTTTTTCATGGTGTCGCAGTGCAATGTGGCCAAGTTCGTGTGCAAGTACGAAGTTCTCCATCCAACCTCCACGCACTGCCTTCTCCCAGAGAAGCTCATCAACAGTCATCATTACTCGAAGCTCAAACGCGACCACAGATGCCTTAAGCTTGTATTCTTTTGGATTTCGGTAGGTGCGTTTCGTCCACAAGTCATCGACGCGGAAAAGCTCTTCCCAAAATTCTGTTGCCTTGAAGAATTCCTGATCTCCATACAGTTGACGGCGGCACGAGACCATCTCCGCATATATTTCAGCGGCCCTAGAAATGGTAAGATGCTCTTTCCGCTTCATAGCGCGCCCCCCCTCAGCTACACCCGCTGGTCGAACCGCAGGTGTTGCACTTCATGCAGGTGCCGTTGCGCACCAGCGTGTAGTTTCCGCAATCGTTGCAGGCCTCGCCCTCATAGCCCTGCATCCGCGCCTTGGTGGCGGCGGTCACGGTCACGCTGCTGGCGGTCACGCTGCCGGCGGCGGTGCTCAGCGTCGCGGTCTCGGCCGCCACCGCCTGCATCGCCACTTCGCCCCCGGTCACACCGCCCATCGCCACGGCGCCCCGGTTCTGACCGCCATTCAGCACCACCAGTTCCTGCGGCAGACGCTTGCGCAGATACCCGGTCGAGCTGATCTGCTTGAGCACCTCGAGCGAGCGGCTGGCGGCATCCTCGCCGATCTCGGTCAGGTTGCCGAGACCGTCCTCTTCGCCACGGCCAAGATCGTCAAAGCTGGCGCCCTCGGGTTTGACATGGGCCAGGTCGGTCCGATCCAGGTAACTGACCGCCAGTTCGCGGAAGATGTAGTCGAGGATCGAAGTGGCGTTCTTGATCGAATCGTTGCCCTGCACCATTCCCGCCGGTTCAAACTTGGTAAAGGTGAAGGCGTCGACGAATTCCTCAAGCGGCACACCGTATTGCAGCCCGACGGACACGGCGATGGCAAAGTTGTTCATCATCGCGCGGAAACCGGCGCCTTCCTTGTGCATGTCGATGAATATCTCGCCCAGGCTGCCATCGGCATATTCGCCGGTGCGCAGATACACCTTGTGGCCGCCGACGATCGCCTTTTGGGTATAGCCCTTGCGCCGCTCGGGCATCTTGTCGCGCTGGTGCTTGATCACCTCCTTGATCACGATCTTTTCGACGATCTTTTCGGCCAGGACCTGCGCGCGTTCCTGCGGCGTGCCGGTTTCCAGCGTCTCGGCGGCGTCGTCGTCATCCTCGACCAGGCTGGCGGCCAGCGGCTGGCTGAGCTTGGATCCGTCACGATAAAGCGCGTTCGCCTTGACCCCCTTGCGCCAGCTGCGTTCATACGCGGCCTGGCAATCCTCGATGCTGGCGTCGTTGGGCATGTTGATGGTTTTCGAGATCGCGCCGGAGATAAAGCTCTGCGCTGCTGCCATCATGTCGATATGCGAATTGACCGACAGGAACCGCCGCCCCTTCTTGCCGCAGGGGTTGGCGCAGTCGAACACGTGGTAATGTTCGGTGCGCAGGTGCGGCGCGCCTTCCAGCGTCATGGTCCCGCAGACATGGTCATTAGCGGCCTCGACATCGGCCTTGGTAAAGCCGAGATGCTCCAGCAGGTCGAAGGTCGGGTCGTTCAGACGTTCGACCGGGATGCCCAGCACCTCGCGGCAGAACGGCTCGCCCAGCGTCCACTGGTTGAAGACGAACCGGATATCAAAGGCCTGCGCCACCGCCGCCTCGAGCTTTTCCAGCTCGGCCGCGCCAAAGCCGTGGCCCGCCAGCGTCGTGTGGTTGATCGCCGGCGCCCCGGCCAGGCTGCCGCTGCCCTCGGCATAGGTCGCGATCTCGGCGATCTGTTCGGGGCTGTAACCCAGCTTTTTCAGCGCCGCGGGAACCGACTGGTTGATGATCTTGAAGTAGCCGCCGCCGGCCAGCTTCTTGAACTTGACCAGGGCGAAATCGGGCTCGATCCCGGTGGTGTCGCAGTCCATCACCAGACCGATAGTGCCGGTGGGCGCGATGACCGTGGCCTGCGCGTTGCGGAAACCGTGCTTTTCGCCAAGGGCGACCGCCTCGTCCCAGCTGGCCATCGCCAGGTCGACAAGACGCGCATCGGGGCAGTTGGCGTGATCGAGCGGCACAGGCGGGATCGCCAGCCCCTCGTACCCGTCCGTGCGCCCCTGTGCGGCGGTACGGTGGTTGCGGATCACCCGCAGCATGTGGTCGCGGTTGCGCTCATAGGCAGGGAACGGTCCCAGCTCGCCCGCCATCTCGGCCGAGGTGGCATAGGCCACACCGGTCATGATCGCGCTCAGCGCGCCGCACAGTGCACGGCCCTCATCCGAGTCGTAGCCCAGCCCCATGTTCATCAAGAGGCCGCCGATATTGGCATATCCCAGCCCCAGCGTGCGGGTGTCATAGGAATTGCGTGCGATTTCCTTGGACGGGAACTGCGCCATCAGCACCGAGATTTCCAGTGTCACCGTCCACAGCCGGGTGGCGTGAATATAGGCCTCGGCGTCGAAGGCCCCATCGCGGAAAAAGGCCAGCAGGTTCATCGACGCCAGATTGCAGGCGGTATCGTCGAGGAACATGTATTCCGAACACGGGTTCGAGCCGCGGATTGCGCCGTCTTCGGGGCAGGTGTGCCAGGCGTTGACGGTGTCGTGGAACTGGATGCCCGGATCGGCGCAGGACCATGCCGCGTGCCCGACCTGTTCCCACAGGTCGCGGGCCTTGATCGTCTTGGCGGTGGTGCCGTCGGTACGGTTGATCAGCGCCCAGTCGTCATCGGCCTCGACCGCCCGCAAAAAGGCGTCCGTGACCCGGATCGAGTTGTTCGAGTTCTGGCCCGATACGGTGGAATAGGCTTCGCTGTCCCAGTCGGTGTCATAGGTCGGAAACTCGATGCTGTCATAGCCCTGGCGGGCGTAATCCAGCACGCGCTTGATATAGGTCTCGGGGATCGCGTCCTTTTTGGCGGCGCGGATCGCGGATTTGAGCGACGGGTTCACCGTCGGGTCGGCGGCATCCTCGGCCGTGCCGTCCCAGGCGCGAATGGCGCCGAAGATGTCGTTGAGCCGGCGTTCGTGCATCTTGGAGCCGGCGACGATGCTCGCCACCTTCTGTTCCTCACGCACCTTCCAGTTGACGAATTCCTCGATATCGGGGTGATCGGCGTCGCAGATCACCATCTTGGCGGCGCGGCGCGTGGTGCCGCCCGACTTGATGGCGCCGGCGGCACGGTCGCCGATCTTGAGAAACCCCATCAGGCCGCTCGACTTGCCGCCGCCCGACAGGGCCTCCCCTTCGGCACGCAGGGAGGAAAAGTTCGTGCCGGTACCCGATCCGTACTTGAACAGGCGCGCCTCGCGCACCCACAGGTCCATGATGCCGCCGTCGCCGACAAGGTCGTCGGCCACCGACTGGATGAAACAGGCGTGCGGCTGGGGATGCTCATAGGCCGAGGTCGAGCGCACCAGTTCGCCGGATTCGTGATCGACGTAATAGTGTCCCTGGCTGGGGCCGTCGATGCCATAGGCCCAGTGCAGGCCGGTGTTGAACCATTGCGGGCTGTTGGGCGCGGCCATCTGGCGGGCCAGCATGTGGCGCATTTCGTCGAAATAGGCGCGCGCGTCCTCTTCGGTGGTGAAATAGCCGCCCTTCCAGCCCCAATAGGCCCAGGCGCCCGCCATCCGGTCGAACACCTGCCGGGCCGAGGTCTCGCCGGCGGCGACGGTGTCCTTGCTTGCCGGGACGGAGCGCCACAGGAAGTCCGGCACGCCCTTTTCGCGCACCTTCTTCAGTTTCACCGGCACGCCGGCCTTGCGGAAATATTTCTGCGCGATGACGTCGCTGGCAACCTGGCTCCAGCTCGCGGGCACCTCGACCTCATCCAGCCGAAAGACGGTCGTGCCGTCGGGATTGCGAATCTCGGAACTGGTGGTGACGAATTCGATGCCCGCATAGGCGTCCTGCCCTGCCGTGGTGAATCTGCGTTCGATCTTCATTTTTTGGCTGCCCCATTCTTTTCAGCGCGTCTCTGACCGTGGCGGGCCTTTGCCGGAACCGAACAGACACGACCGACCCGCCCGCTGCCCGGTTATCCGGTGCGGAAAATGGCCCGACATTGTCGTGCCGGGTATTCTTGGAGGTCTGTCCCTGCCCGGGACCTGGCCACCATATATTGTGGTGATCCGGCCCGCTCACACAAACTGACGTATACACCGCCCATCGGTCAACGGTATTTTCCAGATATTCCCAAAATTTTTCGGTTGACCTGCGGACCACCGCGCGCGTCCGATTCCCCGGCCTGCCGCAGGGGGTGAAAGACGGCCGCGTTGTTACCGGAAACACAAGGTTTTGGGGAAACCTCCGCCGCACCACACCAGCTGTTGCGATCGTGCGACAGTTTCCAGCGGTTGCGCCCCCGCATCCCCCGCTCACGCGGGACGATATATCGTGTTGATGAAATGGTCGGGGCGGCGAGATTCGAACTCACGACCCCCTGTACCCAAAACAGGTGCGCTACCAGACTGCGCCACGCCCCGAACCGGGGTCGTATCTAGCCGCGTTCGGCGGGCTTGAAAAGGGTTAACAGGGCCAGGCGGCATCCGGCCCGATCGCGGGGTGGCGCAGCTCGGTGCCTTTGATGATTCCCATCGCCTCAGCCAGGCCGCCATTTATTTCCAGAACGTACTGGATGCCGTTGCCACCCAGAATCAATCTCTCGCTCAGCGGTTCGGCCATCGGCGCGACCCGCTTTACCACACCGGCCGAGTCGGCAAACAGGATGTCGAGCGGGATGAGCGTGTTCTTCATCCAGAACCCCGCCCTGTGCGGGCGTTCATAGACGAACAGCATGCCGGCGCTGCGCGGCAGGCTTTCGCGGTGCATCAGTCCCCGGGCGCGTTCGGCATCGTCATCGGCCACCTCGACCGTGAAACGCGCCTCGCCCCAGGCGCCGCGCAGTTGCACCGTGGTGTCGGTACAAGCCGCCTCTGCCAGTGCCGGCCCTACCCCCAGCGTGAACCCGAACCCAAGCCCGAGCACCAGCACCATTATCCTGAATGCTTGACCGCAACTTCCCATGCACAGACCTCCGTCGCCATACGGCCCCTCTTGCCGTCGATCACCCGGATCGCCAGCGCCTCTCCGGGTTGCAGATCGGCCATGCCCGAGCGACGCAGAACCTCGATATGGATGAACACGTCCTGTTCGCAGCCAAAGGTGTTGGCAAAGCCGAATCCCTTGGCCTTGTCGAACCATTTCACGCGCGCGGGTTCAAGCGGCGCGGCGCGTATCGCCTCGGGGTCGATGTCTTCCAGGTCGGCCAGCCCCGACAGCGCATCAGCCTCCGGCGGCTCGATGGCATGCACCAGGACAGCCTGCACGCCGCGTTCGGTCCGCTGCACATCGATCTCGGCAACAGCGCCGTCGGCGATCGAGCTTTGTCCGAAATTGCGCAGAACATTGGCATGCAACAAGATGTCCGGCCCGCCCTCGTCAGAGACGACAAAGCCGAATCCCTTGGTGGGGTCGAACCATTTCACCCGTCCCCGGATGCGTTCTGTGCCTTGCGTAGGCTTGGCCAAAATGCCTGATCCCCATAATTTACGCAGGAACCGTCCTGCCATTAGAATGACACGCAGCCTGTTTCGCAAGAAACAATCCGCAGATCACGAATGCCCGTTTCCGGGCAGCGAAAGACCTCAGGGGCTCAATCGCTGGACTTTCCAAGCCGATTCAACGGCTTGCCTGCGCCAGACGAAGCGGTCATGCAGCCGGAATGCACCGTCCGCCCAGAACTCGATTTCGAACGGAACGATACGAAAGCCGCCCCAGAAAGGTGGGCGTGGCGGGTTAGGTCCCTTACGCGACGTCACCCTTGCCACCTCGGCCATCAGTTTCGCGCGTGATTCCAGCGGCTGCGACTGCCGCGACGCCCAGGCCCCAAGGCGACTTTTCAGAGACCGCGATGCGTAATAGGCGTCGGCCTCGGGCCCGTCCTCGCGCACCACCTCGCCGCGCACGCGCAGCTGACGGCGCATTGATTTCCAGTGCAGCACCATCGCTGCCTTGGGGCACGCCGCGATTTCCCGCCCCTTGGCGCTGTCGTAATTGGTGTAGAACCAGAACCCGGCATCGGTGATGTCCTTGAGCAGCACCATGCGCACATTCGGCATCCCGCCGTCATCGACCGTCGCCAGAGCCACGGCGTTGGGGTCGTTGATCTCGCTCGCCTCTGCCTCGGCCAGCCAGTCACGGGCGATCTGAAATGGATCATCCCCCGAAAAGATCCCGCTGCGTTCCATTCCGGGCCTCATCTGCTGCAACACGATTCAGCCTGCTACGCTCACGCGCCCGCAGGCACAAGGGTCAAAACCGGCCATCGGCGCATCGGCGCCATGCTCTTGATGCCGGTCCGGCGATCACCTAAAGGAATAACACACTGGCAAGGGCTCGAGGGCAGAACATGGCGAACACGCTGATGGCAGGCAAGCGCGGACTCATCATGGGTCTTGCCAACGACAAGTCGATCGCCTGGGGGATCGCCAAGGCCTGTGCCGATGCCGGGGCCGAACTGGCATTCACCTATATGGGCGACGCGTTCCGCAAACGGGTCGAGCCGCTGGCGGCGCAACTGGGCGTGACCCGCCTGTTTGATTGCGACGTGTCCGACCCGGACTCGATCGACGCCGCATTCGCCGCGCTGGGAGAGGTCTGGGACGGGCTGGACTTCATCGTTCACGCCATCGGCTTTTCCGACAAGAACGAGCTGCGCGGGCGCTACATCGACACCAGCCGCGACAATTTCCTCAATACCATGGACGTTTCAGTCTATTCCTTCACCGCCGTGGCGCAGCGGGCGGAAAAGATGATGCAGCCGGGCGGGTCGATGCTGACGCTCACTTATTACGGCGCCGAGCAGGTGATGCCGCATTACAACGTCATGGGCATCGCCAAGGCCGCGCTCGAGGCCTCGGTAATGTACATGGCCGAGGATCTGGGCCGTGACGGCATCCGCGTCAACGCCATCTCCGCCGGGCCGATCAAGACGCTGGCCGCCTCGGGTATCGGCGATTTCCGCTATATCCTGAAATGGAACGAGCTGAACTCGCCCCTGCGGCGCAACGTGACGACCGAGGATGTGGGCCGCGCCGCGCTCTTCCTGCTGTCCGACCTGGGCAGCGGCACCACCGGCGAGGTTCTGCATGTCGATGCCGGCTATCACGTCGTCGGGATGAAGGCGGTCGACGCCCCCGACATCGACAAGAGCTGACCTGCCGTGAGCCCCAAGCCATCCGAGATGAACGACCGCCTGCCGCATGAGCGGGGCTTTCACGTCAGCTGGGACCAACTGCACCGCGACGCCCGCGCGCTGGCCTGGCGGCTGCAGGCCGAAACGCCCGATGGCGGCTGGCGCGCCGTGGTGGCCATCACCCGCGGCGGCATGGCCCCGGCGATGATCGTCGCGCGCGAACTGGATATCCGCACCGTCGATACGATCAGCGTCAAGTCCTACGACCACCAGACCCAAAGCGCGGCGCATATCATCAAGTCGCCCGACATGGACGTGGTGGGCGACGGCGCCGGGGTGCTGATCGTCGATGACCTGGTCGATACCGGCCGCACGCTGGAAGTGGTACGCAAGGTGATGCCCAAGGCGCGCGTTGCCACCGTCTATGCCAAACCCAAGGGCCGCGGCATGGTCGACACCTTTGTCACCGAGGTCAGCCAGGACACCTGGATATTCTTTCCCTGGGACATGGCCCTGCAATATGTCGAGCCCTATCGCGGCACCTGAACGCCCGGGCCGGTGAGGCCGGCAGCCAGCCGACCGGAAACATCCCCCTGCCCGCCTCTTGCCCCCCCGCCAGTGAACGCGTAGATACCGCAAAACAGTGCATTTTCGCCTGACAGGGGACGACATGGCAGCCAAAGGCATCTCGAACACCATGGCCTGGATTCTTCTGGCCTTGCTCATCCTCGGTCTCGGCGGGTTCGGCGTGACCAACCTGTCGGGTACGGCCCGTTCTGTCGGGTCCGTCGGCGACCAGCAGATCGACGTCGACGATTATGCCCGTGCGCTGCAACAGGAAATCCGCGCCATCGAGGCGGAACGCGGCAGCGCGCTCAGCTTTGCCGAGGCCCAGCAGATGGGCGTGACCGACGCGGTGCTGACCCGGCTGATCGCCTCGGCGGCATTCGACTATGAGACCAGCCGCATCGGGCTGTCTGTCGGCGACGAAACACTGCATGATGAGATCGTTTCGATGCCGCAGTTTCAGGGCGTTGACGGCAAGTTCGACCGTGAGGCGTACCGCTATGGTCTCGACCAGGCCGGGCTGAGCGAAACCAAGTTCGAAGAGGATATCCGCGCCGAGGCCGCGCGCGGCTTTCTGCAGGCGGCGGTGGTGGCCGGGGTGCAGATGCCCGATGGCTACATGAAAGCCCTGACAGACTATCTGGGCCAGCGGCGCGAGGTCACCTGGACGGTGTTGGACCGCAGCGACCTGACCACCGGCCTGCCCGTGCCCGAAGAGGCCGACCTGGTCGCCTATCACCAGGAGCACGCCGAGCGTTACACCCTGCCCGAACGCAAGCGCATCACCTATGCCTGGCTCAGCCCCGACATGCTGCTGGACAGCGTCGAGGTGGACGAAGACGCCCTCCGCGATGCCTATGAGGCGCGTACTGACGAATACAACCGCCCCGAACGCCGCCTGGTCGAACGCCTGGCCTTTGCCGACACGGCCGCGGCCGAGGCTGCCCTTGCCCGTATCACCAGCGGCGAGGCGGATTTTGAGGCGCTTGTCGCCGAGCGCGGGCTCGAGTTGTCCGACACCGACCTGGGCGATGTGACGCGCGAGGAGTTGGGCGACGCGGCCGAGGCGGTGTTCGCCGCAGAGGTTGGCGATGTTGTCGGGCCCCTGCCCAGCTCTGTCGGGCCTGCACTGTTCCGCGTCGATGCCCGACTTGCGGCACAGACCACCACCTTTGAAGAGGCCCTGCCGGACCTGCGTGCCGAACTGGCCGCGGGCCGCGCCCGACGGATGGTCGAAGGCCGCATCGATGCCACTGACGACCTGCTGGCCGGCGGCGCCACGATCGAGGATCTGGCCCAGGAAACCGAGATGGAACTGGGCAGCATCGACTGGCACCCGGGCGTCACCGACGGCATCGCCGCGTTCGAGGCGTTCCGCGCCGCCGCCACCGAGTTGACCGATGGCGACTATCCCGAGGTCATCACCCTGGACGATGGCGGCATTTTCGCCATGCGCCTTGACGAGGTGATCGCGCCGGAGCTGCAGCCGCTCGACGCCGTGCGCGAGGAGGTCACTGCCGCATGGAGTGCCGAAAAGCTGGTGGAAGAGCTTGAAAAACAGGTCGCGCCGGCAGTGGCCAAGCTGGAAAGCGGCGCCAGCTTTGAGGATGCCGAGCTGACCGAGGACGACAGCCAGAGCCTGACCCGGCGCAGCTATGTCGCCGGGGCACCATCCTCGATGATCGACGAGGTGTTCGCGCTCGACCCCGGCAAGGTGGCCGTGATCGGAAACGCGGGGCGGCTGTTCGTCGTCCGGCTGGACGCCGTGCACGACCCCGACCCCGAAGACCCCGACCTGCAACAATTGCAGGGTCTCTTGCGTCAGCAGGCGGCCTCGGGGCTGGCGCAGGACCTTTTCCAGGTGCTGGCCAACGACATCCGCACCCGCGCCGGGATCGAGCTGGACCAATCCGCGCTCAACGCCGTGCACGCGAATTTCCGCTAGGACGCAAACCGTGGAACTGACCCCAGATTTCGAAAGCTTCGCCAAGGGTTTTGAGGCCGGACAGAACCAGGTTGTCTTTGCCCGGCTTGCCGCCGATCTCGACACGCCGGTTTCGCTGATGCTCAAGCTCACGGGCGCGGCGCGCGACGCCTTTGTGCTGGAATCGGTCACCGGCGGCGAGGTACGCGGGCGCTATTCGATCATCGGCATGAAACCCGACCTGATCTGGCAGTGCCACGGCCAGACCAGCCGCATCAACCGTCAGGCGCGTTTCGACGGCGACACATTCGAGGAACAGCCGGGCGACCCGCTGAGCAACCTGCGCGCGCTCATCGACGAGAGCCGGATCGACCTGCCCGCCGACTTGCCCGCGGCCAGCGCCGGGCTGTTCGGCTATCTGGGCTATGACATGATCCGGCTGGTCGAACACCTGCCCGACGTCAACCCCGACCCGCTGGGTCTGCCCGACGCGGTGATGATGCGCCCCTCGGTGGTGGCGGTACTGGACGGGGTCAAGGGCGACGTGATCGTGGTGGCGCCGGCCTGGGCCGGATCGGGCCTGTCGGCGCGGGCGGCCTATGCCCAGGCGGCCGAACGGGTGATGGACGCGGTGCGCGACCTCGACCGGGCGCTGCCGCGCGTCAGCCGCAGCCTGGGCGAGCCGCACGAGGACGCGCCGCCGGTTTCGAACTTTACCCACGAGGGCTACAAGGACGCGGTAGAGCGGGCCAAGGAATACATCCGCGCCGGCGACATTTTCCAGGTGGTGCCCAGCCAGCGCTGGACGCAAGACTTTCGCCAGCCGCCCTTTGCGCTTTACCGCAGCCTGCGGCGCACCAACCCGTCGCCCTTCATGTTCTATTTCAATTTCGGCGGCTTCCAGGTGGTCGGCGCCAGCCCCGAGATCCTGGTGCGGGTGATGGACGGGCAGATCACCATCCGCCCCATCGCCGGCACCCGCCCGCGCGGCGCCACCTCCGACGAGGACCGCGCCTTTGAGGCCGACCTGCTGGCCGACCCCAAGGAACGCGCCGAGCACTTGATGCTGCTGGATCTTGGTCGCAACGACGTGGGCCGCGTGGCCCGCATCGGCACCGTGCGCCCAACCGAGAAATTCATCATCGAGCGCTATTCACACGTCATGCACATCGTGTCGAACGTGGTGGGCGAGCTGGCAGAGGGCCAAGACGCCCTGTCGGCGCTGCTGGCCGGGCTGCCCGCCGGCACGGTGTCAGGCGCGCCCAAGGTGCGCGCGATGGAAATCATCGACGAGCTGGAGCCGGAAAAGCGCGGCGTCTATGGCGGCGGCGTGGGTTATTTCAGCTCGGGCGGCGACATGGATATCTGCATCGCCCTGCGCACCGCAGTGGTAAAGGATCAAAAGCTCTATATCCAGGCCGGCGGCGGCGTCGTCTATGACAGCGACCCCGAGGCGGAATACATGGAGACGATGCACAAATCCAACGCCATCCGCCGCGCCGCGGCCGACGCCGCCCGCTTTGCCGGTGACGACAACGAGGGCTAGGACAAGGCCCCGCGTTTGACCCGAATGTGCAAAGGCGGGCCGGGCGTAGGCCGGGCTTCAGCCCGGCGTTAAAGCAGGTTGCCGGGCTGAATCCCGGCCTACGCGGCTCTCAGTTCACGCTCTCTTTCAGCACTGCCGAAATCGGCGCCAGCGCGACGCTGCCGGCCCGGTCCTGAAGGCCCCAGAGCAGCAGCGCGCTGACGGTCTCGGCGCGCAGGCGCCCGACCATGACAACGCCGCCCTCTTCCTGCGACGCGCGGAACGCCGCCTGATCAAGGAACCGCCGGATCACCCGCGCATTCTGTCCCTCGGCGTCGAAATCACGGAACACCGGCGCCACCGGCACCCCCTCGCGCGCGATCAGCTTGCGGGTCGTGTCCAGCCCCTCGGAAAACAGCACCAGCCCCAGCCCGCCATCCTGCAGGATCGGGACAAGCTGCATCGCCGCCTCGCGGCTGGATTGCAGGCCGGTGCCGACCCCTTCCATCACCGCCACCGTCTGGGGCACGGCGCGCAGGTAGCTTTGCATCGCCACCTCGGTGTCGCGGGCATCGAAACCTTCGGGCAGATCGATCAACGCCATCACCTCCAGCCCGGCGGCGCGATAGTTTTTCGCCGCCTCGGCCGCACCGGACCAGCCCGCATCAATGGCATAGCTGATCGGATAGGGAAAATCCGCCAGCGCCTCGAAACTGATCGGGCTCTCGCCATCGTCAATCAGAACGATCGCCATCAGCGGCTTGTTTTCGGGGTTGTCAAAGGGCACGGCAAAGCGTTCCAGCGCCTCTGTCGCGACCGGATCGACGGCCTCGGCCTCAGCCGGGGGCGCGTCAGTCACCGCGGGCAGACGCCCGATGGTCACGCCCTCGGCCAGGTTGCCGATGGTGCCCGAGGGCGCCTCATCTTCAACAGCGGCCTCGGCGGCGGGTTCTTCGCTCATCGGTTCATCGGCGGCTGGGTCTGCCTTCTCGGTCATGTCCTCGGGGGGGCTCTGCGCCCCTGCCCGGTCATCGCCGAAAAGGCCGCTGTCGGCCTCGACCTCGGGCTGCGGGGGCTGCACCGGTTCGGCCGAGATCGAAAGTTCGTCTGCCTCTTCGGCCGGGGCGGCCGGAACCACGGGGACCGCGGGTTCGACAGGGTCAGGTGCCTCAGTCACCGCCGGCTGTTCGGCGGGCTCGGCCGCCACTGACGGGCCGTCCTCGTCGCGCGGCTCTTCGGGCGGCAGGGCCTGCGGGCTGGGCAGCACCGGCTCGTCGCCGCCAAAGGCCACGCCGGCCGCATCGCCATCGGCCTGCGGCGCGCTGAGCGACGCCTCGACATCGCCGGTCACCGGCGGCGCGGCGGGGGCGGTATCTGCATCGGCAAGCGGGCTCAGGTCGTCGGGCTCGGGCGCGGCCACCACCGGCGCACCCTCGGGCTCGGGCGTGTCGTCGGGGGCGGGCAACGTCGCCTCGCGGTCCTCGCGCGACTGGTTGAACTGCGACCCGGCCGGCACTTCGGGACTGGCCGCACGGGGGGGGCCGTCTGTCGCAATCCCGCTCAACACCGAAACCGCACCAAGCGCCGCCGCCGACAGCACCGCCCCGGTCAGAAAACCGCCCAGATAACCCAGTCGCACCGTCTCTGCCCTCTGCTTTTTGCCTTTCTCCTACCTTTGCGCCCCTTGACGCTGCCTTGCAACCCTGAACAAGTAGGGTCCGTCACAGGGGGGCCGGACCCGACGTCCGGCGCCCAAACCGCATGGGGATGCGCAATGCTGCTCCTGATAGATAACTATGACAGTTTCACCTACAACCTTGTCCATTACCTGGGTGAGTTGGGGGCCGGGGTCGAGGTGCGCCGCAATGACGCAATCGACGTGCAGGCGGCCATGGCGATGCGGCCTGCAGGTATCGTGCTGTCGCCCGGTCCCTGCGACCCAGACCGCGCCGGCATCTGCCTGGCGTTGACCCATGCGGCGGCGGAAACGCGCGTGCCGCTTTTGGGCGTGTGCCTGGGGCACCAGACCATCGGCCAGGCATTCGGCGGGCGCGTGGTGCGCCATTCCGAGATCGTGCACGGCAAGATGGGCAGCATCCACCACACCGGCAAGGGAGTCTTTGCCGGCCTGCCGTCACCCTTTGCGGCGACGCGCTATCATTCGCTGGTGGTCGAGCGCAGCTCTTGCCCGCAAGAGCTTGAAATCACGGCGGAACTGGAGGATGGCACCATCATGGGGCTGCAGCACCGCGACCTGCCGATCCACGGCATCCAGTTCCACCCCGAATCAATTGCCTCGGAACACGGGCATGCGCTGTTGAAGAATTTCCTAGAGACGACGAAGGTACCAGCATGAGCGATATCCGGTCCCTCATCGGCATCGCCGCCGACCGCCCCCTGACCCGCGAGGAGGCCGAGACCGCCTTTACCTGCCTGTTCGAGGGCGAGGCAACGCCGGCCCAGACCGGCGGATTCCTGATGGCCCTGCGCACCCGGGGCGAGACTGTGGACGAATACGCCGCCGCCGCGTCGGTGATGCGGGCCAAGTGCCACAAGGTCGCCGCGCCCGAGGGCGCAATCGACATCGTCGGCACCGGCGGCGACGGCAAGGGCACGCTCAACATCTCGACCGCCGCCGCCTTTGTCGTGGCCGGCGCCGGGGTGCCTGTGGCCAAGCACGGCAACCGCAACCTCAGCTCGAAATCGGGGGCGGCGGACGCGCTGACGCAACTTGGCATAAACGTTATGGTTGGGCCTGAAGTGGTTGAAAAGGCTCTGAAATCTACTGGTATCGCCTTCATGATGGCGCCCATGCATCACCCCGCGATGGCCCATGTCGGCCCGGTGCGGGCCGAGCTGGGCACGCGCACCATCTTCAACATCCTGGGCCCGCTGACCAACCCCGCTGGCGTCAAGCGGCAGCTTACCGGCGCGTTTTCGCGCGACCTCATTCGCCCGATGGCCGAAACGCTGGCCGCGCTCGGGTCTGAACGCGCCTGGCTGGTGCATGGCAGCGACGGCACCGACGAGCTCAGCATCGCGGGGCCAAGCTGGGTTGTCGCGCTTGAGGAGGACGGCAGCCTGCGCGAGGCCGAGATTTCGCCAGAGGATGCCGGCCTGCCGGTTCATCCCTTCAAGGCCATTCTCGGCGGCACGCCAGAGGAAAACGGCCGCGCCTTTCGCGCCCTGCTCGAAGGGGCCGGGGGCGCCTATCGTGACGCCGTGCTGCTGAACGCCGCCGCGGCGCTGGTCGTGGCCGGGCGGGCCACTGACCTGCGCCAGGGGGTCGAGATGGCGCGAGAGAGCCTCGACAGCGGCGCTGCACGCGCCAAGATCAAGGCATTGGCCAAAGTGACAACGGAGGTGGCATGACAACACCCACAATTCTGGAAAAGATCAAGGCCTACAAGCTGAAAGAGATCGCCGCCGCCAAGGAGGCCGTCAGCCAGGCCGATATCGAGACCCGGGCCGGCGCAGCGCCGGCGGTGCGCCCCTTTGCCGAGGCGCTGTTGCAGGCCAGCAAACAAGGCTACGGCCTGATCGCCGAGATCAAAAAGGCCAGCCCGTCGAAAGGGCTGATCCGCGCCGATTTCGACCCCGAGGCCCTGGCAAAGGCCTACGAGGCAGGCGGCGCCGCCTGCCTGTCGGTGCTGACCGACACGCCCAGTTTCCAGGGCGCGCCGGAATACCTGACCATGGCAAGGGCGGCGTGTAACCTGCCGGTATTGCGCAAGGATTTCATGTACGATCCCTACCAGGTTGCCGAGGCCCGCGCGCTGGGGGCCGATTGCATCCTGATCATCATGGCCGCGGTCGATGACAGCCAGGCGGCCGAACTGGAAGACGCCGCCGAACGGTGGGGGATGGACGCGCTGCTGGAGGTCCACACCGAGGCCGAGCTGGAGCGCGCCGCGCTGTTGAAATCGCCGCTGATCGGCATCAACAACCGCGACCTCGACACGTTCGAGACCTCGCTCGACGTCTCGCGCCGGCTGACCAGGCTGGTGCCCGCCGGGCGCACCATCGTGTGCGAAAGCGGGATGTCGACGCCTGACGATCTGGCCGACCTGGCGCGCTATGGCGCGCGCTGCTTCTTGATCGGCGAGGCCCTGATGCGGCAAGACGACGTGACGGCAGCGACCCGCGCCATACTGGCGGGCTCGGCGGTGACGCGGGGGCTTTTGTGAGCGGGCTGACCCATTTCGACGAACACGGCCATGCGCATATGGTCGATGTCAGCGCCAAGGCCCAGACCAAGCGCATCGCCAGCGCCGAAGGCTGGGTCAAGATGGCGCCGGAAACCTTTGAAATCATGGCAGAAGGCCGGGCGAAAAAGGGTGACGTCCTGGGTGTCGCGCGGCTGGCCGGGATCATGGGCGCCAAACGCACGGCCGACCTGATACCGCTGTGCCATCCCCTGCCCATCGCCAAGGTTGCGCTGGATCTGACGCCAGATGCCGACCTGCCCGGCGTGCGCATCACCGCCACGGTCAAGACCACCGGCCGAACCGGCGTCGAGATGGAGGCGCTGAGTGCCGTCAGCACCGCCGCGCTTACGGTCTATGACATGCTCAAGGCGGTGGATCGGGCTATGCAGATCGGCGGCATCCGCGTGACGCTGAAAGATGGCGGAAAATCAGGACGTTACGAGGCAACATGATCACCGTTGAAGAGGCGCTGTCAAAGCTGTTCGCACTGGTCCGGCCGCTGGAGCCCGAGACCGTTCCGCTGACCGCCGCCGCCGGCCGGGTGATGGCCCGGGACGCGGTGGCGCGGCGCGACCAGCCCCCCTTTGACGCCTCGGCGATGGATGGCTACGCGCTGCGCGCGGCCGAGGCCCGGCCCGGCGCCGCCTTTGACGTGATCGGCGAATCCGCCGCAGGCCACCGGTATGCCGGCAGCGTCGGCGCCGGACAGACGGTACGCATCTTTACCGGCGCGCCCGTGCCCGGGGGCGCCGACCGCGTGGTGATGCAAGAGGACGTGATCCGCGAGGGCGACCGTATCACGCTGACCGACACCATCGGCGACAGCGCGCATATCCGCCCGATGGGCGCCGATTTCGCCGCCGGGGCGTCTATCGCCGCGCCGCGCCTGTTGGGGCCGTCGGACATCGCGCTGATGGCGGCGATGAACCTGGGCGAACTATCGGTGACGCGCAAGCCGCGGGTGGCGCTGATTTCCACCGGCGACGAGCTGGTGATGCCCGGCGACAACCCCGGCCCCGACCAGATCATTGCCTCCAATACCTTTGGCCTCAAGGCACTGATCGACGCCACCGGGGCCGAGGCGCGCATCCTGCCCATTGCCGGCGACACCGACGCCGCGATCCACGCCGCCTTTGACCTGGCGGAGGGCGCTGACCTGGTGGTGACCATCGGTGGTGCCTCGGTGGGCGATCATGACCTGGTGGGCAAGGTTGCCGCCGCGCGCGGGATGGAACAGTCCTTCTACAAGGTGGCGATGCGGCCCGGAAAGCCGCTGATGGCCGGGCGCATGGACGGGGTGCCGATGGTCGGTCTGCCGGGCAACCCGGTATCAGCCATCGTCTGCGGGCATGTGTTCCTGGTGCCGATGCTGCGGACGATGCTGGGGCTGGGCGCGGCCCCCGCCCCGCGCCTGCGGGCGACACTGGCACATGAGTTGCCCGAGAACGGCCCGCGCGAACACTACATGCGTGCGCGCGTCGAAAACGGCGCCATTACAGCAGGCGACCGGCAGGACAGTTCGCTCTTGTCGGTGCTGTCCACGGCGAACGCGCTATTGGTGCGCCCGCCCGGCGACGACAGGCACGAAACCGGCACAGAGGTGGCGTATATCCCACTCTAGCGTATCAGCCGCCCGTACGGTCAGAGTTGACACAAAACGCGAACATGCGTAGAACAAACGCTAGACAACGCTCGCAAAGGATGTGCAACATGCTGACCCGTAAACAGCTGGACCTGCTGGAATTCATCCACAAGCGCATCAGCCGCGATGGTGTTCCGCCCAGTTTCGACGAGATGAAAGAAGCGCTTGATCTGCGCTCGAAATCCGGCATTCACCGGCTGATCACGGCGCTGGAGGAACGCGGTTTCATCCGCCGGCTGGCCCACCGGGCGCGGGCGCTGGAAATCATAAAGCTGCCCGATGCGCTGGCCCAGGGCGGCAGTGGCGGCGGCTTTCATCCCCGCGTGATCGAGGGCGACCGCGACGAACGACCACAACGCCCCGCCAACGCCATCGACGTCGCCAGCGCCCCGGCGGTGGAACTGCCGGTGATGGGCCGCATCGCCGCCGGTGTCCCGATCGAGGCGATCGCGCATGCCAGCCACAATGTCTCGGTCCCCGGTGACATGATCGCGGGGCGCGGCAACCACTACGCGCTGGAGGTGCGTGGCGATTCGATGATCGGGGTCGGCATCAATGATGGCGACGTTGTGGTGATCCGCGAAACCGACATGGCCGACAATGGCGATATCGTCGTTGCCCTGATCGAGGATCAGGAGGCGACGCTGAAAAAATTCTACCGCAACGGCAGCGCCATCGCGCTGGAGGCCGCGAACCCCGCCTACGAAACCCGCGTCCTGCCAGAGGACAAGGTGCGCGTGCAGGGCCGGCTGGTGGGACTGATCCGCAGCTACTGATCCGGCGTTCGCCCCGGCGACCACAGCCGCGTGCCGGTTTGCTGTCTTGCGCTGATCATGCGCAGCTTGTCCCCGTCACGGTAAAGCGCCAGCGCACCGGTTTTGCGCGAGGTCGCGGGCGTGATCACCCGGCAGGGCAGCCCGTCGCGCGGCTCGGCCGTCAGCACCACCCATTCACCGGGCGCGCAGTCGTCCAGGGCGGCGGCGGCGCGCTTGCCCGGCAGCGCCCTGACTGGCGGCCAATCGGCGACCTGGCCGGTGGGCCAGCGGGCATGGGCCAGCGCCTGATCGGCCGCATCGCCATCGTTTTCCAGCCAGATACCGGCGACGAACCCGGCCCCGCGCGCCCGGCTGATGGCGCGGCCCTTGTGGGTCATCACGCCCACCAGTCCGCCACGCTCTGATATCAGCACCTCGGGGCGCTCTGCCCCGGCCCACAGCACCATGGCCAGAACCACCGGCGCCAGCCCCGCCACCCGCGCCCGCCCCTGCCAGAGAATGACAAAGATCGCCCCCAGCGCCAGCAACGGCAGCACCCAAGGCCCCGGCGCCGGCACCGCGCCACGCGCGCCCGGCAGCGCCGACACCCACTGCGCCACGCCCAGGATCCAGTCCAGCCCCAGTCCCATCAGCCACAGCGCCGCCGCCTCGGCCCCGAGCGGCAGCAGCACCACCGCCGCCAGCGCCGCCGGCATCACCAGCACCCCCATCAGCGGCACGCTGAGCAGGTTGGCCACCAGCCCGTAATGGGCGAACTGGTTGAAATGCGCGGCGGCAAACGGGGCAGTCGCCAGCCCCGCCACCAGCGACGAGATCGCCACCGCCGCGGCCGGACGCAGCCACACTGGCCCCAGCGGGATCCGGCGGTCGCGGATCAGCCCGAACACCGCCACCAGCGCGGTCGTGGCGGCAAAGGACATCTGGAAACCGGGGCCAAGCAGCGCCTCGGGCCTCAGCGCCAGAACGATCACCGCCGCCACCGCCACCGCCCTGAGCGACAGCGCCCGCCGGTCGGCCAGCACCGCGCACAGCATCACCGTCACCATGATGAATGCCCGTTCGGTGGCGATACTGCCGCCCGACAGCGCCAGATATCCGGCCGAGGCCACGATTGCCGCCACCGCGGCGATCTTTTTCGCTGGCCAGCGCAGCCCCAGTGCGGGCACCGCCGCAAGGCCCAGCCGCACCACCCCCAGCACGACCCCCGCCAGCAGCCCCATGTGCAACCCCGAGATGGCCAGCAGGTGGGCGAGGTTCGAGCGCCTCAGCGCCTCCAGCACCGGTTGCGGAATGCCGGACCGGTCACCGGTCATGATCGCGGCGGCAAAGGCGCCCGCCTCGCCCGGCAGCGCCGCCTGCACTCGCGCCGACAGCCACATCCGTGCCCTGAACAGCCACTGCCCCCCTTCGGGCGGGGCCAGCGCCAGCACCGGCGTGCGGGTATAGCCCACCGCCCCCAGCCCCTGAAACCAGGCATGACGGCGAAAATCGAACCCGCCAGGTTCTGTCGGCCCCGACGGCGGCGACAGGTGGGCTGTCATGATCACCGTCAGCCCCGGCGCGATGTCGGGCTCCAGCCCGTCGCCATGCAGCGACACGCGCACCCGCGGCGGTGTCCTGTCGGGGGGCATGTCGGCCAGCACCACGCGGTCAAGCGTCAGCCGCAGCGCGTCAGAGGCCGAGCGGTCGATATCCGCAACCCGTCCCTGAACCGGCCCGTAATAGCGCCATTCCAGCACCGGTCCGGCCACCAGATGCGCCCGCGCCCCGGCCAGGCAGAGCCCCAGCGCGACCAGCGCCGGCAGCCACAAGAGCGGCGCCAGTATGGCCCCCGCCCGCGCCGCCAGCCCGGCACAGGCCAGCCCCGCCGCGCCGAGCGCGATGTAGTGCGGCACGCCCGGTTCAACCCGCAGCGAGAAATAAAGCCCGATACCGGCGGCCATCGCCGCCGGCGTCCAGCAGACCAGTTGCCCCCGCTGCGCCAGCCAGGCAGAGACAAGGACCGGGACCGGGCGATGCGTCGGCGCCAAGACTTGTCTCCCTTCCGGCGTGCCGATAGACAGTCCACCAACCGCTACCCCCAAAACAGTTACCAATACGTTAACCCGGAAAGGCTCCCAGAAGATGCCCGAGACCGTTGTCACCCGGTTCGCTCCCTCACCCACGGGATACCTGCATATCGGAGGCGCGCGTACGGCGCTCTTCAACTGGCTGTACGCCCGTGGCCGCGGCGGCAAGTTCCTGCTGAGGATCGAAGACACCGACCGCGCCCGTTCGACCCCCGAGGCGACGCAGGCCATTCTCGACGGGCTAGAATGGCTGGGGCTAGACCATGACGGCGAGGTCATCAGCCAGGCGGCGCGCGCCGACCGCCACGCCGAGGTGGCACAACAGCTGCTGGCATCGGGCAAGGCCTACAAGTGCTTTTCAACACAGGAAGAAATCCAGCAGTTCCGCGAGGCAGCCAGGGCCGAGGGCCGCTCGACCCTGTTTCAAAGCCCCTGGCGCGACGCTGACCCCGCGACCCACCCGGATGCGCCTTTCGTGATCCGCATCAAGGCCCCGCGCGAGGGCGCGACGGTGATCAAGGACCGGGTGCAGGGCAATGTCACCATCCGCAACGACCAGCTTGATGACATGGTGCTGTTACGCAGCGATGGCACACCGGTCTACATGCTGGCGGTGGCGGTGGACGATCACGACATGGGCGTGACCCATGTGATCCGGGGGGATGATCACCTCAACAACGCCGCGCGCCAGATGATGATCTATGACGCGATGGGCTGGCCCCTGCCCGTCTATGCCCATATCCCGCTGATCCACGGCCCCGACGGCAAGAAACTGTCCAAGCGCCACGGCGCGCTGTCGGCGGCCGAATACCGCAAGATGGGCTATCCGGCGGCGGCAATGCGCAACTATCTGGCGCGGCTGGGCTGGAGCCACGGCGATGACGAATTCTTTACCGACGAAGAGGCGCGGGCGTGGTTTGATCTGGATGGCATAGGCAAGGCCCCGGCGCGGTTCGATTTCAAGAAGCTCGCAAACCTGTCGGGTCGTCACATTGCCGCGATGGAGGATGCTGCGCTGCTGCATGAACTGCAAGGCTACCTGCAGGCCACCGGCCAGCCCCCTTTGCCAGACGATCGGGCGAAGCTGCTTGAAACTGCGCTTTTTTGTCTCAAGGACAGGGCAAAGACCTTTGCGGAACTTGTTGACAAAGCGGCCTTTATCCTTAACGATCGGCCGATCCAGCCGGATGCGGCGGCGGCTGCCGCTCTGGATGATGTATCCCGTGGCATACTGTCAGAATTGACGCCGCATCTGCAAACTGCTAGTTGGACGCGCGAGGATTTGGAAGCTGCAGCGATGCAGTTCGCCGCGTCCATCGACACCAAGTTCGGCAAGCTGGCGGCCCCGATGCGTGCCGCGCTGGCCGGTCGTACCGCGACACCGAGCGTGTTCGACATGCTGCTTGTGCTCGGGCGAGAGGAATCTCTTGCCCGGCTCAGGGATGCCGCCCGCGACCGCGGGTGATCATTCCGATCAAGCCAATGAGACATAACGCGCGTGCCCGCGCGCGCGAGGCGCAACGACGGAGGAAGCCGATGCACGAAAGTACAAAATCAGCGAAATTGACGATCGGCGACAAGGAATACGACCTACCGATTTTCAGCCCCACGGCGGGTCCGGATGTCATCGACATCCGCAAGCTTTATGCACAGGCGGGTGTCTTTACCTACGATCCCGGTTTTACCTCGACCGCAAGCTGCGACAGCACCATCACCTTTATCGACGGTGAAGATGGCCTTCTGATGCACCGCGGCTATCCCATCGACCAGCTGGCTGAAAAATCGCATTTCCTCGAAGTCTGCTATCTGCTGCTGTATGGCGATCTGCCCTCGGCCTCGCAGCTGGAAGATTTTGAAGCCCGCGTCACCAACCACACCATGCTGCACGAACAGATGCATTTCCTGTTCCGCGGTTTCCGGCGTGACGCCCACCCGATGGCGATCATGGTCGGCATGGTGGGGGCGCTGTCGGCCTTCTATCACGACAGCACCGACATCAATGACCCCTGGCAGCGCGAGGTCGCCACGATCCGCATGATCGCCAAGATGCCGACCATCGCGGCGATGGCCTATAAATACACCATCGGCCAGCCCTTCGTTTATCCGCGCAACGACCTGGATTATGCGTCGAACTTTCTGCGCATGTGCTTTGCCGTTCCGGCCGAGGATTACGAGGTCAACCCGATCCTGAGCCGCGCGATGGACCGCATCTTTACCCTGCACGCCGATCATGAGCAGAACGCTTCGACCTCGACGGTGCGGCTAGCGTCCAGTTCGGGCGCCAACCCCTTTGCCTGCATCGCCGCGGGCATCGCGTGCCTGTGGGGGCCCGCGCATGGTGGCGCCAACCAGGCCTGCCTTGAGATGCTCAAGGAAATCGGCACGCCCGACCGCATCCCCGAATTCATCGCCCGCGCCAAGGACAAGGACGACCCCTTCCGCCTGATGGGGTTCGGCCACCGGGTCTACAAGAACTTCGACCCGCGCGCCAAGGTGATGAAACAGTCCGCCGACGAGGTGCTGGAGCTGCTGGGGGTCGAGGACAACCCCACCCTGCAGGTCGCCAAGGAGCTAGAGAAACAGGCGCTCGAGGATGATTATTTTTCCTCCAAGAAACTGTTCCCGAACGTCGATTTCTATTCCGGCATCATATTGGAGGCGATGGGTTTCCCGACCTCGATGTTCACGCCCATCTTCGCGGTCAGCCGCACCGTGGGCTGGATCTCGCAGTGGAAAGAGATGATCTCGGATCCGCAGCTCAAGATCGGGCGTCCGCGCCAGCTCTATAAGGGTGCGGAACTGCGCAACTACGTCGATATCGAAAACCGCTGAGGCGCCGGGGCCGGCCACGGCCCCCTTGCGCCCACGGGCAGAGTATTCAGAAAATCCCCGCCGCGTGCCTTTCAGGTGTGCGGCGGTTTTCGTCAGCGCCCCTCGAACCCGGCGCTGCGCTTGTCGTGAAAGGCAACGACGCCTTCCTTGAAATCACGGGTGCCGCCCAGATCGCCCTGCAATTCCGCCTCCAGCGTCAGCTGCGCATCGAACCCGTTCTGCCAGCTTTCCCGCAGGGCGCGCTTGAGGTTGCGATAAGCCTGCGTCGGCCCCTTGGCCAGGTACGCCGCGCGCGCCTGCCAATGGGCCTCGAACCCGTCGTCTGATTCCGCCTCCCAGATCATGCCCCACTCGTCAGCGGTGCGGGCGCTGATCGGCTCGGCAAAGAGCGCCGCCCCCATCGCCTTGGCCATGCCCATCTGCCGCGGTAGCCAATAGGTGCCGGCGGCGTCGGGCATCAGCCCGATACGGGTGAAGGCCTGCTGGAAATAGGCGCTTTCGGTGGCGATCACCACATCCGCGCTCAGCGCCAGGTTCGCCCCCGCCCCCGCCGCGGGGCCGTTGACCGCAGAGATGGTGGGCACCGGGCAGTCACCGATGGCCTTGATCATCGGCACGTATTCATCCCGCAGGACGCGTTCGAGATCCAGTTCTACGGCATTGCCGACATCGCTAAGGTCCTGGCCCGAACAGAACGCCTTGCCATTTCCGGTGATCACCAGCACCCGCGCATGTTGCGGGGCAAGCAGCGCGGCATCGGTGATCTCGGCCCGCATCTGGGTATTGAGCGCGTTCATCCGGTCGGGCCGGTTCAGCCGCAAGGTGGCGATGTCGTCGGCTACTTCCAAGGTGATGGTCTGATACTCTTTCACGGGGGGCTCTCCATTTGAACCGGCTTTGCCCCTGACCTAGCGGCAAAGCGCACACCGGGCAAACCCCGACCGTGCGTCAATCGTCCATGATCTCGCGCAGTCTGGCGGCCTCGGCCTCGGTCAGCGCCGCCTCGGCCGGTTCCGCCGCCCGTGACCTGCGGCGCAGAAAGACCAACCCGACACCGCCGGCGATGATCAGCATCAACGGGCCGGCCAGCCAGAGGATCAGGTTTGCGCCGTCCGTCTGCGGCCTGAGCAGGACATATTCGCCGTAGCGGTCGACGATATAGGCGATGGCCTCTTCGTTGGTGTCGCCGGCCAGCACGCGTTCGCGCACCAAAAGGCGCAGATCGCGGGCAAGGGCGGCGTTGGATTCGTCGATGCTCTCATTGCGACAAACCAGACAGCGCAGGCCGGCGGAAATCTCTCGCGCGCGGGCTTCCAGCGCGGGGTCGTCAAGCACCTCGTCGGGCTGCACGGCAAACGCCGGCAGGGCCATCAGCAGCAGGCACAGGATTGCGGCCAGCCGTTTCATTCTGCCGGTACCGCCTTGGCGCGTGCGCGCCGTGCGCCAGCGGCGACGCGATAGCGCCGGTCCGACAGCGACAGCGCGCCGCCCAGCGCCATCAGGATGGCGCCGCCCCAGATCCAGTTCGCCAGTGGCTTGTAATAGGTGCGCATGGCCCAGCCGCCACCGACCTGCGGATCGCCCAGCGCGACATAGACGTCCCGCAGAAAACCGTTGTCCAGCGCCGCCTCGGTGGTGGGCATCCCGGCCACCGGGTAGACGCGTTTTTCGGGGTGCATGGTGGAAATCTGCCGCCCCTCGCGGGCCAGAGTCATATCGGCCAAGGTGGCAACATAGTTCGGCCCTTCGACCTCTCGCACGCCCGTCAGGGTCAGGGTGTAACCCGCCACCTCGTAGCTGTCTCCGATCTGCACGACGCGGATATCCTCGGCCTGCCAGGCGGTCATCGCGGCGACGCCGGCAATTGTCACACCCAGTCCCGCATGGGCGGTCGCCTTGCCCCAGTCGGCGCGCGGCAGCCGGCGCAGGCGGCGCAGCCGCCCTTCGCCATTGCCGGTGCGCGTCCACAGGTCGGTGGCCGCCCCCGCCACCAGCCATGCCGCCAGGAACAGCCCCACCGGGGCGACCGCGCTTTGCCCGGTCTGCATCGCCCAGGCCAGCGCCCCCACCGCCAGTGCCAGCACGAAGGCCGGCACCAGGCGGCGCGCGATGCGTCCCACGCGCGCACGCTTCCACGGCAGCATCGCGCCCAGGGGCATCAGCAGCCCCAGTGCGATCATGAAGGGCGTGAAGGCAACGTTGAAAAAGGGCGGTCCGACGCTGAGCTTGCGGTCAAAGAACATCTCGGCCACCAGCGGCCAGATGGTGCCGGTAAAGACCACGAACGCCGCCACCGCCAGCAGGATGTTGTTGACCACCAGCGCCGATTCCCGGCTGACAAGGGCAAACACCCCGCGCGCCTGCATCACGCCGGCGCGGGCCGCGAACAGCGTCAGCCCCAGCATCATGAAGGCGGCAAGGATCGCCAGCAGGAACACGCCCCTTTCGGGGTCGGTGGCAAAGGCATGGACCGAGGTGATGATGCCCGAGCGGGTGATAAACGCGCCGATCATCGAGAACCCGAAGGCGATGATCGCCAGCAGGATGGTCCAGCTTTTCAGTGTCTCGCGCTTTTCCACCACCACCGCCGAATGCAGCAGCGCCGCCGAGATCAGCCACGGCATGAAGCTGGCGTTCTCAACCGGGTCCCAGAACCAGAAACCGCCCCAGCCAAGCTCGTAATAGGCCCACCACGAGCCCAGCCCGATACCCACGGTCAGGAACATCCACGAGGCCAGCGTATAGGGCCGCACCCAGCGCCCCCATGCTGCATCGACCCGCCCCTCGATCAGCGCCGCGACGGCGAAGGAATAGCTCATCGAAAGGCCGACATAGCCGAGATAGAGAAACGGCGGATGAAACGCCAGGCCCGGGTCCTGCAACAGCGGGTTCAGGTCCTGCCCGTCAAAGGGCGGCACCGGCATCCGCAGGAATGGGTTGGAGGTGAAGAGGATGAAGCCAAAGAACGCCGCCCCGATCATCGCCTGTACCGACAGCACCCGCGCCCTGAGCGTCGGCGGCAGCGCGCCGCCGAACCAGGCCGCGAAAAAGCCGAACAGGGTGACGATCAGCACCCACAGCAGCATCGAGCCCTCGTGATTGCCCCAGACGCCGGTAATCTTGTACAGCATCGGCTTGGCCGTATGGCTGTTCTGCACCACCAGCTGCAGCGAGAAATCCGAGGTGACAAAGGCCCAGGTCAGCGCCAGGAACGCGGCCGCCGTCAGCAGGAACTGCAGCGCCGCCGCCGGCGCGGCGGTGGCCATCCAGCCCGCCCAGCCCTTGTGCGCGCCGACAAGGGGCACGACGGCCTGAAAGAGCGCGACGAAAAAGGCGAGGATCAGGGCGAAATGGCCGAATTCTGTGATCATGCCCCGATTATAGTTTTTCCCGCCTCCGGGTCCAATGCCAAAGCGACATGCGTCGGGATCACATTGTCGCGGCACCGCCCTGTTGCGCTCGCCGCCAGTCATCCAGCGCGGGGTTCCCGCCCGGCGTTACCGCGCCCAGTTCCAGCGCCGCATCAGGGCCATTGGCGGCAATGCGCGGGCTGGTCGCGGACAGCCGGCCCAGCTCGGCGATATTGGCCATGACCTGGGGCGTGCGCGCCATCGTCAGCGCCAATGAGCGCTGAAATTCCTGCCCCTGCGCCTGGTGGCGGGCCCCGAAATAGAAGCTGACGATCGCCCCCAACAGCCACCACAGCGGCTCTGGCACCAGCTGGATGCCCTGCATGCGGGCAGAAAACCACGCCGGGTCGATCATCGCCGACAGGAACAGGCCCAGCGTTCCCAACGCCATCGCCGGGCGCGGCACCCGGTTCAGCCCGTCGATCAGCCGGTCGAACAGACCGCGCCGGGGCACGGCGAATTCGGCCGCCAGCTGGGCCAGCGCATCCGACTGGATGGTGGCAGCGCGGGCATCCGCCGCCTCGGCATTGACGCGAAACACCTCCGTCGTTTCGGCCACCACGTTGCGCCCGTTGCCCAGAAGCGCTGACAAGACATCCGCGATCAATCCCATGCTGCAACCCTTTCACGAAACTCCGCATCGGTCATGTGATAGCGGGGCGAGATGAAGTCCTCTGCCCGCCGGATCCAGCCGCCCTTGCCGCCCGCGCGGGTGCGGGCGAACTTGCGCGAGGCCGGGCGCGCATCGGCGAGGCGAAAGTAATAGTTGCGCCGCGCGATGCCATAGGCGTCTGCGATATGGTCTGGTGCGACGCGGGTGGCGGCATGGGCGGCGGCGGCGGTCTGCGGCCCGATCGCGCCATCGACGGCCACGTCATGGCCCATCTGCCGCAAGAGGCGCTGCAATATCTTCACCGCGCCCGCACCGGCATTGACATACATGTCGAAAACCGAAGCGTGCAGCACCTCAGGCAATTCACCGATGCGCGGGCGCTGGAAATAGTGGCGTACAAAAATCGCTTCGGCATCCGCCCGCGTAAGTGCGCGCACATCGGCCACGTCGACATCACCATCACGGTCCAGGTCGAGCCCCAGCCGCCGCAGGGTGTGAATGCTGACCCCGAACCTGGTGGCGCCGCCGGGGTCGTCGGGATCATCGACAAAGCCGCCCTCGCGGGCGACGATCTGTTGCGCGATGGCCTGAACTGTCTGCATGATGGACCCTTTCCGCCGGCGATTGCTGGCGGAAAGCTGCCCGTTGAGTGGTTAACGGCGCGCTTAGCTGCCGTTCGGTTCCTGGTACACACCCTGTTCCTTGAGGCTGTCGATCACCTCCTTGGGCATGTAATCCTCGTCGTGCTTGGCCAGGATTTCGGTGGCGTGAAACACGCCGTCCACATAGGTGCCGGTGCCAACCATGCCCTGGTTTTCGGCAAAGAGATCAGGCAGCACGCCGGTGAAGAGGACCGGCACCACCGCGCCGCCATCGGTGACGTTAAAGCGGATCGTCTTGCCCTCGCCCCGTTGCAGGCTGCCCTCTTCGACCAGCCCGCCGATGCGGAATACCTCGTTCGACGCGGGCGGTTCGGCCATGATCTGGCTGGGCGAGCGGAAAAAGTTGATGCCGTCGCGCAGCGCGTAGCCGATCAGCACGGTCGAGATCAGCAACGCCGCCAAGGTGATGAATATGACCTGCACCCGGCGCTTTTTCTTTAGCGTTTTCATCTGCCTGCACCCCTTTCGTCAGGGAAATACCGGGGCCAGCATCAGCCCCTCGGTCTCGTCCAGCCCAAGCATCAGGTTGGCGTTCTGGATCGCCTGCCCGCTGGAGCCCTTGGTCAGGTTATCGAGCGCGGCCACCACGATGGCCCGCCCCGGCAAACGGTCCGCCGCCACGCCGATATGGCAAAAGTTCGAGCCGCGTATATGGCGGGTGCTGGGCGCCTCGTCCATCGGCAGCACCTGGATGAAGGGCTCATCGGCATAGGCCGTGGCCAGCGCCTCGTACACCCTGGCCGGGTCGCCCTTTACATAGCCGGTGGCCAGAATGCCGCGATTGGCCGGGATCAGGTGCGGCGTGAACTGGATTTTCACTTCGCGCCCGGCGATGGCGGAAAATTCCTGGTCGAACTCGCCCAGGTGCCGGTGGGTGCCGCCCAGTGCATAGGCGTGATAGCCCTCGCTGAGTTCGGCATGCAGCAGATTTTCCTTTAGGCTACGGCCCGCGCCCGACACCCCGCATTTGAGGTCGAGGATGATGTCATCAAGGTCGATCACCCCGCCGGCAATCAGCGGGCGAAGGACAAATTGCCCGGTCGCGGCATTGCACCCCGTCCCCGCCACCAGCCGCGCGGCGCGTATCTGGTCGCGGTAGAACTCGGTCAGGCCGTAGACCGCCTCTTTCTGCAATTCCGGCGCGGCGTGGGGGTTGCCGTACCATTTTTCATAGTCCGCCGGGTCACGCAGGCGAAAATCGGCGGAGAGATCGACGATCTTCAGATCACGCGGCAGCGCCGCGATCACCTCCTGGCTGGTCTTGTGCGGCAGGGCGCAAAAACACAGGTCGATATCGGCAAAGTCGATCTGGTCCACCGTCACCAGGTCGGGCAGGTCAAGGTGGCGCAGATGCGGAAAGACCCGGGCCATCGACTGCCCCGCCTTGGCATTGGCGCCCAGCGCGACGATCTGCATCCCCGGATGGGTGGCGATGAGCCTGACCAGCTCTGCCCCGGTATAGCCCGAGGCGCCCAGAATCGCGATTTTTCGGGTCATGTCGGCCCTCATGTGGAAATTCAATTGGCATGTAGGTGAAAACCCCCGTCACCGCAATGCGGCGCGACGGCCCGGGGGCGGGGCAGAGGCGCCGATCAGATGTGTTCGAACGCGATCTTGCGGCGCAGGAACTGGGTTGCGCGGTCAGACACGCGGCGGGCGTCGCCCGTGGTCAGACAGCGCGAGGGCGCATCGCCACCGGCCATCTGCGGATGCCGCCCCAGGTAATCGGCCAGGCTCTCGGCCACCAGCCGGGGCTGTGAAAATACCGTTACATCAGGCCCCAGCGCCGACTTGAACACATCTTCGACCAGCGGGTAGTGGGTGCAGCCCAGCACCGCCGCCTGCGGGTGCGGCATCTTGCGCAAGAGCGCGTCAACGTGCGACCGCACCAGCGCCTCGGCCAAAATCATGTCGCCCTCTTCGATGGCGTCGACGACGCCGCCGCAGGCCTGTGCCTCGACATCGACGCCGATGGCGCGGAACGCCAGTTCGCGCTGAAAGGCGCGGCTGGCCACGGTGGCGGGGGTGGCGAACAGCGCCACGTTCGTGACCGCCACCTCGCGCGGGGGGGAATTGTCGCCCCATTGCCGTTCGGTCAGCGCCTCGATCAGCGGTACGAATACGCCCAGCACGCGCTTGCCCTTGGGCATGCCGTCCTCCTGCATCCGGCGCAGCGCGGCGGCCGAGGCGGTGTTGCACGCCAGAATCACCAGGTCACAGCCCATGTCCCACAACGTGACGACACTGCTTCGCGTCAACTGATAGATGTCGTCGGCATCACGCACCCCATAGGGTGCATGCGCATTGTCGCCCAAGTAGATGAAATTGACGTCCGGCAGCCGCTCCTGCGCCGCCGCCAGCACCGTCAGGCCACCCAGCCCACTATCGAAAACACCTACCGCCATGCCTGTCGTCCGTGCCTTATGCGCCGGTCGTTTCCCCGGCTATTGGAATTCGAAACCGGTATCCGCAGGATTGATCGGTCTCGGGCTCAGCTCATACGTCTTTCGGCGCAAAAACGCCATCAGCGATTTGCCGTCGCATGCGCGCCGGTCCAATTCGTCGCGCCCCAGCGGCTGGCCCACGACCACCCGCACCGGGGTATCGACGCGCTTGACCAGACGGATGCGGCCCGTCAGATTCTCCATCGTGCGGATCATCGCGCGGCCACCCCGGGTGCGCGCGGAAAAGGAATAGCTGATGTCACGCGCGACATGACGATCCTGATGCATCGGCCGGGGTCCTGTGCGGTTCGCCCGTTTTCCAGTGGGCGCCCGCAATCATGGCCAGTGGTTTTGACGCCGTCATGACAGCGCTCATTGCGCGGCTTGGCGCGCGTTCTCTCCGCCGGCCCGGATGGTTGCCAGCAATTCCTCGCGCCGCTTGGCCGCCTTTTCGGCGTTCGCCTCCTTGATCGGGCCGAAACCGCGGATCGACAGCGGCAATTCGGCCAGCGCCACGATGGCGTCTCGGGTGGCGTCGTCGAGCTTTGGCAGCACCTCGGCCATGTCGGCCTCGTACTGGCGGATCAACTGCCGTTCCAGCCGCCGCTCGGCGGAATAACCGAAGATGTCGAGCGGCGTGCCGCGCAGCCCCTTCATCTGCGCCATGACCCGCAGTGGCCCTTGCATCCATTGCCCGAATTTGCGCTTTTTCGGCCGCCCGTTCACGGGCTTGCCGCCCAGGACCGGCGGGGCGAGGTGAAAGGTCATGCGGAAATCACCTGAAAATTCCTCTTTCGCCTTGTCGCGACTCTGGATCAGCAGGCGGGCCACCTCGTATTCGTCCTTGTAGGACAGGACCTTGTGATATCCCTTCGCGACCGCTTCCTTCACCGCCTCGTCGGCAATGCCGTCGACCAGCTTGCGATAGCGCCGCGCCAGACGCGGGCCCTGATAATCGACCAGATGCGCCGCGCGATAGGCAATCCTGTCTTCCAGCGTCTTGGGGGTCTCTACCTCTGCCGGTGCCAGCGCGGCGGCGGCCTCTTCGGGAAATGCCGCGGCCCAGCGACCGATGGCAAAGGCGCGCCGGTTCTGTTCGACCGCCGTGCCGTTCATCCCGATCGCTTCTTCGATTGCCTCCAGCGAAACCGGGATCAGCCCGCGTTGCCAGGCGGCGCCGAACACCATCATGTTGGAATAGATCGAGTCGCCCATCAGGACGCGGGAAAGTTCTGTCGCATCAAAGAGTTGAAGACCATCCCTGATCTTGGCCTGCAGCGCCAGCTGCAGCCGCCCGCCGGGGATGGAAAAATCCGGGTCGCGGGTGAACGCGCCAGTGATGATCTCGTGGCTGTTGACCACCGCGCCGCTGCGCCCGGTGCGCATCAGCCCCAGCGTGCTGGCGCCCGCACTGACCACCAGGTCACCGCCGATCACGGTGTCGGCCTCGCCGGTGGCAACGCGAATGGCATTGATATCCTGAGGTTTTTCCGCGATCCGGCAATGGATATGCACGGCGCCGCCCTTTTGTGCCAGCCCGGCCATTTCCATCATGCCCGCGCCCTTGCCATCAAGCTGCGCCGCCTGCGCCAGCACCGCGCCGATGGTCACAACACCGGTGCCGCCCACCCCGGTGATGACGACGTTATGCGTGCCCTCGATTTTCGGCAGTTGCGGCTGCGGCAGGTCCGGCAGGTTCAGTTCGGCCGATGCCTCTTTGCGGATCTTTGCCCCCTCCAGCGTCACGAAAGAGGGGCAAAAGCCCTTGAGGCAACTGAAATCCTTGTTGCAGGCCGATTGGTCGATGGCACGCTTGCGGCCAAGTTCGGTTTCCTTGGGCACCACTGCGACACAGTTCGATTGCACGCCGCAATCGCCGCAACCCTCGCAGATGTCGGTGTTGATGAATATCCGCTTGTCTGGGTCGGGAAAGGTGCCGCGTTTGCGCCGGCGACGTTTCTCGGCGGCGCAGGTCTGGATGTAGACAATGGCCGACACGCCCTTGATCCTGGAAAACTTTTCCTGAACCTGTTGCATCTCGGCCCGTTCATGCCAGCCGATCCCCTTGGGAAATACGCTGCGGTCGGGTTCTTCCTTTTCGTCATAGACGACCGCGACGTCGCGCACCCCCATTGCCAGCAGTTCGCGCACGATCCGGTCGGGCGACAGCCCACCCTCGTTCGTCTGCCCGCCCGTCATGGCAACCGCGTCATTGTAAAGGATCTTGTAGGTAATGTTGGTTCCCGCCGCCAGCGCCGCGCGGATCGCCAGTATTCCTGAATGGTTATAGGTGCCGTCGCCAATGTTCTGGAAAACGTGATCACGGGTGGAAAACGGCGCCTCGCCGATCCAGTTGGCGCCCTCGCCGCCCATATGGGTATAGCCGCTGGTGTCCCGGTCCATCCACAGCGCCATGATGTGACAGCCTATCCCGGCATAGGCGCGGCTGCCCTCGGGCAGCTTGGTCGAGGTGTTGTGCGGGCAGCCGGCGCAGAAATAGGGCAGCCGGGTGGCGATTTCCTCGGCGTTGTCGGCCTTGTTCGCCTCGGCGATCCGCTCGAGCCCGGCCTTGACGGCCTCGGTGCCGCGCCCCTCTTCAATCAGGATGTTGCCGATCTTTTCGGCGATCATGATCGGGTCCAGCGCCATGCGGGTCGGGAACAGTTCCTCGGTGTGCATGCCGCCGGCGCCGCCCTTGTACCAGCCATAGACACGGCGGCCGCGGCGGTCGTCAAAGATCGCCTCCTTGATCTGAATCTCGATCAGCTTGCGTTTTTCCTCGACCACAACGATCAGGTCCAGCCCCTCGGCCCAGTCGTGAAACCCCTTCATGTCCATCGGAAAGGTCTGGCCAACCTTGTAGGTGGTCAGGCCCAGGCGCTCGGCCTCGGCTGCGTCGACGCCCAGCAAGTCAAGCGCGTGCACCAGGTCCAGCCAGTTCTTGCCGGCCGCGACGAAACCGATCTTTGCACCCGGCTTTCCCCAGACACGTTTGTCGATTTTGTTTTTATGGGCAAAGGCTTCGGCGGCAAACCTCTTGTAATCTATCATGCGTGCCTCTTGCGGCACCCAATGATCGTTCAGGCGGATGTTCAGCCCGCCCTCGGGCATGTCGAATTCGGGCGTGACGAATTGCATCCGGTCGGGCCGGCCATCGACGACCGATGTCGCCTCGACCGTGTCCTTCATCGTCTTGAGCCCGCACCATACGCCGGCAAAGCGCGACAGGGCAAAGCCATACAGCCCGAAATCCAGGATTTCCTGTACCCCCGCGGGGCTGAGCACCGGCATGTAGGCATCGACCATCGCCCAGTCGGACTGATGGCACACGGTCGAGCTTTCGCCGGTGTGATCGTCGCCCATCGCCATCAGCACGCCGCCGTGGGGCGAGGTGCCTGCCATGTTGGCATGCCGCATCACGTCGCCCGACCGGTCGACCCCAGGCCCCTTGCCGTACCACAGGCCAAAGACGCCGTCATAGCGGCCTTCGCCGCGCAGCTCGGCCTGTTGGGTGCCCCACATGGCGGTGGCGGCCAGGTCTTCGTTCAGACCAGGCTGAAAACGCACGTTGGAGTCTGCCAGCAACTTTTCCGCGCGGCCCATCTGCAGATCGACCGCCCCCAGGGGCGAGCCGCGATAGCCGGTGACATAGCCGGCGGTGTTCAGCCCCGCCGCCTTGTCGCGCGCCGCCTGCATCAACATCAGCCTTACCAATGCCTGGGTTCCGTTCAGAAGAACCGGTGACTTGGTCAGGTCGAAACGATCGTTCAGGCTGATCTGGTGCTTGCTCATGGCGGGCCTCCTCCCGAATGATATGTTCATGCCTTGGACATAAGGCAAATATAGGTCATTATGTCTGACCCATAAAGACAAAAACCGTCTCTTTGCGACAAGCAACAGATGCACTATGACGCGGTTCCTGCTATTTCGTTGGCGGTGGCCGGTTATTGCGAAAGTTGTTTGAATGGATTGGGACAAGCTAAGAATATTTCACGCGGTGGCCGATGCCGGCAGCCTGACCCGTGCGGGTGACTCGCTGCATTTGTCTCAATCCGCCATTTCGCGCCAGATCAGGGGGCTGGAAGAATCGCTTAACGCGACCCTTTTCCATCGCCATGCGCGCGGGCTGATTCTGACCGAGCAGGGCGAGTTGCTGTTCGACGCCACGCGGGCGATGATGCGCCGCCTGGACGCCACCACTGCCCGCATCCGCGACAGCGAGGAAGAGGTCTTTGGCGAATTGCGGGTGACCACGACCACCGGGTTCGGCACGCTGTGGCTGGCCCCGCGTCTGCCCAAGCTATTTGCCAAATACCCCGAACTGAATATCGACCTGATGCTGGAAGAGCGCGTTCTGGACCTGCCCATGCGCGAGGCCGACGTCGCCATCCGCATGAAGGAACCCAGCCAGGCCGACCTGATCCGCAAGCGCCTGATGAGCGTGCACATGTGCCTGTTCGCGTCGCGCCAGTACCTGGCCGATTCCGGCACACCGGAAACCCCGGAGGATCTGAGCGCGCACCGGCTGATCTGTCAGAACCCGCGGACGTTTCAGGTTGGCGCGGGGGCGACACTGGTGCAGGAGCTGATGACCAACGACATCTCGTCGCTGCTGATGGTCAACAACTATTTCGGAGTACTGCAGGCGGTGGTGCAGAACATCGGTATCGGGGTACTGCCCGACTATCTCAGCCGCGATTTCGAGCAACTGGTACAGGTACTGCCAGACGTACAGTCGGTCGAGGTGCCGGTGTTCCTGGCCTACCCATCGGAACTGAGGCACGCCAAGCGAATCGCCGCGTTCCGTGATTTCATCCAGGAAGAGATCGTTCTCTACCGCAAGGATACTCAAAGATAGGCGAAAAACACTCATAGGTAGTAATTTCGCCCTGTTGGCCACGTTGAAGCCCCTGCGTTATGCATGCAACACATAGCGGTCATGTTGCAGTTGCAGCATCATTGGGCTTGATCGGGCGTTCAGGCGGGGCTATCTGCAGTACGTGACGGCGGGGCGTTCAGCGCTTCGCCATCATACCTCCCTGTTGGACTTTGGCCGAGCTTAGTGCTCGGCCTTTTTTTTCGCACGACGATATTCAGCCCGACAGAACCGGTAATTCCAGGCTGGAAAGCGGCGACAGGGCACGCGGCCCGGTGTCTGTGATCACAATGTCTTCCTCGTGCACCATGATCCGCCCCGGCGCGGTCTTGATCCCCGGCTCAAGCGTGATCACCATGCCCCGGGCAAAGCACGGTCTCGTCCTGCGCGGTCAGCGACAGCCCCTCGGTCAACTGCATCCCCAACCCGTGGCCAAGCCGCCCCGCCCCTTCGTCCGCGCAGTGATGGCGGCCATCGCCCGCCAGATTTCACAGGTCCGCGCACCTGGGCGCGCAGCCCGCAGCCCGGCGCGCGCCACGCCCGCCTGCGCGCGCGCCACGCGGGCGCGATGTTCGACCTCGGGAAAACCTCGTCATGCCTCGGGCTCTTCGGAGATCACACACAGCACGCGCGTGCCCGCGTCGAGGCCCGTCGCCATCAGCGCCGCCGCCCCTGCCCCGCCCGACGGCGTCGTGCCCATGCCCTGCGCCGCCAGCCCCGGCAGCACCGCCGCCGCCTCGGCCTCGGTCACGGTGACGAATGCGTCGGCGTCGCGCGCCAGCCCCTTGAGGGCAATGAGCGACGGCTCCTTGCAATCAAGCCGCCCCATCGAGGACACCGGTCCCGACGCCGTCACCGGTCGCCCGGCACGGATGCTATCGCGCAGCGCCGGTGCGAACTCGGGTTCCACCACCACGATGCGCGGCCCCTCGCCCCAGACATGCCGAAACCAGGCCGCGCCGGCCGCCGCCAGCCCGGCGACCCCGGCCTGCAGCACGATCAGGTCGGGCGGCGCGGGCATCTGGCGGGTGGTTTCCGCCGCCAGCGCCAGATACCCCTCCATCAACCGGTGGGGGATGTCGACATAGCCGGGCCAAGAACTGTCCGACAGCAATATCCAGCCTTTATCCGCCGCGGCGCGGGCCGCCGACGCCATGCTGGCCTCGTAATCGGCGCCTTCGCGCACCACCTGCGCCCCCTTGGCGCGCAGCCGGTCGGCGAATGCCTTGGGCACCGTATCCGCCAGCCAGATCGCCGCGCGCGCGCCGAACAGCCGCGTCCCGGCGGCCACCGACAGGCCGTGATTGCCGGCGCTGGCGGCGACATAGGTCCTCCCCGCCAGCGCGGTGGACAGATCGTCCCGCCCGGTGGCAACCGCGTCATGCGCGATGACATAGGCCGCGCCCAGCGCCTTGAAGCTGCCCAGCCCCATGCGGCTGCGTTCATCCTTGGCCCAGACCTCGGCAGCAAAACCGCCCAGCCGCGCCAGCGGCGTTTCCGCCGCCGCGGGGCAGCGCGCCAGCAATTCCGCCGGTGCGTCTGCGGCGATGCTGGGCCAGGGCACACCGGCAAGCACATCCTCGGGCAGGCCACGGCCGCGATAGGGATTTTCAAGACGTTCCATGTGCCCTCTGCCCGTCTGTACGGGCCAAAAGACACCAGCACCCGCCTCCGGTCAACCGCGCCAAGGGATTCACCCATTGATACGCCAAGGCGCTGGATTCTGGCGGGCCGGGCCTTTTCCCTCTCGTTGCATTGCCCTAAAGAGACACCAGACCGAGCAGCCCAGAGGACAGCACCGATGCAGGAGCCCGAAATCACGCCCGAGTTGATCGAGGCACATGGCCTCAAGCGCGACGAATACGACCGTATCCTGCAGATCATCGGGCGCGAACCCAGCTTTACCGAGCTGGGCATCTTTTCGGCGATGTGGAACGAGCATTGTTCCTACAAGTCGTCCAAGAAATGGCTGCGCACCCTGCCCACGACCGGGCCCCAGGTGATTTGCGGTCCGGGCGAAAACGCCGGCATCGTCGATATCGGCGACGGCCAGGCGGTGGTGTTCAAGATGGAAAGCCACAACCACCCCTCATATATCGAGCCCTACCAGGGCGCGGCCACCGGGGTTGGGGGCATCCTGCGCGACGTGTTCACCATGGGCGCGCGGCCGGTGGCGACGCTGAACTCGCTCAGCTTTGGCGCGCCTGACCATCCCCGCACGCGGGCGCTGGTGCATGGCGTGGTTGCCGGCATTGGCGGCTACGGCAACTGTTTCGGCGTGCCCTGCGTGGGCGGCGAGGTGCGGTTCGACCCCGCCTATAACGGCAACTGCCTGGTCAACGCCTTTGCGGCCGGGATCGCCGACACCGACGGCATATTCTATTCCGCGGCCAGCGGCGTGGGCATGCCGGTGGTGTATTTGGGCGCCAAGACCGGGCGTGACGGGGTCGGCGGCGCGACGATGGCCTCGGCCGAGTTCGACGAAACCATCGAGGAAAAGCGCCCCACCGTGCAGGTGGGCGACCCCTTCACCGAAAAGCGCCTGATGGAGGCCTGTCTTGAGCTGATGACCACCGGCGCGGTGATCGCGATCCAGGACATGGGTGCGGCCGGGCTGACCTGTTCGGCGGTCGAGATGGGCGACAAGGGCGGCCTTGGCGTGCGGCTCGACCTTGACCGCGTGCCTCAGCGCGAAGAGGCGATGACCGCCTATGAGATGATGCTTTCCGAAAGCCAGGAACGCATGCTGATGGTGCTGCGCCCCGAAAAAGAGGCAGAGGCGCGCGCGATCTTCGAAAAATGGGATCTCGACTTTGCCATCGTCGGTGAGACCCTGCCGGATGACCGGTTCCTGATCATGCATGGCAACGAGGTCAAGGCCGACCTGCCGCTGTCGACGCTGTCGGGCTCGGCCCCCGAATACGACCGCCCCTGGGTCGAACCCGTGCCGGCGGAGCCGCTCGACGCCGAAACCGTGCCCGCCATCGACCCCATCGACGGGCTGCGCGCGCTGATTTCATCGGCCAACTATTGCTCGCGCCAATGGGTGTGGGAACAGTACGACACCATGGTGATGGCCGACACCGCGCGCACACCGGGGCTGGGCGCCGGGATCGTGCGCGTGCACGGCACCGACAAGCTGTTGGCCTTCACCTCGGACGTGACGCCGCGCTATGTGCAGGCCAACCCCGAGGAAGGCGGCAAACAGGCCGTGGCCGAGGCGTTTCGCAACCTCTCGGCCGTGGGGGCACAGCCGATGGCGGCGACCGACAACCTGAACTTCGGCAACCCCGAAAAGCCCGAGATCATGGGCCAACTCGTCGCCGCGATCCGCGGCATCGGCGCGGCGTGCACGGCGCTGGACATGCCCATCGTGTCGGGCAACGTGTCGCTTTACAACGAAACCGACGGCTCTGCGATCCTGCCGACCCCGACCATCGGCGCGGTGGGCCTGATCCGCGACCCCGAACAGGCGATCACCGGCACCGCGCGCGAGGGACACGTCGCACTGATGGTGGGTGAATGCAGCGGCCACCTGGGGCAATCGGCCCTCCTGGCCGAGGTTTTCAACCGGATCGAGGGTGCGGCCCCGCCGGTGGACCTGGAGGCCGAGCGCCGCAACGGCGATTTCATCCGCGAACATGCCGAATGGATCCGCGCCTGCACCGACATCTCCGACGGCGGGCTGGCGCTGGCCGCGTTCGAGCTGGCCGAGGCCGCGGGCGTCGGTGTCGAGATCGAGACCGCCGACATGGGCCAGCTATTCGGCGAGGATCAGGCGCGTTATCTTGTCGCGTGCAACTTTGACCAGGCCGAGGCCCTGATGGGCGCCGCCGCGCAGGCCGGCGTGCCGATCGCCAGCGTCGGCCGGTTTGGCGGCGATACCGTCAGGATCGGCAACGCCGAGGCGCCGCTGGCAGAGCTGTCAGAGGTGTTCCGCTCCGGCTTTGGTGCTATCTTCGGCTAGAACCTGAACGAGATCGGGGGTGGTGGCGACCTTGCGCTTGCCCCTGCCCCGTTCTACATCCATTCGAACAAGCAAGGAGACCCGCCCATGGCGATGCAAGCCCAGGAAATCGAGGACCTCATCCGCGCGGCCTTGCCCAATGCGCAGGTCACGATCACCGATCTTGCCGGAGACGGGAATCATTTCGCGGCCGAGGTGATCGACCCCTCCTTCGTGGGCATGAACCGCGTTCAGCAGCAGCGTGCTGTCTATGCCGCGCTCAAGGGACGGATGGACGGACCTTCGGGCGACCTGCACGCGCTGGCGCTGACCACGAAAGCCCCGGACTGAGAGCCGGGCCACGCAACACAGCCGGACATGGCGACACGCGCCTGCATCCGGCCCTGACAGGAGCATGAGAAACAAGATGAGCGACGCGAAAACCCGCATCGAGGACACCGTCAAGGCCAACGACGTGGTGCTGTACATGAAAGGCACCAAGACGATGCCGCAATGCGGCTTTTCCAGCCGCGTGGCCGGGGTGCTGAATTACATGGGCGTGGATTACCACGACGTGAATGTGCTGGATGACGAGCAGGTGCGCCAGGGTATCAAGGATTATTCCGACTGGCCCACCATCCCCCAGCTCTACGTCAAGGGCGAATTCGTCGGCGGCTGTGACATCATCACCGAGATGACGCTGTCGGGCGAACTGGACCAGCTTTTCGAAAGCAACGGCGTGACCTACGACAAGGACGCCGCCGAAAAGATCCGCGAAGCCAACGCCTGATATCCGCCGGCGGAGGTGGGGGCCAGCCCCCACACCCCCGGGGTATTTCCGACCAGAAAGAAACAGAATAGGGGCGCGACCCATTGATCGCGCCCCTTGCCGGTTGTCTTGCATGTGCGCTGTTGCGGCGCTGCGCAACCGGCCCCTCGAAGCAAGCACGCCTTGGCTGATTTCTGCGAGGGTATTGTCGCATTGAATGCCCGCTGAGCGGGACGAAGCCGGCGTTCGTTCAGTTCGGTCCAATGGCCGCTTAAGGCCTTCAGTCACTCTGCCAGATACGTTTTCCCGGACCCGCGCCGCCGGGAAATTGCCATCCCATGTGCGTGACCGTGTCTATGACATTGCACGAAAGTTCGGCAACATGAGCTTGGACTTGTCGAAGATATGCCACGTCGATTGGGGTCTCGAATACCTCTTTTTTGCGGTTCACGAACAGAGGAATAGATGCGCCACTGTTATCGGGCGTGCGCCATGACCCGTGGCACAGCACATTTCGGATGGCGGCAGCCGCCTTGATATCCTCTACAAGATCGGAGACGTTTTCGGTTGTCGTCTCGGGATTTTCTCGCGTCGCTTTGCCATACGCTTCTGCAAGGTTTACTAGCTGGTCTGTCAATGCCCGCTCAAGTTTTGGCAGCCAGGCTTCATATGCCGCATCAATTTGATCTCTGCTGTATCGCCGAGTAGCCATAAACGCAAAGATCGCCTTTCCTAAGACTTCCTCTAAGAATCCGAACGAAGCGATTGCTCGTCCGAGATGCTCCCAAAACTCCGGGTCATGGCGATGAGTAGGAAACATCTCCGGCAGGCTTTCCCGGTCGATGATCGTTCTGTTGACAGGTTCTTCGGCGCTCATGATTGCCCTCCAGTTTGGGTTTTTTTCTGCATTTCCCTAGCCCCACTGTTTGTCTTGCCGCTACTATCGAATGTCGGCAATGTGCGCCAAGAAACAGTGCGAGCGTTACGCAGCATCGGTCAAAGTTGGCTCGAAGCGGCCATTGCCCGGTGCCGTGTCATGCAGGCGCCGCGCCCAACCGGGAACCCGACAGGCAAGGGGCGCGACCCGGCGGGCGCCCCCTTATATTTGCGTGTTTGCCCGGTCACTCTGCCGGCTGGCGGTCCCAGTCCTTGGGCTGGGGCAGTTGCTCGAACGTGTGTTCGGGCACCGGCGTCGGCAGCGTCCATTCCAGCGTGTCGGCGTAGTCGTTCCAATAGCTGGGGCGCGCTTCGCGCCGCCCGGCAAGCAGGGTGTAGGCGATGATGCCGATGAACAGCAGGAATGACGCGAACGACAGCAGCGCGCCCCAGCTTGAGACCTCGTTCCAGTAGGCGAGCGCCTCGGGATAGTCGATGTAACGCCGGGGCATGCCCTGCCGGCCCAGAAAGTGCTGCGGAAAGAAGGTCAGGTTGGCGCCGATGAAGAACATCCAGAAATGCAGCTTGCCCGCCCATTCGGGATATTGGCGGCCCGACATCTTGGCCAGCCAGTAATAGATGCCCGCCATCAGCGCAAAGACGCCGCCCAAGCTCATCACATAGTGGAAATGCGCCACAACGTAATAGGTGTCGTGATAGGCCCGGTCGACGCCGGCCTGCGCGACCACCACGCCGGTGACGCCGCCGACGGTGAACAGAAAGATGAACCCGACCGCGAACAGCATCGGCGTCCTGAAGCTAACCGAGCCGCCCCACATCGTCGCCAGCCACGAGAATATCTTGATGCCCGTAGGCACCGCGATGGTCGCCGAGGCGAGCTGGAAATAAGCCTGCTGGGTGAGCGACATGCCGGCGGTGAACATGTGGTGCGCCCAGACCAGGAAGCCCAGCAGCCCGATCACGATCATCGCCCAGACCATCGGCAGATAGCCGAAAATCGGCTGGCGCGAAAAGGTCGACACCACGTGGCTGATGATGCCGAAACCGGGCAGGATGACGATATAGACCTCCGGGTGCCCGAAAAACCAGAACAGGTGCTGAAACAGCACCGGGTCGCCGCCACCGGCCGGGTCAAAGAAGGTGGTGCCGAAATTGCGGTCGGTCAGCAGCATGGTGATCGCCCCCGCCAGAACCGGCATCGCCATCAGCAGCATCCAGGCGGTGATGAAGATCGACCAGGCAAAGAGCGGCGTCTTGAACAGCGCCATTCCCGGCGCGCGCATGTTCAGGAAGGTGGTGATCATGTTGATCGCCCCCAGGATCGACGACGCGCCCGAGATGTGGACGGCAAAGATCGCCAGGTCCATCGACATGCCGCCGTCATTGACCGACAGCGGCGCATAGATCGTCCAGCCGACACCTGCGCCGGCCTGCGAATCCCCGCCCGGCGCAAACAGCGACGCAAAGGCCAGCCCCGCCCCGGCGATGAACAGCCAGTAGCTGAGGTTGTTCATGCGCGGAAACGCCATGTCCGGCGCACCGATCATCAGCGGCATGAAATAGTTGCCGAACCCCCCGAACAGCGCCGGGATGACGACAAAGAACATCATCAGCAGCCCGTGATAGGTCACCAGCACGTTCCAGAGATGCCCGTTCGACGTGCATTCCGCCGCCGAGGGGATCAGGCGGAACCCCTCCATGCACATGTACTGAACGCCGGGTTCCATCAGTTCCAGCCGCATGAACACCGACATCAGCGCCGCCACCAGCCCGATGGCCGCGGCGGAAAAGAGATAGAGCACGCCGATGGTCTTGTGATTGGTCGACATGAACCAGCGGGTAAAGAACCCCTGCCCGTCGTGATCCTTACTGTGGTTCAGTGTCGCTTCGCTCATCTGGGCCTCCTTTGGGGCTGAACCTGGGGCGGGACTGGTTCCGTAGCGGTGGCGTGCGGATGCGTATCTGCGGTCATCGCGCTGTCCTCCTCCTCGGTCCGCGCCCCGGTGACCCGCCCGGTACGCCGAAGCGTCGGACAATAAATAGATCACCGGCTCCTCCCATAGGCGCGGACCGGCACGCGCACCCGTTCTGCGCACAGCCTGACGGCCTGCGCCGGATGCCCGAATCCGCCGGTTAATTGGTAATTGTAATACTCATTATTTTCCATTATATTTGGTACTGTCAATACCTATTAGAATGCCGCATGCGACTGGCCGCTTTCACCGATCACGGGCTTCGGGCCCTGATGCACCTTGCCGGGGCGCAGGGGCGGTCGGTTTCGACCGGGCAGATCGCCGAGGAGTTCGACATTTCCCAACAACATCTCGCCAAGGTGGTGCGCGAACTGGGGCGCGGCGACTGACAGGAAAGCACGACAGAACCATGCCGGATACGATCTATCCCACCAATACCGCCGCGCTTCACAAGCGCCGCAAGGAACTGGCGCCGGGCCCTGCGCAGGCGTTCGAGGCATTCAGCCGCGCCGTATTCGCCGATGGGGCGCTGGATGCAAAGACAAAGCAGCTGATCGCCGTCGCGGTCGCCCACGTTACCCAGTGCCCCTATTGCATCAAGGGCCACACCAAGGCCGCGCTCCGCTACGAGGCCAGCGAAGCCGAGATCATGGAGGCGATCTGGGTCGCCGCCGAGATGCGCGCCGGCGGCGCCTATGCCCATTCGGCGCTGGCGCTCGACGAGTTCGCAAAGGCCGCCCAGCCAGAGACCGGAAAAGGGCCGGCATGAGTGACGAATTCGCGTTGGAACACAGCTATTCCCAACAGAAGCGGGCGCAGATACGCGAGGCCGCAGGCATCATCGGCATCGACGAAGATTATCTGTCCCGAATGGTCGAGGAATTCTATGCCCGCGTGCGCACCGATGCGCGGCTGGGTCCGATATTCGAGGCGAAACTCGGTGATGACTGGGGCCCGCACCTGGCCAAAATGAAAGCGTTCTGGGCATCGGTCGCGCTGAGCGCCGGCACCTATTCAGGCAAGCCGGTGGTGGTGCATCGCGCGCTGCCGGGCGTCGAGCCGGATGATTTCACCCGCTGGCTGGCGCTGTTCAACGCGACACTGGCCGACACCGCCCCCACGCCCGAGGCTGTCAGTTACCTGGCGCTGCGCGCCGAACGCATCGCCCAGAGCCTGAGCATGGCGATGTTCGACAGAACCGCACACGGCGTGCCGGCGCTGAACTAGGCGGGCGGTGCGGGGCTGACCGCCGGGGATGAAGATGCGTCCTCTCCCACACCGGGCACAGGCGGCGCGGCCTGGATCAGCTCTATCCGACGGTGCGGGGCCACACAGCCTGCGCGGCGCAGGGCATCGTCAACCAGACTGTAGATCTCGTCGCGGCAATCGACATCGCGGTCAAAGCGCGACAACCAATAGCGCAGCGCATAGGTAATCCCGCCTTCCTCGTAGGCCAGCACGCGCACGTCGGGCGCCGGATCGGCCTGGATCAGTTCTGCGGCCTTCAGCGCCCCCAACATCACCGTCCGCGCGCGTTCGATCGGCATGGTGTGATCCAGCGTGATCGTCACTTGCGCGCGGTATTGCGGCTTGGGGGCCGAATAGTTGGTGATGCGCTGGCGCGCGATCTGGCTGTTGGGCAGGATCATATAGGTCGCATCGCGGGTCAGAATGCGCGTGGTGCGCCAACCGATCTCGATCACCTTGCCGCGCGCCAGCCCGTCGATGTCGACCCAGTCGCCAATACGGAAAGGCCCCTCAATCCCAAGCGCGATCCCTGACAGGGTGTCGGCGACGACGTTTCGGATGGCAAAGCCCAGCAACGCCAGCACCAATCCCGAGCTCGCCAACGCCCCGAACGCCCCCTGCCCCAGATAAAGCGATATCGTTGCGGCAAAGGCGATCAGGAACAGCACCGCCGCCACCAGATCCTTGAGCAGGCGCGGATAGGGCCGGTGCCGCGACGCCTGATCAAGCGCGAGCGCAGCAATACGACTGACCAGCCAAGCCGCGGCAAAATAGGCCAACGCCGTGACCGCGGGTTCAAACGAGACATCGCCACCGGCCATGTCCGCCAGTCGGGACGGAAACAGGATCAGCCCGAAACTGACGATCGTCAGCAATGCCGGCCACAGCAACCGGCGGATATGGTCCTTCGTGCTCAACTGCGGATCCCCCTGAACGCAGGCCCTTGCGCCCCATGCATCTCGCAGACCGTGCATCTGCCGGTGTCGGAAACCGCAGATTTGCAGCGTCGGCAGAAAACGGCGAAACCCCGGTCGATCATGGCCAGGGGCGTGCGGCAGAACGGGCAGCGCCCGGCGGCGGCGCGCGGCAGGGTCTCGTTGCAGTTCCCGCAATCTCTGCGGTCGTGGGTGGCGGTCATGTCACTGGCTCCGGTCGGATATCGGGCACGGGGGTGGCGCCCCCTGCCCCGCAACTGCGCGCCCGGCGGACCCGCCTTCGCCCGTGATCACGTCACATCGATGGCAGGCCCTCCGGCGTGGCGCGGGGTTCTTGCGGCAAGGTCACGGGGGTCAGTCGCCTTCGGACGCGCCGGTTTGTTCGACCTTGATCACGGTCAGCATCCGGCGCTGGTTGTCGCGCGTGTCCCAATAGAACGATGCCCCCTCGGAGAGGCCCAGCAACGCCACGCCTATGGGCGTCATCACCGATACCCGCTGGCGCGCGATGTCGGCATCCTCGGGATAGACCAGTGTCACAGTCCGCTCTTGCCCGGTCGCGTCGTCACGATAGGTGACGCTGCTGCCGATGCCGATGGCGTTCGCCGGCATCCTGGCGGCAGCTACGATGCGGGCGCGGCCGATTTCCTCAAGCAGCCGGTCGGCCAGCGCCGGGTTGCGATCCATCGCGCCCTCGGCGAGGGCTTCGATATGGGTCAGGTCGTCGGCGCTGATGACGATGCGCGGTCTGCGGCCGGTCATTCTGGTGGCAGGCTTTTTCATCGGTGCAGTCATGTCTTGCTGTCCTTTGTTCTTGGCCGTGAAAGCAGCCGGTCAGGCCGGCGGAGGGGGCGCTGGTCATGATCTCACGTACGGCAACGCTGGGTTGCTATCGTGGATCGGTAACCTGTGTCGTCTCGAAAGGGTGTTGGGAAAGTCGGGGCGCCCCGGGGGATCAGAAAGGCGCGTACGCGCCTATACCGCCCGGGGATACGGGCGGTTCAGCAGAAGAAATCGCGTATGATCCTCGTGCGCCAACATGCACCAGAGATAGGGTCGCGTGGTGCGTTCGTCAATCGTCGCTGCGATCCGGTTGTCGCCCACAGCATCCGGGCCAAGCCGTTTCGCGCCGAAAGGTCGCACCCATACGGCAGCCCTATTGCAAACAGGGGCACGAAGCACCAGATCGGGTGTATGACAACGCATGGCATTCATATGTGGGTCCCGCGCATTGCGGGAAATCTGCTGAACCGCCTCTGACCCCGGGCGGGGTCCGGTCGTTTTGGCCGTTCTCGCCACGGGGATCATTTCGACTTTTCCGAACACACCTCTCAAGGGACGGCAGGCACCCGTCACCACTCACCCGCCAGCGTGGTCCATCCGGGACCAGCAGGCGGACAGGCTGAGTGGGTCACGGACCCGGTCCCGGCACTCTCATGAAAAGGAAGAATGGCATGCAACCGATCTTGTCACACCGAAACGGCCAGCGGCAGAGCCAGCTCAACCTGCGCGCCCTTGCCATGGAACCGCAGGCAGGAAGCGGCGTTTTCGGACAGTGGCTCAGGGCCGCGATCCGGCAACGGCAAAGGCGCAGGATGATCGCGGCGCTGCAGGCCCTGGACGACCGGACATTGCGCGATATCGGGCTTTATCGCGGTGACATACCGAGACTCGTGGCCGGGTTCAGTGACTGCGAACTCGGCATGCGCCCGCCAAGGCGAGCAGGCCGTCCCACGCAAGCGCCGACGGATCGGGTATCTGCGTAAATCTGACTACCCAAGGCCATAGCCAGCGCGCCACCTGTGCCACGCCAGTGTGGCGCGCCATCAAGCGCACATACCGCCCTTTCGTATTCTTGAAAATGGAGCCCCGAAAATGATGATCTGCAACGCAGATTTCGAAGAATTGTTTCCAGCGTTGTTCCGGCCCGCATCCGCACCTGCGTCCGCCGCGCGACAACCCGCACCCGACGCAAGCTGCATCGCACGATGGGAAGATGACGGCGGCCGCATCGTGCCACCAGCACGGCTTGTTCTCGCCTATGCCTCCAGCACCGCGTCCCAATAGAGGAAATCCATCCAGCTGTCATGCAGGTGGTTGGGCGGGAACTTGCGCCCCATGTTGCGCAGCTCCTCCGCCCCCGGCGCGCGGGGCGGGCGGCGCAGACTCATCCCCGCTTGGCGCACCGTCTTGGCGCCCTTGCGCAGGTTGCAGCGGCTGCAGGCGGCGACGACATTTTCCCAGCTGGTGATCCCGCCGCGCGCCCGCGGCACGACATGGTCAAAGGTCAGATCGCCCCGTGACCCACAATACTGGCAGCGGAATTCGTCCCTCAGAAAAAGATTGAAGCGCGTGAATGCCACGCGCTTCTGGGGTTTTACATAATCTTTCAGGACGATCACGCTGGGAATGCGTATCTCGGTACTGGGGCTTCGGACCGTCTGTTCGTATTCGGCCACCACGTCGACCCTGTCGAGGAACACCGCCTTTATCGCGTCCTGCCAGGGCCAGACCGACAGCGGATAGTAACAAAGCGGCCGGTAGTCTGCATTCAGGACCAGCGCCGGATGTTGTTTCAGCGCGGCAGGATCGCGCACGAACTCGGTTCTGAAATCGCCGTCCATCGCGTAAAGAAACCCCTGTCCGGTCAACCAATGTCATCGGCCCGGGGCGGAGCGAACCGCCCCTTTCTGCCGCTCACTATATATCGTGTTGAAGCGCTGACAAGTCCTACAAGTAGTGGAATTCCCAAGCCTGCAACCATCAGGCTGCGCAATCCCAAAAGGCGCCCGCCCCGCCGGCCCCGAAACGGACTTTCGATGCGCCCGTCGGACAGATAGGATTGCCCCATGACAATCGCAGAGAACCTGCCCGACGCGCCGCCCATCGGGGGCATCATAGAGGCGGCGCTTTACGCCCGTGACCTGGACGCTGCCGCTGCGTTTTATGGCGGCGTGATGGGGCTGAAAGAGGTGACGCGCGTCGAGGGGCGCCACATCTTTTTCCGCGTCGGACGGGCGATCCTGCTGATATTCAACCCCGACGCAACGGTGCAGGGTTCATCCAACCCCCGCCTGCCGGTGCCAGCCCACGGCGCCCACGGCCCCGGCCACCTGTGTTTTGCCGCCAGCCGCGAGGAAATCGAGCAGTGGCGCACGCGGCTGCAGGCAGCCGGTTATCCGATCGAGGCCGATTTCGACTGGCCGAACGGCGCGAGGTCGCTCTATTTCCGCGACCCGGCGGGCAACTCGGTCGAGATCGCCGAGCCCCGGCTTTGGTTCGAGGCGTAGCCTAGGGGCGCTGCCCCTCGCCCCGGAATATTTCCCGAACAGAAGAAGGGCCGGAGACAGCACCCTGCCCCCGGCCCAATCGATCTGTCGGTTGCGGCCCGCGTCAGCCGGCGGCGGCCACGGCGCGACGCGTCATCACGCCGACCAGATGTGCGCGATAGTCGCCCGAGCCATGGACATCGGCGATCATGCCGGCGCCATCGAGCGTCAGCCCCGATACCGCGTCGGCGGAGAAGTTCGCCAAAAGCGCCTTTTCCGCCTCGGTCCAGCGGAACACGCCCTCGTTCGACGCGCCGGTGACGGCCACGCGCACGCCATCGGCATATTGGGCGACAAAGGCCCCCACCAGCGCAAAGCGCGATGCGGGTTGTTCGAACTTGGCGTATGCCGCGCGCTGGGGCACCGGAAAGCGAACTTCGGTGATGATCTCACCCTCGTCCAGCGCGGTATCGAACATGCCGGTGAAATAGTCGTCGGCCGCGATCTCGCGCTTGTTGGTGACGATGGTCGCGCCCGACCCCAGCGCGGCGGCGGGATAGCACGCCGAGGGGTCGTTGTTGGCCAGGCTGCCGCCGATGGTACCGCGATTGCGCACCGCCGGGTCACCGATATTGGCTGCCAGATGCGCCAGCACCGGGTAGTGATCCTGCGCTGCTACCTGCGCATGCGGCGTGGCCGCACCGATGCTGAGGTTGCCGCCATCGACCCGGATGCCCTGCAGTTCGGAGATGCCGGTCAGGCTGACCAGCTTTCCAGGGCTCGCCAGACGCTGCTTGAGCGTCGGGATCAGGGTCTGCCCGCCCGAAAGCGGCTGCGCCTCGCCATCCGAGAGCGCGGCAACCGCGTCGGCGAGGGTGGAGGGGCGCTCGAATTCAAATGCATACATCGTTTCTTCCTCCTTATCCCTGCATCGCCTGCCAGACCCGCGAGGGCGAGACAGGCATGTCGATGTGATCCACCTTGTATCCACCGGACTGGAGCGCATCGATCACCGCGTTGACCACAGACGGTGGCGAGCCGATGGCGCCGGCCTCGCCGCAGCCCTTCACGCCAAGCGGGTTGTGCGTGCAGGGCGTCTGGCAGGAATGGTCGACCGTGTAGAACGGCAGGTCGTCGGCGCGCGGCATGGCGTAATCCATGTAGGAGCCGGTCACCAACTGGCCGTCTTCGTCATAGACGCAATGTTCCAGCAGCGCCTGACCGATCCCCTGGGCGATGCCGCCGTGCACCTGGCCGTCGACGATCATCGGGTTGACGATGTTGCCGAAATCATCCGCCGCCGAGAACCGTTCGATGGTGACCTTACCGGTTTCGGGGTCGATCTCGACCTCGCAGGCATAGGCGCCGGACGGGTAGGTAAAGTTGGACGGATCGTAGAACGCCGTTTCCTCCAGCCCCGGCTCGATCTCTTCGAGCGGATAGTTGTGGGGCACATAGGCCGCAAGCGTCACGTCACCCCAGGCAACCGACTTGTCGGTGCCCGCGACCGAGAACTGGCCGTCCTTCAGCACGATGTCGGCCTCGCTGGCCTCCATCAGGTGGGCGGCGATCTTGCGCGCCTTGTTGATGATCTTTTCGGTGGCGCGCACCATTGCCGATCCGCCAACCGCCAGGCTGCGCGAGCCATAGGTGCCCATGCCCATCGGCACCCTGGCGGTGTCGCCATGCACGATCTCGACCATGTTGGCGTCGATCCCGATCATCTCGGCCACGACCTGGGCAAAGCTGGTCTCGTGCCCCTGCCCGTGGCTGTGCGAGCCGGTCATCACCGTGATCCCGCCGGTGGCGTTCACCCGCACGGTGGCGCTTTCATATAGCCCCGCCCGCGCGCCAAGCTGGCCCACCAGCGACGAGGGCGCGATGCCGCAGGCCTCGATATAGCAGTTGACGCCGAAGCCGCGCAGCTTGCCGCGCTTTTCGCTTTCGGCGCGGCGAGCGGCAAAGCTCTTGATGTCGGCGATCTCTTCCAGCTTGTCCATCGTCGCGACATAGTCGCCGGTGTCGTATTCCACCGCCACGGGCGTGGCATAGGGAAATTCGGTGATGAAGTTCTGCCGCCTCAGCGCGATCGGGTCGACACCCAGTTCACGCGCCGCCTTGTCGATCACCCGCTCAATCTGATAGCTCGCCTCGGGCCGGCCGGCGCCGCGATAGGCATCGACCGCGACGGTGTTGGTAAAGACCGCCTTGACGTTGACGTAGATGTTGGGGGTCTTGTAGTTCCCGGCCATCAGCGTGCCGTGCAGATAGGTCGGCACCGAGGGCGCGAAGGTCGACAGATACGCCCCCATGTTGGCCAGCGTATGAGTGCGGATGGCGACGAAGTTGTTGTCCTTGTCCAGCGCCAGCTCGATCTTTGTGACGTGGTCACGCCCATGAGCGTCAGAGATGAACGCCTCGGACCGGCTGGCCGTCCACTTGACGGGGCGGTTCAGCGCCTTGGCGGCGAACGTCACGAAGGCCTCTTCGGCGTAGTGAAAGATTTTCGACCCGAAACCGCCGCCCACGTCAGGGGCGACCACGCGCAGCTTGTGCTCGGGGATGCCCAGAACAAAGGCGCCCATCAGCAGGCGGATGACATGCGGGTTCTGCGAAGTGGTATAAAGCGTGCTGTCGTCGCTGGCGCGGTTGTAGTCGCCCACCGCGACGCGCGGTTCCATCGGGTTGGCGACAAGGCGCTGGTTCACCAGCTCCAGCGTGGTGACATGGGCCGCGCCCTTTATCGCCGCGTCCACGGAATCGCGGTTATCCTCTACAAAGCCCCAGTCGTAGCAGAGGTTCGAGGTCAGATCGTCATGGACCTTGGTTGCACCGTCCTCGAGCGCCGCCTTCATGTCGACGACCGCCGGCAGTTCCTCGATCTCGACCGCGATCGCCTCGGCGGCGTCGCGGGCCTGTTCGCGCGTCTCGGCCACCACAGCGGCGATCGGATCGCCGACATGGCGCACCTTGCCCTGCGCCAGGACCGGGTGTGCGGGCTCTTGCATCGGCGCACCGAAGCGGTCGGTGACCTGCCAGCCGCAGGGGATGCCGCCCACGCCCTCGAAATCGGCGCCGGTGAAGATGCGGACGACGCCCGGCATGCCCTCGGCCACACCGGTGTCGATGGCGGTGATGCGCCCGTGCGCCACGTCAGAGCGCAGGAAATGCACATAGGCCTGACCGCGCATGTTGATGTCGTCGGTATAGTTGCCGGTTCCGGTCAGGAACCGGACATCCTCGCGTCGCTTGGTTGCGGCGCCGATGCCTCCGTCCATGGGCATGACTTTCCTCCCTTGATCATCTCCGAGGGGGCGAGCATGCGCCCCCGTCCTACCCTGTCAGTTCGCCGTCTCCGGCCTCATTGATCCCACATCATCCTGATTTCATCGACGGTGTAGTCGCGGTTGCTTTCGGTCCCCTCGCTGTGAACGACGAGGAACGCATCGACGACGCCGTTGACGATCGGGCACATGATCACCACGTCCTGGTCGCCGGGGCGCAGATCCCAGCCATAGACGACCCAGTTGGCGCGGGTGACCTTGCCGCTGCCGTTCTGGTTCTTGTAGCGGAACAGGACGTATTCGGCCTTGCTCATGCAGGTTTCGCGGTCATGGGTCAGCCCCAGTTCAACGGTGTCATAGCTTTCGGCCTGTGCCATCCCCGTGGCTGCGGCCAGAAAACCCAGCCCTGCAAAAAGTCGAATCGTCTTTCCGCTCATGTCGATCATTCAGAAATCCCCTTACTAAAGCTGTTTTCACTCGGCAGCGATCTGGCCGACATCCTGACCGGATGCCGCCATGATCGCCTTGACGATGTTGTGGTACCCCGTGCAGCGGCAGATATTGCCTTCCAGGTAGTCGCGGACCTCCGCTTCGCTGGGCCTGGGGTTTTCCGCCAGCAGCGCCGCCGCCGACATCACCATGCCCGGCGTGCAGAAACCGCATTGCAGGCCGTGATGGTCCTGAAACGCCTGCTGAATCGGGTTCAGCGTGCCATCGGCGGCCGCCATGCCCTCGATCGTTGACACCTGTGCGCCATCGGCCTCGGCGGCCAGCATGGTGCAGGATTTCACTGCGCGCCCGTCAACATGCACGACGCAGGCGCCGCACTGGCTGGTGTCGCAGCCCACATGCGTACCGGTGAGTCCCAGGTTTTCGCGGATGAATTCGACCAGCAGCGTGCGTCCTTCGACTTCGCCCGACGCAGGCTTGCCATTCACGGTCATGCTGACCTTCGGCATTGGCTCCTCCCAATTATCGAATTGTGTGGTTTGGCTGTCCTAACTTAAGCACGCTCCCGCCCGGTTGAGAACCCGGAACTTTCAGACAACTTCGTGACGGCCGCCGCCACCACGCTGACGGGGTTGCGGCCGGGTCGGTATTTCCTTGAGCAACCCGCCGACACCCCAACCAGCGATATCGGACGACCGCACCGCCAGCCCGCAGGCCACCCGCGACAGCACCCAATCCGCCCCGTGCAACACCGGCGAGCGCGCGCTGCCCGGCAGGCCGATCACCGGTTTGCGCCCCAGTTCCCCCACGAACAGCAGGTTGCCGGGGTCGACCGGCATGCCGAAACGTTCGATCCTCCCGCCGGCACGGATCAGCGCGGCAGGCGCGGTGTCGGCCGGGTCCGAGGTGGCCGAGCCGGTGAGAATCAACACCATCTCGCCCGTGGCCGAGGCAATCGCCGCAGCAAGCGCCGTCTCGTCATGATCCACCCGCAGGGTCTGGGCCAGCTGTATGTTCAGACCCGAAAGCCGCGCCTCGATCGCGTCGACACCTTTCAGCCCCGGCCCGCCGGGAATGTCGGTGACGATCAGCGAAGCGGTCTCATAAACCGGCCGTGCCAGCCGAATCGCGCCATGCGCGGCCTGCGCCGCCCGCGCCACCGCATCAGAGGCAACGCCATAGGCGATGATCTTGACGGTGGCGACCATGCCGCGCGCGTGCATCTGGTGAAAGGGCGGTACTGTCGCCACGGTGATCATCGGATCGACGGCGTTGGCGGCGTCGATCCTTGCCGCCTCGATCAGCGCGACGCCCGGCCCCTCGGCCAGCAGGTTGACCCGCCCGGTAAATGGCGCGCCCGGTCGCAGCCCCTCGGCCCCGGCATGCAGCGCCGTCGCCACCGCCACGGCGGCGGCGTTTTCGTCCATGTCGCCGGGGTCGAGACGGGCGACGCAGACCTCACCCATCCCGGCGGTGGCAAGCGCGGCAATGTCCTGATCGCTCAGGACATGGCCCTTTCTCAGCCGTCCGTCGGGCAGGCGCACCGAATGCGCCAGGATCGCCCCCGCCGCGCCGGCCACGGGGATGGTGCCGAACCTCATGCCCCGCGCCTCAGAACCCGCAGCATCTCGGCCAGGATCGAGACCGCGATCTCGGCCGGGCCGGCAGAACCGATGTCCAGCCCGATGGGGGCGTGAATGCGCGCGATCTGCGCCTCGGTCATCCCGCGCGAGACCAGCCTTTCGACCCGCTTGCCGTGGGTGCGGGTCGAGCCCAGCGCGCCGATATAGAAACACTCGGACGCCAGCGCCACCTCCAGCGCCGGGTCGTCCAGCTTGGGGTCGTGCGTCAGCAGCACCACCGCGGTGCGGGTATCCACGCCCACCTTGCGCAACGCCTCGTCGGGCCAGTCATGCAACAGCCGCTCGCCCGGGAACCTGTCGGGGCTGGCAAAGCTATCGCGCGGGTCGACAACGATCGGGTCGAACCCCGCGATGCGCGCCATCGGCACCAGCGCCTGGGCGATATGCACCGCCCCCACCACGACCAGCCGCAGCGGCGGGTTGTGAATGGCGACAAAGGTCTGCCCGTCGTCTTCGAACCCGGAGCGGTCCATGCGAAAGCGTTCGACGTATTCCTCGCGCACCAGCCGGCGGTTGACGTCCACCCCGGTAACATAGGCGATGGGTTCGCGGGCGGCGCGGGCGGCGACCAGATCCTGCAGCACGGCTTCGGGCATGACCGAGCCCACAGGTTCGACCAGCACGCGGATGGTGCCGCCGCAGGCCAGCCCCACGGCAAAGGCATCGCCGTCGCTGACGCCGTATTCCAGCATGACCGGCTTGCCCGCCTCGATCGCGTCAAGCGCCTCGGCCACCACCGCCCCCTCGACGCAGCCGCCCGAGACCGAGCCGGCGATCTCTCCCTCGCCGGAAATCGCCAGCTGGCTGCCCACCCGGCGCGGGGCGCTGCCCCAGGTCTGCACCACCGTCGCCAGTGCGGCCCCCTTTCCGGCGCGATGCCAGGCCAGCGCGATTTCGGGAATGTCGTCAAACCGGTCCATGATCTGTCTCCTGGCGCGCATATTGGGGCGCGCTGCGGGTGGTTTCAAACACGAATGTCGCGCACCATCCCCCCATTCACCTAGGCCGCTGCGACAGGTGCCTCAAGAGGTGGCGCGCCCGCCTGGCGGCACGGTTTCCTCTTCGGCCCGCAGCAAGGCCATCAGCCGCGCCTTTTCGCCAGTGTCATCGGGGCGCGAGATCACCTCGGCCAGTTCCTGCAGCGTGGCGATGGAATGACCGGCGCGAAAGCTGTCCACATGCGGCAGCATCGCCCGGATGCCCACCGCCCTGGGCGCGAATTCCTGCCAGCGCAGCAACGGGTTGAGCCATATAAGCCGGCGTGCGGACAGGCGCAGGCGCTCGACCTCGCGCGACAGGCGGTCGGGGTCGCCACGGTCCAGCCCGTCGGTGATCAGCAGCACCACCGCCCCCTGCCCCATCACCCGGCGTGACCAGTCGCGGTTGAATTCGTGCAGGCAGTCGCCAATGCGGGTGCCGCCCTCCCAGTCCTGCGCCTGGCGCCCGGCGGCGGCAAGCGCGGCATCGACATCGCGCGTGGCCAGGTGGCGGGTGATGTTGGTCAGACGGGTGCCAAAGGTAAAGGCATGCACCCTGGCCCAGCCCGCACCCTTGTGGTTGGCCACCGCGTGCAGGAAATGCAGCACCATGCGGCTGTACTGGCTCATCGAGCCGGAAATGTCGCACAACACCACTAGGGCGGGCCAGCGCGGGCGTGGCCGGGTGTGGTGGATCTTCGCGATCTCGCCACCCCGGCGCATGGCGGCGCGCAGGCTGCGGCGGGCATCGACCCGACGGCCCTGGGGGCTGGCCTCGCCCCGGCGCGAGGCCAGCGGCTTGACCGGCAGCGTGAGACGCGCCAGCATGCGTTTGGCCTCGGCGATCTCGGCGGTGCTCATCTGCTCGAAATCCAACGTCCTGAGGCGTTCCTCGGCCGACATGGTGCGCGAGGCGTCGATTTCGATCACCGCCTCTTCGTCGCTGCCCTCGGGTTCAGGCACATCACGATCGACCCCGTCGAGCAGCGCCTCGGCGGCGCGCTTTTCACCGGCGTCGGCGCTGCGTTCCTCCTGCACGCCGCGAATGGCGGGCAGCATCATCGCCATCATGTGTTCCATGTAGCGCGGATCACGCCAGTAAAGGCGAAAGAGCTGGGCAAAGACCGCTCTGTGTTCGGGCCGGGTGATGAAACACGCCTGAAGCGTGTGAAAGAAATCATGCCGAGAGGTAAAGCCAGCCGCCTCGACCGCGCGGATGGCGTCGATCACCCGCCCCGGACCCGCCGGCAGCCCGGCTTTGCGCAGCGCGCGGGCAAAATGGATGATGTTCTGGGCCAGCCGGGGGTTTTCCGGCAGATCAAGGGGGGCCGTTTCAGACATGGAGGCGCGGCGAGGGAAGTCGCCCTTGCCCCCAGGGTTGTCTTGACCGATGTGGTCCGATTGTGGGTTTCGGACCAATCAGAGGGCATGCGCCCGCCATGGGGCAGGCGGGCTCATGCCCGGCCCACAAGCGGGCCGGGCGAAACTCTGCACGAGATACGTGATTTTTTGGTGCTCTCATGCCGGGCCCAGAGTGGCGCGCACCTCGTCCAGGATGCGCTTGGCCTCGGAGCCCTGCAGCCGGGCAATGTCGTCCTGGTATTTCAGGATCGCGCCCAGCGTGTCGGCGATCACCTCGGGGCTGAGGTCGATCACGTCCAGCGCCAGCAGGCACTTGGCCCAGTCGATCGTTTCAGCGACGCCCGGTTTCTTGAACAGGTCCTCGGTGCGCAGCGCCTGGACGAATGCCACCACCTCGCGGCTGAGCCGTTCGGACGTTTCTGGCGCACGGGCGTGCAATATCTCGATCTCGCGCTCGAAATCGGGGTAGTCGACCCAGTGATAAAGGCAACGCCGCTTGAGCGCGTCGTGCACCTCGCGGGTGCGGTTCGAGGTCAGGACCACGATCGGCGGCTCGGGGGCGTGGATGGTGCCCAGCTCGGGGATGGTGACCTGGAAATCGCTGAGCGCCTCCAGTAAGAACGCCTCAAAGGGTTCATCGGTGCGGTCCATCTCGTCGATCAGCAGCACTGGCGCGCCACCGGGCTGCGGGCGCATCGCCCGCAACAGCGGGCGTTCGATCAGGAATTCCTCGGTGAACAGCTCGTCCTTGAGCGACTCGCGGTCGACACCGCCTGATGCCTCGGCGGCGCGGATGGCGATCATCTGTTCGGCAAAGTTCCATTCATAGACCGCGCTGGCGGCGTCCAGCCCTTCGTAGCATTGCAGCCGGATCAGCCGCCGCCCCAGCCCGGCGGCCAGCGCCTTGGCGATCTCGGTCTTGCCGGTGCCCGCCTCGCCCTCAAGGAATAGCGGCTTGCCCAGCCGCAGCGCCAGAAAGACCACCGTGCCCAGCGCGCGGCCGCAGACATAGTCCTGCCCCGCAAGCATCGCCTGCACGTCGTCGATGGATGTCATGGATTTCATTGAACTCTCCGCACGACCCCGGCCCAACTACCTGCATCTCCCTCCGCCCGCCGTCAAGGCTGTCGGCGCCGGCGCTGGCCCCTGGCCACCCAGAAACCCCTTGGATTTTCCAAAGTTTCGCCCCACTTCAAAGCTAGACCGAGAACCCGAGAGAGCCGCGTCAAAGCGGTCACGACACAAGCGACGAGGACAAGGCAGGATGCAGGACAGCATGAGCATCACGGAAACCGACCTGAGCGGGCTCGACTGGGACGGCTGGTGCGACGAGGCCGCCGAAGTCGCCGGCGAGGACGGTTTCGCCGAACGGCTGGGCCCGAACCACGCCGCTGTTCTTGTCGAGAAAAAGCCCGTATTGCTGGTGACTTTCGAGAATATCGAGACGATCCAGGCGCGATCGGACAAGGCCCACCCCATCGGCTGGGAACTGATGGAAGCGCTGGGATGGTCGCAGCTGTCGCTGGTCAGCAACGGCGGCACCTGGTTCCGCGACCCGCGCGTCTATGGCTTTTTCGACCGGCTGATCGACGACGGTTTTTTCGAGGATTTCGACAAGGTCATCTTTTACGGTGCCGGACCGGGCGGTTATGCCGCTGCCGCCTATTCGGTGGCGGCCCCCGGCGCGCTGGTTCTGGCGCTGCAACCGCAGGCCACGCTGGACCCCCGCGTGACCGAATGGGACGACCGGTTCCACCACATGCGCCGGACCGATTTCACATCCCGGTTCGGCTATGCGCCAGACATGCTGGACGCCGCCGAGCGGGCGGTGATCATCTATGACCAGCAGAACCGGCTGGACGCCATGCACGCGGCGCTGTTCGCCCGCCCCAACGTGATGCGCGCCCGCGCCCGTTTCGTCGGCGTCGAACTGGAGGCCGCGTTCCTGAAAATGCAGATACTCTACCGGATGCTGGCGCAGCTCAGTTCGGGCCGGCTGACCGAGGTCGGGCTGGCGCGCCTTTTGCGCAAGCGGCGCGACTATCCCGCCTACCAGTTCACCCTGCTTCGCCATCTGGAGGACAGCGGCCGCGACAGGCTGGTGATGATGCTGTGCAACAGCGTTCTGAAGCGGCGAAACGCCCGCCCCTTCCGCAAGGCGCGGAACACGGCGCGCGCCAGGCTGGGCCTTTCCCCCGATGACAATACCGCTACGGGCTGAGCCCTCTGGCCCGTAGCGCCGCGATTGTGTAAGCCGGGCGCCATGACAAGACACCTGACCCTGCCCCGCCCGGACGACTGGCACCTGCACCTGCGCGACGGCGCGATGCTGGCTGCGGTCTGTCCCGAAACCACTCGCGATTTCGCCCGCGCCATCATCATGCCCAACCTGGTGCCGCCGGTGGTGACCGGGGCGCAGGCCGCCGCCTATCGTGACCGCATCCTTGCCGCCTGCCCGCCGGGCCACGATTTCACGCCGCTGATGACGCTCTACCTGACCGAGGAAACCGACCCGGCAGACGTGCTGCGCGCCCATGCCGAGGGCATCATCACGGCGGTCAAGCTGTACCCCGCCGGGGCGACCACCAATTCGGCCTCTGGCGTGACGGATTTCGACCGCGTGCGCGGGGTGCTCGACGCGATGGCCGAGGCCGGCATTCCACTGTGCGTGCATGGCGAGGTGACCGACAGCGAGGTCGACATCTTCGACCGCGAGGCGGTGTTCATTGAGCGCGTCCTCGACCCGATCCGCCGGGCCACGCCGGGGTTGCGGGTGGTGCTGGAACACGTCACCACGCGCGACGGCGTCGATTATGTACGTGCCAACGACGACGGTCTGGCGGCGACAATCACGGTTCACCACCTGGTCATCAACCGCAACCACATCCTGGCCGGCGGGATAAGGCCACATTACTATTGCCTGCCCGTGGCCAAGCGCGAAACCCACCGCCTGGCGCTGCGCGAGGCGGCGAGCTCGGGCGATTCGCGCTTTTTCCTGGGCACCGACAGCGCGCCGCATGCCGACGACGCCAAGGAAAGCGCCTGCGGCTGTGCCGGCTGCTTCACCGCGACGAACGCCATGTCCATCCTCGCCCATGTGTTCGAGGAAGAGAACGCGCTCGACCGGCTGGAAGGGTTTGTCAGCCGCCACGGCCCGGCCTTTTACCGGCTGCCGGTCAACGAGGGCACGATCACGCTGGAAAAGGGCGACACCGCTGCCGGCTGGCCCGACAGGATCGACACCGACGCCGGGCCGGTCACGGTGTTCGACCCCGGATTCGACGTGTTCTGGCGGGTTGCAGAAGGCGCCTGAAATCGGTTCGAGTGGGAATCTGGCGCACCCATCAGGATTCGAACCTGAGACCTCTGCCTTCGGAGGAGGTACCGATACCTTTCCTAAATGCACGATAGCGCGCGACGGAGCACGATAACCAACTGATTTTAATTGCCTTTTCAGATTGCCGCTCCGAAGCTCCTATCCAGAAACAGGTCGCAGCTTTCTTCCTGCTGCTTACGTAGTGCTTACGTGAGAAGCGAGGTTGAGGGCCGATCGGAAAGGTCCGCCTTAAGATGGCAAAGCTCACGAAACGCTTCATCGACACGGTTGAAATCCGCCCCAAGGACTACGTCATCTGGGACGACGATCTGCCGGGCTTCGGTTTGCGCGTGTTTGCGTCGGGCAAGCGCAGCTACGTCATTCAGTACCGTGCAGCTGGTCGCTCGCGGCGCTACGCCATTGGTCTTCATGGAGTCTGGACAGCAGAGACCGCGCGTAAGGAAGCGATGGTCCAACTCGGAAAGGTTGCCCGCGGCGAAAACCCCGCCGAAGTGCGCCAGCTTGATCGCAACGCGATTACCGTGAAGGAGTTGGCCGAACAATACGTCGAGGCCATGAAAGCCGGGCTGATCATGGGGAAAGGCGGACGTCCGAAGCGGCCATCTACAGTCTACACAAACATTGGCGCGTTAAACGGACATATCGTCCCACTCATCGGGCAGCGCCGGGTCCAAGACCTGACGAAGGCAGATGTGACGAAGATGATGAACGACGTCATTGCAGGAAAGACAGCTGCCGTTCGGAAGACAGAGAAGAAGCGAGGTGTCTCGGTCCTACGCGGGGGCCGTGGGACGGCGAGCAAGTGTGTCGGCCTAACAGGATCGATGCTCACCTATGCAATTAGCATGGGGATCATCGAACACTGAGCTACCCCCCGAAATTCGGACAGTGACGTAAGCTACGATTTGCAGTCTGCTGATCTTCGACGAGAAGGAGATCAGAGATGTCGAAACGCAAACAACATGCGCCCGAGTTCAAGGCGAAGGTCGC
>NZ_QITQ01000080.1 GCF_003260265.1 Roseovarius amoyensis
AACCTGGGGACTGGAAATTCACTGACGCCATGCTCATGCATCCTGGCATTCCCACTTGATGTAGGGCTTGGTTTCAGCGGCCCATTTGTCGTTGATCTCGACCAGCACAGCACTGACGAGGCGCAGGAGGGCATCTTCGCTGGGAAAGACCCTGACCTTGACGGTGCGCCGTTTCAGCTCCTGCTGGACGGACCGCTCCATCGGGTTCGAGGTGCGTAGCCGCTTGCGGTGGTGCTCGGGCAGGGTGAAGACGGCAAGGCCCTCGGGGACGTTCTCCTCGAGCCACGCGGCCAGTTTTGGCGCGGTGTCGCGGTAGCTGGCGACCAGCTCGGCCAGCTCGGCCAGGGCGGTCTCGGCCTTGGCGAGGTCGTCCGCCGTCCAGACCGATCTCAGCTGCCTGCCGATGCGTTTGCGGCTCTCGGCGTTGGGGGCATGGTGGATGGGGTTCCGGGCGAGATGGAATTGGCAGCGCTGCCATGTGGCGCCACCCAGAACGGCACGCCGGGCGGCGCGCAGACCGCTATGGTCGTCGGAGACGATGAATTCGACCCCGTGCAGGCCACGGGCAACGAGGCTTTCGAGGACCGCCCGCCAGTGGACTTCGGCCTCCGACAGGGCGACAGAAACGCCCAGCACCCGGCGGCGCTCGTCCGGCCCGATGCCGATCGCCAAGAGCACCGCGGCGTCGCGCACGATCCCGCCATGGCGCATCTTTTCGTATCGGGCATCGAGGATCAGATACTTGATCTCGCCAAGGGGGCGGTTGCGCCAGGCGGCCAGTTCGTCATCAAGCAGCTTCACGGCGCGGCTGACCTGCGTCGAAGACAGACACTCGATGCCGAGCTCGCGCATCACCGCTTCGGCGTTCCGGGTGGAGACGCCCTTGATGTACATCTCGGCCACGGCCAGCATCACCGCCCTGACCGAGCGCCGTCCGCGCTCCAGAGATTGCGGGTAGAAGGGCTGGCCCTCATGCCCGGCGGTCTTGGGCACCTGCACGTTCACCGTGCCCGCGGGGGTGTCGATGCGCTTGGGTTTGTAACCGTTGGCGTAGCCCTGCCGCTCGGTCGTGCGCTCATAAAGACCGGCGCCGAGAAAGCGTTCCCGCTCGATCTGCATCGCCAG
>NZ_QITQ01000081.1 GCF_003260265.1 Roseovarius amoyensis
CCATGCCGGCAAGAACAGCCGCCGCGTGGTCTCGGCCTTCATTGCCACCGCCTTCGCCCAGCCCGACCATGCCGCGGCCAAGGCGCAATGGCATCTCGTGGCGGATCAGATGCGCGGCAAGCTTCCGAAGCTGGCCACGCTGATGGATGGGGCCGAGGAGGACGTCCTGGCCTACATGACCTTTCCCCAGCCACATCGCGCCAAACTGCACTCCACCAATCCCATCGAGCGCCTGAACGGCGAGATCAAGCGACGCACCGATGTCGTCGGCATCTTTCCCAACGAGGCTTCGATCCGCCGATTGGTGGGCGCCATCCTGATGGAACAGACCGAGGAGTGGACCGTCCAGCGGGGTCGCTACATGACGCTGGAAACGCTCGCGCCAGTCTGCGATGATCTAACCGTCAGCTTGCCTGCAGCACAGTGCGACTGACCAGCTCGGCCCGCCCAGAAGCGCGAGGCCAATCGTGAGCTACACCATGATACGGGACACCATCCCTGCTGGTGGTCGAGGGCCTGAAATCCCTCTTTGCCGATGAGAATTTCGTCACGCTTCTGCGCGCCGAAGGGCTCGATACGCTGCCCAAATACCTCGCCGACCGCATTGAAACCGCCTGACCACGGAGACCAACATGACCCGGAACAGCACAGTGAAACCAATCTGCCCGGGCGCCTTTCCGCCGCCCGGTGACGATGATGAGGGTGTGCACGGCTGGCCGCCATGCTGCCGACATTCTCGAGCAGTTTGATCGGGTGATCAATACCACCAGCATGGAAGAGGCACTGGAGCAACAGGAGCATGTAGAGGAAACCGATCTCGCGGAATCGAATGATCCGGTGGCACCGGAAGGCACCGACGGCTGAGTGGTGTCCGCTCACACGGGCCGGGCTCGCGTCGCAGCAATCCGATCGGCCCGGAAAACGCACGCGTTATCGCCCTCGGCGGTTTCTGGCTGGTGAGCCTAGTGTTCCCCACCTTACACAAGATTCCCATCTGAGGTCAGATGTGCCAATGTCAGGACATGAGACGCATAGACATCTGCCTGTATCTGAGCCCCGCTGACCGTGCACAGCTTGAAGCCCTGGTC
>NZ_QITQ01000082.1 GCF_003260265.1 Roseovarius amoyensis
TGCCGGTGGTGGCCCCGGTCAGGCTGACGCCGGTGCCGCTGGTCTCGGTCCAGGCATAGGTCAGGGTCTGGCCCGCGTCGTTTGCATCCGAGCCGGAGCCGTCCAGCGTGACGGAGGCGGCGGAGGCAACGGCTTGATCGAGGCCTGCATCTGCGGTGGGTGCGGTGTTGCCGGGGGCGGATGGCCCGACCGAAGTGCCGGATACCGTTGCGCTGATGGGTGACCCGCCGTAGGTGCCCGAAATGCTACAACCGGATGGGCAAGAGACGCTGGATGAAAAAAAACCATCGGTGAGGGGTATACCTGCGAATACGACGGTCCCGAAAGGTGAGCCACTCGGCGGGCCGGCTGAAAAGTAGCCCACACGGTATGTCTGGGCGCCGGAGTTGTACTCGATCCCGATCACGTCCGAAGTAGGCCCGGGCTCATCGTTGGTGCATTGACCAAGTGACAGGTCCAACCAGACAACGCCGCCTGCTGGTAGGTTAGTGAGATCAGGACAATTGTTGTATTGCGCCTGGGCAGGGACCGCCGCCGCGAACCACAGCATCAAGCCCAAAAGCGCCGGGAGGCAGGACCGCGTCAGTCTGGGCATCAGAGCAGCGCGTTGACAGGGCTGCCCACTGCGGGATGCAAGACCAGGAATTACCGCACTAAAATATGCGAATGAAAATTTCATGACTATCAGACCCATTCCAAACAGCTTCGGGCAAGCGAGCTTTTTTAACTTGCGCAAGAAAACATCGTAGATCGCTGGCCCTACGGTCACCAATTCTACAACTTGGAGTAGTTAGCCGGAGCTTCCCTTCAAACGCAACATTCCTGAACGGATCATGGCAACTTTCTCCTAGCTGTGCCATCAACCCCTCCGCCATCACAAACAAGCGGGGCATGCGCTCGGCGCTGTTGCATAAATCATGCGTCGCCGTGAGTTGCCCCTTTCCCGTGTGGTGTCATGCGACGGCTTTGATCTCGGCTGTGCCGAGGGCGTTGTAGCGGTTCATGATTGCGATGCGGATCTGGATTTCGGCGGTCTGGCGGTCGGGGTCTCGTGAC
>NZ_QITQ01000083.1 GCF_003260265.1 Roseovarius amoyensis
GGCTCTGTTGCACAAATCGTGGTGTGAACGGACGTCCCCTTTCCCTGGGCACACTTATCCTACGGGCTCAGTGACGGGTATACCAAGAGCGGTGTAGCGATTGAGCACCGCGATCCGGACTTGGAGCTCAGCAACCTGCCGGTCGAAGTCTCGGGCCATGAGGCCTTGGCCAAGCAGTTTAACGCAGTTCATCTTCGCCTCTGCGCGGCTCCGGCGGTGATATCGGGTCAACTTTCGCCACAAAGCACGCCCGAGATATTTGCAGGCTCTCACAGCTTCGTTTCGCGCGATAGCGCCCGCCGTGGTTGGTTTCCAAGGTTGGGCGTTCTTACGCGGCGGGATGATGGCTGCGGCACCCCGAGCAGCAATCACCTTGTGACATCTTCTCGTGTCATAGGCCCCATCAGCGGTGACGGTGGCGATCTCCTGGTCGGGTGGGATTTGTTCCAGCAAGTCGGGCAGCATGGGTGCATCGCCGACATTGCTTGTCGTGACGCCGACCGCGCGGATCTCCAGTGTTTCCTCGTCCATACCGAGGTGAAGCTTGCGCCACAGGCGTTTCTTGCTCCCGCCATGCTTGCGCGCGTTCCACTCCCCTTCGCCCTCGGCTTTGATCCCTGTCGCATCGATCAGAAGATGCAACGGACCAGTTCCGCCACGGTAAGGGATCGAGACATTCAACGCCTTCTGGCGGCGACACAGAGTGCTGAAGTCCGGAACTTTCCAGTCGAGCCCAGCCAGTCGCAACAAGCTTTCGACAAACCCCGTCGTCTGCCGAAGGGGCATACCGAAAAGCACCTTCATCGTCAGGCAAGCTTGGATCGCGGCGTCGCTGAACTCGGGCTGACGACCGCGCCTACCCGTCGGAGCCGCGTGCCAGGGCATCTCGGGATCAAACCAGATTGCAAGTGAACCGCGCTGCTTCAGCGCCGTGTTGTACGAAGGCCAGTTCCTGGTCTTGTACTTCGTAGGTGACCAACTGCTCATGACAGCCAGCTATCACGCTGGATTCAAACAGTGAATCCCTCAGCCAATTTGTGCAACAAAGCC
>NZ_QITQ01000084.1 GCF_003260265.1 Roseovarius amoyensis
GGCTTTGCTGCACAAACCCGCAGGGGATTCATCTCAGGAATCCAGTGTGATAGCTGACGTGCATGAGCAGACCCAATCCCCTACTTACAAGACTACGAACTGGCCTGCCTATAACGACGCGCTCAAGCGTCGGGGCTCACTGACAATTTGGTTCGATCCAGAGATGTGTTGGGACGCTGTGCCCACCGGCAAGCGCGGCCGCCAACCGAGCTACAGCGATGCCGCCGTCCAGACATGCCTGACGATGGAAGTGCTTTTCGGCATGGCATTGCGCCAGACGACTGGTTTCATCGATAGCTTACTGAGACTGGTCGGTCTGGACTGGACGGTGCCGGATTTCAGCACGCTATCGCGCCGTCAAAAGGCCCTCGCCGTGAACATTCCCTATCGCGGCTCGCAGGGTCCCCTACACCTGTTGGTCGATAGCACCGGCATCAAGGTCGAAGGCGAAGGTGAGTGCACGCGCGCAAGCATGGCGGCCGCAAACGGCGCGTCTGGCGCAAGATCCATCTCGAGATCGACGAACAAACGCTGGAGGTTCGGGCGCTCGAGATTACTGGAGGCCACATCGGAGACGCGCCGGTGTTGCCCGATCTTCTGGGCCAGATCCCGCCCGACCAGGAGATCGGCAGCGTGACCGCAGACGGTGCCTACGATACCCGCAAGTGCCACGATGCCATCGCGGATCGCGGTGCCCATGCCGTCATCCCGCCACGCAAAACGCCAGACCCTGGAAGCCAGCCACGGCGGGCGCCATCGTGCGCAACGAGGCTCTGCGGGCATCGAAATACCTCGGCCGCGCGATCTGGCGAAACTGGAGTGGATACCATCGCCGGAGCCGGGCGGAGACAAAGATGCACTGCATGAAACTTTTGCGCCAGCGGCTCATGGCACGGGACTTCGACCGGCAGGTCGCCGAGGTCCAAGTCCGTATCGCCATCATGAACGGCTATACCGCACTCGGCATACCTGTCACGAAAACTGCGGGATAACTGTGTCCGGGGAAAGGGGCACTCCGGTCAGCAAGTGCTTTGTGCAACAGAGCC
>NZ_QITQ01000085.1 GCF_003260265.1 Roseovarius amoyensis
GGCTCCCATTATACGACACCGAATCTCCTTTCCGTTTTCCCTTAGCACAGTGGGCACTTCGCCAACTTTCAATGGCCAGGATTTGCTCATGGAAAGGGTCCTCAGAGAATCTCCATGGCTTCCTCAAGCGGTCTCGGAGACCTTTCTAACCCTATTCCCGGCAGGGGGGGGGGCGGAATCCGCCCCCCCTCGGGTTTTTTGCTTGCCAATTCTAGGCTTTTTGACGCAGCTTCACGAAACTTGGTGACTTTTCCTAGCTATTCTTTCTACGTGCCGTGACAAAATTTCAAAATTCTATTTTGCTCAGGGGCGGAGCCAGGCAACGTTTTTGGGAGGCACCTCAGGCCATTTTTGGCCATGTTGAGGGTAAAAGGAAAATGTCTGCCAAAAACAGAGTTTTTAAGATAGAACTTAACACTTTATATGGATGTATAGCTAAATAGTTGGGCAATGTGCAGATGTAATTTTGTTTATCTGAGGTCATTTTACAAGGTCAGGCCAAGGTCAAAAGTCAAAATTTGTTTTTTCGCAATAATTTCGGCGCCGTTTTTTCAAATGCCAAACCCGGAATATATATGACGTAGAAGGGTGCCCTCTACTTGTGTACCAAGTTTCAGCTTGATATCAGGTCGGGTCACGGAGCTATGACCTAAAATGTCAGTGCGCGTACCCTATATCGCAATAGCCATAAAATGAAATTTTTGAAATAGAGTGAATTCAAATGATTGAAAACGTTTACAGATAATATTAAATGCACACGAGATCATTCCAAGTGACCCCAAGGTCACTGGAGGTCATTTAAGGTCAAAGGTCACAAGTTGATCTGAGAAACGTGTGACCATGACAGTTTCCCCTTTTTCATGTCCCTGGCACCGCCTATGCTAACATTATACAAACATTGTAATGCGATTTGTACTTCTTTAGCATAACATGACTAGCAGAAGCCAAAAAAGTGTTTTGGCCTCTTTTGTTCATTCCGTTATTAGAAAACTAATCCCCCTATTTTTGAAACCCT
>NZ_QITQ01000008.1 GCF_003260265.1 Roseovarius amoyensis
CTTGTCGGCGCTGTCCTTTGATGTTCCGGGTTTCTTGTTCATCTTCGCTCCTTAAAGGCTACGATGAACCAGAACCCCTCCGGTGTTCAAATCCTCAAATCTGTCCCACAGGTGCTGACGTCAGACACTCTTATTTTTGTCATTGCCCTGTTGCCCGGCCTCGCCTTCGCGGAAGCCATCCCGCGCGGCGGTCCCAATGACAACCGCGTGCGGCTGGCCACCTATCAGGAGGGTCAGGTCTACCGCCTCAGCGTGTCGCTCAGCCATGTGACCACGGTCGAGTTCGGGGAAGGCGAGAGCATCCGCTCGATCATCGCCGGCGACACGGAAGGCTTCGAGATCGACGGCGTTCCGGGCGGGCAAGCCTTCGCGATCAAGCCTGTCGCCCGAGGCGTCCATACCAATGTGACCGTCTATACAAACCGCCGGAGCTACTACTTCAACGTCCAGGAGGTCCGCAGCCCAACCTTCTACGTGGTGCAGTTCCGCTATCCGGAGGACGATGCGCGCCCCACCCGGGCCATCGCCGCCCAAGCGCCAAACTACAATTACGGTGCCAGCGCCCGGACCGAGTTCACGCCAACTCGTATCTGGGATGACGGGACGTTTACGTTTTTCGAGTTCCCGCGGAACGCGCCGGTGCCCGCGATCTTTCGCTACGCGGGTGGCCGTGAGCGGACGGTCAACACGCAAGCCACCGAGGACGGAGTGATCCGGGTCTCCGGGGTGAACAGGCAATGGGTGTTGAGGATCGGGGAAGAGGTTGTCTGTATCGAGGCAACACCGCCTGCGGGGGTAGGATCATGAGCGACACCGGAAACGCGGACCTCGAGAAACGTCTCGCCGCCCTCGAGCAAGGCAAAGGCGCAGGTTCGCCCCCTGCCCCGCGACGTTCACCGCTGCTCGCACTGGTCGTTGTCCTCGTGATCGGCGCGGGCGGTTTACTGCTCTATTTCATGTCCCAACCCGAGGAAGAGGAAGCCCTGCCCACGGCCACGCCGGACGTGTTCCAGAACGAGGGCGACGGCTTCGGCGCCATCGAAACCCTACCTCCACCCGAGCCCGAAGTGGTTCTGGTCGCGCCCGAGCCCGTCGAGCCCAATGCCGAGCTTCTGGCGCAGCTCGCCGCCCTACAGGCCCAGATCGAGGAATTGCGCAACGCACCTGAACCCGTGGTCGAGGAAGACACGGCTGCCGCGGAAGCCATTGATGCACTGACCACCCAGATCGCGGCGCTGCAAGCGGCGTCAGAATCCGCGCAGCAACAGTTTCGCGATGAGCTCACAGCGCGCGATCGCGAACTGGAGCAACTCCGCATGGACCTTGAACTCGCGCAGCTCGAAGCCAATCGTCCCCTTCCCGCGCCCGTTGGCCCTACAGAGGACGAGTTGCGGGCGCGGGAAGAGGAGCGGCTGCGCCGCGAGGAGGAGGCAAGGCGGCTCGCGGAACTTGAGCGCCGCGCGGCTGAGGAGCGCGCGTTTCAAGAGCGTCGCATCACCTCGCCCACCATCGCCTTCGGTGGCACGTCAGGTGCGAATGAGACTGCGCTGACCGAACGCACCTTTGGCGAAGTGACGGATTTCGTGCTGAACGGTGCGTTGCCCTCCACCGTGACGCAGGCCGAGGTGATCGCCAATCCCTCCAACACGATTCTACAGGGCACCATGATCCAGGCCGTCATGGAAACAGCCCTCGACAGCTCCCTCCCCGGCCAGACCCGCGCCGTGGTGTCCGAGGATGTCTACAGCGTCGATGGCGCGCGCCTCTTGATCCCCCGCGGATCCCGTCTCGTCGGGCGCTACCGCGCTGGCGTCGATATCGCGCAGCGCCGCGTCACCATCGCCTGGGACCGGATCATCCTGCCCGCGGGCCAGACCGTCCAGATCAGCTCTTTCGGGGGCGATGAACTGGGTCGCTCCGGCGTAACTGGTTTCGTGGACACGCGTTTTGCCGAGCGTTTCGGGTCGGCCGCCCTGATCTCGCTGATTTCCGCGGCACCAAGTGCCGCCGCCTCCGAGGTCCAGGATGAGACTGCCGCCGACGTTCTCGAAGACGTTGGCGATGATCTGGCAGATGCCACGGACAGCGTCATTGGCGATTACCTCTCCATCGGACCCGTCATCTATGTCGACCAGGGGGCCCGCGTGACAGTGATGGTCGACCGCGATCTGGAGATATTCTGAGCCCATGTCGCTGAGCTATCTTGAAACCTCGCTCGACCGGATCGACGCCGCCGCTCGCGACGATGTCATCGAGATCTGCATCAACCCTGATGGCACCTGCTGGGGCGAATTCCAGGGCGATCACTTCATGCGCGCGCTGGACCAGAGGCTGACGGGCGTTCAGGTCAGGGACCTCGGCAACCAGATCGCCTCCTCGGCCAATACCACGATGAGCAAGGACCGCCCCATCGTCTCGGTCTCGATCACCTATAAGGGTCGCCCGATCCGCGCACAGGTCATCACCCCGCCCGCCGTGCTCTCGGCCATGTCGATCAGCCTGCGGTTCTTCTCAAGCCTGCCGCTCGAGGGTATCGCGCTCGATTTCCTCTACGGAAAGGAGCGCAAGCTCGAAGATCTGCGCGTGGAAAAGAAGCGCGCCTTGCGCGCCGTGGTGGCCGCGGGTTTGATCGATGATGCGCTGGCCTTCTGCGTCGAGAACAAACTCAACATGATCGTCTCGGGTGGCACCTCCACCGGCAAGACAGTCGCCGCGCGCAAGATCCTCTCTCACGTACCGGCCGAGGAACGCATCGTCACCATCGAAGAAGCCGCCGAGCTTCTGCCGACCCAGCCCAATGCCGTGACCCTCATCGCCAATCGCGACGCAGAATTCCAGACCGCCGATGTGCTTCTCACCGCCACGCTGCGCATGCGTCCCGACCGGATCATCCTGGGCGAAGTGCGCGGCAAGGAGGCCATGACCTTTCTGGAAGCCATCAACACCGGCCACGGCGGGTCCATGACCACGCTGCATGCCGAAACCCCGCAACTCGCCGTGCAGCGGCTCGCGATCGCGGCACTCAAGACCGAAATCCCGATGACCTATGCCGACATGATCCAGTACATCGAAAATTCGATCGATGTGATCATCCAGGCCGGTCGGCATGACGGCAAACGCGGCATCACCGAATTCTACCTCCCCGGCGCAACTGAGATTGGAACTTCTCCATGAAGACGTTTGAATACGATATCTTGTTCTTTGAGGTGAAAAAACAAAAGGACTACGACGCGATGCGAAGCGCCTTGAATGAGCGCGGCGCGGAGGGGTGGGAAGTCATCACCGCCGAAGCGGGTGACTACGGCTACACCACTTTCTTGAAGCGTGAAACTGTTGCGACGAAGGCGGCTTTAGAATGATGCGGGTCGTTGCAACGGCAGGCCTGCTCGCCGCTCTCTGCCCAACCGCTGGCGTGGCCGAGCGGAACTTGGTCCCAACGCTCGACAATCAGCCGGATGTCTGCCCAGACCAGCCTCCCGAGCCACAGTGGATGCAAGACATCGATGTACGCGAGGCCCACAAACGGCTCCTGATCCAACAAATCTATCGGGCGCAGAGTATGCAACGCATCGTTGAAGCCCAAAGCTGTGAATGTCCCACGCGGTATCCATCTTGGGCAGCAGCCGAACGCGTATACGTTGAGCGTTTCGCCTCGTCCGAATACTGGGAGATCGTGGAAGCGACGTCCCAATACCGGCGCCAAGCAAATGAGCTTCGACGCAAAGCCATGCCAATCTGCGAAGCCGCTGGAAACTGGTAGGGATCCATGAGTGTCGTCACCTACTTCGTGGAAACGGCCGAAGGCTATCTCAATACCGCTGCCGAGACACAGTTTGGCGCGGTCGCAGCAACGGTCGGCACGATACTGGTTCTGGGCACAACACTGGTTGTCATTCTGGTCTTCATCAACATGATCTACCAGTATCGCGCCATGGACGGCCGAACTGCCTTTTGGCTGGCCGTGAAGGTCGGGCTGATAGGTATCTTCGCGGCCAATTGGGTCCAGTTCAATGCGCTTGCCTCAGCGATACTGAATGGGATCGACAGCATTGCCGGGGCCCTTGTTGCTTCTGTTGGCGGCGGATCACCAGGTCCGTCCGGTACCTTTGCAGAGGAATTCGACGATCTGATCGCAGCCCTCGGGGACTATCTGAATGCTGCGGGATCTGAGTTGAACTGGATGGCCGGCGCCTTGCTCGACACGCTTGGGGTACTGCTGCTCTCGATCCTAGGTGGCTTGGCGGCGTTCATTGTTGTAGCGTCACGGCTCATGATCGCCCTTCTGATCGGCATCGCGCCGGTCATGATCTTCCTGACCCTTTTCGACGTGACCAAGGACTATTTCGCGCGCTGGCTTTCGGCGCTGATCTCCTTCGCGATGTATCCGATCGTAGTCGCCGGCGTGTTCGCGACGATCACGGGGGTCTCTCGGGCGCTTCTTGCCGAGCTTGGCGACCCAGAGGGGGCCTCAAACATAGGGGCCCTTATCCCATTTTTCATGATGGTGCTGATGGCAAAGGGTTTCATCATAGCAACGCCTTTCTTGGTTCGTGCGATTTCCGGAAACATCATGATGCCAGCACTCTCGGCCGGGTTCGGGGGAAGCTATGCCTTCGCCAGAGGGCTTGCCGGCAGCCAGCAGGTCTACAACCGCTACGCCATCGGTGGCGCCACCGGGGCCGAATACGCAGCTCTGCGTGCCCGCCAGTTCTTCGGTGTGCAGGCCTTGCCACACCGTCCAAATACTGCTGGGGGGCCAACCCCAGCTCCTCCCGGCGACGCGACTGGCACAGGAGCCAGAATGCTTGCGCAGCTTTCAAGGTTGGGACGCCTTGGCAGGCGGTGACGGTCAACTCATAGCACTCGAGGAAGGTGGAGATCACCATCGTGAAGTACAGTTAGCGGAATGACGTGCGACTGTCAGTTAGAGCCATGCTACCGCGCCAGAATAGCAGCTTCCTAGTCAAGGTTCTCGCGCATGCGTTCCGGTAGTAGAGGATGCTGCAGTCCGGCCAGTTTGCCACGATCAATGAACTGGTCAAACGCGAGGGGATTGCTGCTCCGTATTTGGCACGAACGCTGAGGTTATCTCAGCTTGCTCTAGGCATTGTGGAGGCGATCCTTGCTGGCCGTCAGCCGCCCGGACTGACATTGGAGGTACTGCGAGGTAACGTTCCTGACGATTGATCACAGCAAGTGGGGAGTCTGATGCGCCGGGCCGAATAGGGCTTGCAGGCACTGTCACTGAAGCTGTAGCCTCCGTGAGCCATTGTCAGGTGAAAGAGCAGCCAAACCAAAGAATTGTGCATTTGTTTAAGCTGGGTTCTTTGACAAGCCGTTTACTTCGCAATGGCATGTCGAAACCGGGCGAAATAGATTACGCATGAACGAAGCTGATACCTGCAGAAAATTCGTCGTCCCAAAGCTGCAGGCAGCAGGCTGGGACAATCGTCCGCATGCAATCAACGAACAGAAAACATTTACCGATGGTCGGGTAGTTTTCATTGGCGGAAAAGCCCGCCGGGGAAAACAGAAGCGCTCAGACTATTTGCTCCGCTATAACCCGGATTTTCCAATTGCCGTTGTTGAGGCGAAGTCCCGATATAAACACGCAGCTGAGGGACTTCAGCAGGCAAAGGAGTATGCTGAGATTCTTGGGCTGCAGTTTGCGTATTCGACAAACGGCATCGAAGTCGTTGAATTCGATTACACAACCGGTGTTGAGAGTATCATTGGGGATTTCCCGGCGCCCGATGATCTCTGGGCTCGGCTCCGCCGCGCCGAGGGCATTTCCGACGATCAAGTGGCCGAACGGCTGTTGACGCCCACGTTCCCAGACCGAGCCAAGCCTCTTCGCTACTATCAGGAAATCGCTGTGAACCGCGCCGTTCAGGCGGTGCTTCAGGGCCAGAAGCGAGCACTACTCACACTGTGCACCGGAGCAGGCAAGACTGCCGTCGCCTTCCAGATCTGCTGGAAGCTCTGGTCTGCACGCTGGAATTCCAAAGGGGTCAACCGGAATCCAAAGATCCTGTTTCTCGCGGATCGCAACGTGCTGGTTGATGATCCGATGGCGAAGGATTTCAGTCCATTCGGCGATGCCCGACACAAGATCGCAGGTGGTGTCGCTGTCAAAAGTCGTGATGTTTATTTCGCAATCTACCAGTCCATCGCGCGCGACGAAAACCGTCCTGGCCTCTATCGCGAATATGCACGCGACTTCTTCGACCTGATCATAATTGATGAATGTCACAGGGGCAGCGCGCGCGACGACAGCAATTGGCGCGAGATTCTCGAGTGGTTTGCACCAGCGACCCAGATCGGAATGACAGCGACGCCGCGGCGCGAGGAAAACCTCGACACCTATAACTACTTCGGCGATCCGCTTTACGAATACAGTCTCGCGCAGGGCATCGCCGATGGTTTCCTCGCCCCGTACCGCGTTCACCGTGTCATCTCGGACTATGATGCCGCCGGATGGCGCCCGACACGTGGCGAGCTTGACCGCTATGGACGTGAAATCCCCGACTCCGAGTATTCCACGCGAGATTTCGAGCGAGTCGTGGCGCTTCGTGCAAGGACGCAGGCCATCGCGAAACACCTGGCGGGCTTCATGGCGGAGACTGATCGTTTCGCCAAAACCATCGTTTTTTGCGTCGACCAGGAACACGCGCTCGAAATGCGCCAAGCGCTCGCTGCCTTAAACACCGATCTGGTGAAGGATCACCCCGACTATGTTTGCCGCGTCACGTCTGACGAGGGTGATATTGGCAGCGCGCACCGAGCCAATTTCCAGGATGTCGAAACCCAGACGCCGGTCATCCTCACCACCTCGCAGCTTTTGACCACCGGCGTCGATGCCCCGACCTGCAAGAACGTTGTGCTTGCCCGGGTGGTGGGCTCGATGCCGGAGTTCAAGCAGATTATCGGACGCGGAACGCGCCTCAGGGCCGACTATGGGAAGCTCGCCTTCAACATCATCGACTACACCGGCACTGCAACACGAATGTTTGCTGATCCAGCTTTCGACGGCGATCCCGTCCGCGAGGATGAAGCGGTGATCAATGCAGAAGGTGATGTCGTTGAAGAGCGCGAGATAGAAGAGACGCCACTGGATCCCGACGACTACCCTGATTTGCCAGATGGACCGGTCGAGCTCGACGACGAGCCAGAAGCCGGCCCCCGGAAATTCTACGTCGATGGCGGTGAGGTTTCGATTGTCCGGCACCTCGTTTACGAGCTTGATTCCGACGGCCGTCAACTCGCCTGCCGCCAGCTGACCGACTATACTGGCGACAAGGTTCGCACTCTCTATCCCAACGCCTCGGAACTTCGGACAGACTGGCTTGACCCCGAGCGCCGGGCCGAGATCGTCGAACGGCTGGAGGAGAAAGGCATCGAGCTAGACTCCCTTGCCGAGGCGGTCGGAAAGCCGGAGGCCGACCCGTTCGACCTACTTTGCCATCTCGCCTACAATGCGCCGTTGCGCACACGTCGTGAGCGCGCGGATCGCCTGCTGCGGGAACAGGACGACTTTCTGGCCCGCTTCGGGCCTGATGCCCGCGAAGTTCTGGGCGCTGTGCTTGAGAAATATGCAGAACACGGCAGCGCTCAGTTCAAGTTGCCTGACATCCTGGAAGTGCCCCCATTCAACGAATGGGGCAATGTAATCGAAATTGCCGCCCGCTTCGGCGGGGGCAAGGAGCTGCGCAGCGCCGTCACCGAATTGCAGCGCCTGCTCTATACCGCTTGAATTGAAGGAGGCCTAGATTGGCAAAAACCGCCCGCAAGAAGGCAGCGCCGAAGCAACTGACCACTGCCCAGCGTCTCGACAGCATCATCAAGTCTGCACGCAAGATCATGCGCAAGGACAAGGGGCTGAACGGCGACCTCGACCGCCTGCCAATGCTCACTTGGATCATGTTCCTGAAGTTCCTAGACGACATGGAGCGGATTGAAGAAGGACGCGCGGACCTGGCGGGCAAGGACTATCGTTCGATCATCGAGGCGCCGTATCGCTGGCGCGATTGGGCAGCGGATGCCGACGGAATCACTGGCCCGGACCTGCTGTCGTTCTTGGTCGCTGACGAAGCCGAGCGGCCGGACGGCAGCCGTGGCCCCGGCCTGTTCGCCTATTTGCGCGGCTTACGCGGTGACAATGGCCGACGTGAGCGGCGCGACGTGATCGCGACCGTTTTTCAGGGCTTCGCCAACCGAATGGAAAGTGGCTACCTTCTGCGTGACGTTGTGAACCTGATAGATGGCATCCACTTCGACTCGTCCGAAGAGGTCCACACGCTTGGCCGCCTTTACGAGACACTGCTGCGCGAGATGCGCGACGCCGCCGGGGACTCTGGCGAGTTCTACACGCCCCGGCCGGTGGTGCGCTTCATGGTTGAGGTGACAGATCCCAAACTCGGTGAGACCATCCTTGATCCGGCCTGCGGCACGGGCGGCTTTCTGACTGAGTCTTACCAGCACCTCGAGCGGCAGGCCGATACGGTCGAGAAGCACAGGGTCCTGCAGGAAGACAGCTTCTTTGGTGGCGAAGCCAAATCGCTGCCGTTCCTGCTGTCCCAGCTCAACCTGCTGCTGCACGGTCTTCATGCCCCGCGGATCGATCCTGGCAACGCGCTGCGGTTTCGTCTGGCTGAAATCGGCGAGGATCAGCGGGTCAATGTCATCCTGACCAACCCGCCCTTTGGCGGCGAGGAAGAGACGGGCATCCTCAACAACTTCCCCGACGATCGCCGTACAGCGGAAACTGCGCTTTTGTTCCTTCAGCTGATCATGCGCCGATTGAAACGTGCAGGGCGCGGTCGAGCGGCTGTTGTCGTCCCGCATGGCACTCTGTTCGGCGACGGCATCTCGGCACGGATCAAGGCCGACTTGCTGGAGAAATTCAATCTACACACGGTGGTGCGACTGCGTGAGGGGGTGTTTGCGCCTTACACGGACATCCCGGCAAACCTGATCTTTTTCGACTCCAGCGGACCGACCAAGGACATCTGGTACTATGAACTGCCCCTGCCGGAAGGTCGCAAGAAGTACTCAAAAACCGCACCGATGGCTTATGAGGAATTCGGCGGCTGCCTTGAATGGTGGAATGATCGCATGGAGAATGACCGCGCCTGGAAGGTTTCCGCTGCCGATCTGATCAAGCGTGATGAACAGAATCGTGTCACATCCTGCAATCTCGACATCAAGAACCCTCATTCCGGCGAAGTCGCGGACCACCGCGCACCCGCCGAAATTGTCGACGCGATCATCAAACAGGAAAAACGGATCCTTGGCATCATGGACGAAATCAAAACTGTCCTTGCGGAGCGCTCTTGATGGCGAAGACGATCAGCATTGATGAATTCCTAACCAAATCCGAGGATTGGGTGCCCGTTCAGCCGGATCAGCGATACAAGCAGATCACCGCCAAACTATGGGGGAAAGGTTTGACGTTGCGCGGCGAGGTTCAGGGCTCAGCGATTGCGGCGGCAAGGCAGTATAAAGCCAAAGCAGGTCAGTTTCTGATATCCAGAATTGACGCACGGCATGGTGCCTTTGGCATCGTTCCTGCCAATCTAGACGGCGCTTTGGTCAGCAACGACTTTCCTTGTTTCGATATCGATTCATCAAAGGTGCTGCCGCACTTTTTTGAATGGTATTCGCGCACCCCGGAATTCGTTGATCTCTGCCGTCGTGCGAGCGAAGGTTCGACCAATCGTGTTCGCATGAAAGAAGACAAGTTCTTGAAGATGTCCATCCCATTGCTTTCGCTCGATGAGCAGCGCGACATCGTGCAAAAGCTCGATGATGTTTCGGCCTTGGTCGATGAGCGTCGGCGTGAGATCGAGACCGCTGAACGCGAAACCCATGCCATGCTGCTTAAGGCCTTCCAACTCGCCACCGATGGTGTGCCTCTTCGGCCCATGACCGAGGTCGCCCCGCTTGTGCGCCGCCCGGTCGAGGTGGATCCGGCCGGGTCATACCCAGAACTCGGCGCAAGATCATTCGGTCGCGGGTTGTTCCACAAGCCGACACTTCAAGGGTCAGAGCTTACATGGCAGAAGCTTTTTCGTATCGAAGAAGGCGATTTGGTCTTCAGCAATATCAAGGCCTGGGAAGGCGCTTTTGCCGTTGCGGGATCAAATGATCATGGGCGCGTTGGTTCACACCGCTATCTGACTTGTGTGCCAGTGGCGGAAGTTATGAGCTCGGATTTTGTATACTTCTATCTGCAAACCAGAGAAGGCTTGGAAAAGGTGCAGGCGGCCTCACCGGGAAGTGCCGACCGTAATCGAACGCTGGGGCAGTCACGCCTCGAAGCGATTACTGTACCGACACCGGAGTTTGCAGTTCAGCTTTGGTTCAACCGGCTCCAAGCCAAGGCTCAGGAAATCCGAAGCATCCGGATGCGAACGACGGAAGACGTAGATGCCCTTATGCCAGCGTTGCTTCATGAGGTTTTCAGATCAGAGGCCAGTGCGGCATGATTCCACACGCAGTATTGACTCGGATTGACAGAACCGCTGCCAATGGCCGCACGGCGCCGGTGCTGGCCGCCTGCGAAGCCGTTGGCGGAGCAGCAGATGATGATGTGGAAATGTTCGTGAAGCTTTCGGCCGGGTGCGATCAAGCCGAGATCAACCTTGCACGCGAAGCAATCGCGGCCTGCCTTGCAGCTGATCTCGGGCTGCCTGTACCCAAACCCTGGCTTGTAGAGATACCGCCGGAAATTATTCCTGTTGTTTCAGATACCCAGATCGCAGACAAACTGCGCCGCAGCAGTCGCATCGCGTTCGGGTCAACCCGAACGTCGGGGTTCTCGGCTTGGGCGACCGGCCAACGGCTGTCAGATGCCATGCGACCAACTGCATCCGGCATATTGCTGTTCGATGCAATCATTCAGAATCCTGATCGGAGGGCGGACAACCCGAATTGCCTGATATGCGGCAACGAGCTTCGAATTATCGATCACGAGCTCGCATTTATGCATAGAATGGTTCTTTTGTGGAAAGCGCCATGGATATTGGGTGGAATGAAGGATTTGGAAACGCCTGGCAGGCATATATTCGTGCAGGAGTTGAAAGGCACACCGATCGACTTCGCGTCGATCAAATCTCGATGGACCGCCTTGTCGGATGCGCGTCTGAAGGAGTATGAAGGAAGCATCCCGTCAGAGTGGGCAACCGCCCAAGCTGATATAGATGCTGCGTTGAAGTTGATCGCTGACGCTCGGGACAACATCGACGACTGCATCAGGGAGTTAGGGAGGATACTGACATGACCACGAAGGAGCCGTACAGCTACGTCGTCTTACGCTACGTCCACGATATCCTAACCGGCGAGTTCGTGAACGTCGGCTTGGTCGTAGTTGTCCCGGGCCAGCCGCTTATCCTCACGAAGGCTCGTAAGACCTTCGGAAGGATCAAGAATATATTTCCAGACCTCGATAGCGATGCTTACAAGCGCGCCATCGAATCGATCGAACGCGGCATGAAAAGCGTTGAGCGCAGCCTGAAATCCGAAGGCCTGTTCAAGGGTGAAAAGACTGCTGGCGACTATGCGCGCATCGCTCTTCCGCTTGATGACAGTTCGCTGCAATGGTCACCCGTAGGGGCGGGTTTGACGTCCGATCCACAGAAAACCTTCGATCAGCTCTATCACCGGTTCATCACTCGCTATGATCGCCCTTCGCAACGACGCAGGTCTGATGAGGATGTTTGGCGACCAGTCGAGGCGAAGCTGAAGGAGCAAGGCGTGCAAGTCTCGTTGGAGTCCAAGCGTGTCCACGGAAGCACCGATACTGTCGATTTTCGGCATGCTTGGAAGAACGGTCGCTGGCATGTCTACGAGCCACTATCCTTCGATCTCTCGGACGCAGACAACATCAAGGACAAGGCACGCCGCTGGCTTGGCCACCTCTCTGCTGTAAAAGTTGGTGCCACCGAAGACGTCCAGGTGCATTTTCTCGTTGGCCGCCCGCAGAGTGCGTCTTTAGTTCCGGCGTACAAGAATGCGGTCGATATCTTGCGACAAGTGCCTTTCGACAATCGCGTTTTCGAAGAAGACGAAATCGACGATTTTGTCCATGAAATAGAAGACGAAGTGCGTCAACATCAAGGTCGTGTCCAGTAGCTGCCCACCTTGTATTCAACGCTTCGATTTCGACTCGCGTCTCATCCGGCTTTCGGTTGAGTATCCAAACCTCGCGTACGCAACGAGAAAAATTATCGCATAATAACAAGCGCATGTGCGCTGACGACCGTAGTGGGTCGGTTAACAGGTCCGGAGAATATATGCCCTGAGAAACCGTTTACGGGCCTCCTGATGAAGAGGCCAGTGCTCAACTCCTTCCCGCATACCCCTAGAAAACAACGGAAAAATCCGGTCGTATCTGGAGCGTGTGAACATTTTCGCTAGGGTATATGGCGGTACGGATGAGATTCGAACGTCCGGTTTCGCCGCCCCCCTGCAAAAATAACACTCTTTTCATCCTATCGAGCAACCAGATTTTCGCTGCCGTCTTCTCGCAACATCGCTTCCATCTCATCCAAGCCTTCGACAGCGGAGCGCATCTGCATCTCATCACTCGCGCCTGCTGTTTCGACGTAACCGTCCGGTCTCCCCGCTCTGCCGGAGTGCGCTATGACCAGATACTGTCCAGTTAGAGATAATGGACAGTAACGAGGTAGGGCATGGGCAAGAAGCGGCGTCGGCGGAATTGGTCGGACGACGAGAAGCGGATGATCTGCGCGCAGACGAAGTTACCGGGTGTATCGGTCAGCCAGGTTGCGCGGCGCTATGATGTGAACACAAATCTGGTTTTCATCTGGCTGAGGGACGAGCGATACAACGTGGAGCCGGAAGAGGTCGATGTGGCGCGGTTTCTGCCCGTTGAAGTGATTGAACCGATGGCCGCCCCCGAACCCCAGCTTGAGAGACCTCCGTCTGAACTGGACATCGCGCTGGCGGGCGGACATCGCTTGACGGTTCGCGGTCCATTCGATCCCGACCAGTTGGCCGCCCTGATCCGGAAGCTGGCTTCGTGATCCCTGTTCCGGCACAAACGAAGGTCTGGCTTGCAGCCGGGGTCACGGATATGCGCAAGGGCTTCAACGGCCTGTCCGCCCTAGCCGAGAAGATCCTGCAGGAAGACCCGTTCTCGGGGCATCTGTTTGTGTTTCGTGGCCGTCGTGGCGATCTCTTGAAGATTGTCTGGTGGGATGGTCAGGGAGCGTGCCTGTTCAGCAAACGCCTGGAGCGCGGGCGCTTTGTCTGGCCTGCCGCGAAGGACGGCAAGATCAGCGTGACGCCAGCGCAACTTTCCATGCTCTTGGAGGGCATCGACTGGCGGTTGCCACAGAAGACATGGACGCCTCTGACTGCCGGTAATTTACCAACAAATCCAGAGGTGTAGGATTCACATTCCGACATTGCCGGGGTATATCTTCGGCCATGTTGGATACGCCCAAAATCCTGCCTGCCGACCCCGGCGAACTCCGCGAGACGGCGGAGGGTTTGCTCGATCTGGTGAAGGCGCAGGCGCTCAGGATCGCCAAGCTGGAACACCAGCTTGCAGGGCATAACCGGCATAGGTTCGGGTCCAAATCCGAGAGCATGGATCAGCTTCAACTGAAGCTGGAAGAGGAGGAGACGGCAGCGGCGCATGAAGCGCCAGAAGCCGCTGCCGATGTTGCCGACGAAGAACCGAAGGCCAAGCCGAAGCGCAAACCTTTGCCACCGGAACTGCCCCGGTTCGATCATGTGCTGAGCCCTGGAGGAGCCTGCAAGTGTGGCGGCAAGCTGCGCGCAATCTCCGAGGATGTCACCGAAGAGTTGGAATACGTGCCGGGCCGGTTCGTCGTGAACCGCATCGTGCGCCCGCGCATGGCCTGCGCCGATTGCGACCGGATCGTTCAAGCCGCTCTGCCTTCACGACCCATCGAGCGCGGTCGCCCTGGAGCTGGCCTGTTGGCCTACGTGTTGGTGAGCAAATACGCGGATCACTGCCCGCTATACCGCCAGTCACAAATCTATGCCCGGGAAGGGATCGATCTGGACCGCTCGACGCTGGCCGATTGGGTTGGCCGCTCTACTGCGCTCTTGGAGCCTCTGGCCGATGCAATTGGCCGTCATGTCAAGGCCGGGCAGTCCATCTTCGCAGATGACACCCCAATCAAGATGCAAGCCAAAGGCAAATGCGCCACCGCGCGGGTCTGGACCTATGTGCGCGATGAGCGTCCTTGGGGCGGAGGTGATCCGCCTGCCGCTTGGTATCAGTTCACGACAAACCGAAAAGCCGAGCATCCTTCGGCGCATCTGACCAGTTACAAGGGCTGGATGCACGCGGATGGCTATGCCGGGTTCAATGATCTCTACCGATCCGGTGCGATCAGCGAGGTCGCCTGCATGGCGCATATCCGCCGCAAGTTCGTGGACGTATTCCAGTCGCAGGGGCTGCAAGTGGCCGAAGAAGCGATCCGGCGCATTGCCGAGCTATACGCTGTGGAAAAGAACGCCCGAGGATTGCCGCCTGCAGACCGTGTTCGGCTGCGCCAATCCCGGTCAAAGCCGATCCTCAATGATCTCGAAGCCTGGCTTGCCGCGCAATTGACCCGCATCCCCGGCAAATCCGAGCTGGCCAAGGCAATCCGCTATGCCCTGACCCGGATCAAGAAGCTGCGCCCCTACCTCGATCATGGCATTCTGGAGATCGATAACAACTCAGCGGAACGGGCCATGAAGCCGGTGGCTATTGGCCGCAAAAACTTCCTCTTCGTCGGTTCCCCCGGCGGCGGTAAGGCCGCAGCCATCGCCTATTCCCTGATCGAAACAGCCAAAATGAACGGCGTTGACCCCCAAGCCTGGCTGACATGGGTGCTCGCCCGTATCGCCGATCATAAAATCACGCGTCTCGACGAGTTGCTCCCTTGGCGCTACGCTGCCGGGGCAGCGTAACGGGCTGCGCCGGGACAGTGCCAGAGCACCATAACCGGACGGTCACGTTTCGACATCCACAACCTGGCTACCAAAATCCAACTCCATCTGGCGCTGTTCCTCGGCGATGACGGCTTGAACGACGGGCGCGGTCTTCTTTGGGGCGAGATGGGTTTGCTCTGACGATTGGCCATCAGCAGCCTGGCGCGCGGCCTCAACGTCGGCGTCGGATCCGCCTGCACCGTCAGCTGGCGGCGTCATCGGCATGGCGCGCACACTGAGCGGGAGATTCCCCTGCGGCCCCCCTCCCCCAGGCTCCGGAAACGGCAACTCCCCCGTCTGCGCCCCGTGGATCGCCTTGAACAGCCGATCGTCGAAGTACTGGACCCGCTTTGCCCGGACTGGCATCTGGGCATCAATGACCATGACGATTTCATCGAGGGGCAGACGGCGCGCTTCATCTTCTGGCAACAAAGAGCTTTCTTCGGTCCGTGTGGATTGGCTGCGGCCCTCGAAGGGGTTCTTGCCGATGGATTGAGAACGGGTGACGACGGTCTTGGTGGTCTTGCCAACGGCCTTGCTCAGCTCTTCGACGGTTTTTTCATCAGATGGCGTCAGGTAGAGTTTCACGCCGGCATTGCCTTGCAGGGCGCGGCGGGTGTTCTCGCCGTAGATTTCATCGAGGGCGGGGATGGTTTGGGTGACGACGGCCAGGTGACCACGATAGGTGCGCAGGGTCTCGATGCTCTCGACCACGATGGGCATCTTGCCCAGGCGATTGAACTCATCGAGCATGATCATCACGGGCCATGGCTCATCCGGTCCGGGATCCTTCTCCTGCATTGCGGAGAGGAGATCGGAAAAGAAGAGCCGGATCAGCGGCGCGAGGGGCTTCACCATCAGCGGCTGGACCACGAGATAGACGGAGAAGGGCTTCTTGCGGATCGTCCGGAAATCAAAATCCGACACCGCCGTCGCCTCATCGATCGCCGGGTTCTGCCATTGATCGAGCCCTGAAGTCATCAGGAGCGAGACATAGGAGGTCAGCGTATCATTGTTGGTCGAGGCCAGCCGGGTGAAGATCAGCTTGGCGGCTCTGTTCTCCACCTCGTGGCCGCGCGAAAAATATTCTTTCTGCTTGTTCCCGCCCGACGCAGCAATGCGGTAGATCTCGCCCAGGGTCGGGCGCTTGCGCTGGAAGGCCAACAGGCCTGCCGCCACGAAGAGATCGATCCCGCCTTTCAGAAGCCCCTGCACCCGGTCATTGTCGCTCTGCAGAAAAAGCGTCGCCAAGAGCTGCAATTCCATCTGCTGGCGGGCGGGGTCTTTCAGCTCGAAGATACGCAGGAGCGGGTTGTAGCGATGCGTGCGCTTGCCCTCCCAATCGGTAGGGGCAAAGCGGTAGACCTTGTCGCCCTGGGCAGCACGGTGGCGGGCCGTGGCCTCGAAGCATTCGCCCTTCACATCGAGTGTGACGGCGGAGCCCTGCCAGGTCAGCAGGTTCGGAATGACGAAGCCCGTGGTCTTTCCGCGGCCCGTGGGGGCCACGATCAGCGCATGGGGGAAGACTTTCGAGCAAATGTATTTCGCGCGGGATTTTGGAGCACCAAGTTTGCCGAGGATAAACCCTGTCCCGGGTGCACCGAAGAACCCGTTGGCCTTCATCTCCCGCGCGCTCTGCCAATGGGTCTGGCCAAACCGTGTGAGGGCTGACCCTGAGAGGGCGAGGCTCAGCATCAGGCCGGTGGCGGCAAAGCTGCCGATGATCAGGTGAATAAGTTGCGCGTCCTCCGGGCGGCGATTGAGGATCGCCATGTAGTTCTGCGCGATATAGGCAAAATCGATCTCGGCCCCGAAGCCGAGATCCTGGTAGGTCAGTACCGCCGAGGCGATGGTATAACCCATGGCCCCTGTCACCAGCGTTACCAGCAGGACGCCCATGGCGATCCGCGCTTTTCCCATGGCGGCGCTCAATGGACCTGGCCCCGCTCGGTCTCGCCATCCACGTCTGTCGCGCGGTGTTTTTCGTATTCTGCGTCGGCGAGTTCTTCGACCACCTGGCGCAAGGCCTCCGTGTTGGCCGTCGCGGCATCCGATTGCAGATAGACCTTGGCGACATATAGCCGGTCCAGACGGTCCTCGAGGACCTTGTCCAGCGCATCGGCATCTCCGGATGTGAGCCGGTCGAGTTGGCGGTCATCAAGCACCCGCGCGATCTCGGTTCGGAAAGCGTCCCGCTCCGCCTCAGTCTCGAAGGGCGCGGACAGCTCCCCGGCCCGCTCATGGTGCAGGACACGCGCAATCACGTCTGAGACACGATCGGCACGGCCAGACTGCGAAGCAGTTTCATCGCGGGCGGCGAGAAGGTCGTCGCGGGCTCCAACCCCAAGCCCCTGGCGCAACTCGTTGTCGCGGCGAACCTGATTGATGGCCTCCGTGTCCCGTATCTCGACGACGGCCGCATAGGTCGCACCGAGCCCACGGGCGAGGTGGGAGGGCATGTCCGGATAGCGCGCGCGCAAGTCATCCGTGACAGCATCTGCAACGGGCGTACGGATATCGCGCCCGTCCATGATGCGGTCGACCTCGCGGGCGATCTCACTGGCGCGGGCCGCATCGGTGATGGTCTCCCTGTAGGGCTCGGACCGGTCGATCACATCGTCCGGACGGGCGAGCAGCTCCGGATGTGCCTCAAGATACGCGCGCTGCTCCGCCTCGATCCGGCGCTCTGCCTTTGAGACCACCTCCCACTCCCGGTCTTCGATTTGCTGCGCTGTCAGACCTTCTGCGCGCATCTCCTGACGGATTGTCCCTTCCATCGCCTGCACCGCGTCCCGGTGATAATGGAACCGCTCGCTGACCGGTTCGGCTTCGACGACGCCATCCCGGTGCAGCACGTTTTCCCGTTCCAGAAGCGTGCCAAGCTCGACATGCACATCGTTGAGAATGTCGCGCGCCTGTTCCAGATCGGCACGGCCCTCGAGGTTCAGATCGCGCGCCTCGGCCACCTTGGAGAGATCATCGGCGATCCATTGATGCTCGAGCGCTGCATTGGACGCACCGGTTTCGATCCGGGCCACCACTTCCGATGTGCTGATCCCGGTGCCGCGCAGGGCCGCGTCGATCCGTGAGCGCAGTCCTGGCTCGGCGAGGCGCTCCAACTGGCTCTCCTGGATGTTTGCCTCTGAATAGACCCCGCCTTCCGAAGGAGCCTCTGACAGCGTGGATGATCGCAATCCGAGAGGCTGCATGTGCTGGACCTGCGTCTGGATCTCGATGAGGCGTTTTTCCAGCACGGGACGTTCCGCGTCGGACTTCTCGGCAATCATGCCCTGCACCCGCGCGAGCTTCTCCGCATAGAGGCTTCTCAGATCCTCGAAGCTTTGATCCTCGGCCATATACACATCTCCTGTTCGGTCCACCTGCCCGCCGCGCGCCAGCACCTCGCCCGCGCGGAAGAGGGCTGCCGCGATATCCTCGCGGGCTTCTCGCGAAGCCTCCGCGGCAAGCGCGTGGTAGACAGTTCTGGTGTTGGCGATCTCCGCCAGCGTCCGCGTCAGGTCAGCCCCCACGCGTTCGCGCTCGCGAGGCGCGCGCCCCTCGTCTTTCGCCGCATAGACCTCGCGGGTCCGGGCGGGGTAATGCACGACACCGCGATCGATGCGGCGCGTGGCCTCCAGGCGCACGCCATACTTCTCCGCCTCCTCGACCATGGCGAGGCGGAAGTCGTCATAGTTGAAGCGGTGGTGACGCCCCAGAAAGAAGAACTCGCCTTCCTGCGAGCGGCGGTTCAGCACCAGATGCGCATGGGGGTGATCGCGGTCCTCATGCACCGCGATGATGTAGTCGAAATGCCCCTCATCGGTCTGGAAGAACCGCTCTGCCACATCCGTCGCAATGTCGCGCACATCCTCGCCGCGGGTGCTGATGGGGAAGGACATGAGCATATGGGTGGTCTGCCCAAGCTTGGGCTTGAAGCCCGCGTCCCACCGCTTGGCAAAGCGCTCGGTGAGGTCCTTGATGTCACCCGCCTCGAGCTTCGCCTTGCCATCGAGGAACCCGCTGCTGTCCACGATATGGGTGGACTTGGTGGTGAGGTACTCGAGCTGGTTTGTGAGCTGTGATTTGGTATGCGTGCCCCCACCCCGGATCGCCTTGAAGACCGCTGGCCGATGCCCTGCTGCCGCGCGCACAAGCTGGCTCTGCTTGGCCACGTGCAGCCCCTGCATCGAGCCCCGGATGCGGCTCCAGCCGTCCCGGAACACCTCGCCTGTGACAGCGTCAACGGCATCATTCAGCCGCATGGGCAAACTCCCTCAGCGCGGCCATAGCCTCCAATTGCATCGCGTCGCGACGGCGGCGCAGGAGCAGGTCGATCTCATCCGCGGAATCCAGAATGAACCGCGCCAGCCCGCGAATCTGCGCGAGGCGCAATTCGGAGAACTCGGCACGCGTGCCACCATCAGCCCCCTGCCCCATCCGGTTGGCCCGCGTCATCTGCTTGGCGATCTGTGCGACCCCATTGCCAACCTCGTGCAGAGAGGCGCGATAGCGCGCCAACTCTGCCGCCAACTGCGCGTCCGGAACGAACACCCCGCCTGCGGCCTGAATGAGCCGCCGCAGCCCCTCGGCCCGGCTCTCGATCCCCGCTTTCGCCAGCACCGCGTCAAGGGCCGCAAGCTCCGCAGCCGTGACCTTCACACTGACCGCTGAGACCGGGATCGCGGCATCCGTCTGGCGCTCGACATCGGCTTTCAGGACGTAGCGCACGGCCCGCGATGTGACCTCGAAACGCTCGGCCAGCTCGGACGTCGGCACACCCTCCGCGGCCTCGCGGACGATCTGCATCTTCTCGATCTCTGTCAGGCGTTTTGTTCGGGACATGCGGAAGAAAGACCCCCTATTTCCTGCCACCTTCCACCAAGGCTGCCCCTACCTTACGATAATATACCACGCTGTCAATTATATACTTACGTCGCGTTCAGTCTCAGGCAGCCTTGGTGTCCGTTTCCCCCGCGGCCCGAAGGGGCGCGGGCCTGCACCTCACCACCAGCACAGCCTCCAACCTCAAAGGCCCCCTTCCCCAGCCCCGCCCGAGGGTCTGGCCGAACACGCATGTGTTCGGACGGAACCGCGGGCGGGCGCAAACCCCACCGACAGGACGGACAGGCAGGGTCAAGGAGGGCCAGATTTGGCTTGCCAAATCTCTGCCGCAAAAACCAGGAGGCGACAGGTTTTTGGGGATGGCCCCCTTGAGGCTGACTGGCCGGTCTGTCGCGGCCTGATCATTCCGGGGGGAGTGCGTCTCTTGAACGCGCAGCGACCGGCACCAAGAGGAGGTCGCTGTAGGCGATCACACGCGCCGGTGACGGCATCCCTGGAACAGGGATCGGGCCGCCCCCGGATCGTCCTGGGGCGGCCCATCCTCGTCAGAGGATTCAGTCCTGGGGATCCTTTGCGCTCGGCGGGAACATCACCAGCTCCGAGACCGCGACCGGGAAGTCAAGCTTGAGGCTGAAGAACTCCGAGCCGTCCCCGTTGCGGGTGTTGCGGAACATCGCACCCACGCGCTGAAAACGAGTGCGCTCCTGGCCATCGGTGTCGGTGAACTTGACGGGGACGGTGGCGACGTAGTGGTTGGTCATTTGGGTTACTCCTTGTTGCGATGGGGATCACCCGGCACGGGGGCAAGAGGCCCGGTCGCAAGCGCAAATGCGGAGGGTCCGCGGCTAGCCGTGGAAGCCGTATTTGTGCTTGCCGAAGCGTGAGCTGAGGGCACGGACGGGCCGACCCCGTGCGATCCACATCTATGAGCAAAAAGGAGTGATCCGGATGACCCCTGCCACCACCCCGCCGCCACCATCCGCGTCCGCGTCCCGCCGAGCCTGGCCGGGGTGCTGACGGAGCCCGCCCGCGTGGATGCGATGTTCCAAAACACCACCCGAGGGACGCGCAAGTCTTCAGCCTCAAGTGCGACGTCTCGACCCCTCGCGTCTTGCCCCGCTGACGATGTGCGTGAGGTGCGCACCATCCCCAGCCCGTACCGATGCGGATGGGCCGCGCGCTGACGGACCGGGTAGAGGGATAACGGTGCTGGCCGCCGCAGACTGCCGATCACGCATGACCAATCGCACGCGCCATGAGACATGACGAAAGGGCCGCGCCAAGCGCGACCCCCTCTCTTCAATCCTGCGACGCCTTCTTCGCCGGGTCCGCAACCCGCATGACTGTCAGACCTTTCGCTTCCGCCTTCTGCCCGAGGTTCAGCGCGACCCCGTTGCCGCCGAAGAGTACAACCCCCGTCGCCGCGAACTTGTCGTCCAGCATTTCGTCGTTGCACTTGAACGGTGCCGCCCGCCCGTGCGCGGACCAGCGCGGATCGAAGCGCGCCTGCGCGACGCCGCGTGCCCGGGCCCACCGGGCCGCAATCATCTCCGCCCCGTGCTTGCCACCCTTGTGGCAGAGGAAGATCTCCTGGTTGCGGTTCTGCTTGATCCGTTCGCGAACCTTGTCGAGCGTGTTGAAGATCACATCGACATCGGTCCAGTCGGTGGCGCCTGAGACGATCAGGGGCACCCCCTCGACTTTCGATTTCTCGGCAGTCTCGCGGTCGTGCTGCTCCAGCAGCTGCCGTGCCTCGAAGACCGCCCCGGTCTCTTGCGCCCGGACGCTTGCGCGCGACCCAGCTCCCGGGATGAAGGCGTGGCCCGTTTCGATCTCGTAGCATTCCGCCGCCGCCTCGCTCATCACCTCGATGGCGCTGACGATCTCGCGCAGCTGCAGAAAGCGCGCCTGCGCCTCTTCGAGCGCGGTCTCGGCGATCTCCGATCCGTCATGGGATTTTGCCAGCGCGCCGATCTTGTCGGCGGTGCGGTCGACCTCCTTGCCAAGCGCCACCTTGCGCCGCTGGAGGATCGTCGCGAGCCCATGGGCCAGCGGTTCGATTTCCGCTTCAAGCCCGGTCCCGCGCAGCTGCCCGAGCAAAGCCTCGAAGCTCTCGCGGATGATGTGGTCGGTCAGGATGTTATCTTCCGGGATCGGCAGGTGGGCGTCCTTCTCGGTCAGCCCGAAAAGTTCGATGGTCTCGTAGGTGTTTGCGGTGTCGTAAGCCATGTCTGGTCTCCAGTATTCGGTTCCTAGGCCACCACGTGAGTGTGGGGGCATGGCCGAATGCCTGGTTTCCGAATCTGCCCGGGTCAGGGACGGCGCAGCCGCCGGCTTGCCGGGCGCAAAAGTTTTCCGCGCGCAGCACCCGACACATGCGCGTCCTCACCCACGGGACCGCCCCGCGCCACGGGCGCCGCCCTCGCCGAAAAGTTTTGCGATCCTTGACGCGGGCTGATTTGGGGGCCATCCGGAGGATATGCTTCCACGCTCATGTGTGTGTGTTTTGACGGTAGGTTTGCCCGACCCGAGCAGGCAAACGGCTCGACCGGACGCGGGAGACGGATGGAGCGGCGGGATCGTTTTGGCCTCAGGCCAAAACAGACCAGAGCGCAATCCGGCGGAGCGGCCGGGGAGGGACGTGCTCGCGAGGCGGGCAAACCGGGGGCCTGGGTGCAACGCCGCGGTGAGGCCGCATGGCCGAATGCGCGACGGACCCAAGGGCCGTTCTCCCCTCCGACACGCGAAGCCGAGAAGGGGAGGCCGGAAGGCAAGTTGGAACTGCTTTCCCAAAGAAGACTGGGGGAATTCTGAGTTTCAGTTGTAGAGGTCAAAAGCGGAACTTCGCTGCGGGACGAACGAACTGGTAAGATGCGGGACAAAGCGCCATTCGAGTGGCCTGCGTCGAGGAGGGCTTTCGGCACATTGCCGCCCTGCGTGCGCACCTCAGCGAATGGCTCCTTCGAACCTGCAACGCACTTTGATGGTGAGTGAACAAACTAACCAACAATGTGCGTCGATCGAGGAATTATTGTTGCAATGTCCCTGCCGACAACTGATTACAACCTCACGATGGTGGAACCTGCGTTACCTCCGCGTAACCTTTAGAGATGGATCGGCAATCCTTCATGCGCTTACACTGATACCGCATCATTCAGACTGGCCAACTTCGGAGCTCAAAGACAGGAGGTGCCAATGCAGGCAGATCTTATCATTCGCGGCGCGGAGATCATCGACGGTACGGGCGCTCCACGGCGCAAGGGCGATGTGGCCGTCACGGACGATCGCATTGTCGCGACAGGCGATCTGCGGAACTGGTCGGCGGGGCGTGTGGTGGGCGGAAAAAGTCGGGTCGTTGCGCCGGGCTTCATCGATCCGCATGTTCACCATGACGCCGCATTGCTGACCCGCCCGGACATGGAGTTCATGACTTCGCAGGGCGTCACGACGGTGATCAACGGAAATTGCGGTTTCTCCGTCGCCCCGCTGAAGGACACAAGCGCCGTGCCCGAACCGCTGCGCATGGTCGTCGAGGACGAAAACTGCCTTTTTTCGACATTCGCAGCCTACCGCGACCGGCTGATGTCCGAGCCTTCAGCGGTCAATGCCGCCTGCCTGATCGGGCACACGACGCTCCGGATAAACGAGGTGCCGGACCTGGGGCGGCCAGCAGACCCCGGGCAGGTCCAGGCGATGAGCCGCAGCCTCGATCAGGCGCTGGCCGAGGGGGCGATCGGACTTTCGACTGGCACGTACTATCCGCCTTCGCGCGCCGCGCCGATCAGTGAGCTGATCGCACTTGCCCGGATTGCGCAGGCGCATGGCAAACTTTACGTCACGCATATGCGGGACGAAGCCGACCGGGTTGTCGAAGCGCTGGAGGAAACATTTCAAGTGGGTCGCGAAAGCGGCTGCGGCGTCCATGTATCGCACCACAAATGTGCGGGGCTCGCCAACCATGGAAAGTCCGAGATCACGCTGCGGATGATTGACCAAGCCATTAAGACGCAGGACGTCGGGCTGGACACAACGCCCTGGGTCGCCTCCTCGACGATCCTCGATTCAGGTCGCCACAAGCAGGCCACGCGGGTGATGATCGCCGAGAGCGAGCCCCATCCCGAGTTCGCCGGGCGCGACCTCGACGACGTTGCGCGGCTGTGGAACACGGATATCGACGACGCCTTGCAGCGCCTGCTGCCGGCAATGGGCATCTTCTTCATCATGGACGAGGCGGATGTACAGCGGATCATGTCTTATGAGCACACGATGATCTGTTCCGACGGCATACCTGGCGGCTCGCATCCTCATCCGCGGGTCTGGGGAACCTTCCCGCGGGTCCTCGGCCGTTACGCTCGCGACCTAGGCCTGTTCACGATGGAAGAGTCCGTGCGGCGAATGACGTCCATGCCCGCAGACCGCTTCGGGCTGGGAGGGCGGGGTCGTATCGCGGTCGGGGCCTTCGCCGACCTTGTCATATTCGACCCGGCAAACATCTCCGAAGGCGCGACGTTCGAACGCCCCATCGCCCCAGCGAAGGGGATTGACAGGGTCATGGTCAATGGACGCGAAGTCTGGGTCGACGGCCGCAAGACCGGAGCCCGTCCGGGGCGCCCGCTCGAGCAGACCGCGCCGGTCAAAGTGGTCTGACGCGATGTCGGTTCCGCTCTTAGGGCAAGGGTGAGCCGATTTCGAGCGTGTCCAGAACCCGACTGAGGAAAGCATCGCATTGATCAAGTTCGGTCGCCTTAATGTATTCGTCGGCCCTGTGAGCGCGGGCAATATCGCCCGGCCCGCAAACGAGAACTTGAACGCCGAGATCCGCTATGACGCCGCCGTCGGTACCGTAATCGACCTTGCCCTCGGGCCGTTTGCCACCGATGCCGACGAGGAAATCGATGGCGGCCCGACTGTCCATGTCAAAGCCGGGATATCGATTGAATTCTTTGATCTTTACCGACGCCTCGGGCCGTCGCTGAGCCGCATCATCGGCGATCTTCGCGGCGGCACGCGAGATGCGTCCGAGTAAGGCGTCGAGATCCTCCGCCGCGATGTGGCGGATCTCAAATTCGAGCGTTGCGGCCTCCGGTATCATGTTTAGCGCGTCGCCGCCTGAGAGGTTGCCCACGTGGACCGTCGAATAGGGAACGGCATAACCCTCTGCCTTTCGGCCCTTCTCGGCAATTTCCTGCTGCAAGTCCCGCAGCACGCCGATGAAGTCGCAGGCGAGGTGCAGGGCGTTGACGTGGTCGGGCGCGCTGGCGGAATGCCCTGCGGATCCGGTGAACCGGACACGCAGGGATACCTTTCCCTTGTGGCCGTTCACGATCCGCATCGAAGTCGGTTCGCCCACGATACAAAGTTCGGGCAGACCGATCGTCCGGTCGAGCGCGCCTGCCATCTCGGCTATGCCCACGCAGCCGGCTTCCTCGTCGTAGGAAAGCGCAAGCTTCAGTGGCTTCCCGAGTGGGCGCCTCGACGCCTCCGCCATCGCGCGTATCGCCGCGGAGGCAAAGCCCTTCATGTCCGAGGTGCCGCGTCCGTAGATCCTGCCGTCGCGTTCTGTGGCGACAAAAGGGTCGCTGCTCCACGGTTGTCCCGCCGTCGGCACGACATCGAGATGCGCCGAAAGCATGATGCCGCCCGGTCCTGCGGGCCCGGTCGATGCGAAGAGACCCGCGCGACCGCCGCCCGGCGCCTCGAGCCGATGGCACGTCACGCCGAGAGGGGCAAGCAGCGAAATCGCGTAGTCGGTGACCCCGGCATAGGCCTCGGCGGTGAAAACCGAGGGGAAGGCGATCAGCCGGTCTAGTATCTCTCGGGTCTGCATCCTTCATTCCTTGGCTGCAAAGGGAATCCGGGCCTCGGACTGACCGCTCAGCCGGATGATGTGACCGTCTTCGACAAGGACGTTCGGCTCCATCGTCGTGTGGCCGAGCAACTGGCCGTTCCTAACGACGGCGGCACCCAGATAGATGGCCGCGCAGGCATGGCGGCCGGTCAGGATGCGCGCGTCCGTTGTCTTGACCAACATGGCGACGTCGTCCGGCCCAAGGATCACCTGGTTCGCTTCCGACAGGGCAAGCGGTGTACCCGTCCGAACGACGGCATGACCTGCCGGGCTGCTCGGCGGCGCCATTGTCTCGATCGCGATCGCCGCCACGAGCGGGGCGAGATCGGCGGCAGGCCGGATCGCGTTGTGAAGGACGCAGACCGCCGCCTCTTTGGAAGCACGCGTTGCCGTACCGAGATCCGGGCGCGCGGCGACAAGGCTGCTGTTCAGGGCCGCAATGCCCCGTGATGGCCCGAGAGCAATCATGCCCGCATCGGCATCGGGATCCGCGTTAAGGACTCGCTGTAGGGACTGTTCCGCGCTCAGTCCCTCCGCCATAGCTGACAGGACCGCCTCGTTGACGGGTCGGCCATCAGATCCGGGCATATTCGGCAGCCGATGGCCAGTGACAAGGCCAGCCTCAGAGGCGGCGAGGAACTGGCTAAGAGGTGCCGGGCGGTCGGGCCCGCTTGACATCAGCGCCGCGAAGCGCGCCGACGCCACCTCGGGTGGTGGTGGGCCGCCGGTGGTCTCGCCGTCAGTGAACAATGTCGCGGAGCCGCCTCTCTGGGTTTCGGCACGGATGACGCGGCCGTCGGCCGTGAGCACGGCGAAGACGGCGAACCCCCCGATTGCGCCATGGCCAACCGCCTCTGCTGCGGCAAGTGCACGAAACACCGCCAGCCCCGCGTTCGGGCCGGCTGCGCCGATGCCGATAGTCATGCAACCGCCTCGCGCGCTCGGACGTGGCAGGCCACGCGGTGGTCGGATGGCAGCAACGTCGTGTCGGGCATGGCTCTTGCGCAGCCGTCCTCGGCGATCGGGCAACGAGTGCGGAAAGGGCAGCCGGACGGGGGGTCGATGGGGCTTGGCACGTCGCCCTTCAGAACGATCCGCTGGCGGTCCCTTGAGGTCGGATCGGCAATAGGTACAGCTGAGAGAAGCGCCTGGGTGTAAGGGTGTTTGGGATTGCGGAAAATCTCGTCACGCGGTCCGCTTTCCACGAGGCGACCCAGATACATGACCGCCACCCGGTGACTGATGTGTTCCACCACGCTCATGTCATGGGAGATGAAGAGCATCGCGAGACCCATCTCTTTCTGAAGCCGAATCAGGAGATTGATGACCGAGGCCTGGATCGAGACATCGAGCGCAGAGACCGGTTCGTCGGCGATGATGAGGTCCGGTTTTACGACGAGGGCGCGCGCGATCGAAAGGCGCTGGCGTTGGCCGCCGGAGAACTCATGGGCGAACCGGCTCATCTGATCCGGCCGGAGGCCCACTTTGCGGAAGGTTTCTGCGACCACGCGGTCCTTCTCGGCCCCCGAGGCAAGACCGTGAATGGTCAGGGGCTCACCCACGATCGCTCCCGCGGTCATCCGCGGATTGAGCGAGGAGAAGGGATCCTGGAAAATTGTTTGAACCTTTCTCCACACCGGCTTCATGCGGGCGCGGCTCAGGGGTGCGATGTCCCTGCCGTCGATCAGGATGCTGCCTTCGGAAGGATCGTGCAGTTTCATGATCGTCTTGCCGACGGTCGACTTGCCGCAGCCCGACTCCCCGACCAGCGCCAGCGTTTCGCCGGGGCGGATCTGGAGCGATACTCCATTGACGGCCGAGAGAAACTTTTTCGGTCCGAAGAGCCCGCCTTTCACCGGAAACCGCTTCACCAGAGCATTGAGTTCGAGGATGGGGGTGGATGTCATGCCAAGGGCTCCAGCTTTTCGGAATGCCAGCAAGCGGTGAAGTGCCCGGGTTCCGCCTCTTCGAACGGCGGATTCTCGGCCCGGCAGCGGTCGGTCGCGAATCGGCAGCGGTCGGAGAAGCGGCAACCGGGAGGCAGCGCGTCGAGTGAGGGCACAACGCCGGGGATCTCGGCCAGTTCCGCCGATCCGACCGGCCCAGCGTGGCCCAGCACGGGCAGCGAGCGGAGAAGGCCAAGTGTGTAGGGATGCTTCGGCCGGGCAAAGATTCTGTCCACACGGCCCTCTTCCACCTTACGCCCGCAATACATCACAATAACCCGATCGGCCATTTCCGCCACCACGCCCATATCGTGGGTGATCAGAACGATCGACGCGCCGGTCCGGTCGCGGAGATTCCGCATCAGCTCCAGGATCTGCGCCTGGATCGTGACGTCGAGGGCGGTCGTCGGCTCGTCGGCGATCAGGATGCGCGGATCGCATGACATGGAGATGGCGATCATGATCCTTTGCAGCATTCCTCCGGAATACTGGTGCGGATAGTCCTTTAGCCGCGCCTCGGGGGCTGGGATGCTGACGCGGCGCATCATCTCGATGGCGCGTTTTTTCGCTTCTTCGCGGCTGAGGCCGAGATGCTGGATGATGCCCTCGGTCATCTGGCGCCCGATCGAGAGAACAGGGTTGAGAGAGGTCAGCGGCTCCTGAAAGATCATCGAAAGGCCAGCCCCCCGAAGCTTGCGCATTTCGCGATCCGAAAGCGTGGCCAGATCGCGCCCCTCAAACAGGATCCGGCCCTCGGCGATATGCCCGGTCGGGTAGGGCAATAGACCCATGATCGAGAGGGAGGTGACGCTCTTGCCCGAGCCGGACTCTCCCACGATGGAGAGGATCTCGCCCTTCTTCAGGTCGAAGGACATCCCGTCGACCGCGCGAACGCTGCCTTTCTTGCCCCGGAACTCGGTGGAGAGGTCCTGCACGGACAGTACTGTCTCGCGGGAGTCGGCCGCCGGGACCGTGTGTTCAGTTTCGGCTACGTCATTCATCACTTCGCCTTCTGCCTGGGGTCGAGCGCCTCGCGGATCCCGTCACCGAGAAGATTGAATGCCAGCACGGTGACCATGATCGCGAGGCCCGGATAGATCATGATCCAGGACGCCTGCGTGAAATAGTCCCTGCCGGCAGAGAGCATCGCGCCCCATTCTGGTGAGGGTGGCTGCGCGCCCAGTCCCAGAAAGCTAAGACCAGCGGCGGCCAGAACGGCAGAGCTGACGCCCAGCGTGGCGACGACGATGAGCGGCGGAAGGATGTTCGGCAGCAGGTGAATGAAGATCAGCCGCAAGTGCCCGGCACCCGCCACATAGGCGGCGTCGAAATAGGCCTTGTTCCTCTCTACCAGCGTCACCGAGTAGGCGACGCGTGCGTAGAACGGGATCGCGGCTATGCCGACCGCGATCATCGCGTTCGTCAGGCTTGGGCCTAGGACGGCCACTGCGGCAAGGGCGATCAGTGTCTCGGTGAAGGAAAACACGACGTCGACGAGCCGCATCAGGATCCGCTCGACCCAGCCGCCCGCGTATCCCGCGATCAGGCCCATCAGCGTGCCCACCGTCAGCGATATGCCGACCGCGATAACGCCCACCTGGATAGTCAGACGGGCGCCGTAGACGACGCGGCTGAACACGTCGCGGCCGAATTCGTCGGTGCCGAACCAGTAGTCGGCCGAAGGCGGCATCAGCCCCATGCCTGCCCCCATCTGGTCGGAACCGTAGGGCGCGATCCAAGGCGCGAAAACCGCCACGACGATCAGGATGCCGACAAGGACGAGCCCGACCTTCGCCCCACGGTTCGCCGTCGCGGCGCCCAGAACCGCGACCATCCGGCGGCCGAACCCGACGCGGGCCGGCGCGCCGCTGCCCGCGGCGGCGGCGATGTCGATTGCGCTTTTCACTCTCTGCTGCATGCGACCCCCTAGTGCCTGATCCGGGGATCGAGAAAGGCGTAGATCACGTCCATCAGGATCGAGACGAGGACCACAACTATGGCGAACATCAGGATGAAGCCCTGGATCAGCGGGTAGTCGCGCTGGAAGATCGCCTGGATCGCCATTCGTCCGACGCCGTTCCAGCCAAAGACGTTTTCCACCACGATCGCGCCGCCCATCATGTAGGTGAATTGCAGGCCCATCATCGTGACGATCGGCACGAGGCCCGCGCGGAGCGCGTGGCGATAGAGGACCATCGCCTTCGGCAGGCCCTTGGCATGCGCCGTTCGGACGAAATCCTGGTCGAAGATGTCGATCATCGAGGATCGCGTCAGCCGTGCAATTATCGCGGCGTTCGTGAGCCCCAGCGTCACCGCCGGCAGCACGAGATTGGGAAAACCGCTGCCGGCGACCGGGAACCAGCCAAGGTGCACCGCGAAATAGAACAAGAGGATCAGTCCCAGCCAGAAATGCGGCATCGATACGCCGAGGATCGCTGTCGTCATCAGCGTCGTGTCGAGCCAGGTTCCCCGCTTGTAAGCGGCCAGGAAACCGAAGCTCAGCCCGATCGCCGAGGCGATCAGGAGCGCCGAGGACGCCAGGATCAGGGTGTTCGGCAAGCGCAGCAGCAGGAGTTCGAGCACCGGCTGCTCGCCCCGGATGGTCACGCCGAGATCACCCTGAAGAAGGCGCCCGACATAGGAGAGGTACTGCTGATAGAGAGGATCGTTCAGGCCCAGCCTCTCGCGCACGGCCTCGAGCTGCTCGGGCGTCGTGCCCTGGCTCTGGGCATACATGATCTGCACCGGATCGCCGGGGACGAGATGGATCAGCATGGAGACGGCGACAGTGGTGACGAAGATCGTCAGGATCGCGGCGAGAAGACGTTGGATGAGGAAGCGGGCCATGAGAGCGTCGGGTCCTTGCGCAGCGAGAGGGTCGGCGGGCGGCGGGACGCACGCTGCCTGCCGGATAGATGCGCAGGCGAGGCAATCTCCCCCGCCCGCCCGTGACGATCAGCCGGCTTCCATCGCGCTGAACTGCGCGCGGTTGAACGGCCCGATCTTGAAGCCCGGCGTGTCGGCGGAGACGGCGTAGAGCCAGAGCCAGCCCGGCGTGTAGATTGGAACCTGTCCGGCTTCCTCGAGCAGGATCTTGAAGGCATCCTTCACGACCTTCTCGCGCTCGGCGGGATCGACGGCCGTGCGCGTCGCATCGAGGACCTTGTCGAGTTCGGGGGTGTTGAAGCCCTCGTAGGCGCCCGGCGAATGCCACAGGAGGTAGAGGATATCAGGATCAAACCACGTCCAGCCCATCAGGTCCATGTAGCCCGGCCCGTCAGCCTTGTTGTTCTCCTGCGTGTCGCGTGCATTCAGCGTACCGATGTCCATCACCTCGATCGAGGCTTTGATTCCGACCTGCTTGAGCTGGTTCTGAAGCATTTGCAGCATCCGCTCGCGATTGTCCCCGGTCCATGTGGCCAAGATCACCTCCATCGGATTGTCCGGTCCGTAGCCAAGTTCGGCAAGCAGTTCCTTGGCCTTTTCTGGATCGTAGTCCTGATCGTACTGCTTGCAGAATTCCGGATCGTTGCCGAACACTCCGCGCGAGACCGGGCAGTACTGCCGCTCGACCAGATCGCCGTAGACGACCTGGATCGCCATGTCTTTGTTGATGGCATGGCTGACGGCGCGCCGGGCCCGTGCGTCATTGAAGGGCGGGCGGTTCACCGCGAATTGCAGGAACATGTTCTGACCGGTACCCTTGGCGACATGCACCTCGACGGTGTCGTCTTCCTGAAGCGCCTTCACCTCCTGGATCGGCGGGACGATGACGTTCAGTTCACCCGTCCGAAGACCGGCGACGCGGGTCTGCCCCTCCGGCATCGTGCGCACGACCAGACGGTCGGCCTTGGGTGCGCCAGGATTGTCGACCGGTCGGCCACGGTTGACGTAATCGGCGTTGGACTCGAGTACGATCTCCGATCCCTTGGTCCACGACGCCAGTTTCCAAGGGCCGGTACCGATGGCCGATCCAGTGCCAAAATCCGCGGCGTCGGCATTGCTGTCGCAGAGCATCGAGGTGAACTGGTCAGCCATGAAAGGCACCAATGCCCCGAACGGCGTCTCTAGCGTGAACTTCACCGTAAGGTCGTCGATCTTGTCGACCGACGAGATATTGCCCCAGCTTGCCTTTGTCAGGCTCGGGTTGTCGCCGAAGAGCGCGCGATCGGCGGTCCAGATCACGTCGTCGGCATTGAACGGCGATCCGTCATGGCAGACGATGTCGTCGTGCAGGTTGAAGGTGATCTCAGTGCCATCGTCGGAAACATCCCAGCTTTCTGCAAGGTTCGGACCAACGGATCCGTCATCGCCAAATTCCAGAAGCGAATCGTAGATCTGGTACCAGACTTGCCGGGAAAGCGTGGAAGTCGCGCGGTGTGGGTCAAGCGAGTCGATGTCCCCGTCGCGAGCCCAGACAATGTCGCCTGCAGTAGCCCCCGATCCAAGAGAAATCAGCAATGCGCTGATAATAAAGGATTTATACCCCGATCTCATATATGTTCTCCTCTGCTGGATGTAGGAGTTAGCCGGTCTTCGGGCCGGTATCTCCGATAGCGATAGTTTAAGTCTGAAACTAAGATTTCAAGTTGTCAACTTGTTGAAATCTGTGTTTCATGGTTTTTGTAGAATGAGTAAGGCGATGCCCAAGAAACAGTCAGATCATGTTCAGCCGAGAGCAATTGAGCGGCTAATCCGGTCCAAGTACGCGAAGATGCCCGGTTCGGAACGGGCGCTTGCAGACCGTGTGCTCGAGTACCCAAACGAGGTTCTGCTCTACTCGGCGACGGAGCTTGCGCAGAGGGCCGGCGGGTCCAAGGCGGCCGTCTCGCGCTTTGTCAAGCGGCTGGGATATGCCGATTTCCGCGAGATGCAGCGCGAAATTCGCCACGCCCAGACAACTGGCGACCCGATTTTCCTGTCCGCGGTGCCCGAGCGAGGGCCGAACAGCATCTTGAAGCATCTCGAAACCGATATGGCGAACCTTAGAGAAAGCATCGAGCAGATCGATGCGACGGTAATCTTGGAGGTCTCGCACAAGATTCTCTCGGCAAGGCGGGTCGTCTGTCTTGGCTTCCGCAACAGCTACGTCTTTGCAAACTATCTGCGACGCCAGCTTATCCTGATACGTCCCGATGTATCGCTGCTGCCCGGACCTGGGCAGATGTTGATGGAGGATTTCGGCGATCTCGGCCCCGACGATCTTCTGATCGCCGTGGGTCTCCGGCGCCGCTCGGCTCAGCTTGCCCGTGCCATGGAGCTTTTCCGCGAACGCGGCGTGCCGATCGCCTACGTCACCGACCGACGCGCCGTCAGAACCCGCAATCTCGCAACTTGGATATTCGCCTGTCAGGTGCGCGGCACCTCGCTTTTTGATTCCTACGTTGGTGTAATCAGTCTCTTGAACTTTCTCGCGACGCGCACTTATCACGCCTCAGGCCGCAAGGGCCGCGATCGGTTGAGCGATATCGAAGGGATGATGGACGCCCTGGGTGAACTCGATCCGGAAAACTGACGGAAGGCATTGGCCATGAAGATCGATGAGATCTCAGTCTACCACGTCACGATGCCGCTCAAGGCACCGTGGAAAACCTCGTTCAGCGTGGAGACGTCGATCGACACCGTGCTGGTGCGCCTGAAAAGCGGCGATGCGGAAGGCTGGGGCGAGGCCGCGCCTTACTCTGTCCCCCAGTTCTGTCCCGAATGGGCCGCCGGGGCCTTCATACTTATACGGGACGTGTTCGCGCCACTCATAGCCGGACAAGAGGTGGACAGCGGCGCGGCGCTGCAGGACATTCTTGGTCAGTTCAAAGGAAACACGTTCGCAAAGGCGGCGATCGACACTGCCTGGTGGGACCTTTCAGCAAGGCTTGACGACCGTCCGCTGTGGGACATGATCGGCGGCGCGAATGCGGAGGTCGCGGTCGGCGCCGACATTCCGGTGCAGGATAGCCCGGCAGCGCTAGAGGACGCCATGCGCGCGGCCGTCGACGGTGGGTTCAGCCGCACCAAGCTGAAATTCCGACCCGACAGCGGTTACGAAATGGTCGCCTCAGTTCGGGAGAGTTTCCCGGACATGCCCGTCCACATCGACTGCAATTCCGGCTTTACGCTCGACGACATCGCGCTGTTTCGCAAACTCGACACGCTTGGACTGGTAATGATCGAACAGCCGCTTGGCTGGCAGGACCTGATTGACCACAGCAAGCTGCAGAGCGAACTCCGGACGCCGCTCTGCCTCGACGAGACCCTGACGTCCTTAGAGATCACGAGACAGGCCGTCGAGACGGGCGCGACGCGCTGGGTCAACATCAAGCACGGCCGGGTCGGCGGCCTGACAAACGCGATCGCGATACAGCGATACTGCGCCAATCGTGGCATTCCGTGCTGGACCGGCGGAATGTTGGAATCGAATATTGGTCAGGGTGTCTCGCTTGCCTTGGCGACCCTGCCCGGAATGGAATACGCGGCGGATATCTTCCCGGCGGGCCGGCTTTACGAAAGAGATCTCGCGACCGAGCAGATGACCTTCAGCGCCCCCGGCACGATCACGGCCCCGGACCGTCCGGGCCACGGCTTTGCGCCAGATCCCGAACGGCTCGCCGCCTTCATCGTCAGCGCGGGTTAAGGGCATGAAAGCGCGACGCAGCAACTGTCGTTTCCATCAGCGCCATTACGGACGCAGATCGTGAAGGACCTGCGCATCATCGTGACCGGCGGGACGATCGACAAGGTGCACGATCCCCGCACCGAAGGGCTTGCCTTTGCACAGGGCGGAGCAACCCACATACCGGAAATCCTCCGTGTCGGGCGCTGCTATTTTCCGGTCGTCGAACTCCTGATGCTGAAGGACAGCCTGCTATTCGATGACGCGGACCGGCTCGCGATTGTCACGGCAGTCGCTGCCGCCCCTGAAGAGGCAATCGTGGTCACGCACGGCACGGGCACGATGGGGGAGACCGCGCGTCACCTCGAAGGAAGGTGCTCCGGGAAAACCGTTGTTCTGACCGGCGCCATGCGGCCGTTCTCCCTTTTCGCGTCCGACGGAGAGTTCAATCTCGGCGGTGCCGTCGTGGCGGCTCAGTGCCTTTCCCCCGGGGTCTGGGGGGTGATGAACGGAAGGGTGTTTCCCGCGTCCCGGCTTGGGAAGAATGTCGAACAGGGCCGCTTCGACGTCTGATATCGAGGTGGCCGTAGCGGCGGAATACTGGCCGGAAGAAATCTAGGACCGTGTCTCCGAAAGATGAACGAAAGAACTTTGATTGTCCGCTCTGCGGAATCGGCACCCACTGTCTGCGGACCTCCCCTTGAGCAGCTGGGCCGGTTTGGTGTCCGACATAACTTTCTTACTCAGGATATCGGACATTCGCTTGATGGGTATTAGGTCAACTCTGGGCTCTTCGGTTGCATTAGCTGCGGGCGACACGAACGGCTGCAATGTACGCCGGGTTCATTCAACCACACCAGTACAGAAAAAGGGGAACCGTGGTCCCACGGCTCCCCTTTGGTTCAGATCGTCTCACCTCGCGCGCTGATCACGCGACCAGCGACAGCCCTTCGCCTGCGTCCAGCGGCTGCTCACCGCTGTCGATGAACGGGATGATCGAGAAGGTCTGCCCGCCGCGCTGCTCTTCGTTCTGCACGGCGTTGACGCGCAGGTCGCCATCGGGCGTGTTGATCAGCAGCGACAGGTAGTCATTGCCCGTGCGGCTGCTTTTCGCCATCCAGGCCGAGCCGACGCGGATCGATGTGCCCCGGGGCGAGCTGACCTTGATCCGGTAATCGGGGTGGGTCTCCTCGGATTTGTAGCTGTTCTCGATCAACATGAACTCCAGATCGAACATCATGTTGGCGATGTAGCCGGTGAAGGCGTTGTCGGCGTCCATGGCGGTGAGCTCGCCCGAGAGCGAGCCGGATTTCATCAGGCCGTTCGAGACCAGCGGTATGATCTCGAACGCACCGCTCTGGGCCGCGCGCGCCTCTTTCGTCTGCACCGCGTTGACACGGAACGGGCCCAAGCCGACATCGATCTGCATCGAGATGTAGGGGTTGCCGCTGGTATTGCCGGTCTCGTTCCAGGCCGTGCCGATGCGCACCTTGCGGCCTGATTTGTTGACTGCCGTCACGTCAAAATCCGGGCTGCGTTCGGACATCTTGGCTCGCGCCTCCAACTGGATGGCGATGTCAAAGCGCGTCGAGTGGATCATGCCGGTGTACTGAGCGGCTGCGGTCTCGACATTGCGGGTGAGGGTTCCTGCGAACATGGGATGGTTCCTTTTGGATTGGCCGGTGCCTGACGTTCTTGCCAACGCATCCGGGATTGCTTTCTCGACCCCTTGAGGGATCACAAATCAGAAAGCCCTTTTGTATCTTTAATGGCGCGACGGTTCCCCCAGCGGAACGTCGTAATCTGGGAACGGCGTTGCTAACCATCCCGGGGGAAGTCGGACCGAAAGCCTGCAGGTAAGAACGTACCGAAGGAAAGAATGGTCGGCTTCCAAAGATGGAACTGTTCTGAACAGATGGAGGGGAGTCACCGATGTCCCGGATACAAGAAAAGAAGACCATCACAACGGCGACGCCCCCATTCATTGTCATTGGGATCGACGTCAGCAAAGAACAGCTGGACGTGTTTGTTTCGCCTGCTGGCAATCACCACAGCTTCAAGAATGACGCTGAAGGCGTTGCCGAACTGGTCAACGTCTGCCGAGATCACGATGCCGATCTCGTAGTCCTCGAAGCGACAGGACGCTATCACAGGATGGCGCACGAAACGCTTCATGAGGCCGGTGTTAAGACTGCTATCGCGAACCCAGCTCGGAGCAGGAACTTCGCGAGATCGGTCGGCCGCCTGGCCAAGACCGACAGGATCGATGCGCAAATCCTGGCTGAATATGGTGAAAGGGTTCGGCCTCCAGCGAGCTCGCCGCCTTCCAAGCTTCAGGCAAAAATCGCCGAGATTACAGTCGCTCGCAGGCAAATCGTCGATGAAATGAAGATCTTGAAACAACAACAATCACAGGCATTGGACAGTATCGTCGCAACGCAGATCGAGGCGCGCATTTCGTTGTGCCAGCGTCACTGCAAAGATCTCGAACAGCTATTGGCGGAATTGATTAAAGAAGATGATGCCCTCAGGCGAAGGCATGAAATTCTCACATCAATCCCAGGCATCGGTCTGACCACCTCCGCAACACTGATCTCCGAGCTGAATGAACTGGGCGGCGCCAATGCCAAGCAGATCGCATCTCTCTGCGGTGTCGCACCCATGAACCGTGATTCAGGCAGCTTCCGCGGAAAACGCAAGATCGGCGGCGGACGCAAACCAGTGAGAGACGTCATGTATATGGCGGCCGTCGTCGCGATCCGCTGGAACAAGGACATGGCCGCGTTCTATCAGCGCCTCAAAAAAGCGGGCAAACCTTTCAAAATTGCAATCACCGCTGTGATGAGAAAGCTCCTGATACTCGCAAACACGCTTCTCAGCGAAAACCGGCTTTGGTCAGAAACGCAGCCTTGATTTTCAAGACAGATGCTTTCCTTTCAGCCCCGCCCACGGGTCAGATCTGCCGTCCGAGTGGGAATGCACCCGCGCCTCCTGGTGTTACGCCCCTCCCCTGCCCGTCTGGTCTTGATTGGCTGCCCGGATTTTCCGCGCCGTCCTCGGATCGCGCTATGAAGAACTCCGCCTCTTTTCCGTTCAACCGGTGCCCGCTCCGGTCTGTCAGGCCGATGCAGCTACCATTCGGCACATAGGTGATCAGGTACTGACCGAGCCCGTCCTTGTGGACAATGTAGCCGGTATTGGCCCAATGCACGGTCTGCCCGGCATCGACGGCCGCCTTGATGTCTTCGAGTGTCATGCGAACCTCCTTAAGAAGATTGGTGGGGAAACGACGCAAGAAGCCCGATCTTCCAACCGGGCTTCCGTGCGGCATTCGTTTGGCAAACGACCGAGACCTGTCAGGCGCTTTGCGTGGCTTGCGTCGCGCGCGCCGCCATCCAATCTTTCAGGCCAAGAACGGTTCGTCCGGCGGCGACCTCGGAGGCCCAAGCGACCCTTGGGTCGCCGCAGGGCTCATCGCCGACATGGCGGTCGATATGACCATTGGCCATCCATGGCTCGGGCTGGATCCGTCGCAGCCAGTCCGCCATGCTCGGGATCCGGCCCTGACAGTCTTCGCGGACATGCTGCTCCCCGATCCAGCGCACCGGGATCTCTCGCCCTGCGCTATTGGTCAGGGTCACGCCGAAGACACGTTCGGCCTCGAATAGGCCTTGGGCATGATGGCGCATAGCTCGGTGCGTGAAGAGCGCGAGGTGCTCTTTCGAGGCGTCAAACCAATCGTGCACAGCCTGATAGTCAGACGGCACCCCGCCGAATTTCCGGGCAGAGCTTTCGGCATGATGAAGCGGATGCGCCATATCAAAGCCCCTCGTCATAGCTGTGCGAACATTCGACATAGCGGTCCGCGTGATCGAGGGTGATGCTGTCGTTGCGCAAGTCCCAGGTCAGCGTGCCATATCCGCCTTCGTTGTTTTCGAACCCCGGGTGATGGTGATAGGCAAGCGACCAGGCGAAGTCGCCAACCTCTGTGGTAAGCGGTTCTGGCAGTTTGACGTCCGCAGGCTGCACCGTCACATCCTCGACATTGCCGGAGTCGCCATAGCCTTCGTATTCGACAGCGATCTCGCTGATGCCAAGCGAACGCAGTTGCGCGAGCAGCTCCGTTCGGGATGCCTTCAAGGTGGTTTCGCGCTCTGCACGCCACTGAGCCGCCATTGCGGCATAATCGATCTGGGGATTGGTCATGGGTCAGTCCTCTTGTCTGAATTTGGGGGGACCGGGCGTGGCATTGGTCTGCGCGCGCCCGGAAAGCGCAGACCGGTGAAATCCAGATCCGCGACGCCCGGCCCACAGCCCGCTTTGACTTTTCAGGCGGCTTGTTCAGCAGCTCTAGCGGCTCCCTGCCCAACGATCCGGGCCAGAATGCTTCCCGTGTCGATCCCGTCCCCATGCGGCAGGAACACCCGCAGCTGGAAGGCGATAATCTCAGTGAAACAGCCCATGGCCTTGAGACCTTCAATCATGCCCCGATCCGCACCGCCCAGCTCGAGACGCATCTCACCTGCGACCCGGCGACGGGTCAGGGTCAGACCCCGGCCCAGATCGACAGGCGCGGTGGTGCCGAGGGCGGCGGTCAGCATCTCCTGCGCTGTTTGCGGGTTGGACACGAGGAAGCGGGCGCGCAGCGCTGCCGCCCCTTCCTCGCTCAGCGTGCGCCCGATCATCGCCGTCGCCCCATCGGGCGTGACCCGGTAGATGCGCTCATTGGTGGTCGGGATGTCCTTCCAGATCGGCAACAGCAGTCCTGTCAACAGGTAGAGCTTGGTCGTGGTGGTCTTGGGCAGGGATGCGGCCTCGGCATCCCAAAGTCCTGCAAACTCGGGCCTTCCGATGTCTTCCCAGGCCGAGGACTCGAACCGCGTCTCTTCGAGGTAGCTGGAGCCATTGGGCCGCACCGCCTTGCGCATCAGCGTGACGATGTCCTCGTCATACATCTGCATCGGGCGCGCCGAGATGAGCGCCGCGCGTCCAGACGCTCGGTTGACCATCGGCAGCTTGTCGGGATTGCGCGACATGGCCTCTTCGGCGCCCAGGACATGCACCGGGTCGGTGACCTCGAGCCCGATGATCCGCGTCACGGCGCCGGATTTCGGGCAGGTCCAGAGATCCTCTGTGGAAACCTGCTCGATCCTTTCGCCACGCAGGGTTTCGACGCCGAGATCGAGCGTGCCCGCCGCGCGCGCCCGTTCAGTCTGATCGGCAATCCGGCGCATGAACTCGGCAAAGAGCGCGTTCTGCATGTGGATGGGAAGGGCAAGAACCCGGTTGAGAAACCGCTGGATCGGGGGAAGCTCTTCGAGCAGCACCCCGTCCTTGTCGATCAGCCGCAGGGCCGTCCAGTCGGTGAAGCTCTCGTAGCTCATCGCCTCAGCGCGCCCGGCGGCAAGATCGGCGAAATACCCGCGCAGCGCCGCCCGCGCGATCGGGCTTTCGAGATTGTCCTCCTCCCGGAACATGCCCTGCGAGCCGGTCTCGCGCTGGCCCTTGGTCAAGGCCCCCAGCTGGTCGAGGCGTTTGGCTATCGTCGAGGTGAAACGCTTTTCGCCATGCACATCCGAGGTGCAGACCCGAAAGAAGGGCGCGCTGACCTGGGCCGAGCGATGCGTGCGGCCCAGCCCCTGGATGGCCGCATCCGCGCGCCAGCCGGGCTCCAGAAGATAGTGCCGCCGCCGTTTCTGGTTCTTCGCCGTTTGCGCCGCATGGTAGGAGCGGCCCGTCCCGCCCGCATCGGAGAAGATCAGGATATCCTTTTCGCCGTCCATGAAGGCTTGGGTCTCCGACGAATTGCTGCTGGTGCTACGCTTTTCGATGAAGAGATGACCACCCTCGGCCTTCAAAGGGCGGATGGACCGGCCAGTGACCTCTGCGACGGCCTCGTCGCCAAAAGCCCAGAGGATCTGATCCAGCGCCGAGGGGATCGGGGCGAGCGTCATCAACTCCATCATGGCCGCATCGCGCAGGTCGAGCGCCTCGCGCGAGACGACGAGCGCCCCGGTCTCATCGCGCAAAGGTTCCGCCACCATAGTGCCGTCGATCTCGACCAGCTTTTGCGCATGAATCGGGAAGGCCTGTTCGAGGTAGCCCAGCACGTAATCGCGCGGCGTCAAGGCCCCCTCGACCAGCTCGTCCTCCGGGTCCATCGTCTCAAGCCGACGCTTCAGCAGGCTCTCGCCTGTCGAGACAACTTGGATGACGCAAGCCTTGCCTGCCGCCAGATCGTCCGCGATGGCGCGGATGATGGTCGGGGCTTTCATGCCCATCAGGAGATGGTTGAAGAAGCGCTGCTTGGTGCTTTCAAACCGGGACTTGGCCGAGGCGCGTGCGGCCGAGGCATTGGTCTCTCCCGAGGCGTCGTTGACGCCAGTCGCGGTCAGTGCCGCTTCGAGATTGTGATGGATCGTCCGAAACGCGCCCGCATAAGCATCGTAGATCTCGATCTGGGCCGGGGTGAGCGCATGTTCCAGCACGTCATACTCCACCCCATCGAAGCTGAGGGCGCGCGCCGTGTAGAGCCCGAGCGTCTTGAGATCACGCGCGACCACCTCCATGGCGGCGACACCGCCTGCCTCCATCGCCGACACGAAGCTCTCGCGGGTCGGGAAGGGGTATTCCGGCCCCTGCCCCCAGAGCCCCAGCCGCGGGGCATAGGCCAGGTTGTGCACGCTGGTGGCGCCCGTGGCCGAGATGTAGAAGACGCGCGCGCGGGGTGCTGCCAGTTGCAGCCGCAGGCCAGCGAGGCCCTGTTGGGAGGGTTTGGCCCCCCTGCCCTGCTCGGACCCTGCCGCGTTCTGCATGGCATGGGCCTCATCAAAGGCAAGAACGCCGTCAAAGTCTTCACCCATCCAGGCGAGGATCTGGCTGAGCCGCGTGGTGCCGCATTTGCCCGCGGACCGCAGCGTGGCGTAGGTCACAAAGAGGATGCCGTCGCCCATCGGGATGGGCTGGTCCGGTTTCCATTTGGAGAGCGGCTGGATGTCGGCGGGCGAGCCGCCGAGATCGGTCCAGTCGCGGATGGCGTCCTCGATGAGCGTGGCGGATTTGGAGACCCAGATCGCCTTCCTGCGCCCGGAAAGCCAGTTCACGAGAATGAGGCCTGCGCATTCGCGGCCCTTGCCGCAACCGGTGCCGTCGCCGAGGAAATAGCCAAGGCGATAGGCACGTGCATCCGGGTCATCATCGGCGCGCGTCAGCTTGGTCTGGTCGTCATCGATGGTAAACCGACCGGGCAGGTCGCGCCCATGGGCGTCATGCGCCATGATGATGGTTTCCAGCTGCGCCTCGGAGAGGTGACCCTCCTCGACCAACCGTGCGGGCAGGCGCAAGTCATCACGACCCGTATTTGAGGGCATGGGCGGGGCAACCGAGGCCATGGCGATGCTCTCGACGAGCGGGGTGGGATGTTCCTGCGCACCCGCGATCTCGATCCGTTGCGGACGGTAGCGCGCATAGATGTCCGAGATGGGCGTGTTGTCGCGCGGGATATCAAAGCTCGTGAAAGTTAGCGGGACAACGGCATTGGCCCGAGGCTTGGAGGCGGCGACAGGCGCAGCGGCGGTCTTGCGCGGAGCAGAGGATGGAACGGTCGGCCGAATGTGCGGGATCGCTGCTGCCCGTTGGGCGGGGTGCATCTCAGGCCGGGTTGCGGCCACGGCGTCGACAAAAGGAAGGGCTTCATCCAGATCGCACACAACGGCGCGGATCATCTCGCAATCCTCCTGCACCTTGTCGAAGATCATGAGCTGGGTTTCGACAGAGGTGCCGAGCTTGCGATAGACCTGTCCCGGCATCGTCAGCGCCAATCGCGGCGTCAGGAGACCGCAGGCGCGGGACCAATGCGCGGCATCGCGTTCGGGCGTGAATCCCGGCGGCATGATCGCCACCAGCCGCCCGCCGGGTGCCAGGCGCTTTGCAGCCGCGATGAGATGCTTGGCGGCGATGTGCTTGTCTCGGGAGCGATCGACCGAGGAGGCGAAGGGCGGGTTCATCACCACGACCTCGGGTAGAACCGGCGTCTGCAGCAGATCATCGATATGCTCGCCGTCATGGCCTGTGACCTCGCCGCCGAAAACCGCGCGCAGGAGGCGCTGGCGAAAGGGGTCGATCTCGTTGAGCAGAAGCGTGGCACCGGCCCGGGCGGCGAAAGCAGCCAGGGCACCGGTGCCAGCCGAGGGCTCCAGAACGGTCTCGCCCTTGCGGATCGCCGCGGCCCGCAAAACCAGCGCCGCGAATGGCAGCGGCGTGGAAAACTGCTGTAGCCGGATCTGCTGCTCTGACCGGCGGGTTTCCGTCAGGAGCCGTGAGGCAAGTAGCCTTGCAGCGGCGGTGTCACCTGCCGCGCCGTTCCCACGCAGCAGCACCTGGACAGCCGCTGCCTGCATCATGTCATAGGCCATGCGCCAGTCCCAGGCGCCACCGGCATCGCTGCCATGAAACGTCTCGCGCATGATACGCGCGAGCGCTGAACTGCGCAGGGGTTGGAGGTCGACCTCCGCGCCGATCTGCGCGAGGGCATGTGCGAGATCAGTGTCGGAGATTGGGAATGCCGGGTTTGCCGGATTAGGCTTGGTCATGGGGATTTTCCTTTGGATCAGGGTCTGAGTTCCAAAGGACAAAAAGCCCGCTTTTGCTTTTCAGCGTGGCGTGGTCAGACCACACTGACCTTCCAAAGCGTGCTCAGGGCTTGGATTGGCCCTGGCGCTTCGCATCAATCAGGGCCTGTGCGGCCTGCATTACCTGAACCTGTGAAGTTTCGGCGCGTGCTTCCTCAAGCGCGGCCTTTACCTTCATGCGAAACCACGTGTCATACGAATTCGCTTCAGCGGCCACGGAAATGCTCCTCGAGCCCGATATCCAGCAGCTTGCCGAGGTCATCGGGCATGTCTGCAACGCGCACCGGAATTGGGAAACGGTGCCGCGCCAGGTCAGGCGCGAATTGCTCCTCTTGTCCGGGGTGCTGCCCATCCTTTTCCGCTTCAATCATTGTGCTTTCTCCGACCGTATCATTAGCCGATGCTACATCTTCCAGCGTGGCGTCGTAAACGATAATGCCAAAGGGTCATAGCAAGCTGGCCCACCTACCGATCGGGCACCGCTTCAAGGGATTTCTCGAACCGCTTGTCCGCCGCCGCTGCTTCTTTCAAGAGCGCGTCGAAATTGTCAGGTGGGTTGCCATTTTTCAACATCCCTTTGAACGTCGCATAGGCATCCGTCTTGCTGCCAAAGGCGCGCAGGGTCTTGTCGTCGTTCACCCAGGCCACCACGATGACCTTCGCATCGCTGTTGAACCGGTAGAACAGCCGATACTGCTGGAAGAATTTCGCCCGGAACCAGTGCTTGCGGTGATCGCCGAGTGTGCCGCCTTGCCGGAAGGCGGCGGCACCCGGATCTGCCGGTATGGCCTCGGTGACCAGCTTGAAGATGGCGGCCAGCCGTTTCGTCGGGTTTTTCTTGCGCCAGGTCTTAGGATCGCGTGCCTTACGCGCCTCGACCTCTTCAATCAGCCCTTCGAGCTGATCCAGAAAGAGCGGATGCGCATAAATCGACCATCCGTTTACGACAAGGGGCGCTTGGGCGGGCACGCTATCGCCGCTCATTCATCCTCGAGCGATAGCGGCGCATCGAGATCGACGTCAACGTCTCCGACCAGTGCTGCAAGACGGTCATGCAAAGCCCCATCGAAGGCCCGAATGCGGTCCGGATGCGCCTTGATATTGGCTTCGACAAAATCGAGAAAGGCGCCGAGCGCGGGATCTTCCTCTTCGCTGCGCACGGGCTCGATATAGACCCTGCCACTCGGCTCGGTGCAGTAGCGAATCTGGTCGCCCTTGCCCAGCTTGAGCTGCTTGCGCACACCCGCCGGCACGGTCGTCTGATACCGATCCGTGAGTTTCGAAACATCTTGTGCGAGCGCTGTCATGGCAGTCTCCTGAAAGAATGGGGGTCTTAGCTGCCTGCGATAGGTAATGCATTTGCATTGCCGTGTCAAGATAAGCCGCAGGATCTGCTGTCGCCGGGCAGGTCGATGAACCGTCCGGCGCAGCACCTAATTTCGCCTCGCCAGGAACTCCGCCAGCACAGGACTGGCCGCACCCTTCGCGGAACTGAGCAGCTCCGAGCCCGCAAGCGAGGCCTTCGACAGGCGTACGAGCCCACCGGTTTCCTCGATGCGGTAGCAGCGGCGTTTTTGCCGCCCCCGCCTGTAGTGCGTCGCGGTGACGATCTGGCAGGTGCTGCCATCGGTGAGCGTCACAGAGGCTGCGAGCTTGATCTTGTCGCCTTCCTCGTAGTCCGGGATTGCAGCCCAGTCCCGGCAGCGCTGGCGCCAGGCATGGGCATAGCTGTCCGGGTCTTTCAGGTCGGAGAGGAGCTCGATCAGCCCAAGGGGAGCACGAGATTCATTCGGGCCAGCGCTTTCCTCCATGTCCTTGTAGCCCCAGCAGCCGTCATCGTATCGGGTGAGGAAGACAGCCCCAAAAGTGATCGACCCATCCGCATCGGTCACATAGGTCGTGTCCTCGACGTGGGTGCCGTCGAGATTGGTGACCCTTGCCGCCGCATACCAGGTGGAGCCGACCTTGCAGGCCTTGACCAGTTCGGTTTTGCGCGTGTCGCTCTCGAAGCTGCAAAGCCGGGTGATTTCCGCTTTCTCATCCGCGTAGGTATTGACACGGCGGTCGGTGTAGAAGAGCCATCCCATCTCAGAGTCCTTTCTCTCATTGGGAAAATTGTTGTCGCCAATGTCCCGAGAGGGCCGCAGGCCTGGCAGGGTATTGGCGATGCTTGTTTGAGAAAGGGCGCGTTACGCAGCCCTCCGATCATCGAGTTCCATCAGCGCATCGAGCGGCACGCGATAGGGCTGCATGGCGTCGAAATCCTCGCAATTGCCGCAGTTCTGCACGATCGCGAAGGTGTCGCAGGCATCCTTGAGGATGACCCGGAAGGTGCCGCCGAGGCCCGAGGGCACCTCGTAGGTCCCGCCGATGAGATAGTCCGAGGCCCGGCGTTTGAGGACGCGGATGCTGTGGCCATCGGTGGCGAGCCGGATCGCACCCCGCCCCCGGTCGATGAGCACCTGCACGTCATCCAGGATGTCGGTGTAGAACTGGCCGGTCAGATCGCGAAACGCCATGCGGCGCTGCGCCATCCAGTCGGTGTCCCGAAACGGGTTCATGCCATCGGCGAAAGCAAAGGACGGATCGGCCTGCTCGGTGGTGACGATACGGGTGGTCGTGCCATCGATGCCGTTTGAGCGCAGATGCACGCCATTGCCGACGATGAGGATCAGGGCGGGCCTGTCCACGGGCCCGTTCCAGTTGGGCAGGAAGGTTTTGCAGGCGCGTGCATGGGCGATCTGCGCCGCAACAGCGGACGCAGAGAACTTGAGAATAGCCATGGGGATGTCTTTCTGTTCGGTTTGGAAGGGTCGACCCGCGCGGGCGGCATGGTCCACGCGCGGGTCGCGTGAGGACTCAGGCCGCTTGCGCGATGTCGCCGTCAGGCTCCGGGGTTTCCGCCGCGGGCTCCGCCTCATCACAGGCGACACCGGCTGTCTGCATCATGGGCGGGCACCAGGCGGCCACGGCAGCGCGCTGCGCGTCCGTGAGCGTGGCGAAGGGCTCGGCGAAGAGCTTGTCACAAAAGGCGACGATCTCCTTCTTGCTCGACGAGGCCAGCGTCACCGCCTCCTGGGCGAGACCCAGATCCTCGCCGAGGATCTTCAGGAGCCAAGCCTTCTTGAAGCGGTTGAAGAGCGCCGCATTCGGCGTCCAGTGGGAGCGGATGTCGGGCATGATCTCGATCTCGAACGCATGCATCAGGCTGTCGCGCTGGCGGTCCCGCGCGAAGCAGGACTGCGTGGTGCTGGCCGTGGCATAGGCCACGAGCTTGGCCTTTTCGCCTGCCTCCAGCGCGCGAAACGCCGCGAACTGATCGGCGGGCGCGCGGGTGTCATCGAGCCAGGAGAGGTCCAGCGCCTCATGCGCCGCCGCCACCTGCTCGAGCGAGGTTGCGTCGATCTCGTCCATCTTGGCATGGCTGCGGTATTCCTTGCGGGCATCGATCTTGATCGCCTGCGTGACACTCATGCCGCTGGCCAGAACGTCGCTCACCAGCTTGAAGAGCGTCAGATCGAGCGTAGCTTCCGGATGCAGCGCCATCGCGGCCCCAAGCGCCATGGCTCGCTCGGTCTTGAGGTCCTCAGCCAGTGAGGCCGGATAGGTGATTTCGCCGGCGTCTGGGGCCTCCTCCCCGGTCGGGCTAGCCGAGGAGCCGCGCGCGCCCTCCTTTTTGACGGTGTCTTCCGGGCGGACGAGGCCAACATGGAGGGTCACCTGCCCGCCCGACCAGGACGCGATTACCCCAGACCGCGCGAGGTCCTCGGCGCTGTAGGCCTCCTGCAGGTCGCGGGCTTCCTCTTCCAAGGCGTCCACGCGCTCGTAAAGCGCGTTGTAGGCACCGTCCTCGAGCCCCTCATCCTCCATCTCGAGCTGCAGTTTCTCAAGCTCGGCGGTGATCTCATCGATGCGCTTTTGCGCAGCCTCATCAGGCTCGATCGGGCCGGGATAAACGCGGCCGTAGTCGGCCATGGTCGCGTAATCATAGCGCACCATCGCATCGGCCCAGGCAAAGCCCAGCCTCATACGGGCCTCTTCGGCAGCGGCACCGAGCTTCTCGAGCAGGATGGTCTCGACCAGAGCCGCATCCTCAAGCACGGAATGCTCATCCAGCAGATCGGCTGCGACGGCACCGCCACGCGCCTCGTAGTCCGCGCGCACGAAAGCCCCGATATCGTCGCTGACCTGCACGCCGCGGGATTTGAGGGCCTGGCGGACCGTATAGGCCTGCAGATAGCCGCCGTCCTTCGTGAGCGCCTCGAAGACCTCGCGCTGCGCCTCCTGGCTTGGATGCTCAGCAAAGGCCTTCATCGTGTCGAGCGTGATCACCTTGCCCCGAGCCGCGGCGCGGATGTCGGGGTGGATCAGGCCATAACGCAACCGGCCTTTCACGGCCGCCACCGTGGTGCCGAAGGTCTTTGCGATCGTCTCGGGCGTTTGGCCATCGACCTCCATCATCCGAGCGAAAGCCTCGAACTCGTCAATGGCGTTCATCGGCGCCTGGGTGACGTTCTCGGCGAGCGACAGCGCCGTGGTGACGTCGCAGTCTTCCGGCACGAGGCGGCAGTCCACCTTGGTCTTCGCCGTGAAGCCCTTGATGGCCTTGTCAGCGACCAGCTCCTTTAGCGCGGCATGCCGCCGGCCACCGGCCAGCACGGCGTATTTGCCGTCGATCTTCTGGACGAGGAGTGGCTGGAGCAGGCCCAGCACAGCGATACTGGCCTTCAGATGCGCGATGTTCTCGGGGTCATAGGTTTCCGGCGCGTTGCTGCGCACATTGGCAGGATGCGGGACCAGATCGCCGATGGCGACGGTGAGAGGGGCAAAGTTCGTGGTCATGGGGTATCCTTCCAGGTGGGTGAGGTGGGGCCCGCGCCTTCACGCGCGTGTCCAATCCCCGGCTTCAGGGATCACCACGACAAAAGGCCCACTTCCGTAATGGGGCGGGCCTCTGTCAAGGGTTTCGGGCAAGTCCAAAATCCCGGCGAAGATCTCATTCCTCACCAAGTTTAAGACACAAATTTAGAAGCTTACTTTTCCTTTTTCACTGCAACCGCACATCAGGACTGAGGGACACCCCCTACCCGGGCTTCGTTCTTCCGTCCGTAGTCAGCCTCATAGCTGCCACTCTATGCCTGGTCCAAATCTGGTCCTGGGTGCCCATCTTTCCCGCGTATTCAGCATTTGCTGATAACTTGCGGGCCTTCGGCATCTCCAGGAACCTCGTCCCGGCAAGGGACCTCGACGTACCTGTCATGAGGCGCAGCTCAACCCTCCGCTCTGAATTGTCCTTGAAGCTTCCCGCTCATGCAGTCGCGCCGGAGTTCTGCGTGTAGCGGAACGGCGTGCCGTCTATCCACATGCGGTGCAAGACGACGCCAATGCGTCGAGCAAGTGCAATCATGGCCCTCTTCGCTCCACGCCTGTGCGCTACTTTAAGTGCCCAAGATTGCAGCCAGTTCGGGGCACCACGGTGCATCAGGATCATCGCTGCCTGATACAACGCGGTTCGAAGCCCGCGATCACCGGCTCGCGTGATTTGTCCAACGATGTCCATCTCTCCGGATTGCGTGCGCCTCGGCGTAAGCCCCGCCCACGGTCCGACATCCTTCGACCGCGCAAAGCGAGTCGGATCATCAATCGCGGATTTGACTGTCAGGGCGACGATCGGACCGACACCCGGCATCGTCATCATCAAACGGCAAACATCGTCGTGTTTTGCCAGACCCGCGATTTTGGCATCCAAGTCAGCCAACTCGGCGCGCAACTGGGAACGCGCGCGCAGAAGAGCCTCAGTCGACGCGGACAGGATCTCATTCTGCTCAACCAGTTCCCTCACCCGGGTCTCGTACCTAATCCGGGTGACATGCCCTAGCTTCATGCCAAAGTTTCGCAGAACACCCCGCATCGAAAGCTCAAGGTTGATGATGGCCTGCTGAATAGACTTGCGCGCCGACAGCAACGCGCGGATTTCCTGGGAGGACACAGATTTGCGGTGCACGGGCCTGTACCAGCCCATTTGAAGCAGGCGCGCAATGCCCTGGGCATCGCGCCTGTCGGTCTTGATCGGCATGGCTTTCAAGGCTGCCTTCACTAATCGTGTTTCCATCATGACCACGTCAAAGCCAGCTTCTTCCATTCCCTTGCTCAGCCATTGGGACAAAGGTCCGGCTTCGAGCCCGATCGCATCGATCGAATATGACAATGACGCTATTGCACGTACCAATGCCTCAGGCTCGCTCGCCGCCTGTAATTCTTCAACGATCCTCCCCTGTGGCCCCAGCACACAAATCGCCGTGCTTGCCAGAGATACATCCAATCCGATAAATACATTCATGTCGTTGCCCTTCTATTCTTAGGAATTGAGGCGCATGGAAACATACGACCTCGTAGACGCGCTGCAGGCGCATCAAGGGCAACGGCACTCCAAATCAAGCTAGCAAACAAGCGAAACGTGTTTGATTCGCCGCAAGCCCCATTACGGCATCTTTCCCTTTGAGGGGTCAGTGGGCCTTCATCGCCTGGGGTATCAGGAGGGGGAGGGGGAGGAGCCCCTTGCCCTTCTACCAGTCGCGCGCCAGCATGATGGTCAGCACGCGGACGGTGGTGGCAGGATTGTCCGGGGTCTCAGCCCCGTAGCGGAAATCCGAATCTGCCTCATAGAGATCAATTTTCCAGAACACGGTCTCTCCCCGGATCTCGACCGCCCCGAAATCGTGCCATCCCTCGGGATCATTCTCAGGCTCGAACGTGGCAAACTCACCGGTGGCCTTCACCGCCTCGGCCATGAAGCCGTCATCGGTCTCCATGAGCGAACGGGTCACATGCATGCGGCCTTGGATGGGCTGCGCGGGCGGCACTCCGAGGCATGCGAGCTTGCGAAACGCGTCGTTCTGCGCCGCGATCACACTCGGATCCGGACGGTCTGGCAGGGGTTGAACGGTCATGGACATGGGGATCTCCTTTGAGAAGTTGAAACACCCTTCCCAAAGCCTGCTTTTTCTTTTCCGCTTGGCGGAAAACCTAGTCCAAACCTGCCCGAACCAAACAGTTTCAATAGTCCGCTCTGCGGGACGGAGCTGCCGTTTGATTTGCCTTCATAAGGGTCCGCTTGTCTGACGTCAGCACCTGTGGGACAGATTTGAGGATTTGAACAACGGAGGATTTCTGGTTCATCGTAACCGTCAAGGAGTGAAGATGAATAAGAAATCCGGAACATCGAAGGACGCAGCCGACAAGCTGGTCAAAAACATCCGTCGCAAGACCCGCCAGACCTACTCGTCTGAGGAAAAGATCCGCATCGTTTTAGCCGGTCTACGCGGCGAGGAGAGCATCTCAGCGCTGTGTCGGCGCGAGGGTATTTCGGAGGCCTGTATTACAGCTGGTCGAAGGAATTCCTGGAAGCTGGGAAACGGCGCCTTTCAGGCGACACGGCGCGTCAGGCGACCTCACCAGAGGTGAAAGAGTTGCGCTCGGAGGCCATGGCTTTGAAAGAATGCGTGGCCGACCTCACCCTGGAAAACCGTCTGCTCAAAAAAAGCATGACAGGGGCTGGGGAGTTCGAGGAATGAGGTATCCAGCATCTGAGAAGCTGGAGATCATCCGCACCGTTGAGGGGTCACATCTGCCCGCCAAACGGACCCTCGACATGCTGGGCATCCCCCGCACCACGTTTTACCGCTGGTATGACCGCTACGTTGAAGGTGGGCTTGATGCCCTGGCGGATCGCTCGCCCCGGCCAAGGTCGGTCTGGAACCGTATTCCGCAAGATCGGCGTGATGACCTGATTGAATTTGCGCTGGAACATGAGGCGCTGACAACGCGGGAACTGGCAGTCAAGTATACCGATGAGAAGCGGTATTTTATCTCTGAATCATCAGCTTACCGGATTCTGAAGGAAGCTGATCTGATCACTGCGCCGGATTATGTGGTGATCAAGGCGGCCGATGAGTTCACCGACAAAACCACCGCCATCAACGAGATGTGGCAGACGGACTTCACCTACTTCAAGATCATCGGTTGGGGCTGGTTCTATCTCAGCACGATCCTGGATGATTACAGCCGCTACATCATTGGCTGGAAACTCTGCACAAACATGCGGGCCGAGGATGTGACGGCGACGATCGAGCTGGCTCTGACAGCGTCAGGGTGCGACCAAGCCGTCGTTCGGCACATGCCACGCCTGCTGAGCGACAATGGGTCCTGTTACATCTCCGGTGATTTGGCCGATTGGCTGGAGGATCATAAAATGGATCACGTTCGCGGCGCACCGTTCCACCCGCAAACCCAGGGCAAAATTGAACGCTGGCATCAAACCATGAAGAACCGAGTTCTGCTGGAAAACTACTACCTGCCCGGCGAACTCGAACGGCAGATTGGTGCCTTCGTCGAGTATTACAACAACGAGCGTTACCACGAGAGCCTGAGCAACGTCACGCCCGCCGACGTCTACTTCGGGCGCCACAAAGCCATTCTGAGGGAAAGGGCGAACATCAAGAAACTGACAATCCGACAGCGACGCTTGCAACATCAAAAACAGGCGGCATAATCAACCACGCAAACGAGCCAGAGCCTCCAATGCTCAAGCCGCTCTGATGTCCCATTTTATATGACGACGGACATGCAACAATCGAGCAATTCCCTGGGCATCGCGCCTATCGGTCTTGATAGGCATGGCTTTCAAGGCGGCCTTCACCAATCGCGTTTCCATCAAGACCACGTCAAATCCGGCCTCTTCGATGCCCTTGCTCAGCCATTGGGACAGTGGTCCGGCTTCGAGCCCGATCGCGTCGACCGCGTACGGCAATGACGCCATCGCACGCACCAGCGCTTCAGGCTCGCTGGCTGCCTCCAACTCCTCAACAACCTTCCCTTGCGGCCCCAGCACACAAATCGCCGTGCTTGCCAGAGATACATCCAATCCGATAAATACATTCATGTCGTTGCCCTTCTATTCTTAGGAATTGAGGCGCATGGAAACATACGACCTCGTAGACGCGCTGCAGGCGCATCAAGGGCAACGGCACTTCAGATCATGCTGACAAACAAGTGAAACGTGCTCGATTCGCCGAAAGCCCCATTACGGCATCTTTAACTTTCCAACCGCCAACCGGACCGCGGAAACTGACAAGGGTCCGACACCACCGCGGTTCCCAAGGACTTCATGCAGTCAGTGCCGGTTGGGGTCCAAGATCGGCAAGGTATATCGGCAACCCCAGCCCGACCGCAGCAGTCTTTGGCATATTATCAATAACTTATCTGATGTTCTCGATCGGCGAAAAACGCACCTACTGCGACTTTTCAGGCCCAAAAATCAGGATTTCCGGCGTTCAGCGCAATGCAGCGTTACGGATTAGCATTGGAAACGAAGGCACAGCGCCTCCTGACAGCTTGAAATTCAGCAATATTGTCGCTATATACCGTCAGTATCACTGTAGGAGCATAGATCATGCACATCACGAACTTTGCTGAAGCTGGGCAATTCGAACCGCGCAAGATTGCCGCGGTGCTACGCACGTCAGCAGAAGAGATCGCATTGACCGTCGGCTTGGGCAAAGACGCGTTGCAGAGGCGAACCCGCATCGGTTCGGACAAGACGCAGCGCCGCCTGCGCGAATTGGTAGAGGTGCTGAACAAAGTCGAGCCCCGCTTCGGCTCGGAACTGATGGCCTATGCATGGTACCGGTCAGAGCCCCTGCCCGGTTTTGATGGCCGGACAGCCATGCAGCTGGTGCAGGAAGGCAAAGCTCAGCAAGTTCTGGATTACATCGATGCGGTCGATGCGGGCATCTTTGCCTGATGCCGCTGAAAGATGGGCGCTACACAGGGCCACTCTATCGCGCCCTGAACCCGGTCTATGCGCGTGAACCTCTGTCCGGACGAGGCGCTGAACTCTATGGAGGGCGCTTTAACGCCAAGGGCACCCCTGCCCTCTACACCTCGCTGGATCCCGCGACCGCTCTTAGAGAAGCCAACCAGGTCGGCAGCCTGCAACCCACGATCCTGGTGTCCTACAAGGCCGACCTTGGGCCTATTTTCGATACCCGCTATCAGGACGGACTTGACCGGTATGGCGCGACCGAGGCGATGCTTGCCGATCCTGCATGGCGCATGAAGATGCTCGATGGTGAATCGGTTCCGACACAGGATTTTGCACGCGCCCTCATGGCGGATCGGTTTGCGGGGATTCTGATCCAAAGTTTTGCGAAGGGCGCTTTGTCATCGGACTTCAACATCGTGTTGTGGGCTTGGACTGGCAATAAGGGTTCTTTGGACGTCGTGGATGACGAAGAGCGGCTGTCGCGAATGTGAGGTGATCGGCTGACATTTTCACGGGGTGCACTTTTCGCATACCGCGCCTGTGACAAGCCTCTTTACGCCGCTGCCAGGGAATAGCTGGTGCTACGTCCACCAGCGTCGTCTTTCTCAAGAGCTCCCAAGTCGATTAGATCGACGATGTCGCGATAGGCTGTGTCTTGTGAGCACTTTTCGATCTTCGCATATTTCGACGTCGTGAGCTTTCCTTCGAACCCATCGAGGAGGCGGTTAAGTATGTCCCGTTGGCGGTCGTTTATGTTGGCCGTTCCGTATTTCTCCCAGAACCGCGCCTTTTGAAACACGGCCTCCAGAATGATCTCTGCGCCATCAAAAGCACGGTCGAGGCAATTGAGGAACCAATTGAGCCAGGCGGTCACATCAAGCCCGCCCTTCTGCGTCGTCTCGAGCATATCATAATAGGCGCTCCGCTCCTGCCGGATTTGGGTCGACATGCTGTAAAACCGCTGTGAACTGCGTTCGGATCGCGCCAACGCCATATCCGCGATCGCACGCGCAATGCGCCCGTTGCCATCGTCGAAGGGGTGGATCGTGACGAACCACAGATGTGCAATTGCGGCATGAACAACGGGATCCGTGTCAGGGACCTGATTGAACCAGGTCAGAAACCGCCCCATCTCTGTATCAAGCCGTGCTGCTCCCGGCGCCTCAAAATGCACGCGTTCACGACCCATAGGTCCTGAAACAACCTCCATAGGGCCGATCCGCCACTGCCCCACGGTAATCCGGGTCATTCCGCTTCGCCCAGTTGGGAAAAGGGCGGCATGCCAGCCGAACAATCGCTCTGCGCCCAGTGGTTGGTCATACGCTTGCGTCGCGTCCAGCATCATCTCGACGACCCCATCGACATGGCGATCAGACGGGATCAGCCCGCCGATTTCGAGCCCCAGCCGTTTTGCGATAGACGACCGAACCTGATCCCTGTCGAGCGTCTCGCCTTCGATCTCGCTGCTCTTGACGACATCGCTAGTGAGAGTTCGCAACATCGCCTCATTGCGAAGATCAAAGCCAAGGCCCTCCATGCGTCCCAAGAGCTTGCCTTGCCGGTGGCGGACAGCGGCAAGTTGTGATAACAGCTTGGCCTTGTCCCAAAAAAATTGCGGCCAATCAGTTAGTTCGTGAATGTAGGTCATATTTTACGCACTCCTTGCGGAGATTATACCGGGCAATCTCCGCAAGACAACAGTATTCGCCGCGCAATATGCGGAGAATACTGGCGCCAATTTCCGCGGACCCCTCTGGACCTCTGAATGTAGGAGAAACTGCTGCCCCATCCCATCATGCCACCTGCCCGCTCAACCGGCCATAGAAACTGCGCTCGAGATGCAGCTCCCCTGCCCCAGCTTTCTGGACAATTCCACGCAGATATCCACCAGGAGATGCGACTTCGCCTGCACAATGCTTTTCGAACGTGAGAACCAGCGCCGCAGTCGCGATTTGCGGCCCAAGTCGGTCCTGCGCGAGGTTCCAGGCGTGTTCAGAAACGCCGATCATCGGCCTCAACTGCCCCACAACACGGTGCAGATCGCCCCAATCCTTCAGATATCCGCCCATATTGCGCGCCCACGACGCAAATTCAGGACAGGCTTGCATGACTGTCGGCAGATCAAGAGCTGCCCCGCGCTTCTTGCGCGTTTCAGCCACCCAATCTTCCAACTCCCTATCAACTCGCTCTTCCGGTGGCGCATTTGGCACCACGCTCGCCGCTTCCTCTTTTTCTGAGGAATTACAGGTTACAGGATTAAGTTGATTTGTAATTAGTATATGAGGTTCGGAAATGACCTCCCTGGGGTCCATTTCTTGAGTCTTCTGAAGCACTTGCTTGGTGGTTTCGGCTGTGTTTTCCACACGCTCATCCGCTCGAACTGCCTTGAGGTACGTGGCCTCTACACGTTCCTGGAGCTCTTTGAACCACGCCAAGAGTCGTTCCAGTGCCTCAGAGGCCGTGTTCCTGCGCGGAAGGCGGTCCAAAAGATCCTCAAAAATGCCTGTGAGCTGCGTCCACGGGCCTCTCAGCGCGCCGCTGAGCGCAGCCTCGATCCGCGCGCGGATCATCCGGCGGGACACAGTGATCTGCCGCTTCAGGCGCTGACAGTGCGCGCGCTCGGCCTGCAGCTCTGCGTGTAGCTGCTGAAACTCTTCTACGCGAGCGGACAGCGGCGACAAATCAAAGCCGTAGGCCTCAATGATACGGCCCTCTGCGTCCCTGTGGCCCCAACGCTTGCCATTGGGGCTGTCTTTGAAGGCGATTACACCTATCTCAGCCAGGCGACGCGCGTGGCGCTTGAGCGCAGAGAGTGAAAAGCCCGTCTGCTCCATCAGATAGGCATTGGAGGCCCAGACGATCGGGCGCTGACCCTCTTCCCAATCTTGCGTCTGCGTGAAGGCCCCAAGCGTATCGAGGAGCATCATATCCCCTGCCTTGAGGCCGATATGCGCACCTACGCGTTTCACGGCGACAAAGGCCTGTGTTTTGGGCACGGCTGATCTTTCACCATCATGTGCGTGCTGTTCAGCAACGGCGAGTCCGGCTGTCGCCTTCCGCCACCCCGAGGATTGGTTGATATTGGACATACCTCCACTGTTCTGAGGCATGCCTGTCTCAGTCGCTCCATGCGGAGCATCATTGAATTTAGTCATTTTGTTTCAGCGACAAAGAAATCCCGTTCGCTCAGAAGCGTTTTCTCTTGTGTGGTGATTCGTTGGCTGCTAGATTCTAGGTGTCTAATCTAAGAATTGCGCTTGCGCAGCAGCCCTCGAAACTCCGGTTTCGGGGGTTTTCTTTGTTTGCCGTTCCTCCTTTCTGCTCGTCCTCAGTTGTCATCCACCGAATTTACATCTGCAAATTCGGCATAGGATTTCTTGATAATCTCTGCGAGATTGCTCTCAAGCCAGGTTGCAAACTCAGCGCTTGTGCCAGACTTCTTCACTGAAAGTGACAGTGTTGCGCGACCAGCTTTGATGGTCACTCCCTCTAAAGGCGTGATCTCCCGAGTTCCGCTCGACGTCTTCGCGCCGCGCTTTGTCGCTTCCTTAATGAGCAATTCAAGGCGCTCGTCTGAATTCGCTGTTGTACTGATCTTAGCCAAGATATCGAGAGCCGCACGTTCAGTGAGCTTTCTGGAGAGAAAGAGATCTGCTAACTCCGTCCACCTCGGTCGCCCGGACTTCGGTGCCGCGCCAATCAGGTCACCTATCTTGACCGGGACATTTTGCGTCACCTTCGTTAGGTGCGACTGACCGGACGCAGAGAGGTTGAGGACCTGCCTAACAGTTGCTCCATCGTGGCCAGCGGCTTGGATAGCCTCGGCGAACCGGGCTTTCTCGTAAAAAGACAGGTTGCGGCGCGCTGCGTTTTCCAATCCTTTCGCCAGCAAAGCCGTAGCATCATCAATGTCTTGGACGTTTGCACGAACCTTTATGCCGAGTTCACGGCAGGCCTTTAAGCGGCGACGCCCGTAAATTGCTTCAAAGCGCCCTTCAGCAACTTTTGACCGTCGGACAAGAATAGGCACTTGCTGACCGCCATCGCGGACGCTGCTTTTTAGTCGTTCGAAGCTCTCGTCGTCGTCTTCGACGTTTACAGCTGTAAACTCTTCAAGCCGGTCTGAGGGCCCCCAATCGTCGATTAGATTTGGATCAATCTCTCGGATAGATGCCAGAGAACCTTGAAGGGCGCCCAAAGCAGGTGCACTGGTCTTCGCCGGTCTCTCTGACTGTGACCCACCGGAACGCGCGATCGTGTTGGCAATTCCAGACATATCGCGAAGAGATTTCCTTGCCATTACTTGCGCCCCCACGATTGATGGATCATCGCTTCCACTTCATGCCCTACCGCATCCATCGAGCCCTTGGCCCGATCATACGTGGCGCGTGTCATCTCTGAACGCACCACTTCATAAATCGACTGCTTGAGCATGGTGGCGTCACTGATTGCTGTGCTCTTCAAGGCAGTCGCCGACATCACCCGGTCTTGAAACAGAGCCCGCATGAAAGAGGTCAGCTGCTGAGAAGGTACGTCCGTTGGTTCGTCTCGGGTGATGAGAAATTTGAAGAAATCATACTGCAGAGTTGCACCAGCATCTTCGATCACGCCCATATACGCCCCAGCAAGTTCGAGAAACTGAGCTGTTGAAGAAACGTCCAACATCGATGGAGTTAGAGGAACGATCAGGGAGCTGCCGGCAGCCATCCCCGCAATGGTCAAGAATCCGAGTTGTGGTGGACTATCCATGAGAACGATATCAAAATCATCCTCGACCTGCGCCAAGGCATTCCGGATGCGCGTAAAGAATGGTTGGTCCGGGTTCGAGTGAACTGCTGATTCCGTCTCAAATTCCGACAATATCAAGCGAGACGGCGCAATCGAGAGCCCCGGAAAGTATGTCGGGACTACGACGTCCGCCATGCTGACCGGATCGTCGTAGCGGATCGCATCATAGACAGTCAATCCATCAAACTCGATTTCGGGGCTAATACCACACATTGATGTGAGCGATCCCTGTGGATCCAGATCCAAGGCTAGGACCCGATAACCTCGAAGGGCAAAGTAGTGCGCGAGGTGGATGCTCGTTGTGCTCTTACTGGAACCGCCCTTGAAGTTCATCAGCTGCCAAATCTGCAGTTTCTCCTCACCGGAGCGGCGAGGCATATAACGTCCCTTATTCCGAGAGGTTTTTTCCAGAATTTCACGGGCGTCCCAAATTTCTTGGGCTGTGTAGTAGCGCCTGCCACCCCGGATATCTTCAGGCTCCGGGATTGTCCCTTCAGCGTGGACCTTTCGCATGAACTGCCCGGACACGCCCAAGAGCTCAGCGGTCTCTGGTGCCGAAAAAGAACGTAGCGTTTTTGAATTGTCTGGGGCAAAAGCAGAGAGTAGATGCTCCCTGATGGCAGCGTTGAGCCGTTCGGATATCTCCGCTGCAAGGGCCGATGGGCGCTCATTTGACAATGGTGTCACAGGAATCATCTGGTTGCCTCAATTTCCAAAATGTGGCCTTTTTCGCGCCACTTGAGGATAAAAGCAGCGATTCACGCGACTAAGTCAAGATTTTTCCTCTATTTAGTGTCTGTGAAGGTCGTTGGGGACTATATCCGCGAGCGCAATCTAGACCGAGTTTACAGCTGTAAACGTAGTGACCACAAATATCTCTACCCTATCCTACGCTCTGCCGTGCAACTCAGACCTAGAATTGGTCTTGGCGATCAGTGTCGAGACGCAGCACCCAAATGTGGTGATTTCGATCTTTCCGCCCTCCGTCGTCGATCTATTCGTTCATTGGTTGCCGCGTGATACACAGCAACCAGTTAGCTGTCCGAACATGAACCGCGCCGGACACGAGGCGCCGCGGGGAAGGGGAGGGGAAGTGCGAAAACCGACAAGGAAGGGACGACGGCTGCGACATGGCACTCATGCGACCTACCCAAATCGGGAGGCAAACCGAGGGCGAAAGTCGCTGTCCACGAACGGCTGCCATCCTTTCGGTGATATTGCAGAGTAGCGGAAGCCCACTCTTGGACTAAGTCTAATACACATCGGCAAGCGCCTAACGGGAAAAACTGTGCTGCGCCAGGTGCAGATGCGGTTAATACCTTGGGCGAACCAAAGCTTGCCTTTTGATGGCTTTGGATATACTTGATTTGATGTTTATCCACACCGGAGAGGACAAGATGCAAGTTGCCAAATGGGGAAACTCCCTCGCCGTCCGGCTGCCTGCCGATCTTGTGCGCGAACTTGGTCTTAAAGAGGGTGACCAAATCGATCTGATAAAGGACGACGGTACTTTGCTTGTACAGCGCCAACCTCGCGCCGATGAAGTCCTGCAAGGGCTAAGGCGGTTTCGCGGAAAGCTATCCAAGGAAGCACGCCTGAGCCGCGACGCTGCGCATGAGCGCTGAATTCGCGGATACAAATGTCGTTCTTTACCTTCTTGACGACGGCCCAAAGGCGGATCGGGCGGAAGACATCCTGGGGCAGGGGCCGCGGATCAGTGTGCAGGTCCTGAACGAAGCGATGGTCAATTGCCGGAGGAAAGCCGGTCTAAGTTGGGAGGAGACCGGCGTTTTTCTCGCAGGGGTCCAATCCTTGTGTCCAGTCGAGGATCTGTCTGTGCAAACCCATCTTGTGGGCCGAGCTTTGGCAGAAAAGTACCAACTTTCGGTCTATGACGCGATGATTGTGTCGGCCGCCCTTATTGCTGGATGCACGACTTTGTGGAGCGAAGATATGCACGACGGATTGCTGGTTGAAGATCAGTTACGCGTCGTGAATCCATTCACCTGAACAGAAAACGGGCTGCAACCTTGCAATTGTTCCATGAGTTGGAAGATTTGCAAGGTTGTGTTTATTGCTCGCACTTCAGCAAGCCCAACTTCTCCGCGCGTTCCAGCAGCATCCTCACGGACGACGGCTGCCAACTTGTCCGTCCGCGTGGTGTGCGCTCACGCATCGATTCCAGCCGATCGCAGATCGCCACTAGCGTGATGTCCGGGTCCGCGCCCTTGATGGCAGCGACGATCGCGGGCAGGCGGTCGTCGGTTTCGCGACGTCCGGCGCGGTCCAGAACCTCGGCGGGCAGGAACCCGTCGCGCACATAGGCTTTCACGGCGCGCAGCAGGCGGCTTTGCGTCCAGCGACGATCATGGGGCAGGGGGCCGTTGATGATCCGCAACAGGTCTTCCCAGGCCATATCCGGTCGCAAGCGGCGCACATGGGGCACCCAATCCTGCGCGGTCTCGTTGAGGCGCTCCATGTAGCCGTCCTGTCGCGCCAGCCGCACCTTGCGCAGCGCAGCGGGATCCTTGGCGCGTAGCCCAGGATTGCCACCAACGCGCCCTTTGGCGCGCGCAGAGGCAAGCCCGGCCTTTGTGCGCTCACGTATCAGTGCGCGCTCGAACTCGGCCGCGGCGCCCAGAACCTGCAGCGTGAACTTGCCTTGTGGCGATGCCGTGTCGATGGGGTCCTGGAGAGAACGGAAGAAAGCCCCTTTGGCCTCCAGACGTTCGATCACCTCCAGCAAGTGCGACAGAGACCGTGCAAGCCGGTCGATCCGAACGACAACCAGCGTGTCGCCGCTCTGGACGCGTTCGAGCACGCGGGCAAGTACTGGCCGCGCACGATTGCCGCCTGAGGCGTGTTCTTCAAAGATCTCTACGCAACCCGCAGATTGAAGGGCCTCAGACTGGGGCAGGGGGGTCTGATCCTCTGTGGAAACGCGCGCGTAGCCTATCAATGGCATCAAAACAGTCTTTTTGCAGTTTCATATAGCGCCAATAAACGACCGTTTGTAAACAGATGCAAGGGCGCCTCCAGTGGTGCTGCCCATCAAAAACCCCTTGGTTTTCATACGCTGAGCGCGATCAGAGAGATATCGCAGACCACCGCGCGCGCGTGCTATATAGGGTGGGCAGGGGCACCCTGACAAAACACTTGGGTAATATGCAAAAGTGCCGTATTTTGCACATATGAAGCCTCAAGTATCTACGCAGTATCATAGTTTTGACGATCCTCTAGTGGATGCGGAGGGGCTTGAAGAGACGTCTGAGGACGACCTGTGGTTCCTGCCCGGTCCGATGGAAGTGGAGCCGGATTATCTGCCGCCCGGATCGAGGGCACAGCTGCCTGAAACCGCAGTCCTCGACGATTGGCGGAAGGCAGAGGCAGGCAATGCCGCCCATCTCGCCCGTGTGGCTGGCCGGATTGGCGCGCTGGATGACCGTCTGCACCGTGGCCCAAAGGGCTGGCGGCACAGGCTCGCGCTGATGGAGGCGGCAGACCTCAGCTGGTTTGTGGGTGACCGAATTGGCCCGGATCGGCTGGCGCTTTGGATATCCATGCGCTTGTCCGGGGTGCAGGACGACACCGCAGCGCTCGCGCGTATCGGATGGGCGGTGCGCCGTCTTACAGGCGGTCCCGGTCCAGAAGTGGACCTATCCGCTTTCCTCGATCGCCGTGACCCTGAAAACATGGCTAATGAAGCCGAGCCCTTTGCGGATCGCGCGGTCGGTTGGCTTGACCTGATGGCGCAAGCCGCCGACCTGCATTCGATCACACGCGCCTGCATGGGGTTTCACCTCTGGAACCTTGCGGGCCTCGGGCAACAGGGCGACCGGATGGAAGCGGCGGTTACCGCCGCACGCATTGCCGCGAGCGAAGGCCCGAATTTGAATGGGGGTGCTATCTTTGCGCCTCTGGCTATGCGCGGGGCTGGGGGGCTGCGCGCCAGCGGCCCACCTGCTGAGCGCTTGGAGCGTTGGCTCGAGGGAATGGAAACAGCATGCCTGACCGCGATGCGGCACCTCGACGATATCCAGGCATGGTCAGCGCGGGCGGACAACATGATGGCACCGCTCTCTGGCAAGACACCACCAGCATTGCGCGCGGTGCTGACAGAATGGCCCGTCGTCTCCGCTCCAATGGCCGAGACCCTGACCGGTGCCAGCCGCGCCGCCGTCCAGCGCAACCTTGCTTGGATGGAAACGCGCGACCTGATCCGCGAGGTGACCGGAAAGGGGCGTTTCCGCATGTGGCGGGCGATGCCATGAATCACCTCTAAAGAAGCACTAGTTTTGGTGCGTAACATCTGTTGATAGTTCAACGGAGGCGCTGAATCGTGACAGAACGAAAATACGAGACAGTCGATTTCGACGCGCGGCTCAGCAATAGTAGTCAGATGGATTTGCAGTGTTTTCACCTATCTGTGGGATCCTCTAGTCGCTCTAGCCTCAAATTCTTCATTTCGAAATCACGAAAGAATAAGTCTCTTGGGCGCACAAACTGGGGCACGAAAATTGCGATCTCCCCGTGGACAGACGGGGTCAGTTTATAGAGTTGGGCGACCGCCCCATGAAGCCGAAACAGCCGATCACCGCTCAGATCTTGATCAATGCCGCCGTCGCGTACATGAAGGCGATGCCGCCCAGAAACCCGACCAGTACGGCTGGTGACATCAGCGCCGCCTGCCTGTCGGCGTTTTGACGTACAAGGTAGGCGCTGACCTCGACCATGACTTGCAGGATCGCACCCGCTCCGACGGCGAGTGCCAGTGCCGACCATTGCGGCGCATAGGCAAGGCTGCCCGCCCACATTCCGAGGATGGCCGGGCCACCGGCGAGCAGGGTCAGGGCGGCAAACGTCCAAAGCGTTGGCCGGGCACGAAGCATCGGGGCGGCGATGCCGATGCCCTCGGTGACATTGTGCAAGGCAAAGCCTAGGACGAGGAAAGTTCCAAGCCCCGCCGACCCGGCGGCGAATGCGCCGCCGATTGCCAGCCCTTCGCCCAAGTTGTGAAGCCCGATCCCGAGGGCAATGTAGAACGCAAGCGCGATGCCTTCCGGATTGCCGCGCCAGCGCCCGATAGCCATCAATAGAAGAAAGCTTGTAAGCGCCGCCAGCCAGACCATGGCAGAACCTTGGAATATCGCGGCCGCTTCTGCCGATAGCTCCAGTGCCTCGGATATGGTGTCGATCAGCAGGAAGGCCAGCAACCCGACCGTCAGCGCCAGCAGAAAGTTCATCCCCCTTTGCCCGACGCCCTTCATGGCCGGATAGAACATCAGGCCAAGCGCTACCGGCAAAAGGCCGACGATCGCCCCGATCACCGCCTGGAGCCGAAGTTGCCCCCAGGTGGGACTTGGCGTCGAAACTGCAACCGCGATCTCGTGCCCAAAGGTCGCGCCTGTGTTCGTCAGCAGATTGACATGATGGGCCTCGCCAAGGACCCACGGATAGGGAATGCGCAGCCAGACCGCATCGCCGCGGGCAATCGGCCCCGCCGGTTCCTGCGTGAAGGTCCAGTATGCATCATCCACGGCAACCTGCGCGACCACCATCGCTTCCGATCCGCCGGCGCGCACCCTGAGCGATATCCCCGACCCATCGAGGATCGTCCGTTCGACGGTCAGCGCCTCGACCGGGGGGGCGCCATTGTTGAAGCCGCGCAAGGGATCGAGCGAGGCGATCCAGACAAAGGCGCCCAGCATGACGGCCAGCGGCACGAGGACGAGAAGCAGGCGGGTCATTGGCGGGCGGCTGCGTTGGATATGATCGGTCATGCTCCGGCCTCTCGCACGTCGAAAAATCCCATCCAGCCAAGTTCGGTGAACTCGGCCTGGTGCGCATGGAACATATACATCCCGTCCTCGTGATCGGCGAAGCTGAACTCGAGGATGCCGCGCTGCGCCTGACACTGCATGATCACATCGACCGTGCGTAGGGTCGGCGTGAGCTGGGTGCCGGTGTCGTAATAGTCGAAGAAATTCCCATGCAGGTGGAACGAGTTGATCGGATCGAACTCGGTCGCGTTCATGAGGTAGATGCGCACCGGGCGCGACTTGTCGATCCGGATCGGCGCGTTCATGTAAGCTTGGCCGACCGTGTTTACGGCATAGACCTCGTTCTCACCATCGAAATTGGTGTCAAAGCCGTTCATCACCATCGCCAGTTCCTGCCATTCGGCGTTTTCCGGGCTGCCCAGCACACGCGACGCCGCAACGGCCGCAAATTCGGGGTGGCGCGCCGGATCCGGATCGACCACGAAAAGGCCGTACATGCCCTTGTGCATGTGCCGTTTCAGTGGCAGGGCATGGCAATGGTAGAGGTGGCAGCCGAAGGGCTTGGCATCGAATTCGTAAACGAACTCCTCGCCCGGATCGATCAGCCCGGCGCCTTGAACGCCGTCCATCCGCGCCGAGTGAATGCCGTGAAAATGCATGGAATGCGGGTGTGACCCGAGGTTGCGAAAGACGATCCTCAGCCGGTCGCCCTCTTTCGCTCGCAGGGCGGGGCCTGGCACGCGACCGTTGAACGTCCAGGCGGGAAAGAATACGCCGGGAGCGATCTCGATCTCCGCGTCGATGGCGTCCACCTCGAACGTTCGCAACGTGCGCCCATCCGGCAGGACTTCGGTGCGACCGGTCTCCCAGTCGGTCAGCATGGCCGTCGGGTCGAACCCGTTCCGGGCGTGGTCGACCTGGCCGACCATCGTCATGTTGCCATGCGCCATGCCACTGTCATGGGCCGAATACGGATCGACCGCCCCGCCGGACATCGCATGCCCCGCCATCGGGTCGGGCGTTGCCTGGGATTGCGCGCGGCTCGCGGCCACGGCCGCTCCGCCGGCAGCCACCAGACCGCTGACCAACAACGCGCGTCGCGACGCCGATACTGGCTCCGTGACCATCGCAGGTGGCGCTGTGGGCCGAGATGTCTCCACGGCGGACGACACATCGCGCCCTCGCTTGCTGGTATCGACAGGCATGGACGATGTCCCCTCAGATGACACGCAGGCCAAAGTCCCGGCGCAAAAAGTTAGCTTCGGCTAATAATCATCGCTTAGGCTTTACGAGTCAATCCCGATCGTGCGAGGGTGACGGCATGACGGATGATGAGAACCTTGACTCAAACGAGGCAGAGGCACGTGCGGTCGAATCCCGCGCCGAGGCCTTCATCGGTGTGCGCGAAGCGCGGCGCAGCGAAGTGGCGGAAGATTATGTCGAACTGATCGCCGAACTCATCCACGAGAACGGCGAGGCCCGGCCGGTCGATATTGCGACACGCATGGGCGTGACCGCGCCAACAGTCGCCAAGACGCTTGGCCGTCTGGCGCGGGACGGCTTGATCACCCGTGCGAAGTATCGCTCGGTATTTCTGACCGAGGAAGGCCGGGCGCTCGCCAAGGAATGCAGGCACCGCCACGAGATCGTCTTGCGGTTTCTCCTGAGCCTCGGGCTCGACCCCGAGACGGCTGAACGCGATGCCGAAGGCATCGAGCACCATGTCAGCGAACGGACGCTTGCGCTGTTCGCGGCGTTTTCCCAGCGGTCATAGTCGGGTGGTTGCCGTTGAAGTAAGCGGGTTGACCTTAGACTTTAACTTACCAATCGAGGGGTCCTCGAGGCAATGTTCTACAAACAGGCTGATAGGCGGTGTTAACCATTCTCCGGACGGACTTATTCCAAAGCTTCTGTGACGGGGATGCCAAGGGCGGTGTAGCTGTTGACGACTGCTAAGCGGAACTGAAGCTTCGCACCATGGCGGCCAAAGTCCGACGCGATGAGCGGCTGGCCAAGCAGTTTCACACATTGCATCTTCGTCTCGGCGCGGCTTCGGCGGGGATATCCGCTCCATTGCCGCCAGAGCGCACAGCCCAGATACTGCGATGCCCGTATGGCCTAATTACGAGCCGCCGCTACAGCTATGATCTCCATCCAAGCTTTGCGTTCTTACGGGGCGAAATAACGGAATGAGAGCCGGAGCCAGAGATGGCATCGTAGCATTTGCGAGTGGCGTAAGTTCCGTGTGCCGTGACGCTCCCGATCTCATGGTCGCGATATCGAAGCCGCTGTGCCTAAATTTCCAGACAATCTGCGATTTCACGAAGTGTCGCTGCGCAACTTCGGACCAGGTATCGTGCGAGCAGTTTTCTCCTCCCAAGCAAACTGGAAACTGCCAGGATCGCATGTTTGCTCACGAAAATTTGCCCTTGAACCTCTAGCCACTAGAAGTCCTATCTATTCAATGAGAACACATACCGTTCTTGCCATCAATCGCCGGCGGGAACCGAAAGGGTACAAAATGCTGACAAGACGACACTTCATTCAGACAACAACGGCGCTTTTTTCGGTGACCGGTCCCGGTATGGCTTTTGCCGACACTTGGCCCACCGAGGCTCAGAAGGCTGAATGGGACGCACAGGTGACGCCTCAGGATTATGTTGCCGAGACTTCCAACCCATGGGGATTGCACCCGCGGTTCCTGCCGCAACGTGTCGTCGCGAAGGCCGGGCTCGTGCCGGGAGATATTCATGTCGATGCGGTCGCGCGATATCTCTACCACATTGAAGAGGGTGGAACCGCGATGCGCTACGGCGTGGCCATCGCGCGGGGGAACCTCTACGAGCCGGGTGTCTATATCATCAAGCGCAAGGTCAGGTGGCCGCACTGGCAACCGACACAGAGCATGATCAATCGCGACCCCGAACTTTATGCTGACATTGCCGATGGCATGGAACCCGGACCGGAAAACGCGCTTGGATCAAGGGCGCTGTATCTCTACGTCGGGGATCGCGATACCCTTCTGCGCATCCATGGCACTCCGAGCCCACGGAGTATCGGTGGCCGCGCAAGTTCGGGCTGCGTACGGATGGTTATGGCCCATATCAATGACCTTTACCCGAACGTCGAAACCGGCTCTACGGCCTATCTTTACTCGGCAGAGGACAGCGTCACTGCCCGCAGCTAAGCCAAGCAGCGGTCGGCAAACGTAGCTAAGTTTCGCGAGGGGTGCAGATACGATTGCCGTTCGCCGTGCGCAGCGGCAGCAAGGTCGTTTCAACGGGGCCGCTGTGTTCGTACCAGTAGCACCCGTCTTCCGGCACCAAGCGCGCGGTTGCAACATCCTGATCCGGGGCAGCCATCGCGATCACGGCTTCGGGAACGTTGCCCGGCTGGTCTGCCGCGTCGCCCGGCCCAGTCGGCTGGACTGCGCACCCGGCCGTAAGCGACAGCGCCACTGCGACCATCATTTTTTGCTTCAGCATCAAAACCCGCATCAAGCTTCCTTTCATGTCTGTTTTTCTTTGCAGCGGCTGTTCATGCCTCAAGGCGTGATGGAGCCGGTCACCGCATCCTCTAGCAATAAATCAAACTGAAATACCACCGTATTTTGCTCTTGAAGCTCTAGCTACTGTAGGGGCTATGTCATGGTAAAGCACCCGAATCCAGAGGTCCGTTCATGCCGTCCGACACCCATCGTCACGACCACGATCACGCCGAAGATGCCCAGACAAGCGGCGGCAGCTGCTGCGGGAGCGCCGGAGCGTGCGGCGACACCGTTCCGGCGACCCCCGCGCCAGCGGGCGGGCGCAGTTTTCAGGTGTCCGGCCTCGATTGCGCCGAGGAGGTAGCAATCCTGAACAAGGTGGTCGGCCCGAAGATCGGCGGGGCCGAACATCTTGCGTTCGACGTGATCAATGGACGGATGACTATTCTCGACAGCGCCAAGAGTGTATCGGACGGCGAAATTGCAGAACTGGTCGCAAGCACCGGCATGACCGCCAAGCCTTGGGATGCCGAAAACGCGTCGGTCGACCAGGCGGCCCATCTTGCACGCCAGCGGCTGTTTACGGCGCTCAGCGGCGGCTTCTGGGCCGCGGGATTTCTGTGGCACATCATCGAGACCGGCATGGGGGGGGCACTCGGCCTCTTCGCAGGGCACGGCGAAGCGCCGATGCCACTGGTCGAGGCAGGGTTATTCGCGGTTGCGATCCTGTTCGGTGTTTGGCTCGTGGCGCCCAAGGCATGGTCGTCCGCACGGCGGCTGTCGCCCGACATGAACCTGCTCATGGTCGTCGCAGTCGCGGGTGCAATTGGCCTCGGCGAATTTTTCGAGGCGGCGACGGTTGCGTTCTTCTTCTCGCTCTCGCTTTTCCTCGAAAGCTGGAGCGTCGGGCGTGCGAGGAATGCGGTTTCAGCTCTGCTGGACCTGGCGCCGCCGACGGCAAGAATTCTTTATGATGACGGTTCGGAAGCGGACGTACCGGCTTCCGCGGTTGCTATCAACGCACGTTTCGTCGTGCGCGGCGGAGACCGCATCCCATTGGATGGTGAGGTTGTCGATGGGGCAGGGGCCGTCGATCAGGCGCCAATCACCGGAGAGAGTGCGCTGGTTCCAAAGGAACGGGGCGACGAAGTCTATGCCGGTACGATCAACGGCGAAGGCACACTGACGGTGCGCGCCACGAAGGCCGCCTCGGACACCGTGTTGGCCAAGATTATCCGCATGGTCGGCGACGCCCATGCCCGCCGCGCGCCGGTGGAGCAGTGGGTGGCGAAATTCGCCCGCATCTATACGCCTATCGTCATGGCTCTCGCCATTGCAATTGCCCTGCTGCCGCCGCTCATTTTCGGTGGGGCCTGGGATTATTGGTTCTACAATGCACTCGTGCTGCTGGTGATCGCCTGCCCGTGTGCTCTGGTCATCTCGACACCGGTCTCCATCGTCGCCGCACTCACCGCCTCAGCGCGGGCCGGAGTGCTGATCAAGGGAGGTGCATATGTTGAGGCACCGGGCAAGACCACTGCATTGGCCATGGACAAGACCGGCACGATCACCATGGGCGAGCCCGAGGTGGCGGCGGTGCATCCGCTGGGCAAAGCATCGGCGCAAGATCTGATGACCCTCGCCGCTGGGCTGGAGGCACGTTCCTCGCATCCCTTGGCGCGTGCCATTCTCGCGCGGGCAGAAGCCGACGGCATCAATGTGTCCGCCGCGGAAGATACCCGAACCGTTCCCGGTAGGGGACTTGAAGGACGCACAGACGGCCGGTCGATCTGGCTAGGGTCCGACCGGTTTGCCGAGGAGAAGGGTTTCGGCGACGCCATTCCGAAGGATTTGCGCGACCGCATCGAAGGGGCTGGCAGCACCCTTGTTGCCGTGGGCGACGACACCGGCGTGACCGGCATCCTGGAATTGCGCGACCGTATCCGCCCCGACGCCAAGGGCATCGTGGCACAGCTCCACGCGCAGGGCGTGAAGACCATCGTCATGTTGACGGGCGACAACGAGCGGACAGCGCGCGCCGTTGCAGCCGAGGTCGGCATCGACGAGGTCCGTGCCGAGCTTCTGCCCGAAGACAAGGTGACTGCCATCGAAGAACTGGTCGAAACGCATGACATGGTGGCCATGATCGGCGACGGGGTGAACGACGCCCCCGCCATGGCGCGCGCGCATTACGCCATCGCGATGGGTGCTGTTGGTTCGGACGCGGCAATCGAGACGGCGGATATTGCCCTGATGACCGACGACCTCGGTAAGGTGCCTTGGCTGATCGGTCATTCGCGCCGGACAATGTCGATTATCCATCAGAACATCGGTATTTCCTTGGCGACCAAGGGCGTTTTCGTCGTCGCTACTGCGTTCGGAGTGGCATCGATGTGGGGCGCTATTGCAGCCGACGTAGGAGTGTCATTGCTGGTGGTGGCCAACGCCCTGCGCCTGCTTAACAGCCAAGAGGCCAAGGCGCCGCCGTCCGGCGGTGAACAGGTTGGTCCACAGATGGTTCGGGGAGCACTCGCCCAAGATCACTAAAAATGCCTCCTGAGAGGGGCTGGGAGGGTACAGATTGCGCATTCTTGAAAGGCTGGAAAAGATCATCCACTCGCTAGGAGTAGGGACCGCGTGGCTAACCGTGGTCCCCATCGCTTTTTTTACCGGCTTGCAAATGCTTGATCGCAAGCTTCAGCTCGGGGTCTCGGCGATCCTTCCCGATCTATCCACCTCACTGCTTTTCATCCTCATTTTCATGACTTTCGGATTTACATACCTGCGCGACGGGCATGTCCGCGTGGACGTCTTTCGCCGAAACTGGCCTCCGCGCCGCCTGGCGTGGATCGAGCTTGCGGGCTGTCTTTTCATACTGCTGCCTTTGGCGATCATCCTGACCAATTACGGTTGGGATGGGCTGATGCGGACGACGAAATATGCGGAAACAGATATCTGGGCGCGGCGCATCGCCGCCGTGATCGGGCCTGCCCTGCTGGGGCTGGCGGGCCTTGTCGTCACGGTGCGCAATATCGCCTTCCTGCGCGGGCGACACGACGGCATCGCGCCAAGCTCTCAGGAAGACATGCCACATGGAGACTGAAATCCTGACCATCGCAATGCTAGGGCTATTGGGCATCGGTGTGTTCAGCGGTTTTCCTGTGGCTTTGGTCCTGACCGCTACCGGTTTTCTGGCATTTGTCGCTGCGGTTGTGATCGGCGTTACAGATTTTGGCCATCTCGGCCTCATTTACCTTCGGGTGCGTGGCATCCTGACCAACGAAGGTGTGCAGTTCACTAGTGTCCCGCTTCTTATCTTTCTCGGGCTGGTCCTGAATGCCAGCGGGGTTGCAGCAACGCTGTTTCAGACGTTGGGCCATGTCCTGAAATCCGTGCCGGGCCGATATGCGATTGCCACCCTGTTGATTGGCCTGATCCTCGCGCCTGCCGCAGGTGTCATCGGTGCGTCGGTTGTGACGGTCGCTCTGGTGGCCTATGGGCCGATGCTGCGCTCGGGATATGCGCCTTCCACGGCCGGGTCGGCGGTTGCGGCGTCCGGGGCGTTGGGGGTCGTCTTTCCACCGGCTGTCCTGCTGTTCTTTGTGGCCAATGTCTTTCAGCTTCGGATCGCGTTGATGTACACAGCGCTTGTCATCCCGGTGCTGCTGCTGGTCTTATTCTTTTCGCTGTTTTACGCGGTCACACTTCGTAATCGTGTCGACGTTGCCCTGTCGGATGCGGAAAAACCCACCATGCGGGACGTGTTGTCGGTGATCATTGCCATCGGAGTTATTGCAGCCATTCCTCTCAGTATCGTGGGCGGGATCGCGACCCTGTCCGAGGCGGCAGGTATCGGCGTCTTCGGGGGACTGTTGGTCATGGCGTTTCGCGGACGCATGACACTTGCACGCCTCAACAAGACGATAGTTCAGACCGCATCCATGACTTCAATGGTGTTTTTTATCGTCGTCGGGGCATCCATTTTTTCGCTTGGCTTCAATCTGATTGAGGGGCGCGAAGTTCTGCTTGAATGGATCAACGGGTTCGATCTCGGGCGCTGGATGACGCTTGCCTTGCTGCTTGGCATCATCCTCGTCCTCGGGTTCGTGTTCGACTGGATCGAGATCCTGCTCGTCTTTCTCCCAATTTTGCTGCCGGTGTTCGGGCAGCTGGATTTTTCAGATCATGTTGGCTCGGACTATTTTTCAAAAATCTGGCTGGCCGGTTTGATCGCTTTGGCGCTTCAAACGTCCTTTCTCACGCCCCCATTCGGATATGCTCTCTTCTTCGCCAAGATGGCCGCTCCTCCAGGTGTCAATCTGGCTGACATCTATCGTGGCGCCGGGCCGCTCGTGATCATTGAAATCCTGCTCATCGCAGTGCTGGCATTGTGGCCAGAACTGGTTACCTGGCTCCCGGAACTTGTTCTTTCCAAGTCAGACAGCCCTTTGTTGAATTGAAGGTTCATGATAAATGCTCGGCCAAAGAACAAAAAATCGAGTACCTTCAATGAAACGTCGTATTTTTCTCATGGGCATGATGTCCGCCTTTCTGTCCGGCTGTGCCAGCAAGTTCCGCAGCTATGGCGGACCCGAGGTGACCCGTGTTCGGCTCTACAAGGGGCAGCGCTTGCTTGTTCTCGACGGAGCCGATCGCGTATTGCAAACCTATCCGGTCGGGCTGGGTTTCGCTCCTGAGGGTCACAAGCAATTCGAGGGAGACGGCCGGACCCCGGAGGGCACCTACATAGTAGATAAGCGCAACCCTGAAAGTACGTATCATCTTTCAGTTGGTATCTCTTATCCGAACGAGGCCGACATCGCCTTTGCCGAAGCGCAGGGCCTTTCCCCCGGCGGCGACATCTTCATCCATGGTGGTCCACGCCCGGGCATCGACCCAACGGACGTCCGCGACTGGACAGCTGGCTGCATCGCGGTCACAGATCGGCAGATCGAGGACATCTATGCAATGGTGAAGGACGGAACACCTATCCACATCTTTGCATGACGGTCTTTCTCATGCGGCGGTAGTGAGCCGTCGCATTGGCCGCCAGTGCCCAGCTCCACGAAGCCAAGATGAGCGCCAACAGCATCCAGTCCCCGAAGCTCGCGTAGAGTGTCGGCGGTCGCGCGGAGGGCAGGCTAGCGTCGATGATGCCCGTTTCGCCGGTATCGAGCCGCGCGGCGACACTTCCGTTCGCGTCGATGACCGCGGAGATGCCCGTATTCGCGGCTCGGATGACAGGAAGGCCTTCCTCTACGGCGCGCATCCGTGCGGAAGCCAGATGCTGCTCGGGTCCGATGCTGGTGCCGAACCAGGCGTCGTTTGTCGCGTTGAAAATCCAGTCAGGTCGGAACAGGTCGTCGACCACATGGCCTGGGAAGATGATCTCATAGCAGATCGCCAAGGCGACCAGCGGCACACCCGGAAGCGCAAGCGTTCGTGGGCCCGGTCCGGGCGTAAAGTCGCCGAGCCCCGCCGTCAGCCGCTCGATCGGCAACCAGCCGCGGAATGGCACATATTCGCCGAAGGGCACGAGATGGTGTTTCGCGTATCCGGTCAGGATTTTGCTGGTATCGCCAAAAGCCTGGACCGTGTTGAAATATCGGATGCCATCCTCGCTCGGTACACGGTCCGGCACTCCGGTGAGTAGCACGCTGCCTTCCGGTAGCGCAGCGGCAATGCGGGCCCGCGCCTCCGTATCCTCATCGAGGAAACCCGGAAAGGCGGTTTCCGGCCAGAGAAGAACGTCGAAATCGCCGGGCAGGGTTGAAAGCTCAAGATAGCGCGCGAATGTCGCCTCGCGGTTCTCGGGCGCCCATTTCTCCTCTTGTGGAATGTTGCCCTGGACAATGCGCAGGTCGACAGTGGGTGGCTGTTGTGCATCCGACTGGAGGCGAAGCGTGCCGACAGCCCACATCGTCGCGATGCCGGCCAGCGCCACGAGCGAGATGGTCAATCGTTGCCGCCCGGACGCCATGACAGCAGCGCCGGGGAGCAACGCGACGAACACGGTGAGAAAGCTTAGCCCATAGCTTCCGACCCAGGCGGCGGTCTGGCGAAGGGCGGCATAGTCCACAAGTGCGTAACCGGCCAGGTTCCAGGGAAACCCTGTCAGAACGTGACCACGCAACCACTCGGCCACGGTCCAAGAGGTCGCGAACAGGAGGCAGTTCAAGAGACTGCCCATGGCTCCGCGCCGCGCGATTTCGGCGAAGAGCACGGCGGCAATGGCCGGGAAAATCGCGAGACCTGCGGACAATCCCGCGACCGCCGGGATCGCCATCGTCCCAAACCGCTCGGCCTCGACGTAGAAACTTTCCGCGATCCACGAAATCCCGAAACCGAACTGGCCAAGACCAAACGCCCAGCCGACGAGGAAAGCGCGCCCGAAGGAGAGATCGCGAAGACCGACAAACAACGCGGAATAGGCAATGGGAACAAGCAAGAGAAGCGAGAAAGGCGGGAAAGTCAGAACGGTCAGCGCCCCGGCGACGAAACCAAGCGTCATCCGCGAAAGAAAACGGTGGCGCAGAGCGATGCGGTTCAGAATTTCCGGCTTCACGACTTGATCGAACGCCGCGCGCTGATCCATGGCGCGGCGAGCAAGAGCCCCACGCCACTGACGACAAATACATCGGCCAAGTTGAAGGCAGGCCAATGTGTTGTGCCAATGTAGAAATCGAGAAAGTCTGTTACAGCCCGATACCGCACACGATCGATGACATTGCCCAGGGCTCCGCCAATGATCGCGCCATAGGCAAGTGTTTCGACCGCATTTTCGGCGCGAAACAGCATAACCCCTAGCCAAACACAGATGGCAAGAGCGAGAGCGATTAGGCTCCACCACGGAGCGCCGCCCAGCATCCCGAAAGTCACGCCGTCATTACGATAAAAGACGAGGTTGAATCCCGGAAACACGGAAATCCCGACGCTTAAAGTGACGGCATTCGCAACGACAATGGCTTTGGTGATCTGATCGATCGCGAACGTAGCAAGCGCTGCAAATACGCCGATCATCGGAGATCCTTTGTATGATGACATTGCCTCATCCCAACCAGACATCGAGAAACAGCATCAGAACGAGCCCGACAGCGAGACCGAGCGTTGCCCTGTTCTGATGGCCGCTGCGATGGGTTTCGGGGATGATTTCGTGGCTGATGACGTAGAGCATCGCTCCCGCGGCAAAGGCCAGACCCCATGGAAGCAGCGGTTCCGACAGTGTGATGATCCCGGCCCCGAGCAGGCCGCCAATCGGCTCGACCATGCCCGTCAGCGCCGCGATGCCCCAGGCGCGCAGCTTCGGATATCCCTCGCCCAGCAGAGATACAGCGACGGCCAATCCTTCGGGCGCATTCTGAAGCCCGATGCCGATGGCGAGCGGCAGACCGCCCTCCATACCTCCGGATCCGAAGCCGACCCCGACCGCGAGGCCTTCGGGGAAGTTGTGGATCGTGATCGCGATGATGAACAGCCAGACCCGCCGCAAAGACGCCGCTTCGGGCCCTTCGCGTCCCGTCTTGAAGTGCTCGTGCGGCAGCTTTTCGTTCATCAGCGCGACAGCCCCCATGCCCAGAAGGATCGAGACGCATACGATGGCCGCAGGCATCGCGCCGTTTTCGAACATTGGCTCTGCCGCATCCAATGCCGGGATGATCAGCAAAAAGAACGAGGCTGACAGCATGACACCGGCAGCGAAGCCGAGCGACAGATCGCGCGTGGCCCGGGACGGGATGCGCCCGAACAGCACGGGAGCTGCCCCGACTGCCGTAAGGGATCCGGCGGCGAGACTTCCGAGAAAGCCGAGCATTATCGGAGACAGATTTTCCATGGGCGAGCCAGATTATCCTTCGGCGTAGCTCGAAAAGACTTCCGTCGACCCGTCCTTGCGGATGAGGAAGACATCATAGGCCTCGCGGTCGTCTTCTGGCCCCATGCCGGGCGAGCCATAGGGCATCCCCGGAACGGCGAGGCCGACGGCGTCCGGGCGCTCCTCGAGAATGCGGCGGATGTCAGCGGCCGGGACATGGCCTTCGATCACGTAGCCATCAATGAGCGCGGTGTGGCAGGAGACCATGCGCTGCGGCACGCCGTTGTCGAGCTTGAAGCGAACCAGCGACCCACCGAACATGTTCTCGCCCGTCGGCGCAAACCCGTTTTCTTCGAGATGGTTCATCCAAGACAGGCAACAGCCGCAACCGTTCGTCTTGCGGACCTCGATCGCCGTTGCCTCTGCGAGGACCTGGGCCGCCGGGAACAGGGCGAGGGTGATTGCCAGAGCTTGGGTCATGCGTTTCATGGGTCAGAGCCTTTCGGTTGTCGTTTCGGCAATCTCGCTGCCGAGGTTTTGATTCAGAAGCGCGCGCGCCTCGGCCAGACGCGAGAGCGCGGCGGTATCATCCGCTTCGCTCTCGGCTGCTTCGGCGAGCCGGTCGTCAGAGAGGGGGTCAGTCGGGCGCCCATCCACAAGGACTTCGTAGTGCAGGTTCGGACCTGTCGCCGTACCAGTCGCGCCGACGCGGCCGATCACATCTCCCGCCGCAACGCGTTGGCCTTGTGCCAGGTCTTCCGGCACGGCGCTCAGATGCGCGTAGCGCGTCAAGGTGTCGGAGCCGTGGGCGATTTCGACCACTCGACCATAGCCGCCCCGCCAGCCGATGAAACTGACCCGCCCCGGTGCCGTCGATTGAACCGGTGTCCCGCGTGCCGCTGCGAAATCGACGCCGGTGTGCATCCGGACGTTGCCAAAGACCGGATGCGTGCGGCGTCCGAACACCGAGCTGAGGCGCGCACCCTCGACCGGCTGTGCGAAGACGCGCAGCACCTCGCCATCGACGTAGATCGTCGCCTGACCGCTGCCGTCGTCCGGCCATACGATCTCGTAAAGCGAACCGCCGATCTCCAGTGCGGCGAAGGCGAGTTCGGGCTGTCCGATCCTGTCCTCGCCGACCCGCGCCTCACGCCAGAGAAGCCTTAGTGTCTCGCCACCGGCCAACTCGCGGCGAAAATCCACGGTCCCACCCAGCATCTGCGCAAGGTCCACGGAAAAACGGGCGGGTATGCCGGCTTCGTCGAGTGCCGCGAAGATCGAGCTGTCGATCACGGCTTTGCCGGCAAGGGTTACGATCTCCGGATCCGGAGCCACGACCTGCGTAGACAACTGCTCGCCGAAAACCACCTCGATCCGCACTCCGTCCTCGACGGCGAGTGAGACGGTGCGGGGGCTGCCGTCCACGGTCGAAGCGACAGTGACCGAGTGCCCCGGCCGCAGCCGTCGCAGATCGTATTCCGCGCCAAGCGCGAGGGCAACTTCGGCTCTGTCAGGTGCCGCAAGTCCAGCTTCGGACAGCAAGAAATCGAGCGTCTCGCCAGGTGCAATGTCGCGCGACCACGTCGACAGCGGTGGCTCGATCGCCCTTACCGGCCTGTCGGCAAACGCGACCTGCAGAAGGGGTAGGGGGCCGAGGTCGGGTGCATCCTCTGCCCATGCCGTCGCGGGCAGCGTCACGAGGATTTCAACGTTTCTAGGGGCTTCAGGACCTTGGGGCATCCAGCTACCTGCCTGGGCAAGTTCCGGCGGCACGGGTTCTTTCGGCATGAAATCAGAGATGGCGATAGCCGCTCCCAAAACCGTCCCCGCAATTGCGACACCCGCCGCCAAAGTTCTGAGCCTCATGTCGCCCCCTCCATTTCTTCTGCCAGCGCGCGGCGAATTTTCGGCACCGCGAATTCTCTGGGTTCGTGATAGTCGATCATGGTGACGAACCGCCCAGAGGCTGCGAACAGGAAGACGCTCGCGGTGTGGTTCATCGTGTAATCGCCGCTTTCCGTCGGCACCCGCACGTAGGTGGCGCGGAAGCCGTCCGCGACGCGCGCGATCTGCTCCTCCGGTCCCGTCCAGCCACGTATCCCAGGATGGAAGTAGCCGACATATTCGGCCATCGCCTCTACAGTGTCGCGCTCGGGATCGACCGTGATGAAAACCACGTTCATTTCTTCGGCCTCGTCTCCCAGATCGTCGAGCCATCCCGAAATGTCCGAGAGCGTGGTCGGGCAGACATCGGGACAGTAGGTGAAGCCGAAGAACGCCATCGTCGGGCGACCGATCAGGGTTTCTGGCCCGACCGCGTTGCCCTCATGATCCGTCAGACGGAAATCCATCTCGGTCAGGGCCACAGGCCGCTGCCCGACAGGCTCGGCTCCACCGGGTCCATCGACCTGCCACCAACCGACGAAGAGCATCAGGGCGACCGCCCCGACACCAGCCGCGCCGTACCCCAGGATCGCCCGTCGCCGCATCAGTCCTCTGGCCCCCGCGCGGCGATTCCGAGGATCGGCACCTCGACCGTCACTTCGCCTCCGTCTTCGAAAAGCAGGGTCAGCGGAAAGTTGTCCCCTTCCGTCATCGGTTCTTGTAGCCGCATCAGCATTGCGTGCAGGCCCCCCGGTTCGAGCGCGACGCTCTCGCCCGGGGCGATCGCGATCTCCCCCGCCGGGCTCATGGAACTCACACCTTCGGCATTTGTCTTCGTCTCGTGAATTTCGGGCATCATCGCGAGCGGTGTTGTAAGGCCGATCAGCGTCACTGGCTCGTCGCCAGTGTTGCGGATCGTCATGTAAGCGGCCCCGGGACGGTTCATCCCGATGGAGGCGCGGGACCACGCGTTCTCGACGACAACATCCTCGGGTCCGGCCAGCGCGGGCGCTGAGAACCCTCCAAGGGTCAAAAGCGCCGCCAGTGTGCTGGTCAAAATATACTTTTTCATCGTTCTGATCCTGCCCTTTCCATTCAGCTTTGCGCGGCAGCGACTTCGGCAGCCACCAGACGACGCAATTCTGCCTCTCCGAATGGATCGAGCGGCATGCCGTTCACGAAGAATGTGGGCGTCTGGCGAATTCCCACGGTCTCGACGTCAGCACGATCCTGGTTCAGGATCGCCACGACATCGGGTGCCAGCATTTGCGTGCGCGCGGCCTCGGCATCGAGTCCGGCCGTGGCGGCGATCTGAAGGATCAGGCCAGGCGCCGGGGCACCGTGCGACGCCCATCTCGGCTGTTCCCGCAGAACGGCCTCAAGCACCGGCACGTAAACGTCCTGCATGCGCGCCGCCTCGAGCACGCGGATCGCTTCCTCGGATGCCGCGCCGTGGAAGGGCGTGTAGCGGATCACGACGCGGACAGCATCCCCATGCTCGGCCATGATGTCCTTCACGATGGGATGAAAGGCGCGACAGGCCTCGCAGGCCGGATCGAAGAATTCGACGATCGTGACGGGCGCCTCCGCAGGTCCGAGGATGGGCGAGTAGGGGCGGATCATCGCCTCAGCAAGTTCCGGAGCAACAGGCTCCGCTTCGGCCACCGGGCCGGGGCGGGTTGCAAACCAGGTGGCTCCGCCGAAACCGGCGACGCCGATGGCGAAAACGGACAGGATCAGGCCGCGTCGGTTCATGTTCGTGTGTCCTTCAATGAAAGGGCCGACAGCGCCCCGATCAGCGCGAAGGCGACGAGCGCCATCAGCGGGATAGGGACGCCGAAGACCAGTTGGTTGTCATCGGTGCAAGAGGGGCCGGTGGCTGTGCAAGGCTGGATGCGTTCGGGAACAAGACCGACGTACAGCCCCATGTGCCACAGGGCGACTGCGCCGCCGCCAAGCGCCAATGCGATGCCGTAGCGCCCCACACGGCCGTCCCGCCACCACAGGCCCAGCCCGAGGATAATGGCCAAGGGGAACATGAAGGCGCGCTGGAACCAGCACAGCACACAGGGCGTCTGCCCCAGCACCTCGCCGATAAAAAGCACGGCAAGTGAGGCAACGAGCGCGATGATCCACGCCAGCCCGAGGGCTGTTTCTCCGGACATACGGTTCATGTCGGTCAGATCCTCTCTTCCAGATCGGCGAGGATCTCTTCGGCGGAGGTGCCGTAGGGCCAGGAGTCGGCAAAGCCTGCCTCGGGGTCGAAGAGGAACAGATGCGACGTGTGGCCCATGGTGTACCCATCCGGCGCTGCGGCCTCTTCGACGCGCTCAAAGAAGATTGGAAATGTCTCGGACGTGGCGGCGATCTGTTCCGGCGTGCCCGTCAGCCCGATGATGCCCGCATCGAACAGCGGGACGTATTCGGCGAGTGCTGGGGGCGTGTCTCGTTCAGGGTCGATTGTTATGAAAATCGGCTGGACCTTGGCGACATCGTCGCCCAGACCGTCCATCACCGCCGCGACCTCAGATAGGGTCGTCGGGCAGACGTCGGGGCAGTTGGTAAACCCGAAAAAAACCAGCATCCAGCGCCCCGCAAAGTCCTCCTCGGTTTGAACCATACCCTGGTGGTCCGTCAGTTCGAACTCAGCGAAAAAAGGCGGCTCGGCGTCGGTTCGGGCGCTATCGGCACGATAATCGGACCATAGCAAAAGCCATACGAAGGCAAGCGCTGCCACGCCTGCCAAAACCCAAAGAAACTTCTGTGCCGATGTAAGGGACAATCCTGTTCGCCTGTTTTTGATTCTTATTGCATGTGCGGATACATCCTCTAGCCGCTAGAGGTTCAAGAACGAAATCATGGTATAGCTTGAACTCACGCGTCTGTGAATCCGACACTTGTTTATTCCGACGGCAAAACCTACACAAACTGTATCTTTTTCATGGAGGCGAAAATGCTCACGATCGGTACTCTGTCAAAGAAGACTGGCACAAAAGTGCAGACCATCCGGTACTACGAACAGATCGGACTTATGCCCGAACCTGGCAGGACCGAAGGCGGACAGAGGCGCTACGACAATGCACAGCTCGACCGACTGTCCTTCATCCGCCATTCGCGGCAACTCGGTTTCTCGCTCGATGCGATCCGCGAGCTGCTCGACCTCAGCGACCATCCCAACCGCCCCTGCGACGAGGCAGATGCCATCGCGCGTCGCCAGCTCAAACAGGTGGAGCAGCGCATGGCCCGCCTGAAGGCGCTGCGCACGGAACTGAAACGCATGGTTCACGAATGCAGCGGCGGGCGGACCGGAGACTGCAAGGTGCTTGAGGTGTTGCGGGACCATTCGGAATGCCTGACCGAGCACGAGGAAATCGGGGCCTGAAGGAATTCAGCCAACATTCCGGCTGGAACGCAGATCAGCCGCAGAAGTTAATGTGTCGTACAACACAAGCTGGAACCACAAAATGGCCGCTAGACAAGATTCAATGGAGAGACGGACGCTTTGGATCGTTCTTGCGCTCAATATCGGTTTGGCCGTGGCCTTTTTCGCAACAGGCGCCTTCGGCGACTCAAGTGCCCTGATCGCCAACGGGCTCGATAACCTCTCCGACAGCTTCGTCTACGCGATCAGCCTTTTCGCTTTGTCCCGATCCGACAAATGGAAACGCGGGGCGGCGAACGTTTCTGGCGGGCTGCTGATTCTGTTCGCCGCTGGTATCCTTTACGATGCATGGCGCCGCTACATCGGCGGGTCAGATCCGCTCGGGACGATCATGATCGCCATGGCCCTGATCGCGGCGGCCATCAACGCAGTCTGCGTCTGGCTGCTCGCTAAGCTCAAAGATCCGGACGTCAACATCCGCGCGGCCAACACCTTCAGTTACAACGATTTCGCCGCGAACCTCGGAATCGTCGTGGCTGGCGGCCTCGTCGCCTGGCTGGGAACCAACTGGCCGGACCTCGTCGTCGGCGTGATTGTCGCCGGGATCGCGGCCTGGGGAGGTATCGACATTCTGCGCGACGCACACGGCGAACACCACAAAGCAGTTCATACGGGCAAATAGTTGCGGGAGATTCTTTCTGAAAGAAAGGATTGAAGCTACAGTGACTATAGCAATTAGTCTTGTTCTAAGACGATTCGAGGAGCGCCCCGTTGCATATGACCGACCCCCTACTTGTACCCACCAAACTACTGGATTTTGATGCCGCGCCTCTTGCGCATCTAATTGAGAACCGCAGCTGGCGCGGCTTATCCGAATACGATCGGATCGGAGCTGCCTATGATTTCGTTCGGAATGAAATCGCGTTCGGATACAATCGAGCTGACGACATCCCCGCATCCGAAGTGCTTTCCGACGGCTATGGGCAGTGCAATACCAAAGGCACGCTCTTGATGGCGCTGCTGCGTGGTATCGGCATTCGTAGCCGGTTGCATGGCTTCACGATCCACACAGGCTTGCAGCGCGGTGTTGTCCCTGAGCTGGTGTATCCGCTTGCTCCGCAGGAAGTTCTCCACTCATGGGTTGAGATCGAATATCAAGGTGCCTGGATCAACCTTGAAGGCTTCATCCTGGATGACGCTTTCCTCAAAGTTCTGCAAACGTCTTTCTCGGACACGGACAGTCTCTGCGGGTATGGCGCGGGCACGGATTGTCTTGGCGCGCCTCCCGTCGCCTGGAACGGAGAAGATACCTACATTCAGAAAACCGGCATCGTGCAGGATTTCGGCGTGTTTGATACGCCGGACACCTTCTATTTGTCCCATGAGCAATCCTTTGGATGGCTGCGTGGTGCCATTTACCGTCATATCATACGCCACTGGATGAATGCGCGCGTACGTGGTTTCCGCAGCGGCCGCCTCAAGACTGACCGACGCGCGACACACGCGCATGAGGAGCCTGCCAATGCCGCATGATCATGGGCACGCGCATATCGATCCGGATTCTGGCGATCGGCGGGTTGCCATTGCGATCTGGGCGAACGGGCTTCTTACCGTTGCGCAGATCGTCGGGGGCATATTGTCAGGCAGTCTGGCACTGATCGCCGATGCGCTGCACAACTTTTCCGATATGGCCTCGCTTGTCATTGCCTTCGCCGCACGCAAGATCGCGCGCCGCCCGGCCGATGAGCGCATGACCTTCGGCTATGGTCGGGTCGAAATCGTCGCGGCCCTGGTTAACTACACCACCCTGATTTTGATCGGCTTCTACCTGATCTACGAAGGTGGCATGCGCATGATTGATCCACCCGAAGTCATGGGTTGGACCGTCGTCATTCTCGGTGGAATTGCGCTTGTGGTCGACACACTGACCGCAATGCTGACCTATTCGATGCAGAAGGGCAGCGTGAACATCCGCGCGCTTTTCCTGCATAACCTGTCGGACGCGCTTGCTTCGGTCGCGGTTATCGTCGGTGGGTCGCTGATCATCCTTTACGACATGCGTTGGGTCGATCCTGCCATCACCATCGGCATCGCGATCTACATCCTGTATCTGTCTTTCACTGAAATAGGCGGCCCAATCCGAACCCTGATGCTCGGGAGCCCGCCGGACATCGACAACGAGGCCGTCGTCGAAGCGATGCGGAAAGTCGAAGGCGTCGCCGACGTCCACCACGTCCATCTCTGGCAAATGCAAGAGCACGAGGCTGCGCTCGACTGCCATGTCGTCGTGGCAGCCGAGGGCTGGTCGAAGATCGAAGAGATCAAGAGCGCGATCAAGAAGCGGCTGAAGGAAGAGTTCGGCATCAGCCATTCCAGTCTCGAATTTGAGCATGAGGATCGCGCTCATCAGAACGCCGATCTCTACGGTCACGGCAACGCAAGTGAAAAGGAGAAGACCAATGTTCAAGGAAACGCTGACCGAGCATGATAATGTCATCGGGCTCGTCTGCGAAGGCAAGTTGACAGAGGCAGACTTCAAGAAAATGCACGCGCTGCTTCATGAACGTCTTGGAACAACCGATAATCCGGGTCTGGTTCTCGACCTTACAAGTTTCGAGGGCTACGAAGAGCTTTCGGCGATCCTGGAAGATCTGAAGATCGACACCGCCCACGTGAACGATTTCTGTCGCATAGCGGTTGTCGGAGAACGCAGATGGATGGAATGGGGCGCTCGGGTGGTCAACCTACTGACGGGCTCCGAGATGCAGTGGTTCGAATCCAGCGATGCCGAGTCCGCACTTGCGTGGGCGCGTGACGGGTAGCCAACGATTCTGCAAGAAAAGGACTAACTGAATTGGATATGGAATAATGCTTCTGGCGGATCCGGACCTACTACGTAGCGACTTTAACCGGGTACTGTGTGCTCATGTGCGATTCGAGTGAAATGACATCCGCCTCAAGATCGTGAGGCTACAGGGGCATCACGTCCAAGTTACAGAATATCGCTTGACCTCCCCTTACTGGAAGGTTGTAAAAACTGTTCATGTTCCGCATTTTTCGCCTTGTTTTGATTCTCATGCTGACCTTCGGTACAGTGACTGCGCCGGATATGTCGTTGGCCGGTATGTCGGTCACGGCTATGGCGCAGATGGAACCCACCGAAAGCGCGGATGGCCGTTGCGGCGGGTGCGATCCCACCGGATTTGCTGAGGGCACTGCCTGTGAAGGTGGGTGTCCTGTTCCTTGCGGCTCCAGCGGTACTTCTGGCCTCCTTGCCAATATGCCGTCAGCGCGGCTCACGAGGCCTTTTGGTACTGCCGTCCGGGGTGCCGAACCTTTGATCTCACTCGGCACGAATCCGTCGCTTGATCCATTCCCTCCCAAACTGCCTGTCTGAACCTGAAACCGGCCTCGCCTGCTGCGAGGCCTGATTGTTGCTTTGGCCGAAGCTGGCTGAGTGCGACCCTTTCAGATCAAGGCAGTTGCGATGATCCTCCACAGACCGATTTCACGAAGGCACGTGCTTCGCACAGGTGCCGCATTCACAGCCCTATCCGCTCTGTCACCTGCACGAATGGCGATGGCCGATCCAACTGGGGACCCATTCGTCCTACGCGCGGCATCCGGACAGGCCGCCCTGCGCCCGTCACCATACGGCCCGACTAATGTCTGGAGCTATAACGGATCCGTCCCCGGCCCTAAAATCCGAGTACGCCAGGGCGACCGAATCCGCGTTCTGGCTCAGAATGGGTTGGATGAAGGGACCACAATCCACTGGCATGGCATCCGCACGCCCAATGCGATGGACGGAGTGCCGTTCCTTACACAGGATCCGATCCCGGTTGATGGCGATTTTCTCTACGAGTTCAATGCGCTGGATGCGGGCACGTTCTGGTACCATCCGCACCAGCGCAGTTCGGAACAGGTCGGACGCGGGCTTTACGGGTCGCTGATCGTCGAGGAGGCGGACCCGATCCGCGTCGATCGCGACGTGACCTGGATGCTGGACGACTGGCGCATGACGCGGGCGGGGCAGTTGTCGGATGACTTCGGCAACCGCCATGACGCGATGCACGGCGGTCGTATTGGCAATTCCGTGACCATCAACGGTCAGATCCCCGAACAAATCTCGGTGCAATCCGGTGAGCGCATCCGCTTGCGGCTAGTCAACGCGGCGAACGCGCGGATATTCGGGCTGGATTTCGGCGGTCTTGCACCGGCTGTGGTCGCGCTGGATGGTCAACCCGTGACCCCTCATGCACCAAATGGCGATATCGTAGTGATCGGCCCGGCCATGCGTGTCGATCTGGTGATCGACATGACCGGCAAGCCCGGAGAAGTCGTCACCGTCACCGATGTCTTCTACGACGGCCTCGAATACCGTCTGGTCGACCTCGTCTATGGGCCTGACAGGCTGCGGGACAGTGTGCCGGATTGGTCGATGGACCTGCCACCCAACCCGTTGGCGGAACCGGACATGGCGTCGGCCGCGCGGCATCAGATCGTCTTCAACGGCGGAATGATGGGGCAGATGATGATGGGCGGCGGCATGGGGTCGATGATGGAGCAGATGCGCGAGGGCAACATGTGGTTCATCAACGGCGAAGCCGCGACGGGGCACACGATGGACCCCTTGCTGGTCCTGCCGCAGGGCACATCGCACGTGTTCGAGATGGATAATCGCACCGCATGGCACCATCCGATCCATTTCCATGGGCATTCGTTCCGTGTGATCGCGCGCAACGGGCAATCGACTCGGTATCGCGAATGGCAGGACACCGTCCTGATGGCCCCCAAAGAACGGGTCGAGATCGCCTTCGTGGCGGACAACCCCGGCGATTGGATGTTCCACTGCCACATCCTGGAACACCAAGCGGCGGGCATGATGGGCGTCATCCGCGTCGATCCCGGCACGACCAAAATCTGAAATCTCACAACCCAATGACCACGAAAAGGAATGAACCGATGAACAAGATACTTGGATTTACCAGCCTCGGCACGGCAGGTGCCGTCGCCGTCCTCGCGATGAGCCTGAATGCCGCGCCTGCCGCAGCGCAGGAGGTCACGCTCTACAAGAACCCGCAATGCGGATGCTGCGAAAGCTACGCGGACTATCTGCGCGAAAACGGTTTCACGGTGGAGGTGCGGCCGACCCACGATCTCGCGCAGATCAGTCGCGAGGCTGGTATCCCGGACGACTTCCAAGGCTGTCATACAGCCTTTCTCGACGATTACGTCGTCAGCGGACACGTGCCGATCGATGTCGTCAACAGGCTGCTCGAAGAGCGCCCGGAAATTGCCGGTGTGACACTTCCCGGCATGCCATTGGGGTCGCCGGGTATGGGCGGCGCGAAACAGGAGCCCTTCAAGATTTACACCGTCGAGGAAGGTGTGAGCCCGACCGTATATTCGGTCGAATGATCAATCGCGCGGTCTGGTGCGAACCCGTGCCAGACCGGTTTCAAGGGAAAACAAAGGATGGAATGCATGATGATGGACGGTGGAATGATGGGCGGCGGCATGATGATTGCGATGGGCCTCGTCTGGTTGCTGATCGTGGGTGTGCTGGTGCTCGCGGCGATCGCCTTGGTCAAATACATCCGCTCGGACAGCGGAAAATAGAAATGCGCCGAAATGCGGACTGAAGGTGCCAGCAGCGGCGACAGCCTGTTGTCGATGGGATTGGTCTGGGCGCTTTGCGTCCTGCTTGTCCTGTCGTTGCTCGCGGCACTCATCGTCCTCTGTAGGTGGCTCGCAATAAGAAGGCGGAAACTTAGTGAAAAACACGATTAGGCTCTCGGCTGTCCTGCTCGCCACAACGGTTTTGCCCGTAGCGGCGCAGAGCGACGTGCTCATGGGCGAGCGCCTTTATCAAGAGAATTGTGCCAGTTGCCATGGGGCAAACCTGGAGGGGCAACCTGAATGGCGCACACGATTGCCGAACGGCAGGTTGCCTGCCCCGCCGCACGACGCCTCCGGCCATACCTGGCATCACCCCGACCGCGTATTGCTCGACATCGTGAAACGCGGACCGGCGGCGATTGTCGGGAACGGGTACGAAAGCGACATGCCCGGATATGAGGATGTGCTGACAGACGATGAGATCACGGCGATCATTGACTACATCAAGAGCACATGGCCCAACCGGATCCGCGCGTCGCAGGAAAGCCGATCCCTTGCCGATGAGCAGGCGCAGCCATGACGGGAGAGGTCGAGAGAAATGCCGACCCTGTGACGAGACGCAGAATCTCTGGGTTCGTGCTGGTGCCGCTGATAGCTTTTGCCCTCATGGTCCTGTTCGGTTGGGGGCTTTTCAGGGGTGGCGACGACTTGCCGTCGGCACTTCTCGGCAAACCCGTGCCCGACTTCGCGCTGCCCCCGGTGCTCGGCCGCGAAGAAGGTCTTTCGACGCAGGATCTGATCGGCCATGTCTCGCTGGTGAACGTTTTTGCCTCTTGGTGTGTGCCCTGTCGGGCCGAACATCCGCTGTTCATGGAGTTGAGCGCAACAGGTGAGGTGCCGCTTTACGGGATCAACTACAAGGACCCGCCCGATCAGGCGCGCGCCTGGCTCGACGAGTTGGGTGATCCCTACGCGCGCATCGGGGCCGACATCAACGGACGCGCCGGTATCGAATGGGGCGTCTATGGCGTGCCCGAAACCTACGTCATCGCGCCCGACGGCACCATCGCCTACCGCCATGTTGGTCCGATCACACGAGCAATCCTGCAGGAAACGCTGCTGCCGATCGTCCGTGACCACAAAACCCAACCCGCCAAGGAGAAAACGCCATGAAAAATCTGAAACCGGCGCTGATCGCCTTGGCACTGTCCGTCGGCGCGGCTTTCGCGACACCGCAAGGGTTTGCACTTCACGACACCCCGCAGCCTGTCGCCAATGTGCGCTACGAGAAAGAAGACGGAAGCCGGGGAGACATGGAAGATTTTCGCGGCAAAGTGATCCTCGTGAATGTCTGGGCAACTTGGTGCGTCCCTTGCCGGGAAGAGATGCCGACACTGGATGCGCTGCAAGCGGAACTTGGCGGCGACGACTTCGAGGTGGTCGCCCTTTCCATCGACCGGGCCGGATCAAAAGTCGTGCGCCGCTTCTACGACGAAATCGGAGTTTCCAATCTCAAGATGTATGTCGACCAGACCATGCTTTCAGCCACTGCGCTGCGTACTGTCGGCCTGCCGACGACGATCCTGATCGACGCGCAGGGGCGGGAGCTTGGTCGACTGGTCGGCCCGGCCGAATGGGACGACCCCGAAATGGTGTCCTTTCTGAGCGGATTTATCGAATGAGTGCCCCAGAAGACGTTCTCTCAACCTTGATCTTCCAGTTACTGGAATGACTACTTCACTAATATCGAAAGGATTTCCCGGATGACCGACATATCACCTTCCAACATCGCGGGTGCCGCCGACATCGAAAGCGCAGGCAACTGGCCCGGGTGGCTGACGCGCAGACGATTGCTGTTCGTCGGTGCGGCAACCTTGATCGGGGGCGGCATGGCCTTGAACTGGGGATGGCTCAGCGCGATCGGGCTCGCGCCTGTTCTGGTCTCGCTGGCCCCCTGCGCTGCGATGTGCGGCCTGGGTCTGTGCATGAAGGGCGGGTCCGGAAAGGGCTGTTCCAAATCGCCCGAGGGGGCGTCTCCCGATTGAGTTCTTTCGATAACCACACGATTAACCCAAGGAGAAAACCATGAGAAAAGCATTTAAAACCTTCGTCGTAGCGTCAGCCGTTACCGCAAGTGCATTTGCCGTCAGCGCCCAGGAACAGGCGACGCCTGATACCGGCGAGATGATGCAGAATGACGGTGCCATGCAAGGCGGCATGATGGATGGCGATATGGAGAGCATGATGAAGATGATGGCCGAAATGAAGCCCATGATGGAAGCCTGCACCGAGATGATGGCGTCCATGACGGAGAACATGGACGGCGGCATGATGCCGTCGCCAAATTCTGACGGCTAAACTGCCGAAAATGCCTGTCGGTCTGCGGATCGGCAGGCAAAAGTTTTGAAGGATTTAAGAATTGACAGCACTGACACGACGCGCCGCTTTGGCGATACTTGCGGGTACGATCTCCTCTCCAGCTTTAGCCGATCATCCCGGTGAAAACCTGGATGCACGTATGTTCGAGATGGAGCCATACTTCCAGGTTGTCGATGAGGTGCAGGCACCAGGTTTCGAGTTGCAGGATTCCGAGGGGAATACTGTGCGCCTGTCGGATTTCAGCGACAAGGTGATCATCCTGCACTTCATCTACGCCAATTGCCCGGATATCTGCCCGCTCCACTCCGAAAAGATCGCGGCCATACAGACTTCGATCAACGACGGGCCGATGAAGGAGCTTGTGCAGTTCATCTCGATCACCACCGATCCGGTGAATGACACGCCGGACGTGCTGCGCGATTACGTGGATCGGCATGGACTCGATCCGAGCAACTGGGTCATTTTGACCAAGCAGCCTGATCAATCTGATGACGCAACGCGCCTTCTGGCGCGGGAATATGGGCTGGAGTTCACGATGACCGCCGACAGCGACATGATGATGCACGGAGCGGTCACCCATGTCGTGGATATCGGCGGGCGGTTCGCTGCAAAATTTCATGGCATGGACTTCAAGAACGTGAACCTCATCCTCTATGTCAGCGAGTTGATCAACAACGCACAGCATCGACGCCGGGAGCCCAGCTGGTGGGACCGGCTGACAGGTGTGTCTCAATGAGTGTCTTTGCGACTGGCGTCAGGCTGTCCTCGACAGACGGAATTTCCCTGACAGCTCTGCGTCGGTATTTTTCGGTGATCATCCCGGCCAATCTGATCTGGGAGTTCGCGCATATGCCGCTCTACACGATATGGAACGAGGGCACCTGGGGTGAGATTGTCTTCGCAGCCGTCCATTGCACGGGTGGTGATATCCTGATCGCCATGAGCGCGCTGATGCTTGCCCTCATGCTGTCGGGCCGGGGCTGGCCCCTAGTCGCCTCCACGCGGCGGTCTGTGACCGTCCTGACGGTGGTGTTTGGACTGGGATACACGCTGTTCAGCGAATGGCTCAACATCGTGATCCGCGCGGCCTGGGCCTATTCGGACCTGATGCCGATCATTCCGGTCCTCGATGCGGGCCTGTCACCTGTTTTGCAATGGATCGTGGTCCCGCTGGTCGCGTTCTGGTGGGCCGTGTGGTCCTTCAACACTAAGCGAGAAACATGATGGATATTTCCGGCATCGGCATTTTCGCGGCCTTCCTTGCGGGTGCCATTTCGTTCCTGTCGCCTTGTGTACTGCCACTGGTGCCCGGCTACGTTTCGTACATTGCGGGGCAGCCGGACCTGCGTACGACGCGGTCGGTTGGTCTGCGGGCACGTGCCGGGGCGCTCGGATTGAGTGCCTGCTTCGTGCTGGGCTTTTCGACGGTCTTCGTCGCCCTCGGGGCCGGGGCCAGCGCGCTCGGGTCGCTGCTGCTGACATGGCGCACTGAGCTGAATTATTTCGGTGGCGGGATCATCATTCTGTTCGGACTGTTCATGGTGGGTATCTTTCGTCTGGATGCGTTCTCGCGCGATACCCGTTTCAATCTCGACATTCCCGGCGGTCGCCCGTTTGGGGCCTACTTGCTGGGACTGGCCTTCGCCTTTGGCTGGACACCTTGCATCGGACCGATCCTCGGCGCGATCCTGACACTCAGTTCGACCTCCGGCGGCATGTCGGACGGCATCTGGCTGCTGTCGATCTATTCCGCTGGTCTGGGGGTGCCTTTCCTGCTGGCTGCGCTGTTCACCGACGCCATCGCCGCGCGGGTAAGGCAGATCGGCAAGGCCGGTCGCTGGCTCTACAAGGGCGCGGGTGTTGCCATGATCATCATGGGAGTTGCCATCATGACCGGGCAACTGTCACGGTTTGCATATTGGCTGCTGGGGACGTTTCCCTTTCTCGCGACAATCGGCTGACGAACTTCGAACCAGCTCTTGGCGCGATGGCTGGTAAGTGGGGATCATCTCCACCAGTCAAAAAGGTCGTACACGCCGCGCCTCTGTAGAGGTCGCGGGGCCGTCAACCGATCAGGTAGACCCGGATCGGCATCCAGATACCCATGACCATCATCATCAGGTTCTCGGTGAGCGAGACGAACCCTAGTGGCACGTTGCTGTCTCCCCCGACGCAGGCGCATTTCAACTCGCGCCTTTCGATGTACACGGCCTTGAAGACCGAAACCGCGCCGACGGTGCCGATGAACAAGGCCACGGGTGCCGACAGCCAGGTGAGCGCCCCGGCGACCATGAGGATACCGGCGAAGGCCTCTCCGAAGGGATAGAGATAGCCGTAGCGCACCCAGCGGCGCGCCAGCAGGTCGTAATTCAGGAACATGGTCGAAAAGCTCTCGACATCCTGAAGCTTCTGCACTGCAAGCAAGCACATCGAGATCGAGACGAACCATTCCAGCGCGCGCAGGCTGAGGATGGTTCCAAAGCTGTACCATGACAGGCCGAGCGCCATCAGAAACGCGACGGCAAAGATCGCGATCACCGGCCGATAGGAGGTGTCCGAGCGCTCACTTTCCGGCGCGTCGAGGCCGAAATGGACCCGCAGATCGTCGTAGCCGCCAATCCGCTTGTCGCCGATCCAGGTCTGCGGCGTGGTCTCGACCCCGTGCTTTTCCATGAAGGCATCGGTTTCCTCACGTGTCGTCAGGTGATGATCCTCGACCTCGTACCCTTCCCGTTCGAGCAGGTCTTTGGACTTGAGACCATAAGGGCAAAGATGATCCTGCATGACCATCCGGTAGAGTTGGGCTGATTTCGATGCGTCTTTCGGCATGGTGTTTCCTCCAGTTTCTGGTTCAGGCACCGCAACCGTAATATCCGCGATACCCTGCACGCAGACCGGACCCAAGTTCGAGAACGAGATCGGCGTCCTGCATTTCGCCACTATTTGCGTCCAATGTGCCGGTTCCGCTCGGCGCGCTCAACGCCACTGTCATGCCTTCCGTGCCCCAAGTGCTTCCGGCGTCGCCAGCCTCCAGCCGCACCAGATCGCCGCTGATCTTGGCGAGAGCTACACTCCCACCGTCGATGCGGCCCACCGCAAGCGCAGGCCTGCTTGTGGTGGTGTAGGTGAACGTGCACGCCGCGCCGCCGGGAAACATCTGCGCAATGTCCTCCGTAGTAAGAAATTCGAGGTCGAGAATGGCGACTTCCGGGGTTGATAGCGCCTCGTCAAGGCTCATGATCTGCGTCGGTCCGCTTTCTGACTGTGCCGGACTGTCACCGTTGGCGTCGATATCGTTCACCAGATAACGCATCTCGGCGATTTCCTTGTCCTGCGCATAGATGATCTCATCCGCCAGCTTGCGCACGCGCGGGTCCGAGATATCGGCGCGGCTGGAGGTCATGATCGCGATCGAGTGGTGCGGGATCATTGCCCGCATGTAGCTGGTGTCGCCCACCGTCACTTGGCTGCGGACCAGCCAAAGCGAGGCGGCAAAGACCACAGCGGCACCGATGAAGATGGCTGCGTTAGCCGTCTTGCTGGAATACATCGACAGCATGAAGCCCAGCATGATGATCGCCATGGTGGCACCCATCAGGAGAGCCATGTAGGCCCGCGTTTCCGACCAGAACACATGCGTCCAGAGGTAGGTATTGAGATACATCAGACCGAACATGACGACGGTAGATGTGGCGATCATCGCGAAAAAGCGGCCATATGACATGAAGTTGTCCTCTCTCGAAATCGTGAAGTCTAGAGGTGGAACAACTTTCCCGCGCTGGAATGTTCCGAAATAGCTGCAGCCAGTCGCACCTTATGGGTGGCGCGGCCCGCTGGGGGACAGATCGAAGCCCGCTTAATCCGCTGCCCTTGCGGTCCGGGTCTTACCCTCTTCCATCGCCAGATCTGCGAGAATCGGGCAATCAGGCCTGTGATCGCCAGCGCAGGCATCGACAAGGTGCGACAACGTCGCGCGCATCTCGGTCAGTTCTGCGATTTTCCGGTCGATCCGGTCGAGGTGTTCCTCGGCGATCTGCTTGACCTCCGCGCTGGCGCGGTCGGTATCGGCATAGAGTTTCAGCAGGCTCCGGCAGTCCTCGATGGTGAAGCCAAGCGCACGCGCTCGCCCAAGAAACGCCAGCTTGTGGACGTCGCTCTGCCGAAAGCTGCGATAACCGTTCGCGCTGCGCAGCGGCTCGACCAGCCCGATGTCCTCGTAGTAGCGGATGGTCTTCGCAGGAAGGCCGGACAGGTCGGCCACGTCTCCGATATTCATGATCGTTTTCTCCTTGTTTCATTCTGCCGGGAGGGGGGACATGCGGGGGGCAGTCGCGGCCTTCGCCGCGTCGTCCATCGCCGGGCGGACACGGCGCAGGCGCAGCGCGTTCGTCAGTACGAAGACCGAGCTGAGCGCCATTGCCCCAGCCGCCAGCACCGGCGACAGCAGCAGGCCCGACACCGGGTAGAGCAGCCCCGCCGCCACCGGAATGAGGGCTACGTTATAGCCGAAGGCCCAGAACAGGTTCTGGCGGATGTTGCGCATCGTACGCCGCGACACTTCCAGCGCGTTGACCACGCCGCGCAAATCGCCCGACATCAGCACCACGTCGGCCGATTCGATGGCGACGTCGGTGCCGGTGCCGATGGCGATGCCCACGTCCGCATGGGCAAGCGCGGGCGCATCGTTGATGCCGTCGCCGACAAAGGCGATTTGCTGGCCCGTGCCGCGCAGATCGTCCAATGCCGCGACCTTGCCATCCGGCAGCACACCCGCGATCACATGGTCGATGCCGGTCTCGCGCGCGATGGCTTCTGCCGTCTCGCGCTTGTCGCCGGTGATCATGGTGACTTTCAGGCCAAGATCGTGCAGCGCCCGGATGGCGGCCGCGCTGGATGGCTTCACCGGATCTGCCACGGCGATGACGGCGGCAACGCGTCCGTCGATGGCGGCGTAAAGCGCGGTGCGGCCCCGCTCGGCCAGGCGGCGCTCTTCGTCGACCAACGCGCCGATGTCCAGCCTTTCGCGAGCCATCAAACGGTCGGCGCCCACCAGTACGTCCCGGCCCGCGACTTCTGCCCGGACACCGTGGCCAGTGATGGACTTGAATTTCTGCGCGTCGTGCCGGGCAACGCCCTCGGCCTTCGCCGCCCGCAGGATGGCCTCGGCGATGGGATGTTCCGACCGCGCCTCGACCGCCGCGACCAGAGCCAGCACCTCGGCCCGTTCAAAGCCGTCGGCCAGCACCAGATCGGTCAGTTCGGGGCGTCCTTCGGTCACCGTGCCGGTCTTGTCCAGCGCGACCACATCGACGGTCGAAAGCTGTTGCAGGGCGTCGCCCTTGCGGAACAGCACACCCATTTCGGCGGCACGGCCGGTGCCGACCATGATCGACGTCGGTGTGGCCAGCCCCATCGCGCAGGGGCAGGCGATGATCAACACCGATACTCCGGCGACCAGCGCAAAGGACAAGGCGGGCGACGGTCCGACCAGCAGCCAGATCATCACCGTCAGCAGCGCCAGCGCCATGACAGCGGGCACAAACCACAGGGTGATCCGATCCACCAGACCCTGGATCGGCAACTTGGCACCCTGCGCCTCTTCGACCATACGGATGATTTGCGCCAGCGTCGTATCCGCTCCCACGCGTGTCGCACGGAACTGGAAGGCACCGGAACCGTTGACGGTCCCGCCGGTGACGGGATCGCCCAACGACTTGGCCACAGGCACCGGCTCGCCGGTGATCATGCTCTCATCGACGCGGGCGCTGCCTTCGGTCACTTCACCGTCCACGGCAATCCGCTCTCCGGGGCGCACGAGCAGGATGTCGCCCGCGGCGATGCGCTCGATGGCCACGTCCTCAGGCTCTCCGTCCACCAGCACGCGGGCGGTCTTGGCCTGAAGGCCCAGCAGCTTCTGGATCGCTGCGCCGGTGCGGCCCTTGGCGCGCGCCTCCAGCCACCGGCCCAGCAGGATTAGCACGACGATGACTGCCGCCGCCTCGAAATAGACGGCACGCGACCCTTCGGGCAGCAGCGCGGGCGCGAATAGCGCCACGAGAGAATAGAGATAGGCGGCAGAAGTGCCGACCGCGACAAGGCTGTTCATGTCCGGCGCACGCTTGAGCAGGGCTGGAAACCCGCGCGTGTAGAAGCTGCGCCCCGGCCAGAGCAGAACCACCGTGGTCAGGACGAACTGGATCAGCCAGCTTGCCCGATGGCCGATCGTGTCGCCGATCAGACCATGCATGCCGGGGATCAGGTGCGCGCCCATTTCCAGCAGAAACACAGGCAGGGCGAGGGCCGCCGCCAGCGCGGTCCTGCGAGCCAGCGTCCGCGCCTCTTCATCCTTGCGGGCACTCGTGTCTTCCGGCGCGCTGTCCGGCGGCAAGGTCGCGGGATAGCCTGCGTCACCCGCCGCCTTCAGCAGGTCCGCAACCGCAACCGAGCCTTCGAGATACGTTACCGTCGCAGTTTCCGATGCCAGATTGACGTTCACGTCCAGCACGCCCGGCACCGCCGCCAGCGCCTTGTCCACCCGCCCAACGCAGGACGCACAAGACATGGAGGCCACGTTCAGGCGAGTGCTCTGCTTACGGGCCGGATAGCCAATCTCTTCCAGCTTCTCGACGATGTCCGAGATGCGCTCCGGCCCGTCGATCTGCGCCTGGGCCGTCTCGCTGGCGAGGTTGACGCGAACGTCGCTGACACCCGGCAGGCCGGAAAGCCCACGCTGCACCCGCCCGACGCAAGAGGCGCAGGACATGTTTTGAAGGGAAATTCGGACGTTGTGCGGACCGGACATGGAAATCTCCTGATTCTGATCCTCCCTCACATAAGGGTTCCATTCACTGGAAGGTCAACAGGTGCATCGAGGAATTTTTTCGGGCATTGACCTTCCCATAGGGGAACGCCCTAGATAGCAGCAGCAAGAAGGAGATCGTGATGATCAGGTTCAGCGTGCCGGACATGAACTGCGGACATTGCACCGCGTCGATAGAGAAGGCCATTGTGACGATAGACCCACACGCGACTGTCACCTGTGACCTGACTGCGCGTTCCGTCGAGGTAGATAGCGCATTGGATGAAAGCGCTCTGAAGGCAGCGATTCACGATGCGGGCTACGGATCGCAAAGACTGAGTTAGTCCCGGCACTTCCAGTCATTACTGAAGTACTCACTACCATTTTCGCGTCTTCTGTCTGACTGGTGAACGTTGCTATGTATCTATTGCGCAACAGTTTTGAGCGCTCGCAGCGAGAATTCGCCTGCCTCGCTAGATTGTGCCAAACCTTCCCGCGCTGTAAGCGTTGACTAATTTGTCAAAACGTCCAAGTTGCCGTTTATGAGAATGCGTGTCGCCACTTCGGTATGGGTGAAATTCCTCACTTGCTTCGCTTTTGCGTTGGCATTGGTTCTGTCTCCACCTTCTGCGGCACACGCGGCCTCGGGAATGCATGATGGTCAGCATTCTGGATCGATCAGCTCCCTTCTCAGCGAACCGACAGTTGGTCAGGGAACTGATATCCACGCCGACCACATGAAACACCCGGCGACAGTTGACGTGGATGACATATCCTCCGACATGGGTGAAACAGAGCATCAATCAACTCAGTGTTGTAACGGAATATGCATTTCTGTCGTCATTCCAGACGCAGACTTGGTATTCCCGGATCCTATTGCTGCGAAAGAATATATGATCCTGAGCGGTCAGACGCATTCCGTCGAAACATCAGGGTTTCTGCGGCCCCCTCGATTCCTGATCTGAAACGGCGCCCAATCCGGGTGTGAGCCTTGCGCAGACTCTGCGTGAGACATCGTTCATCAATCAGGATACCTTCATGAAAATTCATCTACTTATGGGGGCTTCGGCCCTCGGGCTTGGCGCATGCGCCTATGAGCCTACCCCTTTGCCCTCCGTTGCGACACAACAGGCTGTCGTCAACGCGACCGTTTCGTCTCCGATCAGCTATCAAGATCCATTGGCTGGCTACACCTATCGTGGTCCGACCGGCCCCCGTGATTGGCGTTCCGTCAATCAAGAGCAGACGGAGGGCAACTGATGCGGGTATCTAAGATTCCGCTGGTTCTTGGCTTTCCCCTAATTTTGGGTGCCTGCGCTACCGCTGTACCGGGTATCTACACGGAACCGAAAGCCGGCTTCGCCAACATTTCCAGTCAGGTCACACCGGCCATCGGCAAACGGACGGCCTTCGCCGAAACCCAGGCCGAAAACGAAGCTCTCAAGAAACAGGTGCACAGCATGGTGCATCAGAAGACGATCTCGGCCGATACGGCGGTTCAGGTTGCGTTGCTGAACAATAAGGGTCTGCAAGCGTCTTACGCCAATGTTGGCCTCTCGGCCGCTGAGGCCTGGCAGCAATCGACGCCGGAAAACCCGATCGTCTCAATTGGCGTCTTGGGAATCGGTGCGCCTGAGCTCGGTGCCTACAGGGCGATCGAAGGGCTGATCCGGTCGAACGTCCTCGATGCCACCACGCGCAAACAGCGCATGGCCATTGCTGATGCAAGCTTCCGGCAGGCTCAGCTCAATGCCGTGAACGACACACTTGCACTGGCCAATCAGACGCGAAAGGCATGGGTCGATGCAGTCGCCGCCTTCGAGGCAGTGAGCTATCTGCGGCGCGCGAAAGCGACCTCTGACGCCGGCTCGGAACTGGCTATGCGGTTGGGCGAGACCGGCGCACTCAACAAAGCTGGGCAGGCCCGCGAACAGGCATTCAATGCCGAACTGGCGGGGCAACTTGCACAGGCACGATTGAACGCCACTCGGTCCAAGGAGACTTTGACCAGGTTGATGGGCCTCTGGGGCACCGAAGTCGATTACTATGTGCCAGATGCTCTTCCTGCACTGCCGCGTTCTGTCGGCCGTGTGACCGACATCGAGGCCAAGGCGCTCCGAAACCGGGTGGATCTGCGTGTTGCCAAACTTGGCCTGGAAGCGCAGGCCAAGGCGTTTGGTCTGACCGACCAGACCCGCATTGTCAGCGATCTGGAGATCGTTGCGGGAGCCGAATTTGAGCGTGAAGTTGAAGGCAGTGGCGACATTGAAACCAAGACTTTGCCTCAGGTGGAAGTGGAGTTCGCGATCCCGATCTACGACACCGGCAAGGCCCGGATGCGCAAGGCGGAATTGTCTTATCTTCAAGCGGCCAACGTGCTCGCAGAGAAGGCCGTGAACGTCCGGTCTGAAGCGCGCGGTGCTGAAGCCTCTTATCATGCCGCATACAAAATCGCACGCCACTACCGCGACGTTCTGGTGCCGCTACGCACGACCGTCGAAGAAGAGGGTTTGCTGTCCTACAACGGCATGATCACCAACACTTTCGAGTTGCTGACTGATGTGCGCGAGAAACTTGGCGCATCCCTGGAAGCGGCAAATGCAAAACGCGAATTCTACATGGCACAGGCCGATCTGACCGCCGCGATCTATGGCGGCGGCGAAGGCGGCGGTGGTGCTGGTGGAGAAGGCGCAACGCTTGCCGCCGGTGGCGGTGCAGGACACTGAAAGGAACTGACATGTTGAACAGACGTCAATTACTCGGAGCCGGCGCGGCAGGTGCAACGCTGGTCTCTTCAAAAGCCTGGGGTCAAACCCTGAACATGGGCCTCCCTGAAGCCGCGCAGATGGACAGTGCGGCAACGGCGATTACGGCGCGTCCGTCGTCGGGGCCGGACTACACACCTGTGGTCACGCTGAACGGGTGGACCCTTCCGCACCGGATGAACAACGGGGTCAAGGAATTTCACCTCGTGGCCGAACCGGTAGAGCGCGAACTTGCAGACGGCATGATCGCGCATTTGTGGGGTTACAACGGCCAGTCCACCGGTCCAACGATCGAAGCAGTTGAAGGTGACCGGGTCCGCATCTACGTCACCAACAAGCTGCCGGAAGGCACCACGGTGCATTGGCACGGGCTCATCCTGCCCTCGGGCATGGATGGGGTCTCCGGGTTGAGTCATCCCAGCATCCCGCCAGGAAAAACGTTTGTCTACGAATTCGACTTGGTGAAGTCCGGCACGTTCATGTACCACCCCCATGGCGACGAAATGACCCAGATGGCGATGGGGATGATGGGCATGTTCGTGGTCCACCCCAAGGATCCCACGTTCATGCCGGTGGATCGCGATTTTCTGATCATGCTGAATGCCTTTGACATCGATCCCGGCACATACGTGCCCCGCATCATGACGATGACGGACTTCAATCTGTGGACATGGAACAGTCGGATCTTCCCCGACATCGATCCGCTGGTCGTGAACAAGGGCGACAAGGTGCGAGTACGCGTCGGCAACCTCACGATGACAAACCACCCGATCCACATGCACGGCTATGACTTCAAGGTCACCTGCACGGATGGTGGCTGGGTACCGCCAGAAGCGCAATGGCCGGAGGTCAGCATCGACATCCCCGTGGGCGCGATGCGCGCCTATGAGTTCGTCGCAGACCATCTGGGTGACTGGGCGATTCACTGCCACAAGTCGCACCACACGATGAATGCCATGGGTCACGATGTGCCGACGTTCATCGGGGTCAACAAGAAGCCGCTGACCCAGAAGATCCGTCAGTTCCAGCCGGAGTACATGCCCATGGGGATGTCCGGCATGGGGGACATGGCGAAAATGGAAATGCCGCTGCCTGACAACACGATCCCGATGATGACGGGTTGGGGGCCCTACGGCCCCATCGAGATGGGCGGCATGTTTTCGGTCGTAAAGGTGCGGGACGGCATCGACGCGGACGATTACTCCGATCCCGGCTGGTACGAAAATCCTCCGGGCGAGATGGCCTACGAATGGACCGGCGAATTGCCCGAGTTCGCCTCGAACAACAGTCCCAAGACCATTCTCACACCAAAACCAAACTCGAAGGGCTGAACGGCCCTTCGTCAACTCCAACCAAACCAACCTACAGGACAATGAAATGAGAAATCTTCTTTTGACGACAAGCTTCGCGTTGGTGCTTTCGGCACCAGCATTTGCCGCAGGCACACATGATGGCGGGCACGGTGAGACCAAGCCGGCCGCAATGATGATCGGTATGCCGGGTGAAGCCGCCAATGTGGACCGCACAATTGATGTCACTCTGCTCGAAAACGACGAAGGCGAAATGCTGATCGAGAGCGAAGAGATGACCATCAAGGAGGGTGAAACCATCCGCTTCAACATCACGAACAAGGGTGAGCTGGAGCATGAATTCGTCCTTGATACAGTCGAGCGCAACGCCGAGCACAAGATCGAAATGGCCAAGATGGATATGGAACACGACGACCCGAACCGAATCCGTCTCGATGCGGGCGCTTCGGGTGAGGTCGTCTGGACGTTCGCGAATGCTGGTACGTTCGAAGCGGCGTGCCTGATTCCGGGTCACTACGAATCCGGAATGCACCGTGCGGTCTCAGTGGGGGACCAGATGGCTCAGGCTGACGTGGAATATACGAGCGGGACCATCAAGAAGATCGACGCCAAGGCCGGCAAGGTCACAATCATCCACGGCCCTCTGGTCAACCTCGATATGCCCGCGATGACGATGGTGTTCCGCGCGGACGAAGCGATGATGGCCAAGATGGCGGAAGGTCAGGACATCGAGTTCGTTGCCGACCGGGTCAAGGGCAAGCTTACTGTCACGCAGATGAAGTGAAGATAGACAATGGGGCCGAGGCGAACACGCCCGGCCCCAACGTTTTGAGGCAATAAAATCAAGCGCTACGGAGGTAGCCGAGCATTATGAATTTCCTGATAATCTGCACCACCGCCCTTGTGCTCGTCTTTCCGGCTTTCTCAGTGAACGCTTCTAGTGGCAAAGGCCAGCAACCTCATGCGCGGGCCTTTGAATTGCCTGGCCATGATGCGATCGGGAAGCCCGGTGTCGGTTCCTCATTCGACCGGACGATCGAAATATCCATCAGGGAGACAGAAAGCGGATACATGCTTTTCGAGCCGGACGCGATCCAGATTGAAAAGGGATCGGTCGTTCGGTTTTTGATCGGCAATACGGGCGCTCTGGATCACGAGTTCTTTCTCGGCTCCTTTGACGAAATTGCGAAACATCAGCAGTGGATGCGCGAACACCCCGATATGCAACATGATCGCGCCAACTCGGTTTTGATCCCAAGTGGACAAAATGCCGACCTGATCTGGGAGTTCTCCGATATGACAAACCTGGAGTTCGTGTGCTTGATACCCGGCCACCGGGAAGCGGGCATGTGGGGCGTCATCATGGTGCACGATCACCTTGCGCCGAAGTCAAAGGGTTAGAATTTTTGATGTCACTCCTGGACAGGTATCACGTGCTTGTACACAACGTATCTGCCGCGTTTGGGTACGACTACAGCGATGCGACGCCAGACTGGGTTCACCCGTTCATTCATCTGATACTGGTCTTGGCACCCGCGCTGCTAATTACTGTCGGCTCATATCTTGCTATTCGCGGCATTCACAAGCTTTGGAAGCGCCGTCACACCCCTACGTTCCACCCCGAACCCATACGGGGGCTTGAAGGCAGTCTTTTCAGCACGGTCCTGCGCTACTCCAGAAGGCAGCAGGCATTGATGATTGTAGTCAGCCTCATCGCGATGCCTATTCTATATTTGACCCTCGAACTGCCAAAGCAGATCGTAAACAACGCTTTGGATTCTGATCGTTTCCCCGTTGCCGTTTTGGAGCGAGACGTCGATCAGGTCGTTTTCCTAATGCTTCTCTGTGGTCTCTACCTTCTGGCGATCATCTTGAATGGGCTAAATAAATACGGCCTCAACGTGTTCAAGGGGTATGTAGCTGAGCGTTTTCTGCGGCGCTTCCGCTTGCTGGTCTATCGGCAATGGCGCAGCGATCCCGACTCCCGAAACCAGAGCGAAATCGTCCCTATTCTCGCACAGGAGGTTGAGCCCATAGGTGGCTTCGCGGCAGATGTCCTCACGCTGCCAATCCTACAAGGCGGTACACTGTTGACGATTCTGTTTTTCATGTTCGTTCAGGACCCTGTGTTGGGTGCCGCCGCACTGACCGTGCTGCCAGTTCAGCTCGTGCTGCTGCCCAAGCTACAGCGGCGTGTAAACGCCCTTTCACGTACAAGGATCAAGGAAGTCCGACAGCTCGGCAGACAGCTTAGCGAACAGTTGCGTGAACGGCAGGTCAATTCGACCGGACTGCTACCGGCCGGAGCGAGTTTTAGAGAGCTTGAGCACGTCCGCAGGAAAATTTTCCACCTGAAGTTCTTCATCAAGGCCCTCAACAATTTTCTAACCGCGCTGACCCCATTCCTGTTCTACTCATTGGGTGGATATTTCGTCATCGAAGGGCGTATTACACTCGGTGCCCTGGTGGCCGTCCTAGCCGCACACAAAGACTTCTCGGCACCGCTGAAAGAACTCTTCAATTACTATCAGACGCTGGAAGACACGCGGATCCGGTACCACGAAATCACGACCTTTTTCAACAAATCGATCCAGCAATCCGCAATTGTTCAAGCAGACAACACCATGCCGCAGGAGGTCAGTCAATTCGAGCAAGCCCCACTGAGATGCCCGGCTTCGTCTCTAAAAAGGCAGGGGGCCATCGCAACATCATGAAAGAGTTTGATAGTATGAAATGGGCCGCGATATTTTTCGCTCTGGTCGCCGTCGCTGCAGCAGTATGGTTCATTGTGCAACCGAGCCACACTCGGACGGGCGTCCAGAGGGAGGAGGGCATCGCGCTTTCCGCGGGTGCTCTCGCTACTGTCAAGCTACCAAACAGTTTCACAGAGCAGGAGCAAATCGGCGCAAGCGCTTATGATGCGGTCTGTTCCGCTTGCCACGGTCGAAACGCGCAGGGTCAAGATGGCGTCGCTCCTCCGCTTGTTCACAAGATCTATGAACCCAGCCACCACGGCGACATGGCGTTTGTCCTCGCAGCGCAGAATGGAGTTCGGGCGCACCACTGGGAATTTGACAACATGCCAGCGGTTGAAGGCGTGACGCGCTCAGACATCCTTGCTATCGTGGCGTACATTCGAGCTTTGCAGCGGGCCAACGGAATTGACTAAGCATTTTCGTCGGTCAAAAGAATGGGAGTTGGCGCACGGTCAATCAGCATTTGGTTTGCCACAGAAAAGCAATAACGGTGGGAAAATTCTGCTCATGAGTAAATGTTCTGCTGCATCGACTCTGATCCTTGGTGCATTGCTCGCTTCGTCCACCGCATCATACGCGGAGGAAACCGGATTATTCAGATTGACCGACCGCGGATCACCGGTTGGCATCAATGCGCGCGAACCATCACTCGCACCCTTGTCGGATGGCAGGGTTTTACTGAGCTGGACCGAAGAAAGCGGAACCGAAGCGGAAGTTCGCATGGCCATCCTTGATGGCAAAGAGTGGTCGGATGCTCGGACAATCCATAAATCGTCAGAGACTTACATCAACTGGGCCGACTTCCCTTCGGTAGTGGCTCTTGCTGAGGGTGGTCTGGCGGCGCAATGGCTAGAGTTGAATGGACCGGGCGATTACCAATACGACGTGAATATCGCCTTTTCCCTAGATGAAGGCAGAACCTGGACGGACCCGATTGTCCCTCACGATGACAGATCGCAACGCGAGCATGGTTTTGTTTCATTGATTCCCGACCAGTTTGGCGGATTGACGGCGCTGTGGCTGGATGGCCGGGGGTATGACAGTCAGACAGAAGGCGACAGCTTCGAAAATGCGATGCAGTTGCGCGCGCGGCAGATCAACTCTGACGGAACGATGCAGCCAGAAAGCCTGTTGGATGTGCGCACCTGTACCTGTTGCCAGACTTCTGCGGCGCGGACTGCATCAGGCGACATAGTGGCGGTCTATCGTGACAGAACCGCCGATGAAATTCGCGATATATCGGCTGTCCGGCAGGCCGATGGGGAGTGGACGGAGCCCGCCACGATCCATAACGACGGATGGGAGATCGCCGGATGCCCCGTTAATGGCCCGGCTATTGATGCGATGGACGATAAGGTTTCCGTCATCTGGTTCACAGCAGCCGAGAACGAGCCGAAGGTTCGTATCGCCTTTTCGGACGATAGCGGTGCGCAGTTCGACGAACCGCTCCGCATTGACCTCGGCGCGGCCGCAGGTCGGGTGGATGTCCTGCAAATGCCGGATGGAAGCGCATTGGCGCTCTGGATTGAATTTGTGGGAGGCGGTGAAGCGATCGTCATGTGCCACGTATCGCCAGATGCCGGATGTGCCGCGCCTCAGGCGCTACACATCAATCGAGGCGGCGGATCGGTCGGTTTTCCGAGGATGGCGCTTGGCGGAACCGGGGCGTTTGTGGCCTGGACGCAACCAATCAGCGGCGCGGACGGCAGTACCACCATTCGCGTCGTTGAAGTCGCTCTGACGCCATAGGTTTCAAGGATTCATCTCGATTCCCAATGCCTCCTTAATGCTGTTGCCCTTATTCTGCGGCCTGCCCGAGGGCCAAATCAGGCGCTGTACCGGCCTTCTTGAGGCTCCAGCCTTTGATGATGGCATAAACCGCCGGAATGACGATCAGGGTCAGCAAAGTTGACGACACCATCCCGCCGATCATTGGAACGGCGATGCGCTGCATGATCTCGGATCCGGTGCCGTGCGCCCAAAGGATCGGCATCAGGCCGGCCATGATTGCTACAACCGTCATCATCTTGGGGCGAACGCGGTCTACTGCGCCCACCATGATTGCAGCGTAGAGTTCGTCGCGGGTCAGATCCCGGCCGTCCGCGCGGTCCCGCGCTTCATTCAACGCCTGATCGAGATAGATCAACATTATCACACCGGTTTCAGCCGCCACCCCGGCCAGCGCGATGAACCCGACTGCCACCGCAACCGACATGTTGAAGCCCATGAACCACATCAGCCAGATGCCCCCGACCAGCGCGAAAGGCAGCGACAGCATCACGATCAGTGTCTCCGTCAGGCGGCGGAAGTTCAGATAGAGGAGCAGAAAGATCAGCGCCAGCGTCAGGGGCACAACAGTGGCCAGCCGCTGTTTCGCACGTTCAAGGTACTCGAACTGCCCGCTCCAGCCCAACGAATAGCCGGGGGGCAGGGTGACGGAGGCCGCGACCGCCGTCTGGGCTTCGGCCACGAAGCCACCCAGATCGCGTCCGACGATATCGACGAAGATATAGACGGCAAGCTGTCCGTTTTCGGTGCGGATCGACGTGGCTCCGCGAGTGCGTTCGATGGTGGCTACGTCCCCAAGTGGAATTGTGCCACCGCCCGGCAGCGCCACTTGAACCTCGCGTCCGATGGCCTCCGGATCGGACCTCAGTGTCGCCGGATAGCGCACTGCGACGTCGTAGCGCTCGCGGCCCTCGACGGTCTGCGTGATGGCCTTGGCCCCCAATGCCATGCCGATCACCTCCTGCACATCCTGCACCGACAGACCGTAGCGGCCAAGGGCAGCTCGGTCGGGCGTGATGTCCAGATAATAGCCGCCAATCACCCGTTCGGCATAGGCGCTGGTCGTTCCTGGCACCGTGCGCACGACGGCTTCGACCTCACGGGCTACCTTTTCCATCTCGGTCAGGCTGGTACCGAAGACCTTGATCCCCACTGGTGTGCGGATGCCGGTGGACAACATGTCGATTCGCGCCCGGATCGGCATCGTCCAGGCGTTCGACACGCCGGGAAATTGCAGCGCGGCATCCATTTCCTGCCGCAGGCTTTCGATGGTGACACCGGGACGCCATTCGTCTTCCGGGCGGAGCTGGATGATCGTCTCGAACATCTCCGTCGGTGCTGGATCGGTCGCAGTCAGCGCGCGGCCTGCCTTGCCGAAAACCGACAACACTTCGGGGAAGGTCTTGATGATGCGGTCCTGGGTCTGCATCAGCTCGGCGGCCTTGGTGACCGAAAGCCCGGGCAGCGTGGTCGGCATGTACATAAGCGTACCCTCGTTCAGGACAGGCATGAATTCAGACCCTAGCTGACGCGCGGGCCAGATGGTGATTACCAGTGCCGCAATGGCCACGATGATCGTGAGACTCTTGGCCTTCAAAACGGCGCTGATAATCGGGCGGTAGACCGCGATCAGTACACGGTTTACCGGATTCTTTTGTTCAGAGATGATCCGACCCCGCACGAAGACCACCATCAACGCAGGCACCAGCGTCACCGATAGGAACGCCGCTGCCGCCATCGAGAAGGTTTTAGTGTAGGCAAGCGGGCCGAACATGCGTCCCTCCTGTCCTTCAAGCGAAAAGATTGGCAGAAACGAGACAGTGATGATCAGCAAGCTGAAGAACAGCGCGGGGCCGACCTCGCTTGCCGCTTCGATCAGCACCTGGATGCGTGGCTTGTCAGGGGCGGCCCGTTCGAGGTGTTTGTGCGCATTTTCGATCATCACAATGGCCGCGTCGATCATCGCGCCGATCGCGATGGCAATGCCGCCGAGGCTCATGATATTGGCCCCGATCCCGAGAAATTTCATTGCCGTGAAGGCCATGAGCAATCCGACAGGCAGCATGATGATCGCCACGAGGGCGGAGCGGACGTGCAACAGAAAAATGATCGTTACCCCCGCCACGATGAGACTTTCTTCGAGAAGCGTTGTTTTCAACGTCTCGATCGCCGACAGGATCAGGTCGGAGCGGTCATAGACCGGCACGATGTCGACTCCATCCGGCAGGCTTTGGGCCACCACGTCCAGTTCGGCCTTGGCGTTTTCGATCACATCCAGCGCATTTGCGCCGACCCGTTGAAGCACGATGCCACTGGCGACCTCGCCCTCACCGTTCAACTCGGCGATGCCGCGGCGTTCATTGGGGACTATTTCGATCCGTGCGACGTCTTTCAGGTTGATCGGCACCCCGCCAATGCTGCGCAGGGTGATGTTGCCGATATCCTCGGTCCCCGCCAGATAGCCGCGTCCGCGCACCATGAATTCGAACTCAGACAGCTCCACCGTGCGCCCGCCGGTGTCCATGTTGCTCTCGGAGATGGCCTTGCCGATATCAGACAGCGTGATCCCCTGCGCGCGCATTCGGACCGGGTCAACTGTGACCGAGTATTGCTTAACGAAGCCACCGACACTGGCCACTTCGGACACGCCCTCTGCGCGGCTGGCCCCGAAACGCACTACCCAATCCTGCAACGACCGCAATTCAGCAAGGCTCAGGTTCTCGCCGGTGATCGCATATTGATAGACCCAGCCCACCCCCGTTGCATCCGGACCAAGGGCCGGTGTCACCCCATCGGGCAGGCGAGCCGCAGCAGCGTTGAGGTATTCCAGCACGCGCGACCGCGCCCAGTACGGGTCAACTCCGTCCTCGAAGATGATGTATACAAAAGAGATGCCGAAGAACGAAAAGCCCCGCACCACGCGGGATCGCGGCACCGTCAGCATGGCCGAGGTCAGCGGATAGGTGACCTGATCCTCGACCACTTGCGGGGCCTGTCCCGGATAGTCGGTCAGCACGATCACCTGCACGTCCGACAGATCGGGAATAGCGTCGATCGGCAAATTGCGTAGTGACCAGACCCCTGAGGCGATGATAAGGGCCGTGGCAAAGAACACCAGAACAAGGTTGCGGGCGGACCATTCGATGACACGCGCGATCATTCGACTGCCTCCGGGGCGGTCAGCGCAGCCAGGGCTGCGTTCAGGTTGCTCTCCGCGTCGATCAGAAAGGTCGAGGTGGTGACGATCCGGTCGCCCTCGGAAATACCTTCGCGGACTTCCACCATCCCGGCGGCCTGCCGCCCCAGCACCACATCCTGCGGGGCGAATTTCCCCTCTCCCATATCGCGGATCACCACCTGGCGATCGCCGGTGTCGATCACCGCCGTTTCCGGCACCTGCACCACGGGCGCACCGTCGCCCGTCGCCAAAGCCACATCAGCGAACATGTTGACAAGCAAGCGACCCTCAGGGTTGGACAGGTCGACGCGGACGCGTGCCGTCCGGGTCTGCATATCGACCTCAGGGTAGATCTTGTCGATGATGCCGCTGAAGGTCTCGCCCGGTAGGCCTGGGAAGGTGATCGTCGCAGCGTTTCCATCCGAAAGGCCCGCGAGCGCAGATTCCGGCACGTCCGCCATGATCCAGACAACCGATGTATCGGCAATACGAAACAGCGTTTCGCCAGCCTCGGACATCATGCCTGCGACGGCCATTCGTTCCAGAACCACGCCCGACCGCGGTGCCATCAGGCTGATTTGTACCGGCGCACGCCTGCCCGCCGCGATCTTGTCGATCACTGACACGGGAACACCCAAGTTTGCCAGCCTTTGACGGCTGCCTTCCACGCGCCCTTCACCACTTCGCAGGTCCGAAACATACTGTGCGGCCGCCGAGACGATATCCGGAGAATAGAGCATCGCCAGCGGTTCGCCCGCTTTAACGATTGATCCGGTCGTTACATCCTCAACTTCTTCGATGAAAGCATCCGCACGCAATGAAATGACGCTAACTCGACGCTCATCTAGCGCGACGATCCCCGGCGCTCGAACCGTCGTTGCCATGGGCTTGAGCACCGCAACTGACGTACGTACGCCGGTGCGCTGTAGTTTGCCGGGCGATACGGTCACCGATCCGGCATCGTTTGCCTCATCGGCAAAAACGGGAAGGTAGTCCATGCCCATGGAGTCCTGCTTTGGCACCGGAGACGTATCAGGCAGGCCCATCGGATGCCGGTAGTAGAGAACGGTTCGTTCGCCAATTTTCGCCTCTAGAGGGTTGGGCGCCTCTGGGTCAAACGACACATCTTCGCTTGCCAGCACCGGCAGAAACGCCTTGCCATCGACGGTGTCGGTCGGCACCGCGGACCATTCGGCAAGACCGTCAGGGTGTCGATAGTAGATAATCGGGCCCATCGCCGATCGGATTTCGGCCGGCATCGCGTCAGCTTCACGTCCCAAAAGTGCTGTGAGCTGCGTCTGCGCCACATCCGTCAGCATCGCAGGCGTCCAGCGTTTGCCGCCCGCCGCAAGGCCAACCCATCCAGCCGCGCTGACAATGACGGCGATCAGCACCAGTTTGCCAAAGGCGCTCATGGCTGTACCTCGATTACGATCTGTGCCTGAACGGTTTCCATCTCGCCCTGCACCTTGGCCGCAACTGAAAAGCGCCAGTTTCCGTCCATCGTCAGATCGGCAGAGAAGCGATAGAGACCCGGCTCTTCGCCGGGTAACGCCAAGACCGGTGAAGTCATCGTCTCCATCCCGTCCGGCGCCATATCCAGCCTTGTGGCAAAGATGACGGCGCCCTCCACGGGCGCATTGGTGCGGGTATCAATCAGACGAACTTCTAGAACCGCATCGTCTCCGAAGGGATAAGTCGTCTCGACAAGAACGAGAATGTAATCAGATGCAGCGGCCTGTGCCACCGGCACGGAAAGCTGGGCCGCGACCACGAGGGCAGCAAGGGCGACTTGAATATAACGGGGCATGATACGCCTGTATTGACGGGCAACGGGAACGCCGACCATCGTATCGACCTGGAATTGGTCTAAACGTTACATCGGCGCGCGGCTGTTGGTGCGGCAGGCACCAGAACCGCTATGCTTTGGGCGGTCTTTGCAATCCGCCGTCTGCCTGTTGCAGAATCGCCGTTGCCTCAGTCCGCACGTACCCGGCACGTCCGGACCGAGGCAGGTTCGCCAGGATCACTCGTTCGAGCTCGGCCACGATCGGGGCCACACGACATTGCGTCGTGGAAATGCAGGCAGCGTCGCATTCCGGCATGTCCGGGCAGTCTTTCGGGCAGCAATCGCTCTGCATGGCCATAGCAGGCGCTGGGTCCACACTTGAAATGGACGCAAGATTGATTTGCGCCAGAACAGCGCCAACCAACAGAGCAACCAGAAAAAGGCGTGTTTTGAATAGCATGCAACATGCTATGCTGAAGTTCTCATAGATCAGCAATACACGTTTTGCTGAAATAGAAGTATCGTCCAGATTCACGCTCAATACGCGGATCGTCTAAAGCCTCAATCGCCGTAGTCTGAGCGCGTTCGCGATGACCGAGACCGACGAGAGGCTCATTGCGGCGGCGGCGAACATGGGCGACATCAACAGCCCGAATACTGGGTAGAGCACGCCCGCAGCTAAGGGCACACCGAGCGTGTTGTAGGCAAAGGCCCAGAACAGGTTCTGGCGTATGTTACGGATCGTCGCCACGGCCCTTGCCGTGCGTTCGTTATCCCCCGTGGCCATTATTATCCGCAGGCCCGCCTCGTGCAGTTCGGAAAATTCCAATTTGGATTGCATTACTGTATAAATTTATGATGCAGATCAGGAGGATGTGATGAGATGATCCTACCGCAAATTGAACCTGGATGAACGCCGAATCTTAGCGACAATGCTTCATCAGCTTTCTGGTGCCGATTTTCGGTCTCACAATCGGCGCGCTGTTCTTTGGAGAATAGCTTTCCGCCGCGCAGCTTTGCGGGATCCTATTGGTCATTGTGGGTATTGTGTTCGTCAATCTCAGCGGTGGAACACAAAACCATCAACGCGGAGCAGGAAAATTGATTTCATTAAATCAATAAGTTGATTTGACCAGACAAATGCTGCCGAGTTCGTTGAATGACTTCCCAGCAGAACATAAGAGTGGGCCTTGGTCTTTGATCTGGCGGGCCGGACGATGACACATTTGATCTATGTCAACGTCCGCGAGCATTGAACTTGCTAGAAGCGATGATCAGTTCTCTAATATGGCCAATCTCGGAAACTGGGGAAAGGAATTGAATGCCATGGCATCGCAAGACACCGGAAAACCGAAGGTGTCGGACTCCTCGCCGGAACGTGCGTTGCTGGACGGACGCGGCGCATTCCTTGGCTTCCTGATCAAACGGCTTGGCAGTCGGGCGGATGCAGAGGATGTCCTGCAGGATTTCTGCATCCGCGTGCTGGGGCGCAATGATCAACTCAGAGACGTTGAGCGGATGGATGCCTGGCTCTATGCGATCTTGCGCTCCACGTTGAATGACCATTTCCGTAAAGGCACGCGTCGCAACCGCTTGGCTGCGGCGGTGGCGCGTGAGCCGGAAGACTGGATCTCTGATGCGCCGACCCAGATGGCGCGGCTCTGCACCTGCCACGGCGGTCTTATTTCCGAACTGCGCCCGGCGGACGCCGAACTGCTCCGGCGTATCGACTTCGGCGAAGAGGACCGTGAGCATGTGGCGCGCGACCTTGGACTAACCCGCAACGCCCTTGGCGTTCGCCTGCACCGGGCGCGCACGGCTTTGCGCGAGGCGTTGACAAGTCACTGCGGCGACTGCTGCCGTGACGATCGTGACGATTGCTATTGTCAGCCTGAAGGTTGCAAGAACGCCGAGCACGAAACAGATTGCAAAGCAGAGCAGCAGAATTCCTGATCGAAACGCGGTCGGTTCTGTAACGTTTTTCGCCAATCGACGTCTTCTTTTGTGACTACGCCTTGGGGCAGCACAGCAGGAGGAATCGGATCATGCCACGGGAGACGACGAGTTTTCGTTCGGGAGCAACGGAACCGTCGCGGAATGCCGCCGTTCCGGGGTTCATGTCGCGGATGATATGCATTTGTGCAGAGGCCTCCGCGCATCCAGACGCCCCGATGGCATTGGCGTTGTTCCAGCGCGTGGAAATCTTGAAGCAACCCCCGGAATTAGCGGCGCGCGCACTGGGCCTCAAGCCCGGTGATGCGGCCTACCTGCTGACCGGTCTGCGCGAGGAGGTCGCAAAGATCCTCGCACTTACGCTTCTTGCAGGGCGGCCATCCAGAGAAATCTATGAACAGAAGGAAGCCAACGATGAATAAGAGCTTGCGCCTTGCAACTGTGACAACGGAGCCAACTACGGAACCCGAGTCTAAACAGCCCTCGGCTGACGCCCATATTCCCTATGCCCAGGACGCGTTCGAACGCTGGCTGCTGTTCCTCGATACCTTGCGGGAACGCGCCGACAACATGATCGCACATGAACGTCAGGGCATGCCGCCGCTTCTGGATTTCGACTATGAGCTTCTGCTGGATGCCCGCACCTTCGACCGGCCCGCCAATTATGCACTGCTCCGGATTACGCGGGCAGGCGAAGATTGCTGGGACGATTGCGTGGACGAGGCAAAGCCGCCGGTCATCGTCATTGATCCGCGCGCGGGACATGGGCCGGGTATCGGCGGCTTCAAGCATGACAGCGAAGTCGGCATGGCGATGCACGAGGGCCATCCGGTCTATTTCGTGATCTTCTTTCCAGAACCCATGCCCGGCCAGACGCTGGCTGACGTACACTATGCACTGCGTGACTTCGTCACCGAAGTCGCCCGCCGTCACCCGAACGCGGCACCCGTGCTCTACGGCAATTGTCAGGCCGGTTGGGCCGCCGCCTTGCTGGCCGCCGATTGCGACGGTCTGACCGGGCCCATCGTGCTGAACGGCTCTCCGCTCAGTTATTGGTCGGGCGACGCGGCCACCAGCCCGATGCGGATGCTCGGCGCGCTCTCGGGCGGATCCTGGGCGGCGCACATGATCGCCGATCTGGGCGACGGGCGGTTCGACGGCGCGTGGCTGGCGCAGAACTTCGAGACCCTGCAACCCGAAAAGGCGATCTGGGAGAAATACGCCAACCTCTTTTCCCATGCCGATACCGAACGTGAACGGTTCCTCGACTTCGAACGCTGGTGGAATGGCTACTATACGCTGAGCCGCGAGGAAATTCTCGGCATCACACAGAACCTTTTTATCGGCAACCGGCTGGAGCAGGGCGAGATGCAACTGGATGCACATTGCACCATCGACCTGAAACGGCTCCGCAACCCGATCATGGTCTTTGCCTCGGAGGGCGACAACATCACGCCACCGCAGCAGGCATTGGGCTGGATTGCCAAGCTATATCCTGACACCGATGCGCTCAAGGCTGCCGGACAACGCATCGTCTACATGACGCACGAGACTGTCGGGCATCTGGGCATCTTTGTCTCCGGGTCCGTCGCGCGGCTTCAGCATCGGGCGATCCTGGAAAGCTTGGAGGCGGTCGAAGCACTGGCGCCCGGGCTTTACGAAATGCTCATCGACAAGTCTTCCGGCAGTGCAAAGCGCAAGACCGGCGACTACGACGTGCGTTTCGAGCCGCGCGACGTCGATGATCTTGGCGTTGCGTCCGACGATGTGGCGCTGGCCCAGGTCGCGCAGATATCACGGATCAACGAGGCGGCCTATTCGACTTTCGTCAGCCCCTGGGTCAAGGCCGCGACCTCCCCGGCCAGTGCCGAGATGCTGCGCGCCCTGCATCCGATGCGATGGACCAGAACGATGTTTTCCGACCGTGTGAACCCTTGGATGGCGCTGGTGAAATCCACAGCCGACTCCGTGCGTGAGACGCGGGATCCTCTGCCGAAAGACCATCCCGCCATCCTAGCCGAACGCGCGTTGTTCGCGCGTACCGGCGAAAATCTCGGTGCCTTGCGCAAAGCGCGCGATGCATGGCTCACACATGTCTTTGGCGCGATGTACGGCAGTTTCCCCATCGCCACCACCACACAAGCGGGCCAACCGACCGCCATACCAAACAAGGAGTGAAGGATCATGGAATGGATTATCGAAAACTGGGTTCTGGTCCTCGTGATCGGCGGGATGGCTGCGATGCATCTCTTCGGGCATGGACACGGCGGGCATAAGCACGGCAAGACCGCGAAGCGTCAAACTGCACAGAAGAAGGTGCCGGACGCCTCCGCCGATACCCGGGTTCAATCGGAAGATGCCTGACTTCCCCGAATACTGCGATCCCGTGGAACTTTTGGACCTGTCCGGTCGCAAGGGCTTGGTCATCGGCATCGCGAATGAACGCAGTCTGGCGTGGCCCGCCGCTCTGCACTTCCGGCAAGCGGGTGCCGAGTTGGCCATCACTTTTGTCAATGAGCGCACCAAGACCCACGTGACACCGTTGGCCGCGCGGCTTGAAGCGCCCATCGTCCTGCCTTGCGATGTGGAGGCGCCACAGGAACTCGATGCCGTTTTTGATGCTATCGCAGAACGCTGGGGAAAGCTCGATTTCCTTCTTCACGCCGTGGGCAGCGTGCCGCCCGCCGACCTTCACGGTCGGCTGACCGACTGCTCTGCCGAGGGGTTCTCGGAAGCGATGGCCGTTTCGGTGCATTCGCTGATCCATATGGCGCATCTTGCCGAACCGCTGATGTCCGGCGGCGGCAGCCTGATCACGTTGAGTTATCTCGGCGGTGAACGTGTGGTGGAAAACTACAATGTGATGGGGCCGGCCAAGGCGGCGCTCGAAGCGACTGTGCGCTATCTCGCGCATGAACTCGGGCCGTCAAACATCCGTGTCAACGCTATTTCGGCGGGTCCGGTGCTGACCCGCGCGGCATCGGGGCTGACCGGCTTTTCGGGTCTTCTGGAGGCGACCAAGCGCGCAGCACCCTTGCGGCGCAACATAGAGGCCGACGAGGTGGGCCGAACGGCCCTGCTCTTCGCCAGCGATTACACCAGCGGCATCACCGGAGAAGTGTCGCATGTAGACGCGGGTGTTCACATCGAAAGCCCGGTCTTTTCAACCCAGATGAGCGTTAAGTCGGAGGATTCACGATGAACAGGACCGCAGACGACCCAGTTCCGCCGCCCGCAACTGAGCGGCGCGATTTTTTGTATTATGCAACAGCCTCGACCGGTGCGGTTGCCGTCGGGGCTGCGGTCTGGCCGCTGATTGACTCGATGAACCCCTCAGCCGACGTGACCGCCTCCGGTACGGTCAGGGTCGATCTGTCCGGCGTCGAACCGGGCCAACGCATTACGGTCAAGTGGCGGGGGCGCCCGGTCTTCGTCTGGCGCCGGTCTGCTGCGGCAATCGAGGCGGCGCGCGCTGTCGAACTCGACGATCTTGCCGATCCGGTCGACAGCGGGCGCGAGAACCCCAACGAGAGCGGCGAAGTGCCCGCACGAGACGAAAACCGCACGGCAGATGCGGATGGTGAATGGCTGATCGTCATCGGTGTGTGCACCCATCTGGGGTGTATTCCGCTGGGTCAGGACGGATCCGCAGTCGGAGAATTCGGCGGCTGGTTCTGCCCCTGTCACGGATCGCACTACGACACGTCGGGGCGGATCCGGAAAGGACCAGCACCACGGAACCTCGACATCCCGCCTTATGATTTGGGCGGTGACCTGCAACTGGTGATCGGCACCTGATCGGTGCATCGGCCCATAATCTGCGAAGGAGACAAAGACATGCAAGCCAAGGATATCATGACGACGTCCGTGATCTCCGTCCCGCAGGACAGAAAAATCGAGGACGCCGTGCGCCTGATGCTCGACCATCACGTCAGCGCGCTCCCCGTCGTTGATGCAGAGGGCGCTCTAAAGGGACTGGTCAGCGAAGGAGACCTGATGCGGCGCGTCCGCGACACCGACGGCCCGCGCCGATCCTGGTGGCTCGAACTGCTGGGCGGCTCTGGCAATTCTGCCCAGGAATTTATCAAGCTCAACAGCCACCATATCGCGGACGTGATGACCCGCGATGTCGTTTCGGTCGAGGAAGACACACCGATTGCCGAGATCGCGCGCCTTCTGGAAAAGCACCGGATCAAACGGGTGCCGGTGCTGCGGGAGGAGCGCGTCGTTGGAATTGTCAGTCGGGCAAATCTGCTCCATGCCTTGTCGGCAATTCCTGACGGGGCACTGGGGGAACCATCGGAAGATGATCGGGTGCTGCGCTCGAAGATAGATGAAGTCCTGAAAGAGGTTCCCGGTGCGACAGTCAATTTGATCAACTACACCGTGGACAAGGGCAATGTCGCAATCTGGGGCGTTGCAGACAGCGATTTCGAAGAGAACGCCATTCGGGTCGCCGTGGAAAACGTGTCCGGTGTCCATAGTGTTGACATCCACATGGGCCGACTGGCGGCATGGGCCTACGGCATTTGAGAGCGCATGCCCAAACAGATACCGGCGATTGGAAGTCGGCACAGCATTTGCGTGGGGATGATCGACCATCGCGGGAGCGGAGACAGAGCTCCAAAAAATACCGACGGACACGATTTGTCGGGTCCCATTCGAACTGACCAACGAGTGAGAGGACAAGCAGGGCCTCTTTCAAGGGGGTATATGGATCCGTGTGTCGCTATTCCGGAAAACGATTGCCAAGGCGTTAATATTAGGGCGTTTTTCAGCGGCGCAGCTACCGGACCTCCTCCCCGAAATCATGATACTTTTCTTTTTCTGTAACGTTCTTTGACGGTGAGCGTCTACTGAATGAACGCAACATATCGAGGAGCTTCAAGTGGACAATCGTTCCAATACCCCGGCCCAAGACACTGGATCGTCGAAAGGATGCTGCGGAGGTGTGACTCAGACCGAGACTGTCGCCGAGAAAGAACGGCGACCAGCGGAAGACAGCAAGCCGGAAAAGTCGGGCAAAGGGGGCTGCTGTTGCAGCAACAACTGACGCATTGGCGTCTCTGATTCAGTCGGTGGCAACGCCGTTTCTGCTGAACATGATCAACTGAAGCAAAAAGGAAATACATAATGCAAACCTTCAAGATACTCGCGACTTCTGCAACGCTTTTGCTGGGTGCCACGGGTGCGGCTTTTGCCCAAGCTGGTCACGGTCATGGTGCTCAGCAGCCTGGTGTGGCCACGGGAACAAGCGATAGCGAGTCTGGTCCCATGACTGGTGATCAGACCGACATGATGCAAAAGATGATGCCCATGATGATGGGCATGCACGCCCGGATGATGGATCATGGCGACAGACCGGGCATGGCTATGATGGATCGGGGCATGATGCAGATGATGATGGGCCCTGGAATGATGGGAGTACCCTCGGCCGAGGAGGCTACCGCGGCGATGCAAGCGCGGTTGAGCGAGTTTGACGCGGATGGCGATGGCAGCCTGTCCCTGAGCGAATTTGAAACCCTGCACAGCGCAATGATCCGCGAGTCCATGGTTGACCGGTTCCAGCATCTGGATGCCGACGGAGATGGCACAGTGAGCCCCTCCGAGATGGTTGCTCCGGCCGGTCGGATGAGCATGCGCGAGAGGATGAGCGCTATGTCGACGGATAATTCCGACAACTAGAATATCATGCCGGGCAAGCCAGCTTGCCCGGCATTTTACGGAATCTCTTCGTTCGCAATCTGATCGACAAAAAAGGAGCGAATTATGCTGCCAATTATCTATTTCACTTCGATAGCGGCGATCCTTTTTCTGGCCTTGCGCATGACCTGCGGGGCCTGTGTGATGGGCGCAAATACTGGGGCAGGGCGTCCAGGTTTGCCGCTTATGCCGCTGGGCTGGGCACTAAGCCTGTTTCTGGCAGTGACATTCGTGGTCTGCGTCGTGTTCGACCTGATTTTCCCCGACTACGCGATGTATGAAACCTGGGCTGGACTGCTGCCTGGGTTCGTCTGGCTGACCCCGGTGAGCTTCATTATCGGTCTGGTCGAGAGCTTTCTCTATGGCTGGTATGCCGCGTTGATCTTCGGCGGGCTCTTCAACGCCATCGCGAATAGGGAGGTGAAGTTATGACGACAACTCCCCAACCGATCAGTGGTACGCGTGTCGAATGATATCGACACATCACCCGTCGTCGCCGAAATCTGCTCCATGGTGATAAGAGGTGTTGACCTTCCAGCTACTGGACGAAGTACAGCAGTATGTATCGAAACATCGGGATTTTGCCGATGAGAAAGGAATCGAACGCGGTGTCAAGCGACCCATGCGATGCGGACCCTGCGTAATCGGCCGCCGACCTAGGCTCGACACGCTGTCCTGACACCCACATTGACTTGAGAAACCCGAATACGTTTGAGGCGGACACATGAACCAAAGACCCAATCCTGACCCGACGCAAGAGAGTGTGATCTATACTTGTCCGATGCATCCCGAAGTGCGCAAGACCGAACCTGGAGATTGCCCGAAATGCGGCATGCATCTTGTGCTTGAAGGCGAGCTTGCGGCACCGCAACATGGTCACGCCGGACACGGTGCCGCGGACGGGCACGGCCACCACGCCCATGGGCATTTCGTTGCCAAGACTGGTGAAGAGGGAGGCAGATACGACACCGTGCCCGCCGGTTACCAAGGCGCAGTCTACACCTGTCCAATGCATGCCGAAGTTCGCAAGACCGATCCGGGATCCTGTCCAATCTGCGGCATGGGGCTGGAGCTCGAAAGCGCCACGATGGTCGAGGACGGACCGAACCACGAGCTGGTGGATTTCACGCGCCGGTTTTGGGTCGGCGCAGTGCTTACCCTGCCGCTGCTGGTTCTGACGATGGGCCCTTATCTAGGTTTTGGGGGCGTCCGCGACATATTCGGCGAACGCACGACCTTGTGGATCGAACTTGTACTGGGCACACCCGTCGTCCTTTGGAGCGGCTGGCCGTTCATGGTGCGCGGCTGGAATTCATTCCGGACGATGAACCTCAATATGTTTTCGCTCATAAGCATGGGCGTGATGGCGGCCTGGCTGTTCAGCATCGTAGCCGTTCTTGCACCTGACATCTTTCCCGATGGCTTCCGCGATCCCGAAGGCCATGTTGGCGTCTATTTTGAAGCTGCGGCGGTGATCGTTACCCTTGTCCTGCTAGGGCAGGTGATGGAATTGCGCGCCCGTGAAGGCACCGGCAAAGCGATCCGCGCGCTGCTGGACATGGCAGCCAAGACTGCGCGCGTGATCCGCGATGACGGGAGCGAAGAGGAAATTCCGCTGGAAGAGGTACAAGTCGGTGACCATCTACGCGTTCGTCCCGGTGAAAAGGTACCGGTCGATGGCACCGTTGTCGACGGACGCTCTTCGGTGGATGAAAGCATGATTTCGGGGGAGCCGGTTCCGGTCGAGAAGACCGAAGGCGACGCGCTGACGGGGGCCACGATCAACGGCACCGGCAGTCTGCTGATGGAGGCGACGAGAGTCGGAGCCGACACGATGCTGGCGCAGATTGTCGAAATGGTTGCCAATGCCCAGCGGTCGCGCGCGCCGATCCAGAAATACGCCGACAAGGTCGCGGGGTTCTTCGTGCCTGTAGTGATCGTGATCGCCGTCTTGTCGTTCATCGCTTGGGCGATCTGGGGACCAGCGCCCGCCCTTTCTTATGCCCTCATCTCTGCAGTCGCGGTCCTCATCATCGCCTGTCCCTGCGCACTGGGTCTGGCGACGCCAATGTCGATTATGACGGCCACCGGGCGCGGTGCCCAGGCGGGCGTTCTGATCAAGAATGCCGAGGCGCTGGAGCGGTTCGAAAAAGTAGACACTCTGATCGTGGACAAGACCGGCACTCTGACAGAAGGCAAGCCCCGACTAATCGCGGTCTTGCCCGAACCGGGACATGACGAGGCCGAGGTGCTGCGACTGGCCGCTTCGCTGGAACGCGGATCGGAACATCCGCTGGCCGAAGCCATCGTGCGTGGTGCTGAAGACCGCGGCGTGGATATGGCGAAAGCCAGCGATTTCGAGGCGGTGACCGGCAAGGGCGTCAAGGGTGTGGTCGACGGCCGCGCGGTGGCTTTGGGAAATCTCGCATTGATTTCGGATATGGGTCTAGAGGCCGGTGCGCTGACCGAAAAGGCTAACGAGCGGCGTGACGACGGCGAAACGGTGATGTTTGTCGTACTGGAAGGCACGATTGCCGGGCTGGTCAGCGTGGCCGACCCGGTGAAGGAAACGACGCCAGCTGCGCTAAAGGCGCTGCATGATCTGGGCTTTCGGATCATCATGGCGACTGGCGACAATGAACGCACCGCTAAGGCCATTGGCGCGCGGCTCGGGATCGACGAGATCCGCGCTGATGTTTTGCCCGAGGACAAGGCACGGATCATCCGCGAGTTGCAGGAAGCCGGCCGCAAGGTCGCCATGGCGGGCGACGGCGTCAACGATGCGCCGGCTCTTGCACAGGCCGATGTTGGCATCGCCATGGGCACCGGTGCGGATGTCGCTATCGAAAGCGCGGGCTTCACGCTGATCAAAGGCAACCTTGACGGGATCGTGCGCGCTCGGCGTCTATCGCGCGCTACGATGCGCAACATCCGACAGAACCTGTTCTTTGCGCTGATCTACAATGCCTCGGGCGTGCCAGTAGCCGCGGGTGTGCTGTACCCGTTCCTGGGCATCCTGATCAGCCCGATGTTCGCCGCCTTTGCGATGAGCGCTTCGTCCATCTCAGTTGTCTTAAACGCGTTGCGACTGCGCGGTGCGAAAATCTGACAAAGGAAAAGTGACATGGAAAAACCTTCGACACACGGCGATCATCACCCGCAGGGCAATCCGCCGAGGCCGCCCTCGTTCTGGAAATCACGCGCGGGCATCTACCTGATCTTCGCGCTTGTCCTTGGCGGACTTCTGCTGGGTTACGAGCATCGGGTGCACATTCTGGGCAGTGGGTTGCTGATCTGGCTGCCGTTGCTGCTCTGTGTTGGCATGCACTTCTTCATGCATGGCGGGCATGGAGGCCACGGCGGACATGGCAAGGGAGATGATCAATGATGACTGATGCAGGTGCATCGTATGGCCTTTGGCTTCTGGTCTTCATCAACTCGGCTGTCTTCATCATTTTTGCCTTCAGCTTTTTCAAGCCGCAAACGTCCCGAGACTGGCGGAGTTTCGGTGCATTCAGCGCCTTTGTCTTGGCACTGTTCACCGAAATGTACGGGTTTCCGTTGACGATCTTTGTGTTGTCCGGCTGGTTGCAATCGACATGGCCGGATATCGACTGGCTAGCCCACGATAGCGGCCATCTGCCCGAGATGATGTTCGGCTGGAAGTCGAACCCGCATTTCGGACCGTTCCACCTGTTGAGCTTCGCCCTGATCGGCGGAGGATTCTGGCTGATCTCGGTGGCATGGCACCATCTGTGGAATGCACAGCGGCAGGGCCGGTTGGCCGTCACCGGGCCCTATGCGAGGATCAGACATCCCCAATACGTGGGGTTCATTCTGGTCATGCTCGGATTTCTCGTTCAATGGCCGACCATTCTGACAGTGGCGATGTTCCCGGTACTGGTCTGGATGTATGTTCGACTGGCACGCAGCGAGGAGGCCGACACCCGCGCCCGTTTTGGACAGGTCTATAAGCAATACGCGCAGTCAGTGCCATCGTTTTTTCCAAGGTTTGCGGGGGCGGGCAGTGAGCAGGGCGGCCGCAAAATCTGAGGATGTGCGGAAATGAGGTCTGTAGCCAGAATTGCGAATTGTCCCCATTGTTGATTGCATTTTGTGCCTATTGCCCGCGAGAGCTGAAGGCAAGTAGGGTTCGTTCGGGTGCGATAGTGGAACTGCAGGAATAGGTTCTGGCCAGAACGGTGATGGGCCACAAGAATTGAAAAATCTGAAAACAGGCAAGAACTAATATGCAGCATAACCAGAAGAACAGCGATTATCGCGAAGGATCAATCAGCCTTGGCGGTGCCGTCGCGATGGGTACAGGCGTGATGATCGGGGCGGGCATCTTTGCGCTGACCGGGCAGATAGCCCAACTGGCCGGACCGCTTTTCCCGCTGGCCTTCATCGCCGGTGCCATCGTGACAAGCTTCAGTGCATACAGCTATATCAAGATGTCGAACGCCTGGCCCTCGGCGGGCGGGATCGCTATGATCCTGCAGAAATGCTATGGATCAGGCGCAGTCGCGGCGGGAGCAGCGCTTCTGATGGCGCTGAGCATGGTGATTGCAGAAAGCCTCGTGGCAAGGACATTTGCCACCTACGTCCTGCGCCCCTTCGACATCACCGGCGGGCCGCTCGTCCCCATCCTGGCGGTTGCAGTGATCGTTTTCGCGTTTCTCGTCAATATCGCAGGCAACCGCTCCGTAGGGCTGTTTTCGCTGATCATGGCGGCAATCAAGATCGGCGGCATCGCTCTCTTTGGTATTGCCGCTCTGTGGTCGAGCGGATTTCAGTTCGCCGCCGCATCGCAGACGGCCGAGCCATCAGGGATCGTGGGGTTCATTGCCTCTGTCGCACTGGCCATCCTTGCGTTCAAGGGTTTCACGACCATTACCAACAGCGGCGGAGAGATCACCGATCCCCATCGCAACGTGGGCCGCACGATCATGATCTCCATCGCGATCTGCGTGGTTGTCTACCTGCTTGTGGCGTTCGGCGTGGGCGCCAGCCTGACACTCGACGAGATCATTGCCGCACGTGATTATTCTCTGGCAGAAGCGGCGGCCCCCGCGCTCGGGCAGGTCGGGTTCTATCTAACCGTCTTGCTGGCCGCCGTGGCTACTGCATCAGGCGTTCTGGCCAGTGTGTTCGCCGTGTCACGGATGCTCGCAATGCTGACGGACATGAAAATGATCCCGCACAGCCACTTTGGCATGTCTGGCACGATCCAGCGCCACATGCTGATCTATACGGTGGTGATTGCCTCGACACTGGCTGTGTTCTTCGATCTGGGCCGGATCGCCTCATTGGGCGCGTTTTTCTATCTCATCATGGATATGGTCGTGCATTGGGGCGTCTTCCGCTTCCGACGCAAGGAGATCGGTGCGGCGGCGCCGATCCTGCTTCTGGCGCTCGGCTTCGATGCCGTTGTGCTCGCGGCCTTCACTGCGATGAAACTACAAAGTGACCCGGCCATCGTGCTATATGCCGCCGTCGGAATTACCGCGGTTTTCATACTTGAACGACTGTATCTATCGCGCTGGCTCGCACCGCAAGGTGTTCACGAAAACTGATGCTAGAGGTTATTCGGACTTTCGCATGGGATACGACGCAAAGGTATCAGACAACGGGGAAATCATATGTGGAAGTAGTCAACTCGATCAAACACGCGCAAGTTGGCATATCACTCTGACACGAGACTGCGCACTGAAGCGGTGTCGAGCGCGTCGAGCACTGCCTGTGGCGTTAGAATCTCCGGTAGAGCGATGCCGGAAGGCGCTCCCGGCCCGAAGACGATATTGAACGGAATGCCGTAGCGGTCATATCGCTCGAGGAACCGCGTGATGTTGTCATCTGGCCGGGTCCAATCCGCTTGCATGGCGATCACGGAACCGTCGCGCAACCGCGCACGCACTGGATCCCTGTCGAGCACAAGAGACTTATTGGCTTTGCAGGTCAGACACCAATCCGCAGTCACATCGACGAACACCGTCTCTCCCTCGGAGACGCGGCGCGCGATGCCGAAGGGTTCGAAATCCTGCCAGCGAGACATCGCATCAACCCCCGCAGTGGTGCGGTCGGGCGTTGAGGTGAGGCCTGCCCCGAAAATCGCCAGAAAAACACAGGCGCTCAGAACCGCACGCCGTACCCATTGGCTTGCCTGTCGGATTGATGCCGCAATGATGAACATAGCTGTGAGTGCCGAGATGAAGGCAGCTGCCCGCCAACCCGCCACGCCGACAAGAACGAACAAAAGCCAAGCGGCTGTTGCCAGCAACAGACCGCCAAGAAGGAGCCTGACCAGAAGCATCCATCGCCCGGGCCGGGGCATCCGCGTGACCAACTCGGGACGTGCGGCAATGACGAGGTAGGGGAGGGCCAGTCCAAGACCGAGCGCTGTGAATATCACCATTACGTCCAGTGGTGTGCCCGCAAGCGCAAAGGTGATCGCGGTGCCCAGGAACGGGGCGGAACACGGCGTTGCGAGGATGGCCGCAAGCAGTCCGGTGCCAAAGTCTGAGATGTACCCGGCTCTGGCACTGCTGGCACCCAGGCGGTCTTGAAGGGCCGCGGGCAGGGTTATCTCGAATGCACCGAGGAGATTGGCGGCAAAGACGGCGATGACCATGAACATCAGAGTCACGAAGACCGGATTTTGGAACTGTATACCCCAGCCGACGGATACTCCGATCCATTGAAGAAACACTAAGGCAGCCGCAAGCGCCCAGACAAATGTCAGTACCCCCAAAGCTGAAAACAGGAATCCGTTGCGCGTCATCTGCCGGGTTTGACCGGTTGCCTTCAAAACAGATGTGAGCTTGATCGATAGAACGGGTAACACGCAGGGCATGACATTCAGGATCAGACCACCGAGAAAGGCGATGGCGGCCACCGCCACGACTTTCAGCACACTCGTTCGAGGGTTCGCGCTTGCAAACGGTGGGGCAGGGGGATCCGAGGTAAGAGTGATCGGCGCCGTGATTGCACGTGCGGTGTCTGTGATCGTCACCGAAGGCTCTGCGTGCTCTTCGGTCCAGGCGTTGATCGGTATTTGTGCCCAGAGTTCCGTTCTATCGCGATCCAACCGGATATCTGGTTTGCCAAAGGTCACAAGGGGTCCGAATTCCGGGAACACGTCGACCTCACCGAACGGTTTGTCGCTCGTTGCCACAACGATGAGAGCCGAGGCGCGCGCATCGAGGGCCGTGACCGATATTCTGATGTCGCTGTTCTCGGGTACCGCGGGAACGCGATCGGCATAAGTGGCAATCTGGCGAGCCGAGTTTGTATCGATCCCGATGCCTTGTGGCAGGGCGAGTGAAAGTTCGAAGTCATGGGGCACACAGACAGTCGAACATGTCAGCAAGGACACGCGGGCACGCAGTTCCAGAGGGTGGCCGGCGTCCTCAAGTCTCGCCCGGATCGGCAAGACAACCTGACCTGAATAGCCGAAGTTCTCGATCCCGAAAGCCTCGAAACGTTCCGGCGCGGGCCAGAGGAGTTCCGCAGACCTCAGATTGGTCGAACCAGCCCAGTCGAGTTTCGGTGCCAAGCCAACCTCGCCGGGCGTGCGCCAGTATCCCTTCCAGCCCTCGCCGTACTCCAGGGCCAATCCGAGTGAGACGAAGGCGGCATCTGGCGCAATCCCCTCTTCGGCCGAGATCAGACGCGCGGTTACGGCGGGGTTTGAAAAGGTCTCGGATTCGGCAGCCTTGACGGCATCGGATAGGAAGATGCCCATGCAACCGAGAAAGAAGAGCAGAGGCCAAGCCCCGAGGTGAGAAACCCGGACGGTCATTTGGATGAGCATGCGGTCAACGCAAAGCGCCAGGCAGGCTTGCCAAGGCCGCCTCGAGATCTGTCACCGGCAATCCGCGTTCGATCCAGCCTAGCCCCTTCGGTGATCCCAGCATGCCTTCCGACACATCGATGAAGCCCGTGTAGCCGGCTCGTTTCAAGACGCTCAAAAGACGGCCGCTGCGCCCGCCGGTGGCACAGATCAGCGCAATGGGTTTCTCGCCTGAAAAATCGCGTGCGGCGAACAAGCGCTGCTCGAACCCGGGTTCGTGCATACTGATCGGCCATGCGGCTTTTGCGACACCTGTTTCCACCCATTCGGGGCGCGATCGAATATCAATCAGGGAAATCTTGTCCTGCGCCAATGCGTCGGCCGTCTCGGCAGCCGTCCATATCTCACGCGTCGCGGCCGCAGCGACCTGGGGCCCCACGACCCACGTCGAGGCAAGCAGGATGAAGCACCGCCTATCCATATTGCCTCCACCGTCGATTGACGAGAAACGCCAAGACTTCCCGGGGCGAGCGTTGCAGCCTATGCAGCCGTACAGACATCTCGCCAACCCTCTTCGCGCTCCAACTCGATGATCTCGCGAACCATTCTGTCGCTGATCTGACCCTGGACGACTGTACGGCCGATCACGAGGGCCGGCGTGCCGACAAAGGCGAACACGCGTGCAAGCGCTGCACTCTTTTCCAGCTCGCGCGTGATCTCGGCACTCTCCATGTCGGTGATCAATTTCTTGCTATCGACGCCAATGTCATCGGAGAGGCGGGCAAGGTATTCCGGCGATGCTTGGAACGGCGTTGTCATCAAACGTTCGTGGAAAGCGACGTACGCGCCTTGCCGTTTCGCCGCAAGAGCTGCCTTGGCCGCAAGATTTGAGCTGTCGCCGAGGAGCGGCAATTCATGCCACGCCACTGCGATCTTGTCTGGCATCTCGCTCGTCATGTCGGCCAATCGTTTGGTTTGCACCCGGCAAAAGGGGCAATAGTAGTCCGAGAACGACGCCATCGGGACCTGGATAGGCGTGGGAGTCAGACCACCGTAAAGGGCCGAACAAATATTCTCGGAGACGCGCTCCAAGGCTGCGGCTTTCTGCGCCGCCACTTCGATGCTGTCCGCCGTGCCCAAGCCTACCAAAGGATCGAAGCCGCCTGACGTCTCACCCGCAACGAACTTGCGAAATCCTTCTGGTCTATCGAGCGCCTGCAACTCCAGTTTTTCCGGCAGCAAAGAGGAGACTGTGCGCAGGGCGGCGTACCCTGCGATGATCACACCGATCGTCAAAAGCGTTGACCGTTTCTTGGAGTCCATCTGATGCCTGATCTGACCTCGTTACCTTTCGGTCGTACTGCGACGTCTGATAAAAGGTCAACTCTACAAACTGATACATTTCCGGTCGTGAAAACAGGATGTTGAGCGAGTATCAAAGTATCACCGGATAGGGATAACGATCGGACAAAGAGGTGGACATGTATCGATTGGGAATAATTGCAGCGCTCTTTGCGACACCTGCCGTGGCCGATCCAGATGACTATGGCCACATGTCGGGCTGGGGATACGGGATGGGGATGATGTTTGGTCCAATCCTTTGGATCATCGTTTTGGGATTGGTTGTTGCCGGTGTCGTTTGGTTTATTCGCAACATGGATGGAGGAGCGACAAAGGCTGAAAAGTCCGATGCGATGAGCGAACTCGATCTGCGCTTGCCCAAGGGCGAAATTGACGCAGAGGACTACACCGCTCGAAAGAAGCTACTGACCGGCGAGTAGTGAATTGGGCACCTGTGTTCACTACTAGGCTTGGGAAACTCACGACGTACCCCTGGTACTCAACCAGTCTGACTCTATGAGGTACAAGTGACAGAAAAACAACTCGGGATGCTCGCTGCAGGTGGATCGGCTGTGCTCTTGCTCGCCGCATTCATCTTTCAGGCGCTCGGATATGCGCCCTGCGCGATGTGCATCTGGCAGCGGTATCCTCACGCCATTGCCATCGTTATTGGCGCGCTTCTGATGGTTGGTTTGCCCATCTTGCTGCTCTTGATGGCAGGTGCTGCCGCGGCCCTCACGACAGCGGGCATCGGGATTTTCCACACCGGCGTCGAACGGGATTGGTGGGAAGGTCCGACAGCGTGCACAGGCTCTGGTCTCGATATATCGAACTTGTCAGGTGCGGACCTTTTGCCCTCCGCGTCATCCTCACCATCAAACTTGGTGATGTGTGACGAAGTCGCGTGGGAATTCCTGAATCTATCTATGGCGAGTTGGAATGCGCTTTGGAGTTTCGTTCTAGCAGGGCTCTGGATCATGGCATTGGCCAAAGCAGCGCACGCTTATCGGCCACGTGAAAATCACACGCTGACCTAGCCATGAAGACGCGCCATTACACTCGCAGTGAGCGTCAGGCACAGAACTGTCAAAAGGAAGGCAAACAAAGCAACCACAACAGCCCCCGCTTTTTTCGGCAAAAGTCTGACGAATGGTCTCAGGATCAGTGAGTCTTCCGCCGCGGTGACATAGAGCGGCAGCGCACTTACCAGCGTAGCATACAGGTAGACCCCGGAAATATTTTCAAAGTGTGCGGACCGCGCCAGTGTGGGCGCAACCACTGACAGAGCCGTGGCCCGACTACCTCCAAATGAGCCGAACCAACTGGCGGAGAGCACATATATGAAGGCGTGGAGAACGAGAAAGAGAGCGACGCGGATTACAAGATCGAGGAGAATGTACGACGCCGGATCACGGCCATTGGCGTCCTTGGCATTCAACACCGCAAACAGAAAGAAACCGACGTAGTTGACGATAAAGATGACCGGCAGCCCATTCGTCAGAACCTGCCTGAAAAATCGTGATAGCGCCGGTCCACCGTCCATCAACGCCGAAGCAAATCCAGGCGCACGCATGACATAAACGAGCAAGACCGGCAGGAGACCGATCAGGCTGAAGACCAAGACGTTCATTACAAATTGCACGCCCGGCATTTTGGTTGAGAAGAACCGTTGCATGTGAGCAGGTTGGCATGTCGGGAGACAACAGTCGACTTTCTCTGCGACCATCATTTATTCACATAAACTTTATTATGCGACTTTATACTTAGCGTTGCGATAGTATATTATTGTATGTATGCTGAACTCCTATCACGGAGGCTCCACAGCATGCGCCATTTACTCAAGAAGCTCCTCCCCTCGGTCGCAGTCGCTTTGACCGTGACAGGTTCTTCGCTGCCAATACCCGCCCGCGCGCAGACATACCCGATCGATTGCGCGATCCTCTTGTGCCTGTCTGGCGGCTGGCCTGCTTCCGTCCCTTGCGCCCGAGCCCGCGCCGAATTTATCCGGCGGATTACACCTTGGCCGGTCGAACCACCGCTGCAAATCTGGCGCTGTCCCATGGGCGCCTCCTACGAGAACGATCGGTTACAAAACAACGCTGGCGGCATCTTTGAAGCCTTGTACCGAACCGACAGCCGTCGACCGCTTCAATCCTTGCCAGTAGATAATCTCGTTCCCACCGACCTCGCCCTGCGGCTCGTTCAGGACCGCGCGGACATCGATATCAGCGGGCCAGAGTTCAATTTCGTGCGTTCCATCCGCGTCTTCGATGTACGGTATGCACGACAGCACGAGTCCGGGCGCGATGGTGACTGCAACCGAAGCGCGACCGTGGTTCTCGGCACCTATGGGACCCAAGGCGATTTCTCATGGCAGCGATCTTCCATAACTGCCCTGCCCGAGGCGCATGTGGGACTTGAACGTTGGGGCCAGAATTGCCCGGGTATCTATCACCGATCTGTCTTCGTCGATTGGCGTGACTATGAGGGCAACTACGGCTTCGAACAGGTGAACTACTAGCGCTGACAAAGACAGCGGCACTATCAAACTGCGGAAATTTGAGCGTGCTAAGTTACTCAAATACCAGCCGTTCGCTGCTGTCTGTGGTAAGGTCCGGAGGGCGGACGGAGTGAGGTTTCGCTGCGATCGCCCCAACGGCAGGTTTCAGCGCATCGCAACCGCAGCGAAAAGCAGTAAGTCGGTGAGCCGACCTTAGTTGCTGTTGCGAATGATGCAATTCCACACAGCGAAACCGGACATTTGACGCGTTGGAATACCGAGGCTGGATTTGTTCGGCTGTTTTACGATACCGGGCAGGTGACGCCATTGGGACAATGCACGCAAGTATTATGATACACGTGGTAGGGTGCCAAAGCTGTCTTCCAAGGCTTTCGCTACCCTCAGAAGCGCGAATTCGGCAAAGGCGGGCGCTGCGACCTGAAGACCTATGGGAAGGTCCGATCGGTCATTTCCAACCGGAATTGAGATCGCGGGCAGTCCCAGAAGGTTCCAAGGATAGGTCAGGCGCCATGAGACGGCGAGCACGCTTTCTTCCTCGCTGCCGACGCGAACCCGCCTTTCGCCAACTCGCCATGCCGTCAATGGAAGTGTAGGGCTCACCACAACATCGATCTCTTGGAACTGCATCGCAAAGCGTTCGCCCAGTAACCTTCTATAGCGCTCGGCGGTCAGGTAGTCGGCCCCCGAAACGAACCGGCCGATCTCCACGAGTGTGCGCACGTCGGGTGAAAAATCGGCCACATTCCCATCGCGGAGGCGATGATCGTGATATGCAGTAGAGGAGGCGAGTTCGATCGCAAAGATGGCGCCGAGTCCACCGTCGAGTTCGGGTACGTCGAACTCCGTGATCCGCGCTCCCTGCGCGGAGAGTGAAGATAGAGCGCGCTCCGCTGCGTCCTCCACGTCAGGTGTTAGTCCGTCGAAGAAATGCCTGCGACAGACACCGACCCTCATCCCGGACACGCCGGACTCTAGTGCATCGGCCCAGTGCGGAGCCTCTTTTCCCACTGCGGCGGGATCATCGGGATCAGGCCCCGACATGGCAGCGGTCAAGATCGCCGCATCTTCTACCGTTGCGGCAAGCGGGCCAGCATGATCCAGCGACCAGCTATGCGGAACAATGCCCCCGCGGCCAATCAGGCCAAAGGTAGGTTTGAGGCCAACGCAGCCGCACAAACTTGCGGGAATGCGGATCGACCCACCAGTGTCAGATCCGAGCGCTGCAGCACAGAGGCCTGCGGCCACAGCAGCGCCAGAGCCGCCACTGGATCCGCCAGGAACGCGTGAAAGGTCGCGCGGATTGCGCGTTGGCGGTGTTTCCATGCCCCAGGCGTATTCATGCATCCGGGTCTTGCCGATCATGAGCGCCCCTGCTTTGCGGAGGCGTGCCACCGCCGTGGCGTCTCTCAGGGGCAAGTCCAGCCCTGCAGCTGCCGTGCCGGCTGTCGTTGGCATATCTTGCGTCAGGTAGTTGTCCTTTACGGCGATCGGGATGCCATGCAGAGGGCCGCGCCATTTTCCAGCCGCAATTTCCTTGCCCGCCTTCTCTGCATCCGACCGTGCCGCGGCGTTCAGATGCACGAAGGACGAAAGCGCCGGATCATGCGTCGCGATCCTCTCCAGATAAGCATCAAGCAGGTCGACCGGATGAAGCCGACCGTCCCGCAGCGCCGGCGCGAGGTCCGATATTGGCAGGGAATATGCCGCTTTGGTCATGGCTCAGGTTCCGGTTTCGGCTCAGGCGCGTAGACGACTGCGGGATGAGTCTCGCCCAGATCTATGGCTCGCATCTTTGCGATCTCTGCCCGGATCTCGGCGAACATCAATGCAAGCTCGCGCAGTCTTTCGGGTGGAAGGTCAAGATCCAGCAGGCGAACGGGATCGAGTGGATCGTCGGGCATAGTGTCTCTCTGATCGTTAGGGCGTCCGATTCCCCCCGCCTCCCGGGCGGTTGGGCGGCGGTTTCAGCAACATATCGACCACGGCTTGGTCCGGCGGCGCCGCGATGCCGCCACGGCGCGGCATGCCTGCAACGAATGGCGCAAGCTGTGCTGTCGAAACGGTCAGGACACGGCGTAATTCTGAGATCGGTTCACCGTGTTCATCGACACGAAGATCAACTCTCGGATAGGCTTCTTCGTTCGCGATCAAAAGGGCGGCGGACTGTCGCCCCCGCTTGTCGCCACCTGCGCGTTGGGCGCCTTCGAGCGCACGCATCAGGCGCTCTTCGAGCGGCAGATCCGTCGTCCCCTCGAAGGCGGTAACCATCGCATCGAGCGTGCCAGGACCAGTCAGCATATTTCCTTGCACGGCATAATGCGCACCCGTGCGCTGTCCAAACCAATCCGTACAGTTCGTTCCCGTAAAGGCAGCAGCACGGCCCTGCGTACCAATTACGCCAATCTGACGAAAGTCTTGCGCATCGTCATCGGCGAGAACCTCGTCAAGGGCGTTCTGCGCTGTCGCACCAGACGCCATCCTGTCCAGCGCGTCCCGCGCAAGATACGGGTTGACCCAGCTTTGTGTGCTGGCGATCCCGACCTTTGGCTGGAGTACGAGGCAAATAGCGCCGACCGCCGGGACGGCCGACGCGACACAAGCGCCTAACTCTCTGGTCCGGGCACACCGACCGACGAGAGAATAGGTGTTGAATTCGGGTCCACGCATCTTCGTCACACCTTGAGATGTTCGGCGAGCGCCGATGCAGCGGACGGATCTCCGGCCGCACCCTCCTCCACGATCTCACCGAGCTTCAGCACGGCGTAGCGATCCGCGACCTTGAGGGCGAAGGCCAGGTGTTGCTCGACAATCAGAATTGCGCAGCCAAAGGTCTCGCGGGCTGTCGAAAGCGCCTCTGCCATACGGGCAATCATCGTTGGCTGAAGGCCTTCACTGATCTCGTCTATCAGCATTACTTTCGGTTCGGCCAGAAGCGCGCGTGACATCAAAAGCATCTTCTGCTCGCCGCCCGAAAGCGTTCCCGCACGCTGTTTCAACCTCTCGAGCATGCGTGGAAACACGTTCTCCAACCTGTCGACCCGCGCATTAAATACAGTATCGGACGGAGCGCCAAGCCTGAGGTTTTCTTCAACGGTGAGATCCTGAAAAATCGTGAACTCCTGCGGGGCGTAGGCGATCCCGTCCCGCGCCATGAGATGTGGCGAGCGACCCGTGGAATCCTGCCCGGCAAAGGAGATTGCGCCTTCTCGTGCTGCTACGAAGCCCATAATCGTCTTAAGAAGCGTGCTTTTTCCCATGCCGTTCTTGCCCAGAATGGCGAGGATCTCACCTTCGGCAAGTGAAAAGGACACGCCGTGCAAGACCATGGCACCACCATATCCTGACACCAGCCCCTCGGCAGACAGAAGCGGAACCCGGGTCATTTCACGCTCTCCGCGTCCTCGCCCGCGTAGACCGCCTTAACGAGATCCGAGTTAATCACTTCCTCGACCGTTCCTTGCATGAGCAATGCGCCCTGGTGCAGCACAACGATGCGCGAGGAAATGTCGCGTACGAAATCGAGATCGTGCTCGATCAAGACGATGCACAAGCGGTGGTCGTTGGCCAGTTTAACCAAGACGTCACCAATTGCTGTGCGCTCGGCCTTGGTCAAGCCTGCCGTCGGCTCGTCAAGAAGCAGCACTGAAGGTTCCGTCGCCAGAACCATCGCAAGTTCCAGCCCTCGCTTCATGCCGTGGCTGAGGTTACGCGTCTCTAGCGTCATCGCATCGGCCAGCTCGGTTGCCCGCAAGATAGCCAGCGCGGGCTCTGGCAGGTCGAGGCTTTCCCGGCGGGAGAATTTCTGTGCCCCGTCGGTTTTGAAGCGTGCCAGCATAAGGCACTCGCCCACAGTCAGGGTGTCGAACAGGTTGGTATTCTGGAAACTCCGTCCCACGCCAAGCTTTGCCACCCTGTGCGGCGCAAAGCGGCCTATCTCTGCACCGTTGATGAAGACCTTACCACCAGATCGCTCTCCGCCATCCGAAACGCAGCGCATGAAGGTGGTCTTCCCGGCGCCATTCGGCCCCACGATTGAGAGTATCTCTGCCTTTCTCGCCTCTAATGAGATTCCATCGAGCACCTTGAGACTGCCGTAGTGGCGTTGGAGCCCTTCGGTGCGGAGCGGTACTTCGACATCCTCGGAGGCATGGCTGCCCGGATTGATCGCCTTGACCGAATAGCTTGAGACATGTGGTGCACCGACCAGGTTCAACGCCTGTCCGGCAGCACGGAGGCGTCGGCCAATGATGGGCGCAAGGCCTTCGGGCAGAAAAACGATCACCACAATGAAGGCGATGCCTACTAGCAGCGTCCAGAGGAAGGGCAGAGCACCCGTCAAGTAGGATGCCGTCACATCGATGCCGATCGCGCCAAATATAGGCCCCAATAGAGTCCCGCGACCACCCAGAGCTGTCCAGATCAGCAACTCCGTCCCTAGTAGAAATCCGCCGAGTTCCGGTGCAACGACATTGGTAAAGGCGGAATAACCGAAGCCTGCGCCGGCACCGATGGCGCCAGCAGCAACCATCAAAGTGATTTTCACACCGGAGACGGGGATGCCAAGATAGGCGCAACGGTCCTCGTTCTCTCGGATTGCGACGAGCAAGCGCCCGAAATCGCTTTTGACGAATATCCAGGCGACCGTTGCCACGAGAACGAGGTAGGTTCCTGCGATCCAGAACCAGGTCTCGAACGCCCAGTAGTAGGTGGGGAAAGCTGAAAGGCCACTTGACGAGCCTGTGAACCGCCCGCCGGCAAAGATCAGCTGCACGAAAACGATAGGCAGAGCGAGCGTGATGATCGAGGCGTAGAGCGGAGAGGCGCCATGATAAAACGCCAGCCATCCGATGAGCGCAGCAACCACCATCGCTGTACCCATACCTGCCAGCAGCGCCCCAATCGCCCAGCCGGGTCCGAAGCCGTAGTGAGTGAAGGTCAATGCGCAGGCATAGGCGCCGATGCCGAAGAAAGCCGACTGGCCGAAGGTCAGGATGCCAGTGTAGCCCCACAAGACATCGACTGTCATCGCGAGTGCTGCCAGAAAGAATGCGCGAATAAGGATGTTGGTTGTATACGTGTCGAGCACGAATGGCCCCGCCGCAATAACGGCAAGCGCTACGAAAGCCCCAATAAGAGCGGTGCGCAGCGGCCTGCGCCGGGACATCCTTCGCGGTGATGCATCCGATTTGGAAAAATCAACCAAAGCTCAGCCCCCGCGGATTGATCCTTAAGATCGCTGCTGCAAGCACAACAATTGTCATGCCGCCGAGGATGGGTGAGACGAAGGTTGAGACAAGCACCTGAGCGCTGCCGAGGAGAAGGGATGCAAGCAGGAGGCTCGGGATCGAGACTCCAGACACCAGTACGAGCATGAAGGAATTAACGAGCCATGGCAGACCCATGTTCGGGTCGACTGACAGCAATGGAGTGATCAGCGCGCCCGCGGCGCAGGCCAACCCCGCACCGAGGCCGAATGTGAATGCCCTAACGCGCGCGCTGTCAATCCCGAGGCCACGGGCGAGCGTTTCGTTCATAATCACGGCCCGGGCGTTCAATCCGAACCGGGTCAGATAAAGAAGTGCCGTCAGGCCAGCGCCGATTGCAAGCGCGATCCCCGACACTGCGAGCCGGTAGGCCGAGTAGTCGATCGCACCAAGCGTCAGGGTACCTTCAAGTGGACTGGCGGCGAATTGAACTTCGCGCCCAAAGCCTAAGGTTATGAGTTGCCCAATTACGATACCGAGACCCCAGGTCGCAAGAATCGCGTCTAAGGGCCGGTCATAGAGTGGCCTGACGATGAAGCGCTCGATCAGGAGCCCTCCGAAAAAGCCAAAGATCAGCGCCAGAGGCCCCGAGAGCCATGGCGAAACCCCTGCATCGGTCGTCAGCATTGCCGTGTACCCGCCGACGGTCAGAAAGGCGCCGTGCGCAAAATTGATCAACTTCATGACGCCGAGGATAATCATGAGACCCGCCGCGACAACGAAAAGGATCAGGGATGTCGTTAACATGTCGAGAACAAGTATCGCCATCAGACCGCTCCGATTATTTGCGTTTGTTCGACGTCGCACCCGGTGTACGGCCCGCTACGCGCTGAGCCTCGTTACCAGACTGGCGGTGGGGCCCGGACCCCACCGCCATTTTCTATCAGCCAGCGAATTGCGGGCACTGCTCGCCCGGGTCAACGTCCTCGAAAGTCGATATGACTTCTACGGACCCATCGGCCTGCACCTGACCCAGATACATCGTGAGCGGGGCGTGCCGCTGCGCGTTCATCTGGATCGTTCCGCGCGGCCCGGTCACCGCCACATCGTCGAGCGCATCGATGATCGCCTGTGGTTCCACCGAGCCTGCCATCTCTGCCGCAGCCTTGTAGGCATAAATCGCTTCATACTGGGGCACGCTGAGGTCGTTCGGGGTCTTCAGGTCTTCACCGAACTTCGTCTCCATTGCAGCAAGAAAGTCCTGATTTTCGTCGCTGGGGATCGACGTGAGGTAGGATGCCGCAATGTAGATTCCGGTGGCATCGCCTCCCATGGTCTTGGCTGTGCCCTCATCCACAGCGAGGTTGCCGTAGGGAATATTGACGCCTGCCGCGCGCAGCTGCTTGGTCAGCGTAACATTTGGCGCGCCGCCTGCCGTGGAGGTGATAAGAGCGTCGGGTGCTGCGGAACGCAGTTGCGAAATAATCGCGGTCCAGTCGGACCCGTCCATTGGGAGATATTCTTCACCGAGGATTTCGCCGCCATTGGCTTCCACGTAAGTACGCGTGAATTCGAGCATCCCTCGACCGAAGGCATAGTCGGATCCGATTAGGAAAAAGGTCTTGGCCTCATATTCGGCCATGAAGTGGTCAACAATCGGTGCAACCTGCTGCTCGGGCACCCAAGCATTGATATACATCCACGGGCTGCACGAGCGGCCTTCATAGAACGATGTGTAGATGTACGGAACTTGCCCGCGATTGACGATTGGGAGTCCGGCGTTTCGGGCAGCAGAAGTTTCCATCGAAATAAGAACGTCTACTTCGCTCTGGAAAACGAGGCTGTCGAATGCACGCTGCGCGCCCTGGGCCCCCGAGCCGTCATCGGCAACTACGAGTTCGATTGGGTGGCCGAGGATGCCTCCAGCCGCATTGATCTCTTCGGCGGCAAGCTCTGCGGATTGGACGACCGAAGGCGCCACCACGCTGTTGGCCCCGCTCAGGCCAACCGGAATTCCGATCTTCACCGGTTCTTCCGCCAAGGTGCTGCCAGCGAACGCGCCGATCGCTAGCAGCGTTGCCGCGCTCAGTTTCTTGATAGACATGATTTAACCTCCGTATCGATTTGTGTGGGTTGTTATTGCCATCCGGGTGCAATCGTGGAGCCAAGGACCTCGCCGTAAAGATCGCTGCGTCGGTCGCGAAGAAGCTGATTGAATTCGTTGAGCGTGCGCCCCCTGCGTGCCTCAGCGAGGTTCACCTCGGCCAGCAGTATCGAGCGATCATCCTTCGGCGCCGGGCCTGCGACGGGCCAGCCTTGATTGTCTACGATTACGCTTTGCCCAATGAATGGTTGACTGCGCTCCACTCCTATCCGGCAGGCGGCAGCGACAAACAAAGAGTTCGAGTGTGCGGCTGCCATGCAGAGAATATTGCTCATCGCCATCATGTCCTCTGGCTGACTTGGCATCGGTACCCAGTTCGTTGGAACACAAACGAGATCGGCGCCCTGAACGGCCAGCAACCGCCATGCCTCCGGAAACCATCCATCGTAGCAGATCAAAGCGCCGATGCGTCCAAGTCTTGTTCGAAAAACCGGAAAACCAACATCACCGCGTTCGAAGAAAAGCGCTTCAGCGCCCCACAAGTGCGTTTTGCGGTAAACGCCGAGCAGGCCGTCCTCGGGTGTTATCACTGCGGCGCTGTTGTAAAGGCTTGCGCCATCGCGTTCGGAAAAGCCAGCTACGATGTGAAGGTTCCGACGTGCCGCCACCTCGGACCATGCTCGGATCGACGGCGACTCCGCCGCCTCAGAGCCAAGCGAAAACGCTTCCTCTCGCGTCTCAAATACGTAGCCGCTGTCGGACAGTTCCGGGAGAACGGCGAGGTCGACGCCAGCGTCCGCAGCGTCTTCAAGCATCGCGACACTCTGTGAAATATTACCCTTTTTCGCACCGACCAGCGGTTCGAACTGCAGACATGCAATCTTTGTCAGTGCTTCATGCGCCGCCATTCTCTCCCCACTTCAATGTTGCACTTTTACCCAAATCAGACTCACCATGAGAAGAGCGTTCAAGGGAGTCAAGAAACTTGAATTCCTGAGCGGGCAGCATGATGATTCAATGGATACCGCTTAATTCTTGTGCGTTGATTCCGCCGAAATGCCTAGAAAGTGGGCGGCGTATTCACCCAAAGAATTCTTGCGACAGCGTCTCCCATATTGCGGTAGCCATGTGAAAGGTTCGAATTGAAGTGGAAACTGTCTCCGGGCGCGAGCAAGAAGCTTTCTGACCCGACAGTCAGCTCCAGTTCCCCCTCGAGCACATAACCCACCTCTTCGCCCAAATGCGCGATGGTTCCGTCAGAAGCTCCGCCGGGAAGCACGATGTGAATGTTGGCCTGCAGCGATGTTTCGTTGCTCTGGGCAATAAGACTTTCCAAAATTATACCATCCCCGACACGAAGCGTGTCGTGACTGAGACGAGGGCGACTTCCGCGCTTGCTGACGATTGACTGCGGGTCACCGTCCTCGAACATTGCGGTCACGTTGACACCGAGGGCTGCCGTTAATCCTCGCATGATCGTGAGTGACGGCATGACCCGTCCGGTCTCGATTTTCGAGATCATGCTTTCCGAGCAGCCCGCCTCAAGCGCAACAGCACTCAGGGTCAGGTCGCGTGCCCTACGAAGGCGCCTAAGCTTTCGGCCAATATGTTCGCTTGCCATCGATCAATCCTTCGGACCATTTGTGTATCAAAAATCTTGAACAATGGACGGGAGCAGAACAAGCCGAAACACGTGTGCCGTAACTCTGGCGACCCAACGCGCTAACGAAAGCAATGGTGAAGCTGCATCGAAGCGCCGAAACGCCTCTCAGAACTCAACTCTGGGCCGTCCTCATTGAATAAGCGGTGCGCACCGTTTGGCCGGTTTGTTCGCAGATTACCAGTTCGCCGCCCGCTCGATTTCGCGACCGCGGCGAAAGTCTGTTCTGGTGGGCCGCACCGCAGCGACCGACCTCGCCGATAAACGTGTTGTACGGGCCGTTCTTACCATAATCAATGGCAGCAATGCGCGGTTCGCGCCCGTTCAAGCGTAGCGCAGCATTTGTCGAAGTGGGCTCCTTCGAGACCTTCGCTGCCATCTTCTCCAATGACCGGTACGCTCGCAGACCCTTTCCATCAATATGAAATGGCGGCTGCCTGAGAAGCCTATCCACTGTCACTTTTTCAAATCCGCATGAGTGCATCGAAGTCGATTTCTTGCTTCTGTTCGTCACTTATATCCGGCCGGGTTTCCGATACCGGCCGGGGCCCTTGGACGTCCCACATCACCGCATGTGATCCTGTCCTCCAGCGATAAACCCAACCAACAACACTGCACCCATCGGTCCCGATCAGATTGGCGATCGCGACGCCCTCACCCTTATCGTCGTTCACTGTTTACTGACTTCCTGCACTGTGGCGCTGCGAATTGCGGCGTGGGGTTGCAGAGCGTTTACTACGACCGCGCGCCGGGCTTCTTTGATGTTGGCTAACTGGTCCTCGAGGAGGGAATGATCATCAGACAGGGAAAATGGATTCCCGCGTTCTCAACAATTCATTGGCTTCAAATCCTGTGGTCGGGCTCCGTGGCGGCTTCGACAATCGACAGGACTTCATCTTTATCAAAGCCAATGACCCTCGCCAGAACTGTAAACTCCACGACGTCGATACGACGCTCGCCACTTTCGAGACGTGCGACAAACGACTGGTGGCGTTTGAGCTTCGCCGCCAACTGCTGCTGGCTGAGACCCGCATTCTGACGTGCATCAACCAACGCACGGACGAGCGCCAACTGGCCATTTGTTCTGATTGTCTTTGCCACGCGTCACATACCTTTTGTGACGTCGCTAGCGGATGAAATCTGTTATCTAAAAAGTAGATATTTGAGGGTGTTACCGGCGTCTGGTTTCCATGGGCTGCAAGTCTGATGCACACCCAATCGCCCATCAATCCCCCACCAGTTCCAGAAACCGACCGTAGTCCTGACTGACTTCGCGGGCTTCTTCGAAGGCGCGCGCGCGCTCCTGCTCGAGGCAGCGGAAGTAGTCCTGAATGTCCGTTATGTAGACCTCAAAGTCCCGTCGGATGATGTCGGCATAATCCCGAGCGGCCTGCGAATCGCTTGGAACGAACGGCTGGACCGGGGCGAGGCATGACCCGGCCTCGCTTGCGACCGGAGCGAGCATCAGCAAGGCCACAGCCTGTATCTTCACCCACCGGCTCAACCACAGGTTTCTGAAACCCCTATTTTCCTTGATAGACTCCATTGGCCGTGCCTAGTGTTTGTGTAACCGAGATACAGCCGTATCTGTCGCAATATATCTTGCGATTAATAATATACTATCGTAACTCTGGGCTTCAAGTGGGAATGCCTGGGGTCGCGCCATTGGAGAAAGCGTGAGCCGGGCCATGAACTGGGACATCGAAGCACCAAATGTGGTTACGGAAGCCAGGTTCCGCGAACTCGTGGAAAGCGGCTATAGCGCAGAAATCCTGTGCCAGGAGTCGGCACACAAGAAGGGCCCGAGCTATTACGGGGTCTGGATCATGCGCGTCGTCTCTGACAAGGGCGTGGAGAAGCTGCTGGTCACAGCTCGTACCCGGACGACCTATAACGACATCAAGATCCGCGAATTCAAGACCATCACGGGCGTCGTGTCCTTCCTCATCGGGATCGGCTTCTCCCATGCCGATGTTCCGCTCGAAGAAGGCCAGCGGACAACGCACAAGCTGGCCGCGACCGACAAGGGCGGCAGCCAGTAGTCTCCTCCTTTTCTGGTTTCTGGCTGGTCCCGCTACTGCGCAGATGGTGCTGGTCATGGAGAGCGACGGCTCCCTGACACCGTCCCGCTCCCAGAACAGCTTTGCCCGCAACTACAATGACGGCGTCGGCCAGGGATCTGCGGCCGATGGGCTGGCGATCCTTGGTGAGGCCGAAACTGCGTCTGAACCTGACGCGCTGCGTTTTGCAGCCCTTGCCCGACCAGCACCCCTGCCCCGCGCCGATATCCTCTCGGCCATTGAAGCCACCGCCCTGCGCTATGCTGGCCATCCCGGTCTTCGCCGCGCCGGGCTGTCCGTCACGGATTGGCTGACCCTCTATCGCGCCAATATCGAGGTCGAGAGCGCCTATCGACAGGATGCGATCTCGCGCGCGGGCGCTATAGGCCTTGGTCAACTGATGCCAGCAACCGCGCGCGATCTCGGAGTCGATCCGCGCGATCCGCTGCAAAACCTCGACGGCTCCGCCCGCTATCTCGCGATGATGTTGGAGACATTCGGCGATCGGCGTCTTGCGCTCGCGGCCTACAACGCGGGGCCGGACGCCGTGCGCCAACACGGTGGCATTCCCCCTTACCGAGAAACCCAGAACCACGTGGCCCGCGTCATGGCCGTCGTGGCCCGATTGGAAGGATCAAATTCATGAAGCACATATCTAACCTGTTTATTGCGTCGCTCGCGCTCTTCCTGCTCGTCGCAGAGCCTGCGCTTGCTCAAAGCATCGATCTCTCCCCGATCCAGAGCCTGTTACAGGGCATCGTCGATGCGCTGACCGGCCCGCTTGGTGTTGTCATCGCCACGCTCGCCGTGCTGGGCGTTTTCTTGAGCTGGTTCTTCAACATCATCGATCTGCGCCAGGCACTCTGGGTTCTCGTCGGGATCGCCGGTGTTGCCGCCGCCCCCACCATCGTTGCCGCGGTTTTTGCCGGTGGCTGAGCGCGCGCCTCTCTTTCTCGGCCTCGTGCGGCCGCCGAAGCTTCTGGGCCTGCCCATCATGTACGCAATGGTCTGGCTTTTCGGTTCGGTGCTGCTTTTCGTCTGGGTCCAGCACATCGCCGTGCTGGGCATGGCCGCCCTGCTCTACCCCGTGCTCTGGAAGGCCGCGGACTGGGACCCGCGCTTCATCGACGTGATGATGACGGCCCTGCAGGAAACCCCGCCAACGCGGAACCACTCCATTCACGGCGGGGACAGCTATGCGCCCTAATACAGCCTCGGACGAAACGCTTGATCTCCGCACGATGACGCCGGACTGGTATGCCCGCGAAACCCGCCTCGCGCATATGCTGCCCTATGTCAGCCTGGTCGATGACCGCACCGTTCGGACGCGGGTGAACGAACTCTTCCAGTGCATTCGGCTCGACGGGGTCAACAGCTACACGACAGATGATGCCTATCTCGACAAGGTGACCGCGCTTTTCGCCCGGATCATCGCGCAGCTGGGGCCGGAGTTCAGCTACTACGTCCACAAGGTCTCGAAAGCGATCAGGCCGGACCTCGAGCCTGTGCGTGACGACAGTTTTGCGGGAGAAGTTGACCGCCTTTGGCGCGCGAAACTCGAGACCAGCGGGCTGCGCGACAAGACGCTGACGCTCACCGTCATTCACCGCCCGCCTCCGAAAAGTCTCCTGCCGTTCCTGAGCCGCAGCGCGCCGGACCGACTGAAGGAGGAGACCCGCAAACGCCTGCAGCGCCTCGGTGAGGCCGTGAACGTCTTCCTCTCGGGGCTTACCGAGCTCAAGCCGCGCCTGCTGTCGGCTGCATCGGGGGAATTGGTGGGGTTTCTGGGCGCACTGAACACGGGGCAAGAGCTGCCGCTCTACCCGGCAAACACCTACGGCTTTTTGTCCGTCAACGTCGCCAATACCCGCGTGACGTTTCATGGCGATCATTTCGAGCTCTCCGAAGGCGTCGTGGGGCATCGCTACGGCAAGAGTTTCACCATCGGAGAATACTCGGAAGGCACCTCCTGCACCATGTTCGACATGCTGAACCTGCCGGTCGACATGATCGTGACGCACTCCTTCACGCCGATCAATTCGAACCTCATGGCGGGCCGCATCAAGCGGCAAAAGCGCCAGATGCAGGCCAGCCAGGACGCCGCCCTCTCGCTTCTGGAAGCCCTCGACATCGCCGCCGATGATCTCGAGGCCAAGCGCCAAAGCTTCGGCGAGCATCACATGGTCGTGACGCTCTTCTGCGACACGCTCGAAGAGCTGCAGACGCTGAGCGCCGAAATCGTGAACGCCGCCGCGACCGAAGGCGTGAAGATGATCGGCGAGCGGGTCGCCGCAAAGGCCCACTACCTCAGCCAGCACCCCGGCAACCAGCCCAAGCGCGTGCGTGCCAGCGCCGTCACCAACCGCAACTTCGCGGATTTTGCGGCCTTCCACCGGACACAGCTCGGCAAACCTGCAGCACTTACCCCCTGGGGCCGGGTCGTCACCTATTTGCCCACGCCGGAGCAGAGCGCCTACCGGTTTTCCTATCACGAGCAGGGATCGCCCGACAAAGAACCGACCAGCGGCCATACCCTGATCATGGGGCGGCCCGGGTCAGGCAAATCGGTGCTGTCAGCCTTTCTGATGACCCAGGCCCGTCGCGCAGGGGCGCGGATCTTCGTCTTCGATTACCGTCTTGGCATGGAGATGGCGGTGCGCGCCAATGGCGGGCGCTACGCCTCCCTGAACGCAGGCCAGCCCACGGGCCTCAACCCGCTCTGGACCGAGACCGATGCGCGCGGCACCGCCTGGCTCTCGGACTGGCTTGCCACGCTGCTTTACCGCGCTGACAAGCCCCTGACGCCCGCACAGACCAACCGCATCCAGGAAGTCGTGCGCCAGAATGCCCAAGCCTCCAATCCGGCCCTGCGGAACTGGCGGGATTTCGCATCGCTTTTTGTGTCCACCGATGATGGCGGCGATCTGCACCAGCGCCTGCTCGAGTGGACCGAAGACGGCCGCTATGGCTGGATCTTCGGGCAGAGCCTTGAGGACACCTTTTCACTCAAAGGCGATGTCGTGGGCTTCGATCTGACCGGCATTCTCGACAGCGAGGCCGAGAAGGAGCGGATGGCGGTCCTGTCCTATCTTTTCCGCCGGGTCGAACGCGAGATCGAGGACCGCCGCCCCACCATCATCGTGATCGACGAGGCCTGGAAGGCCCTCGATAACGCGTATTTCGCCGAGCGGCTCTCGAACTGGCTCGTGACCGCACGCAAACAGAACACCGTCGCTGTGATGATGACGCAATACGCCAGCCAGCTCGAGCGCACCCGAACCGGCAAGACCATCGTCGAGGCGGTGCCGACGCAAATCCTGCTTCCGAACATCCGCGCCCATGCGGCCGACTACGCGATGCTGAACCTCACGGAGAAGGAGCTCGACGTCCTTCTCAACACGGGCAGCAACAGCCGCTTGGCGCTGATCCGCGACGATCAGGGCTCGATCGTCGTCGATGCCGATCTGAGCGCGCTTGGACCCAATCTCACCATCCTTGGCGGCATGGAAAAGGGCGAAGCGCTTGTCGGCTCCGATTACCGCGACCGCCCAGATTTTTGGAGGCTTTCATGATCCGTTTATGGCGTTTTGAGATTTCACCAAATAATCCTGCATCGTTCTTCGCGTTCGAGCGCAGCGAGAGGCAGCGAACAAACGATTCAAGACAATCTCGAAACGCCAAACTGTTGCTCTTGGCTGCGCTCGGCGCGCTGGCCTCCTGCACCCAGTACCGGGAACCGCAGGCGAACTGCTTCACATTCCTCGCGTCCACGGCACCTGTCGCGCCTGATTGTGACTTCACGCCCCTTGGCGCACCGGAGGGCGACATTGAAGTCTAGCCTGCCTCATATCCTGGCACTTTGCCTGCTGCCCGGTCTCGCCTTGTCTCAGGGCGTGCCGACCAATGACAGTGGGCTGACCGCGCGTGACATCGTCGAGACAGGCGATCGCGAGGCTGACTTGGCCGTTCAGGCGGACAAGCTTGCCGTGCGCGAACTCATTGCCGAGATCGAACGCGACCAACTGGAAACCCTGCAACGCATCCTCGATGCCCAGACCAGCTTCGCCGGTCAGGGCTTGCCGGCTATGGTCTCGGGGCTGGAAAGCGGCAGCGGGGATCCGGCCCGATCAGTCGAGGCGGTCTATGGCAATGCCGACATCGACCCCAATCCCGGCGGTGCGCAGATGTTCGGCGACGCCGCCGAGAACATCGAGCAGCTCATCATCCGCGTCGCCCAGGAAACCAGCGGCTTTGCGGGAGTTGGCCGCGCAGGGCTCTCACCAGTCCAATGGCGGGCACTGCTGCAAGCGCTCATATGGCAGGAAAGCCGCTTCACCATTGGGGCACGCTCTCCCGTCGGCGCCTTTGGCCTCACCCAGATTATGCCCGGTACGGCCAGCGATCTCGGCATCAACCCAGATTACTATGACAGCCCCTACCTGCAGGTGCATGGCGGCGCGCGCTATCTCGCCACCCAACTCAACACCTTCGATGGCAACATCATCAACGCCCTCGCGGCCTACAACGCCGGACCCGGTCGGGTTTTCGAGTATGGCGGCGTTCCGCCCTTTCGCGAGACCCAGCACTACGTCCAGGTCATCCCCGAACGCTATAACCTCTATTTGACCCGTATCGGCGGGATCGAAGCGCTTGGCACGATCGATCCGGCGCTTCTCGCCAATGCCAACCTCTCGCTCACGGGTCATGGGGCGGCCTTCTACGGCAACAACTCGCCCCAAGCGATCCGTCAGGCCTCCCTGCGCATCCGCGACATCGTCGAACGTATTTCCGAGACCGAGGATGTGCAGGAGAGCGTTGCGCTCAACACTTATGCCCGCGCCGAACTCGTGCGTCTCGTGGCTGCCCGCATCCGGCTTCAGGCCGCCCGCACCCGCGTGCTCTCCGCCGAAGAGCTGGCCCAGGCCAGCGCCCGCATGGCCGAAGGCGCGTTCATGGATTTTACGATCAGGGAGATTGAATGATGGGACATCTGCTCTTGAGGACAGCTTTGGCCACGACACTTGGGATTGGCCTGCATCTGGGTGCCCTACCCCCTGCCGCAGCACAAGGTGTACCGGTCGTCGACACTCAGAACATCGCGCAAAACATCCAGCAGCTGCGGCAGATGATCGAGGACGAGATCCTGCAAAACGAGCAGCTGACGCAGCTCCGCGAACAGCTCGGCCTTCTCACGGACCAACTCGCGGAGCTGCAAAGAACCTACGAGGCCCTCACCCGCCTCGCCGAACTGCCTGAAATCATCCGCACCGAGATGGAAGACGAACTCAATGGCCTGCTCGACCAGGAGTTCGGCGACATCCTCGCCACGATTGAGGCAATCAAGACTGGGGATTTCTCCGGCCTGTCCGGTTCTGGCGCAGGCGAGATCGAAACACAGATGGACCGGGTGCTGGCCGATCTCGGATTTGACGAGGACACCCTCTCGGAAATGGCCACGAGCGGCAATCCCGGGGCCAACCGCGTGGCGACGCAGGCCACCACCGGCGCGCTCGTCTCAGCCGCCGCCCAAAACAGCTATGAGGATGCCGGCCAATCGCTCGAGCGGGTCGACCGCCTTGTCGGACTCATCGACGACATGGACGAACTAAAGGAAAGCATCGACCTCAACACGCGGGTGACGGCGGAACTGGCGATCGCGCTCGTGGCCATGTGGCAGCTTGAGGCCGTGCAAACCGTGGGGGACGGCACAGGCGGCGTGATCGATGCCGCCACCATCGCCGAGGAGCAGCGGTTTATGGACTTCACGCTGCCCGAGTTGCGGGCAGACTGATCAAGGGTTGTGACAGGTGGCGAGTGAACAAGAAATCATCGAAGAAGAGCTGGTCTATGGTGCGCTGCGCCGCGAACGGCTCTGGCAGCGCCTTGGGCTCATCGGGCTCATCTTCGGCATTCTCGGATGCCTGAGCGCGGCGACGTTCGCAATTCTCGATGTCGATCCGCCGCCTGTGGTCGTGCCCTATGATCCCGCCACCGGCTTTGCACTCCCCGAAGCCTCGGTCGGCGCCTCCTCGGTGACCGCCAACCAGGCGATCATCGAGGCGGAGGTGTTCCGCTATGTGACCGACCGGGAGGTCTATAACCAGCTCGACAACGATCTGCGCATCCGCAACGTCCTGCGCCGCTCGGACGGGGCCGCCGAGAGCGGGCTCCGCCAGATCTGGAACAGCGCAAATGAAAACTATCCGCCGACCGTCTATGGCCCCAATGCCCGGCTCGACGTGGAAATCCTCAGCATCAACCGGATCGGCACCAACCGCGCCACGGTGCGCCTGCGCAAGCGTCTGACCTCCATCAACGGCACCCAAACCGGGCTCTTCACCGCGACCCTTCTCTTCGAGTTCCGCCCCGAGACCCGCCGCTCCATCGACGAGGTCTGGACCAATCCGTTTGGGTTCACCGTGCTCGAATATTCCATCCGCTCCGACAGATTGGAGAACTGACGTTGTTGTTCATAAGATCTCTTATTGTCCGTCGTCATATAAAATGGGACATCAGAGCGGTTTGCGGATTGGAGGCTCTGGCACGTTTGTGTGATTGATTATGCCGCCTGTTTTTGATGTTGCAAGCGGCGCTGTCGGATTGTCAGTTTCTT
>NZ_QITQ01000009.1 GCF_003260265.1 Roseovarius amoyensis
GGCCCTTGGCGGCAGACCACCCGCCGTGGTCTATTGGCAGAGAAATGAAACAACCAACCCCGATCAGCAGATGCAAAGAGTAGCTTGAATTACGCCAGATCCTGTCCAACCGATGGGGAGTAGCTCAGTTACACCATCATCAACACCAACTCGCCCCGCCAGATCGACATCCCCATGGCGCAGGGGCTGATCGACTTTGCCCGCGCCGGGCAACTGGCGATTGTCACGCCCTTTACCCTGATGGGGGCAATGGCGCCGATCACCGTGGCCGGCGCGATCACCCTGTCGCATGCCGAGGCGCTGGCGGCGATCACGCTGGGCCAGCTTGTCCGCCCCGGAGCGCCGGCCTGCTATGGCACCTTCACCTCGAACGTGGATATGAAATCGGGGTCTCCGGCCTTTGGCACGCCCGAACATTTCAAGGCGTCGCTGGCGGCAGGGCAACTCGCGCGCCATATCGGCCTGCCCTGGCGTTGCGCCACCGGATCGGCGGCCAACATCAACGACGCCCAGGCCGCGCATGAAACCCAGTTCGGCCTTTGGGGCTCGGTTCTGGCCGGGGCCACGGTGATCATCCACGCCGCCGGTTGGCTGGAAGGCGGGCTGACGGTTTCCTATGAAAAGCTGATCACCGACCTTGAGGCGGTGCAGATGGTGGCCGATCTTTGCAGCCCGACCCCGGCAGGCCCCGCCGAAATCGCCCGCGAGGCGCTGGACGAGGTGGCGCCAGGCGGGCATTTCTTTGGTTGCGCCCACACCATGAGCCGCTATCAAAGCCAGTTCTACGAGCCGCTGGTGGCGGACTGGTCGAACTACGGCACATGGAGCGAGAACGGCGGCAAGACCGCCAGCGAACGGGCCACCGCCATCTGGCGCGAGATCGTGGAAAACCACACCCCGCCCCCCGCCGCCGACCCCAACCGGCTGGAGGCGCTGGATACCTACATCGCCCGCCGCACCAATGAGGGCGGCACCGCACCGATCAGCTGAGGACGGCATGACGAAAATGACCCCGGACGCCCCCGCCACGGCCACGACCACGACCACGACCACGACCACCCACTCCGATGATGCCCTGCCCGGCAACGTCAAGGTCACGCGCGAGGACTGGCTGAACGCCGCCATGGATATCCTGGTCAGTGACGGCGTGTCCGAGGTCAAGATCCTGACGCTGGGCAACCGGCTGGGGGTCTCGCGGTCGTCCTTTTACTGGTATTTCGAAAGCCGCGAGGACCTGCTCAACCAGTTGCTGGAAACTTGGGAGCAGACCAATACCGGCGTCATGATCCGCTCGACCGAGTTGGAGGCAAAAACCATCATCGAGGCGGTGAACAACTTCTTTCACTGCGTCGTTGACCCCGACGGGTTCGACTACCGCCTTGATTTCGCGGTCCGTGAATGGGCCCGACGCGACGAGGCGGTGCACCAAATCGTCCAGCGCAGCGACACCGCCCGGCACGAGGCACTGGCGCGGATGTTCCTGCGCTTTGGCTATGACGCGGCAGAGGCCGACATCCGCGCCCGCGTGCTCTATTACCAGCAGATCGGCTATTACGCGCTGGAGCTGTCGGAAACGATGGAAGAGCGGCTAACCCGCGTTGCGGGCTACCTTTACTGCTTTACCGGGGTCAAACCGTCACCCGCCGAGCTCGACGCCTTCTTCGAATATGCCAGGGCCGTGAACCAGACATGAAACGCTATAAACGCTATTCCGCTCTTTCACGCGCAGCCCAGGGGCTGCGCGGCCATCGCAGCTGGAAACCGGCCTGGCGCAAGGCCCGTCCGCAAACGCCTGCGACGCCATCGTGATAGGTGGCGGCGGACACGGGCTGGCCGCTGCCGCCGGAGATGTCGGATGCGGACCTTGAGCGGCTCCTCTATCCGCGAACTGCCCGGGAGGCGGCGCGGCGCGCATTTCAGCCAGAAGTTCGGTCGCCGCCCAGGCCGGCGACATCGCCAGCACCGCGGCCACGGCGCCCGCAGTCATGATATTTCTGTTGAACATCTCATATTGCCTGTTGATAGGGTGCCCCGCGCGATGTGCCGGATGCCCATGGCCCGAAAGGGCGGACATAGATGTCCATAGCTGTCAATCGGGATCACCCACGCCTCGAGACCCGGCGCTTATCCGTGCGCGACATCCGAAACAGGAAAGCGGCGCAGGCCCCTGCGGCCGGGCAGAAATAAGCCGCGCCGGGACCTGTCCTGTCAGCGGGACGAGGCCTCGGGTCAGGCCCGGGACGCGGGTGTTTCGATTGAACCCGGCACGCCCAGCAAGGGGAAAACGCTATCGGGTATCGGTTCCGGCGCAGGCCAGGTCCTGCAGGATCGGGCAGTCGGGACGCTCGTCACCGGCGCAGGCGTCTGTCAGGCGCGCGAGCGTCGCGCGCATCTGCTGCAACTCGGCAATCTTGGCGTCGATCTGGTCCAGATGCTGGCGGGCGATACGCTTGACGTCTGCGCTGGCGCGATCACGGTCCTCGTATAGCGCCAGCAGATCGCGGCATTCGCCGATCGAAAACCCCAGCGAGCGAGCGCGCCCGAGGAATGTCAGCTTGTGCAGGTCGCTGTCGCGGAACTGGCGATAACCGTTGGCGCTGCGCAGCGGGGCGATCAGGCCGATATCTTCGTAATAGCGGATGGTCTTGGCCGGCAGGCCAGAGGCTTGCGCCGCTTGCTTGATGTTCATCGCGTGCCTCCCCCCTATTCCGCCGGAGCGGCGCTGACCGCCGCAGCGGGCGCGCGTGCGGGCGTGCTGCTTTCATCCATCGCCGGGCGCACCCGGCGCAGCCGCAGCGCGTTGGTCAGGACAAAGACCGACGACAGCGCCATCGCGCCCGCCGCCAGCATCGGCGACAGCAACAGTCCCGTCGCCGGATAAAGCACCCCCGCCGCCACCGGAATGAGCAGCACGTTGTAGCCGAACGCCCAAAACAGGTTCTGCCGTATATTGCGCATCGTCCGGCGCGAGATTTCGAGCGCATTCACCACCCCGCGCAGATCGCCCGACATCAGCACCACATCGGCGCTCTCAATCGCGATATCGGTGCCGATACCAATGGCGATGCCCACATCCGCCGCCGCCAGCGCCGGGGCGTCGTTGATGCCGTCGCCGACAAAGGCCACCCCGGCGCCGCCCTTGCGCAGATCGTCCACCGCCGAAAGCTTGGCGTCGGGCAGCACGTCGGCGATGACCTCGTCGATGCCGGTCTCGCCGGCGATGGCGTGGGCTGTCTCGGGTCGGTCGCCGGTGATCATCACCACGCGCATCCCCTGTCCTTTCAACGCCGCAATGGCGGCCGCGCTTGATGGTTTCACCGGATCCGCCACCGCCAGCAGCGCCGCCGCGCGCCCGTCGACGGCGGCATAAAGCGCGGTGCGCCCGCGTGCTGCCAGGTCGGCCACCGCGCCCTCCAGCGCGCTGGTGTCGATGCCTTCGCGCGCCATCAGGCGGGCTGCGCCCACCAGCACGTCACGCCCCCCTGCCCGCGCCCGTGCGCCATGCCCGGTGATGGTCTCGAACCCCTCGGCCTGCGGCAGATCCAGCCCCTCGGCCTGCGCCGCGCGCAGGATGGCGCGGGCGACGGGGTGCTCGGATCGCGCCTCGACCGCCGCCGCCAGCGCCAGCACCTCGGCCCGCTCAAAGCCATCGGTCGGCACCAGGTCGGTCAGTTCGGGGCGCCCCTCGGTCACGGTGCCGGTCTTGTCCAGCGCCACCACGCCCACGGATGACAGCGCCTGCAGTGCGTCGCCCTTGCGAAACAGCACCCCCAACTGCGCCGCGCGCCCGGTGCCCACCATGATCGAGGTTGGCGTCGCCAGCCCCATAGCGCAGGGGCAGGCGATGATCAGCACCGACACCCCCGCCACCAACGCCAGCGTCAGCGCCGGGTCGGGGCCGGCAACCAGCCACACCACCACCGTCAGCGCGGCCGCCGCCATCACCGCCGGCACGAACCACAACGTGATGCGGTCGACCAGGCCCTGGATCGGCAGCTTGGCCGCCTGCGCATCGCCGACCATGCGCACAATCTGCGCCAGCGTGGTGTCGGCCCCCACCCGCGTCGCACGATAGCCGAGGCTGCCCGCCCCCATCACCGTGCCGCCGGTGATGGTGTCCCCCGGTGCCTTGGCCACCGGCAGAGGCTCGCCCGTGATCATGCTTTCGTCGATATGGCCTTCGCCCTCGGTCACCTCGCCATCGACCGCCGCACGTTCGCCCGGGCGCAGCAGGACGGTGTCGCCCGGCACGATATCGGCAATGTCGATGTCGCGGGGATTGCCGTCGCGCATCACCCGCGCGCTGCGCGGCTGCAGCCCCATCAGGCGCTCGATGGCCGCGCCGGTGCGGCCCTTTGCGCGCGCCTCCATCCAGCGGCCGACGAGGATCAGCACCACGATCACCGCCGCCGCCTCGTAATAGACCGCGCGCACCGCCACGGGCAGCAGGCCGGGCAGGAAGGTCGCCACCACCGAATAGGCCCAGGCCGCCCCGGTGCCCACGGCGACAAGGCTGTTCATGTCGGGCGCGCCGCGCAGCAGCGCCGGCACCCCCTTGGTGAAAAAACCCCGCCCCGGCCCGGCCAGGACGGCGGTGGTCAGGACGAACTGCAACAGCCAGCTCGCCTTGTGCCCGATGGTGGCGGCGATCAGGTGATGCAGGGCGGGAAAGACATGCCCGCCCATCTCTATGATGAATACAGGCAGCGTCAGTGCGGCGGCGATGATGGCCTTACGGGCCACCGCGCGCGCCTCGGCGGCATGGCGTTCGACGGCGGTTTCGCCGCTGTCCGTGCCACCCGCGGCATCTGCGACCTCTGCCGGATAGCCTGCCGCGCCGGACGCTGCCGCCAGCTCTGCCGGGGTTATCACCCCCTGGGCATAGCGCAGGCTGGCGGTTTCGGTGGCAAGGTTCACCTCGGCCTCCAGCACACCGGGTGCTGCCGCCAGCGCGCGTTCCACCCGCCCCACGCAAGAGGCGCAGGACATCGACGCCACCTTCAGCGTCGCGCGTTCGGTGCGCATGGGATATCCCGCCGCCTGCAGCGCCGCGGCGGCCCGCACCAGCGCATCCGCGCCGCTGACTGTCAGGCGGGCCTCGCCAGTGGCCAGGTTGACCGCCGCATCGGCGACACCCTCGACCCCGGCCAAGGCCTTTTGCGCACGGCCAACACAGGACGCGCAGTTGAGGCCGTCGATACGGATGGTCAGAGAGGTGGTCATGGCGGCGCTCCGGAATTGCTGGATACCACCAAGATAGGGCTTCCATTTACTGGAAGGTCAAGACCCCGCACCAGGAGTTTTTGCGCAGGAATGCCGGCCTGGCACCTACCGGATCATATCCGGTCGATCATGTGCCCTGCCTGGCCGGCTCGACACTGCCCAAACTGCAAAGCCGGGCGAAAAGGCATCCCCAATAGCAAACCGGCACGATGACGGACAGGGCCGTGGCATGCGCAGACGTCTGCACCAGAAACAGCACTGGCGCCGAAAGAAGGATCAGCGGAAACGCGATCCAGACGAGCGCCTCGTAACGCTGCATGAGGCCAGACAGAGCCGGCAGGAACAGGACAGGCAGCAGGTAGTAATGTGCCCAACCGACCGGTGCGGTCAGGGCAAGCATGATACCAACACCAAGAACACGTACCGCCAGGCGTGCGTGAACGTCCAACTGCCGGGTTTGCCGAAAGAGCACTAGCACGCTGCCAAGAAAGACAAGCTTCATGGCCGCGCCAAGGAAGGCGGGGTTCACGAGGGTCAGCATGGGCGTCTCGAGCTGCAATGCATCGGACACGGCAGGCCAATCGGAAATCTGTGCCCAGATCACCGAAAGGGAGTGGTTATGCGCCGTGGCAATGATGTGCCCGTCGAACTGCTGCACACGCTCGAGAAAGACGGTGTGCGCATCCCAGCCGACAAGCAGGATGCTCAGGAGCGCGAAGGCCGCAAAAGTCAGCACGAACGCGGCTGCGGCACGCAGATCACGATCATACAGGAAGATCAGCAGAAAGGCGGCCGGGGTCAGCTTGATCGCGGCAGCTGTCGCCAGTATCGCGCCGGCCTGCCCGCTCCGCCCGGCACTATAGCGCTCAAACGCAAGGACGATCAGCACCGTGACCAGGATCTGCGGCTGGTTCTGGAACAAGGCCAGCGCCGAGGGGAGCGAAAGGTAGAGAAGCGCATAGGCAATGGCTGTGTACGTCAGCTTGGCGTTGGCCCCACCCACTATGCGCCACACCAGAAAGGGCGCGATCGCAAGCACGACGATCTGCGTGATCTGGGTTGCCGAAAAGAACGCCTGTGCACTCATGACGGTGGTGAAAGGCGCCAGCAACGCCGCCCAGAGCGGGGGATAAACGTAAGGCACCAGCTTGGACGTGTCCGTCGCGCCCGAGGCCAGACCTCGCTCTGCCCATATCCCCGGCATCTCGCCGATAAAGAACCGGTCTGGCGCGAGGTACATGTAGTCCGGCTGCCCGTCGGCGAAAAACCCTGCGGCGATCCAGACGGCGCTCATGTCCTGGAACCAGTCATTGTGATAGACAAGATACGCCGCCAAAACGAACAAGATGCAGATTGCAGCGCTGAGCAGCGTTTCCTTGGACTGTGGCAATGATCGTGGTGAGGTCAATTTCGCGACAACATGATTGAGGGGCATTGCATCGGACCAGCTAGAACGAAGCGGCCTCCGCATTCAAGCACCTGGCGCAACAAGGCTGTGACGAACAGACACGCATCGACGCAATCCACCGAAGGGACACAGCCCGAATGGCATGCATGATCCGGAAACCTTTCGGGAGCCCACGCCGGAAAACAGGTGGCTGCTTGGTGGGTCGTGAGAGACTCGAACTCCCGACATCTTCGGTGTAAACGAAGCGCTCTACCAACTGAGCTAACGACCCGGTGACGCGCCTCATACAAAGACGGGCGCCGGCGCGCAAGCGGCAAGCGTCGCCAGGGGCGCACTATTGCGCAATCGTTCGCGCCACGCCGTCGCGCAGATGGTACACCATGCCCTGCCCGCCCGGCATCGATGCCAGATCGCTCGCCGGCCGGCCCAGCGCCAGGCAGCGCAGCACGCGTGACGTGACCCCGTGGGTGAACAGCACCGTCGGTCCGTCGAGCCGTGCGAGAATCCGTTCCAGCCGCGCGGTCATCGCCGCCATCCCCTCGCCCCCCGGAGCGTCGAATTTCCACAGATGCGGATCGTCCGCCGCGAGGTCGGGCAGTTCGGCGCGCAGGTCTTCGATCTGCCGACCGGACCAGTCGCCCAGGTCGATTTCCTGCAGGTCGGGATCGGGCAGAACCGTCAGGCCCAGCCCCTCGGTGGCGATCTGCGCGGTGCGCCACGCCCGGTCGGCCGTACTGGAAAGCACCGTGACACCGGCGGGCAGAATGCGCCGCAGGATCGCGCCCTGCGCGCGCGCCTGCAAAACACCGGTTTCGGTCAGCGGGCTGTCCAGCCTGCCCTGCAGGCGGCCGGCGGCGTTCCATTCGGTCTGGCCGTGCCTGAGCAGCCATAATTCCGGCAGGCGGCGGGACATGGGCGAACCTGTTCAAAAGGTGAAAATGGTGGGTGATAGAAGATTCGAACTTCTGACATCTTCGATGTGAACGAAGCGCTCTACCACTGAGCTAATCACCCGCCGAGCCGGTTATTAGCTTCACTCCGCGGCGTCTGCAACCGTCTCTTTCGATTTCCCGGCATCCGCTTTATCGGCCGGGTCGAACGCCGGTCCGGCAGCCTTGCTCTGGCGGATGCGGGCCATGGTCACGCGCGCATTGGCGGTGTCCTTGGTGCGCTTGCGGGTGATCTTGCCCAAGGGTTGCAGGTTCAGTTCGCGCCCCTCTGAAATCGCCTCACCCAGGATGTCGATCATCGCCTCGACCGCCGGCTTGGCGTATTTCTTGCGAACGCCAGAGCGTTCGACCACCGCATCAATCAATTCCCTCTTTTTCAATTCCTTCTGGGTGTCCGCCGCCGCCTTGAGCATGCTGCCGCTCGCGCCTTTGGCCTGGCTCATGGCCGGGGCCGGCGCTGCCTTGGTCTTGGCAGCGGTCCTGGTGACGGTTTTTGCAGGCTTGGCGGTCTTTGCAGGCGTGCTGCGCGGCTTGCTGCCGGCACCTGCGGCCGCGGTGGATGCCGTTGTTTTTCTCGATCTGCCCGTTGTCGTTGCCATGGTGTGCCCCATTTGTTGCATCTGCCAACAAACCCTAGCTGTTTTGCCTTGACATTGCCACCAGTCAGTTGACGCTACGCCAGCCACGCCGTTAAATCGCCGGGAACTGTATTTGGGGGACAGACGTGAAAAAGACACTTGCCATTGTCGCTATCGCTTCGATCCTAGTGGCCGGTACGGCCTATGCCGGATCGCTTTCCGATCCCATCGTTGCGCCCGACGTGATTGCCGCCGACACGATTCAGAGCGCCTCTCACGTCGAAACGATCATCGCCGCACTGGCGATCATCACCATCATCCTGGGCGCCGCCGGCGCGTTCTGAACGGCGCGGCACGCAAGCGCCGCTGCCCCCGCCTTGGCGGGTGAAAGCCGTTGTTCGGCGCCCCTTTGGTTAGCCGTCTGGCAGACATGTTTCGCCACGAGATAAAGCGCGCGGTGTAACCCGGTGTTCGATGATCAGACGCCCCCGCAGGAAACTGCGGGGGCGTCTGATGTCTGGCTGTCTGCGTTGCGTGACGGAGCGGCCATTCGCTGCAATTGCGCCAATGTCTGCTTTAACCCCAACCGCATCTAACTAATACCGTAAATCATGGCCGCATACTCGCGAACCTCATCTGGTGTTTGGCCTTCTATTTCCCGTAAGTATCCCAAGAATTCATCTGGGTCGCTCAGAGAGAATATACGTGCCTTGTACTCCAACTCAGCCCGCAGTGGTTCTTCCTTCAATAATGCAGCGCATCGCATGTCGATGAAGAGTGCATCCGCATAAGGAGCGTACGTCGAGATTGTCCTCACATCGTTCATGAGTCCACGATCAACTATTTTCTTATCGCCGATGACGACCCGCCTAGCTACAGCGGCAAATAAGTATGATGAAATCCTTCGATGTAGTATTTCGCGTTGCCGGTCCCAATGCCAAAACTTGATGATTTCAATCAAGTGTTTATCTTCATCAACTTCCCGATCTTTAAGAAGGTGGCAAAGCTCTCGATACTCACGAAATATCGGCCTGCCAGAACTCTCGAATAGTGCCAGAGGGTCACTTGGATCAGGATTTGAGACATCCTCAAACCACTTCGCTAAGGCCTGCTTCTTTGTTGGCCCAATTGCTGAAAACTCACTTTCAAGAACACCCGCGAACGACGCCTTCTTCTCAAGCCACGTGTCCGCAAGTTGTTTCAATTCATCATGCACTTCGCCTCTCACAGTTCGAATGTGATCCGCGAATTGGCTGTAGTCTGCCCGCACGCCAACGTGCATATCCGGCAACCACTCATTTCTTCGACTGTCCACAATCTCATCTATATCAAAAGAAACCTCAGGCTCTTTGCCATCAAAGTATGCCTTTGCAAACTGAATGTCCTGCAAGAGCTCCACATCGCGAGAATCCATTAGGGAAACGTCGCCACCGAAGAACTCATACAAGCCGCGCAAGTCTTTGGGACTGTGGAAGACCGTCGTCTCATCGTGGTGGATGTCGGAGTGAGGCAAGAAGACCTGCTGTAGAAGAACGCACCGTCTCAGCAGGGCGTATACTTCTTTTGCGAAGGCTTCATGCCCCTTTGGCAGGTTCCCTTCGTTCTTGACGTTGTAGATCATGCTGAACATGAACTGGTCCAGATAGATCGCCTTCTTGTCTAATTCGGGCAGAGGTAGTTGCACCGTCCTTCGGCAGTTGGTGCAGCGTTTGGTCAACAATTGCCCCCCGGCAGAGAGTATGCCCATTGTCGTTTGACCGCACTTGGCGCATCGTGTGAACGGCCCGCGTTCCCATGTAAATCCGTTCAATGTGAAACTTCCGCTTGCAAGTAGTGGATCTTGACCGTGCTCCTGAAAGCGAACCTTTGTGCAATTCGCAGCATCGGTCAATCTGGCTTCAAACCTGCCATTCCGACAAGACGGATCGCTGCCACCAACAGGCAAGATGTGGAAAGGGCGCCCGAACGGGGCGCCCTTTCTCTGTCACGGATCAAGTCGCCAGGCAGAAGGTCAGTGCGCGACCGCTCCCGCTCCTTCGCCGCCGGTCTTGCGCGCGGCCTCGGCGGCGGCGGCCTCTTCGGCGGCCTCGTCCCATTCGACCGGCTCGGGCTGGCGCACCAACGCCAGCCGCAGCACGTCGCGGACATGGTCGACGGGAACGATTTCCAGCCCTTCCTTGACGTTGTCGGGTATCTCGGCGAGGTCCTTTTCGTTGTCACTGGGAATCAGAACGGTCTTGATTCCACCGCGCAGCGCCGCCAGCAGCTTTTCCTTCAACCCGCCGATCGGCAGGGCATTGCCGCGCAGCGTCACCTCGCCGGTCATGGCGATGTCCTTGCGCACCGGGATGCCGGTCAGCACCGAGACGATCGAGGTCACCATCGCCAGACCTGCCGACGGCCCGTCCTTGGGCGTGGCGCCCTCGGGGACGTGGACGTGGATATCCCATTTCTCGAACTTGGGCGGCTTGACCCCGATCCGCGGTGCGATGGAACGCACATAGCTTGACGCGGCGTCGATCGATTCCTTCATCACGTCACCCAGCTTGCCGGTGGTCTTCATCCGGCCCTTGCCGGGCAGGCGCAGTGCCTCGATGTTCAACAGCTCGCCCCCGACCGAGGTATAGGCCAGCCCGGTGACGACACCGACCTGGTCCTCGTCCTCGGCCATGCCGTACTTGAACTTCCGCACGCCAAGGAACTCGTCCAGGTTGTCGGCCGTCACCTCGACCTTTTCGGCCTCGCGCTTGATCAGCTTGGTCACCGCCTTGCGGGCGATCTTGGCGATCTCGCGTTCGAGATTCCGCACCCCGGCCTCGCGCGTGTAATAGCGGATGATGTCGGTCACCGCGCCATCGTCCAGCGAGAACTCGGATTTTTTCAAGCCGTGGTTCTTGACCTGTTTGGGGATCAGGTGGCGGCGCGCGATCTCGCGCTTTTCGTCCTCGGTATAGCCCGCCAGCGGGATGATCTCCATCCGGTCCTTCAGCGGCTCGGGCATGTTATAGCTGTTGGCCGTGGTCAGGAACATCACGTTGCTGAGGTCGTATTCCACCTCAAGATAGTGATCGACAAAGGTCGCGTTCTGCTCGGGGTCAAGCACCTCAAGCATGGCGCTGGCCGGGTCGCCGCGAAAATCCTGGCCCATCTTGTCGATCTCGTCGAGCAGGATCAGCGGGTTGGTTGTCTTGGCCTTTTTCAGCGCCTGGATGATCTTGCCCGGCATCGAGCCGATATAGGTGCGCCGGTGGCCGCGGATTTCGCTTTCATCACGCACCCCGCCCAGGCTGATGCGAATAAATTCGCGGCCCGTGGCGCGCGCCACCGATGCCCCGAGCGAGGTCTTGCCCACGCCCGGCGGGCCGACAAGGCACAGGATCGGGCCTTTCAGCTTTTTCGACCGCTGCTGCACCGCCAGGTATTCGATGATCCGTTCCTTGACCTTTTCCAGGCCATAGTGATCGGCATCGAGGATCTTTTCGGCGCGGGAAAGGTCCTTTTTCACGCGGCTTTTCTTGCCCCAGGGCAGGCTGAGCATCCAGTCCAGATAGTTGCGCACCACGGTGGCTTCGGCGCTCATCGGGCTCATGGACTTGAGCTTTTTCAGCTCGCCCTCGGCCTTTTCGCGCGCCTCTTTCGACAGCTTGGTGGCGTTTATCTTTTCTTCCAGCTCGGCGATCTCGCCGGCGCCGTCTTCGCCGTCGCCCAACTCTTTCTGGATCGCCTTCATCTGTTCGTTGAGGTAATATTCGCGCTGGGTGCGCTCCATCTGGCTTTTCACGCGGGTCTTGATCTTTTTCTCGACCTGCAGAACGCTCATCTCGCCCTGCATCAGACCATAGACCTTTTCCAGCCTTTCGCTGACGCTCAGCGTTTCCAGCAGCTCCTGCTTGCGCGCGACATCGACGCCCAGGTGCCCCGCCACCAGGTCGGCCAGCTTGGCCGGCTCGTCGCTTTCGGCCACGGCCGACAGCGCCTCTTCGGGGATGTTCTTCTTGATCTTGGCGTAGCGGGCGAATTCGTCCGTCACCGTGCGCAGCAGCGCCTCGATGGTGGCGGCGTCGCCCGGCATTTCCGAAAGCGTCTCTGCCCGCGCCTCAAAGAAATCGTCGTTTTCGAGATACTCGACGATGCTGACACGGCGCACGCCCTCGACCAGCACCTTGACGGTGCCGTCGGGCAGCTTGAGCAGCTGCAGCACGTTGGCCAGCACGCCGGCGTCATAGATGCCGTCAGCGGTGGGGTCGTCATCGGCGGGGTCGATCTGGCTGGACAGCAGGATCTGCTTGTCGTCCGCCATCACTTCCTCCAGCGCGCGAACCGATTTTTCACGGCCCACGAAAAGCGGCACGATCATGTGGGGGAAAACCACGATGTCGCGCAGCGGCAGCACCGGGTAGGATTGGCTGAGGGTGTCTTGCATGCTCGTGTCCTGTTTTATTGGCAAGACGGCTCTGGCCCCGATAACACGGCAGCCCCGTCCGTCTCCGTCTTCTGAGGGCTGATGTGGGGACCGCGCGCGCCCCTTTCAACCACGGTGGGCGTGAGAATGCCTTGAGCGGGCCACGGGGGCAAGCAGCAATTCCGGCACATGCAGCCACATCCGCCCGCACGGCTTACAACGGTTCGATGTCACCCTCGGCCCGCCCGGCGTGAAAGGCGGCCTCCCACTCGGCAAAGCGGCCCTCGGAAATGGCCGCGCGCATGCCTGCCATCAGTTCCTGGTAATAGTGCAGGTTGTGCCAGGTCAGCAGCATCGAGCTGATGATCTCACGAGCCCGAAAGACGTGATGCAGGTAGGCACGGCTATACCCCCGGCAGGCCGGGCAAGTACAGTTTTCATCCAGCGGGCGGGGGTCGTCGGCATGGCGCGCGTTCTTGATGTTCACGACCCCGTGGCGGGTAAAGACCTGCCCCGTGCGCCCCGAACGGGATGGCAGCACGCAATCCATCATGTCCACGCCCCGTTTGACCGCGCCGACGATGTCGTCGGGCTTGCCCACCCCCATCAGGTAGCGCGGTTTTTCCTCCGGCAGCATCCCGGGCGCATAGTCAAGCACGGAAAACATCGCCTCCTGCCCCTCGCCCACCGCCAGCCCGCCGATGGCGTAGCCGTCAAAACCGATCTCGCGCAGCGCCTCGGCGCTTTCGGCGCGCAGATCGCGGTTTACCCCGCCCTGCTGGATACCGAACAGCGCGTGCCCCGGCCGGTCGCCGAACGCATCTTTCGATCGCTGCGCCCAGCGCATGCTGAGGCGCATGGCGCGCGCCACCTCTGCATCCGTGGCCGGCAGCGCGGGGCATTCGTCGAAACACATCACAATGTCCGACCCCAGAAGCCGCTGAATTTCCATCGAGCGTTCCGGCGTCAGCATGTGCCGCGCCCCGTCGATATGGGATTTGAAGGCAACGCCCTCTTCGGTCAGCTTTCGCAGCCCGGCAAGGCTCATCACCTGAAAGCCGCCCGAGTCGGTCAGAATCGGGCGATCCCAGTTCATGAACTTGTGCAGCCCGCCCAGCCGCGCCACCCGTTCGGCGCCCGGGCGCAGCATCAGGTGATAGGTATTGCCCAGCAGGATGTCGGCCCCCGTCGCCGTCACGCTTTCGGGCAGCATCGCCTTGACCGTCGCGGCGGTGCCCACCGGCATGAAGGCGGGGGTGCGCACCTCGCCCCTCGGGGTGCTGATGACACCGCTGCGCGCGTGGCCGTCCTGCGCCTTTATTTCGAAACTGAACCGCATGGATGCGCCTCGCCGTTGATTTCCTTGCCGCGCCCCCCTTTAATGCGCTTGGGCGGGCAGTGCCAAGCACGCCCTTCCTGCCTGTCGGCTGTTTAGGGGCCCCGCATGACCGAAGACATGATCCTTGACCTGATTTCCTCGAACCTCGTGCTGATCCTGATCGCCGTGCTGGTGATCCTGATCATCTTCCGCGGCATAAAGATCGTGCCGCAGTCCGACCAGTTCGTTGTCGAACGCTTCGGCCGCCTGCACAAGGTGCTGGGCCCGGGTATCAACCTGATCGTGCCGTTCCTCGACAAGGTGGCGCATCGCATCTCGATCCTGGAACGGCAGCTGCCCAACGCGACCCAGGATGCCATCACCCGCGACAACGTGCTGGTGCAGGTCGAAACATCGGTGTTCTACCGCATCCTTCAGCCCGAGCGCACGGTCTACCGCATCCGCGACGTGGATGGTGCCATCGCCACCACCGTTGCAGGTATCGTACGCGCCGAGATCGGGATGATGGACCTTGACGAGGTGCAGTCGAACCGCAGCCAGCTGATCTCGACCATCAAGGCGTCGGTCGAGGATGCGGTCGATGACTGGGGGATCGAGGTCACCCGCGCCGAGATCCTGGACGTCAACCTGGACGAGGCAACCCGCGCGGCGATGCTGCAGCAGCTCAACGCCGAACGCGCCCGCCGCGCCGCCGTGACCGAGGCCGAGGGCGAAAAGCGCGCCATCGAACTGCGCGCCGATGGCGAGCTTTACGCCGCCGAACAGGTCGCCAAGGCCCGTCGTGTCAGCGCCGATGCCGAAGCCTATGCCACCAGCGTCGTCGCCGCCGCCATCGCCGAAAACGGGCTGGAGGCCGCGCAATACCAGGTGGCGCTGAAACAGGTCGAGGCGCTCAACTCGCTTGGGTCCGGCGCCGGTTCGCAAACCATCGTCGTACCCGCCCAGGCGCTGGAGGCATTCGGCAACGCATTCCGCATGCTCAAGGGGCGAGACGGATGATGGAAGGCGATTTCTGGCATCTGTGGTGGGTGTGGCTGGCCGCGGCGCTGGCACTGGCGATTCTGGAAACGCTGGCGCCGGGGTTCATCTTTCTGGGCTTTGCCGCCGGCGCGGCGCTGACCGCGCTGGTAGTGCTGCTGCCATGGAAGCTGGGGATCGCCGCGCTGCTGGCAGTATTCGCAGTGCTGTCGCTGGTGTCCTGGCTGCTGCTGCGGCGCCTGTTCCGCACCCCCGATGACCAAACCCGCGTCATCCGCGAGGACATCAACAAATAGGCCGGCAGCGGCTGACAGGCCACCGCCGCCCTTGTCGCGCCCATGGTGTTTCCGCTAACATCAGTGTTTCCGCCAACAAGGGGCGCGGGCGGTCACAGCACCGCCGCCAGAGGAGGGCCACCGCCATGACCCGCACAGCTGACGACGCCGACGGCCCTGCCACGCCCGTAACCCTGCAATTCGGGTGGGAGGAATGGATCGCCCTGCCCGATCTGGGCGTGCCCGCGTTGCGGGCCAAGGTCGACACCGGCGCACGCACATCCGCGCTGCATGCCTTTGACATCGAAACATTCGGCCCGCAGGCGCGACCCAAGGTGCGCTTTACCGTCCACCCGATCCCGGGGCGCGACGACTTGGTCATCCCGTGCTCGGCCCCTATCGTCGACCGGCGCGAGGTGGCCTCGTCCAACGGCGAAAAAGAGCTGCGCTTTGTCATCGAAAGCACGCTGTCGGTGGGGGGCCAAAGCTGGCCCATCGAGATCACGCTGACAGACCGTTCGGCGATGGCCTCGCGCATGTTGCTGGGGCGGCAGGCGATGAAGGATCACATCTCGATCGTGGCGACCGACCGATTTCTGCAGCCGGAACTGAGCTTTGACATCTATCACACCACCCGCATGCGCGAGGCCCAGCCGCGCCGCGCGCTGCGTATCTGCGTGCTGTCGCGCGAAAACAACTATTCCACCCGCCGCCTGGTGGAAGAGGGCGAAAAACGCGGCCACACCATCGAGGTGATCGACACCGCCCGCTGCTACATGGCGATCAACGCGCTGGCGCCCGAGGTGCATTACGACGGCAAGCGCCTGCCGCGTTTCGACGCGGTCATCCCCCGCATCGGCGTCTCTATCACCGCCTATGGTGCCGCCATCATACGCCAGTTCGAAACCATCGGCACATATTGCGTCAACGGCTCGGCCGGGATCACCGCCAGCCGTGACAAGCTTTATGCCCATCAGTTGATGGCGAGGGCGCGCATCGGCATGCCCAACACCGCATTCGCCAATTCGCCGCGCGATACCAACAACATCATCGCCCTGGTCGGCACCGCGCCGCTGATCGTCAAGTTGCTGGAATCGACGCAGGGCAAGGGCGTGGTGCTGGCCGAAACCAAAAAGGCCGCCGAATCCGTCATCGACGCCTTTCGCGGACTCAAGGCCAATTTCCTCGTGCAGGACTTCGTCAAGGAGGCCGCGGGCGAGGACATCCGCTGTCTTGTGATTGGCGGCAAGGTCGTGGCGTCGATGAAACGCACCGGGGCCGAGGGCGATTTTCGCTCCAACCTGCATCGCGGCGGCACCGCACGTTCGGTCCGCATCACGCGCGAGGAACGCGAAACCGCGATCCGCGCCGCGCGTGCCTTTGACCTCAACCTTGCAGGGGTCGACCTGCTGCGATCCGAGTCGGGGCCAAAGGTGCTGGAGGTCAATTCATCCCCCGGCTTCGAGGGGATCGAGACCTCGACCGGCAAAAATATTGTGTCCGGGCTCTATGACCAGATCGAGACCCGGGGGCGCCCCGAGCCCATAAGACGGCGCAAACCGGCGGCATCGAAACGCTGATCGCGACAGTTTGCCCGCCCGCGCCTCTGGACGCTGGGGCCCTAGAAACTTATATGTTTGGTCAGAATAGAAGCAGGATACCCGGATGACTGAAAGTCCCGAACCGCTGGAAGGCGCACCGCTGATCGCCCCGTCAAGCACCGAACACCCGCTTTACGACACTATCGTAGAGGCGTGCCGTTCGGTCTATGACCCTGAAATCCCGGTCAACATTTATGATCTGGGACTCGTCTACACCATTGATATAAATGATGAAAACGCCGTCCATGTGACCATGACGCTGACCGCGCCGGGCTGTCCCGTGGCGGGCGAGATGCCCGGCTGGGTGGCCGACGCCATCGCCCCGGTCGAAGGTGTGCAGCAGGTCGATGTCGATCTGACCTGGGACCCGCCCTGGGGCATGGACATGATGAGCGACGAGGCCCGCCTCGAACTGGGCTTCATGTGACGCGCCCACAACGCTGAGAGGCAAAAACCGATGTTCGGCATTCCTGGCAAACAGGCCGTGACCATGACCCCCGCCGCCGCCGCCCAGATCGCCACGCTGATGCAGAAGGGCGGCACCAAGGGCCTGCGCATCGGCGTGAAAAAGGGCGGCTGCGCGGGCATGGAATACACGATGGACTATGTCGATGAAATCGACTCCAACGACGAGGTGATCGAACAGGAGGGCGCGCGCGTGATGATCGCGCCGATGGCGCAGATGTTCCTGTTCGGCACCGAGATCGACTATCGCAGCACGTTGCTGGAATCGGGTTTCGTCTTCAACAACCCCAACGTGGCCGAGGCTTGCGGCTGCGGTGAATCGATCCGCTTCGAAGACATGTGAACGTTGCGCCCCGGTCCCTCGCAGCCTAAAGACTGGGGAAACGAGGGGCACGAGGAATGAGACGCAAGCTGGCCGCAGGCAACTGGAAAATGAACGGCGACCGCGCGGCGCTGGCCGAGATCGAACAGGTGGCCAAGGCGCCGTCTGCCGCCGGGGTCGAGGTGCTGATCTGTCCGCCCGCCACCCTGCTGGCCGAGGCCGCCGCGCGCGCCGCCGGCACCACGGTGACGATCGGCGGGCAGGATTGCCACCCCGCCGCCGCCGGCGCCCATACCGGCGACATCTCGGCGCCGATGCTGGCAGACGCCGGTGCGCGCGCCGTCATCCTGGGCCATTCCGAACGCCGCGCCGATCATGGTGAGACCAGCAAACTAGTGCGCCACAAGGCCGAGGCCGCACAGGCCGCCGGCCTGGTCGCCATCATCTGCGTAGGCGAAACCGAGGCCCAGCGCGACGACGGCACCGCACTGGATGTGGTCGCCCGCCAACTGGCCGAGTCGCTGCCCGACAGCGCCGGCGCCGAAAATACCGTTCTCGCCTATGAACCGGTCTGGGCCATCGGCACCGGCCGGGTGCCCGACACCGCCCAGATCGCCGAGATGCACAGCCACCTGCGCGCCCGCCTGGCCGCGCGGCTGGGTACGAACGTGGCCCAGGGCATCCGCATCCTTTACGGCGGGTCGGTCAAGCCCGGCAACGCCACCGAGATATTCGCCACCCCGAACGTCGATGGCGCGCTGGTCGGTGGTGCATCGCTGAAGGCGGGGGATTTCATCCCCATCATCGACGCGCTCGCCGCCGCCGGCTGAGACGGGGCATCCATGCAGGTTCCCCTTCGCACGGCGGCACGCCGGGCGCGCGCCTGCCCTTCAGACCGGCAGCACTGTCGTCGACTTGATTTCTTCCATCGACAAGAGCGCCGTGACGGTGTGCACCTTCACCTCGGAAATTAGCGCCTGGTAGAACTCGTCATAAGCGCGGGCGTTGGGCACGACCACCTTGAGGATATAGTCGATGTCGCCGGCCAGGCGGTGCGCCTCCAGCACCTCGGCCCGGTCTTTCAGCGCCTTGAGAAACCGCGCCTGCCATTCGGCGTCATGCTCTGACGTGCGGATCAGGACAAAGAAACACGCCTCGAATCCCAGCTCGGCCGCATCCAGCAGGTAGGTCTGGCCACGGATGACCCCGCCTTCGCGCATCTTGCGGATGCGGTTCCAGACCGGGGTCTTGGAACTGCCGACAGCGCGCGCGATTTCGTCCAGCGACCGGCTGCCGTCCTGCTGCAGTTCCATGAGAATTTTCCGATCCAGCGCGTCGAGACGAACAGCCATTCCGGTTTCTTTCCTTTGCTGGAACGCCCCCGGCACACCCGGCCACACATGGAACGTTCGTTCTTATTTCTGCCGCCATATGGCGGTTTCGTGGGAATATTTTCTATATTGGCGGCAGAGTCAAATCGCTTCGTCAAACCGGTTGCAAGGGAATATCCGCATCATGGCCCGTGCCTTTACCCCCAAGGTCGTCACCGCCAATGCCCTGGTCGAGGGCGACGCCGTCTATCTTGCCGCCGATGGCACCTGGGTGCGCCACCTTTGCCAGGCAGAGCTGATCACCGACGAGGTCCGCGCCGACGCTCGCCTTGCGCTTGCCCAGGCCCAGCCAACCGTTGTCGTCGGCCCCTACCTGGCCGATGCGGTGGCCGGCGCGGACGGCCCCGAACCCGCCCATTTCCGCGAGGATTTTCGCCGCAAGGGCCCCTCGAACCTTTTCCACGGCAAGCAGGCAGAGCGTGCCGCGCCCCAACGCTGACCCCGCAGGAGGCCCGAGAATGTACCAATACAACGACTTCGACACCGCGTTCGTGAAAAACCGCGTCGCCCAGTTCCGCGCCCAGGTTGAACGCCGCATCGCCGGCACCCTGACCGAGGACGAATTCCGCCCCCTGCGCACCATGAACGGGCTTTACCTGCAACTGCATGCCTACATGCTGCGGGTGGCCATTCCCTATGGCTCGCTCGACCCGGCCAAGCTGCGCCAGCTTGCCTATATCGCCGAACGCTGGGACAAGGGCTATGGCCACTTCACCACCCGCACCAACATCCAGTTCCACTGGCCGCGTCTCAGCGACGTGCCCGACATGCTGGAGGCGCTGTCAGAGGTCGGCATGCACGCGATCCAGACCTCGGGCAACACCGTGCGCAACGTTACATCCGACCATTTCGCCGGCGCCGCCGAGGGCGAGATCGAAGACCCCCGCCCCATCGCCGAACTGATCCGGCAATGGTCGACCGACCACCCCGAGTTCCAGTTCCTGCCGCGCAAGTTCAAGATCGCCGTGATCGCCAGCGAGGCCGACCGCGCGGTGATGAAAAGCCACGACATCGGCCTGCGCATCGTCGAACAGGATGGCGCGCGCGGTTTCCAGGTCTGGATCGGCGGCGGCATGGGGCGCACGCCGATGGTGGCGCGGCTCTTGCGCGATTTCCTGCCGCGTGCCGACCTGCTGCCTTACCTGGAGGCGGTGCTTGCCACCTACAACCGGCTCGGGCGGCGCGACAACAAGTTCAAGGCGCGCGTCAAGATCACCGTGCATGAAAACGGTCTCGACGAGATCCGCCGCCAGGTCGAAGCCGAATTTCCCCGCCGCCGCGCGGTGTTCTCGGGCGTCGATCAGGACTGGCTGGCGCGCATCGAGGCGGCGTTCATCACCCCGTCTCTTTCGCCCCGCGACACGGCCGCCTATCACGCCGCACGCGACGCCGATCCGGTGTTCCGGTCGTGGTGCGACACCAATGTCGCGCCCCACCGCCGCGCCGATCACGGCATCGTCACGATCAGCCTCAAGGCGCACGGGCAGACCCCCGGCGACATGAGCGCCGAACAGATGCGGCTGGTGGCCGACCTGGCGGAACGTTACGGCCACGACGACATCCGCGTCAGCCACGCCCAGAACCTAGTGCTGCCGCATGTCGCGCTGACCGACCTTCCGGCACTGCACGCGGCATTGAAGCCGGCAGGCCTGGCAACCGGCAACATCGGCCTTGCGTCCGACCTCATCGCCTGCCCGGGGATGGATTATTGCGCGCTGGCGACGGCGCGGTCGATCCCGGTGGCAACCGGCATCGCCAAGCGGCTGCAAGAGTTGAAGATCGAACACGACGTGGGCCATCTGCAGATCAAGATTTCCGGCTGCATCAACGCCTGCGGGCACCACCATGTCGGCCATATCGGCATTCTCGGGCTCGACCGTGGCGGGGTGGAAACCTACCAGATCACGCTGGGCGGCGATGCGTCCGAGAGCACCGAGATCGGCACTCGCACCGGCCCCGGATTTGGCTATGACGAGATCGTGCCGGCCATCGAGAGGCTGATCTTTGCCTATCTCGACCTGCGCGAAGCCCCCAAAGAGACCTTTCTGGAAACCTATCGCCGGGTGGGCATGACCCCGTTCAAGTCGGCGCTTTATGACGAGGCCGCCGCCTATGCCGCAGAATGATCTGATCGCGCATGTCCGGGCATTGAACGAGCAGTTTCGCCACCACTCGGCCGTGCCGGTGCTGGCGCACGCACTGAGCGATCCGGCATTCGGGCGCATCGCGCTGGTGTCCAGCTTCGGCGCCGAATCGGTGGTGCTGCTGCACATGCTGTCGATCACCCGCCGCGATACGCCGGTGATCTTCATCGACACCCGGCTGCTGTTTGCCGAAACCCTGGTTTATCAGCAGGAACTGGCCGAACGCCTGGCGCTGAGCGACGTGCGCATCATCCGCGCAGGCCAGGCCGATCTGGCCCGCCACGACCCGGACGGCACCTTGCACCAGCGCGACCCCGATACCTGCTGCGCGCTGCGCAAGACCGCCCCGCTGGAGGCCGCGCTGACGCAATTCGGCGGCTGGATCACCGGGCGCAAACGCTTTCACGGCGCCACGCGGCAGGCGCTCGATTTCTTCGAGATCGAGGCAGAGACCGGGCGCATCAAGGTCAACCCGCTGGCGCATTGGCGGCGCGAGGACGTGCAGACCTATATCGAGGAAAACCGCCTGCCCCGGCATCCGCTGGTGGCGCAGGGGTACCCCTCGATCGGCTGCATGCCCTGCACCTCGTCGGTGCGCGAGGGCGAAGACATCCGCGCCGGCCGCTGGCGCGACCGCGAAAAGACCGAATGCGGCATCCATTTCGCCGCCGGCAAGGTGACACGCAACGGAGTAAGCGCATGAGCGTTATCGTGACCGACACGGGCTTTGCGCCCGACGACTGGCAGGGCGGCTTCACCCCCCTGGCCGAAGCTGGGCCCGAGCCCACAGCGCTGGACCTGCCCGACGACACCGACCCTTTGACGCTCGCGGACCGGCTGGCGAACGTGGCGATGATCCGGGTGGATTTCCCGGTATTTTCGAACGGGCGCGGCTTTTCCATCGCGCGCGAGCTGCGCCTGATGGGCTATGCCGGGCGGCTGAGGGCGCGCGGCCATGTCATTTCTGACCAATACGCCATGGCCCGCCGGTCGGGCTTTGACGAGGTCGAGATTTCTGACAATCTGGCCGCGCGCCAGCCCGAGCAGGATTGGCTTTTTCGCGCCGAATGGCAGAATTTTGATTACCAGGCGCGGCTGCGAGGTTAGGCTGGTTGCGCGGATAAGTCACCTTTGCCCTGATGTGGATCAAGGAATATCAGGCGTCTTTCGAATTATCCAAGCCCGAGGAACGAATGAACGAGACAACGACAGTGACGCAAGCAAAGGCCGAAACGGCCCGCACCCTGCCCGACGCCCAGACCGTGACCGCCGTCAAGCATTATACCGACCGGCTGTTTGCGTTCCGCGTGACCCGTCCCGCCAGCCTGCGCTTTCGCTCGGGCGAATTCGTGATGCTGGGCCTGATGCAGGAAGACCCCAAGACCGGCCGTGAAAAGCCGCTGCTCAGGGCCTACTCCATCGCCAGCCCGGCTTGGGATGAGGAGTTGGAGTTCTACTCGATCAAGGTGCAGGATGGTCCTCTGACCTCTCGCCTGCAGCATATCCAGCCGGGCGACCAGATCATCCTGCGGCCCAAGCCCGTGGGCACGCTGGTGCATGACGCGTTGCTGCCCGGCAAGCGCATCTGGTTCTTTGCCACCGGCACCGGGATTGCGCCCTTTGCCTCGCTCCTGCGGGACCCGCAGACCTATCACGACTATGACGAGGTGATCCTGACCCATACCTGCCGCGAGGTCGGCGAGCTGCAATATGGCGCCGATCTGATCGAAACGATCCGCACCGACGAGATGCTGGCCGAACTGATCGGCGAGGGCTTTCACGAAAAGCTGCGCTATTACCCCACCACCACCCGCGAAGAGAGCCCCAAGATGGGCCGCATCACCGACCTGATGCGCTCGGGCGAGGTATTCGCCGATCTGGGGGTGGAGCCGCTGTCGCCAGAGACCGACCGCGCGATGGTATGCGGCAACCTGGCCTTCAACCTCGAACTCAAGGACATGCTCGAGGGCTATGGCCTGACCGAAGGCGCCAATTCCGCCCCCCGCGAATACGTGGTGGAAAAGGCCTTTCTGGACTGAGCAGACCCCCGGTCGCGCGGCCAGCGCACCATCAAGGATTTCCGGACAAGAAAGCCACGCCCGCGGGGGCCGACCCGGCGGGCGTTTGATTTCTTTCGGCCATTCTTGATAGCATCCAAGCCATCCCGCAGGCGATCCGTTTCGCGGCATCACGGCCGGGAAAATCAAAGCGGGGCGCATGAGCGTGCAAAAAGCGGTTGTTCTTGGCGGCTATGGCCTGATCGGGTCCGCCTGCATGCGGGCCCTGGCTGATGCCGGTCTTGACGTGGTCGGGGTCGGACGCTCAACGCGGTCTGCCATGGCTGCGAGCCCGGCTGCCGATTGGGTGATCCGGGACATCCCGACAATCACGGTCGACGAGTGGCGCGATTTGCTGACCGGGGTCGATGTCGTGGTGAACGCCGCCGGGGCGCTGCAGGACGGCGCGCGCGATGATCTGGAGGCAATCCACGTGACGACGGTCTCTCGCCTGGTCGAGGCCGCCGCCGGAATGCCGGTTCGGGTTGTGCAGATATCCGCCGCGGGTGTCTCCGACACCGCTTCGACGGATTTCTTCCGCACCAAGGCGCGCGGCGACGGCATCCTGTCCGCGGGTTTGGACGACTGGGTCATCCTGCGCCCGACGCTGGTGCTGTCGGAAGAAGCCTATGGCGGTACAGCCCTGTTGCGCGCCGTTGCGGGTTTGCCCCTGGTCCTGCCCGTGGTCTTTCCCGACGCGAAGGTCCAGACGGTTCATGTCGGCGATGTCGCCTCTGCCGTTGTCGCCGCCGCCCGTGGACAGGTGGCCGCCGGCACGATCGCGGACCTGACGGAACACGACGCGCACAGCTTTCCCGACCTTGTCGAGGCGGTGCGGCGCTGGCAGGGCTGGGCGCCCCCGGTCTGGCGCCCGGCCATTCCCGGCCTCGTGCTTTCCATCCTGGACCGGGGCGCGGACCTGCTTGGCCATCTTGGTTGGCGCTCGCCACTGCGAACAACAGCGCTGCGGGCCCTTGCCGATGGCGTCCGGGGCGACCCGGCGGCGTGGGAAAAGGCGGGGGGCACGCCTTGCCGGTCGCTGACTGACACCCTCGCGCGCCTGCCCGCCACGCGGCAGGAAAGGCTGTTCGCGCGCGCCTATTTTGCCCTGCCCCTGGCCATCGGGACGCTGGCGCTATTCTGGTGCGTGTCGGGCCTTGTCACCCAGCTTGCCCCGTCTCGCGCGCTGTCAGTCCTCGCAGATCGCGGCGTGCCCATTTGGGTGGCGGGGCTGACGGCCATCGGCGGGGTGGTGGCCGACATCACGCTTGGCCTTGCGATTTTGTGGCGGCGCTGGACAAGGCCCGCCGCGCTGGGAATGCTGGCGCTGTCCGGCGCCTATCTGATCGGCAGCCTAGCCGTCGCGCCTGATCTCTGGACCGATCCGCTGGGTCCGATGGTCAAGGTCTTTCCCGGTATGGCGTTGGCGGCGCTGGTCTGGCTGCTGGTGGAGGACAGATGACCTATGACATCCTGCGCCTCTTGCATGTCCTCGGCGCGACGGTCCTGTTGGGAACCGGGGCCGGCATCGCCTTTTTCATGGTCATCTCGAATCGAAGCAGGGACGCGCGCCTGATCGCGCATGTCGCGGGCATCGTGGTGCTTGCCGACACCGTCTTTACCGCGACCGCTGCCGTCATCCAGCCGATCACCGGCTATCTGCTGGCGCGCGAGGCCGGCTGGCCATTGCTGACCGGATGGGTCGCGTGGTCGCTCGCGCTCTATGTCATTGTCGGGCTGTTCTGGCTGCCGGTGGTCTGGATGCAGGTGCGGATGCGCGACCTTGCAGTCACCGCGCGCGACGCCGGCACGCCGCTGCCGGCGCTGTACCATCGGCTTTATCGCTGGTGGTTCGCCTTTGGCTTTCCCGCTTTCGCAGCGGTCCTTGCGATCATCTGGCTGATGCTCACCAAGCCATCATTCTGATGGTGGTTCCGGGTGCCCCATCCGTATAGGGCACCCGTCTGGTCATTTGTTCAGAGCCCCAGCGCAGCGCGCGCCGATTCCAGCGCGGTGCTCAGCATCTCTGGGTTGTCGACGGCGCTGCGAATGGACTGCGTCAGCGCGGTCTTTTTGAGCGGGCTCAGGTCGGAATCCTCGATCGCCGACACCACGGTGTCGAGGTCAAAACCATCGACACTCAGCGCATCCATCAGGCTGCCGGACTGATCATCTGCCGCTTCCATCGCGTCGCCGGTGGCCTCTTCGGCCTGATCGGTCATCCCCTCGACGGCCTCGGTCGCCTCATCCGCCATCTCTTCGGCGTCTTGCATGGCATCATCCGCGGCTTCCCCGGCCTGATCGGTCACATCCTCGACCGCCTCTGCCGCCCCGTCAGCAGCCTCTGCCGCGGTATCGTTGGCCTCTTCGGCAACGTCCGTCACCGCATCGGCTGCCTCTTCGGCGGCGTCTTCAGTCGCCTGCATGGCGTCGTCTGCAGCTTCTTCAGCGGCTGTCGCGGCCTCTTCGGCGGCGGTGGCGGCTTCTTCCGCCGCGCCTTCGGCAGCAGTTGCCGCCTCTTCGGCAGCGCTTTCTGCCTCGGCTGCGGCTTCTTCAGCGGCGCTCTCAGCCTCGGTTGCGGCCTCTTCGGCAGCGCTCTCCGCCTCGGCTGCGGCCCCTTCGGCCTCGGTCGCGGCCTGGGTGGCCGCATTATCGGCTGCGCCGGTCAGATCATCCAGCGTCTTGCCGGTAAAAAGCATGTAACCGCCGCCGATGACCACGATGGCCACGACGATCCAAATCAGGTTTCTCATAAACTTCTCCAGGTCAGTTGCCGTCCGCGAGACATCGCGGACTTTGGCGCATTTGTCGCAGATGCCGTGTCTGGACGAAACCAGCAAGTGAAATCAACCGGCTTTTCGGCCCCGGACCGCCTATTTTGCAGCTTGAATCAGCACCAGTGCGCGGTTACGTTGCTGCCTCGAACGATTGCAATGTCAGAAGGACCAATACCATAGCCCGCAGACCTCACAACGCGCCGCCAACGCGCGACACCGGCCCCCGCGTCAATGATCGCATCCGTGCTGCCGAAATCCGCCTCATCGGCGCCGAGGGCGAGAACGTCGGCGTCGTGACCCCTGAAAGGGCCATGGAAATGGCCTATGAGGCCGAACTTGACCTTGTCGAGATTTCGCCCAACGCCAATCCCCCGGTCTGCAAGATCATGGATTACGGCAAGTTCAAGTATGAACAGCAAAAGCGCGAATCCGAGGCCCGCAAGAAGCAGAAGATCATCGAGGTCAAAGAGGTCAAGTTCAGGCCCAACACCGACACCCACGACTATGAAGTCAAGATGCGCAACGTCACGCGCTTTCTGGAAGGCGGTGACAAGGTCAAGGTGACGCTGCGTTTTCGCGGTCGCGAAATGGCCCACCAGCAGCTTGGCCGCGAGTTGCTGCAGCGCGTGGCCGGCGATGTCGAAGGGCTTGGCAAGATCGAGAACATGCCCAAGATGGAAGGCCGGCAGATGATCATGATCATCGCGCCTGCCGCCCGCTAGGGCACAGCCCCCCGAACCGGTTCACAAGGCGGTGCATCAGGGCGCAAACCCTGGTGCCTGCGGTGCCTTCTGATCCGATCCTGACGCGCCTGGAACAAGAGAACCCCTTGATATTCCAGCAGCAGACGTCACTATTCCGCCCTGACTGCCGGAATTCGGGCCCCTGCCCGGTACCGAATTCCGGTGCAAAACGGCGTAAAGACCGAACCACGAGGGAAGGAATTTCGGCATGAATTTCAGGCGCATCCGGCGTCTTGCGATGGCATTTCTGACGCTGGCAGGCACGCTGGCGGCGCCGTTGGCGACCGCGGACGAGGCCCAGCGCGGGCGTGATGGGCAGGTCAGCATCCTTTACTGGCAGGCCCCGTCGATCCTGAATCCCTATCTCAGCGGCGGCACCAAGGATCTTGAGGCGGCAAGCCTGGTGCTGGAGCCGCTGGCGCGGTTCGACGAGACCGGCACGCTGGTGCCCTGGCTGGCCGAAAGTGTGCCGAGCGTGGAAAACGGTGGCGTGTCCGGGGCGCGTGACACCATCACCTGGGTGCTGCGCGAGGGGCTGGAATGGTCCGACGGCACGCCGGTAACATCGGCCGACGTGGTCTTTACCTGGACCTATTGCATTGCCGAAGGCGGCGGCTGCGCCCTGCGTGAAAAATTCGACGGTATCGCCGCCATCGATACCCCCGATGCGCGCACCATCGTCATCCGCTTTGACGCGCCCCGCCCCAACCCGCATGTGGCCTTTGTCGGGGCGCAGTCGCCGATCCTGCAGGAGGCACAGTTCAAGGACTGTCTCGGACCGCGCGCGCCCACCTGCACCGGCGCCAATTTCAACCCCATCGGCACCGGCCCGTTTGTCGTCACCGATTTCCGGCCCAACGACGTGGTCCAGTTCGCCGCCAATCCGCACTATCGCGAGCCGGGCAAGCCCGCCTTTTCAGAGGTCGTGATCAAGGGCGGGGGCGACGCCACTGCCGCCGCGCGGGCGGTGCTGGAGACAGGCGAATTCGATTACGCCTGGAACCTTCAGATTGACCCGCATGTGCTGGCCAACATGGCGGCGGCGGGCCGTGGACAGGTGGTTTCGGCCTTCGGGACGCTGGTGGAACGGGTCGTGCTGAACCAGACCAACCCCGACGCGGCGCATGGCGCGCGGCGTTCGACGCTCGGTCATCCGCACCCGTTCCTGTCCGACCCGGCGGTGCGGCAGGCGCTGTCACTGGCGATCGACCGCGCATTGCTGGTCGAGATCGGCTATGGCCCGGCAGGGCGGATCACCTGCAACCTGATCCCGGCGCCTGATATCTATGTCTCGCAGGCCAATGATGGCTGCGCGATGCAGGATCTTGACCGCGCGCGCGCCCTGCTGGACGGTGCGGGATGGACGGACAGCGACGGTGATGGCGTGCGCGACCAAGACGGCGTGCCATTGTCACTGGTCTTTCAGACCTCGACCAACGCCGTGCGGCAGGATTTCCAGGCGCTGATCAAGCAGTGGTGGTCGCAGATCGGCGTTGCGACAGAGCTGCGCAACATCGACGCCAGCGTGTTTTTCGGCGGCGATCCGGGCAGCCCCGACACGTTTCAGAAATTCTATGCCGACGCGCAGATGTTCGCCGGCGCCTTCGATGGCACCGATCCCGAGTCCTATCTTTCCAGCTGGCGCTGCGACCGCATTCCCACCCCGGAAAACCAGTGGCAGGGCAGCAATATCGCGCGCTACTGCCAGCCCGCTTATGATGCGCTGGTCGAAGATATGCGCGAGGCCGGCGATATCGAGCGGCGGGCCGAACTGGCGCGGGCGATGAACGACATGCTGGTGCAGGATCACGTGATTCTGCCGCTGGTCAATCGCGGCCGCGTCTCCGCCCATGCCAACGACCTTGGCGGCGTGGTGCTCAACCCCTGGGACAGCGAGCTGTGGAACATCGCCGACTGGCACCGCAAGACGGCCGAGTAATGCCGCGCTGGCGGGCCGGGTCATGCTGAGCTATGCCCTTCGCCGGCTGCTCTTCGCGGTGCCGGCGCTGCTGTTCATCGCGCTGGTGCTGTTTGCGCTGCTGGAACTGGCGCCGGGCGACCCGATGGCGCAACTGCCGCTGACCATCCCGCCCGAGGTGCGCGCCGACATGCGCGCCGCGCTGGGGATAGGTGAGTCCGCCCATATCCGTTTCGGCAAGTGGCTGTGGCAGCTTTTCGCGGTCGAGCCGATGGCGCTGGCCGACCGCGCGCTCGGCACCGACATGGCCGCCGACAGCCAGCGCATGATCAGCTGGCAGACCCGCGGCCCGGTGATGGATACCATCATCCAGCGCCTGCCGCAGACCCTGTGGGTGGTGGGGATGGCCTATGTGGTGGGGGTGCTGATCGCGCTGCCGGTGGGCGTCATCTCGGCCTGCCGTCAGCATTCGGTCTTCGACCAGGCAGGGACCTTTGTCACCATGGTGGGCTATTCGGTGCCGCCCTTCTTTTCGGGGGTGCTGGCAATCGTGATCTTTTCGGTGCAGCTGGGCTGGCTGCCCTCGATCTATGACACCACCCACCAGGTGACGGACTGGCACAGTTTTACGGTTCAGTTACGGCAGATGGTGCTGCCGGTGATGGTGCTGTCGCTGCAGACCACGGCGCAGCTGTCGCGCTATACCCGCGCGGCGATGCTGGACAGCCTGCACCAGGACTACGTGCGCACCGCCCGCGCCAAGGGGCTGTCGGAAACCGCGGTGGTGCTGGGGCACGGGTTGCGCAACTCGCTGATCCCGGTGGTGACGGTGATCGCGCTGGGGCTGCCGCAGGTGTTCGGCGGTGCCATCATCACCGAGCAGATATTCAAGGTGAACGGTCTGGGACAATTGCTGATCACCGCAATCCAGGCGGGTGACCTGCCGATGGTGCAGACGATCACCTTTCTGCTGGCGGTGATGGTGGTGCTGGCCAATATCGCCGCCGATCTGACCTATGGCCTGCTGGACCCGAGGATACGACAGGAAGGAAGGCCATGACCCTCCTTTCCCCTCCCCGCCCCGGGCACACGGTCTGGCGCCGCTTTCGCCGCCATCGCGGCGCAGTCGCGGGCGCGGCGGTGCTGGGGTTCCTGGTGCTGGCCGTGCTGCTGGGCCCGTGGCTGTGGTCGCTCGATCCGACCTATATCGACGTGCGCGCGCGCAGCGCCGGGCCCAGTCCGGCCCATCCGCTGGGCACCGATCAGCTGGGCCGCGACATGCTGGCACGGCTGCTGGCCGGCGGGCGGGTTTCGATCGCGGTGGGGCTGGCGGCGATGGCGGTTTCGCTGGGGCTGGGCACGCTGATCGGCGTGCTGGCCGGTTTCTTTCGCCGCCTAGACAGCCTGCTGATGCGACTGACGGACCTCTTTCTGGCGCTGCCGGTAATCCCGTTGGTTCTGGTGGCGGTGATGCTGTTCCGCGAGCCGCTGAACCACAGCTTTGGGCCGCAGGCGGGGATATTCGTGCTGGTTGTCCTGGCCATCGGCCTGACCAGCTGGATGCCCACCGCGCGGGTTGTTCGCGGGGCCGTGCTGGAACTGAAAGAGCGCGAATTCATCCTTGCCGCGCGCGGGATCGGCACCCCCGATGCCGCGATCATCACCCGCCATGTCCTGCCCAACGTGGCCTCGCCGATCCTGGTGTCTGCGGCGCTGGGCACCGCCAACGCAATCCTCACCGAATCGGCGCTCAGCTTTCTCGGCCTCGGCTTTCCGCCCGATTTTCCCACCTGGGGGCGACTGCTGAGCGACGCCACTGTCTATCTGCAGGATTACCCCGGGCGCGCGCTGTGGCCAGGCGGGCTGATCTGCCTGACCGTGCTGGGCGTCAACTATCTGGGCGACGGGCTGCGCGACGCGTTCGACATCCGCGGCGACGCCAGGTGAAGCTGCCCTTGCGCCCACCGCCGGGCACGTTAGGATGCGTGCCCGGTTGAACAAGGGCAGGTAGCATGACGCAATATATCTACAGGGTCGTTCCGGCCCCGGCAAAGGGCGACAAATCCAGCGGCGCCAAAGGCGCCGAGGCGCGCTTTGCCCGCGGGCTGGAAGCGGTGATTAACACTCAGGCGCGCGACGGCTGGGAATACCTGCGCGCCGAAAACCTGCCCAGCCAGGAACGCAAGGGTTTGACCGGCACCCAAACCGTGCAACGCAGCGTGCTGGTCTTTCGCCGGCCCGCGGACGCGGCCAGTGAAACCGCGGCCGAAACCGCGCCCGCCAGATCGGCGCTTTTCGCCCGGCGCGAGCCGCCGCTCAACACCGGACCGATAAAGGAGGCCCCCGCACCACGCCGCGCGGACACCGACACCGGCCCCGAAAACGACGCCCCGGCCGGCGATGATACGCCCCGGCCCTGACCCCGCCTGCCCAACCGGCAGGCCGCACCCCGCCGATCGGGTGGTTTTGCCAACTGCCCCCTTCAATTTGACGCCCAATAATCTAAACTCACCGCTTCGACTCGCAGAGGGATGCGCCCCATGTCCAAAACCGACCCTTTCGGATTCGACCTTTCCGTAAGTTCCGCGAAGAAAAAGAACCCGCGCGGCCGGCGGGGCATGTCCGGGGCGTCGGAAACCTCTACCCGCGTCTGCGACCATCCGGGCTGTACCGAACCGGGTAAATACCGTGCGCCCAAGGCACCGGACGTGCTGGATGACTATTTCTGGTTCTGCAAGGACCATGTGCGCGAGTACAATCTCAAGTGGAACTTCTTCGACGGCACGACCGAGGCCGAAATCAACGCGCAGATGTCCAGCGACAAGGTGTGGGAACGGCAAACCCGCCCCCTCAACGACCCCGAGGCCCGCGCATGGGCGCGGCTCGGCATCGAGGACCCCCATCAGGTACTGGGCGAGAACGCGACCAAGAACCCCGGCAAGGGCCGCACCGGTCAGCGCAAACTGCCGCCGACCGAACGCCGCGCGCTGGAAATCCTCGAGGCCGAGGACAACTGGACCAAGGCGGATATCCGCAAATCCTACAAGGCGCTGATCAAGGTGCTGCACCCCGATATCAACGGCGGCGACCGCAGCCAGGAAGAACAGTTGCAACAGGTCGTGTGGGCCTGGGACCAGATCAAGCCGAGCCGCAACTTCAAATGACGCGGGCGCCCGGGCGCACGCCCTGCCCCTTGCCCTTTGGCGCCATATGTTGCACCACGAGGCCCGAAACTGAGTTGAAGGACAAGGCCCAATGGCGGACGGAAGCACCGATATGAACGCGCGCCCCACCGAAGAGATCTCGGTCAGCGACGTGTTCGGCATCGACAAGGACATGGTCGTAAAGGGCTTTGCCGAACGCACCGACCGCGTGCCCGATATCGACAGCACCTACAAGTTCGACCCCGACACCACGCTGGCGATTCTCGCGGGCTTTGCCCATAACCGTCGGGTGATGATCCAGGGCTATCACGGCACCGGCAAGTCGACCCATATCGAACAGGTCGCCGCGCGGCTGAACTGGCCCTGCGTGCGGGTCAACCTTGACAGCCATATCAGCCGTATCGACCTGATCGGCAAGGACGCGATCAAGCTGCGCGATGGCAAGCAGGTGACCGAGTTCCACGAAGGCATCCTGCCCTGGGCGCTGCGCAACCCCGTCGCCATCGTCTTTGACGAATACGACGCCGGGCGCGCCGACGTGATGTTCGTCATCCAGCGGGTGCTGGAACATGACGGCAAGCTGACGCTGCTGGACCAGAACGAAATCATCACCCCGCATCCCTGTTTCCGGCTGTTCGCCACCTCGAACACCGTGGGGCTGGGCGATACCACCGGGCTTTACCACGGGGTGCAGCAGATCAACCAGGCGCAGATGGACCGCTGGTCGATGGTGGCCACGCTGAACTATCTCAGCCACGACGCCGAAAGCGCGATCGTGCTGGCCAAGAACCCGCTCTACAACACCGAAAAGGGCCGGCGCACCATCGCCCAGATGGTGACCGTGGCCGACCTGACGCGTACCGCCTTCATGAATGGCGACCTGTCCACGGTGATGAGCCCGCGAACGGTGATCAACTGGGCACAGAACGCCCATATCTTCCGCGATGTCGGCTATGCCTTCCGGCTGACCTTCCTCAACAAGTGCGACGAGCTGGAGCGCCAGACCGTGGCCGAGTTCTATCAGCGCTGCTTTGACCAGGAACTGCCCGAAAGCGCCGCCAGCGTCAGCCTGGAATAAGGCGCCTTCACCGCCGTCAGGGCGCGGCAGGCTGGCCTTTGCCGCGTCCGGTCCCTAACCTGCCGGCCACACCAGTGATGCAACCGGGGGCACCGTCATGGCCCAGTCCGACAATCCCGCCGATCCCTTCAAAAAGGCCCTCGCCGAGGCCACCAAGGTGTTGGCCGACGACCCGGACCTGACCATCAGCTATTCGGTCGATCCCTCGGGGCAGACCGGCGAGGCGATGTGCCTGCCCCAGGTCAGCCGCCGGATGACCCGCGACGAGGTGCTGCAGGCCCGCGGCACCGCCGACGCGCTGGCGCTCAGGCACAAGTATCACGACGAAGCCACCCACGCCCGCTATGTTCCCTCGGGCGAGATGGCACGCGACCTGTACGAGGCGATGGAAACCGCCCGGTGCGAGGCCGTGGGCGCACGCGAAATGCCCGGCACCGCCGGCAACATCGACGCCCGCATCGGCGCCGAGGCGGTGCGCCGCGGCTATGACCGGATCAGCGACGCGTCAGAGGCGCCGCTCGCCACCGCGGCGGGATACCTTATCCGCCACCTGGCGACGGGGCGCACCCTGCCCCCGGCGGCCGACAACGTCATGCAGCTTTGGAAGGGGTTCATCGAAGACCGCGCCGACAGCACGCTGGAGGGGTTGCAGGACACCCTGGCCGACCAGGCCGAATTTGCCCGCTTCGCGCGCAAGATCATTGCCGATTTGGGCTATGGCGACCAGCTGGGCGACGACCCCGACGCGACCGAAGACGACGACCAGGACGAAGAATCCGAACCTCAGGAAGAGGAACAACCCGACAGCACCGGCGAGGACGACAGCGATGACGCCCAGGCCGATACCGACCCCGACACGCAGGAGCAGGACGGCCAGGACCAGTCCCAGGCCGAAATCAGCACCGACGACATGGCCGAGGACGAAACGGGCGAGGAAACAGAGCTGCCCGAGGGCGAAGCGCCGCTGGAACCGCCCCTGCCCCCGGTGTCAGAGGCCGATCCCGACTATGCCGTCTATACCACCGATTTCGACGAGGAAATCACCGCCGAGGACCTGGCCGAACCCATCGAACTGGAACGCCTGCGCGCCTATCTCGACCAACAGCTTGAGCCGCTCAAGGGCGCGGTCGGCCGGCTGGCCAACAAGCTGCAGCGCCGCCTGCAGGCGCAGCAGAACCGGAGCTGGGAATTCGACCGCGAGGAAGGCATCCTGGACGCCGGCCGCCTGGCCCGCGTCGTCGCCAACCCCACCACGCCGCTCAGCTTCAAGATAGAAAAGGACACCGAATTCCGCGATACCGTTGTGACGCTCTTGCTGGACAATTCGGGCTCGATGCGGGGACGGCCGATCTCGATCGCGGCGATCTGCGCCGACGTCCTGTCCAAGACGCTGGAACGCTGCCAGGTCAAGGTCGAGATCCTGGGCTTTACCACCCGCGCCTGGAAAGGCGGCCAATCGCGCGAGGCCTGGCTGAACTCCGGACGGCCGCAACTGCCCGGGCGGCTGAACGATCTGCGCCACATCATCTATAAGTCCGCCGATGCACCGATGCGCCGGACGCGCAACAACCTTGGCCTGATGATGAAAGAGGGGCTGCTCAAGGAAAACATCGATGGCGAGGCGCTGGAATGGGCCCACCGCCGGCTTGTCGCCCGCCGCGAGGCGCGCAAGATCCTGATGGTGATTTCCGATGGCGCCCCGGTCGATGACAGCACCCTCAGCGTGAACCCGGCGAACTACCTTGAAAAGCACCTGCGCGACGTTATCGACATGGTTGAACGGCGCGGCCAGGTGGAATTGCTGGCCATTGGCATCGGCCATGACGTGACCCGGTATTACCAACGCGCCGTGACCATCACCGATGCCGACCAGCTGGCCGGCGCGATGACCGAACAGCTGGCCGCGCTGTTCGATTCCGATCCGCGTGCGCGCGCGCGGATGATGGGGATCAGGAAGGCAAGCTGAGCAGACTGGTTACCGCGTCTTGTCGCGGTTTTTCTCGCGCGCCTCTTCATAGGCGACTTCCCAGCGCCTGGGGCGCAATACCCGGCGAAAGGCGCGCTCCAGTTCGGCCACGCCGTTGGTCTGGTACCAGCGCCCATGCGCCAGGATCACGCGTCGGGGGTCCCAGCCGATCATCTTTTCGACATCCTCGGCCAGGGCCACCTTGTCACGAAAGGTCCAGGCCATGTCGGGGGGCATCTTGCCGTCGCTGTCGTCGATGCCGACAAACCAGATCAGCGGCCGCGCCCAGACCGGCATGTGCCGCGTTTCATGCGCCTCGATCAGGTCGGTCAGGATCAGGCTGCGGGTGCTTTTGTGAAAGAACACCGCCTCGCGGTGTTTCTTGCTGCCGCGCACGATCATCTGCCTGATCTGGCCGCGCCAGGGCGGCTCGGCGCGCTCAGAATTCAGATCGCGGTCGAACGACAGCGTCAGCCCGTTCTTTGCCGCGCGTTCCGCCACCCCCGGCGCCGCCCAGGCGGTGGCCTTGGGCCATGCCGCCTGCCAGTCGGCGATATGTGCATAGTGCAGCCAGTTGGGCGCGATCAGGTGGCGCACGGGGCCCAGCGCGTCAAGCTCGGCCTTCAGCGCGTCGGTCAGCCGGGTCGGCGAATGGACCCACAGCGTGCCTTCCTTCAGCCGCACCACCGTGGCGCGGGTGGAAAACGGCAACCCGTAAAACCGGATCGCGGGGCCGTCGATCAGCCAGAGCCCGTCATCGACGGGCTTTGGCGTATTGAGCGGCTCGTACCCGGTCTTGCGCATCCGTCAGTCGGTCACGGTGACCCGGGTCATCACGTCGGGCTGCCCCTTGACCGCACCGTTGGGGCCGCGACCGCGCTTGATCTTGTCGACAATGTCCATCCCACCGGTCACGCGACCGACGACCGTGTACTGACCGTTCAGGTTCGGCGCGGGGGCAAACATGATGAAGAACTGCGAATTGGCGCTGTCGGGGCTCTGCGAACGGGCCATGCCGACAACGCCGCGTTCGTACGGCACATCGCTGAATTCTGCCTTGAGGTTGGGCAGATCGCTGCCGCCGGCCCCGGCCCGGATATAGCTGTCCTGCCCGGTGCGGCCGAATTTCACGTCGCCGGTCTGGGCCATGAAGCCCTCGATCACGCGGTGAAAAACGACCCCGTCATAGGCGCCTTCGCGCGCAAGGGTGGTGATGCGCTCGACATGGTTGGGCGCGACCTCTTCCAGCAGGTCGATTTCGATGGTGCCGTTGGCAACGCCCGAGACCTCGATCTGCAGGCCGGTGGCGGCGGCGGGCGAGGCAAGAAGCCCCAGGATGAACGCTAGTTTACGCATCGGCGGCCACCTTGACGCTGATCATCCGGTCGGGGTTCGCGGGCGGCTCGCCGTGGGTGATGGCGTCGACATGTTCCATTCCCGAAATCACCCGGCCATAGACGGTGTATTGACCGTTCAGGAAATGGTTGTCCTTGAAATTGATGAAAAACTGGCTGTTGGCGCTGTCGGGGTTCTGGCTGCGGGCCGCGCCCAGCGTGCCGCGATCATGGGGGATGTTGCTGAACTCGGCCTTGAGGTTGGGCAGGTCGCTGCCGCCGGTGCCGGCCATGCGCGGGTTCCAGCCCGATTCCATGTTGGCGTTCTGCACGTCGCCGGTCTGAGCCATGAAGCCGTCGATCACCCGGTGAAAGGCAACATTGTCATACTTGCCGGCGCGGGCCAGTTCCTTCATCCGGGCGCAATGGCCGGGGGCGATATCGCTGAGCAATTCGATCGTGACGGTGCCGTCCTTCAGCTCCATCAGGATGGTGTTTTCGGGGTCCTTGATCTCGGCCATCGGGGGCTCCTTTTCATTCGCGTTGCAGCGATACCTAAGGCGTTCGGCCCACGATGCCAAGCCGGGAGGTTGACGCCCCCGCCACGGCGGGCCAATAGGTGCGCGACAGATGCAGCAGCAAGGGGCGACGTGACGATGGCAGAGGCGGCGGCAAAGGTGCGCGCGACGCGCTGGAAAACCCTCGACGATCTGGACCTGAGCGGCAAGACGGTGCTGACCCGGGTCGACATCAACGTGCCGGTCGAGGCCGGGCAGGTCACCGACACCACCCGCATCGACCGCATCGTGCCTACGGTGGATGACATCATCGCCAAGGGCGGCAAGCCGCTGTTGATCGCCCACTTCGGCCGCCCAAAGGGCAAGGTGGTGGCCGAAATGTCGCTTAGGCAGGTGGTGCCGGCGCTGGCCAGCGCGCTGGGCCGCAAGGTGCAGTTCATCGAAACGCTCGAAGGCGCCGAAAACCCCACCGACGAGGCCCGCGCCGCCGAGGTGCTGTTGCTGGAAAACATCCGCTTTCATCCGGGCGAAGAGGCCAACGACGCCGATTTTGCCGCGCGACTGGCGGCGCTGGGCGATGTCTATTGCAACGACGCCTTTTCCGCCGCCCACCGCGCACACGCCTCGACCGAGGCACTGGCACGCCTGCTGCCGGCCTGTGCCGGGCGGCTGATGCAGGCCGAGTTGCAGGCGCTGGAAAAGGCGCTGGGCGATCCCGAACGCCCGGTCATGGCACTGGTCGGGGGCGGCAAGGTTTCGACCAAGCTCGACCTGCTCGACAACCTGGTGGAAAAGGTCGACATGCTGGTGATCGGCGGCGGCATGGCCAACACCTTTCTGGCCGCGCAGGGGCTGGGCGTGGGCAGGTCGCTGTGCGAACACGATATGACCGACACCGCCCGCGCCATCGCCGAAAAGGCCAAACGCACGGGGTGCGAGATCCTGTTGCCGCACGATGTCGTCATCGCCGAGGAATTGCGCGAGGGCGCCGAGAACGAGGTGGTCGCTGCCGGGGATTGCCCCGATGACAAGATGATCCTCGATGCCGGGCCTGACAGCGTGGCCCATATCGAACAGGCGATGGACCGGGCCCGCACGCTGATCTGGAACGGCCCGCTGGGCGCGTTCGAATTCGCGCCCTTCGACGCCGCTACCAATGCTGTCGCCGCCCATGCCACCGATCTTTGCCAGGCAGGCAAGCTGATCGCGGTCGCCGGCGGGGGCGACACGGTTGCCGCGCTCAACCGGACCGGCGCGGCGGAGAAATTCACCTATATCTCGACCGCCGGCGGCGCATTCCTGGAATGGATGGAGGGCAAGACCCTGCCGGGGGTTGCCGCGCTGGGGGGATAACCCCTCACGCCCCCCCGATGTTAGCGTCACCAGAATTGCAACCGCGCCCCCCCTCGCCTAGAAGCAGGCCTAAGCAGCGGCAGGGCCGCGAAAGATAGCGGAGCGTTTTCATGAGCAAGCAGGATCAAGCGAACCGGATGCGCACGGGCAAGGGTTTTGTCGCCGCGCTCGACCAGTCAGGCGGTTCCACCCCCAAGGCGCTGCGGCTCTACGGTATCGCCGAGGATCGCTATTCGAATGAGGCCGAGATGTTCGACCTCATTCACCAGATGCGCACGCGCATCGTACAATCGCCCGCATTTTCGGGCGAGCGCATCTTGGGCGCGATCCTGTTCGAACAGACGATGGAACGTGACATCGCCGGCAAACCCAGCCCACATTACCTGTGGCAGGAACGCGGCGTCGTGCCGTTCCTCAAGGTCGACAAGGGGCTGGACGAGGAAAAGGATGGCGTGCGCCTGATGAAGCCGATGCCGGGGCTCAAGGACCTGCTGGTGCGGGCCAATGCCGCCGGCATCTTCGGCACCAAGATGCGGTCGGTCATCGACGCGGCCAACCCCGGCGGCATCGCCGCCGTCGTCGGTCAGCAGTTCGAGATCGCCGGTGAAATCCTGGATGCCGGGCTGGTGCCGATCGTCGAACCCGAGGTGACCATCTCGATTTCCGACAAGCGCGAGGCCGAAGACTTGCTGCTGGCCGAAATCACGCGACATCTCGACGCACTGCCCGCCGACCGGCAGGTGATGCTGAAACTGACCCTGCCCGAGGCGGCCAACCTGTACCGCCCGCTGGTCGAGCATGACCGCGTGATGCGTGTGGTGGCCCTGTCGGGCGGCTATTCGAGGGACGAGGCAAATGCCCGACTGGCCGAAAATCCGGGCATGATCGCCAGTTTCAGCCGCGCCCTGACCGAGGGGCTGAGCGACGATCAGACCGACGAGGAATTCAACCAGGTGCTGCAAGCATCGGTCGACAGTATCTACGCCGCGTCAACCGCCTGATGGCGTTCCTTTCCGCTGGCGCGGCCCCGCGCCGGCACATAACGCGCAACTTTTGCAAAGCGTTCCGGCCACATTCGGCATCATTGTGAAAAATCTCGGTTGACGGGTCCGCCGCCCGCCCATAGTGTTCCGCGCACGAAAATCGGAGTAAACCCCGTGATCCGCATGATTGTACTTCTGGTAGGAACTTGGCGCATGGGCCGGTAACGGACACCCTGAACGGTACCCCATGCGCCCCCGTCTGACCGGGGGTTTTTTTATGCTCGAAAGAAAAGATGACGTCATGAACGGAGCAAACATATGACACGTCAGATGACCGGAGCGAAAATGGTGGTTCAGGCGCTGAAGGATCAGGGCGTGGATGTTGTATTCGGCTATCCCGGCGGGGCGGTGCTACCGATTTATGACGAGGTCTTTCAGCAAAACGATATTCGTCACATCCTGGTGCGGCACGAACAGGGCGCGGTGCACGCGGCCGAGGGGTATGCCCGTTCGACCGGAAAACCGGGTGTTGTGCTCGTCACCTCCGGCCCCGGCGCCACCAACGCGGTCACCGGCATCACCGACGCGCTGATGGATTCGATCCCGATCGTGGTGCTGTCAGGCCAGGTGCCGACCTTCATGATCGGCAACGACGCCTTTCAGGAGGCTGACACTGTGGGCATCACCCGCCCCTGCACCAAGCACAACTGGCTGGTGTCGGACACCGGCAAGCTGGCCGACACCCTGCACCAGGCGTTCCACGTCGCCACCTCGGGGCGGCCCGGGCCGGTGCTGGTCGACATCCCCAAGGATGTCCAGTTCGCCAGCGCCGAATACGTGCCGCCGCAAAAGGCGCGCACCTCGCACTATCAACCGCAGGTCAAGGGCGACACCGCCACGATCACCGAACTGGTCGAGGCGCTGGAAACGGCCGAGCGGCCGATCTTTTACACCGGCGGCGGGGTGATCAATTCGGGCCCGGCGGCCTGTCAGCTGTTGCGCGAACTGGTCGATGCCTCGGGCATTCCGATCACCTCGACCCTGATGGGGCTAGGCGCCTACCCGGCATCGGGCAAACACTGGATGGGCATGCTGGGGATGCACGGGCTTTACGAGGCCAACATGGCCATGCATGGCTGTGACCTCTTGATCAATATCGGCGCGCGTTTCGACGACCGCATCACCGGGCGCGTCGATGCCTTCAGCCCGCATTCCAAGCGCGCCCATATCGACATCGACCCCTCGTCGATCAACAAGGTGATCCGCACCGACATCCCCATCGTCGGCGACATCGCGCATGTGCTCGAGGATGTGCTGAAGATCTGGAAATCGCGTGGCCGCAAGGTCAACCGCGAAGGGCTGCAGAAATGGTGGGCCCAGATCACCGAATGGCGCAAGACCGATTGCCTGGCGTTCAGCCAGAAAGGCAAGGTGATCAAGCCGCAATACGCCCTGCAGCGGCTCGAGGAACTGACCAAGGGGCACGACCGCTATATCTGTACCGAGGTCGGCCAGCACCAGATGTGGGCGGCGCAGTACCTGGGGTTCGATGATCCCAACCGCTGGATGACGTCGGGCGGCCTAGGTACGATGGGCTATGGCCTGCCCGCCTCTGTCGGCGTGCAGGTGGCCCACCCCGACGCGCTGGTCATCAACGTCGCGGGCGAGGCTAGCTGGCTGATGAACATGCAGGAAATGGGCACCGCGGTGCAATTCAGGCTGCCGGTCAAGCAGTTCATCCTGAACAACGAGCGTCTGGGCATGGTGCGCCAGTGGCAGGAGCTACTGCACGGTGAACGCTATTCGCATTCCTGGTCCGAGGCCCTGCCCGATTTCGTCAAGCTGGCCGAGGCGTTCGGCGCCAAGGGCATCATCTGCACCGATCCCGCCGACCTGGACGACGCGATCATGGAAATGATCGAATATGACGGGCCGGTGGTGTTCGACTGCGTGGTTGAAAAGCACGAGAACTGTTTCCCGATGATCCCATCGGGCGAGCCGCACAACAAGATGCTGCTGGGCGCAGACGCCTCGACCAAGGACGTCATCGGCGCCTCGGGCGCGGTCCTGGTCTGAGTCCGGGGTGCAGCAGCCGGTGACCTTGAACCCCGCATCGACCGGCCCCGAGGCCGGTGATGCCCGGCTTGCGGTCTTTGACCACCGCCGCGGCTGGCAGTTGGGGCTGCTGGGTGCGGCACTGACGCTGATGTTCTGCGTCATCTTCATCGGCGGCGCCGTCGTCGAAATCGGCGAAAAGGGCCTGATATCGTTCTCGGTCGATTTCTACGTGTTCTGGGCCGCGGCAAAGCTGGCGCTGGCGGGCACACCGCTTGATGCCTTCAGTGTCGAGCGGATCACCGAGGCGGCGGGTCTGGTCAATTCGGACTGGATGCCCTGGGCCTACCCACCAGGTTTCCTGCTGATAATCTCACCTCTGGGGGCCCTGCCGTTTGCCCCCGCTTGGGCGGTCTTCACGCTGGTATCCCTGGCCGCCGTCATCTGGGCCACGCGGCCATTTGCCGGAGGACGGATACAGGTGGTGGCCGCTGCCGCGCTGGCCCCGGCGATGCTGCCATGTCTGCTGGTCGGACAAACGACGCTGTTGTGGATTGCGGGGCTGCTGGCCGCCCTCGCCGCCCTTCGTGACGGCCGGCCGGTCCTCGCCGGCTTGTTCATCGGGCTACTGACGCTGAAGCCGCAACTCGGGCTGCTGATACCGGTGGCGCTGCTGGCATGCGGCGCCTGGCGGACAATCATGTCGGCCACACTGACGGCGGTGGTGGCGGCCGGCATTCCGACGCTGATCTACGGCACTACCTACTGGGGCAGCATGTTGGCGATGATGTCCGAGCATGGCGAAATGGTACGCGGCGCGATCAGCCGCCTGGACCTGATGGTCAGCCCATATTCGGCTATTGCAAGGCTTGGCGTGCCGGAAACGACCGCACTGCTGCTGCAATGGACAATCGCCGCCGTTGCGGCCTGCGCTGTCTTTGTCGTCTGGCGCAACCCCACGGCTTCGTTCGACCCGCGCGCGGCGGTACTTCTGACGGCGATCCCGCTCGCCTCGCCCTATCTGTGGCACTACGAATCCGCGTTTCTCGCGCCGGCGGCATTGTTCATGCTGCGCGCAGGGGCGATCACCACCCGCCCCGCCGGCATCGTGCTGGCACTGGCGATGTGGCTAGGGCTTGCACCTTCGGCGCTGGCGATGCTCCATTCAGGCACGGCCGATGTCTTTCGCCTTGTCTTTTTGCCGATCGCATGTATCGCCTTTGCCGCCTGTCTGCGCCACGCATTCTTTCACCCCCGGGCGGGCACCCGCCCCGCGACGCCCTGACCACCTACCGTTCACGAGGAAAGGCACCAACGCATGTCCGCTCTGAAAATCAAGAAAGGCTCGACCAAGCATTCGGCCTATAACCTGCGCCCCACCTTTTCCGACACCACCGAGACGCACACGCTGGCGGTGATCGTCGACAACGAACCCGGCGTTCTGGCGCGGGTGATCGGGCTGTTTTCGGGGCGCGGCTACAACATCGACAGCCTGACCGTGGCCGAGGTCGACCACACCGGGCACACCAGCCGCATCACCATCGTCACCACCGGCACGCCGCAGGTGATCGAACAGATCAAGGCGCAGCTGGGGCGCATCGTGGTGGTGCACGAGGTCCACGACCTGACGGTCGAGGGCCGCTCGGTCGAGCGCGAATTGGCGCTGCTCAAGGTCGCGGGCGAGGGGGAAAAACGGGTCGAGGCGCTGCGGCTCGCGGATATCTTCCGCGCCAACGTGGTCGACAGCACGCTTGGCAGTTTCGTGTTCGAGATCACCGGCACGCCCGACAAGATCGACGCGTTCGCCGACCTGTTGCGCCCGCTGGGCCTGACCGAGATCGCGCGCACCGGCGTCGCGGCCCTGCCCCGCGGGGCCTGATCAACAGTAGGCGCGCGCCGCCAGCCGTTCTTCGACGCCGTTTCCGGGGTGCAGCACCACCACGCGCGCCGACTGCTTTTGCGGCCGGACGCGGGGATCGTGCGTTTCCGGACGGGGCAGAACGATCGGGTCGCGCTGCAGCCCGGCCGTGGCCGATTTCAGAGTGGCCGCAAGCGCGGGATATTCATGCGGCGCGACGACACAGGGGTCGACGGCGAGGCGCAGTTCGTTTTCTTCGCGCAGGTCGAATTCGACCAGATCGCCCGGGGCTAATTGTGACACCTCCGGGGCATCGCAATCGTGTTTGAAGAACGCGAGATTCTGGTGGTCTTCGCACCAGATTACCGCCTTGTTGCGCTTGCTGTCGCTCCAGAGCACCACACCGTACATGGCTTCCCCCAAGTGATTAATTACACTTGGAGTTTGAAGCAGATGCAGAAGAAATGAATGGGGCTATTTGAGTGCAGGAAAGAGAGATTTGTAACAGATACCCCCAATGGTGACGCTAATTAGCGTCAGCCCTGCCTCTTATTGGCGTCGAATGCGCTGGAAAGGGGCCGGAATCTCGTTTAGTTTCGCCCCAAAGCGCCCATCTAAACCGGAAGTTTATTTCATATTGTCAGAACAACGTAAAGAAGAACGGCATCGTTCCGCCGAAGATCCGGCAGCGTTGCGCAAGGTCTTCGGCGAGAACCTGCGCGTGCTTTGCCAGGGCTATCCGTCGATCTCGGGGCTGTGCCGCGACCTGGGTATCAACCGGACCCAGTTCAACCGCTATATTTCCGGGGAAAGCTTTCCCCGCCCTGACGTGCTGCACCGGATCTGTGGCTTTTTCGAGACCGACGCGCGCATCCTGCTTGAACCCGTCGCCGACCTGCAGGCCGCATCAGGCGACATGGTTAACCATCCCTTTCTGAGAGGCTTTTTCGGCAGCGCCACGATCGAGATTTCGGAGTCGCTCTTTCCCAGCGGATTCTACCGTTTTGCACGCCGCAGTTTTGTCGATGCGCACCGCTTTGTCCTGGGGCTGGTGCGGATTTCGCGCACCGATGGCTATACCTTTCTGCGCGGGTTCGAGCCGCGCAACGCCGTGCGGGAACAGGGCCTGTCGATGGCCCGCCGCGACCGCGAATACCGCGGCATCGTCATGCGCCAGGAAGAGGGCATCATGGCCATCGTCACACACCGCGATTCGCTGTCCTGCTCGTTCAACTTCCTGACTCCGGAAACCGCCTTTCAGTCGAACCTGTGGGAAGGCTATGCCAGCCGCACGGTGCGCGAAAAGGTCACCGGCGACCGCGCCACGCGGATGGTCTATGAACATCTCGGCGCCAGCGCCAGGCAGGCCTTGCCCTCGGCAAGGAAAACCGGCGTCGTGGGCGTCGATGAACTACCGCCCTTTTATGTGCATCTCCTGCGTCCCAACCAGCCCTTCCGCTAGGGGCTGGTCCGGGGTGGCGGCGTGTTGCGCCGTGCGGGGATGGTCTTTACCCTTGCATTGTGCCCTTCAGCGCAGGTAATTAAACATACGTTCAATTCCTCGAACGACAGGAGGCCAGCCCATGGATTTCGCCCTTTCCGAGGAACAGACCGCCATTTTCGAGATGGCCCGTGCGTTCGGACAGGAACACATCGCGCCCCATGCCCGCACCTGGGAACGCGAGGGCACCATCCCCCGCGAGTTGTGGCCGCAGCTGGCCGAACTGGGATTCGGCGGGCTTTACGTATCGGAGGGCGCGGGCGGATCGGGGCTTTCGCGGCTCGAAGCCACGCTGGTTTTCGAGGCGCTCAGCATGGCCTGCCCGTCTGTGGCCGCGTTCCTGTCGATCCACAACATGTGCGCACGGATGATCGACAGCTACGCCGACGACGCGTTCAAGGACCGGGTGCTGCCCGGCGCCCTGTCGATGGATACGGTGCTGTCCTACTGCCTGACCGAGCCCGGCTCTGGCTCTGACGCCGCCGCGCTGCGCACGCGCGCAAACCGCGACAATGCCGGCTATACCCTGAACGGCACCAAGGCGTTCATCTCTGGCGGCGGTTATTCGGACGGCTACGTCGTGATGGTGCGCACCGGCGAAGACAGCCCCAAGGGCATTTCAACCGTCTATGTCGAGGCCGGCACGCCGGGGCTGTCATTCGGCGCGCCCGAGGACAAGATGGGCTGGCGCGCCCAGCCGACCGCGCAGGTGCAATTCGATAATTGCACCATTCCCGCCGAAAACCTGATCGGTGAAGAGGGCAAGGGTTTCACATATGCGATGGCCGGGCTGGATGGCGGGCGGCTGAACATATCGGCCTGTTCGCTGGGGGCGGCACAGACGGCGATGGACGCAACCCGCGCCTACATGCGCGAACGCAAGACCTTCGGCAAAAGCATCGACAGTTTCCAGGCGCTGCAGTTCCGGCTGGCCGACATGGAGATAGAGCTGCAGGCCGCGCGCACCTTTCTGCGGCAGGCGGCGTGGAAGCTGGACACACAGGCGCCCGATGCCACCAAGTTCTGCGCCATGGCCAAGAAATTCGTCACCGAGGCCGGCAGCCGCATCGTCAACCAGTGCCTGCAACTGCATGGCGGCTATGGCTACCTTGCCGACTACGGCATTGAAAAACTGGTGCGCGACCTGCGCGTGCACGAAATCCTCGAAGGCACCAACGAAATCATGCGCATGATCGTGGCGCGTCAACTGATGGCCGAGACATGAACGACATCTCGATTCGAAAACAGGGCAAAGCCGGCCGGATCACCCTGACCCGTCCAAAGGCGCTGAACGCCGTGACCTATCGGATGTGCCTGGCGATCGAGGACGCGCTCGACGCCTGGGCCGCGGATGATACGGTCGACCTGGTGATCATCGACGCCGAGGGCGACAAGGCGTTCTGCGCCGGTGGCGACATCCAGGAACTCTACCGCGCGGCCATGGCGGGCGACTATGCCCTTGGTCAGAACTTCTGGCGCGACGAATACCGTATGAACGCCAAGATCGCCGAATACCCCAAGCCCTATGTCGCCATCATGCATGGCTTTGTCATGGGCGGCGGCGTCGGCATCTCGTGCCACGGGTCGCACCGGATCGTGGGCGAAACGACCAGGATCGCCATGCCCGAATGCGGCATCGGCCTGGTGCCGGATGTGGGTGGGTCGCTCTTGTTGGCGCGGGCACCCGGCCGGCTGGGTGAATACCTGGCGACGACAGCCTCTCGCATGGATGCGTCAGACGCGATTTTTGCGGGTTTTGCAGACAGTTACATTCCGCAATCAAAGTGGCCTGAGCTGATCTCGCAACTAGAGGAAACGGGCAGCACGGATGCCATTTCCAAGCAGCGAGAGACCCTGCCGCCCGGTCCGCTCAACCGTCTTGCCCCCAGAATTGACGCCCATTTCGGCGGTGAAACCCTGCTCGACATCGTCAGTTCGCTCAAGGCGGAAGACAGCGATTTCGCCCGCGACACGCTGGCGACGCTGGGGCGCAATTCGCCCCTGGCAATGGTCTGCGCCATCGAGATCATCCACCGCCTGCGTGACACATCCGCCGAGATTCGCAAGGCGCTGGAACTGGAATACCGCTTTACCTACCGCGCGCAGGAACACAGCGATTTCCTGGAAGGTATCCGCGCCGCCGTGATCGACAAGGACCGCAACCCGAAATGGCGCCATGACCTGACGAACCCGCCTTCGCTGGCGGCGACGCAGATGCTGATGCCGCTGGGCGCGGACACACTGACCTTCGACAGGAAAGGATGACACCATGAAGATCGGCTTTATCGGACTAGGCAACATGGGCGCGCCGATGGCGGCCAACCTCGCAAAGGCCGGTCACGAGGTGACAGGCTTTGACACCGCCGGGGTCGAGGTGGAAGGCGTCGCCAATGCCGCCAGCGCGGCAGAGGCCGCAAGCGGTGCAGAGGTGGTCATCACCATGCTGCCCAACGGCGATATCCTGCGCCGTGTCGCGGATGAGATCGTGCCGGCGATGGACAAGGGGGCTGTCTTTCTCGACTGTTCCACCGTCGATGTCGCCAGCGCCCGCGCCGTGGCGGAAAAGGCCCAAGAGGCCGGGTTGCTGGCGCTTGACGCACCGGTTTCGGGCGGCGTCGGCGGCGCGCAGGGCGGCACGCTGACCTTCATGGTCGGGGGCGATGAGAAGGGCTTCAACATCGCCAAGGAACTCTTTGACATTATGGGGCAAAAGGCCGTGCACTGCGGCCCGTCCGGCAATGGGCAGGCGGCCAAGATCTGTAACAACATGATCCTCGGCGCCACCATGATCGTCACCTGCGAGGCATTCGCGATGGCCGACAAGCTGGGCCTCGATCGACAGGCGATGTTCGACGTGGTGTCCACCTCGTCGGGCTATAGCTGGTCGATGAACACCTACTGCCCCGCCCCCGGCGTCGGCCCGCAAAGCCCCGCCGACAACGACTACAAGCCCGGCTTTGCGGCGGAGCTCATGCTCAAGGACCTGCGCCTTGCCCAGCAGGCGGCGACGGATGCCGATGCCGACACGCCGCTTGGGGCTGCGGCGATGCGGCTCTACGAAGAATTCGTCGAGCGCGAGGATGGCAAGGGGCGCGACTTCTCGGCCATGTTGCCGCGGTTCGAAAAACGCGGTCACAGCTAGACCCCGGTTGCGCCCGGCGTGAGCGCCGGGCGTTACTCACGTTGTCGTGAACGACAACTGCGACGGTTCGTCCCCCTACGTGCGTTTAACCCCGTATTCGCCAACAGGAGACGTACCGATGAAAAGATTGACCCTGACCACTCTTGCGACCCTTGCCGCGCTTTCGCCGGCCTTGGCCTCCACCGCCGAAGCCCGCGACCGCAGCGTGACCACCTGCAACGACCGTGGCCGTTGTGTCGAGGTCGAACGTAACCACAATGCCCACCAGCCCCAGAGGGGCAAGGTCAGCCGCGAGGTTGTCGTGAACAGGACCGTGGTGACGAAGAAACCCACCGTGGTCAGGACGACGCGCGCCCTGCCCGGTCGCGCCCTGACAGCGGCCGAACTCAGGCGCCTGCCACACCAGCCCAAGGGGAGAAATTACCGCGTGGTGAACAATAGGGTGGTCGTCGTTGACGACAACACAGCAGAAGTGGTCGCTGCGGTGGGTCTTCTGGCCCTGCTGCTGAGCCAGTGACCGCCCAATGACTGGCAGTCCGTCGCCGCTGAGACACTTTCGTTAATGCGGCACCGAACATTTGGATTAGACTGATCCCGGTACACGACTGATTCATGAAAGGATATGTCATGACCAAGAATGTCGGCAGTATTGATCGGATTCTGAGAATCGTCATTGGGGCGCTGCTGATCATCGGCGCGCTCATGGGCTATGGCTGGTGGATGTGGATCGGCGTGGTGCCGCTTGTCACCGGGCTGATGGGCAGCTGCCCGCTCTATTCTCTGTTCGGGATGTCCACCTGCCCGATGAAGCACGACTGATACGCCGGCGCGGGGGCCGTCCCCGCGCCCGCCTCATTCCGCGGCGACCCTGCGCGCCGCCAACATCTCTTTCAGGTAGCGGCCGGTGTGGCTGCGTTCCACCTGCGCCACATCCTCTGGCGTACCTTCGGCCACGATCTCGCCCCCGCCATCGCCGCCCTCGGGGCCGATGTCGATGATCCAGTCGGCGGTCTTGATGACGTCGAGGTTATGCTCGATCACAACGACTGTATTCCCGCTTTCCACAAGTTCATGAAGTACTTCGAGCAGTTTCTTCACGTCTTCGAAATGCAACCCCGTGGTTGGTTCGTCGAGGATATAGAGCGTCCGCCCCGTCGCCCGCTTGCTCAGCTCCTTGGCCAGTTTTACGCGCTGTGCCTCGCCCCCTGACAGGGTCGTCGCCTGCTGACCGACCTTGATGTAGTCCAGCCCGACGCGGTGCAGCGCCTCCATCTTGTCGCGGATCGACGGCACCGCCTTGAACGCCTCTCGCGCCTCTTCGACTGTCATGTCAAGAACGTCGGCTATACTCTTGCCTTTCCAGGTTATTTCCAGCGTCTCACGGTTATATCGCTTACCCTGGCAGGTCTCGCAGGTGACATAGACGTCGGGCAGGAAATGCATCTCGATCTTGATCACCCCGTCGCCCTGACATGCCTCGCAGCGCCCGCCCTTGACGTTAAAGGAAAACCGCCCCGGCTTGTATCCGCGCGCCTTGGCCTCGGGCAGGCCGGCGAACCAGTCGCGGATGGGGGTAAAGGCGCCGGTATAGGTGGCCGGGTTCGACCGCGGCGTGCGCCCGATGGGGCGCTGGTCGATGTCGATCACCTTGTCCAGATGCTCCAGCCCCTGGATGGTCTCGCAGGGCGCGGGGGTGTGGCGCGCCCCGTTCAGCCGCATCGAGGCGGTCTTGAACAGCGTCTCGACCGTCAGGGTCGACTTTCCGCCCCCCGAAACCCCGGTAACGCAGACGAACTTGCCCAGCGGAAATTCCGCGTCGAGGGATTTGAGGTTGTTGCCCTCCGCCTTGACGACCTTGACGGATTTCCCGTTCCCCTTTCGCCGCTCGGCGGGGATGGGTATCTCGCGCGCGCCCGACAGGTACTGCCCTGTGACCGACGCGGGATCGGCGGTGATCTCTTCGGGCGTGCCGTGGCTGACCACCCGCCCGCCATGCACCCCGGCGCCCGGCCCGATGTCAAAGACATAGTCAGCGGCGCGGATCGCCTCTTCGTCGTGTTCGACCACGATCACCGTATTGCCCTGGTCGCGCAGGTTTTTCAGCGTCTCCAGCAGCCGGCCATTGTCGCGCTGGTGCAGCCCGATAGAGGGCTCGTCGAGCACATACAGCACCCCCGTCAACCCCGAGCCGATCTGGCTGGCCAGGCGGATGCGCTGGCTTTCACCGCCCGACAGCGTGCCGGCATTGCGGCTGAGGGTGAGGTATTCCAGCCCGACATTGTTGAGAAATCCCAGCCGTTCGCGGATTTCCTTGAGGATCGGACGCGCAATCTCGTTCTTTTGCGGGCTCAGATGTTCGGGCACTTGCCCGCACCAGTCATAGGCCGCGCGGATCGACATCTGCACGACCTTCCCGATATGCAACAGCTCGTCCGGCCCACCATCGGCCGGACCGATCCTGACCGCCAGCGCCTCGTCCCGCAGCCGGTAACCGTGGCACGCGCCGCAGGGGCGGTTGTTCTGGTAACGCTCGAATTCCTCGCGGATCCAGGCGCTGTCGGTCTCGCGATAGCGCCGCACCATGTTGGGGATCACGCCCTCGAAGGTACGGGTAACCTGATAGACGCGCCCGCCCTCGTCATAGCGAAAGGGGATTTCCTCTTCCCCGGAGCCATAAAGAAACATCTGCTGCACGGAATCGGGCAGGTCTTTCCAGCGCGCGTTCTTGTCGAACCCGTAATGACGCGCCAGCGCCTCGATGGTTTGCAGGAAATAGGGTGACTTGCCCTTGCGCCAGGGGGCCAGCGCACCGTCGGCGATGCGCAACTGTTCGTCAGGCACCACCAGGCGTTCGTCAAAGAACAGCTCGACCCCCAGCCCGCCGCATTCCGGGCAGGCGCCGAAGGGCGCGTTAAAGGAAAACAGCCGCGGCTCGATCTCGGGTATGGTGAAACCGCTGACCGGGCAGGCGAAGTTCTCCGAAAAGGTGGTGCGCTCGGGTTCGCCCTCTTTCGGCGCGGTTTCCAGTACGGCAATGCCGTCGGCCAGGTCCAGCGCGGTGCGAAAACTGTCAGCCAGCCGCGTCTCGATCCCCTCTTTCACCACGATGCGGTCAACCACCACGTCAATGTCGTGGCGGAATTTCTTGTCCAGCGTCGGCGGCGCATCGAGGTCATGAAACGCGCCATCCACCTTGACCCGCTGGAACCCCTGCTTGCGCAGTTCCAGGAATTCCTTGCGGTACTCGCCCTTGCGGTCGCGCACGATGGGGGCCAGCAGGTAGGCGCGCGTGCCCTGCTCCATCCGCATCACCCGGTCGACCATGTCCTGCACCTGCTGCGCCTCGATCGGCAGGCCGGTGGCGGGCGAATAGGGCGTGCCCGCGCGCGCGAACAACAGCCGCATGTAATCGTAGATCTCGGTCACCGTGCCGACGGTCGAACGCGGGTTCTTGCTGGTGGTTTTCTGCTCGATGGAAATCGCCGGGCTGAGGCCGCTGATGTGGTCAACATCGGGCTTTTCCATCATATCAAGGAACTGGCGCGCATAGGCCGACAGGCTTTCGACATAGCGGCGCTGGCCCTCGGCATAGATGGTGTCGAAGGCGAGCGAGGACTTGCCAGACCCCGACAACCCGGTAATCACCGTCATCGTGTTGCGCGGAATGTCGACGTCGATGCCCTTGAGGTTATGCTCGCGCGCGCCGCGCACCTCGATATGCGTGAGTTCGGCCATCCGGTCCCCCGTTAAGGATGGTTAAGAGATAGTCGAGAGCCGGCAGTCTTCCAAGTCAAAACTGCGAACAAACCACGAACATCTGGGTTGTTGCAGCCGCCCTGCCGCGTCCCGCGTCTTTCTGGTTCTAAATACCCTCGCCGAAGGCGGCCCGCCAGCGGCGGCCTGTCATTCCTGAAAACCGAAGCGGTCGAGCAATTCCTGCCGGGTGAAAATCTCGGGCGCGCTGCCGGGCATGCGGCGCCTGATCAGCTGATACCGGCCATCCGGCATCCGCTCGTACCAGGCGATGCCGATTTCGCCCAGCTTTTCGAGATGGGCAAGGTAGGCGTCCAGCGTAGCAAAGCTCTGCCCCTCGGCATGGGGCAGGTCGCGGGCTGTTCCGTTGCTTTCGGCATCATTCGGCATAAGCACGACCGCCCCGGCCACCGCAAATATCACGGATGCTGAGAACAAAATGGACCTGAGTTTCATGTTAACAACCTTTAATACCGTGTGTTAGAAATATACTGCACAATGCAGTTCGCGAGAGCCTGTTTCATTTCTGAACCGCGCCTCGAGTGCTGCGCATATGGACCGGCAGGAGAAAAGGTCATCATCATCATGTCGGACACATCCTGCCCCCTGCCCCTGGTGGCCACCCCACCCAAGCATTGCAAGAATAAATCAGCGGCGTCTCTGCGTCGTTCGTAAACCCGAGGAATCCAACAGATGTGTATTGTATGTGATCAATTCAATCCCTTCGGGGCCGACGGCAACTGGCTGCATGACAACGACAGGGAGAACTCCCTGGCGGTCACCGAAACCACCGATGCTGCCGCCGGCATCGGCACCGCCTACACGATGTCCGCAGGCGACACCTTTAACGGCACGCTCGGCTTCGATGGCGACCAGGATTGGGTCGGTATCACCCTCACCGCCGGGGTCAGCTATACCATCGACATGACCGCGGGTACGATGGCAGATCCCTATCTCTGGCTGTTCGACAGCAGCGGCGGTTACATTACGCACAACGATGACAGCGCCGGGCTGAATTCGCAGATCGTATTCACGGCCAGTTCCACCGGCACCTACTACATCGCCGCCGACAGCTTTGAAAACAACGGCGGCACGAGCGTGGACACCGGCACCTATTCGGTGACGGTCACCGTCACCGAGCCGGCCGATCCGCTCGACTCGATCACCTGGGGCGATACCGCGCCGGCCGTAATCAACGTCTTTTTCGTTCCCGGCGGCGTCACCTTCGACGATGCCTATGGTGCGCCGCAGATCACCTCGACCTGGACGGCAGCCGAGATTGCACAGGCGATGGAGGCGTTTGAAGCCTTTGAGAATGTCGCCGATGTCACCTTCAACGTGGTCAACGACCCCAACCAGGCCGATTTCCTGATGGTCGAATCGACCGATCCGAATTCCGCGCTCGGCTATTGGGGCGTGGGCGGCGGCAGCATCACCGCCAACGGCACGCCCTATAGCGGCCTCGACGGCTGGGGCGTGTTCTATGGTGGCGATGCCAGTTGGACAACGGCCGGGCTGCAACAGGGCGGCTATGCCTTTATCACGCTGATCCACGAGATCGGCCACGGCATGGGGATGGCGCATCCGCACGACACCGGCGGTTCCTCCACGGTGATGGACGGAGTCTCCTCGGCCTTTGGCGACTTTGGCGACTACGACCTCAACCAGGGCATCTACACCACGATGAGCTATAATGACGGCTGGCAGACCGCCCCGCACGGGGCCAGTTCGTCATACGGCTATGGCTGGCAGGGCACGCTGATGGCGCTGGACATTGCGGTTATGCAAGACCTCTACGGCGCCAACATGTCGCACAACACCGGCAATGACGCCTATGTGCTGCCCTCGTCGAACGGGGCCGGCACATATTATTCCTCGATCTGGGATGCCGGTGGCACCGACACCATCGCACATACCGGCTCAGCCGCGGCGGTGATCGACCTGCGCGCGGCGACGCTGACCTATTCCGACGGCGGCGGCGGCTATGTCTCTTATGTCGAGGGCATCCACGGCGGCTTTACCATCGCCAACGGGGTGGTAATCGAGCGGGCCGAGGGCGGATCGAGCGGCGATGCGATCACAGGCAACGAGGCGTCAAACTGGCTGGACGGCAATGGCGGCAACGACATCATCCTGGGCGGCGAGGGCAACGACACCATTATCGGCGGCGGCGGCAACGACATGCTGACCGGCGAAGAAGGCGCAGACATCTTTGCCTTCGTCATGGGCGACAACACCATGACGATGACCGATTTCGAGCCCGGGGTGGATGATCTTGCCCTGGTTGGGCTGCGCGACGGCTTTACCGTGGCCAACCTCATCCCATTCATTTCGCAAGTCGGCGACGATGTGGTGATCGCTGCGGGCGGGCAGCAGGTTGTGTTCGAGGACACGCGGCTTTCCGAACTCAGCGCCGGCGACGTGATCTTCGTCTGAGGCGAACTGAAACGCAGGCCGCTGTCCGGCATCGAGGCCGGGTAGCGGCCTTTGTGATCAGATGTGGATCACACGGTCATAGGCATCCAACACCGATTCGTGCATCATCTCGCTCAGCGTCGGGTGCGGGAATACGGTGTTCATCAGATCTTCTTCGGTGGTCTCCAGCGTGCGGCCCACCACGTAGCCCTGGATCAGCTCGGTCACCTCGGCGCCGATCATGTGCGCGCCCAGCAATTCGCCGGTCTTGGCGTCGAACACGGTCTTGACCAAGCCCTCGGATTCGCCCAGCGCGATGGCCTTGCCGTTGCCGATAAAGGGAAAGCGGCCAACCCTGACCTCGTAGCTCTGCTCCTTGGCCTTGGCCTCGGTCAGGCCGACGCTGGCCACCTGCGGGTGGCAGTAGGTACAGCCGGCTATTGCCTCGGGCCGCACCGGGTGGGGATGACCGCCGGCCACCAGCTCGGCCACCATAACGCCCTCGTGGCTGGCCTTGTGGGCAAGCCATGGCGCACCGGCCAGATCGCCGATGGCATATAGCCCATCGACCCCGGTGCGGCAGTATTCGTCGACAACGACATGCGTCCGGTCGACTTTGACACCCAGGCTTTCCAGCCCGAGGTTCTCGACGTTGCCGACGATGCCCACGGCCGAAATCACGGTATCGAAATCGTGCTTTTCGGTCTTGCCGCCGATCTCGATATGGGCGGTCACCTTGTCCTTGGCGCGATCAAGCTGCTTGACCGTCGCCTTTTCCATGATGGTCATGCCCTGTTTCTTGAAACTCTTCTTGGCAAAGGCTGAAATCTCGGCGTCCTCGACCGGCAGGATACGGTCCATCACCTCGACCACGGTCGTCTCAGCCCCGAGCGTGTGATAGAAACTGGCGAATTCGATACCGATCGCGCCGGACCCGATAACCAGCAGTTTCTTGGGCATGTGCGGCGGCACCAGCGCGTGCTTGTAGGTCCAGACGCGTTTGCCATCGGCCTCAAGCCCCGGCAATTCGCGCGCCCGCGCGCCGGTGGCCAGCACGATGGCCTTGGCGGTCAATTCCTCTGTGCCCTTGTCGGTCTTGACGCTGACCTTGCCCTTGCCCGCCAGCGTCGCCACGCCCATGATCGTGGTCACCTTGTTCTTTTTCAGCAGGTGCCCAACGCCGGAGTTGAGCTGTTTCGAAACCCCGCGCGAGCGTTTGACCACGGCGTCGAGATCATAGCTGATGTTCTCTGCCTTGAGCCCGAATTCGCCGGCCCGGTGCATCAGGTGAAAAACCTCTGCCGAACGCAGCAGCGCCTTGGTGGGGATGCAGCCCCAGTTGAGGCAGATACCGCCCATATGCTCGCGCTCGACCACGGCGACGCTCAACCCCAGCTGTGCGCCGCGGATGGCGGCAACATAGCCCCCGGGCCCCGCCCCGATCACGATCATGTCAAAGGATTTCGCCGCCATTTCAGTCTCCGCCCAAGGTGCCGCTTGTGGTGTTGCGTGAAATTAGTTTGATGCTAAACTACTTTTATTGCCGTTACAACGTCACAGGCCGCCCCGCAGCGGATTGTTGCGGGGCGGCCTGTCAAGCGGTTGATGTCGCGCGCATTTTTCGACGCTATCGGCATTCAGGCAGCATCGGCCGCCTGCAGGTTGCGCAGGGCCGCGCCATAGCCGCCGTTTTCGGCAAAGCTGCGTTCGGACGCGGTCGAAACCCGCCCAAGCGCGGTGTTGCGATAGGGGAAGCGGCCGAAAAGGCGGATGACCTCTCGGTGTGCGCGCGCGTGCAACAGGTTGCCGGCGCCGGTCTTGGGCATCCGCTCCTTGATCAGGCGGATGCAGCGTTCCTGGTCGCACAGGTTCTCGGAGTGCATCAGCGGCAGGTAAAAGAACTGTCGCACCGGTTCGTCTATGCGCATGTCCCATTTGCGGTGGATGGCGGCCTTGGCCGCGGCCATCGCCTGCCGGTCGGTGGCAAAGGCATGCCCCTCGCCACGAAACATGTTGCGCGGAAACTGATCCATCAGGATGATATAGGCCAGCGCCCCGCTGGGATATGTCAGCCACAGCGCATAGGTGCCCTCTCGGGCCTTTTCCCACGCCGTCATGAACCGCTCGCGCATATCGGCATCCAGCGTCTCGGACGCTTCGTACCAACCTTCGGGTCCGACCTCATCAAGCCAGTACGTCAACACCTCTTCCGGGGTAGTCATGCGAGACTCCTTTCCTCCGCACCCGACAGGGAAAGCCTAGTCCCACATCCCCTTATTTGGACAGTAAAAATTTGCAACAATGGCAATCTTCCGTGACTGTGGATAACTTGTTAGCGCTACCCCGTCTGCGTCACTCTGTGCCAGCCTCCTCCTGGGCGGTTTCATAGTCGTATTCGGCGGCCAGATTGACCGCCACAGGCGAGGACGACATCGCCACCATGGTAAAGCTGTCCGTATCCTCGACCGAGGGAGACGGGCGCCGCGTCATCCGCCAGGCGGCATAGCCTGACATGGCAAATCCCAGCACCGCGATCACCAGGAAAAACGCCCACTCCCCGAATCGGCCCATCAGCCAGCCGATGACCAGCGGCGTCGCCACCGCGCCAAGCCCGTTGATAAAGACCATCGCGCCCGCGGCGGCCGGCATGTCATCACGTTCGAGCAGGTCGTTGGTATAAGCGATGATCAGCGAATAGAGCGGGTTCGACATCCCCCCGACCACCAGTCCCGCGGCCAGCAGCGCCGGAAACAGGCTGCCAAAGGCCATGCCGACCACGCCGCCGCTGCCGCAAATGGCCGCGCAGATCAGGATCAGCCGGCGGCGATCCATCCGGTCCGAAAGCCAGCCGATGGGATATTGCAGCACCAATGCGCCGACGAAGAAGGTCGAAACGAAAGTCGATATCTGGGCCACAGATAGCCCTGCCTCGGCGCCATAGACCGGCGCCATGCCGAACTGGGCCGAAAAGACCCCGCCCAGCAGGAACATGCCCACGCAGCCCAGCGGCGAGATCGCCATCATCTGCCGCAGGCTTAGCGGTTTGGCGGTCTCGAAGGCCGGCGTCGGGCTGATCGACAGCAGGATCGGCGCAAACGACAGCGAAATCAGCATCGAAGGGATGACGAACAACACGAACCCGCCAGGATCGGCGACCAGTATCAGCGCCTGCGCGGTGACGATGCCCACCATCTGGACGATCATGTAAAGCGACAGCGCCTTGCCCCGGTTTTCGTTGTCCGAGGCGTTGTTGAGCCAGCTTTCGGCGGTGACGTAGACGCCGGAAAAACAGAATCCAACCAACACCCGGCCCAGCCCCCAGACAGTGGGGTCCGTGATCGTCGGATACAGGATCATCACCGCCGAGATCATCGAGGCCAGCGCCGCGAAGACCCGCACATGCCCGACCCGGCGGATCATCTCGGGCGCCATGCGCGATCCGAACAGGAACCCCAGGAAATACCCCGACATGACCAGCGACATCTCGAGGGTGGAAAACCCCTCGATTTCGCCCCGGATGCCCAGAACCGTGCCCTGCATGCCGTTCCCGACCTGCAAGAGCATCATTCCCAATAGCAGCGCCCACGCGCTGGAAAGAACTGAAAACATGGCGCCACCCCTAAATTGCGCCGTTCATGCCCGAACCGGCCACCCGCGTCCGGCACGAACGCGACCCAAAGCGGTCTGTCCGCGCCTCCTTGACCAGCGATTCACTCCGGGATCAACAACGATGCGTCGCCGTAGGAAAAGAAACGGTATTCGGATTCAACCGCATGGGCATATATCTGCCGAATGCGTTCGTGCCCCATCAGGGCCGAAACCAGCATCAAAAGCGTCGAGCGCGGCAGATGAAAATTCGTCATCAGCGCATCGGTCACGCGAAAGCGGAAGCCGGGATAGATAAAGATATCGGTCTCGCCCTGCCACGGCGCGATGGCGCCGCCCTGTGCCGCGGTCTCGATCAGACGCAGCGCGGTGGTGCCGACGGGGATGATGCGCCCGCCCTCGGCGCGGGTCCGGGCGATCTCGGCCGCGGCCTGTTCGCTGACCTCGCCCCATTCGGCATGCATGCGGTGCTGGCGCACGTCCTCGACCTTGACCGGCAGAAAGGTGCCTGCACCCACATGCAGCGTGACATGGGTGAAATCGATGCCTGCCCCGGCCAGGCTGTCCAGCAGCGGGCGGTCGAAATGCAGCGACGCGGTGGGCGCGGCCACCGCGCCGGCGCGGCGGGCAAAGACGGTCTGGTAATCCTCGCGGTCCTGGTCGTCGGCGGCGCGGCGCGCGGCGATATAGGGCGGCAGCGGCATCGCGCCCGCGGCATCCAGCGCGGCGTCGAAGTCATCCCCCGACAGGTTGAACCGCAGTGCCGCCATGCCATCGGGTTTGTCGATGCAGTCTGCCTTTAGCCCGGCGGCGAAGTGCACCGTCTCGCCCACGCGCAGCTTTTTCAGCGGCTTGACCATCGCCGACCAGGCGCCGTCGGCGCGCGGCTCCAGCAATGTCACCTCGATGCGCGCCTCGGTCAGCCCCGCCGCCCCCTGCCGCGCGCGCATGCCTGACAGCCGCGCCGGGATGACGCGGGTGTCGTTCAGCACCAGCCGGTCGCCGGGGCGCAGCCAGCGGCCGATATCGGCAACGGTCGCGTCGGTCATGCGCGCCCCCTCTGCCACCAGCAGCCGGGCGGCGGTGCGCGGGCGCGCCGGGCGCGTCGCGATCAGCCGCTCGGGCAGATCGAAATCGAAATCGGCAAGCTGCATCAACGATCCTGTCCCTGCCGCAGCGGGCCCTGCCGCGGCTCTTCCGTATCCTCACCCGCCGACGGGGCAACCCCGCCGCGCTCCGGCGGCGGGCGGCGGAAAATCTCGCGGAACATTCCCGGCGTGAACACCGACAGCGGGTTCACCTGAACGCGCGGCGTACTGGCCGGCCCTTTCAGCGAATACTTGAAGCCCAGGAACCCCTCTCCCTGCCGCGACAGGAACCCGCCCAGCACGTTGACCGCATAGACCGGTGAAACCACGCCTTCGAGGTCGACAACCTCGGCCTCGGGCCAGTAATAGCCTTCGGCGGAAATGCCCATCGACGCACCGACCGCACTGGCCTTGTAGATGGTCACCTTTTCGGGGGCGAGTTGAAAATCGCTTTCGACGCGGGTGAAATGGATGCCCTCGCCCGCGAGCTGTTCGAGGATGCCGACAATGCTGAGCGCGTTGAGCAGCGCCGCGATGGCGGGCGCGTCCTTGACCCGCAGGTTATCGGCGGTCAGCTTGCCCTCGTAGACGTCCTTGCCCTGACCGGGGGTCAGCACCAGCGTCATCTTGCCGTCGCGCGCCTGCTTCAGCAGCCCTGCCGCGCGCAGCACCCGTCCTGCATCCTGCGAGCGGATCACGAAGACGCCGCGCCCGTCACCGGGAACGATCTCGCCGGTAACCGCGGCCTGGCCGTTGACCTGCCCCGAAAACGTGCCCTTGGTGCCTTGCGCCAGGTCGAGTTCGGCGTTGAAATCGGTCAGCGCGATCTTGTCCGACACCTGCAGCCGGTCAAGCCGCAGCGACACCGGCCCGCCGCCGCCCTGCCCCGTGCCATCGCCATCGCCGCCCAGCCTGATCCGCCGCAGGTCCAGCTCGCCCCCGGTCACCCGCACCAGCGGCACGCGCGCCGCGCCCAGCCCGACCAGGTCAACCGGCGCGTCCAGCCAGCCGCCCAATTGCACCCGCCCGAACCGCGCCTGTTGCAGGCTGCCATCGGCATTGAGCGTGACCGATCCCGCGGCACGCAGGCCTCCGGCATCAAGCAACAAACGGTCAATCGCGGGCGGGCTGCCCAGCGTTCCGGAGACCTCCAGCCGGCCGGTCCCGGCGGCGCCCAGTGCCCAGCCGATCGGTTTTATCCGCAGCCCCAGCCCGGCCAGATCGGTGTTCAGGGAAAAGGCCGGCGGCGTGTCGGCGGCAAAGTCGATCTCGACATCGCCCCAGCCGGCGCCCGACAGGCTGCCCGGCGGCAAACCGATACCGAACTCGTCGGAAAACCGCTCTGACAGCTCGATGCGGCCCACGACATGCGCTTCGCCCTTGCTACCGTCGGTCAGCGGCATGGCAAAACGCCCGTCAAAGGGCACGCGCCCGACCCGCCCTTCGCCGCCGATCCGCAGTGTGTCGCGGTCAGCCTGCAACGTCAGGTCGGATGCGGCAATGACGCGCCCGGCGATCAGCTTTTCGCTGCGCACGTCGCTCAGATGCCCGTTTGCCTCGAACGCCACTTCCTCGGGCGTCAGGTCGTCCTTGACCAGGAAATCCAGCGTGCCGTCCAAACGCGCGATTCCATCGGCCAGGGTCACCGGGCGCCCAGCCTTGTCGAGAAACCGGAACGGTTTCTCGTTCAAGAGCGACAGCGCGGCGGTAATGGTGCTGTGGGTGCTCAGGCGCACCTTGCCCGGGCCGCGCTTGATACGCAGGTCGGGCACGTCAAAGCTGGATCCGGCGATGTCGATGCGCCCGCCCTCGGCGGCGGTGACGTGGCCCTCGTGGGCGACGATGACGAAACGGTTGTCTTCGATGATGGCGTGGCCGCGCGCATCCTCGATCGGCGGCACATCCTTGATGAAACGCGTCGACAGCTCGGAAAAATCGAACCCCAGCGACAGGTCGGGCTTGTGCCCGGGCTCCGAGCGCAACGCGACCTGGATGTCGCTCAGCGTGGCGGCGATCACATTGTCGTTGATCCAGTCGCGCGTCTTGGGTTCCAGGCTTTCAGGCCAGAGTTCCATCAGCCGGTCCGGGTCGGCCCCCGGCATGTTGCCATCGACGCTGACATGCCAGCCGTCCGGCCCGACCCGGACATCGCCGCGCGCGACGAAGGTGCGGCCGCGATCGGACAGGCTGAGTTCGCCCAGCGAGACGTGAAACGGATCAAGCGCCAGGCGCATGCTCAGGTCGGCGCCTTCCAGCGTGACCGGCGCACTGTAAAGCTGCATCGGGTTGGCAGAGACCTCGCCCACCCGGAACTGCGACACCAGCGCATCGGGCCAGCCATCCTCCATCCCGGCAAGGCGGGTCTGCCCCTCGATCCGGGCGGTGACCCATTTGCTTTCGACTTCGAGGGCGTGAAACCGGATCAGGTGATCGGCGGATTCATAGGTGAAATGGCTGCCGGCGCGGTCGAACGCGACCGGCACCGCGCTGGGTGTCGGGCGCAGCGCGCCGGCCCCGATCTCAAGCTGCGCCTCGACCGGGCCCAGGCGGCCTGACGCCTCGACCTCGGCGCGGATCGACCCTGAAATGGGCGCCTCGAGCGCCGCCAGCCAGGTCAGGGCGGGGGACTGGCCGGCGATATCCTCGGCCGGCATGTCCTCGACGTCGATGGTAAAGGTCGCCGCGGTCTGCCCGATGCGGCTGGCATAGGACACCGCCAGCGTGGTGGCATAGTCGCGCGCGCCCAGCAGCGCGAAGTCGGACAGGATTTCAAGGTCGTCGCCCCTGCGCCGTATGGCGATGCGCCCGCCATCGACCGTCCATGCCTTGCCGACGCGGGCATCCTCGAACCGCAGGGTCAGGTTGTCGGCCAGCACCGTTTCCAGCGCGCTGAAATTTGGCCGCTGAAAGAACGCGTCGGCCTGCCCGATCAGCGCCGCCACGGTTTCGGCCTCTTCCACCGTGTCGGGGGTTTCGCCCACGCTCAGCCCCACCGCGCCGTCATTTGCGCGTCGCAGCGTCACCCGCGCCCCCGACAGGCTGATCCGGCCCGGTTGCAATTTCCCCCGCAACAGCGGACCCAGCGCCAGCGATCCGCGCAGATCCGACAGCCGTGCCAGCGGTGTCCCTTCGGCATCGCGGATCACTACCCGCTGCAGCGCCAGCTTGGGCACCCAGTCATCCCCGACCACGAATGACAGCTCGCCGAACCCTATCGAGACCTCGTCGATGCTCTGATCGATTCGCGCCGCTATACGTTCGCGCAGCCAGTCGGGTGCGGTCATGCGCGTGCCGATCAGCGCCGCCACCGCGATTGCCAGCCCCAGCCCCAGCGCCAGCAGGCCGGCCGCAAGCCAGAGGCCAACGCGCAGCACGCGCCGTCGGCGCGTCGCGCGCTCTTTCGGCTCTGTTCTATCTTCGGTCAATCCGCGGCCTGCCTTTGGCAATTTGTTCCTGCCCTATCCCATCTATATAAGACCCTGAATTCGAAACGAGGATCAATGCCATGCTGCAACCCGACAACGACGCCCCCGATTTCACCCTTCCGCGCGACGGCGGCGAGCAGGTGACGCTGTCGGCGCTGCGCCCCGCGCCGGTGGTTCTGTATTTCTATCCCCGCGACGACACCTCGGGCTGCACGCGTGAGGCGCTGGCCTTTACCGAACTGGCAGAGGCGTTCCGCGCCGCCGGCGCGCATGTCTTTGGCATTTCCAAGGACAGCGTGGCCAGCCATGACAAGTTCCGCGACAAGCACGGACTGGGCATTGCGCTGCTTCCGGACGCCGATGGCGACGTCTGCGAACGCTACGGCGTGTGGAAGGAAAAGAACATGTACGGGCGCAAGTTCATGGGGATCGAACGCACCACCGTACTGATCGGGGGCGACGGCCGGGTGGTACGTGTCTGGCCCAGGGTCAAGGTCGCAGGACACGCCGAAGAGGTGCTGGAAGCCGTGCGCGCATTGTAATCCGCCGTGCCCCGCACATCGGCAAGTTTCTGCCAATGCCGCGATAAATCGCCCAAATCGCATGGCCGACGGGGCAAAAGCCTTGCCGTAGCTTTGGCCAATGGGTAATCACGCACGAGGCTGCCGGTATGATCCAATCATGACAAGAGCGGCCCGAGGGACGGAAACGACGGAACGGGGACGACGTGCGAACACGGATCGCGATCAGATTCCATACCTGGCTCGAGGCCAGGTTTCCTGAACGCCGCGTTTTTCTGCGCTCCGAATCCGATACCCGGTTTATTCGTCTCAAGCCCGGCACACAGCTGATCGCGCTGCTTGGCGTTTCCGCTTTCGTCGCCTGGACGATCATCGCCACCGCCGTCCTGTTGATGGATTCGATCGGTTCGGGCAATTTCCGCGAACAGGCCAAGCGCGACCAGCGCACCTACGAGGCACGGCTGAACGCACTCGAGTCCGAGCGCGACCTGCGCGCGCACGAAGCCGCGGCCGCACAGCAGCGGTTCAGCTCTGCCCTTGAACAGATTTCAATGATGCAGTCCCAACTGCTGGCGTCCGAGACGCGGAGACGCGAGATGGAGACCGGCATCGAGGTGATCCAGTCGACCCTGCGGCGGGCGATGAAGGAACGCGATGCCGCCCGCGCCGAGGCCGCCGATCTGACGCTGGCCCTGCAGGAAAGCCGCCCCGACACCCGGCCGGGACAGGACGCCCCGGCCCTGGCCGCGACGATGCAGGTGCTGACCACGGCGCTGGCCGATACCGCGCGCGAACGCGACCGGATCAGCGAAAACGCGACCCTCGCCCTGCAAGACGCCGACGAGATGGCGATGCAGATCCGGCTGATGCAGGATCAGAACGACCAGATATTCCGCCAGCTTGAAGACGCGATGACGATCTCGGTCGAGCCGCTGAAAAAGATGTTCAGCGCCGCCGGGATGGATACCGAATACATGCTCGACACCGTGCGCCGCGGCTATTCCGGCCTTGGCGGGCCGTCGCTGCCCCTGTCCTTTTCCACCCGGGGCGAGGAACCCTCGCCCGAGGCGTTGCGCGCCAATCGCATCCTCAACCAGATGGACCGGCTGAACCTCTACCGTATCGCCGCGCAAAAGGTGCCTCTGGCAATCCCGGTCAAGACGCGCTTTCGTTACACCTCGGGATTCGGAATGCGCTGGGGCCGGATGCACAACGGCACCGATTTCGCCGGTGACCACGGTGCGCCGATCTATGCCACCGCCGATGGTGTCGTGACCCACGCCAAATGGCTGTCGGGCTATGGCCGGCTGGTCAAGATCCAGCATGATTTCGGTTTCGAGACCCGCTATGCCCATATGTCGCGCATTCGCGTGCGAGAAGGCCAAAGGGTCTCGCGCGGGGATCGGATCGGTGATATGGGCAACACTGGACGTTCCACAGGCACGCACCTACACTACGAGGTCCGTGTCGACGGCAAGGCCGTCAACCCCATGACCTACATCAAGGCTGCGAGAAATGTTTTCTAAAAGCAAGATCAACGACCCTGCCCCCAAACCCGAGAGCGCGGCCAAACCGACGCTGCCCGAGCGGAACGCGGATGCACAGCGCAGCGACTCCGCTTCGACCGAATTCCGCGCCGCCGCGCCCAAGGCCAAGCCGCCGGCGTCGGTGCTGTCCTCGGACCTGACGGTGACCGGCAACCTCAAGACGACCGGCGACATCCAGATCGAGGGCACGGTCGAGGGCGACATTCGCGCACATTTGCTGACCGTGGGCGAAGGCGCCACCATCCGGGGCGAACTGATTGCCGATGACGTGGTGGTCAACGGCCGGATCGTGGGCAGGGTGCGGGGCCTCAAGGTACGGCTGACCTCGACCGCCCGGGTCGAGGGCGACATCATCCACAAGACCATCGCGATCGAATCGGGCGCCCATTTCGAAGGCTCGGTTCAGCGCCAGGACGACCCGTTGAACGCCAAGACCAAAGGCCAGCAGCCTGCTGCCGGCCAGCAGGCGCCCCAGCCCCAGCGGCAGCAACCCGCCGCACCGGCGCAGGACACCGCCAAGGGCTGATCCGCCGACACGCGGCGACAGTTAGTTGACAAGGCGCCCTGCCAACGGCAGCGGCGCCTTTTTGCCGACCCGTTCGGGATGGTCATCGCCGAGCAGCCGGGGCCCGAACGGCCGGTGACCAGTGTCATCCTCCTGTCAGAGGTCTGCACCGCACTACGCGGCATGGGCGGTTTCCAGGGCAGCGGGGTAATCGGCATCGACCAGATGGATTGTTGACAAATCAGCAACGTTTCCCGGTTTCTACACTCGAACAAGGGCAGAAAACCTTTTGAATCCAAACCGAAATATGAAAGCCTTGAGACAATGCGCCGCACCGGCGTTGGGTCGGGCGGGGCTGTAACGCAGCCAAGGAGCCGACCATGGCCAGTTCATCCCCCAAGCCGGGTAACGGCGGCAAAGCCAAGCCCGAGCCCACGGCCAAGCCCGCGCCCCCAAAGACCAAGGTCGTCTCGGCAAGGGTGTTCAACGACTTCGCCGCCATCTGACGGCACGAAAAAGGCCGCCTCCCGGCGGGAAGCGGCCTGTCTGTTGACGGTCAAACCGGCTGGTGCGTGTCAGCCGACCAGTTCAAGACCCGAAAAGAAATAGGCGATCTCGACCGCCGCGGTTTCAGGCGCGTCCGAGCCGTGAACCGAGTTCTCGCCGACCGATTCAGCGAACTCGGCACGGATCGTGCCCGGCGCGGCCTCGGCAGGGTTGGTGGCGCCCATCACTTCGCGGTTCTTCGCGATGGCGTTCTCGCCCTCGAGCACCTGCACCACCACGGGCGCGGAGGCCATGAATTCGCACAGCTCGTCATAGAACGGGCGTTCCTTGTGGACCGCGTAAAAGACGCCGGCCTGTTCCTTGGTCAGCTTGATACGTTTCTGCGCGACGATGCGCAGGCCGGCATCTTCGAACTTGGCGTTGATCTTACCGGTCAGGTTGCGGTTGGTGGCATCGGGTTTGATGATGCTCAGCGTGCGTTCCAAAGCCATGTCAGCCTCTCGTTTGAATGGGTGTCAGGCGCGGGGCGGCAGCGCCCGCGCACAAGATCGCGGTGGCGATAACACGGGCACCCGTGTTTGAAAAGCGGCGATTGACGCCCCGCCGTGCATCGGGCATGCCCCGCGCATGCTGCGTATAGATGACATTTCCTTTTCGATGGCCGGGCGGCCGCTGCTGCAAAATGCTTCGGCGACCATTCCCGATGGTCACAAGGTCGGGCTGGTGGGCCGGAACGGCACCGGCAAGACCACGCTTTTTCGCCTGATCCGGGGTGAGCTGGCGCTGGATGACGGGCGCATCGAGCTGCCCGCCCGTGCCCGCATCGGCGGTGTCGACCAGGAGGTGCCGGGCAGCGAGGTGACGCTGCTCGACACGGTGCTGGCCGCCGACACCGAACGCGCGGAGCTGATGGAAGAGGCCGAAACCGCCACCGACCCCGCCCGCATCGCCGATATCCAGACCCGGCTGGCGGATATCGACGCCTGGGGCGCGCCCGCGCGCGCGGCGACGATCCTCAAGGGGCTGGGCTTTACCAACGAAGAACAGGCAATGCCGTGCTCGGCCTTTTCGGGCGGCTGGCGGATGCGGGTGGCGCTGGCGGCGGTGTTGTTCTCGGCCCCCGACCTGCTGCTTTTGGACGAACCGACCAACTATCTCGACCTCGAAGGCGCGCTGTGGCTGGAAAGCTATCTGGCCCGCTATCCGCACACCGCCATCGTCATCAGCCACGACCGCGGGCTGCTCAACCGGGCGGTGGGCGCGATCCTGCACCTGGAGGATCGCAAGCTCACCCTCTATCAAGGCGGCTATGACCGCTTTGCCGAAACCCGCGCCGCCCGGTTGGCGGCAGCCGAATCCGAGGCAAAGAAACAGGACGCACGGCGCGCGCATCTGCAATCCTATGTCGACCGCTTCCGCTATAAGGCAGACAAGGCGAAACAGGCGCAGGCCCGGCTGAAGGCGCTGGCACGGATGCAACCCATCACCCGCCCGCAAGAGGCCGCGCTGCGCGCCTTCAGCTTTCCCGAACCCGACGAGTTGTCGCCGCCCATCCTGCGCCTCGAAGGGGCGTCGGTCGGCTATGACGACAAGGCCGTTCTGGACCTGCTCGACCTGCGCATCGACCAGGACGACCGCATCGCGCTGCTGGGCCGTAATGGCGAGGGCAAGTCGACCCTGTCCAAGCTGCTGGCGGGACGTTTGCCACCCATGTCCGGACGCATCCACACCGCCGCCCGTCTGCGGGTGGGCTATTTCGCCCAGCACCAGCTGGACGAGCTGCGCGCCGATGAAACCCCGCTGGCGCATCTGCGCCGCCTGCGCCCCGACACCCCGCCAGCCAAGCTACGCGCCCAGCTTGGCGGTTTCGGTATCGGGGCAGAACAGGCCGAAACCGAGGCGAGGCAGTTGTCGGGCGGACAGCGCGCGCGCCTGTCGCTAATGCTGGCCACGCTCGATGCGCCGCACATGCTGATCCTCGACGAGCCGACCAACCACCTGGACATCGAAAGCCGCGAGGCGCTGGTAGAGGCGCTGACCGCCTATGGCGGCGCGGTGATCCTGGTCAGCCACGACATGCACCTGCTCAGCCTCGTGGCCGACCGGCTGTGGCTGGTCAAGGATGGCCGCGTCGCCCCCTATGACGGCGACCTGGAAAGCTATCGGCAAATGCTGCTGGGCAACAACAAGTCCACGCAGGAGACCGGGAAACCGGCCCCGAAACCGGCCAAGGCGCGGCGCCCCGACCGCAGCGACCGTGTCGCCCTGCGCCAGGACGTGCGCAAATGCGAAGAGCGGATCGAAAAGCTGAACGAGATGCGCGACCGCATCGCCGCCCGGCTGGCCGACCCAGTGCTTTACGAAGACGCCCGCGCCGCCGACATGGACGCCTGGCAAAAGAAATATGCCGAGGTGATGAACGGCCTCGACCGGGCCGAGACGCTGTGGCTGGCGGCGCTGGAACGGCTGGAGGCGGCGGGCGGATAGGGGCGCGCCCATTTCAGAGTACCCGCCCCGGACCTGACCCGGTGCCCCTTTCGTGCCAAGACCCCGGCTCGGGGGCCGGGGCGAGAACGATACCGAACCTGCCCCACACCCGGCATGGACGCAGCGGGGCCTTTGGGCGATAAGACCTCATGGACACCGGTTTTCTGATCACCGCCTTCGTCACCATGATCGTCATCATCGACCCGTTGGGGATGACGCCGATCTTTGTCGCCCTGACGCAGGGCATGGGGCCTGCACGGCGCCGGGCGGTGGCGCTGCGCGCCTCGATCGCGGCGGCGCTGATCCTGGCGGTGTTCGCCGCCTTCGGCGAGGCGGTGCTGGGCTTTGTCGGCATCTCGATGCCGGCCTTTCGCATCGCCGGCGGGATGCTCTTGTTTCTGACCGCGCTCGACATGCTGTTCGAACGCCGCACCAAGCGGCGCGAGGGCACCGCCGCACAGGCCGAGGACGAGGATGACGACGACGACGACCCGTCGATCTTTCCCATCGCCATCCCGCTGATCGCGGGTCCGGGCTCCATCGCCTCGGTGATCCTGCTGACCGGCCAGCGGCCGGGGCTTGAGGGGCTGGCGCTGGTGATGGGGGTGACCTTCACGGTGCTGGCGCTGGTGCTGGTGCTGTTCCTGACCGCCGGAATACTGGAACGCGTGCTGGGGCGCACCGGCATCAACGTGATCACCCGCCTGCTGGGCATGTTGCTGGCCGCGCTGGCGGTGCAGTTCGTGCTTGATGGGCTAAAGGGCGTCGGGCTGACGGGCTGACCTTTCCCCGCACGGCGCGCGCCCCTATATGCCAGACATGAGCGAATTCGATACTGCCCGCCTTCTATACCTCGTGCTGCTGGGCGGCGCGGTGGTGCTGTGGTTCTTTGCCCAGAACCGCAAATCCCTGGGCCACATCACCCAGCAGGCGCTGGTCTGGGGACTGATCTTTGTCGGCGTCATTGCGGCAGTGGGGCTGTGGGGCGATATCCGCCAGACGGTGCGCCCCGGCCAGGCCGTGCTGGCAGAGGCCGGGCGGATAGAGGTGCCCCGCGCGCCGGACGGGCATTATTACCTGACCGCCGAGGTGAACGGCACGCCGGTCGAATTCGTCATCGACACCGGCGCGAGCCAGATCGTTCTGAGCGAACGCGACGCCCGCCGCGCCGGGATCGATACCGAAGGGCTGGTCTATATCGGCCGCGCCATCACCGCCAATGGCGAGGTGCGCACCGCGCCGGTGCGGCTGGACCGGCTGGCCATCGGCCCCTTTTCGGATGAGCGCGTGCGCGCCGTGGTCAACGAGGGCGAGCTTGACCGTTCGCTGCTGGGCATGGACTATCTGCAGCGGTTTTCCAGTGTCGAGATCTCAGGCAACAGGCTGGTGCTGACACGCTGAACCCTGGCGCCGTGTCGGCCACTGAGACGCCTGCGACAAGGGCGCGCATCTGCCTTTGGGTATATTCACATTCAATAATTCATATCTATTTGTCCTGTGTCAAAGTCAGCCCCCCGAACCACCGATAGACCGGGCGGCGACACACATATGAAAGGGACAATTCCATGCGTCGTTTCCTAGCCGCGGCCGTGATGGCCACCTCTGCCCTTGCCGCGCCGGCCCTGGCCGATGACAAGCCGGCCCTCGTCACCATCCTGACCAGCGAAGAACCCCAGACCCAGTTGATGAGCATGGTTCTGACCATGCAGGCGCTCAAGCAGGGGGCGGAGACCTATACCCTGCTCTGTGGCCCCGGCGGCGACCTTGCGCTCAAGGAACCGCCCGAAACCGCCACCGCGCCGCAACAGCCCCAGGGCATGAGCCCGCAAAAGCTGATGCAGATGATCATGGCCCAGGGCGGCAAGGTCGAGGTCTGCGCGCTCTACCTGCCCAACAAGGGGGCCGGCGCCGAGGTGCTGCTGGACGGCATCGGCACGGCCAAACCCCCGGCAATGGCCGCGCGCATGCTGGCCGATGACACCCGCCTGCTGTCGTTCTGACAAGGAGATCACAGATGAACCGCCGTATTGCCGCTGGCCTGCTGGCCGCCGCGCTGGCCGCCATGTCGCTGCCCGCCTTCGCCGCGCCCGAGCCCGAAGACCCCGCGAAACAGACCGAATGGGGCCTCTACCTGACCTCCACAGAGGCCTACGAGATGAAACAGGCCATGGGGGACAAGGTGCTGTTCGTCGATGTGCGCGAACCGATCGAGATCATGTTCACCGGGTTCACCGACGTGGTGGACGTGAACGTGCCCTACATGCTGGTCAACCCGGCCAGGTGGAACCCGAAGAAGCCGGTCTTTGCGATGGAACCGAACCCCGATTTCGCCGACGGGGTAATGGCGGCGCTGACGGAACGCGGGCTGGACACCTCGACGCCGGTGATCCTGATGTGCCGCTCGGGCGGGACCCGTGGCGCGCCCTCGGCCAAGGCGCTGTCGGGGCTGGGGCTGGAAAAGGTCTATGTCGTGATTGACGGGTTCGAAGGCGGAACCGTCAAGGACCATCCCAACGGCCCCTGGCGGCTAAAGGACGGGTGGAAGAATTCCGGCCTGCCGTGGGGTTATTCGCTCAATCCCGACAAGGTTTACACCCGGCCTGAATAGGCCGGTGTGATCCGGCCCGCACCCGCCTCTCCCTCAGGGTGCGGCCGGTTTTTTGCATGACATGGACACCGGAGATCGCAGACGAACTAACCCGAATACAGAAAGGCCCCGCCGAGGCGGGGCCTATTAGTCGCTGCGGACGGCTTGCAATCACCCTTCCACAGAGGCCACCTTTCGGTGGACTTAAATGCCGGTGCTACCGGCGACACCCAACATATAGGCGGTCTGCACTTAACAATCAATTCACAAACCGAGTCCGGCCCTGACACAATTCCTGACCTGCTCAAAGACTTCCGGGTCCAGAACTCGCACATCGTACACGCGCTGTCCTGACTGTTTACGATCAAAGAGCAGCCGAAGGCGATGGAATGCTACCGTCAAAACGATATCGCCCTTCAGCCACGCCGTCGGAGACTGGTAGGGGTGTGGGAGTGGCGGGTCGAAAGATATTTCCATGTGGTGTGGAAGCAAGGTTCTGGGCGCGGCCGTACTCAACGGAACGACAGTACAAAGCTGCTGACGGCCTTTGATCGGCGGAGACAGCACGATGACTGGTCGCCTCTTCACCATTTCGGGTGGCCGAAAACCATCACTTAGATCGACGCGAACGATTGTGCCTGGTGCAGGATGGCTTACAACTGTCATGCGTAGTGATTACCGGTGAACTCTCCTAAAAGAAAGGTGCCTTTGAATTATCGATCCTGTTATTTATCGTCCCCCCGGCTGCGCCTCGGCCTTCTTCTCCCACCGGCCGCTTTCCTCGGACCAGTATTGCGCCGCACAGCCCGCCCTGGTCAGCGCCGCCCACTGACCGCGCGCACGGTCCTTGGCCGCTTCGTCATTGCCGTCGAACAGCACGCACACGCGCTCCAGCAGCTGCACCTCTTCCGCGGCCACCTCGGCCCCGTCCACCGCCATCAGGCATTGCGGGTCGTTTGCGCAAACCGCATCGGTGGTCAGCAGGATGGGCTGGCGTTCGGCATGGGGCGCGGTGGCCAGCCCGTGCGGCAAGAACCCCTCTTCCGGCCCCAACCACAGCTTTTCGTCCAGCCATTCCATGCGGCCCTGGTCCACCCCCCGCACCGCCACCCGCCAGCCTGCCCCGCGGGCCTTGCCCAGCAGGACCGGCAGCGTCGCCTCAAGCGGACGGCGGGTCAGGTGATAGAAATAGGCCGCCCCCATCAGCCGGCCTCGAAACGCTCCGCCACCAGGCGGTCGAGCGCACGCACGCCCCAGCCGGTCGCGCCCTTGGGCGCCAGCGCGGTTTCCTCGCCCGTCAGCGCCACGCCGGCGATATCGAGGTGAATCCACGGGCATCCTTCGCGCACGAAGCGCTGCAGAAACTGCGCCGCGGTGATCGACCCCGCGGGTCGCCCGCCCACGTTCTTGATGTCGGCGATGCGGGATTTGAGCTGCTTGTCATAGGCCTCGCCCAGCGGCATCCGCCAGGCGCCTTCGCCCTCGGCCTCGGCCGCCTTGAGGAAGGCCGCGCAGAACTGGTCGTCATTGGCAAAGACGCCCGCGTTCTCGTGGCCCAGCCCGATGATGATCGCCCCGGTCAGCGTCGCCAGATCGACGATGGCGGCGGGCTGATAGGTTTCCTGCGCGTACCAAAGCACATCCGCCAGCACGAGCCGCCCCTCGGCGTCGGTGTTGATGATCTCGACCGTGTCGCCCTTCATCGAGGTGACGACATCGCCCGGGCGCGTGGCGCGGCCCGACGGCATGTTTTCGACCAGCCCGACCAGGCCGACCACGTTGGCACGGGCCTTGCGCGCGGCCAGCGTGTGCATGACCCCGGTCACCACGCCGGCGCCGCCCATGTCCATGGTCATGTCTTCCATGCCCTGCGCGGGCTTGATCGAGATGCCGCCGGTGTCAAAGACCACGCCCTTGCCCACCAGCGCCAGCGGCGCGGCGCCCTTTTCACCGCCCGACCATTCCATCACCGCCACCTTCGAAGGGCTATCGCTGCCATGCCCTACTGAGAGCAGCAGGTTCATGCCCAGCTTTTCCATCTCGGCCTCGTCGAGGACCGTCACCTTGACGCCCAGTTCCTTGAGTCCCTCGATGCGGCGGGCAAATTCCTGCGTAGTCAGGTGGTTCGCCGGCTCGTTGACCAGATCGCGAGTCAGGTACACGCCCCGGGCCACGGCAAGGCGCGGCGCGGCGGTCTGCTGCAGGTCATCCGGCTTGCTGCTCATCACCGTCACGTCGCCGGGCGTCTTGGCCTCTTCTGTCTTGTGGGCGGTAAAGGCATAGGCGCGCAGCACCAGCCCCATCGTCAGCTCGGCCGCATGGCGCACCGGCCCGGCCATCACCAGCATGGCCGCGTCACCCTTGGCCTTGCCGAGCGCGGCACCGGCCTTGCGCACCTCGGCCATGCCGGCGCGGCGCGGCAGGCACACAACGTCCAGCGCCTGCGCCGCCATGCCCGCGGGCCAGTCCAGCGTGCGCATCTCGCCCGGCTTGAGCTTGGACCAGCCTTCATCCTCGGTCATCCGCTTGAGCGCGCCACGCGTCAGACGGTTGACCCGCCGCCCGGCGGGGTCAAGCGTACCCTCGGGGGTGACAAAGACGGCGACCCGGCCCTCGAACCCGGACAGGCTTTCGGTATCGGTTTCGGCAAAATTCACGGACGAAAGGGTTGTCATCATCGGCTCCTGGTTGCGCATCTTTCCCACACTCCTAACGCGGCCTCGCGTGCTTGGCCAGTTAGCAGTTTTCCCCCGCCGTCAATTCCGCTAGGCTGCCCCAAAGAGTACGCCTTGGGGGTAGAGCGTGACCAGATTCGACAGGTATATGCTGTCGCAATTCATGGTGCTGTTCGGATTCTTTGCACTGATTCTGGTTTCGATCTTCTGGATCAACAAGGCGGTGCGGATGTTCGACCGCCTGATCGGTGACGGCCAGCCGGCTTGGGTTTTCCTGGAATTCACTGCCCTGACCCTGCCGGGCGTGATCGGTATCGTGTTGCCGATGGCCACCTTTGCGGCGGCGGTCTATGTCACCAACCGGCTGGTCAACGAAAGCGAACTGACCGTGGTGCAGGCGACCGGCTATTCGCCTTGGCGGCTGATCCGCGCGGCGGCGGTTTTCGGCACCGTCATCGCGTTGATCATGTCGCTGCTCAGCCATTTCCTGATCCCGCTCAGCCTGGGCGAGCTGCGCCAGCGCGAGGCCGAAGTGCGCCAGAGCGTATCGGCCCGGTTCCTGGAAGAAGGCGAATTTCTGCACCCCGCCCCCGGCATCACCTTCTACATCCGCGACATCACGCCTGAGGGGGCGTTGCGCGATGTCTTTCTCTCCGACCGGCGCGACCCCGAAAGCCCGATGACCTATACCTCTTCGCAGGCCTACCTGGTGCAAGAGGGCGGCGGCACCAAGCTGGTGATGGTCAAGGGGCTGGCGCAGTCCCTGCGCCCCGAGGGGCAGCGCCTTTTCACCACCCATTTCGAAGACTTCTCCTATGACATCAGCCGGCTGATCGCGCAGAATCCGGCCAGCCTGAACAAGGTCGAATTCGCGCCCACCCCCGACCTGATCCTGCAGCCAGAGACGGTGGCGAAGAGCACCCGCGCCACCCCGGGCGAATTGCAGTATGCGCTGCATTCCCGTTTCTCTCAGGCGCTTTTGTGCGTCGTCGCGGCGCTGATCGGTTTTGCGACGCTGCTTTTGGGCGGATTCAGCCGCTTTGGCGTCTGGTGGCAGGTCCTGGCGGCGTTCGCCCTGTTGATCGTCGTCAAGCTGATCGAAAGCAGCGTGACCGGCGCCGTGATCGGCAATGCGGCGGCATGGCCCCTGATGTACCTGCCATCGGCGGCCGGGTTCCTGATCGCGTTCCTGATGCTCTATCTCGCCGCGCGGCCCGATCTGTGGCGACGGCCCTCCCTTTGGTGGCGTTCGGCCAGGGGGGCGACATGATTCTCGACACCTATCTTGCGCGCAAGTTCCTGTGGTCCCTCGCGCTGGTCTTTTCGGTCTTCATGGTGCTGCTCCTGCTGATCGACCTGATCGACGAGCTGCAGGATTTTCCCGACCTGCCCTTTGGCGACGTACTTTACACCGTCTTGCTGAACGTGCCGGCCTCGAATTACGAGATTCTGCCGCTGGTGGTGGTGCTGGCGACAGTGGCGCTGTTCATCCGGCTTGCGCGCTCGTCCGAACTGGTGGTGGTGCGCGCCACCGGCCGTTCGGCACTGCGCAGCCTGGCCGCGCCGCTGGCGGTGGTCGGGCTGCTCGGGGTGTTGACGGTGACCATGATCAACCCCATCGTCGCAGCGGCATCCAAGCGTCACAACGACCTGGTCAACAGCCACTATGGCGGCGGCGCGGCAATTCTGGTGATCGCGTCCGAGGGGCTGTGGCTGCGCCAGGGCGGGCCCGAAGGGCAGACCGTGATCCATGCCGAGCGCGCCAGTTCCGACCTGACGGTGCTGTTCGACACCACCTTCATGGATTTTGCCCCGGACGGTCGGCCGGCCCGGCGCATAACCGCCCGCACAGCGCGGCTGGACGGGGATGGCTGGACGCTCTACCGCACCAAGACCTGGGACCTGTCGCAAGGCGGCAACCCCGAGGCAAGCGCCGTCGAAACAGCGCAGATGCGCCTGAACACGGCCCTGACGCAGGACCGCATCCTCGACAGCTTCGGCAAGCCCGAATTCATCCCGATCTGGGATTTGCCGGCCTTCATCGACCAGCTTGAACAGGCCGGGTTTTCGGCCCGCCGCTATGCGATGTGGTACCAGATGGAGCTCGCCGCGCCGCTATTCCTGATCGCGCTGGTGATGATATCGGCGGCCTTCACCATGCGTCATGCCCGGCTGGCCAATACCGGCTTGTCGGTGCTGACGGCGGTGCTGCTGGGCTTTGGGTTGCATTACATCCGCAACTTTGCCCAGATCCTCGGCGAGAACGGCGAAATCCCCGTCATACTGGCCGCCTGGGCGCCGCCGGTGGCCGGCTTGCTGTTGGCGACGGGCATTCTTTTGCATATGGAAGACGGATGAAGCGCGCGGCGATCATATGGCTCTGGGTGCTGGCCATGGCGGCCGGCTGGTCCCCGGCTGCCCGGGCGCAGGACGTACCCCAGCCCGCGGTGCTGATCGCGGACGACGTCTATATGGATGGCAACGAGCGGCTGGTCGCCACCGGCAATGTCGAGGCCATCTATGACGGTCGCCGCCTGCAGGCCGAAGGGATCGTCTATGACCGCACCCAGGACCGGCTGATCCTGACGGGGCCGATCATCATCCGTGAAGGCGAGGAAACGCTGATCCTGGCGTCCTCGGGCGAGATCGACCAGGACATGCAGAACGGCATCCTGCGCGGCGCCCGCATCGTGATGAGCGATCACGTGCAACTGGCCGCGCGCGAGCTGAACCGCAGTGGCGGGCGCTTCAACCAGCTGGTCAAGGTCTCGGTCACATCATGCCGGGTCTGCGAAACAGGCCGTCCGCCACTGTGGCAGATCCGCGCCCGCCGGGTGATCCACGACCAGCAGGAACGCCAGCTGTATTTCGAGGATGCCCAGCTGAGGGTTCTGGATACGCCCGTATTCTACCTGCCGCGGCTGCGGCTGCCTGACCCGACGCTGGAACGCGCAACCGGTTTCCTGGTGCCATCGCTTTACAACTCGTCGCTTCTGGGGATGGGGGCGCGTGTGCCCTATTTCATTCGGATCGGCGACGACAAGGACCTGACCGTCACCCCGTTCCTGACCACCAAGACCCGCACGCTGGAACTGCGCTATCGGCAGGCGTTCCGTAACGGGCGGATCGAGTTCGAGGGCGCCGTTTCGGATGACGACGTCGCCAACAGCGGCCGGCGCGGATATCTGTTCGGCGAGGGCGCGTTCGACCTGAGAAACGATTTCAAGCTGCGCTTCGACATCGAGGCGGTGAACGACAAGACCTATCTGCTCGATTATTCGTATTACGAAAAAGACCGGCTCGACAGCGAGATCGAGATCGAACGCACCAGGCGCGATTCGTACATGCGCGGCGCCATCACCTATTTCCGCAGCCTGCGCACGGGCGAGATCAACAGCACCCTGCCGACCCTGGTCGGAAACGCCGAATGGGAACGGCGCCTGCATCCGGCGGGCATCGGCGGCGAGGTGCGGCTGGGGATTCTGGCCCATGCGCATGCGCGCTCGTCCGGGCTGGTGATCGACGGCGTGGATGCCGACACATGGGCCGACGGGCGCGATATCATGCGAATGACCTTCAGCGCCGAATGGCAGCGCGGCTGGACCCTGCCGGGCGGCGTTCTGGCATCCTTCAGCGCCGGCCTCGCGGCGGATCATTTCGAGGTCCACCAGGCGGGGCTGACAAGCCAGTCGTCGGCCACCGAAGTTACCCCCACGACCGAACTGGAACTACGCTGGCCGCTGCTGAAGGCCACCACCAGCGGGGCCACCCATGTGATCGAACCGGTGGTTCAACTGGCCTGGGCGGGGGGCAGCAACCCGTTCATTCCCAACGACGAAAGCACCCGCATCGAGTTTGACGAGGGCAACCTCTTTTCGACCTCGCGCTTTACCGCGCCGGACCGGCGTGAACGCGGGTTCAGCGCCGCCTACGGGCTGAGCTGGACGCGCTATGCCCCTTCGGGGCTGCAGACATCGCTGGCGATGGGGCAGCTGGTGCGCGACGAACAGCAGCTGGAACCGACCGGGCTGGACAGCTTTACCGACAGCTCGGGGATCAACGGCAAGGTCTCGGACATGCTGATCGCCGGCCAGGTCAGGACAGGCGGCGGGCTGGTGTTTACCGCGCGCGGGCTGTTCGACGACAGTCTCGACACCGCCAAGGCCGAGGCCCGCGCCGCCTGGTACAGCGACAAGGGCAGCCTGGGCGCCACCTATATCTGGCTCGGGCGCGACCTGGCGGAAAACCGCGCGGCGACGATCTCGGAATGGAACCTCGATGCCTCGTACCGGCTGTCTCAGCACTGGACCGGCAGCGCCAACTGGCGTTATGACGTTGTTGCCGACGACAGCGTGCGCGCCGGTGTCGGGCTGACCTATCTCAACGAATGCGTCGAGGTGAGCCTGTCCGCCTCGCGCCGCTTCACCTCTTCGGCGGTGCTTTCGCCGTCGACCTATATCAGCTTGACCGTCGGGCTGAGGGGGTTCACCACGAAAACTGGCGATAGAAGCTACGCCAGATCCTGTAACGACTAAACCGAATGGACGTGTTCATGCGTATTGCTCTTTTCAAGGCGGCCCTGTTCGCGCTGGCCTGCGCCCTGGTTTCCGGCCCGGCTGGACCGGCAACGGCCCAGGGGCTGTTCGAGCCGGTGATCAAGGTCAACGACAAGGCCATCACCCGCTTCGAGGTTGAACAGCGCGCGCGCATGCTGACCCTGTTCCGCACCCCCGGCGACCCGATCAGGATGGCGCGGGAACAGCTGGTCGAGGACCGCCTCAAGATGGGCGCCGCCGAAACCCTCGGCATCCAGATCAGCGAAGAGGCGATGGACGCCGCGTTGGAAGAGTTCGCCTCGCGCGGCGAGATGACCGCGGATCAGATGATCAGCCAGTTGCAGCAAGCTGGCGTCGATGAAAGCAGCTTTCGTTCCTTCGTGCGCGCCGGCGTGACCTGGCGCGAACTGGTGCGCGCACGTTTCGCCAACAGCATTACCGTGGGCGAGAACGACATCGAACGCGCCAAGCTGGCGCTGGCAGGCACCACCGGAGTGCGTGTCCTGCTGTCGGAAATCGTGCTGCCGGTGCCGCCGGGGCAGATCGAAGAGACGCAGCAGCGTGCGCGCGAACTGGCCGAAATCAAATCCATCGGCGGCTTTGCCGACGCGGCAAGGCGCTATTCCGCCGCGCCCTCCGCCGAACGCGGCGGGCGCCTGGAATGGACCTCGATCAGCCAATTGCCCGAGCCGCTGCGCCCCATCGTGCTGGCCCTTGCCCCGGGCGAGGTGTCCGACCCACTGCCCACCGAACAGGCGATCGTGCTGCTGCAACTGCGCGATATCGCCGAAACCGATGCGCCCGCACCGCGCTATTCGGCGATCGAATACGCGATGTATTTCATCGACGGCGGGCGCAGCGAACAGGCTTTGTCCCGCGCCGCCCAGGTTCGTGCCGCTACCGACACCTGCGACGACCTGTATGGCGTGGCCAAGGGCCAGCCGCCCGAGGTGCTGGTGCGCGAAACCAAGGCGCCCGATGAAATCCCCGCCGATGTCGCGCGCGAATTGCAACAGCTCGACCCCGGCGAAGTTTCGACCAACCTCACCCGCTCGAACGGGCAGACCCTGGTTTTCTTGATGCTTTGCGGGCGCTCGCCCCTGCTGGATGGCGAAGGCCCCTCGGCCGAGGATCTGAGCAATTTCGTGCGCAACCAGCGGCTGGCCTCTCTGGCCGACGGATACCTGGAACAGCTGCGCGCCGAGGCCCGGATCATCGAATTGCGATGACCGCGCCCGTCGCGCTGAGCTGCGGCGAACCCGCGGGCATCGGGCCGGAACTGGCTGCCGCCGCATGGGCACGGCTGGGGGGCGAGGTGCCGTTTTTCCTGATCGGCGATCCCGGCCACCTGCCGGCCGGCACACCCGTGGCCGAGATCGACGATCCTTGCGATGCTACCGCTGCCATGGCGCTGGGCCTGCCTGTGCTGCGCCACGATTTTCCCGGTGCATTGACCCCAGGCCGGCCCAACCCGGACCATGCCCAAGGCGTGATCGACGCCATCGCCCGTGGGGTGGAGCTGGTGCGCGCCGGCGCGGCATCGGCACTGTGTACCGGACCGATCCACAAGCAGGCGCTGCAAGAGGGGGCGGGCTTTGCCTATCCCGGCCATACCGAATACCTGGCCGCTCTGGCGGGGGTTGAACGGGTGGTCATGATGCTGGCCAGCGACATGCTGCGCGTGGTGCCGGTGACGATCCATATCCCCCTGCGCGACGTGCCCGACGCGTTGACGGCAGAGGGGCTGGAACACACGATCCGCATCACCCATGCCGCGCTGATCACCGATTTCGGCATTCCTGCCCCGCGGCTGGCGGTGGCCGGGCTCAACCCCCATGCCGGCGAAGGCGGGCGCATGGGGCGCGAAGAGATCGAGCTGATTGCACCGGTGCTCGACCTATTGCGCGGCGATGGCATGGACATACGCGGCCCGTTATCGGCCGACACCATGTTTCACGCCGCGGCGCGCGCGGGCTATGACGCCGCCATCGCCATGTATCACGACCAGGCGCTGATCCCGATCAAGACGCTGGCGTTCGACAGCGGCGTCAACGTCACCCTCGGCCTGCCGTTCGTGCGCACCTCGCCCGATCACGGCACCGCGCTGGACATAGCCGGGCGCGGGCTGGCCGATCCCGGCTCGCTGATCGCGGCACTGCGGATGGCGGCGCGGATGGCCGCGGCGCGCGGGACATGAGCGGCCTCGACACGCTGCCGCCCCTGCGCACGGTGATCGCCGCCCACGGGCTGGCGGCGCGCAAGTCGCTGGGCCAGAACTTCTTGCTCGACCTCAACCTGACCGCCCGGATCGCACGCGCCGCGGGCGACCTGACCGGCGCCGACGTATTGGAGGTCGGCCCCGGCCCCGGCGGGCTGACGCGGGGGCTGTTGTCCGAGGGGGCGCGCCGGGTGCTGGCGGTGGAAAAGGACAGCCGCTGCATCCCCGCGCTGCAAGAGATCGCCGCAACCTGCCCGGGACGGCTGACCATTATCGAGGGCGACGCGCTGGAAATCGACCCGCTGGCACATCTGACGCCGCCGATAAAGGTGGTGGCGAACCTGCCCTACAATGTCGGGACAGAGCTGCTGGTGCGCTGGCTGACGCCGCCGCAATGGCCCCCCTTCTGGCAAAGCCTGACGCTGATGTTCCAGCGCGAGGTGGCCGAGCGCATCGTCGCCCGCCCCGGCAGCAAGGCCTATGGCCGCCTTGCCATCCTGGCACAATGGCGGGTGGAGGCGCGCATCGTCATGCAGCTGCCCCCCGGTGCTTTTTCCCCCCCGCCCAAAGTGTCGAGCAGCGTGGTGCATATCACCGCCCTGCCCCAGCCGCGCTTTCCGGCCGATCCGCAGGTGTTGCAGGATGTCGTCGCGCGTGCCTTCAACCAGCGGCGCAAGATGCTGCGCGCGGCGCTGCGCGGTGTCGCCCCGGATATCGAGGACCGGCTCATTGCTGCCGGCATCGCCCCCACCGACCGGGCCGAGACGGTACCGCTGGAAAAATTCTGCGCGCTGGCCCGATCGCTGGCAAAGGTCTGAGTGAACACGAAAAAGGCGCCGCCCCATGACCGGGTGCGGCGCCTTGTTCCGTCAATCTGCTGCGGTCGCCTATTCGGCGGCTTCGCGCGGGGGGCCGCCAGCCTCGCCATTGCCATTACCGGCATCGCCGCCACCATCAGCCGCCAGTTTCGCCCTGCTGCGCGGCTTGCGCTTGGGCTTGGGCGCGGGTGCGGGCGCGGGTTCGTCCTTGGCCGACTGGCTTTCGGGTGTTTCCACAAGGCCGCTGTCGGCCTCGCCGCCCGTTTCAAGCACATCGGACTTCTGCTCGCCCTCGGCGGTCTCGCCGTTGTTTGATTCACGTTCCTGGCGGCGGGCGCGGTCACGGTCGCGTTCAGCCTGGCGTTCGCGGTTCTGGCGTTCCTGTTCCTCGCGCCGGGTTTCCTGTTCTTTCATGGCGGCGCTCAGCAGGCGCAGGTAATGTTCGGCGTGCTGCTGGAAATTCTCTGCCGCGACGCGGTCGCCCGACAACTGGGCATCGCGCGCCAGCTGATTGTATTTGTCGATGATCTGCTGCGGGGTTCCGCGCACCTTGCCCTCGGGACCGGAGCTGTCAAAAACCCGGTTGATCACATTGCCCATAGACCGGTTGCGGTTCGGCTTGTTCCGCGAACGTGATTTGGAAGATCTCATGATTTAGTCGTCAGCCCTGTGCTCGAAGCGTTTTTCGATCCGGCTGGCGCCCACTGCGCCTAGAAAACCGAAACCGTCATGTCTTGGCTTGGCATCAAGAGGGACCGCCACAAAATGGCATCCACCTGCTTGATCGCGCTTAGTAAACACGGCTGGCAGGCGTAGACAAGGGTTTTGCCCCCATTTTTATGCCCATGATGTGATTTTTGCCGATTCCGAGGCAATATGTCACCCTTGGGTTGAACCCCGCAGCGCCACCGCCACCCGGTCGCGCCCGTCGAGATCGGGCAGAATCCGCAGCCCCCCGAACCCGGCAGCACCCAGAATGGCCAGGACATCAGGCCCCTGACGCCAGCCGATTTCGACCATCAGCCGCCCGCCCGGGGCCAGGAAACGTCCCGCGCCCGCCGCGATGGCGCGATAGGCCGACAGCCCGTCGCCCTCGTCCGTCAGGGCCGCGCGCGGCTCGTGCCCCAGTTCGGGGGCAAGATCGGCCATCTCCCACGCGGCGATATAGGGCGGGTTCGACACGATCAGGTCGAATGTCCCGTCTGGCGCATCAATCCCCGCAAACCAGTCAGCGCGCTGGAACCGGCAGCGATCCTGCACCCCAAGAATGCGCGCGTTTTCCCTGGCCACGGCCAGCGCGGGGGCGGAAATATCGGTGCCCACACCCTGCGCCCCGGGCCGCGCCGCCATGAGCGACAGCAGGATACAGCCCGACCCGGTGCCAAGGTCGAGCACGCGTTCGAAAGGCGCATCAAGCGCGGCGGCGACCAGCGTCTCGGTTTCGGGGCGCGGGTCCAGCACATCCGCCGTGACACGGAATTCGTGGTCGAAAAATGCCCTGAGCCCCAGAATATGGGACAGCGGTTCGCGCGCGCAGCGCCGCGCCGCCATGGTGGCCAGCCGGTCCTCGGCCTCGGCCTCCAGCGGGTCGGCCTGCATCAGGGTGACCCGGTCGGGGACGACCCGCATCGCCGCCGCCACGATGCGGCGCGCCTCGCGCGGGGCGCCGTCGATACCGGCCGCCGCCAGCCGTCCGCTCAGCTCTGTCAGGGCCGCGCTGACGCTGCGGCTCACCCGTCCATCTCCGCCAGCATGCTGGCCTGCGCATCGGCGGTCAGCGCGTCGATCACCTCGTCCAGGTCGCCGCCGATGATCTGGTCGAGCTTGTAAAGCGTCAGACCGATGCGGTGGTCGGTCAGGCGGCCCTGGGGAAAGTTGTAGGTGCGGATACGCTCGGACCTGTCGCCGGTGCCCACCATCGCCGCGCGGGCCTCTGCCCGGCTGTCATGGGCCTTTTGCCGCTCTAGGTCGAAAAGGCGCGAACGCAGCACATCCATCGCGATCTCGCGGTTGCGGTGCTGGGATTTCTGCGACGAGGTGACGACGATGCCGGTGGGCAGGTGGGTGATGCGCACCGCTGAATCGGTGGTGTTGACGTGCTGTCCGCCAGCGCCCGAGGCGCGCATCGTGTCGATGCGAATGTCGTTCGTGTCGATCTGCACATCAACCGCCTCGGCCTCGGGCAATACCGCCACGGTGGCGGCCGAGGTATGGATACGCCCGCCCGATTCCGTTTCCGGCACCCGCTGGACCCTGTGCACGCCCGATTCGAACTTGAGCCGCGCGAAAACCCCGTCGCCCCGGATCAGCGCCACCAGTTCGCGGATGCCGCCCAGTTCGCTTTCCTGGGACTCGATGACCTCAAAGGTCCAGCCCTTGGATTCGGCATAACGCTGGTACATGCGCATCAGGTCGGCGGCAAAGAGCGCCGCCTCTTCACCGCCGGTGCCGGGGCGGATTTCCAGGATCGCGGGGCGCGCATCGGCTGCGTCGCGCGGCAGCAATGCGCGCTTCAGCTCTGCCTCCATCTCGGGGCGGCGCTGTTGCAGCTCTGTCAGTTCCTCTTGCGCCAGGTCGCGCATCTCGGGATCGTCAAGCATCGCCTCGGCCGCGTCGATCTCTTCCAGCAGCTTGCGGTAGGCGCGGATTTCCCCGACCACGGGGCGCAACTCGGCATATTCGCGGCCCAGCTGGGCGATGTCGCCGCCGCCCTCAGCCATCTGCGCCTCGATGTATTCGAAGCGGCGCACGATCTCGTCGAGTTTTTCCTGGCTTACCATCCCGCGGATTTGTCGCATTCGCGGCGCTTGGTCAAGCGCCAAGCCAGCGTTATACTGGGGACATGAAACCAGTCATTCCCCTTATCGGGCTAGGTCTGGCGCTTGGTGCCCCTGCCTTGGCGGACGGTCTCTATAACGGCAAGGCGGTCGATTGCTATTGCACCGACAGCAAGGGCGGTCGTGTCGAAATTGGCGAATCCATCTGCCTGCATGTCGATGGAAAATCATTCATGGCGCAATGCCAGATGTCGCTGAACAACCCGATGTGGCGCAAGATCAGCGACGGATGCCTGTCATCCTCGCTGCGCGAGGGCCTGCAACCAGCCGTCGATGCGCCGCGCGTTCACGCCAAGATCTGAACGACCAAAGCGCAGCCTGCCCCATATCTCGATGCGCCCGTCGCGGTGGCGCAGGGTGGTGTAGTCGGGAAAGCCGAACACGCGCGAGCGGGTGACAAAGGTGATCATTCCGGCGTCGGTCGACCCGGCCAGCACCCGCGTGCGGGCGGTTCGCAGGATGATATCGTGCAGGCGGCTGAAATCGGCCTCGTCCGCCTCGATCACCCGCAGCGCGCCCCCGGCGGTGTCCCCGGCGGTCACGGCCTCGGGCATCCGGTGCCAGCGCCCGGCATCCGACGGCGCAAGCCGGATATAGAGAGCAACCCCGATCAACCCGGCCAGGGCGACAAGTCCCACCATACGGATCATCGCGCCGTCATCCGGCGCCCTGTCGGCGGTTCCACCCCCACAGGCAGATCAGTTCGACCGCCACATGCGCCCCGGCAATGGCGGTGGCGCCGGTGGTATCGAATGGCGGGCTGACCTCGACCACGTCGCCCCCGATCATGTTGATGCCGGCAAGATCGCGCAGCATGATCGCCGCCTGGGCCGAGCTCAGCCCGCCCCAGACCGGCGTGCCGGTGCCCGGCGCAAAGGCCGGGTCGAGCGCGTCGATGTCAAACGTGACATAGACCGGGTGATCGCTCAGCACCTCGCGGATGCGGCGAGCAACCTCGGCCGGGCCCTGTTCGTGAACCGCGCGCGCGTCGATAATGTTGAAGCCCATCGTGTCGGGGTTGTCGGTGCGAATACCCACCTGGACCGAGCGCGCGGGATCGACCAGCCCCAGCTTGACCGCCTTGTACATCATCGTGCCGTGGTCGATGCGGTCCATGTCATCATCGACCCAGGTATCTGTATGGGCATCGAACTGCAGCACCGACAGCGGCGCGCCGTGCCGTTCGGCATGGGCGCGCAGGATCGGCAGGGTGATGGAATGGTCGCCCCCCAGCGCGATGCAGGCCGCGCCCTGATCCAGGATGCCGGCGACATGGGCGCGCAACCGTTCGGGAAACTCCGCCACCATCGCATAATCGAACGCGAGGTCACCATAGTCGATTATGCTGAACTCGCTCAGCGGGTCATAGCCCCAGCCATAGGGCGCATCGGGGCACTGCAGGACGCTCGCCTCGCGGATCGCGCGCGGGCCCAGCCGGGTGCCGGGGCGGTTGGTCACCGCCTGGTCAAAGGGGATACCGGTCACGGCGATATCGGCGCCAGACAGGTCCTTGGAATAGCGCCGCCGCAGGAAAGAGGCCGCGCCGCCAAAGGTGTTTTCATAGGACAGGCCGCGCGCATCCGATCTGGTAAACGCTTGGTCAACCTGGTTTTTCGCGTCTTCCAAAGCCATGGAACACCCCTTTTCGGCCCGGCCCGGGCCGCTCAGCCTGCCGGTTGCGCCCGCTCTACCAGCCGCGCCAGGAACGATGCCCCGACCGGCACCACGTCATCATTGAAGTCAAAGCCCTGGTGATGCAAGCCCGGCCCCTCGCCCTGCCCGAGGAACAGATAAGCCCCCGGACGTTTCGCCAGCATGAAGGCGAAATCCTCTACGCCCATCTCTGGCGTGCGGTCGGTGACGACGGCATTCGCGCCGGCCACCTCTCGCGCGACCTCGGCGGCAAACTCGGTGCGCGCGGCATCGTTGACGGTGGGTGGATAGCCCTCTTCGATGCGCAGGCGGGCGCGCACGCCAAGGGATGCCGCCTGCCCCTCGGCGATCTCTTGCAGGCGCTTCCACACCATCCGCTGCGGCCCGGCGTCAAAGCTGCGGATCGTGCCGCACATATAGGCGGTTTCGGGCACGATGTTGTCGGCGCTGCCGGTGTGGATCTGCGTCAGCGAAACCACCAGTTCGTCGCGCGCGCGCGCATTGCGGCTGAGGATGGTTTGTATCGCCTGCCCGATGGCGCAGGCGGCAATGACCGCATCGCACGTATCCTGCGGATAGGCGGCGTGCCCGCCCTGCCCCTCGATGTCGATGTGAAAAGGGTCCACCACCGCCATGATCGGGCCGGGGCAGGTTTCGAAATGCCCCTCGGGCGCACCCGGCAATGTGTGCAGGGCATAGACCTGGGCGATGTCGTAGCGGTCCAGCACCCCGTCATTGACCATCACCTGCGCCCCGCCCGGCCCCTCTTCGGCGGGCTGGAATATCAGCGCCAAGCGGCCGCAAAAGTTGCGTGTCTCGGCCAGGTAACGCGCCGCACCCAGCAGCATCGCGGTGTGCCCGTCATGGCCACAGGCATGCATCACGCCGGGGGTTTTCGAGGCATGCGCCGCCCCCGTCGCCTCGGCAATCGGCAACGCATCCATGTTGGCGCGCAACCCGATTGTGGGCCCCGGCCCGCGTCCCTCGATCACCGCCACGACACCGCTTTCGGTGATGCCTGTCTCGATCTTGTCGATGCCGAATTCGCGCAGCCGCGCACCCCCGAATTCCGCCGTCCGGTGACAGCCGAACCCCAGTTCAGGGTGCGCGTGCAGATGCCGGTGCCACGCCGTCATATGGTCTGAAAACCCTGCGATACGGTTCAATACCGGCACTGCTGGACTCCTTCGTTCTGACCCGGCAGTGTCCACTCAACCACGGAAAGGACACCTGCACCATGCCCGATGACGCCCTCGCTCACGACCCCTCCGGCGGCATGCCCCGGCTGATCGAGATCATGCGCCGCCTGCGCGATCCCGACACCGGCTGCCCCTGGGATATCGAGCAGGATTTCGACACCATCGCCCCCTACACGATCGAAGAGGCCTACGAGGTCGCCGACGCAATCGAACGCCAGGACTGGGACGAATTGCGCGGCGAACTGGGCGATCTGCTGTTGCAGGTGGTGTTCCACGCCCAGATCGCCCGCGACCGGGGGCTTTTCGGCTTTGACGAGGTGGCAGATTCCATCGCCGACAAGATGGTGGCACGCCACCCCCATGTCTTTGGCGACGAAAGCCGCGACAAGACCGCCGAACAACAGACCCGCGACTGGGAAACCGTCAAGGCCGCCGAACGTGCCGCGCGGGAACAGACCGGCGTGCTGGACGGGGTGGCGATGGGGCTGCCGGCGCTGATGCGGGCGGTCAAGCTGCAAAAGCGCGCCGCGCGGGTGGGGTTCGACTGGCCCGATGCCACCCAGGTGCTGGACAAGATCGCCGAAGAAGCGGCGGAACTGACCGAGGCCGCCGCCGACCAGCCACAAGAGCGGGTGGAAGAGGAAATGGGTGATCTGCTTTTTGTCGTGGCCAACCTCGCCCGGCATCTCAAGGTCGACCCCGAAATCGCGCTCCGGCGCGCCAATGCCAAGTTCACCCGCCGCTTTCGCCAGATCGAGGCGGCACTGTCAGATCAGGACCGCCGGCCAGAGGATGCCACCCTGGCCGAGATGGACGCGCTGTGGGACGCTGCCAAGGCGGCCGAAAAGGGCACGCCGGCATAGCGGGCGGGCGTCAGGCCTGCCCGGCCACCACCAGCTGGCGATAAAGGTGCCAAGTCGCATGCCCCAGAAGCGGCAGCACCACGAACAGCCCGGCAAAGACCGGGATCATCGCCACGAATGTCAGCCCCGCCACCAGCGCCGCCCAGGCCAGCATCGGCACCGGGTTTTCGGTCACGATGCCGAACGAGGCGATCATCGCGGTGACGAAATCCACCTCGCGGTCCAGCAGCAGCGGCAAGGCCACCACCGTGATCGCATAAAGCAGCAACGCAAAGCCCGCGCCCACCGCCGTGCCCACCGTCAGCATCGTCAGCCCCTCGCGGGTCAGGTAGATGTCGAACGAGGTCGAGACATTCGTCATCGTCGAAAAGCCCATGAACAGGGCAAAGATCATGTGCGCCAGGAAAAACCAGAACAGGAACATGATCACGATCACCGCGCAGATCGACGGCAACTGTCGCCGCCGCTGATGCGCGATCACCCCGAATATCGCCCTTGGCCTGAGCGCGCGGCCCTGTTCCAGCCGGTGACTGACCTCATATAGCCCCACCGCCGCGAACGGGCCGATCAGCGGAAACCCCACGGCGGCAAAGACCAGCCAATAGCTTTGCCCCGTGGCCCAGGTCACCGCGATCATGAACCAGCCGATCACCACATAGACCCCGGCGAATATCACCGCATATCCCGGCGCGCGCACCATATCGTGCCAGCCCCGGCGCAGCGCCTCGCCCAGCATCGCGAACGTCACCTCGCCCAGTTCGGGCACGCCCGGTTGCTTGTCCTCCAGGATATCCTGCATCGTCCCTCCTCCCCATTTTTCACAATAGGTTAGGGACAATTTTATCTTATGTCACGCCATCAGGGCGTGCATGTCTCACGGGCTTCTTTCTGGTCGGAAATACCCCGGGGGCGTCCCGGACCTGTCCTGGACGGGGGCAGCGCCCCCTACCCGCCTTCGGCCTGCGCCTCGGCGCGGCTCTTGCCGCTGACATTCATCGCCAGCGTGGCGGCCATGAACTCGTCCAGGTCGCCATCCAGCACGCCCTTGGTGTCGGATGTCTCGACCCCGGTGCGCAGGTCCTTCACCATCTGGTACGGGTGCAGCACATAGGATCGGATCTGGTTGCCCCACCCGGCCTCGCCCTTGGCCTCGTGAGCCTCGGCGATGGCGGCGTTTCGGCGGTCCAGCTCCATCTGGTAGAGGCGCGATTTCAGCGCCTTCATGGCGATGTCGCGGTTCTGGTGCTGGGATTTTTCGGAACTGGTCACGACGATGCCGGTCGGGTGGTGGGTGATCCGGACCGCCGAATCGGTCTTGTTCACGTGCTGCCCGCCCGCACCGGAAGAGCGGTAGGTGTCGATGCGGATATCGGCGGGGTTCACCTCGATCTCGATGGCGTCATCGACCACCGGGTAGACCCAGACCGAACAGAACGAGGTGTGCCGCCGGGCCGACGAATCGAAGGGCGAGATGCGCACCAGCCGGTGCACGCCCGATTCCGATTTCAGCCAGCCATAGGCGTTGCGGCCGGAAATCTTGTAGGCGGCCGACTTGATGCCGGCCTCTTCGCCCGCGCTTTCGGATTGCAGCTCAACCGTATAGCCGTGGCTTTCGGCCCAGCGCACATACATGCGCGCCACCATCGCCGCCCAGTCGCAGCTTTCGGTGCCGCCCGCGCCGGCGTTGATTTCCAGGAATGTGTCGTTGGCATCCGCCTCGCCGTTCAGCAGCGCCTCCAGCTCCTTGGCGGCGGCGCGTTTGGCCAGCGTCTTGAGCGCCGCCTCGGCCTCGGCCACCACCTCGGCGTCGCCTTCGGCCTCGCCCAGTTCGATCAGGCCGACATTGTCCTCCAGCTCGGCCTTGATGCTGTCATGGGTCTCGATCGCGTCGACCAGCGCCTGGCGCTCGCGCATCAGGCTCTGGGCACGGGCGGGATCGTTCCACAGGTCGGGGTCCTCGACCCGGGCGTTGAATTCTTCCAGCCGGTGTGGCGCCGTTTCCCAATCCATCCGCTGGCGCAACAGCTCCAGCGAGTTTTCGATCTCGGCCACGACGGATTCGATTTCGGCGCGCATGCACTGGGTCCTCGGGTGTTCGTCAGAAGCCGGTGATAACGCAGCGGCGCGGGCCGGACAAGGCGGCAACCTGTGCCTTTGCGCGGCTCAGTACAGCCCGCCGGAACTGAGGCTGCCAAAGCTGGCCTTGTCGCCGCCCTCGGTGTCCTCGACGGGCTGGCCGGTCTCCGGGTCGATCAGCCGGCCGCCATGGCGACCCCCTTCGTACAGCTCCAGGTCGTTGCCCATGGCAAAGCCGCCGTCATAGATGAAACCAAAGATCGGCTCTTCGCCCTCGCGGAAATACTCGGCCACCATATGCGGGCCGGTTTCGCCCTCCGGCAGGCGGGCGCCGGTATAGCGGTCGATCTTGATGAAATGGCCGCCTTCGGGCACGCGAAAGGGCCCGCCGCCGTATTTCTCGACCGCCTTGGTCATGAATTGCTGGAACACCGGCCCGCACATCGACGCACCATACGCGCCCCGGCCAAGGCCCCGCGGCTGATCATAGCCGATGTAACAGCCCGCGGCGATGTTCGAGGTAAAGCCCACGAACCACACGTCGCGCGCATCGTTGGTGGTGCCGGTCTTGCCGGCGGCTGGCACCGGCAGGTTGATCACCCCCGATGCGGTGCCGCGATTGACCACGCCTTGCAGCATCGAGGTGATCTGGTAGGCGGTGATCGGGTCGATCACCTGCCGGCGGTCCGACACGATGCGCGGGCCGCGCGCGGGCGGGATCGTCGGATCGCCGCAATCCAGGCATTTGCGCGGATCATGGCGATAGACGGTCTGGCCGAACCGGTTCTGCACCCGATCCACCAGCGTCGGCTCGACCCGCTCGCCGCCATTGGCGAACATCGCGTAGGCCGCGACCATGTTGTAAAGCGTGGTTTCATCCGATCCCAGCGAGTTGGCCAGGAACCGGCCCATGTTCTCATAAACACCAAAGCGCTCGGCATAGGCGGCGACCACATCCATGCCGACCTCCTGCGCCAGGCGGATGGTCATCAGGTTGCGCGACATCTCGATGCCGGTGCGCAGCGGCGTCGGCCCGTAGAATTGGTTGGACGAGTTGCGCGGCCGCCAGACGCCCTGCGGTGTGTCGATCTCGATCGGCGCGTCGATCACGATGGTGGCCGGCGAATACCCCGAATCGAGCGCGGCGGCATAGACGAACGGCTTGAAGCTGGAGCCCGGCTGACGCCGCGCCTGGGTGGCGCGGTTGAATACCGAATGCTGGTAGGAAAAGCCGCCCTGCATCGCCAGCACGCGGCCGTTTTCCACGTCCATCGCCATGAAGCCGCCCTGCACCTCGGGCACCTGCCGCAGCGTCCAGCGGACAAAGCTGCCATCGCTGTCTGCGGTCATCTTGCGCACATGCACCACGTCGCCGGGCTTGAAGGTTTCGGTGAAATCGCCAGGCAGCCAGACGATGTCCTTGCGCGGAACCGACTGGACGCCCTCGACATCCTCGATACCGATCTGCATCTCCTGCGCGTCGGTTTTCAGCACGACCGCCGGGTACCAGCGGCCGTCTAGGTCGATGTCGCGGGCCACGTCCGCCGCTGCCAGCGCCGCGCGCCAGTCGGCCTCGTTTTCCAGCACCTCGGCCGGCAAGGTGATGCCGGTGCCGCGCCATTCCTTGCGCCCGCGATCGTATTTCTCCAGCTGCCGGCGCAGCGTCGTCGCCGCAACCTGCTGCATTTCGGGGTCGATGGTGGCACGCACGGCCAGACCGCCGGTAAAGAATTCGCCTTCGCCGAAATCCTGGCTCAGCTGGCGGCGGATCTCGTCGGTGAAATAGTCACGCGGTGGCAGGCTCTCGTTCCAGGGCGGGAAATCGCCATTCTGGACCGAGCGCACCGGCTGCTCGATCTCGGCCTCCATCACCTCGCGGCTGATATAGCCGTTCTCGTACATCTCCCGCAGCACATAGTCGCGCCGCTCGCGCAGGCGTTCCTTGTTGCGCACGGGGTGGAAATCCGACGGCGCCTTGGGCATCGACGCCAGGAACGCCGCCTCGTGCGGGGCCAGTTCGCTGAGTGTCTTGTTGAAATAGGTCTGCGCCGCCGCCGTCACGCCATAGGAGTTCTGGCCCAGAAAGATTTCGTTGAGGTACAGCTCAAGGATATCTTCCTTGTCCAGCGTCTCTTCGATGCGGGTGGCGAGGATGATTTCCTTGATCTTGCGCTCGATCCGGCGGTCGCCCGACAGCAAAAAGTTCTTCATCACCTGCTGGGTGATGGTCGAGGCCCCGCGAACCACCTCGCCACGGGTGCGCACCGCCTCGACGATCGCAGCCGCGATACCGCGCGCATCATAGCCGCCGTGTTCGTAGAAATTCTTGTCCTCGGCAGAAATGATTGCCTGCTTGATCAGGTCAGGGATTTCCTCGGCCGGGGTGAACAGACGGCGTTCCTGCGCGAATTCGTCGATGATCCTGCCCTCGACCGAATAGATGCGGCTGATCGTCGGCGGGGTGTAGTTGGCCAGCGATTCATGGCTGGGCAGGTCCTTGCCATAGATGTGGAATACCGCGCCGATGCTGAGCGCGATCATGATGACGCCAAGCGTCACCAGGCTGAAGATTGTCCCCAGCAGCGTTAATATCGGTCTGAACAATCCGTCGCTCCCGATCAGGATGAGCCAAGCATATATGCGCGCGCCAGGCCCCCGTCAAAACACAATGCCGCCGCCACCGGCACCCGGCCGCCTATTGCCGCACCAGCCGCGCCGCCGCGGCGTCGGCCATGCGCCACGCGATCAGCGCATCGCGGATGCCGTTGGCCATGCGCGCGCGCCAGGCATCGTCCAGCAGGTTGTCGCGGTCTTTCTGGCTGGACAGAAAGCCCAACTCGACCAGGACCGAGGGAATATCGGCAGATTTCAGCACCGAAAATCCGGCCTCGCGCAGCGGGCGGGAATGCAGCGGCAGGCCCTGTTCCTCGATCCCCAGGCGAATGGCCCGCGCCAGCCTGTCCGCCCGCGGGCCGGTTTCCTGCCGCGCTAGGTCGATCAGCACACCGGCGACAATATCATCAGCCTTCGTCAGGTCGACACCAGCCAGGATGCCGGCCCGGTTGTGGCGTTCGGCCAGCGCGGCGCTGGCCTCGTCGCTGGCGCTGTCGGCCAGGGTATAGACCGTGGCGCCATGCGCGCGCCCCTCGCTCAGCGCGTCGGCATGCAGCGAGATGAACACATCCGCGCCCAGTTGCTGCGCGATCGCCACCCGACGTTCGAGCGATACGAACTCGTCGTTTTCGCGGGTCAGCGCCACGTCAAACCCGCCGGCGCGCAGCAGCACCTCGCGCAGTTCGCGGGCGAAACGCAGCATCAGGTTCTTTTCGTTGTGACCCTCGCGCTCGGCCCCCGGGTCAATGCCGCCATGACCGGGGTCGAGCACCACCAGCAGCCGCTCTTCGCCGGCCTGGCGCGCGCGCTTGACCGCCGGCAGCCCGCCCTGCACGTCCTCCCAGCCGGGCAGCGGCGGCGCACCCGCACGGGCGGCAAATGCCTCGGCGTCGATCTCTGTCAGCTCGACCTCGATCAGAACGCCGCCGGTTTCATGGTCGGTGGTGGCGTTCGCGCTTTCGACCGCATACGGCCCGGCAAGATCGACCACCATACGCGACCAACCGGGGCGAAAAGCCCCCATCCGCACCGCCCTGGCCCGTTCGGCCCAGTCGATCATCCCGGCGTCGGCGCCGCGCCAGTCGACCTCGCGGAAATCCAGCACCAGCCGGGGTGGCCCGTCCAAGGTGAACACCCGGAACGGCACGCCCTGCGTCAGCCCCAGCCCCAGCCGCAGCCCGTCGCGCGTGTCATCCAGCCGGGTCTGGACCATATCGACCCGCGCTAGCGCGCCAAAGCTGCTGTCTTGCGCCGCAACCGGCGCGATCTGCACCAGAGCGCCGATGATCAGCGCCATTGTCATCCTGAACATTCTGCCCGCCTGCCCACCGTTTTCGTGGTTCTTGCTTTCTTGCGGCCAGTCTACACCACCAGGCGGCACTTGCCCACCATCGAAGATGGCAAGGCTCAGCGCGCAGCCACCTGCCGCAGGGCGATGGCCAGTTCGCCGTAAAGCGCGCGGCGTTCGTCCTGCGACAGGAAGGCGCCGATCTCGACCTCGCGCCCCTTGCCCGACAGGGTGACGTAATCAGGTACCGGCCCGCCGGTCTGGTGAAGCTGCACCCGCGCCCAGTAGCTTTCACAGGACCATTCCCGCCGCTGCCCGTTGGCCTCGACGCGCACCAGCTGCGCCTCGTCGCGATCAATCGTCAGTTCCTCCGACAGCCGCGCATCGCGATAAGAGCGTTCCAGCCCCCACCACACCCCCGCCACCGCCAACAGAAGGAAGGGCAGCAGCCCCCACAGCAGCACCGTCCCCAGGAGTGGATAAAGCGGCAGCGTAATCAGCGAAAATGTCACCAGGACAAAGGCCGCAAACCCCTTGCGCGGCAACGACCGGTGCGGCCAGAGCCGCAGCCGCCGGGCGGGGCCGGCGGCATTCTCGGTGGTGCTCCATTCATAGGGCATGGCGGCGCGCTCAGACCTCCATCCAGATCGTGACCGGCCCGTCATTGCACAGGTCCACCTGCATGTCGGCCCCGAATTTCCCGGTTTCCACCGCCACCCCTTGCCCCGACAGACAGCGGGCGAAATGTTCATACAGCCGCTCGCCATCCTCGGGGGCGGCGGCGGTGGAAAAGCCGGGGCGATTGCCGCGCGCGGTATCGGCCGCCAAGGTGAACTGGCTGATCACCAGCGCCGAGCCGCCGGTATCGAGCAACGAGCGGTTCATGCGACCCGCCTCGTCGGCGAAGATGCGCAGCTTGGCGACCTTGGCCGCCAGCTTGTCGGCCTGTTCCCCGGTATCACCGCGCATGGCGCAAACCAGGATCATCAGCCCCGGCCCCGTGCGCCCGATCACCTGCCCGCCGACACTGACCGAGGCATGGCTGACCCGTTGCAGCACTGCGCGCATGGCGCCTCTCCTTGTGGTCGCATCCCGTTCATCAGCGGTTTCGCACGGGCACGGGGCCATGGTAAAGAGCCCCCATGCAAGAGCGCTCTTTCGTTCCGCGCGGGGCGGCCAGCCTGGCGCTTTCCTATGACGGGCCGCCGCGCGACTATTATTTCCTGCTGCTGCCAAAGCTGACGCTGTTGGCCTTCACCTCGGCGCTCGAACCCTTGCGCATGGCCAACCAGGTGACCGGCAAGGAACTTTATCGCTGGTACATGATGACCGGCGACGGCGCCCCGGTCATCTGTTCCTGCGGCATTACCATCACCCCCGATACCAGGCTGGGCGACGTGCCCCGCGACGCCACCGCATTCATCTGCGGCGGGATCGAGCCGCTGGAAAGCACCTCGCGACGGGCGGTGACATGGGTGCGCCGCCAGCACGCGTTCGGCTGCCGGGTGGGTGGCATCTGCACCGGCGCGTTCGCGCTGGCGCGCGCGGGCCTGCTGGACGGGCGGCGTTTTACCCTGCACTGGGAAAACCAGCCCGCCTTTGTCGAGACCTTTCCCGACCTTACCCCCACAGAGATGCTGTATGAGGACGACCGCGGCCTGCTGACCTGCGGCGGCGGCAGCGCGGCGACCGACATGATGCTGGGGCTGATCGAGCGCGACCACGGCGCCGGGCTGGCCGCCATCGTGGCCGACATGTGCCTGCACGGGCGATCCGAGATCCGCGCGGTGCCGCAGCGGTCGGCCTATTCGGCGGCCATCGGCAGCCGCAATCCGCGCCTGCTGGCGGCAGTGGAATACATGCGCGAGCACCTGGAGGAGCCGGTGGACATGGCCCAGGTGGCCCGCCACATCGGCCTGTCGCGCCGGCAGATGGAGCGGCTTTTCCGTCGCCATGCCGGTGTCACCCCGGCGCAGTTCTACCTGGACCTGCGGGTGGCGCGGGCGCATGCGCTGCTTAATGAGACCGGGCTCAGCGTGGCCGAAATCGCGGCGGCAACGGGATTTGCCAGTTCCTCGCAGCTGTCACAGCGGTTTCGCCGGCGCTATGGCGCCTCTCCGGCGGCCTATCGGCGCGGATGGGCCCGCCCCGAGGGCGCCGACTGATCGCGCCGGGGGCGGCGCTGGCGGCGGACCACCGGTTTTCCGGACGGGGTGTCGTCACTCTCTGCCTGCTCCAGCCCCAACTGGTCGCGCAGCACCTTGGGGCGAATTTCCTCGACCGCACCGGGCTTTAACTGGCCCAGCTGAAACGGGCCATAGGACACCCGGATCAGCCGGTTGACGCTCAGCCCCAGCGCCGCCATGGCGCGGCGGACCTCGCGGTTCTTGCCCTCGCGGATGGCCACCGTGGCCCAGGCATTGGCGCCCTGCTGGCGGTCCAGCGTCACCGTCATCGGCTGGAACCGCTCGCCATCCAGCACCAGCCCCTCGCGCAGCGGTGCAAAGGTGGCGTCGTCGGGCCGCCCCCTGAGCCGCACGCGATAGCGGCGCATCCAGCCGGTCGCCGGCAATTCCAGCCGCCGCTTGAGCGCGCCGTCATTGGTCAGCAGCAACAGCCCTTCGGAGCTGATGTCGAGCCGGCCCACGCTCATCACCCTTGGCATGTCGTCGGGCAGGTCGTCATAGATCGTCTTGCGGCCCTTTTCGTCGCGCGCCGTGCTGACCAGCCCCACGGGCTTGTGATAAAGCCACATCCTGGGCGGTGCCGGCGCATCCAGAGCCCGGCCATCCACGGTGATACGGTCATCGGCGCTGACGTTCAGCGCGGCGCGGTCAATGACCTTGCCGTTGACGGTGACGCGGCCGGCGATGATCAGGCGTTCGGCCTCGCGCCGGCTGGCAATGCCTGCGCGCGCAATGACCTTGGCGATGCGTTCGCCCTTGGGGGGTTCAGCGGGTTTCTCGATGCTCATGCAGGGCGCTTAGCGCAAAAGCCGCGCTTGCGAAAGCACGGCCTTCACGGCAATGAGGCGTCATGACCTTTCGCAGCCACATGGAACAGGCGCTGGCCGAAGCCCGCGCCGCCGCGGATCGCGGAGAGGTGCCGGTGGGCGCCGTGGTGGCCGATCCAGGCGGCAAGGTGGTCGCCGCCGCCGGGAACCGCACGCGCGAGCTGTGCGACCCCACCGCACATGCCGAGATACTGGCCCTGCGCGCCGCCTGCCGCGCCGCGGGCAGCGAACGCCTGCCCGGCTACAGCCTTTACGTCACGCTGGAGCCCTGCCCCATGTGCGCCGCCGCCATCTCTTTCGCGCGCATCGCCCGGCTATATTACGGCGCCGACGATCCCAAGTCGGGCGGCGTGGCGCATGGGGCGCGGGTCTTTTCCCACCCCCAGTGCCACCATATGCCCGAAATCTGCGACGGCATCGCGGCGCAGGCGGCAGAGGCGCTGCTGAAGGACTTCTTCGACAAGCGCCGCTGACCGCCACAGGATCAGATCTCGATCGGTTCCATCACCTGCGGTTCGATGACGTTGACGCCGGGCAGCGCCTTGACCAGTTCCTCAGCCGATTGCGCCAGCACCGGGAAGGTGCGGTAGTGGCAGGGAATGACGGTCTTGAAGTCAAAGAACGTCTTGGCCGCATAGGCCGCGCGCGCCATGTCCATGGTGAAATACCCGCCAGCGCACAGGATGCCGATGTCGGGCGCGTGCAGATCGTTGAACACCTTCATGTCGGCCATCACGTCGGTGTCGCCCGAGAAATAGATCGTATGCCCCTCACCCGCGATCATGTAGCCGCATTCGCTGCCCGGCACGTGGGGGCCGTTTTCGGTGGCGATGCTGGAAGAATGGGTGGCATGCACCATCGTCACCTTGACCCCGTCCAGGTCGACCGTGCCGCCCTTGTTGAAGCCGACGACCTGCAGGCCCTCGGCCTGTTCCCACCACGACATCAGGTCGAACTGCCCCACCACCGGGACATTCAGCCGCTTGGCCAGTGCGACCACGTCGCCGGCGTGGTCGAAATGGGCGTGCGTCAGCACGATGTGGGTTGCGCCCTCCAGCGCCGCATCGTGGCTGTCCTCGGGCAGAATCGGGTTGCCGGTCAGCCACGGGTCAACCAGCAGCACCTGCCCGCCAATCGCGATTTTAAAGGATGAATGGCCAAGCCATGTAATCTGCATTGGAATCTCCTGATTTTTTCATGCCATATCTAGCAGCTCTCGCGCCCCGGGGAAACCCGGCGCGCCCTTTCGGAAAGGCCGCCGCCGCCACATGCTTGCAGTGCGTCCGGCGCGGCGGTAAACGCGGACAACAACGAAACCGACCTTGAGAGGCCCGACCAGATGTCCATCGACACCGAGACCGCAGCCCGCGTGGCCAAGCTCGCGCGTATCCGCGTCGATGACGCGGACCTGCCGGCGCTGGCACAGGAATTCAACACCATCCTGGGCTTTATCGAACAGCTGGGCGAGGTCGACGTCGATGGGGTGGAACCGATGGTCAGCGTCACCCCGATGCGGCTGAAGCGGCGCGAGGATGTCGTGACTGACGGCAACATGGCCGACAAGATCCTCTCGAACGCGCCCGACGCGCGCGAGGGCTTTTTCGCCGTTCCCAAGGTGGTGGAGTAAACCGATGACAGACCCTACCGATCTGACCATCGCCGAGGCCCGCGACCGGCTGCGCGCTCGCGACATTTCGGCGCCTGAGCTGACCGAGGCCTGCCTTTCCGCCGCCCAGGAGGCCGGCGCGCTCAACGCATTCGTGCATTCGACGCCCGACACCGCGCTGGACCAGGCCCGCGCCGCCGACGAACGGCTGGCCAAGGGCGACGCGCCGGCAATGTGCGGCATCCCGCTGGGCATCAAGGACCTGTTCTGCACTCGCGGCGCACCAAGCCAGGCCGCCAGCGGCATCCTGAAAGGGTTCCGCCCCGAATACGAATCGACCGTCACGCAAAAGCTGTTCGACGCCGGCGCGGTGATGCTGGGCAAGCTGAACATGGACGAATTCGCCATGGGCTCGTCCAACGAAACCTCGGTCTATGGCAATGCCGTCAACCCGTGGCGGCGAAAGGGCGACGACACGCCCCTGACGCCGGGCGGCTCGTCCGGCGGTTCGGCGGCGGCGGTTGCGGCCGGCCTGTGCCTGGGCGCGACCGGCACCGATACCGGCGGCTCGATCCGCCAGCCAGCGGCATTTACCGGTATCACCGGGCTAAAGCCCACCTATGGGCGCTGTTCGCGCTGGGGGATCATTGCCTTTGCCTCGTCGCTCGACCAGGCCGGACCGATGACCCGCACGGTGCGCGACGCCGCCATCATGGCCACCGCCATGTGCGGGCATGACCCCAAGGATTCCACCTCGGCCGACCTGGCCGTGCCCGATTTCGAGGCGATGCTGACCGGCGACATCCGCGGCAAGGTGATCGGCATTCCCCGCGAATACCGCATGGACGGCATGCCCGACGAGATCGAAACGCTCTGGACACGCGGGCGCGAGATGCTGGCCGATGCCGGCGCCGAGATCCACGATATCTCGCTGCCCCATACGAAATACGCCCTGCCCACCTACTACGTCATCGCCCCGGCAGAGGCGTCATCGAACCTCGCGCGCTATGACGGCGTGCGCTATGGCCACCGCGCCAAATTGGATGCCGGCGACGGCATCACCGAGATGTATGAAAAGACCCGCGCCGAAGGGTTCGGGGCAGAGGTCAAGCGCCGGGTCATGGTCGGCACCTACGTTCTGTCGGCCGGTTTCTACGACGCCTATTACAACCGCGCCCGCAAGGTGCGCACGCTGATCAAGCGCGACTTCGAACAGGTCTTTGCCGATGGCGTCGACGCGATCCTGACCCCGGCCACGCCCTCGGCCGCGTTCGGGCTGGGCGAGATGGCGCAGGCCGACCCGGTGGAGATGTATCTCAACGACGTCTTCACAGTGACGGTGAACCTTGCCGGGCTGCCAGGTATCTCGGTGCCGGCGGGGCTGAACGACCAGGGCCTGCCGCTGGGGCTGCAGCTGATCGGCCGTCCGTGGGAAGAGGGCGATCTGCTCAACACCGCCTACGCGCTGGAACAGGCGGCGGGTTTTGTGGCCAAGCCGGCGAAATGGTGGTAGTCTGCGCCAAAAGACAAATGGCAGGACAACAGCAGATGCGTTTCATTTCCCTTCTTGCCGCCGCTGCGGCCGTGGCGGCGTGTTCGCCCAGCATTCCCGACAGCGCCGCCGGGGTATCACCGTTGCCGCCGGCGCGCGCGATTTCAGACGAATCGTCCGCGGGTTCGAGCGATATCATGATCTCGGCCAAGCCGCTGACGGACACCACGGCTACGGCATCGACGGACAGCACCGACCCCGCCGATATCGCCGCCGAAACCCAGGCCGCCCTGGCCGCCGCACGGGCCAACTCCGGGCAAGTACCGCTGGAGGCCAGCCCCAACAACCCACCACCACAGACGGTTGAAACCTCGACCGGCATTTCCGAAGAGAACGATTTCGACGCAGTCGACAGTGTTCGCTCGATCGAAAGCGACGCCGCGCTGATCGCGCGCAACCGCGAACAGTACCAGGTGATCCAGCCCACCGCCCTGCCCTCGCGCAGCGGCGCTTCCGGGCCCAACATCGTCTCTTACGCGCTCTCGACCTCGCACCAGGTGGGCACCAAGGTCTATACTAGGATCGGCATCAACAAGCAGGCCCGCTTCCAGCGCAACTGCGCCAAATACGCCTCGGCCGACCTGGCGCAACTGGATTTCCTGGAAAAGGGCGGGCCTGAGCGCGACCGTCTGGGCCTCGACCCCGATGGCGATGGCTTTGCCTGCCGCTGGGATCCGACCCCGTTCCGCATGGCCGTGCAGAACTGACGTGACGCCCGACCACAGCGGCGCGCGCCCCTTCCCCTCGCCCAATTGCGGGCCGCGGCGGGACGGGGCGACGCCTGATATGATCGTGCTGCACCACACCGGCATGCCCGACTGCGACGGCGCGCGCGCCCGCCTTTGCGACCCTGAGGCCGCGGTTTCAGCCCATTACCTGATTTCCGAAACCGGAACGATCTGGCAGCTTGTGCCCGAGGCGCTGCGCGCATGGCACGCCGGCACCGGCCGCTGGGGTGCGGTCTGCGACGTCAATTCCCGTTCCATCGGGGTTGAGTTGGCCAGCCCCGGTAACACCCCCTTTTCAGAGCCGCAGATGGCCGCGCTGGAACGGCTGATGCGCGACGTGATGGCGCGGTGGAACATCGCCCCCGCCCGCGTCATTGCCCATTCCGACATGGCGCCGGGGCGCAAGTTCGACCCGAGCGCGCGCTTCGACTGGCGGCGGCTGGCATTGTCGGGACTGTCGGTCTGGCCGGAATGCGCAGCACAGGATGGCGATTTCCTGGGCCACGCCCGCGCCTTTGGCTATACCGCCGAAGCGGATGAGGCGACGATCCTCTCTGCCTTTCGCCTGCGGTTTCGCCCTTGGGCATCGGGGCCGTGCGATGCCATCGACACTGGCCTTGCCGCCGACCTCGCGCGCCGCTTTCCGGTTGACCGGGCGACCCCGGCTGCATAACTGGGGCCTGCGCGGAGGGCCGGATGGCCGCACCTTTCGGGGTGAGGAAAGTCCGGACTCCACAAGGCAACGGTGCCGGGTAACGCCCGGCCGGGGCAACCCGAGGGAAAGCGCCACAGAAAACAGACCGCCCTGGGCATTGTTCCGGGGTAAGGGTGAAACGGTGGGGTAAGAGCCCACCGCGGGACGGGCAACCGGACCGGCACGGCAAGCCCCACCGGGAGCAATGCCGAATAGGGACCGCATCACGGGCCGCCTTGGCCCCGCGGTCCGGGTTGGCAGCAAGAGCGCGCCGGTAACGGCGGGCCCAGAGGAATGGTCATCACCGGGGCGCAAGCCCCGGTACAGAATCCGGCTTACAGGCCCTCCGCGCATGTTTTCCTGACCAGTACCCCCTTGAACCGGCAGTTTTACGCCGGATTTCGGCAATCTGTCAGGTCGTATCATCGTAACGCACCCACATATCGACACTTCGTCATTTCCCCCTGCGTGCTCTTCCGGCCCAGTTTTGCCTTGACGGGGCGGCGCGGCCTCAACAGAGTCGCCGGTGGTTTTCCGGCAAAGGGGTAACGCGCGTGGCAGCTCAGCTATCCGAGGCAGTGGCTCTTCTGGGCGATCTGGTCGCCTTTCCCACGGTTTCCGAACTCAGCAATCTCGACATGATCGCCTATCTCGCCCACCGGCTCGAGGATGCCGGCGCACGGGTCGACATCTTTCACGACGAGATCGGCCACAAAGCCAATCTTTTCGCTACCATAGGACCCGAAGTTGATGGCGGTATCGTGCTGTCCGGGCATTCCGATGTGGTGCCGGTCAAGGACCAAGACTGGGCCAGCGACCCCTTTCAGATGATCGAACAGAATGGCCTGCTCTATGGCCGCGGCACCTGCGACATGAAGGGGTTCATCGCCTCCGCCGTGGCCATGGCGCCCATCTTTGCCGAACGCATCGGCAGCCGCCCGGTGCATTTCGCCTTCACCTATGACGAAGAGGTCGGCTGCCTGGGTGGGCAAGCGCTGGTAAAGTCATTGCAGGAAAAAGGGTTGCGCCCCGCTGTTGCAGTTATCGGTGAACCCACCTCAATGCGCATCATCGAGGGGCACAAGGGCTGTTACGAATACACCACCCGTTTTACCGGGCTGGCCGGTCACGGCTCGGCCCCCGACCGAGGTGTGAACGCGGTGGAATACGCCGTGCGCTATGTAAACCGCCTGCTGGAACTCAAGGACGCGCTGCGCGCCCGCGCGCCCGGGGACAGCCGTTTTGATCCGCCCTGGACGACCATCAACACCGGCAGCCTCAAGGGCGGCGTGGCCCATAACGTCATTGCTGGCCATGCAGAGGTCGAATGGGAAATGCGCCCGGTTCAGACCGAGGATGCCGAGTTCGTCAAGGCGGACCTCAGGGATTATTGCGAAAACAATCTGCTGCCGGCGATGCGCGCGATCTGCCCCGATGCCGGCATCGTCACCGAAACCATCGGCGAGGTCGAGGGCCTGATCCCAGCCGACGCGAACGAGGCCCGCGATATCCTGATGGAACTGACCGGTGCCAGCACCGCCGAACTGGTTGCCTTCGGCACCGAGGCCGGGCTGCTACAAGGTTCTGGCATGTCGGCGGTGGTGTGCGGTCCCGGCTCGATCGAGCAGGCGCACAAGCCCGACGAATTCGTCTCGATCGACCAGCTTCAGCAATGCCTCGACATGCTTGGCCGGCTGGGTGACAAGCTCGCGGCATAAGCCGCGCTTACCCCATCATTCACGCCGGAACGTCAGGTAGTGGGGCACACGGCCCTCTCGCAGCGCCTTTTGTTCATAGCGCGTCGGCAGCCAGTCCTCCCACGGCTCGCGCCAGGCGCCGGGACGCTCTGCCAGCCAGGCAAAGCCCTGTTTTGGCACCTCTTCCAGCGTCTGGCGGACATAGTCGGGAATGTCGGTGGCCACCCGCAGGATCGCCCCCGGTTTCATCACCCGCGCCAGCGGCTCCAAATGCTCGGGCGTGACGAACCGGCGCCGGTGATGGCGTTTCTTGGGCCAGGGGTCGGGATACAACAGGAACGCCCGCGTGATCGAACGGTCAGGCAGCACATCAAAAAGGTCGCGCGCATCGCCGGGGTGGACGCGAATGTTTTCGCAACCTGCGCCGCGGATCTTTCCCAGCAACGCCGCTACCCCATTGATATAGGGCTCGCACCCTATCAGCCCCACTTCGGGGTGGGTCACGGCCTGGTGCACCAGATGCTCGCCACTGCCAAAGCCGATTTCCAGCCAAACATCACGCCCACCGAAAACCGCTTCCAGGTCAAGTTTCCTGCGCTCGGGGTTCTCGTCCCACCCGACCGGGCCGGGTGACAGCCGCTCCAGATCCTCCTGCAGATAGGTCTCTTGCGACCTGCGCAGTCCCTTGCCCTTTAGACGGCCATAAAAGTTGCGCCAGGGCGCGCCGGACTGGTGCGAGGTTCCGCTCATGCCGACTGCCCCACGCCGCGGGCACAGGAAAATCCATCCTCGACGACCGACTTATCCAGAGAAAGACCCATAAAACCACTCATTTCCCGATCTACGTCAGATTTTCCCCAAAACCTGAATCCCCGCTTTCCCACGGCTTCATCTGGCCCGAAATACCTCGGGGGAGGCGCGCGCAAGGCGCGCGACGGGAGCAGCGCCCCCTGCGCTCTAGATCGCCTTTTTCAGCGTCTCAACCAGGTCGGTGCGCTCCCAGCTGAAACCGCCATCGTCCTGCGGGTCGCGCCCGAAATGGCCATAGGCCGCGGTGCGCTGATAGATCGGCCGCGCGAGGCCCAGATGTTCGCGGATACCACGCGGGGTCAGGTCCATCGAGCCGCGGATCGCTTTTTCGATCTCGGCGGGCTCTACCTCGCCCGTGCCGTGGGTTTCGGCGTAGATCGACAGCGGTTCCGCCACGCCGATCGCATAGGACAGCTGAATGGTGCAGCGATCGGCCATCCCGGCGGCGACCACGTTCTTGGCCAGGTAGCGTGCCGCATAGGCCGCCGATCGGTCGACCTTGGTCGGGTCCTTGCCCGAAAACGCCCCGCCGCCATGGGGTGCGGCGCCGCCATAGGTGTCGACGATGATCTTGCGACCGGTCAGCCCGGCGTCGCCATCCGGCCCGCCAATCACGAACTTGCCGGTGGGGTTGACGTGCCAGACCGTTTCATCGGTCAGCCAGCCGTCGGGCAGAACCTCGCGGATATAGGGCTCGACGATCTCGCGGATGTGATCGCTCGACAGATCCTCGTCGAAATGCTGGGTCGACAGCACGAGCGACGCCACGGAGACCGGCTTGCCATTCTCGTATCGCACCGACAGCTGCGATTTCGCGTCCGGACCCAGCGTCGGCTCCTTCCCGGATTTGCGCACCTCCGCCAGCCGCCGCAGGATCGCATGCGCGAACTGGATCGGCGCCGGCATCAGCGCCTGCGTCTCATTGGTGGCAAACCCGAACATGATGCCCTGGTCGCCTGCACCCTCGTCGCGGTTGCCGCCACCGACCACGCCCTGGGCAATATGGGCGGACTGTTCATGCAGCAGATTGGTGATCTCGCAGGTATTCCAGTGGAATTTCTCCTGCTCGTAACCGATGTCGTGGATACAGTCGCGCGCGATCTGCTCGACCCGGCCCATAAATTCGTGCAGTTTTTCCTGATCCGTCAGGCCAACTTCGCCCCCGATGATCACGCGATTGGTGGTGGCAAAGGTTTCGCACGCCACCCGGGCCAGCGCATCCTCGGCAATGAAGGCATCAAGCACCGCATCCGAGATACGGTCGCACACCTTGTCGGGGTGCCCCTCCGAAACGGACTCGGAGGTGAAGACATAGTTCTGACGGGTCATGAAAGTTGCTCCGTTAAATGTTTCGCCGTCACGCCAGGAAGCCGTTGTGACGGATCGCAAATGCATATTCGCGGGGTGGATAGGCGTCAACGCCTAATTGCGCGGGGCAACCCGCAGCCCGCCGTGGCAGCGCAGCCAGGAAAAGGCAAGCAGAATCAGCGAAATAAGGATAACCGGCGTGTCACCCGTCCGGGCATAAGGCGTCACAGGCAGCGCCGGCGGCAGGGGTGCGTCAATCCATCCCGCCTCGCCCAGCGGCAGATGTGCGCGCACCTGCCCGCCCGCGTCGATCATGGCCGAGACACCGGTATTGGCCACGCGGATCATCGGCAGGCCCTGCTCGGCACTGCGCAGCCGCGCCTGGGCGAGGTGCTGATAGGGCCCCGACACCTGCCCGAACCAGGCATCGTTGGTGATCAGCAGCAACAGGTCAGGCCGTTCGTCATAGCCGCCTACATCCTGTGGAAAGACGCCCTCGTAGCAGATCAGCGGCAGTGCCTGGCCCAGCGCGCCGAGGTCGATCACCTGCGGCCCCGGTCCGGCCGAATACCCATGCCCCTCATTCGCGGCCAGTCCGTAAATTCCCAGATTTTCCAGAAAGTTGCCGAACGGCACATATTCACCGAATGGCACCAGGTGGTGCTTGTCATAGACCGCTGTCACCGCCCCCCCGGCATCCAGCCGAATGAGCGAGTTGTAATAGCGCACACCATCGAGCCGCTGCAAACCCAGCACCACCGGCGTGTCACCGGCGGCGCGCGTGATCGCGTCAAGGGCTGGGCGCGCGTCGTCCAGCGGCCAGGGCACCGCCGTTTCGGGCCAGACGATCAGCGCCGGTGCCGGACCTTCGGACGGCGCGGCGGTAAAGCTGATCTGGCGCTCGAAAAAGATGCGGATGTTGGCAGGGTCCCATTTTTCGTGCTGAGGGGCGTTGGGCTGAACCAGGCGGATCACCGGCGCGCCCTCGCGCGGGGCGGTATCAGGCGCCAGCGGCCCGGCCGCGACATAGAACACCGCAGGCAGCGCCATGATCGCCAGCCCCCGCCAGACACGCCGCGACAACAGGTGCCACAGCCCCGCCGCCGCCATCGCGATCAGCGCCGTCAGCCCCAGCGACCCCGTCCATGACGCCCAGTATAGCAGCGGCGAAGAGACGAGCGCGTGGCCAACCTGCGCCCAGGGAAAGCCGGTCAGCGCATAGGTGCGCACGGCCTCGACCAGCACGAATGCGGCAATGAACGCTGCCGCGCCGCCGCCCGCCGCCCGCGTCATCGCCAGCGCCGCGCCCCAGAATAGCCCCATGCCCAGCGCCAGAAAAACCAGCGCAAAGGGCGCCATCCAGCCATCGCGCGCGGCATCGACGAAAAACGGCTCTACGATCCAGAAAAGCGACGCGGCAAAATAGCCAGTGCCCGCCGCCAGCCCGATCAGCCCGGCCCAGCGCCAGCCCGGCGTGGCCCGGCCAAGCCCCCAGACCAGCGCCAGCGACAGCACTGTCGCTGGCCAGAACCCCACCGGCGCCTGCCCCAGGGCGCCCACGGCCCCGGCCAGCAGGGCCAGCGCCAGCCGCTTGCGTGGCGAAAGATGAGACAGGCGTTGGGGCGCAAGCATCCGCGCCTAGCCTTCCACGACCCCGGGCAGGCGCACCCGCAGCCGCTTTATCCGGCGGGGGTCGGCCTCGATCACCTCGAAAACGGTGCCGCCGGGATGTTCGACCATCTCGCCGCGCACCGGCACCCGGCCCAGCAGCATGAACACCAGCCCACCAAGCGTGTCGATTTCTTCTTCGTCGATTTCCTCGGCGTCGGTCAGAGACAGGCCGATTTCCTGCTCGAACTCGTCCAGCGGGGTCTTGGCCTTCGCCAGGTAGACGCCGGGTTTTTCCCGCGTCCAGAACGTATCGTCCTCGACGTCGTGTTCGTCGGCGATCTCGCCCACCACCTGTTCGATCAGGTCCTCGATCGTCACCAGACCGTCGACGCCGCCATATTCGTCGATCACCAGCGCCATGTGCCGGCGTTCGTTCTGCATCTTCTGCAGCAGCACACCGATGGGCATCGAGGGCGGCACGTAAAGCAGCGGCCTCAGCAGCGGGCGCAGCGAAAATCGCCCGCCCTTGCCATTGAAACCATAGCGCAGCGCCACGTCCTTGAGGTGCGCCATGCCCACGGGGCTGTCCAGCGTGCCCTCATAGACCGGCAGGCGCGACAGCCCGCTGTCGCGAAAGACCTGCACCAGATCCTCTTTGGAAACATCGACCGGAACCGCGACGATATCGGCCTTGGGAATGGCGACATCCTCTACCGTGAGGCAGCTGAGATTGCCCAGTCCCGGCCCACTGACCATGCCTGTCTGTACCTTGCCGTTCTGATGGCTTTCATCGCCGGAACTGAACGCATCGAAGATGCGACGGAAAAACCCACCATTGTCGTCGTCTTCATCATGGCTGTCCGCCTGCGCGCCCTGCGCCGCGATAGAAGACGCCTCTGTACTGTCGCTCATTTGTTCCTTGTCCAATTCTGACTGGCCCGCACACACCGGCGCGCGCCCTGTTCCACTCAATATGGGTCCGGTATCCCCAGTTTGCCAAGTATCTGCACCTCGCATGCCTCCATCAAAGTGGCATCTTGGTCACGAACATGGTCATAACCAAGCAGGTGCAGCGTGGCGTGAACGAACAGATGCGTGGTGTGATCGGCCAGGCTTCGGCACGCCGCGGCGGCCTCTTGCGCGCAAGTGTCATAGGCGATGGCAATATCGCCCAGCTCGCCGTCGGTGCCGGGCACCGGTTGTGCCGGGCGGGTGCCGGGCTGGTCGGCGCCGCGCTCGGCGCTGGGCCAGCTCAGCACGTTGGTGGGCTGTGGCTTGTCGCGGAAATCGGCGTTCAGCTCGGCGATGCGGGCATCATCGCAGGCCAGAACCGCAATTTCCCAGTCATCTGGATCAAGGCCGAGGTGCCGCAGCGTGGCCACCGCCGCGCGCTCAGCCAGGGCCGGTAGGTCGACCTCTTGCCAGCGACCGTCCTCTATCAGGGTATCGGTTACCACGGCAGTACGGTGCGCGCGCTCATTTCAGCTTTCACGTTCATAGGCGTCAATGATGGCCGCAACCAGTGGATGCCGCACCACATCGCGGGAAGTGAAATAATTGAACGATATTCTGGGGATATCTTTCAACAGACGCTCGGCATCGTGCAAGCCACTGGTGATACCGCGCGGCAAGTCGACCTGGCTGCGGTCACCGGTGATCACCATGCGGCTGCCCTCGCCCAGCCGGGTCAGGAACATCTTCATCTGCATCGAGGTGGCGTTCTGCGCCTCGTCCAGGACCACAAAGGCATTGGACAGCGTGCGCCCCCGCATAAAGGCCAGCGGCGCGATCTCGATGCGCTTTTCCTCGATCAGCTTGGCCACCTGCTTGGCCGGCAGGAAATCGTTCAGCGCGTCGTAGAGCGGCTGCATGTAGGGGTCGACCTTTTCCTTCATGTCGCCGGGCAGGTAGCCCAGCTTTTCGCCGGCCTCGACCGCCGGGCGGGCCAGGATGATGCGGTCGACGCGGCCCTCGATGAACATCGCCACGCCCACCGCCACCGCCAGATAGGTCTTGCCGGTGCCGGCCGGCCCGATGCCGAACGCCAGGTCGTTATTGTAGAGCGACAGCACATAGGCCTTTTGCGCGTCGGTGCGGGGTTCGACCACTTTCTTGCGGGTCTTGATTTCGACCGGGCCGCCGCGGAACATTTCCAACTGGTCGCCATCGCAGGTTTCGTCGTCGGTTCCCGCCTGATCGCCCATGCGCAGCACCCGGTCGATGTCACCATGTTCCACCGAACGCCCCGATTCCAGCCGGGCATAAAGGGCACGCAGCACCGCCACAGTTTCGGCCGCCATCGCCGGCTCGCCCACCACGGCCAGCTGATTCCCCCGCCGCAGAATCTGCACGCCGAGCTGGCGCTCGATCTCGGCAAGGTTGCGGTCATGCTCACCGCACAGGTCTATCAGCAGGAAATTGTCGGGAAATTCAACGCACTCTTCATGCAGGGATGAGGCGTCGTCGATCGGGGGCAGCGCGGTCGTAGCCAAGCAATTCTCCTGAGCCAGCGTGACACAGATATGGTGCCAAGATGCAGGAGCAACTGCAAGATAAAGCATGCCGAAACAATGCCCGGAACGTGAAAAGGCCGCGGGCGTGACACCCGCGACCCCATGCGCGACGCCTGTCGCGTATCGTTGTGCGATCAGATCGGGTCTGACACCGACGAGCCGCGCTTGAACGAGCCGGTCGCAACGTTGGGCGGCGCGGTGCCAGAGCAGACCGGCTTGCCATATTTGTCGAGCCGCTGTGACAGGTACCCTTCGGCCCCATCGTCGATGATCCAGTGGTCACACCCGTTGGGATCGACCCAGATGCCGGCCTGAAGCTGGCTGAGATGCTTGGAATCGATGCCACGGTCAACGGTCTTGTCGACCTTGCTTCCCATGCAGCCCGAAACCAGCATTGCAGCGCCAAGCACGGCGCATATTTTGGCGAATTTCATGTCGTCCCCCTAACGAATGCAGATGATCTCGACCCGGCGATTCTGCTGCATCCCGGCCGCTGTGGTGTTGGGCGCCTTTGGCATGCGCTCGCCGTAGCCGCGCACATCCGCGATTCGCGCGCCGCTCTGGGCCGCAACCCGCGCGACCGAATTGGCACGGCGCAGCGACAGGTCGAGGTTGTACTCGTCCGAGGCACGGCTGTCGGTATGACCGGTGATGATATAGGAAATCGCGTTGGTCTTGCGGAAGAAATCCATCAGCCGGGCACGGCCCTGGGCGTTGATATGTGCGCTGTCGGTGGCAAACAGCTGATCGCTGTTCATGACCCCACAGACATTGCCCCGGCGGCAGACGGGAATTCCCTGACGGGTGACATGCGGGGTCATGTACCCCTCCCACCCGTCGTCCATCACCCAATGTTCGCATCCGTCGGGATCGACCCAGATTGTCGGCACGTATCGTTCACCGACAATCACACGCTGTCCGCTTTGCGCCTCGGCCGGGTCTGCCATCATCGAAATACCGATGACGGCGGCAGCCACCCCACCAAGGACGCTGCGGACCGTTCTAAAAAGATATCCGGTCACAGCCACTGTCCTTTCATTTCCCCCAAAAGGTCCGGTCGAGCAGAGAATCCGAACCTGATGAAATTATCGTTTGAGTGTAACAAGTTTGGAATGGTTGTGAAGCCTTATTGGCGGACTCGGACACAGAAACGCCCCATTGGGCGGGCGAAGCGGCATTGAGCATCCGGTCCGACGCGGTCAGCACGACAAAGGTGAAACGCAGCTTCAGGTAGCCGGCGCGATCACCCGGCCGGCCAGTGAATTCGACCCGCTTTCGACAATTTCAACCTGTACCAGATCACCAGGGCGCAGATCGGGATCGGTGACGTGAACGGCGTGCAGGTGATCGGATTTTCCCACCATCTGCCCCGGCAGACGGCCCGGCTTTTCGATCAGAACGCCAACCTCGCGACCGATCATGGCGTCCTGCGCGGCGCGTTGCTGGCGGGTCAACAATGCCTGCAAACGCTGCAGGCGCTCCGATTTCACGTCTTCGTCCAACTGATCGCGCTCAGCCGCCGGGGTGCCGGGGCGCGGCGAATACTTGAACGAATAGGCATAGCCATAGCCCACCGTCTCGATCAGATCGAGGGTGGCCTGGAAATCCTCTTCGGTCTCTTCGGGGAAACCGACGATGAAATCCCCCGACATCAGGATATCGGGACGCGCGGCGCGGATGCGTTCGATCAGGCGAATATAGGATTCGGCGTCGTGGCCGCGATTCATCCGCTTGAGGATGCGGTCGCTGCCCGACTGCACCGGCAGATGCAGATAGGGCATCAGCTTGTCGCAAGCCCCATGCGCGGCGATCAGGTCATCCTGCATGTCATTGGGGTGCGAGGTGGTATAGCGGATCCGCACCAGCCCGTCGATTTCCGCCAGCGCCCCGATCAGGCGCGCCAGCGACCAGTCGCTACCATCCTCGCCCGCGCCGTGATAGGCATTGACGTTCTGGCCCAGCAGCGTGACCTCGCGCACACCGCGTTCGACCAGGTCGCGCGCCTCGGCCAGGATGCGCGCGGCAGGGCGGCTGGCCTCGGCCCCGCGCGTATAGGGCACCACGCAGAAGGCACAGAACTTGTCGCAGCCTTCCTGCACGGTCAGGAACGCAGTCGGGCCGCGTTTTGCCTTGGGACGCTCGGACAGTGCGTCGAACTTATCGATAGCGGGAAAATCGGTGTCGAGCGCCTTTTTTCCCTCGCGCACCAGCGCCTCCATCTCTGGCAGGCGGTGATAGCTTTGCGGTCCGACCACCAAGTCGACCAGCCCGGCGCGGCGCATGATCTCCTCGCCCTCGGCCTGCGCCACGCAGCCGGCAACGCCGACCTTCAGATCGGGGCGCGCCTCTTTCAGCGGGCGAAAGCGGCCCAGTTCGGAATAGACCTTTTCAGCCGCCTTTTCGCGGATATGACAGGTATTGAGCAGGATCATGTCGGCATCTTCGGGCGTTTCCGTGCCGACATAGCCCGCGCGCGCCATGACCTCGGTCATGCGCTCACTGTCATAGACGTTCATCTGGCATCCATAGGTCTTGATGTAGAGTTTTTTCTGCCCGGCCATGATCCGCCTGTCTCCCACCCGTCGCAGGTATCAGGCCGCCTGACTACATCAAGGTCCGGGTCACTTGCAATGCGTGCTGAATTGACCGAGTTTCGGCAACGGTCGCATCGTGGGCAGTTCGAGGTGGAAAATGCACTATCCCAGCCTTAACGCACTGCTGGCGAATGGGCGTCAGGCGCTCACGCCGGGGCCGGTGGCGATGATCCTGGTCGAGGACGATATCGAGGTCGCCAGCACCCTGCGCCACCACCTGGACCTGGGGTTTCGCAGCGTCATCGCCTTTATGCCGGCCGAATTCGACCTGGCCGCGAACCTTGGCGAACAGGTGATCCGCGTCGATCACGACCTCAAGCGCAACGCCGATTTCAGCCAGGTCGTGAACCGCGTCATCGCCGCCGCGCAAGGAACATGGCTGTATTACTGTTTCAACGCCGAATACCTGTTCTTTCCGTTTTGCGAAACGCGCACCGTGGGCGAATTGCTACGCTTTCACACAGAGGAACGGCGCGAGGCGATGCTGAGCTACGTCATCGACATCTATGCCGGCGACCTGCACCGCCACCCCAACGCCGTATCGCTGGAGAATGCCCACCTGGACCGGTCGGGGTATTACGCGCTGGCCCGCCTCGACCCCGAGAATCACAACCACCCCAAGGAAAGGCAGCTGGATTTCTTTGGCGGGTTGCGCTGGCGGTTCGAGGAACATATCCCCGCCGACCGCCGCAAGATCGACCGGATATCGCTGTTTCAGGCCAAGCCGGGGCTCAAGCTGCTCCGAGATCACACCTTTTCGGACGAGGAATACAACACCTATGCCTGCCCCTGGCACAACAACCTGACGGCGGCGGTGGTGTCGTTCCGCACGGCAAAGGCGCTCAAGGCCAACCCCGGCTCGACCTTCGAGATCGACGATTTCCGCTGGCACAACTCGACGCCGTTCGAATGGCATTCCCGCCAGCTGCTCGACTTGGGGCTGATGGAACCGGGGCAGTGGTTCTGAAAGGCGGGCGCTGGTTAGCCCGCCCGGGCCAAATGCCTGACCGGATCAGCGTTCGAATTGCAGCAGAAAACGCGTGACAGGGTCGTGCTGCGGCTTGGCCGAAGTGCCCGAAGAGCTGCGCATCAGGCCCTGGATAGAGGCACGCACTTCGTCGGTGTTTTCGGCCATCCAAACGACGCGTTCGACCGTTACCTTCATGCCGTCGTGCACCGGCGGGGCCAGCGCCCTGTCCTGCCACGTCGCGAACAGGAACAGCACCACCAGCACAGCATAGGCCAGCCGCGCCCAGCCGCGCGCACGGGCGGCGCGGGCGCCAAAGGCTCGCTCTCGATCCTCGGCCAGGGCTTTGCGCGCATAATCCATGCCTGTCGCCTATCACCCCGGCTGGGCGAAAGCGGGGCAATGCGATGGCCGGATTTGGGCCTATCTCAGAGGTTTTCGGCCTGCGGCATGCCCAGAACGTGAAAGCCGCCATCGACGCGAATGATCTCGCCCGTGGTATAGGCGCCGGCGGGAGAGGCCAGATAGACGGCCGTGCCGCCGACCGCGTCCAGCGTGGCGTTTGACCGAAGTGGCGCGTTGGCCTCGGTATGCTTGAAGGTGCGCCGCGCGCCGCCGATGGCCGCGCCGGCCAGCGTCTTCATCGGGCCAGGGCTGATGGCGTTGACGCGGATGCCGTCCGGCCCCAGGTCGTTGGCGAGGTAACGCGTCGCGGCCTCTAGCGCCGCCTTGGCCACGCCCATCACGTTATAGTTGGGCGCCACCCGGTTCGACCCCTGATAGGTCAGCGTCAACAGCGTACCACCGTTCTGTTTCATCAGTGGGTAGGCGCGGCGCGCGACCTCGATAAAGGAATAACAGGATATGTCGAGCGAGCGTTTGAAATTATCCCGGCTGGTGTTCAGGAACCGGCCCTTCAGTTCGGACTTGTCCGAATAGGCGATGGCATGCACCAGGAAATCTATTGTCGGCCATGTGTCCGACAGCGCCGCAAAGGCCGCGTCGAGCGAGGCATCGTCGGTCACGTCGACATCGACCAGCAGCGATGACCCCAGCGACGCCGCCAGCGGCTCGACCCGTTTGCCGAACGCCTCGCCCTGGTAGGAAAACGCCAGTTCGGCACCGGCGGCATGCATGGCCCGCGCGATTCCCCAGGCGATCGAGCGGTCATTGGCCACGCCCATGACCAACCCGCGCATACCCTTCATCGACATATCCATCTGCGACCTACCCGTCATATTTGCTCAGCAGCAACGAGCCGTTGGTGCCGCCGAAACCAAAGGAGTTCGTCATAACCGTGTCGAGCCCGGCATTGTCGCGCCGCTCGGTGGCGATTTCGCCCGGCTGAAAGGCCGGGTCGAGCGTTTCGACATTGATCGAGGGGATGATGAAGTCATCCTGCAGCGCCAGCAGGCAGAAGATCGCCTCGAGCGCGCCGGCCGCGCCCTGTGCGTGCCCGGTCATCGACTTGGTCGAACTGATCGGCGGCACGTTGCCTTCACCGAAGATGCGGCGCACTGCCTCGACCTCGCCCACGTCGCCCACCGGGGTCGAGGTGCCATGCGCGTTGATATAGCCGACGCGCCGCCCCTCGGGCAGTTGTTCCAGCGCCAGGCGCATCGCACGTTCACCGCCCTCGCCCGAGGGCGCAACCATGTCGTGCCCGTCCGATGTGGCGGCAAAGCCGGTGACCTCGGCATAAATCTTTGCCCCCCGCGCCAGCGCGTGGTCGAGATCCTCCAGCACCACGATGCCGCCGCCGCCCGAGATGACGAACCCGTCGCGGTCGGCGTCGAAGGCGCGGCTGGCGCGTTCCGGCGTGTCGTTGAACTTGGACGACATCGCGCCCATCGCGTCAAAGAGGCACGACAGCGTCCAGTCCAGTTCCTCGCCCCCGCCGGCGAACATCACGTCCTGCTTGCCCATCATGATCTGTTCGGCGGCGTTGCCGATGCAATGCAGCGAGGTCGAGCAGGCCGAGGTGATGGAATAGTTGATGCCCTTGATCTTGTGCGCCGTCGCCAGGTTGGCCGAGACGGTCGAGCACATGCATTTGGGCACCGCGAAGGGGCCGATGCGCCGGGTGTTGCCGGTTTTCAGCACCGTCTGATGTGCCGCCAGCATGGCGCTGGTCGACGGCCCGCCCGACCCGGCGATCAGACCGGTACGCGGGTTGACGACATCGCTTTCCTCAAGCCCGGAATCGGCAATGGCCTGACACATGGCGATATGGGCATACGCCGCCCCCGGCCCCATGAACCGCAGCTGGCGCTTGTCCACATGTTCCGTCAGGTCGATGTCGATGGCGCCGGCGACACGGCTGCGAAAACCATGCTCGACCATCTGTTCATTGGCGGAAATACCCGACCGGCCGGCCTTCAGCGCGGTCAGAACCTCTGTCGCGTTGGTGCCAATGCTGGAGACGACCCCCAACCCGGTTACGACGACACGACGCATCTGCGCTCTCCCTGTAACGTTGCTTGTGACGTTGCTCGCAAGCTTGCGGTTAACCTTGCGGCGCTCAGCTTTCCGACAGAGCGACCTTCATGTCCCTGACCTGATATATAATCTCACCATCGGCTTCGACGCGGCCGTCTGCAACCCCCATCGTCAGCCGCCGGGTCTGTACCGCCTTGGTAAAATCAACGAAATAGGTCAGCACCTTGCGGTCGGGCCGCACCATGCCGGTCAGTTTGACCTCGCCCACGCCCAGCGCGTAACCGCGCCCCTTCCAGCCGCGCCAGCCCAGATTGAACCCGGTCAGCTGCCACAGCCCGTCCAGACCCAGGCACCCCGGCATGATCGGGTTGCCGGGAAAGTGGCACTTGAAGAACCACAGGTCAGGCGTGATGTCGAATTCGGCCACGACATGCCCCTTGCCATGCGCGCCGCGATCGCCCGAAATGTCGGTGACGCGGTCGACCATCAGCATAGGCGGTTCGGGCAGCTGGGCATTGCCCGGGCCAAACAACTCTCCTCGGGCGCATTTCAGGAGCTCATCTCGGTCGAAGCTGCTCGGATATTCGGCCATTCAGGCGGCTCCCTCCAGTCTGGTGTGGCGTATTTCTGTCCCTGTACCATCGCAGGAAAGCGGCTTGCAAGACTGTCGGCCCTCGGACCGACCCTGCCTGCGGCATCATTTCCGTTTGAATTCGTCCAACTCCAACCATTATATTGCTATTTATCCAAGGGGTTCGAGATGACCGATATGCAGACCATCGAACACGGCACCGAATGGCTGGCCAGTGCCGGGCTGCGCCCGACGCGCCAGCGCGTGGCCCTCGCTGCAATCCTGGTGGGGGATGGTCGGCACCGTCACGTTACCGCCGAAAGCCTGTTCGCCGCCGCCCAAAGGGCAGGAGAGCCGGTATCGCTGGCGACCGTCTACAACACGCTCAAGGCCTTCAGCGAGGCCGGCCTCGTGCAAGAGGTGACGGTGCATGGCTCCAAGAGCTATTTCGACACCAACACCCACGACCACCCTCATTTCTATTGGGAAGACGAAGAACGGCTGATGGACGCGCCCGGCGACCATTTGCAGATCACCGGCCTGCCCCGCCCGCCCGAAGGCGCCGAGGTGGCCAGTGTCGATGTGGTGATCCGGCTGCGCCGCAAGGCGTCCTGATCCGCGCCACTATACCGTATCGTCCGCCGGGCCCTGCCCCGGCCCGTGCCCCGACAACCCCGGTCGCGTGACCCGCCGGCGCGAGGCGACAAGCCCATCCTGAAACCGCTCGCCATCGCCATAATCGACGAACTGCGCATAATAGGCGTGATGCGCACCGATGCGCGCGGCGTGCTTGATGGGGCACCAATAGGCCTCGGTCCGGCCTGCGACCTCCTGCGCATAGCCGACCAGCCCGTTGGCATAACCGCAATAGATGCAGTTCAGTTTCTGAAGCGCGTTGAGATAGGCCAGATGCTGGCGGTCGATGCGGATGAAATCAGCCCGGCGCACGCGTTCGATCCCGTAGACGGGAAAGCAGACGCGCTGATAGATCGTCACGAAGAGATCGAGCAGCACAAAGGGCACGATCAATGAATAGATCACCGGCGCGGTCAGCACCACCATCGGCCTGGTCTGCCGCAGGAATTCCCCAAGCCCTACCCGCAGCGCCCGGTGGCGCGCGCGCATTCCGGCCTCGAACACCACCCGGCCATCATCCAGCCGATAGCGAAATTTCTCTGCCCGGCGGCGCAGGTCGGTTTCGATTTCGTCCTGCAGTTCGCGGATGCGCTGCAGCAGTTTTTCGGTCTGGGTGATCATTGGCTTGCCTCCGGCCGGTGCGTACGCGGCGCCGGCAGGGCCGGGCGCCGCGGCCCGGCGGCAAGCCTAGCGGCGAAAGCGGCGCGCGCAAGGCCCGCGCGCGTCGCCATCCCTGCCGCATGGTTTCGTCAGCCGACCGAGACCAGCTCGATCGCAAAGGTCAGGTCCTGGCCCGCCAGCGGGTGATTGGCGTCAAGAATCACCTCAACCTCGGTCACTTCGGCCACGGTTACCGGCATCACCTGGCCCTGCGGTGTCTGCACCTGCAGCTGGGTGCCGATGTCCAGCGGAATGTCGGCCGGGATATCGGCGCGCGGCACCGCCTGGCGGGCATTGGGGTCGGGTTCCCCATAGGCCTGGTCGGCAGGCACCTCGACGGTTTTCTTGTCGCCCGCCGTCATGCCAGGCAGCGCGGCGTCGAGGCCGGGAATGATCTGGCCCGACCCGATGGTGAATTCCAGCGGCTCGCGCCCTTCGCTGCTGTCAAAGGTGGATCCGTCTGAAAGCGTACCAGTATAGTGAATGCGGACGGTATCGCCCGTCTTGGCCTGAGTCATGAAGAGTCCGATCTGTTAGGGGGGTGAGTTTGCAAGGCCGCATATGGCGCGGGTGCTTGAGCGCATGCGCAGAAGGCTACCAAGCGTCTCGCCGGAATGCAAATCGTCTCACGCCGGATTGATTGTGCTGCGGGTCGGGGAATGGATCAGGGGCTTTTCGGCAGCACCGTGCCGTGCCACTCTTGCCGGCAAGGAGGACGCCATGACCATCACCACCTGCATCTTCGACGCCTACGGAACGCTGTTCGACGTCAGCGCCGCCGCCCGCAACGCCGCACAGGAACCCGGGCGCGAGAAATTTGCCCGCCACTGGCCGGCCATCGCCACGCATTGGCGGCTCAAGCAGTTGCAATACAGCTGGCTGCGCGCGGTCATGGACCAGCATGCCGATTTCTGGACGCTGACCCAGGATGCGCTGGACTGGGCGCTGGAGGCCGAAGGGCTGGACGGCGATGCCGAACTGCGCGAACGCCTGTTGCAGCTTTACCGCGAACTTGACGCATATCCCGAGGTGCCGGGACTGCTGAAGATCCTCAAGGAACACGGCATCGCCACCGCCATCCTGTCGAACGGATCGCCCGGGATGCTGGCCTCGGCCGTTGAATCGGCGGGGATCGGCGACTACCTGGATGATGTGCTGTCGGTCGAAAGCGTGGGCGTCTTCAAACCGGCGCGAACGGTCTATGACCTGGTCGGCGCGCGCTTTGGCTGCAACCCGTCCGAGGTGCTGTTCGTTTCATCCAACGGCTGGGATGTCGCCGGCGGCGCCTTTTATGGCTTCAAAACCGTTTGGGTGAACCGCGCGGGAGAACCGATAGACCGCCTGCCGGGCCGCCCCGGAACGGTGCTGAACGACCTGTCCGGCATCCCCGGGCTTGCCGTCTGATGCCGCATTTCACCACCTCTGACGGCTTGTCCCTGTTCTATCGGGACGAAGGTGACGGCCCGCCTGTGCTGTGCCTTGCCGGGCTGACGCGCAACAGCGCCGACTTCACCTGGCTTGCCCCGCATATGTCGGGTGCACGCCTGATAAGGCTGGATTATCGCGGGCGCGGGCAATCCGACCACGCCCCCGACCCGAAAACCTATTCGATCCCGCGCGAGGGTCAGGACGCGATCGAGCTGCTCGATCACCTGGGGCTGGACCGGGCGGTGATCATTGGCACATCGCGCGGCGGGCTGATCGCGATGATACTGGCGGCGACGCACCAGGACCGGCTGGCGGGGGTGGTGCTGAACGATATCGGCCCCGAACTGTCCGATGCGGGGTTGTCGCGGATCATGGATTATGTCGGCACCGCGCCGCCCTTTCCTGACCTCGATTCGGCGGCAAGGGCACTGATGCAGGGCCACGCGGCGGATTTTCACGGCGTGCCCTTTGACCGCTGGCGACAGCAGGCCGAATTCATGTGGTTCGAGCAACCCGAGGGCGGCATCGGCCTGCGCTATGACCCACGCCTGCGCGAGGCGCTGGCAAACCCTGATGCCGCCGGCGGCGCGCCCGACCTCTGGCCGCTTTTCGACATGCTGGCAGGGCTGCCGCTGGCATCGGTCCGGGGCGCCAATTCCGACCTCTTCAGCGTCGACTGCCAGGCACGGATGCAGGCGCGCAACCCCGGCATGATCGCAACCGTGGTGCCCGACCGGGGCCATGTGCCGTTTCTGGATGAACCCCAGGCGCTGGAGGCCATCCGCGCCGTGCTGAAGGCCGTCGAATGACCGACATCGCCATGATCCGCGCCGCCGCCGAACGCCTGCAGGGCCACGCCCGGCGCACGCCGCTGCTGTCATCGCCCTTTCTCGACCGGATCTCCGGGCGGCGGGTGCTGGTCAAGCCTGAATGCCTGCAACACACCGGCAGCTTCAAGTATCGCGGCGGGCGCTCTGCGGTCTCGGCGCTCGATCCCGACACCCGCGCCCGCGGGGTGCTGGCCTATTCCAGCGGCAACCATGCCCAGGGGGTGGCCCGCGCAGCGGCCGAATTCGGCACCAGCGCGGTGATCGTGATGCCCTCCGACGCGCCCGAGCTGAAGATCGCCAACACCCGCGCCGAGGGCGCCGAGGTGGTGCTATATGACCGTGCCGCCGGCGAAAGCCGCGAGGAACTGGGCGCGAGACTGGAACGCGACCGCGGGCTGACGCTGATCAAGCCCTATGACGAACCGCAGGTAATTGCCGGCCAGGGCACCTGCGGGCTGGAAATCGCCCAACAGGCCCGCGCCGAGGGCATCGAAGAGGCCGAGGTGCTGGTCTGTTGCGGCGGCGGCGGACTAAGCGCCGGCATCGCCCTGGCGTTGGAGGCGGAGGCGCCGAAAATGCGCGTGTGCACGGTCGAACCTGTCGGTTTCGACGATGCCGCGCGTTCGCTGGTCTCGGGCCGGCGGGAACGCAACGAAACCCAGGCCGGCGGGCTGTGCGACGCAATCCTGACGCCGATGCCGGGCGAAATCACCTTTCCGATCATGCAACGGCTGTGCGGGCCGGGGCTTGTGGTCAGTGACGACGACGCCTTGCGCGCCATGGCCGAGGCGTTTCGCCGGCTCAAGCTGGTGGCCGAACCGGGCGGCGCGGTGGCGCTGGCGGCGGCACTGTTTCATGCATCCGAACTCGACAGCGACACCGTGATCTGCACCATCTCGGGCGGTAACGTCGATGCAGGCACCTTTGGCCGGGCGCTGAAAACCTACGGCTGAGGCAGGAGTCAGAAGGCAACGAACAGGAGGAGAGACGAGGAGGTTATCCGCACGCGACCTTCGGGCCGCAGCACGAGGAGGAGGAGACAGATCATGCGCACACAGGTGGCGATCATCGGCGGCGGGCCGTCGGGGCTGCTGTTGGGCCAGCTCTTGCACACCAGGGGCATCGATACGGTGGTGCTGGAACGGCGCAGCCGCGAACATGTCCTGTCGCGCATCCGCGCGGGCGTCCTGGAAACCGGCTTTGCCGAGCTGATGCACGAGGCCGGGACCGGCGAACGCATGGACAGCGATGGCCTGATCCACGAGGGCGTGACCCTGGCCTGTCGCGGCCGGCAGTTGCGCATCGACTTCGAGGCGCTGACCGGGCGGCATGTTGTTATCTACGGCCAGACCGAAGTCACCCGCGACCTTTACGACGCACGCGACAAGGCCGGCCTGCCCACATTTTTTGAATGCGCCGATGTCAGCCTGCACGACCTGAACACCGACACCCCCCATATCACCTTTCTGCACGAGGGGCGCGAAACCCGGATTGAGAGCGACTTTGTGGCCGGCTGCGACGGCTTTCATGGCCCCTCGCGCCAGGCCATCCCCGAAAGCGTGCGCCACGAGTTCGAGAAGACCTATCCCTTCGGCTGGCTTGGGGTTCTGTCCGAAACCCCGCCGGTCAGCGAAGAACTGATCTATGCCGGCTCGGAACGCGGTTTCGCGCTGGCTTCGATGCGCAATCCGGGGCTCAGCCGCTATTACATCCAGTGCCCGCTTTCCAACCATCCCGACGACTGGGATGACGATGAATTCTGGCAGGAACTGAAACGCCGTCTGCCGCAAGACGCCGCCGAAACCCTGATCACCGGCCCCAGCATCGAAAAATCCATCGCGCCCTTGCGGTCTTTCGTGTGCGAGCCGATGCAATGGGGGCGGCTTTTCCTGTGCGGCGACGCCGCCCATATCGTGCCACCGACCGGCGCCAAGGGATTGAACACCGCCGCCAGCGATGTCGGCTATCTCTTTCGGGCGTTGCTGCGGCACTACCTGCGGGGCGACAGCACGGCGCTGGGCGAATATTCCGAAACCGCGCTGCGCCGCATCTGGAAAACCCAGCGATTCAGCTGGTGGATGACAACCCTGCTGCACAGCTTTCCCGACCGGTCCGAATTCGACCAGCGCACCGCAGAGGCCGAGTTCGCCATGCTGCAAGAAAGTGAGGCCGCGCGCCATGTGCTGGCGGAAAACTATGTCGGCCTGCCATATTGACGCCGGCGCCGGTCCTTGTGCCCGGACGGGTCAGACGGCACTGTCGGGAAACGACGAAAAGGATGTGATCATGCCCTCTCTGTCGCTCGGTGACGTGACGCTGAACTACCGCGAAGATGGTGACCCCAAGGGTGCGCCGCTGGTCTTTGCCAATTCGCTGGGCACCGATCTGCATCTGTGGGACGCGGTGCTGCCGCTATTGCCGGCCGGGCTGCGCATCCTGCGCTATGACAAGCGCGGCCACGGCGCCAGCTCGGTGCCGCCCGCCCCCTATACGATGGGCGCGCTGGTGGGCGACGCCGAAGCGCTGATCGACCATCTTGGTCTGCGCGATGTGGTGTTCGTCGGGCTGTCGATCGGCGGCATGATCGGACAGGGGCTGGCGGTGAAACGCCTCGATCAGGTGCGCGCGCTGGTGCTGTCCAACACCGCCGCCCGCATCGGCACGCGCGAGATATGGCAGCAACGCATCGACGCGGTGCGCGCCGGCGGGATCGAGGCCATTGCCGATGCGACAATGGCGCGCTGGTTCTCGCGCGATTTCCTGGCCTCGCCCGAACTGGCGACCTGGCGCGCAATGCTGGTCTCGCAACCCGCCGAGGGCTATGTCGGTTGCAGCGCGGCCATCGCGGGAACCGATTTTTACACCCCGACCAGCGGGTTGCGCCTGCCGCTGCTGGCAATCGCCGGGGCCGAGGACGGCGCTACCCCGCCCGACTTGGTGCGCGAGACCGCGTCGCTCGTTCCGGGGTCGGAATTCCGCCTGATCCGGCGCGCGGGCCACCTGCCCTGTGTCGAGAAACCCGATGAGTACGCCCGGTTTTTGGGCGATTTCCTGCGCCGGATCGGCCATATCTGACGCGCAATGACACTTTGGTATCGGTTCGCACTTGCGCGGGGTTCGGAATCGCGTGCAGGCTGCCCGCCAACATCGGCATTTGGGAGAAAACGATGCAAACCATCCAAGCCGCGGTCTGTCACGAATTCGGTCAGCCGCTCGTCATCGAAGATGTGCAGCTGCGCGCACCGCAGGCACGCGAGATCGAGGTCACGCTTGAGGCGGTCGCCATCTGTCATTCCGATATTTCCTATGCCGAGGGCGCCTGGGGTGGCACGCTGCCGGCGGTTTATGGGCACGAGGCGGCGGGTCGCATCAGCGCCCTGGGCGACGGGGTTTCCGGGCTGGCCGTGGGCGACCCGGTCGTGGTGACGCTGATCCGCGCCTGCGGGCAGTGCCCCAGCTGCGCTTCTGGCCGCCCCACGGGTTGTGAAACGCCCCATGACGGCGACAAGGGCCCGCTGCAGACCGCCACAGGCGGCACGTTGCACCAGGCGCTGGCCTGCGGCGCATTCGCCGAGAAGGTGGTGGTGGACCAGAGCCAGGTCGTCCGCATCCCCGATGACATGAAAATGGCGGCAGCCAGCCTGCTGGCCTGCGGGGTCATCACCGGCGTGGGCGCGGTGGTGAACGCCGCAGGCCTGCGGGCGGGGCAGGACGTGGTGGTCATCGGCGCGGGCGGCGTCGGCCTGAACGCCATCCAGGGCGCGCGCATCGCCGGGGCGCGGCGGATCGTGGCCGTGGACATGACCGAGGAGAAACTGGCCGACGCCCGTGATTTTGGCGCAACCGACGGGGTGCTGGCCACCGAAAGCAAGCCCTGGCGCGCGGCCAAGGCGGCGATCGGGCGCGGGGCGGATGCGGTCTTTGTCACCGTCGGCGCGCCGCGCGCCTATGACGAAGCGCCGCGATACCTCGCCGGCGGCGGCAAGGTGATCATGGTCGGCATGCCCGCAAGCGGGGCAATGTCGCAATACGAGCCGGCCAATTTCGCCGCCGCCGGGCAGGGTATGGTCGGCTCAAAGATGGGCGACGTGGTGATCGCCCGTGATATTCCCTGGATGATCGACCTTTACGGCCAGGGGCGGCTGAAACTGGACGAGCTGATTTCCAGGCGCTGGCGGCTTGACCAGATCAACGAGGCCATCGCCGACACCAGGTCGGGCAGCGCCCGGCGCAACGTGATCATGCTGGGCGAGGGATAGTTCCGCGCCACCAATCGGAGATCGCCGATGAAACTGCGGGACCTCGACATCATTGTCACCGCCCCTCCGGCGCCGGGCTGGGGCGGGCGGTACTGGATACTCGTCAAGCTGACCACCGATAACGGCATCACCGGCTGGGGCGAATGCTATGCTGCCGCCGTCGGCCCAAAGGCGATGCGCGCGGTGATCGAGGATGTCTTTGCCCGCCACATGCAGGGCGAAAACCCCGAGAATATCGAACTGATGTTCCGCCGTGCCTATTCCTCGGGCTTTACCCAGCGGCCCGACCCGACGGTGATCGGCGCGTTTTCGGGGCTGGAGATCGCCTGTTGGGACATCTTGGGCAAGGCGCGCGAACGCCCGGTATGGGCCTTGATGGGCGGGCGGATGAACGAGCGCATTCGCGCCTATACCTATCTCTATCCCCTGCCCCATCACCAATTGCCCGACTTCTGGGTCTCGCCCGAATTGGCCGCCGAATCCGCCGCCGATTGCGTCAACCGCGGATACACGGCGGTGAAATTCGACCCGGCAGGGCCCTATACCCTGCGCGGCGGGCACATGCCGGCAATGTCGGACATCGCGCAATCGGTGGCCTTCTGCCGCGCCATCCGCGAGGCGGTGGGTGACCGCGCCGATCTGCTGTTTGGCACCCATGGCCAGTTCACCACCGCCGGCGCAATCCGGCTGGGCCAGGCGATAGAGCCCTTTTCGCCGCTGTGGTTCGAAGAACCGGTGCCGCCCGATTGCGTTGGCCAGATGGCGCAGGTGGCGGCGCGGGTGCGCATCCCCGTGGCCACCGGCGAACGGCTGACCACCAAGGCCGAATTCGCCCCCGTCCTGCGCGAGGGCGCGGCGGCGATCCTGCAACCGGCGCTGGGGCGCGCGGGCGGGCTGTGGGAGGCGCGCAAGATCGCCGCCATGGCCGAGGTCTATAACGCGCAGATGGCACCGCATCTTTACGCCGGCCCGATTGAATGGGCGGCCAATATCCACCTTGCCGTCTCGATCCCCAACATCCTGATGTGCGAGACGATAGAGACCGAATTCCACAACCGCCTGATCGGCGGCACCATCAGGGTGGAAAACGGTTTTGTCGGCGCGCCGGAGGCGCCGGGCCTGGGCATCGAGGTGGACGAGGCACTTGCCCGTGCCCACCCCTATGAGGGCGACGAGCTGCACCTGCAGATGCAGGAAGAGCCGTGTGATTACGTCAATGGCAACGTCTTTGCCGGTGGCGCGCCGCCAAGGAAAGACTAGACACACGCATCGTGTAATTGAAGGCGGGGTGTGTGCGGCTGGGGATAAATAGTCCACTGAGGTCACATCAGGGCAATATCGTCAGCCACATCCATGCGGTCAGAATGGTCAATGAAGTGGCCACCAGCACCGCCGTCGCCGCCACCCGCTGCGCGCGGCCATAGATCGAGGCAAAGATATAGGCGTTCACCCCTGGCGCCATCGCCGCCGTCAGAACGGCAGAGCGCGTCGCCTCGACCGGCAGGGACAGGGCCAGGCCCAGCCCCCGCGTGATCGCCGGATGCACCGCCAGCGCAATGAGGCAGATGAAAAGCACGATGCGCATGTCGCCCTCGGCGCGGTAACTGGCCAGCACGCCCCCCATGCCGAAGATCGCCGCCGGCAGCGCCGCGCGCACCATCATGTCGAGCGCGTCATCAAGGATGCCGGGCAAGGGCAGGCCCGAAAAGTTCACTACGAACCCCGCCCCGATGCCAAGGATCAGCGCGTTGGAAAACATCGCCTTCAGCACCCGCCCGGCGATGGCGAATCCGGCCTGCCCACGGGCGCGCACGATCTCCATCACCGAGATGCCGACGCCATAGCAGAACGGCGAATGCAGCGCGATGATGGCATAGTTCGCCTGCAGCGCGTCCGTGCCATAGGCGCGCTCGGTCAGCGCCAGCCCCAACAGGACCGAGTTGGAAAACAGACAACAAAAGCCGATGACAACCGCGTACTCCCAGTCGCGCCCGAACAGGAAACGCGCGCCGAAAAGCCCCAGCAAGAACCCCGACAGCGCACCGGCGTAAAAGCTGATCAGCAGACGCCAGTCAAAGCTCTGCCCCAGATCCAGCCGGGCAATGGCGGTGAAGAGCAGGCAGGGAATGGCAAAATTCTGGGTGAACCGCATCAGCCCATCGACACCGGCCGGGCTGAACCAGCCGCGCCAGACCGCCAGATAACCGAAACCTATCACCAGAAAGACGGGCAGGATGACATCCAGCAGCGCCTGCACGCGCCTCAGTCCCCGTAGGTGATCACCATCCCGTCAAAGGCAGGGGTGACATGTTCCGGGGTTTCATCGGCAAGGGTCCGATAGTCGAGATCGATATGCATGTTGGTCAGCACCGCCCGGCGGGGCGCAGCGCGCTCGATCCAGGCCAGAGATTTTTCCAGGTGCGAATGCGTCGGATGCGGATCGCGCCTGAGCGCATCAAGCACCCAGCAATCCAGCCCCTCCAGCAGCGGCCAGCTGTCATCGGGGATGTCCGAGACATCCGGCAGATAGGCCAGGTCATCCACCCGAAAGCCCAAAGCGTCGATCGATCCATGCTGAACCGGGATCGGGCGCAGGGTGATTGGGCCGCCGGCACCGTCGATGGTAACATCGCCTTCGATAGTCCGCATGTCCAGAATCGGTGGATAAGGTGACCCTTCAGGTTGAACAAATGCATATCCGAACCGGGCATACAGCACATTCTGCGTGTCGCCATCTGCCCATACAGGCAGCCGTTCGCGCCGGTTGAAAACGATCATCCGCAGGTCATCCAGACCATGCACATGATCGGCGTGGTAATGGGTATAGACCACCGCATCCAGAACCCCGACCCCGGCATCGAGCAGCTGCGCACGCATGTCCGGCGAGGTGTCGATCAGCACGCTCGTGGTGCCGTCCCCGTCTTCGCGCTCGACCAGAATCGAGCAGCGACGACGATAATTTCTTGGGTCATCGGGATCGCAATCACCCCAATGCCCGCCCAGCCGCGGCACCCCACCGGAAGAGCCGCAGCCCAGTATCGTGAACCGCATCTGCGCCATCAGCCCGCCGCCCTGGTAAAGAGCCGGTTGAAATTGGCCTCTGTCTGCGCGGCAAAATCCGGCCAGTCCATGCCGAACACCTCGGCCCCGACCTGCCCGGTATGCACGGTAAAGGCGGGCTCATTCCGCTTGCCGCGATAGGGCGGCGGGGCAAGATAGGGCGCGTCGGTTTCCAGCAGGACGCGATCAACCGGAACGCTGCTGAAAATATCGCGCAGTTCCTGGCTGCGTGGGAAAGCCGCTATCCCCGACATCGACAGGTAAAACCCCAGGTCAAGCGCCGCGCGCGCCAGGTCGGGCCCCGAGGAAAAGCAATGCATGACGCAGGAATAGGCGCCGTTGCGGTATTCTTCGGTGAGGATGCGCGCCATGTCGTCGTCGGCGTCGCGGGCATGGATGATCAGCGGCAGGCCGGTTTCACGCGCGGCAGCGATGTGCACCCGCAGGCTCTGCTTTTGCACCTCGGCGCTGTCAGCGGTGTAGTGATAGTCGAGCCCGGTTTCCCCGATGCCGACGAACTTGGGGTGGCGGGCCAGCGCGACCAGTTCATCGACGGTAGCCATCGGTTCTTCGGCCGCGCTCATCGGGTGGGTGCCGGCGGCATAGAAGACAGGGTCGTGCGCCTCGGCTATGGCACGCACGCGCGGCTCGTTCGCCAATTTCGTGCAGATCGTCACCATGCGGCGCACACCGGCATCCAGCGCGCGCGCGATGACATCATCCCGCTCGCCATCGAAGCTGTCGAAGTCGAGATGGCAGTGACTGTCGGTGATGGTGACGGTGGCAGACATGAAACCTCAGGCTCGGGCGCAGGATTGCAACTTGAAGACCGTATCCAGCACCAGCGCGGCAGGGTCAAGGTTGACCGCCCGGCCCCGGCGGGCACGCGTGCCTGCCTCTTCGGCCAGAGTGGCCCAGGCCCGCGCCCTCCCCGGACCAGGGGCAAGGCGGGCCAGCATCGCGGCCTCGCCCGGTGCGGCCTCGGGCGGGGGGGTGCCGGTGGCGCCGGTGCGCGCCAGCCGCGCAAGCATCAGGTCAACGAGATGAAAGAGCAGGTCGCGCCGGTCCTCTGCCCCGCGCGCGGCGGCGGCTTCGGCCAGTGCGATGGCGCGGGGACGGTCCAGCGTCGGCATCCCGTTCATCAGCGCCACCAGGTCGGCATAGAGCGCCAGCCCGTCCAGGTGCATCAGCCGGATCGCCGCCCCCACCGATCCGCCTGAAAGCTCAGCCAGGCGGGGTGCATCATCACCGGGATCGATCCCTGCTTGCGCCAGCGCATCGGCCAGGTCACCGGCCCCAAGCGGCGTCAGCCGCAGATCGCGGCAACGCGAGCGGATCGTCGGCAACAACCCCGAGGGCCGGTGCGACACCAGCAAGAGCGTCGTGCGCGCGGGCGGCTCTTCGAGCATCTTCAACAGCGCGTTGGCGGCGGCGGGGTTCAGGTCGTCCGCGCAATCGACGATCACCACACGGCGACCGCCATCGGCCGCACTCATGTGCAGAAAGCGCGCCAGCTTGCGCACCTCGTCAACACGGATATCAGCTGAAAACCGGCCCTCCAGCACCGCCTTATTACGCTCGGATTCGCTGCGTCCCATCCCGCCCCGGCGCACCAGGTGCAATCCCGGCTCGGCCATTGCCAGAATGCGCCGCGTCACCGGATGATCGGGCGCCACGTCCAGCGTCTGCGGCGGCGGGGGGGCGCCGAAAAGCCCGCCATCGCCGGAATCAGGCGTTGCCAGCAGGAACCGCGCGATGCGCCAGGCCAGCGTTGCCTTTCCCACGCCGCGCGGGCCGCTCAGCAACCAGGCATGATGCAGCCTGCCGGACTGGAACGCGGACAGGAATGCCGCCTCTGCCGCCGCCTGCCCGAACAGGCGGACCGTCGCGCGCGGATGCGGCGCGCCGGGGGTGCGGTCTGGCTCTGGGGTAGAGTCGTCGGTCATGTCAGGCGCGAGGTTACGACACCCAGAACGTCGGCGGCAACCGCGTCCGCGTCGCGCCCGCCATCGATCACAGCAATGCGCTCGGTTTCGGCCTGCGCCAGATCGAGAAACCCCTGCCTGAGACGCGCCTGAAGATCGGCGCCGAACCCCTCGAACCGGTCCTCGCCGCCCTTTCGCGCCAGCGCCCGGTCCAGCCCTGTCTGCGGGTCGATGTCGATCAGCAGCGTCAGGTCAGGTTCGCGCCCAATCATCAGCGTGTGCAGCCGGTCCACCAGCGCCCGCAGGTCATCGCCCCGCAGCCCCTGATACATGCGTGTGCTGTCGGCGAAGCGGTCGCAGATCACGATCGCGCCGCGTTCCAGCGCCGGGGTGATCGTCCGTTCCAGGTGATCGCGCCGCGCAGCGGTAAAGAGCAGGATCTCGGTTTCCGGCGACCAGCGGTCGGGCGCCCCCTCAAGCAGGAGGCCGCGAATTTCTTCGGCCCCGGGGCTGCCGCCGGGTTCGCGTGTCAGCACCACCTCGCGGCCCAGCGCGCGCAACGCCTCAGCCAGCAGCCGCGCCTGGGTGGATTTGCCCGACCCGTCAATTCCCTCTAGCGTAATGAAAAGCGGCGGGGCGCTCAAATCGCTTCCTCGGGCGCGCCCCTCATCCGGGCAAGCAGTTGCCCTGACACGGTTTTCATCCGCACCATGAAGCCGCCGCGCGGCACGTCATTGGCTGCATAAAGTGGCACGATCTTTTCCGGCAGCCCCTCGGGCGTCAGCACCAGCCGGGCCAGCTCATCGCCCTTGGCCACCGGCGCCTCGACCGGGCCGCGATAAACCACCTCGGCATTCAGTTCATTGCCGCCCAGCACCGGCAGCAACGCGCTGACATCCTCGCCCGGGACCAGCGCAACGCTGTCTTCGGCCCCCATCCAGACGCTGGCCTGCGCAACCTGGGTATCGGCCTTGAGCAGCGACTTCTCGACGAACTGGCGGAATGCCCAGTTGACGATCGCGCGGCCCTCTTCGGCACGGGCGGCGGCGCTTTCCAGCCCGGACAGGACGAAGACCACCCGCCGGCCGTCCTGTTTGGCCGACCCGACCAGCCCATAGCCCGCCCGCTGGGTGTGCCCGGTCTTGAGCCCGTCAGCCCCGATCCCCAGCCGCAGCAGCGGGTTGCGATTCTGGGTGTTTTGCGGCGCGCGACCGTCGAACTTGAACTCGGTCTCGGCAAAGAGAGGATAGAATTCGGGGAAATCCTCGATCAGGTGACGGGCCAGCAGCGCCAGGTCACGCATGCTCATCACATGGCCATCGGCCGGCCAGCCGTTGGAGTTGCGAAAGACCGAATTGGTAATGCCCATCTTGTGCGCGCGCTGGGTCATGTAGCGGGCAAACCCGGCCTCGGTGCCATCAGGGCTGAGCGCCTCGGCGATCACCGCGCAGGCATCGTTGCCAGACAGCACCACGATGCCGCGCAACAGATCCTCGACACGAACCTTGTCGGTGGTGTCAAGGAACATGGTCGAGCCGCCATAGCTCATCGCGTGTTGCGAAACCGGCAGCTTTTCGTCCAGCGACAACCGCCCGTCGCGGATCGCCTCGAACGCCACGTAGAGCGTCATCAGCTTCGACATCGAGGCTGGCGGCAACGGCGTATCGGCATTCTTTTCCAACAGCACCGTGCCGGTGGTCGTGTCATAGACAAAGGCGGCCCTGGCGCGAGTGTCAAACGCATGCGCCGGCAGGACCAGCGCCAGGATCAGGGCAATCGGGGCCAGAAAGGCGGTGATACGGGTCATGGCTGCACGCGGTTAATCGGTTACGGGATAGGCGTCGCCGAAACCGACGCCCTTGATCTTGCGCAGCAGCACGCTGCGCTCGGACCTGTCGGCGGCAGGGCCGACAATCACGCGCCAGAAGGTCTTGCCCTTGGCGCTCTGCTCCTTGACGATCGGAACCATGCCGTTCTGGCGCATGGCCGTAGCGGTGTTGCGCGCGTTCTGCTCGACACTGAAGATGCCGATCTGGATAAAGGGCTTGTCGAGCGACGAACCCCGCGCCGGCGTCGCCGGGGCGGCGGGTCTGGGCGCGGGCGGCGCACTTTCTGCCGCGTCGATGGCGGCGGCGGCACCCGCCACCGGGTCGAGCGCCGTGGTCTCGACATCTTCGGGCGCGGCAATGTCTGCCGTGGGCGCGGGCACGGGTTCCTCTTCGGGCTGGGCCTCGCGGCGCAGGGCGGTGACATTCAGCTGCGCCGGCGCCCCCGCCAGCATGCCCAGCGCATCCGCCGCGTCAGAGGACACCTGGATCGCCGGGCCGGGATTGTCTCGTTCGCGCCGGAAAAGCGCGCCGATGACAAACTTGGAATTGTCGGTGTTGCGGATGATCACGCGCTCTGGCTCGCCCACATCCGGGTGCGCGACCCACACCCCGCCAAGCGAGGGACGCCCGTCCCAAAGCCCTGCTTCGGTGACCTGAAAGACCTCTGGCGCCTCGACATCGCGTTCGACCAGCCGGGTGGTGCCGGTGGCCGCCGTCGCGCTGCCGTCTTCCGTCTTGTCCCTGGGCTGGAACAGGTTGAAACCGCCCTGCCCCTCTTCACCGCACCCGCCAAGTGCGAGCGCACTGACAAGCGCCAGCGCGGCACCCGCCCGCGAAAGCCCTGAATGGATTTTACGATCTGCCATGCCCGGCCCCTTGCCTGTCGTCACGCTTGCGCGTCCGCCCGGTTTACCCGGGCCTTTGATCTGCGCGCCCCCTGCCCCGGCGTCATGCCGCGCCGGCCACGCGGGGGCCTTCGGCAACACTCTACCCCCAGAGCGCCGCCAAGAAAAGCGTGCTGCGCCTGCTTGGGCAATTTCCCACCGCATCGGACACCTTTCAGAATCACATCCGCCCGATTAAGGAAGTCCAGACCCGGAGGAGTGGCAGAGTGGTCGAATGCACCGGTCTTGAAAACCGGCGTGCGTGAAAGCGTACCGTGGGTTCGAATCCCACCTCCTCCGCCATTTTACAATCCGGCATGGATTCTCCCCTTAACACTTTGAACAGAAACGAAACTTCCGGGGTTCGAAACCCTGTTTCGCGGCAGTAGGCCAGACGGTCCTTGAATGCCAGTCTAAGGACGAGTCGTTGCAGGTCGAAGCGACCTGTTTCCCAGACTTTCCAAAGGCTTGCGGGAAACCGGATCGCGAGTTCGAACATTTGCTCGAAGGTTGCTTTCGGCTTGCCTGTTTGTTCCGCCTTTTCGGCTAGCAGCAGCTTTTCCTGTTCGATCTGCCCGATCTTCTTTTCATACGCCTTGATGACCGTGCTGGTGTCTGCCTCCATGAGGCGGGAGAGCAGCGCTTCGACTTGCGTGTCCAGCTCCTTGATCTTGCTGGCATAGAGCGCCGCGTTCTCACGGGCGCGGTCCTGGCGCTCATTCCACGCAGCACTGAACATGCGCTTGGCAATCGAGAGCTTCGCAGGTGACGGAGTGATATCATTCAGGAGGACGGCGAACTCCCCTTCAATCACATCGCGGCGGATGGATTTTCGGTAGGAAGAGCAGCCCTTATGAAAGCACATATAGTAGGGATGCTTCTTGCCCGTCTTGCTCTTCGACCAGCAGGAAGTCAGAGGATGATCGCAGTCACCGCACAGGGCAAAGCCGCGCAGCGGGAAGTCTTCGTTGATGTCCGCCCGTGCAGCAACACGCGCGCCTTCACGGATGCGGTCCTGCACACGGGTATAGGTATCGAGCGAGATCAGGCCGTCATGCTGGCCCTTGCGAAGCGTGATGCCCCAGGCTGGCACTTCGATATACCCGGCATAGTGCGGACGGCTCAGTAGGCGAATGACTTCCTCATAGCGCACGAAGCCGTTCGGGAAGCGGGAGGCGAATGCAGGTTCGGATTCGAGATAGCTCTTCACCTCGGACTGAGAGGCAAAGCGCCCGCAGGCAAAGCCTTCAAGGGCTTCGGCAATGATCGTGGCAAGCGGTTCGTCCCGGACCAGCAACTTGCCATGTCCGGCCACACGTTCATAGCGAAAGCCCGGCGGTGCGGGGAAACACCAGTAGCCATTCATGGTGCGAGCGCGCATGCGGTTGGTGGTCTGTTCGCGGTTCTTCTGGCGCTGGTGCTGTGAGACCGAAGCCAGCAAGTTCTCAATCAGGACGGAATCGGAATCCTCGCCGAAAGTGATGGAAGGGCTTTCGAGCTTGCCGCCGAGGTCTTTCAGTGTCCGGCGCAGCGTCCAGTGGCTTTCAATGTCACGGGCAAAGCGGCTGATATCGTCAATGATGACGATGATGCCTTCGCGCCGCATTGCCTTGATGAAGGCGATCAGCTCATTGAAGGACGGGCGATCCATCAGCCCGCCGGAAACACCACGCTCATGGAAAACCTTGATCACCTCATAGCCTTTGCGCTCGGCATATTCGCGGCAGCGCGTGGCCTGTGAGTCAAGGCCGTGGCCTTCCTCTACCTGCCTTGCGGATGACACGCGGCAATAGATCAGGGCTTTGGGGGTATCGGTATCTGGAATCTTGAACTGTTCTACGCTCATGGTCGCTCCTCTTGTTTTTGATTGTCAGGGGATGCGACTGTTTCACGCGGCAGGTCTTCAAGGCACAGGTAGTTTAGCACATCATCGAAGCCGACGTCACTTTCGGGGAAGAGTTTATCCCCAGGCTTGACGCTGAATCCGAGATCGACAAACGCCACCATCACCTGCCAAAGAGCCAGCAGACATTCTTTTTGCTGGTCTTCAGACAGACCTTCGCCCTCCAGCTCAGCCCCGTAGTCTCCCAGCAGGCGGTCACCGAGTGATCTTGGCGGCCCGAGCGTGCTCAGGTCTTTTTGCTCTGTTCTGGTTTTCCCTCTATCTTTCATGGTGCGTCCTTTCTGTTTTTCTTGTTGATGTCAGGACGGGCGCGGCCCCACACAGCCAAGCGCCCGTCCGCTGTTCGGTTACTCACCTGCGGAAGCGTGCCGGACGCTCAGAGCGAGAGCGGTTGCTTCCCTGTTCAGCCTGTTGCTCGGTGTTCCGCTCGTGGCTGCGTTCGCGCTTCAGGTCACGGACCACGCCGTGCGCTTCACGAGCAAGTTCGGCCACGCGCAACAGCTCACTTGCAGAAAACGATTGTGTCTCCTGAAGGTGGCCGTCCTTGTCCTCGTAAATCTTGGCAAGAGAGACCGTGTAGTACGGGCCTTTCTCGGATGCGTTCTCCCAGATACTCGCCTTCAGACGGCTATCGCGCAGGGTTTCGATTGGTTTGTTGGGCACAGTTGTACTGTCCATGGAAATGCTCCTTTCCTTGGTTGGTGGTTTAGTTTTCGGGATTTGTCGTTTTGCTCTTATGGTCCGCGAGGACATGCCGTCAGCGAATAAGAACAAAGATAGAACATATCACATCGGCTTTCTCCTTTTCAACGTAAAATTGAGCAAGATCAGCACATTAGACTTTGCTGATATTCATCGGTCGCGCGCCCGCCGAAAAAACCGACTGGCCACATTCAGACGGCGTTCCTCGAACTTCGCACGGGACAGGCGGCGCATCTCTTCCCAGTCAGCATTGAAGCGGGCGCGGTTTGGCGGGGCGAAGTCAGGACGCGGTTCCGGCAGATCGAAGCGGTTGATCTTTACATGCCACTGGTCGCGCTCTGCGAGGTCGCGGGTGGCGCGAGGTTCAGGCGTCCGGCCTGTCCGCAGGGCTTCAAACGCTTCCCGCGACAGCCCGGCATCACGGGTGAACTTGGCATCATAGGATGGTAGTTCGCCCCGGTGCTGAAAACTGTAGGAACTGGGACGGCCGTCACGCATCACCGCTCTCCCCGATATGCGACCAAATCCCGTCCCGGTATTGCGGCAGGTGGGCGAAGGGGTCGGGCACACGCTCACAGATGACGGGGCGCAGTTCCCTACGGCCTGTATTGGTCGTCACGCTCACATGGTCATAGGGCGGATGATAGGGGTTCGGGTGATACCGCCCCGCCACAAACGGCTGATCGAAGTACGGCGCGCGTTCCGCCAGCACCGCCCCCGGCAGGCCATCCGCAAAGATGAACTGGCGGTTCTCCGGCAGGTTCAGCACTTCATCCGTGGTGCGCAGCGGGCGGCGTTGCCGTGTCTGCCACTGGCTTTCCAGTCGCTTCTGCATGAGCTGCGGGATCAGATCGAACGGATCGGCCCCGCTGAAGAGATTGCCAAGTAGCCTGGCCTGATCGAGGCGCGCTCGCCCTTGCCGGATGGGATCGTTCCATTTGAAGGTCTGCACCCCGAGCATTTCCGAGATCGTGCGCGAGGACAGGACATCGCGCAGGCTGAAATAACTCTGGCAACCCGCACTGGAGGTGATGATGTCCCGCGCGCCGGGTGCGAGATCATCCATCTGCTTTAGTGACTGGAACACCGCCCACGGGCGAATGCCCATGCCCGCGCCGTAGGTGAACATGCGCGGCACGAGGGAGAAGCCTTTCAGCTGCGCGCATTCATCCAGTATCCAGGTCTGGGCAGGCGCTTCGGGTTTACGCGCTTTGTAGATCATCGCGCCCGTGAAGATCGCCTTGATAACGGGAGCATATGCTCCGACCAGCTCCGCCGGACACATCATATAGAACTGGGTGAAGTGATCGGATCGGCACAAATCTTCCAGCGAGAAATCGAATGGCGGCGAGACGGATTCCCGCAAAACCGGATCGCTGAGACAGGAAACAGAATTGAACAGCTCGCCCACGATCCCACGATACCCGCCCGAGGAATCCTCTCTTGAAGTGGATATTTCTTCCTCAACACGCGCCACCAGCGGAATGCCGGAGCGGTACATCTCATAGGCAAAGTCGCGCCATGCAGGCGTATTGCCGGGGATCAGGTTGATGGTCTCGTAAAGGGCTGGCAGATCAAGTGCACCGTGCAGCATGACCAGCATCAGCGAGATCGCCTCGATATATTCCCGTGCGCGTTGTTCAAAGAAGGCCGATTGCGGCGCACCGGAACTGGGCACCAGTCCTTCGGCAAACAGCTTCACATCTGCGAAGAGCGACGGAGAGGATTTACGAAGATAATCGACGGGGTTCACGCGGTCCTGAGCGATGCCGTGCAGGGCAAGCGGGTTCCAGTAGTGGCAGAGTTTGCCATCCGGGGTCTGGTCCTGCGAGATCGCGGCCAGTTCCCCTTTCAGGTCCAGCACCAGCATTGAGCCGTGCGTGAATATCCCGCTGCACAGGTTATAGGCCAGAACATCCCGCAGCTTGCCGGAGCGTGCCCCGCCGATCAGGAGTAACCCGCCGGGACGATCATACCAGAGCGGCTGCCCTGCATGAAAACCCAGAAACAGGGCAGTGTCGCTCTGGCGCAGCATACCAGCCGCGTGAAGATCACCGTGTTCAGCAAAGTTGGCAGAGCCAAACGGATGACGGTCATTCCAGTCCTTGCTCATGACAGCCCCCACTGAACGAGGCCGACGACCACGATCAGGCCGAGGATCATCATCTTGCGGCGGGATTTGCGCTGACGGCGCAAGCTCGAAGGGTCTTCGATGACCTCACTGTCCTGCTGCATCACCTTCAGGGCGAGGTGTAGGCCAAGAGCCGAGAGCGCGGTATTGATCGCAGCACTGACCGTAAAATAGACGACCAGCGCCAGAACGACCTTCAGGCCGAGCAGGACAAGCTGCGTGTCCACGCCCTGGTAGTGTTCCAGTGTATAGCGCCAGACAGACGGAGCCACGCGCTCATAGAGTTTGGGCATGAAGGTGAAGGTGGCAGCAACGCCTGCGAAGAATGACAGGCCGCGCAGTGACCTGACAAACGGCGATCCGATATGTCCTTGTCCGCTCATGAAAACACCTCCGGGAACGGGGCGCACCTCTCCCGCACGCGGAAACAGGACGCCCGCGCCGGAAACGGCAACGCTGTGATGGATTGGGATGTCCCGCCGCACGCGGCGGGACTGAGGGGCAAGCGTCCTGTTACTTCTTGCCGGAGCCGTACCCGGTCTGAAGGTCCTGGCGCACGCTATAGGGCAGCGTGCTCAGGTTCGGCAGCGGCCTGCCGGACTGGGCAAGCGTCTGTCCCAGCTTCACGGTCGAGGTCATGGACATGGTGGTTCTCCTGTGATGATCGAGGCTGCACGTCAGCCACACCACAGATATATAGATGGGTACCTCTATATGTTATATCGGTACCGATAAACTTTTCGTGATCTATCCGCCGGGCAACGGAGGTTGGTCGGGCAGGTCAAACTCAACACCCTCTCGCTGGAGCTTCTCCACAATCGCTTCTTCGATAAAAGCGTTGCGATTACCGCCTGCCAGAGCTTTGCTCAGAACGGGTATCAGGTCTTCGTGGAGCTGAAGCTTGACTTGTTTGTAGACACCGCCGCTCTTCTTCGGGGCAAATCGTCGTTGCCTTCTCGAATGTTCGTCCAGTGCCTCGTCAAAGTCTCTGCGCAAATATGCTCCGTATAAAATCTTGAAGAATTCTAATACCTTATTCGCAAGCCCACCGTCAAATTTTTCTAGTGGCAGCAGCGCCGTATCTCCGCCAATCCCGTACCAGCGCTGGAAGCGGATCAGTAATTCACGCAGTTCCATCTCGTTCCTTCGTGGCAGTGCCGTCTGGAGATGTTCATAGGTGTTGAAAATGACCGTGTTGGCGTCCCGATCTTTGAAGTCAGGGAACACGTCGCTGACGAGTGAATCCATGCCGGGCTTGTTGGGCACCAAGCCCCTGTCCATGAAAAACAAGGCTATGGTTTCGGCATTCACGAATTGCGTTTCCAGTCCCACGCCGTAGTCACGCGCGTCTCGAAACTCTGCAAGGAGGGACTTCAGCAGCGAGTTGATCCCGGCATAGAACCTCAAAATATGTGGCCCTGCCTGTATCTCGGGGAGGCGATCTAGAATTCTTGCGCCAAGGTCTTTGTCGTGAAAGCGGGCGACAAATTCTTTGGATAGGTGGGCGAATTCGCGTTCCTGCTCTTCCCAAAAGTTTTCTAATGGGCGTAAATTCGAATTTGCTGCTTTGAGCCGTGCTGGCGGTATGCCAATGACGACCGGGCGGGCGGCATCTTCCGTGTCGTTTTCGACAAGACTTCGTAGCGGAAGCAAAGCTGTCCTCCTTACAGTTCGATCTGCATGAACAGACTAGCAACTTCATCTGACTGAATACAGAGGTACTCTAATGTCTGTTGCTGGCGGGCATGGCCATAGGCTTCCATGAGGAGCGGCAGGACGAGGTGCGGCGGTGTTTTCGTATTGGCCCGCAGCTGATGATAGCCCCACGTCTTCCGCAGCGTATGGCTGCCATAGTTCCCTTTCAGCCCCGCATGTCTGACGTCAGCACCTGTGGGACAGATTTGAGGATTTGAACACCGGAGGGGTTCTGGTTCATCGTAGCCTTTAAGGAGCGAAGATGAACAAGAAACCCGGAACATCAAAGGACAGCGCCGACAAG